>NZ_JACZCS010000037.1 GCF_014904745.1 Oricola nitratireducens
ACCGCGATCGAAGCCACCGATATCTATGATGCGATCCTTCCGGCCGCGGCCGAACAGCTGAAAACCCGTCTGATCGCCAACAACGTGGATCTGGAAGACCAGATCACGAAGACGGTTGACGAACAGGCGCTGGCGCTGGTCTCGCGCCGCGCAGACCTGGAACAGGAAGCCGCACGCATCTATGCGGCCGCGTTTACCGAAGACGAGTTGAAGGCGATTGCCGCGTTCTACAACACCGAAGCCGGCAAGAAGCTGTTGCAGAACGGGCCGATCGTGTCGCGCGAAGTCAACAGTTCGGCCGCGATCTGGAAGCGCGGTATCGAGCGCGACCTGCTGGAAAACGTGACCAAGGCGCTGAACGACGCTGGCGTGCGCACGCCCGCGCCTCCGGCCGATACGCCGGCGGAAGCGCCTGCCGAAGGCGGCGACCAGGGCGCGGCGACCGACGCGCCAGCGCAGAACTGAACGAACACTTCAATGTGATCCCGATGGCAGGCCCGGTCCACGACCGGGCCTTTCGTTTTTGCGGTGCATTCACTATGTGGGCGGTGACCTGACCGGCGCTGTCCGGCGCGCAAGCGGAGATTTTTCATGACGCAATTCGACTACGACCTCTTCGTCATCGGCGGCGGTTCCGGCGGTGTTCGCGCTGCGCGGCTTGCCGGCGCCATGGGCAAGCGGGTCGGCCTGGCCGAGGAATTCCGGATGGGCGGCACTTGCGTGATCCGCGGCTGCGTGCCGAAGAAGCTGTTCGTCTACGCCTCGCAATATTCCGAGCATTTCGAGGACGCGTCGGGCTACGGCTGGTCTGTCGGCGAGACGTCTTTCGACTGGCCGACGCTGATCGCGGCGAAGGACAAGGAGATCGCCCGTCTCGAGGGGCTTTACCGCAAGGGGCTCGAAAGCAACAATGTCCGCGTCCACGACACGCGCGCGCGGTTGGTCTCCAGAAACGAGATCCTGCTGGAAGCGACGGGGGAGACCGTGACAGCCGACCAGATCCTGATCGCGGTCGGCGGGCGGCCGAACCTGCATGACGCGCTGCCCGGTCACGAATATTGCATCACCTCGAACGGCGCCTTTCATCTCGAGGCGTTGCCGAAGGCGATCGTCGTCGAGGGCGGGGGCTATATCGCGGTCGAGTTCGCCAACATCTTCCATGGACTCGGCGTCGATACGACACTCGTCTATCGCGGCCAGAAGATCCTGGGCGGGTTCGATGAGGATCTGCGCGACCACCTGCAGGAAACCATGATCGCCAAGGGCATCAAGGTGATCTGCCACCAGGTACTGGAAAAGGTCGAGAAACGCGCGGACGGCCGCCTCGAAGGGCATCTGTCCGGAGGCGACGCGCTGGTTGCCGACCAGGTGATGCTGGCACTTGGCCGCGTGCCGAACACGGAGAGCCTCGGGCTTCATCACGCCGGCGTCGAGATGGACCAGCGCGGCGCGGTGATCGTCGACGATTATTCGCGCAGCAGTGTCGACAATATCTGGGCCGTGGGTGACGTGACCAACCGCGTCCAGCTGACACCGGTCGCCATTCACGAGGCGATGTGTTTCCTGGAAACCGCCTTCAAGGACAATCCGACGAAGCCCGACTACGACACCATTCCGACGGCGGTCTTTTCGCAGCCGGAAATCGGTACCGTCGGTCTGACGGAGCATCAGGCGGCGGGGAAATACGCCGAACTGGATGTCTATCGGGCGAGCTTCCGGCCGATGCACAACATCCTGCCGGACCGGCAGGAAAAGATGATAATGAAACTGATCGTCGATGTTGCGAGCCGTGTCGTCGTCGGCGCGCATGTGATCGGGCCGGGGGCCGGCGAAATGGCTCAGTTGCTCGGCATTTCGCTTAAGGCGCGCTGCACCAAGGAGGATTTCGACGCGACCATGGCCGTACACCCGACGGCGTCGGAAGAGCTGGTGACGATGTATGCGCCGACCTACCGCCTGAAGGACGGGGAGAGGATCGACTGACTGCACGTCTTGAACCGGGCCGGGTGGACGCCCTATGTCAGGGTAATGGAAGCAATTTACCAATCGCAGACGCATGACACCCGAGCAGCTTGAAAAAGTCATGGAGGCGGCGGCGCGGGGCGAGCTTTTCGCCTATTTCGGCTATGGTTCGCTGGTGAACCGCGATACGCACCGCACCGACACGTTCGGCGCCGTGCGTGCGTCGGTGCGCGGCTGGCGGCGGTACTGGCAAGGCCGGTCGCGGCCGGTCGGAATTCCGATTTCGTTTCTGAGCGTCAAGGCGGAGACGGATCCCGAGCACGAATTGCCGGGTCTGCTTGTATTTGACCGGGTGGAGAACCTGCCGGCTCTCGACGAGCGCGAGGGCAACTATGACCGGCGGACCGTCGATCCGGAAAGGATCGCTGTTTCAAACGATCTCGCCGTGGACGTGCCGATCTATATCTACGAGGGCAAGCGCGAACACGCATCCGAAACCGGCCATGCGATCCTGCAGAGCTATCTGGATGCCGTGCTGCAGGGCTATCTCTACGAATACGGCGTCGAGGCGGTTCGCCGGTTTGTCGCCGACACGCACGCCTTCGACGACACGCCGGTCATCCGGGACCGGCACGCGCCGCGCTATCCTCGCCACGTGACGCTGACGCAAGAAGAGAGTAGGCTTTTCGATGATGCGCTCGACGCGCATGGCGTGACTTACAGGGATCCGGCCTAGTTCCGCAGCGATTTGCCCGCAATACGGGCTGGAATCACCGGGTGCTTTCCCGTATAGGGGCGCGACGGCCCGGGCGAGGAAGACGAAAGCCCCGCCGTTACCGAACCCTTCGATGCGAATGCGAGTAGTGACAATGGCACAGACGTGGACACCTGAGAGTTGGAGAAAGAAGCCAATCCTGCAGGTCCCGACCTATCCGGACCAGAAGGTCCTGGACGAGGTCGAGGGCCGTCTGCGCACCTATCCGCCGCTCGTTTTTGCAGGTGAGGCGCGCGCGCTCAAGAAACAGTTGGCCGATGTCAGCGAAGGCAAGGGTTTCCTGTTGCAGGGCGGTGATTGCGCCGAAAGCTTCGCCGAACACGGCGCCGACACGATCCGCGATTTCTTCCGCGTGTTCCTGCAGATGGCTGTCGTCCTGACCTTCGGCGGTTCCAAGCCGGTGGTGAAGGTCGGCCGCATTGCCGGCCAGTTCGCCAAGCCGCGCTCGTCCGACAACGAGACCAAGGACGGCGTGACGCTGCCGTCCTACCGTGGCGATATCATCAACGGCATCGATTTCACCGAGGCGTCGCGCACGCCCGATCCGAACCGGCAGGAAATGGCCTACCGGCAGTCGGCCGCGACGCTGAACCTGCTGCGCGCCTTCGCTCAGGGCGGTTATGCCAACCTCGAAAACGTCCACCAGTGGATGATGGGCTTCGTTTCCGACAGCCCGCAGGGCGAACGTTACGAGGCGCTGGCCGACCGGATTTCGGAAACGATGGACTTCATGCGGTCGATCGGGATCACGGCCGACAATTACGCGCGGCTGCGCGAAACCGATTTCTACACCAGCCATGAGGCGCTGCTGCTCGGCTACGAGGAGGCGCTGACCCGCGTCGATTCCACGTCCGGCGACTGGTATGCCACGTCCGGCCACATGATCTGGATCGGCGACCGCACGCGCCAGGCCGACCACGCCCATGTCGAATACTGCCGCGGCGTGAAGAACCCGATCGGGCTGAAATGCGGCCCGTCCATGGAAGCCGACGACCTGGTCAACCTGATCGAAATCCTCAACCCGGCCAACGAGCCGGGCCGGCTGACGTTGATCGCGCGCTTCGGCCACGACAAGGTGGAAGAACACCTGCCGCGGCTGATCCGCGCCGTCGAGCGCGAGGGCAAGAAGGTCGTCTGGTCGTGCGATCCGATGCACGGCAACACGATCACCGCCAATGGCTACAAGACGCGGCCGTTCGAGCGGGTGCTGGGAGAAGTGGAAAGCTTCTTCGAGATCCACCGCGCCGAAGGGACCTACCCGGGCGGCATCCATGTCGAGATGACCGGCAAGAACGTGACGGAATGCACCGGCGGCGCGCGCGCCGTTAGCGCCGAGGAGCTGAGCGATCGCTACCACACCCATTGCGATCCGCGTCTCAATGCCGACCAGGCGCTGGAGCTGGCGTTCCTGATCGCGGAAAACCTGAAACAGGGTCGCAGCAACGGCGAGAACAAGATCGCCGTCAACGCCTGAGGCGTTTGTCTGCCGAAGTGGTTCAAAGGCGCCGGGGCTTTACCGGCGCCTTTGACGTTTTCGTGAGCGAAAAACCGCCTTCCAACACGATGGCGTGAGATGACGCGGAGGTGATTGGCCGGTTAGCGGGCGGATATGCACCACTGGTTTCTGGCGCAACAGGCGCTGTCAATCAGAGGGAGAATTATCATGAAGCTCATCGTTCCGGTCGCCCTTGCGGCGACATTTGCCTTCGCCGGCGCGGCTTACGCGCAGGACATGATGAATTGTGACCAGGAAACCTTCGACAAGGTGATGATGGAGGTCGACAATTCCTCCGACGCCGCGATGAAGGAAAAGGGCATGATGGAACTGGACATGGCAAAGACCGCCATGGAAGCCGACAAGAGCGACGAGTGCGCCGAGCATCTCGACATGGCTGCCAAGGCCGTCATGATGGAGTAGCTCCGGCTGAAGTCCCGGTCTGGCGCCGGAGATTTTCCGGCGCCGTTTTTTCTTCGATGGCACGCGACCGGCAGGCTTGCGACGGACTGCGTCGCGCGGCAACCTATCCGGATGCGCGGGGACGGCTCATGATCGTCCCCGTCATGTTTATTCGGAGGGGATTATGGAAAAGCGGACGGGCGGGTGCCTTTGCGGGGCAGTGCGCTTTGCTGTGACAGGACCGGTGCGGCGCGTGGTCTACTGCCATTGCTCGCAATGCCGCAGGCAGACCGGGCATTTCGTCGCCGCGACGGCCTGCGACGACGCGCAGTTGCAGCTGGAGGGTGGCGGGAACCTGTCCTGGTATGCCGCGTCCGGCGAGGCGAAACGCGGTTTCTGCCGGATTTGCGGATCGCTTCTCTTCTGGAAGGGTAACGGCAGCGGTACGACGTCGATCATGGCCGGGTCCTTCGACCTTCCGTCCGGTCTGACCGAAAGCGGGCA
Organism: Oricola nitratireducens; assembly: GCF_014904745.1. Lineage (GTDB taxonomy): Bacteria > Pseudomonadota > Alphaproteobacteria > Rhizobiales > Rhizobiaceae > Oricola > Oricola nitratireducens. Next base: position 5,139 of record NZ_JACZCS010000037.1, read on the forward strand.
TATTCATGTCGCCGACAAGGGCGATTATTACCAGATCACCGACGGCCTGCCACACGAGTAACAAACGGTCGTTTCAAATTATTGAACGCAAAGTCGCCAATTGTCTTCTCGCGCGGCGGGTCCGGTCGTACTATCTGCCTGTGCAAGGAGAAAGTTCATGACCTCAATGCCCAGCGTCTTCGTTTCCCACGGCGGTCCGAACGTCGTTATCGAACCTTCGGAAGCGCATGATTTCCTTGCAACGCTCGCCAAGCGCCTGCCTCGTCCGAAGGCGATCGTCATCGTGTCCGCGCATTTCGAGACGGACGGACCGGTCGTCGTCACCGACCCGCATCCCGGCATGATCTACGATTTCGGCGGGTTCTCGCCGGAACTCTATGAAAAGATCTATCCGGCGCCGGGCGAACCGGAACTCGCGACACGGATTGCCCATATGCTCCAGGATGCCGGCCTGCAGCCGCGCATCGCGCCGGAGCGCGGTTACGATCACGGCGCCTGGAATCCGCTGATCCTCGCCTATCCCGATGCGGACATTCCGGTGGTGCAACTGTCGATCGACCCGCATCGCGACGCCGAATACCACTATGCGCTCGGCAAGGCGCTGGCGCCGCTGCGCGAGGAAGGCATCCTGCTGATCGGGTCCGGCCATATCACGCACAATCTGCGCGCCATCTTCGCCTCGATACGGCACGGAACCGATCCCGATCCGGAATTGCCCGGCAAGATCGAGGCGTTCACGGGCTGGTTCGCCGAGCAGTTCGAGAAGGGCGACAAGGACGCGATCCTCGACTGGCGTTCGCGTGCGCCTTTCATTGCCGAGAACCATCCGACCGACGAGCATCTGCTGCCGCTGTTCTTCGCCTATGGCGCGGCCGGCGAGGATCCGAAGCCGGAACGGGCGCATCATTCGCGCCAATACGGCTTCTTTGCCTGGGATTCCTGGTTCTTCCATTGAGTGCGCCCTTGAAAGGTTGGTTCAACCGGTCACATTGGCGTCCATGAGCGACATAGATCCGCAATTTGCCCTGGCCTCGCGCAATGGGTTGCCCGACGATCTGCGTTACCTCGTGGAGCGTTATCCGCGCGAGGACTGGGCGGGACACGCCAATCTCGGCGGCATGGCGCAGTTCTGGCTTGAACGTCACGCGATGTTCCGCGAGATCGGGGGGATGCTGACGCAAAGCCTCGGCGACTACCGGGAAGGGCGCTTGGAGGCTCAGCCGTTTGCCTCGTTTTTCGTGCCGCGGCTGCAATTTTTCCTGCAACAGCTGCACGGCCATCACCAGATCGAGGACATGCATTATTTTCCGGTCTTCGTGCAGGCCGAAGCCGGTCTGCGGCGCGGCTTCGCGCTGCTCGACAACGATCACCACGTCATCCATGAGGCGCTGGAGCGCAATGCGCACGGCGCCAACGCGTTTCTCGGCAAACTGCGCGAGGGGCGAGATGCCGCACGCTTCGCCGCCGACAGCTATGGCGACGACACCGAAAAGCTGGTGGCGATGCTGATGCGGCATCTGGAGGACGAGGAAGATCTGATCGTTCCGGTGATCCTCGACCGGGGCGAGGAGACGCTCGGGCTGATGTGATTGGGCTCAGTAGCGGATTTCGAATTCCGTAAAAGCATCCTCCGTATCGCGGTCCTCGATCTCGACGCCGGTGACCCGCGCGGCGGGAGGCCCACTCCACAGGAGCCGGACCATCGCGTCGACGGCGGCTACCGGGCCCGACAACAGGGCGGTGACCGCGCCGTCCGGTTCGTTTCGCACCCAGCCCGAAATCCCAAGATGCCTGGCTTGCTGGCGTGTCCAGGCGCGAAACGACACGCCCTGCACGCGGCCGGTCATCCGGACGAGAACGGTTTTGCGTGTTTCGTTCATGGTGTCTCCGCCTCGCTGGCTTACACGATAACACCGATTTCGACCGCAACGCGCCATGCCGCATCCCGTCCGGGCCAATCGAGGCGCGAGGGTCGCGGATCGTCCGGGGACATCGAATCGGCGGACGTCATATTTCTTTCATCGAAAGCTGAGTGGCGTAAGAAGACGCGCTTTCGATCACGCGAGAGAGCCGGAACGATCATGCGTCCCGAATGCGCCGGATCAATCAGAACGCGCCAGATCACGTTTAGAAAACTCTTTTAACTCATTGTTATAAAATACTTCACTTGGATATCAGTTCCCGAAAATCTTTTCGGAAAATCACCTCTCTTGCGGTTTCTCAGCCTGAAACGCTTTGTGGATTTCCATTAGCCGGCTTTGTTTCTGTTCTTGTGGATAACCCGGTCCCGCGTTACTTTTTGTCATGTTCGGGCGCGCTTGTTTCCAGCCGGACGAAAGCTCCATGGCTGTTCCGTGCGCATCGAAATCGCGAGTCGAAAGGAGCTTGGAGCGGACATGACGCATACAGGTCGAACGATTCTTGGCGCTGCCTGCGCGATCCTGCTGGCATCGGTTGCGGCCGAGGCGGACAGCTATCTCGTGCTCTCCCATGCGAAGGCGCTGGACGGAAAGACCATCGAGGACAAGGACGGCAAGCGGTACCGGCTGCAGGGAATCGACGCACCGGAACTGGGCCAGGTCTGCCTTGGATCCGACGGCGCGGAATATGCCTGCGGCGAGGCTTCGCGCGACGCGCTCGCCGAAATGCTGAACGGCGTCGTCACATGCGATATCCTCGAAAGCGGCGCGGGCGAACGGCAGCCGGTGCGCTGCTACAATTTCCTCGATCTCGACATCGGCGCAGAACTCGTCGCGGCCGGCTGGGCAGTGCCGGACCGGCCGAACGGCATGGACTACGTCTTCAACGAGATGGAGGCCGAGGCGCGCGATCTCGGCTTGTGGAAGGGCAAGTTCGTTCCGCCGAACCGCTGGCGCGCCGGCACCCGGCTCTAGCACGGCGCGCGTCGCTTTGGGTCACGCTTGGGCGCGCACGAAATGGCTTGCCAGGAACAGCAGACCTGTCACCAGGAAGGGGCCGCCGAGCATAAGGTTGACCCATCCCGGATTGGACAGAAGCAAAAACGGCAACAGGCCGGCCGCCACGAACAGGATGCCGCCGAGCCACTCGACGCGCCACGCAAGCACCAGAACCGCTGACAGCATGAAACCCGGCACGAAGTGCATGAACAGCGCCACCGCGATTTCCGGCCATGGTTTCCCCGGCTCGATCGCGTCCAGCGCGAAGATCGAGATGAACAGGATTGCGGCGACCCCGAGAAGGCGCGGCGTCCAGTAGATCAGTCTCGTCACATGTTCCCTCCGCGGTCGCCGCTTGCCGGATTTTGAGCCGGAAGTGGCCTTTTGGAACTTTTGCCTCTATACAGGCACTGTCCGGTTCGGCCGATGCGCGGAACCGGACTGTCGCGCAGGACGCCGGAAAAGCTTCCGGTTGCCGGTTACCGCCTCCGCGAAACGGCCCAGCCTATTTCGTATTTCCCGCGCGGCAAAGCGCCAAGCGCTTGTCGTCAAGCCAGACGATTTTGATGCTGCCAGCAAGTGCCGCCATACAGGCGGCCGGCAGCAATTCCCCGGCGCTGCGCACACGCCTGCGGCGCTTCAACACGAACCGAATGAGGAACCCATTGCGAGTTCTCGTCAGAGAAAACAATGTCGATCAGGCCCTCCGGGTCTTGAAGAAGAAAATGCAACGCGAAGGCCTGTTCCGCGAGATGAAGTCGCGGCGCGCTTATGAAAAGCCCTCCGAACGCCGCAATCGCGAAAAGGGCGAGGCCATCCGCCGCGACCGCAAGGCGGCGCGAAAGCGCGCCCAGCGCGAGGGCCTGCTTCCGGGCCGCAAACGAAGCGGCCGCCGGTAAAACTATAAACCGTCGAACGCAACGCATTCGATGCTGCTTGCGTTCGGCGCTCTTCGCCAGCTTCCCGCTTTCGCATTCTCCATCTCGCCGCGCCTGCAAGCGTCTGCGCAATTGCCTCCCTCGCTGGCGCGCGCTAATGCTCGCGCATGAGCCACGCACCTGACGTTCTGCGCATCGCTGTCGCGCAACTCAATCCGATTGTCGGCGATATCGCCGGCAACCTCGCCATGGCGCGCGAGGCGCGCGCCGACGCGGCGCGCCACGGCGCCGATCTCGTCTTCTTCACCGAGCTGTTCATATCCGGCTATCCGCCGGAGGACCTCGTCATGAAACCGGCCTTTCTGGCGGCATGCGAGAAGGCCGTGCGCGATCTCGCCGAAGACACGGCCGACGGCGGTCCGGGCGTCGTCATCGGCGTGCCGCTGGCGCGCGGAGAGTTGCGTCACAACTCCATCATGGTGCTCGACGGCGGCAAGGTCACGGCGGAGCGCCACAAGGTCGACCTGCCGAATTACGGCGAATTCGACGAAAAGCGCGTGTTCCATGCCGGGCCGATGCCGGGACCGGTCGATTTTCGCGGCGTGCGCCTCGGCATTCCGGTCTGCGAGGATATCTGGGGCGATCTCGGCGTCTGCGAGACGCTGGCCGAAAGCGGCGCTGAACTGCTGCTGGTGCCGAACGGATCGCCCTATTACCGCGGCAAGACGGATATCCGCCATCAGGTCGTCATCAGGCAGGTGATCGAGAGCGATCTGCCGGTCCTCTACGCCAATCAGCTCGGCGGGCAGGACGAACTCGTCTTCGACGGGGCCTCGTTCGCCTTTAATGCCGATCGCAAGCTCGCCTTCCAGATGAGCCAGTTCGAGGAACAGGTGACGGTGACGACGTGGAAGCGGGGCGAGGAGTCCTGGTTCTGCGAGGACGGGCCGATGTCGCGCATCCCGGAAGCCGAGGAAGCGGATTACCGCGCCTGCATGCTGGGGCTGCGCGACTACGTCAACAAGAACGGCTTCAAGAATGTCGTGCTCGGCCTGTCGGGCGGCATCGACTCGGCAATCTGCGCCGCGCTGGCCGTCGACGCGCTTGGCGAGGAGCGTCTGCGCGCAATCATGCTGCCCTACGCCTATACATCCGAGGAATCCCTGACCGATGCCGAGGAATGCGCCCGGCTGCTCGGCTGCCGCTACGATGTGGTGCCGATCTTCAAGCCGGTCGAGGGCTTCATGGACTCGCTGTCGGAACTGTTCGAGGGCACCAATGAAGGGATCACCGAGGAGAACCTGCAGAGCCGCACGCGCGGCACGATCCTGATGGCGATCTCGAACAAGTTCGGCTCGATGGTGGTGACGACCGGCAACAAGTCGGAGATGAGCGTCGGCTATGCCACGCTCTATGGCGACATGAATGGCGGCTTCAATCCGATCAAGGATCTCTACAAGATGCAGGTCTATGCGCTGTCGCGCTGGCGCAACGCGCACACGCCGCCGGGCGCGCTCGGGCCGACCGGCATGGTGATCCCGCAGAACATCATCGACAAAGCGCCGTCGGCCGAACTACGTCCCGACCAGACCGACCAGGATTCGCTGCCGCCCTATCCGGTGCTCGACGACATCCTCGAATGCCTTGTCGAGCACGAGATGGCCGTCGATGACATCGTCGCGCGCGGACACGACCGCGAACTCGTCCACCGCGTTGAGCACCTGCTCTATATAGCCGAATACAAGCGCCGCCAGTCGGCGCCGGGCGTGAAGATCACGCGCAAGAATTTCGGCCGCGACCGGCGCTACCCGATCACCAACCGTTTCCGGGATCGGACGTAAGGTGCTGACGTCACGTTAGCGATGCGCTAACCAACCACTGCAACCTGATGTTGAATTTCCCCGTCTAGACAGATCAGCCGGGCAGGGGACTTCACATGGACAGCGAAAGCCGCAGGGCGCATCCGGACAGGCTGAAGCGTGACATCTATGTCGCGGCGGGGCTGACCGTGGCGGCCTTCGTCGTTGCGCTGTTCTTCATCGTCGACCGGGCGAGCAACGTCGCCAACGGCCTTGCGCTCGATGACGATTTCAATCTTCTCACCGCCGAACTTGCCGATCAGCGGCATAACGCCGAATACTACATGAACGAGGGCACGACGACGCTGGACGGCTTCATGACGCTGAACCGGCGCCAACCCGACATGGGTTACATGGCCGACGAACTGAAGCGCTGGATGGCCAACAGCTATGGCCTGCAGCAGGTCGTCGTCGTCGACGCCGACGGCTCGATCCGGCTCGGACTGAAGGACGGCGTCGAGTTGGAAGATCCGGCGAGCCTCGACATCGCGCCGCTTGCGGCGCCGCTGGCGGAAAAGGCCCGGGATTATTTCAGGCAAGTGCTGCGGAGCCTGCCGGAACACTGGGAAGACGGAAACGCGGCACAGAACGTCCGCGACCGCTACGTGGTCAGCGATCCGGTGTGGATCGACGGCCAGTTCGGCTTCCTGATGGCGCAGCAGGTTTTGCCGTGGAACTACGACGGCAAGTTCGATTTCGGCGACGGCCATGTCCACGTCGCCTTCCGCAATCTCGACCAGGGCGGCATCGAAGACGCCGTCCAGCGGCTCGACCTCGCCAATTTCCGGATCAGCAAAATCGAGGACGCGCCGGACCAGGCCGCCCGCCTCGACGTCACCAATCTCGTCGGCGAGCCGGCCTACGCCCTGCTCTGGGACAAGCCCGATCCGCGCACGCCGATCCTGCTCGCCGTCCTGCCGCTCGGCGTCGCACTTATCTGCGCGATTACCGCGCTGCTGGCGATCATGCTGCGGCGCTATCGCATGGCGCTGCACGAACTCGCCGACAGCGAGGAGCGCAACCGGCGCATGGCCAATCACGACGCGCTGACGGGACTGGCCAACCGGGCGCAGTTCGACGCCCGCCTCGACTGGCTGATCGAACGGGCGCCGCGCGAGGGCTTTGCCGTGATGTGCATCGATCTCGACAAGTTCAAGGCGGTCAACGACACCTACGGCCACCATGCGGGCGACGCGGTGCTGGTCGCCGCCGCAGACCGGTTTGCCGAAAGGATCGGCGACAAGGGGCTCGTCGCCCGGGTCGGCGGCGACGAATTCGTCGTGCTGGTCAGCTCCGGCATCGATCCCCTGGTGCTCAAAATGCTGGGTGAATGCCTGATCGCGGACGCCACGATACCGGTCGCGTTCGAGGGCGTTGACCTGCAGATCGGGGCGTCGATCGGCGTTTCGATCTGGCCGGCGAACGGGCGCACGGCCAAGGACATCATCAATGCGGCCGACCAGGTGCTCTACGATTCCAAGCGGGCGGGGCGCGGGCGCTGCACGCTTGCCGAACCGCCGGATGCCGGAGGCGTCACCGCCGCCGCCTGACGGGAAGTCAGGCCGGTCGCATTTGAGAATGCTTCGGATTTCTGCGAGTTAGTGGGCTTGAGTCCCATGGATACACGAAGCATCTGCCACCGATGAGAATGCCCGTCTTTCTGCGCGATAACGCCCGCTGGCCTGCCGGCGGATTTCTGCTGACGCTGTTTTCCAGCTATGGCGAATTTCCGACCGGGCGATGAAACCGGAACCGGCGGCAATCGGCTGAAATCCTGCGCTATTTCCGGCGCCAACTTTCCGTGCCGACCTTGTCGGAGCCGCCATAGGTCCACACGCCGTCCCAGGTTCCGTCTTTCTGTTCGACGTAAAACGCGAGGCCGAAGCTTTTCCCCGACACGTAGCCGACGGCGAGCGTATCATCGCTCGAGTCGGCCGGGCCCATGATGGTGACGCCCTTGACCGGCGCGGCGCCGAGCGCCGATCCGACATAACGCGTGCCGGCAATGTTCCAGATCACCTTGTAGGTTTCGCCGGTGCGCGTCACCGATACCGTGCCCTTGTAGGTGCCGCTGCCGCCCGGATTGGTGCCGGTGACGGCATAGGTGCCCTCGGGGCCAGCGATTGCGCTCGCAACGCCCGCAAGGAGAATGACGCACGTGCCCAGTATCGATTTCATCCGGCGTTCCTCCGTCCCGCGTCCGATTTCGTCGAGCATGTTGGCATCGGCCGCCGGTTCCCGAAAGGGGCAATCGGCGTTTTGGCAAGCCGGTGCGCGAGCGGCTCAGCGCCTAGGCGGCGCCCCAGTCGCGCAGCAGGTAGCCGATCGCGAAGGCGGAGCCGGCCGCCAGCAGCCCGATGACGAGGGTTTCCAGTCCCGATGCCCACCAGCGCGTCAGCGCCCAGCGGCTTTTCAGCGAACCGATGGCGAAGAACACGATCGACGTCATCGTCAGCGCGATCGGCATCGCCATGCCGTTCGGCGCGATTACATAGGGCAGGAGCGGCACCGATCCGCAGATGACGAAGGCGGCAAAGGTCGACAGCGCCGATCGCATGGGATCGCGGACCGTGGTGCTTTGTCCGTGTTCCTCGGTCAGCATCATGGCGACCCAGCGTTCGCGGTCCGAGGTGATCGCCTCGACGGAGTGCTCGAGCGTGTCGCCGTCGAGGCCCTTCATGGCCATGATCTGGCGGATTTCCTCGCGCTCTCCTTCCGGGTCCTGCGCGATGTGTCGGTATTCCATGTCGCGCAGGCGCTCGCGATCGTCGACCTCGGTCTTGGTGCCGGAATAGTTGCTTGCCGCCATGGAGATGCCGTCGGCGAGCAGGTTCGCGAGACCGAGAATGATGACGACATGGGCCGACAGCGATGCGCCGACGACGCCCGCGACGATGGCGAAGGTCGTAACCGCGCCATCGATTCCGCCATAGACGAAATCGCGCAGATAATTCGGTTTCGCGCCCGTGGTCAGCCGCAGACGGATTGCCTCGACGGTGTGTTTGTGCTCAAGCGTCATGACGCGTTTCCGGTTCTCGTTCCGCCATTCATATCGTCCGGCGCGCATGCGAACAACGACCGCCGGGCCGCCGTTACCCGGAAATCCCCTGTCCAGGATCCATGATGCCGTTCCTCAATTTCATCATCGGCAATGCGCGCTGGCTTTTCGGCGGTTTCCTGCTGACGCTGTTCTCGGCCTTCGGACAGACCTATTTCATCTCGCTGTCGGCCGGGGAAATTCGCTCCGAATACGATCTCTCCAACGGCCAGTTCGGCGTGATCTACATGGCGGCCACGCTCGCGAGCGCGCTTTCGTTGACCTGGGTCGGTCGGATGGTCGACCGGTTCTCTCCATCAATGGTCACCATGATCATCGTGCCGCTGCTGGCGGCGGGATCCGTAGCGATGGCGCTGTCGCATCATGTTGTGATGCTGGTTGCGGTGATCTATCTCCTCCGCTTGTTCGGGCAGGGCATGATGACGCAGAACGCGATGACCGCGACCGGGAGTTGGTTCGCGGCCAATCGCGGGCGGGCGATCTCGGTGGTCGCGCTCGGCCAGAATGCAGGCGAGGCGGTCTTCCCCTTCATTTTCGTGCTGGTTGCCGGGCTGATCGGCTGGCGCATGACCTGGGTCGCCGGCGCCGTATTGCTCGTCGTCGTCGCGATGCCGGTGATCGTGGCGCTGTATTGGCAGGAGCGCGCGCCGAAAGCCTCCGATCCCGCGCCGAAGGTAACCGCGCCGCGCGAATGGACGCGCGGCGAGGTGCTCCGCGATCCATTGTTCTGGCTGATGCTCATTGGCATCATGGCGCCGCCCTTCATCGGCACGACGATCTTCTTCCACCAGGTCTATCTGGTCGAGTTGCGCGGCTGGTCGCTGGACCTGTTCGCAGCCTCCTTCGCGCTGATGTCGGCGATGACGATCGCCTTCGCGCTTATCTGCGGCGCATTGATCGACAGATTTTCCGCGGTACGGATGTTGCCGAGCTTTCTCCTGCCGCTCGCAGGCGCCTGCATCGTTCTCGCGCTGTCTCCGGCCGTGTGGGCGCCGTTCGTCTTCATGGGGCTGCTCGGGGTTTCCTACGGATTTTCAACCACGCTGTTCGGTGCGCTTTGGCCGGAAGTCTACGGTATCCGGCATCTGGGCTCGATCCGGTCGCTGATCGTTGCCGTGATGGTGTTTTCGACCGCCGTCGGGCCGGGCCTGACAGGGACGCTGATCGATCTCGGCGTATCCTATCCCGGCCAGATATTCGTCATGGGCATCTACTGCCTCGCGGCAAGCGCCGTGCTGCTGATCGCCAGCCGAAAGCTGGAGGCGCGCAACGCGGATATGGTGGCGGCTGCGGCGCGCAGCTTGCAATGACGCGGGGCGGGCGCTAACCGCTGCCCATATCTTTTAGCTTTGAAAGCCGATCCTCATGCCTGTCACCGTCCGTTTCGCGCCATCGCCCACCGGCAACATCCATATCGGCAATGTGCGCACCGCGCTGTTCAACTGGCTTTATGCCCTGAAGCATGACGGGCAGTTCATCCTGCGTTTCGACGATACCGACACGGCGCGCTCGAAGCAGGAATATGCCGACCAGATCGCCGCCGATCTCGACTGGCTGGGTGTGAAGCCGCATCGCGTCGAGTACCAGTCGAAACGTGGCATTGCCCATGACGCGGCAGTCGAGAAGCTGAAACAGTCGGGCCGGCTCTATCCCTGCTACGAGACTGCGGAGGAACTGGACCGCCGGCGCAAGATCCGCCTGACGCGGAAACTCCCGCCTGTCTACGGGCGCGAGGCGCTGAAGCTGACGGCCGAGGAGAAGGCGGCCTACGAAGCCGAGGGCCGCAAGCCGCATTGGCGCTTCCTGCTGCCGAACTACGCCGAGACGCCATTCGAGACTAAGCGTACGGAAGTCCATTGGGACGATGTCGTGCGCGGGCGCCAGACGGTCGATCTCGCCTCGATGTCCGATCCCGTGCTGATCCGCGAGGACGGAACCTATCTCTATACGCTGCCTTCGGTCGTCGACGACATCGACATGGGCGTGACGCATGTCATTCGTGGCGACGACCACGTCACAAATACCGGCGCGCAGATCGCGCTTTTCGAGGCGCTCGGTGCGGACGCACCGGCCTTCGGCCACCACAATCTGCTGACGACGACGACCGGCGAGGGGCTGTCGAAGCGATCGGGCGCATTGTCGATCTCGGCGCTGCGCGAAGCCGGCTACGAGCCGATGGCGGTCGCGTCTCTCGCCGTACTGATCGGGACGTCGGAGGCCGTCGCGGCGGCGTCCTCCCTGGAGGCAATGGCTGCGACATTCGAGCCGTCGTCGAGCTCGAAATCGGCAGCGAAATTCGATCCGGCGGAACTGGATGTCCTGAACAGGCAGATCGTGCACGGGCTGCCCTACGAGGCCGTCGCCGTCCGGCTTGCCGATGCCGGGATCGACACGAACGATCCGCGTACGGCAGCCTTCTGGCTTGTGGTTCGCGGCAACGTCGAAAAGGTTGCCGACGCGGCGGCTTGGTGGGCGATCGTCACGCAGGGGCCGGCGGACGAGGCGGCGCTGGAAGGCGACGATCTCGATTATGCGCGAACAGCGTTCTCGCTGCTGCCGGAAGGCGATGTCGACGCCTCGACCTGGAGCACGTGGACCGGCGCGGTCAAGGAGGCGACCGGCCGCAAGGGCCGGGCGCTGTTCATGCCGCTGCGCGTCGCGCTTACGGGAAAGACGTCGGGGCCGGAGATCGCAGATCTATTGCCTCTTCTGGGTCGGGAAGGAATTCTGGCCCGACAACCCTGACCTTGCGCGATGTATCCGCCGCATGGGCCTCTCCGGCGTTGACCGCGCCGGTCATCTCGCGAATGCGGTCTTTGGTCAGTCCCGTTGCGGCATTCATCTGGCTTTCCGGGTCGGCAAGCCCGTCGGGCCTGCGGCTCGGTGTCGGTATCTTTCCGGCCGCCAGCGGCTTCGGCTGATCGGCATCCTCGTCGGCGCGAAAGTTGGCCTCGGTCCGCGGCTTGCCACACGTGCAGGACGGATCTGCCTGGTCGGTCGGGCGCTGGCGATAGAGAAACGCGGTCGGCAACGCCGTATAGGGTTCGCCCTTCAACGAGATCATCGCCTCGCTTTCCTGATCGGGAACTCGATGGAAATAGAGCTTCGTTTCGGCGGCCGGGCACATGGCGGCGCAGGCCTTCGCGTCGCGCTCGAAGAAATCGCTGGTCGTCGAAAACGAGACCGGGAAGTAATATCCGTCGCATGTGCGCACGCACAGCGTCCGGAACGTGCCGGACATCTGCGGCACGGTAATCGCATCGGGATTGTCGAAGACTGCCGGGCCGTCCTGCGGCGCTTCGTGGATGCGCTTGCGGCCGATGCCGTCGCGCACGATCACGCGCGTGACACGGCGCGGATCGACATCATCCGGCTGAACCATCGTGACTTGCGGGCCATTGATCTGCTGGCGGACGACCCTTTGCGGTTCGTCGCATCGATTGGCCTTCAACCGCGCCTGAATGGCGCGCAGGCGTTGCTCGTTGTTGCGATTGCCGGCCAGTCGGTCGCGCTGGCGTTCCAGTTGGTCCAGGTTCGACTGCATCTGCTGGATCGTGCGGTTGAGTGCCTGGCAACCGGCCGTGGGATTGCGAAAGCATCCCTGCGCTTCCTGTATGGCGCGGGTTTTTTCGATTTCCGCCGCCTGGCGCGTTGCCGCGTCGGCATAGCGGGCGGCTTTCGCCGAAAACCCGTTATCGGTCCGCGACGCGGCACTGAGCTGTGCCTCCAGATCGGAACAGGTATCGGCGGTGGCCGGGATGACGGAGAGGGCGAGGAGGGACGCCGCACAGACGATGATGCGCGCGCGCATCCGCGCGGCTCGAACCGTCATGCGGCCGTTGCGGAATGGATCCGGCACGTTTGCATGCTCCCAATGCGTAGTCCCAACCACGCAACTATACACTGCAAATGTGGCGTCGGGCGCCTAACAGGCGGTATCCCGACACTAATTCGGGTTTAACCTTAATGCCCCGGCCCGCCGTGAAACACGGTCACTTGGCGGCGATCGCATCCTCGCGCTGGGCGGCTTCGACGACGGAGAGGGCGGTCATGTTGACGACACCGCGCGAGGTGACGGATGGCGTCAGGATATGCGCCGGCTTTGCCGTGCCCACCAGAATCGGCCCGACGTGGAGGGCATCCGTCATCGACTTGACCGCGTTCAGCGTGATGTTGGCTGAATCGAGATTCGGGAAGACGAGAAGATTGGCTTCTCCATTGAGCACAGAATCCGGATAGACACGGTCGCGCAGACGCGCGTCGAGCGCTGAATCGGCGTGCATTTCGCCGTCGACGCAGAGGTCGGGCGCGATGCGGTGCAGGATCGCGGTGGCCTTGCGCATCTTCAGGGCGGAATCGGAATCGCGCGAACCGAAATTGGAATGTGACAGCAGCGCGGCTTTTGGCTCGATGCCGAATCGGGCGATCTCGCGGGCGGCGAGCACGGTCATCTCGGCGATTTCCTCGGCGTCCGGATCGACTGTCACATAGGTGTCGGTAAAAAAGGTGACGCCGCGTTGCGAGATCAGCATCGACAAGGCGGAGAGGTCGCGGATTCCCGGTTCGAGGCCGACGATGAGGCGGACATGGCGCAATTGCCGGTCGTATCGCCCTTCCAGCCCGCAGATCATCGCATCGGCCTCGCCGCGCTCGAGCGCAAGCGCGGCGATCACCGTGTTGTTGGTGCGCACCAGGATACGCGCGGCATCGGGCGTGACCCCGCGTCGACCGACGACGCGGACGAGGTGATCAACATAATCGCGGTAGCGGGGGTCGTTTTCCGGATTGATCAGTTCAAAGTCTTCTCCGGGCCTGATGCGGAGGCCGAAGCGCTTCAGCCGGGTCTCGATGACCTCGGGACGCCCGATCAGGATCGGCTGGGCAATCCGGTCCTCCAACACGACCTGTGCGGCCCGTAATACGCGTTCGTCCTCGCCGTCGGCATAGACGACCCGCTTCGTCGTCCCGCTCTGGGCCGCTGCGAAAACCGGTTTCATGACGAGCCCGGATCGGAAGACGAAGCGGTTCAGCCGGTCGAGATAGGCGTCCATGTCCTCGATCGGGCGGAGCGCGACGCCGCTGTCGGCGGCAGCTTTGGCAACCGCCGGCGCGATGCGCAGGATCAGGCGCGGGTCGAACGGCGACGGGATGAGATAATCGGGTCCGAAGACCGGTGTGTCGCCGGAATAGGCGCGCGCGGCGACATCGGAAGGCTCCTCGCGGGCCAGTTGCGCGATGGCGCGGACGGCGGCGGCTTTCATCTCCTCGTTGATTGTCGTCGCTCCGGCATCCAGCGCGCCGCGAAAAATGTAAGGAAAGCACAATACATTGTTGACCTGATTGGGAAAATCGGATCGGCCGGTACAGATCATCGCGTCCGGACGGGCTTCGCGCGCGACGTCGGGCATGATCTCGGGCACTGGGTTGGCGAGCGCCATGACCAGCGGCCGGTCGGCCATTTCCTTCAGGCATTCCGGCTTCAAAACGCCTGCGGCGGACAGGCCGAGAAACACGTCGGCGCCGGGAATGACATCGGTGAGCTTCCGTTTGTCGGTCTTCTGCGCATAGACCGACTTCCACTGGTCCATCAGTTTCTCGCGGCCCTCATAGACGAGGCCCTCGATATCGTTCACCCAGATGTTTTCGCGTTTTGCTCCAAGAGAGACCAGCAGGTTGAGGCAGGCGAGTGCGGCAGCGCCCGCACCCGAGGTGACGATCTTGGCGGTCTCGATCGATTTTCCGGCCAGTTCTAGTCCGTTCAGGATCGCGGCGGTGACGATGATGGCCGTGCCGTGCTGGTCGTCGTGAAAGACCGGGATGTTCATCTTTTCGCGCAATTGCGCCTCGACCTCGAAACATTCCGGGGCCTTGATGTCCTCCAGGTTGACGCCGCCGAAGGTCGGTTCCAGCGCCGAGACCACCGAGACCATCGTGTCGATCTCCGGCGCGTCCATCTCGATATCGAAAACGTCGATGCCGGCGAATTTCTTGAACAGGACGGCCTTGCCCTCCATCACCGGCTTCGAGGCGAGCGGGCCGATATTGCCGAGACCAAGCACGGCGGTGCCATTGGAGATGACGGCGACGAGGTTGCTGCGGGCCGTGTAGTCGGCCGCCTTGCCGGGATCGGCCTCGATGGCGAGGCAGGGCGCGGCGACGCCGGGCGAATAGGCAAGCGCCAGGTCACGCTGGTTGCCGAGCGGTTTCGTCGCCTGGATCTCCAGTTTTCCGGGGCGCGGATACTGGTGGTAGAAGAGGGCGGCCTCCTCGAGGCTTGCCGTCGGGGGGCTGGCCTGTTCCGGTGCGTCGTCCTGCTGCATGTCGCTTCCCCCGATTTTCTTTCCGCACGGCGCGCGGGCGCACACGAGCCTAGTATGTCCCGGAACTGTTTGAAACCGTTCTCCCGGCATCACTGTTATTCCGTGACGGACGTGACGCCGGGAGGCATAGGCGCCGGATCAGAATGCGCTCGGATAAAGACCGCCGTCGAGGCGGATGTTCTGTCCGGTGATGTAACCCGCATGCGCCGAGCAGAGAAAGGCGCAGGTTTTGCCGAATTCCTCCGGCGTGCCGAGGCGTCCGGCAGGGATCAGTTTTTCCTGGCGGGCGCGTTCCTGGTCCAAAGAAATGCCGGCCTTGTCCGCACCGAACTTGAACGTGTCGCGGATGCGGTCCGTGTCGAGCTTGCCGGGCAGCAACTGGTTGATCGTCACGTTCTTGTCGGCGACGGAGCGGGCGATGCCGGCAAGGAACGAGGTCAGGCCGGCCCGCGCGCCGGACGAGAGGTCGAGGCCGAGGATTGGCTGATAGACGGACAGCGACGTAATGTTGACGATGCGGCCGAAGCCGCGCTCGGACATGCCGTCGATCACTTTCTGGATGAGTTCGATCGGCGTTACCATGTTCTGCGTCACGCCGGCGAGGATGGCCTCGCGGTCGAGTTCGCGAAAGTCACGCAGCTTCGGGCCGGCGTTGTTGTTGACCAGGATGTCGGGATCCGGGCAAGCCTCTATGAGCTTGGCCTGGGTGTCGGGATCGGAGACATCGCCGAGGATCACGGTGACGTTGACGCCGTGCTTGCGCAATTCGTCGGCGGTTGCGTTGGTGACATCGGGGTTACGGCCGTTGATGACGAGATCGACGCCTTCCCCGGCGAGCGCCATGGCGCAGCCCTTGCCCAGTCCGCGGCTCGAAGCGCAGATGATTGCCTTGCGGCCCTTCAGTCCCAGATCCATGGTGATCTCCTTTTTGGGGCCCTTATAGGATGCAAGATTGTTTCCCGGAAGGGTGAATTCCGTCTGTTTTCGCTAAGATTTTCAGCCCCAGAGTTCCGCGCGGGGCGGCGAGACAATGGTGCCGCTATATTCGAGCGACGGCGAGCGGTCATGCGCAAGGAGCAAGGGCCCGTCGAGATCGATATAATCCGCGTCCTGGGCAAGCAACACCGCCGGCGCCATGCCGAGCGAAGTGCCGACCATGCAGCCGATCATGATGCCGAAGCCGTGGTCGCGGGCGCGGTCGCGCATGCGCAGTGCCTCGGTCAGCCCGCCGGTCTTGTCGAGTTTGATGTTGATCGTGTCATAACGGCCGCGCAGGGACTCGAGATCTTCGGTCGTATGGGCGCTTTCGTCGGCGCAAATCGGTACGGGATGCGGCATCTCGGCGAGGATATCGTCCTTTCCGGCGGGAAGCGGCTGCTCGATCAGCGCGATACGGAGGCGCGCGGCCTCGCGCATCAGTTCCGGCAGGCGGTCGGGCGTCCAACCCTCGTTGGCGTCGACGATGATGCGGCTGCGCGGCGCGGCGGCGGCGACAGCGTGCATCGCCGCGATGTCATTCGTGCCGCCGAGCTTGATCTTCAGGACCGGCCGCCGCATCGCGCTGCGGGCGGCGTCAGCCATGACGTTGGGGTCGTCGAGCGAGATGGTGAACGCGGTCTCGACGGGCCGCGGCGGCTGCCGGCAGACGAGGTTGTGGACATGGTTGCCGGTCAGTTTGGCTTCGAGATCCCAGAGCGCGCAATCGAGCGCGTTGCGTGCGGCGCCCGGCGCCAGTGCACGGCCAAGCCGGTCGTGGCTAAAAGTTCCGCCGAGCGCCGACGCGGTGTCGTTGATCGCCTGAAGCACCGAATCGACGGTTTCGCCATAGCGCACATAGGGAACGCATTCGGCAATTCCGTGCCGGTTCTCGGACCTGATTCGGCAGACGACGACCTCGGCCTCGGTCTTGCTCGATCGCGAAATGCGGAACTGTCCGTCGATCGGATAGCGCTCGCTCCAGGCCTCTACGCTGCAACCGGCGAATTCCATCGCGTGTTCAACTCCAAATTCGCCACGAAATATCGGTTGATGTGGCCGGTATGTCGCAGACTTGCCACCCGAGCGGCGGTATTAATAGCCCGATGGCGGATGCAATGCATATGGAAATCGACGGGGACGGCGTGGCGTCGCCACAACCTCCACAGGTGAATGCCGAGGTTGTCGGCGATCAGTTCCGGCTGGTATTGTCGGGATCGTGGGCGACACATACCATCGCCGCCGTGGATGCGGTCATGCGCGATCACGAGCGTAAAATCGGCGGCCACTCCGTCGTCATCGACATGTCCGGCGTGACCTATTTCGATACCGCGGGCGCATGGGTCGTCTACCGTTTCACCCGGGCGGCCGAGAAAGCGGGAAACGCCGCCGCGCTGGAGGCGGTCCGTCCTTCGCACAAGGTGCTTTTCGACGCCGTGAAACACGCGATGGAGGAACTGGCCGAACAGGAACCGGCCGAGGAAAAGGAAAACCTCCTGACCCGGATGATTGTCGGCGTCGGCAAGGCCGTTTACGACTTTCGCGATGACGCGCTGATGGCGCTGCATATCCTCGGCGCGGCAGTGCGCGGGTCGCAGATGAAGCTCGGCCATGGCAGCGGGCTTTCCATCGCCGCCGTCGTCAATCAACTCGATCGCACCGGCGTGCGCGCGATCCCGATCATCGCGCTGATGTCGACGATCATCGGGGCCATCATCGCCCAGCAGGGCGCGTTTCAGCTACGTTATTTCGGGGCGGAAATATTCGTTGTCGATCTCGTCGGCATTCTGGTCCTGCGCGAGATCGGCGTGCTGCTGACCGCGATCATGATCGCCGGCCGCTCGGGCAGCGCGATCACCGCCGAGATCGGCTCGATGAAGATGCGTGAGGAAATCGACGCGCTGACCGTCATCGGCCTCAACCCGGTCGGCGTGCTGGTGTTCCCGCGCCTTGTGGCGCTCGGCATTGCCTTGCCGCTCCTCACCGTGATTTCCGACATTGCCGCGCTTGGGGGGGCGATGTTCGTAGCCAACACCTATTCGGGTATTTCGCCGGACGCTTTCATCACCCGGGTGCATGACGCCATCGACCTGACGACGGTGTTCGCCGGCTTCATCAAGGCGCCGTTCATGGCGTTGATTATCGGCATTATCGCCTCGGTGGAAGGCATGAAGGTCGGCGGCAGTGCGGAATCGCTCGGAGAGCGCGTCACCGCGTCCGTCGTCAAATCGATCTTCGTCGTCATCGTCGTCGACGGGATGTTCGCCATTTTCTACGCGGCGATCGATTTCTGATGGCACAGGAAAACGTCATCATCAGCGTGCGCGATATTCACGTGCAGTTCGGCAGTCATGTCGTGCTGCACGATCTGGATCTCGACGTCTATCGCGGTGAAATTCTGGGTTTCGTCGGCGCGTCGGGCACCGGCAAATCGGTCCTGTTGCGCACGATCCTCGGCCTCAACAAGAAACAGGCCGGCAACATCGTTGTCCTCGGGCGCGATCTTGACCGGATCAGCGAGGAGGAGCGGATCCAGGTCGACATGCGCATGGGCGTCCTGTTCCAGCACGGCGCGCTGTTTTCCTCGCTGACAGTACTGGAAAACATCCAGGTGCCGATGCGCGAATATCTGTCGCTGCCGAAACAGCTGATGGACGAGCTGGCGATGCTCAAGATCGAACTCGTCGGCCTGACGCGCAGCGCGGCGGAGAAATATCCGTCGGAACTTTCCGGCGGCATGATCAAGCGCGCGGCGCTGGCGCGGGCACTCGCTCTCGACCCGGATATCGTCTTTCTGGACGAACCGACATCCGGGCTGGACCCGGTGGGCGCGGCGGAGTTCGACGATTTGATCTCCAAATTGCGCGACACGCTGGGATTGACCGTCTATATGGTGACGCACGACCTTGACTCTCTTTTCACCGTCGCCGACCGAATCGCTGTACTCGGAAACAGGCGGGTGCTGATCGAGGGAACGATCGGGGACATGCTGAAAAGCGAAGATCCCTGGGTGAAATCCTATTTCAGGGGCAAACGTGCCCGGCGCATAGAGACGATCGAACAGGAAACCGCCGGGGTGGGTGGCTGAACCATGGAAACAAAGGCAAATTACGTAACCGTCGGCGCGTTCACGCTGCTCGTGTTCCTGGCGGGTTTCGCAATCGTCTTTTGGGTGGCGCGCACGGGCACGGGCGGTCAATCGGTGCGTCTCGACGTCGTGATCGAGGGTTCGGTGACCGGGCTCGGCGTCGGCAGCCTGGTCAAGTTCAACGGTATCGATGTCGGCAAGGTGACCGGATTGAGTTTCGACGAGACCAATCCGCGCATCGTCATCGCGCGCACTATCGTCAGCCGCAATCTGCCGATCACCAAGTCGACCAAGGCCGTCCTTGGCTTTACCGGGCTGACGGGTATCGCCTATATCGAATTCGAGGGTGGTGACACGGCCGAGCCGAACATCTTCCAGCTCGCCGAGGAACAGGGCAAGGTGGCGACCATCAAGGCCGATCCGTCGGCCGTCAACAATCTTCTTGCGACCGCGCAGGACATCTTCGACCGCACTGACAGGGTACTGACCGAACTCGAAGGCTTCGTGAAGGAAGCGCGCGGGCCGCTGGCGCAATCGCTCGAGAACACCCAGGTGTTCACCGAGGCGCTGAAGAACAACGCCGACCAAATCGACAGCTTCCTAGCCGGGATCGGCGGCGTCGGCGACGCGCTCAAGGACATGTCAGGCAAGCTCGACGGCACGCTGAAGGGGATCGAGGATCTGCTCGCCGCCGTCGATCCGAAGAAGGTCACGGCGATCGTGGACAATGTCGACACGTTCACCGCCAATCTGAACGCTGTTTCGACCCAGTTTCAGGACGTGACCGACAAGGTCACGAAGATCGCTGCCGACCTCCAGGACGTTGGAACTCGCGTCAACGGGACCTTCGACAAGGTTGATGCGTTGCTCGACGCGGTTCCGCCCGGCCAGGTGAGCACGGCCCTCGACGATCTGGTCAAGGCGGGGGATTCCGCGAAAACCTCGCTCGCCGAGGTCGAGAAGCTGACGCAGGGTCTGGGCGAACGTCAGCAGGATATTCAGGACACCATCACCAACGCCAAGCAGATGGCCGAAAAGCTTAACGCCGCGTCGGAGCGTGTCGACGGTATCCTGGCGAAGGCGGACGGCCTGCTCGGGTCCGATAACGGGCAGTCGCTGATGGCGGAGACGCGCAAGACGCTGGAGTCTTTCCGCAAGGCGGCGGACACGCTCAACGACCGCATCAACACGATTTCGGCAGGACTGGAACGGTTTTCGGGTCCGGGATTGCGCGACGTTCAGAGCCTCGTCAACGAGACGCGGCGCTCCGTCACCCGGATCGAGCGTGCGATCACCGATCTCGAGCGCAATCCGCAGCGGCTAATCTTCGGTGGAGACGGCGGCGTGAAGACCTATGACGGCCGCGAGAGGCGTTGACACTCCATGGCGAGCCGGTATCAAACGGATAGGACTGCAATCGGGGCACCGGGATTACCATCTCGGCGCCCGCTAGATGGCCGGCGAGGGATAATGGGGATATTGCGCACCGGATGGATTGCCGTGTTGCCTTTCGCACTCGCGGGTTGCGCGGCGATTGGCGGCGTGCGTCCGACGGCCGATACCTATGAACTCGGCGTTCCCACCATCAGCGAAGCGTCGCCGGTGCGACGCGGCACGCAGATTCTCATTGCCGAGCCGCAGGCTCTGAAGGCGCTCGACTCCCAGAACATCGTCGTCCGGACCGATCCGCTGACGATCCGCTATCTGGATGAATCGCAGTGGAGTGACCGGCTGCCGCGCCTGGTGCAGATGCGGCTCGCTCAGGGCTTCCAGAACTCGGGCCGTTTCAAGGGCGTCGGTTTGCCAGGCCAAGGGCTTGCGATCGACTACCAGATCGTTACCGAGATCCGCTCCTTCGGCATCGAGGCGGCCAGCAACACCGCCGATGTCGCGATTGCGGTCAAGATCCTCAACGACCGCAACGGCATTGTCGCCAGCGAGCGTATTTTCGAGGCGCGCGCGGTTGCGGCGGGCTACGGCAATCCGGCCTATGTGGCTGCGATCGACCGCGCCTTCGAAAGTGTCGCGCGCGACGTCGTTGCCTGGGTGACAAGCCGCATCTGACACAAAAAAGCCGCCGGAATTTCCGGCGGCTTTCGTTTTTCAGTTCTTCTTTTCCGACTAATGCAGCTTGCCGCTCGCATGCGCCAGCATGGTGTAGACCTTGCCGGTATCCGAGGTCAGGTACGTCTGCGTCATGATGTTGTCGCGGTCGTTCTTCGCAATGTCACGCAGCAGGCGCTCGAAATCGTTCACGTAACGATCGACCGATGCACGGAAGGTGCTGTCGCTTTCGTATTTGCGCTTGATCTCGTCGAAAGTCTGCTGGCCCTTTAGCGTATAGAGACGCCGCGTGAAGACGTTGCGCTCGCCGCGACGGTAACGTTCCCACAGGTCGATCGACGCCTCGTGATCGATGGCTCGGGCGATGTCGACCGAAAGAGAGTTTAGCGATTCGACCGTGTGGAGCGCTTCGCGCGGCTGGTCGATACGCTGCGGCGCGCGCGGAGCGGGCTCATCTTCCTTGGAGGCGCGGCGCAGCAGGTCGCTGACCCAGCCACCGGAGGCCTGTTCCGGTTCTTCCTCGCGCTGCGGAGCGGGGTCGCTCATGTTCAGGCTGCCACGCAGCACGGGTTCGCGCTGTGCGGGGGCTGCAGCGGGAACGGGCGCAGCCGGCGCCGGCTGTGGGCGCGGCGCAACGGCCACTGCGTCGGCGACAGGCGCCTGCCGCGTCTCGACGGTCGCCTGCGGGGCGGGCCTGCGTGCCCGGTTGCTGCCGCCATTACCGATGTCGAAGGCCCGGCCGGAATTCTCGACGATGCGAGACAGGTCTTTGAGCGCGTTGATCTGTTCGGACACGGCGCGCCGCATCGCGCTGGTGGATTCGCGCGTTTCCTCCGGTAGTTCGAAGATGCCCTTGCGAACCTCTTCGCGCGTCTGGGTGAGTTCGTGGTTCATGTCGGTGGCGACGCGACGCATCTCGGATGTCGCACCCTCGAAACGCTTGAGAGCGGCGTCGATTGCCTGGCCGACATTCTGTGTGACCGACTCGGCGGAAGACCGCGCCGTGCCTTCGGCTTCCTTCGCGGTCTGGCGCAGCTTGACCGACATTTCGTCGGCCGTATGGCGCGTGCGCTCCTCGACGGTGTTGAAAGCGTCGGTGACCATGGATTCGAAGGAGCGCATGAGCCGGGCGATTTCCTCGGACTTTCCGACCAGCCCGGTCGACAGCGACTCCAGCGCCTCGCGCCGTTCCTCGAGTGTGTTGGCGAGGCCCGATTGTGCCGTGCCGAGCAGTTCGGACGCGGAGGCGAGCACCCGTCCATGATCCTCGAAGCGGGACGCGATGGAGGAGACTTCCTCCAGCGTGCGGCTGGACACCTCTCCGAGCCGCGACATGTTGCCGTCGAGCATGTTGACCGACGAGGCGATCGAATCGGCGGCGCGAGTGGTCTTGTCGGCGAATTCCGACGTCGTCTTTTCGAGGCGGTTATCCAGCTGGCCGAGGTTCGACGCGGCGTTGCGGATGAGTTCGCCGAGATTTGCGTTCGACGAAGACAGGCGTTCGATCAGGGCGTCGACATTTTCCGACAGTCCGTTTTGCGCCTGTTCGACGGCCGAAACAGTGTCGGCTGTGCGGCGCGCCATGGCCGTGATCAGGGCCGCGTTTTCCGCCTTGAGCCGCTCGGTCGCCGCGGTCGTGGCTTCCTCGAGTTGCTCGGCGAGCTTGCGTCCGTCGCCCGTAAGGCGCTCGATGAGCGGCCGGGTGGAGTTCTCGATCAGGTTCTCCATGTCGCGGGTGTGCGTCGACAGGAGACTGGAGAGTTCGCCCGTGCGCTCGACAAAGGCGTTGACGGCCTCCTGCGCCTTGCCGCCCATGAGGTCGGTTGCCTCGGACGTGCGGGCTTCGAAAGCCTCCAGCATATTGGTGGTCAGACGTCTGATTTCGTCGGTCTGTCCGGCCAGGCGCATTTCGTTGGTTGCGAGCTCCTCGGCAATGCGCTGCTGGTTCTGGCTCAACTGCTCGGAGAGATGCACGGCAAAATCCTTGCCGTGGACGCCGATGGTATCGCCGGCCTTCGCAGCTTCCTCTTCGAGTTCAATGCGGGCCGTGGCGACACTGTCGCGCAGCGTGCGTGCGACGATACCGGCGCTGTCCTCTAGCGTGCGGCGTACGTTTTCGATGCCGAGCGTAAGAGCCTTCTGCATCGTCTCGGCGCGTTCGTCGATGATGCTGGTGTTCTGGGAGAACAGGTTGTCCAGCGCTTCGGTGCTGCGCGAGAGCGCGACAATCGCTGTGTTGGTGCGATCCTCGATCGCTGCCTGCAGTCCGCCGGCCTTGTCGGTCAACAGTTCTTCAAGCCGCGCATTGGTCTGCGACATGGCGCTTTCGACCGCTCCGGACGCCCGTGAAATCTCGTCGACGAGAGCGCTTGCACGCTGGCTGAGAGTGGCGCTGAGCCGCATTGTCTTCTCGTCCAGCGTTTCGTCGAGATGCGCTGTCTTTTCTTCGAGCACCGAGACGAGTTTGCCGGAGTTTTCCGCCAGGTTCTGGGCAAGCGTGTCGGCTAGGGTGGTGACATTCTGGTCGAAGCGGGAGGTCCGCTCCTCGAACTCGGCGGCGCGCTGCTGCAGCCGTTCGGCGACCGATTCCACTTTGGCCTCGATGGAGTCCCTGAAGCTCGACGCGCTGCTGTCGAGCATTTGCGACTTTTCTTCCAGCGTCGCCGAAATGCGGGCGGAGTGGCCGCCGACGCGATCGATGAGCATCTCCGACTGGCTCTCGAATGTCTGGCCGAACTGGGTCGCCGTGCGGGCGAATTCGTCGGACCGCGAATCGAGCGTCGCGCCGAACTCCCCGACCTTCTTGCCGAGTTCCTCGGAAAGCGCTTGCGTGCGGGATTCGATCGTTTCGCCGATGCGCGATGCTCCGGCATCGATCGTCGAGGTAAGCTTGTCCGTCGTGTGGCCGACCGCGCCATAGATCGCGGACGTCTTTTCGTCGAGACGCTGCAGGAATTCGTCGGTCCTGCCTCCGATCGCATCGGCCGTGCCGGACGTGATATCGTTGAGCTTCGTCGTGAATGCCGAGGATTTCTCCTCGAGGATCGCGGCGAGCGACGTTTCCATCGAGCTGGTCTGCTCCTCGAAGGCCTGGCGCGCCTTGTCGGCGATGACGCCGGCCTGCGCATTGCCGTGCGCATAGGTCTCGGCGATTGCGCGGGTGCGTTCGAGAAGGGTTTCGTTGATCTGGCGGGCCCGCGCATCGAGCGCCGAATTGAGCTTTTCGGTGCCGTGGTTGATGGCCTGGACGCGGGTTTCGAAATCGCCGAGCAACTGCTGGCCGCGTTCGGAGAAGGTCTTCTCCAAGCTGGCCATGCGCTCGTCGAACTCGTCGGTCATGTTCGTCGCGGTGCTGCCCAGCAACGTGACGAGGCCGGTCGCCCTTGCTTCCAATGTCTCGGACAGTTTGCGGCTTGCCTCGTCGGTCTGTTCGCTGAGATTGGCGATGCGCATGTCGATCAGGCTGGCGAATGCCTCGCCCGAATTGGAGATGCGGCCGGATACCTCGTCGAGGCGGGCGGCGATCGTTTCGTTGACGGCATTGCTGCTCTGTTCGAGGCGGTCGATCAGCGACTGGCCTGATTCGTTCAGCGACATCGACAACTGCGTCGAGGCATTGCGCACGTTGTCACGGATGAAGTCGGCGGAGCCGGTCAGTTCGTCGCGGAGCTGCTCATGGGCGCCGGCGATCGAGGCGCGCAGGCGTTCGGCATGGGTGACGATGCCTTCGCGCTCGTTGCCGAGATCGGTCAGCAGCGAACGGACCCGCACTTCGTTGTCGGTATAGGCGCGCTCCAGTTCGGAAACCTCGGACTGCATCAAGGCTTCCAGCTCGCTGGCGCGTGCGATCGTGCGCTCGATGCCTTCGCCCATTGCGGCGACTTCGCGGCGTACCGCCTGGCCGACGGTGACGATACGTTCCTGTGCAAGGTTTTCCGGTTCGGCGAGGCGCAGGGCGATTTCGCTCATCGAATGCGCGGTCAACCGCATTTCCTGCGACCGGCGAACCATGGCCGCGATCGCGAAGAACAGGAAGATCGGGACGATAATGGAGACGAGGATCGCGATCACGCCGGGCTGGGCGCGCAATTTGTCGAGAGAACTGATCTGCCAGACAGCGGGAGCATAAAGCAGATGCATCAGCGCGATGCCGCCGATCGCCCACACGACGCTTGCCACAATTGCCGCGGTATACCCGCCGCGCACCGACGTGCGGTTCAGGCGCGAGAGGATCGCCTGGTAGTCGCGCTGCGTGTCGTCGTCATTGGCGGGTTTGAAGCTGACCGACTGCCGCGTCGGCGCCGCGGGCGCCTCCGGCTCGTGAACGGACGGTTTTGCGGCGGTTGCCGGTTCCGGTTTTGATGATGGCTTGCTGTTGCCCACAGGCGGTGCGGGCGGAGCGGCAACATGCGTTTCGGGCGATTTCTTGGCCTGATCGCTTTCCTCCGCGAGTTCGCTTGCGGCTGCGGCGACCTGGCTTTCGAAATCGTCGAGCGACAATTCGTCGTCCAGGCTGATGTCGTCGTCGAGACCGGCTTCTAACGCTTCCTCCAGCGCTGCTTCCATGTCGCGATCGATGTTCGCAGCGTTCTTGTTCACAGCCATTGCCGCCTCACTCAACAAACTCGGCCTGCCTTCGGCAGCCCTTTCCTCGAATACCTATGTGACACACCACAATATGGGCGCAACTGTGTTCTCTGTACGCCCAAACGGTGATGCGTATCGTAACGGGACACCTCTCGAAATGGAACTCGCGATTGTCCCGATCCGCAAAAGTTTAAAGATAAAGTTAACGCGCCGGCTTGTCGCCTGATTTTTCAAAAATGGCGCCGGCGGGCATCCGAATGGCGGTTAACTCCCCGGCGACCTTTAGATGCCATCATCTTGAATTGCTCAATAGGCAAACGGGATGGATTGGATATGAATGAGACTCCTGTGTTCGCACCACCGGATTCGTCGAGCGCGCTGCCCGGCGAAACACGCCCGGTAGACCTTGCATTTCTCGCCCGCCAGACGGGCGGAGACCGGGCGCTCGAGGAAGAAGTACTGCGGCTTTTCGCCAGGCAGGCCTCGATTCTGGGGAATGAATTGCGCAGCCAGACGGACTGCGAAATCCGCAAGCGCAGTGCGCATACGCTGAAAGGTGCGGCCCGTGCCGTCGGTGCCTTCAGCCTGGCGGATCAAGCCTTGCGTATCGAAGAAGAACCGGAAAATCCGGCGCCGGTGACCGCCTTGCTTCGCGAGGTTGAAACCGTGCGCGATTATATCGCCTCGCTTCTGCGCTAGCCCTTTTCGGGTCAAAACGGCGATCTTTCCGGGTGCGAGCCGGTTGACATTGCCCGTCTTAAGGGTAAGTCGCGGCTCGTAAGACCTGTTGCTCCATATCCATTCCCGGAGACCGAGATGCCGAAGCTGACTGTCGTCGCGTTTGACGGCACACGATTTGACCTTGATGCCGAAACCGGCTCGACTGTCATGGAAAATGCTGTGAAAAACAGCGTTCCGGGTATCGAAGCCGAATGTGGCGGTGCCTGCGCCTGCGCGACGTGCCACGTCTATGTCGACGAGGCATGGACGGATATCGTCGGCAAGCCCGATGTCATGGAAGAGGACATGCTGGACTTCGCCTACGAGCCGAAGCCGGTGTCCCGTCTTTCGTGCCAGATCAAGATGACAGATGAACTTGACGGGCTTGTCGTTCACGTTCCCGAGCGCCAGGCCTGATCGTCCCGAAACGGAAAAACCGGCCGATGGCATTTTCCGCAGATGAAGCGTTCTCGGCGCGGAAATGGGCCCTGGCGCATTCGAAAAGCCTCGTGCTCGGGCCGTCCGGCGTCTTGATGGGGATCCTCAACGTCACCCCCGACAGTTTTTCCGACGGCGGCCAACTGGCCAACACCGGTGACGCCGTTGCGCGGGCGCGGGCCATGACCGAAGCGGGCGCGGGGATCCTCGATATCGGCGGCGAGAGCACGCGTCCGGGCGGCGATCCCGTTGACGCGGAGACCGAACAGGCGCGCGTGCTGCCCTCGATCTCGGCCATCCGGGACGCGATCGCCGGCGCGGTCATCTCTATTGACACCTATCGTGCCGATACGGCGAAGAAGGCGGTCGAGGCCGGCGCCCACATCGTCAACGATGTATGGGGGCTGCAGCGCGAACCGGACATTGCCCGTGTCGCCGCGGAAACGGGGGCGGGGCTCTGCATCATGCATACGGGACGCGAGCGCGAAAAACTCGCCGATGTCATCGCCGACCAGTTCGCGTTTTTCGAAACCTCGCTGGAAATCGCGGGCAAGGCAGGCGTGCAGCGCGAGCAGATCGTGCTCGATCCGGGGTTCGGTTTTGCCAAGGACCCGGAGGAGAATTTCACCCTAATGGCGCGGTTCGAAGCGCTGCACGCGCTCGGATATCCGCTTCTCGTCGGGACAAGCCGCAAGCGGTTCATCGGCGATGCGACGGGGCGCGACGCGGCCGAACGCGATGTCGGAACGGCGGCAACGACGGCATTGCTGCGCGCCGCCGGCGCGGCGGTATTTCGTGTCCACGATGTCGCAATTAATCGCGACGCGCTTGCCATAGCGGATGCTATGGTCGCCCGGCGGCCGTCGAATTGACCGGCCGCAACCAGGACACCGACCCATGATGTACCAGATCCGGATGATGAATTGCGCGTTTTTCGCGCGGCACGGCGTGTTCGACCAGGAGGAGTTTCTTGGCCAGCGTTTCTATGTCGACGCGGTTCTGACCGTTGATCCGGGCGATGCGCTGGAGAACGACAGCATCGAGGGGACGGTGGATTATGGCGTGGCGTTCCAGGAGATCGAGAAGATCGTCACCGGAAAGAGGCGCTTCCTGATCGAGGCGATCGCACTCGAGATCGCCAAGGCGCTGTGCCATCGTTTTCCGCAGATCGTGACGGCCGACATCACCGTGCGCAAGCCGAACGCACCGGTTCCCGGCGTGCTGGACCATGTCGAGGTGCGTGTCGTGCATGATGCGAAAGCCGGTCACGGTGGCTGAACGCGTCACCGCCTATCTCGGACTCGGCGGAAATGTCGGCGACGTCGCGGAGGCGATGCGGTCGGCGCTGAAACGCCTCGACGCGCATCCGGAGTGCCGGATCACGGCGATTTCGCGGGTTTTCCGCACACCGCCCTGGGGTCCGGTCAAGCAGGATTGGTATCTGAATGCCTGTGCCGAGATTGAGACCGGTCTCAGCGCGCCGGACCTGCTGGCGCTGGCGCTTGAGACCGAGCGCGCGCTCGGACGCGTGCGCGAAACGCGCTGGGGACCGCGCACGCTCGATATCGACATCCTGCTTTACGGCGATGCGCCGGTGTCTCTGGAAAACCTCACCATTCCGCATCCAAGGATGACGGAACGGGCATTCGTCATGGTGCCGCTTGCCGATATCGCGCCGGACATCGTGCTCGCGGGGCGGACCGTGCGCGAGCATGCGCAAACTTTCCGCGACGAGGGCCTTGAGATGACGGATATTCGCCTGAGCGTATGAAGCGGCGCTAGTCCGACGTTTCGGCGGCGAGGGAATTGATGCGGTCGAGCTTCATGCCGATCACCGGAACAAGAGATTTCCCGACATTCACCGAGACGGTGATGTTGAGCTGGTTGTCGGACGCCAGCCGCGCCAGCATGGCGCCGTCGAGTTGCTTTCGCTTCAGGGTCAGCACGACATGACTGGGCGACACGGCGCCGGCAACGACGTCGAGACCTTCGCCTTCGGCGCCATCGAGGAAATGGCCGACATAGGAGCGGCCCTTGCGCTTGACGGTGGCGTTCATTTTCTGCGTGAACACGCCGACGCGGCAGCCGCCGTCGAGCGTCATGCCGAGCTTGTCATCGGGCGTGAGACCGTTGAATTCGCAGGTGAATTTCGTGCCCTTGTATTTACCGGCGACGATCTCGCCGGGTCCGCGCCACTTGCCCTCGATCTGGCGGAAGAACCGGGCATCGCGATCATTGGCGCTCGACGGCGCGGCGGCGAAAGCCGTGGTCGCGAGGGCAAGGGCGGAAATGGCCATCGAACGAAGAAGCATGGCGGGTGGCTCTCATAATCGGCAATGCGGTAGGCGCATCATTAAGCGGAATGGTTAACACATGCTTTGTGAATCGCACCAGTCCCGGCCAAACGACACTCACGTTGTGTTACATGGCGCGTTCAGGCCTTTTTCCCGTTGTCTTTCGCGGCCGTCAGGTTTGACAGCACCGCCGACAGTTTCGGTCGCGCGACGGCGTGGAAAGGCGCGGGGCGGCATACTTCCATTGCCGATATGCCGACGCGCGCGGTCATCAGCCCGTTGAGGACGCCTTCGCCGAGGCGCGCCGACAGGCGTGACGCGACGCCATGGCCGACAACCTGCTGTACGAGGCCGTCGCCGATGCTGGCGACGCCGGTGACGGCGAGATGGCCGAGCACCTTGCGAAACAGGCGGAAATTGCCCAGTGCGCCCGTTCGCCCGCCATAGAGTTCCGACATGCGGCGCACGAGCCGGAAATTCTCGTAGATCACGTAGAGAATGTCGAGGAAGGCGCGCGGGCTGACCGCGGTGACGACCGATACGCGCCGGGATGCGCCCATGACCAGCAGGAAGGCATCCCGGTCGAGGCTGCGGAACAATTCGCGCTCGGCGAGCGCGTAATAGTCGGAGGCATCGAGGATCTCGCCCTGCTGTTCGGCGAGGATCGTGCGCCCGGCGGCCGATTTCGGATTGCCGGCCATGTGATGGACGAGCTTGCGCGTTGCCCGGGAGAGGGCCTTGTCGTCGGAGCCGGCGAGGGTGTCTTCCAGTTCCGTGCGCAGATGGTCGACGGACCGCAGTCGCATCATGGCGGCGATCTCGCGGATCACGACGAGCAGCACGGAGACCGCGATCAGGCCGGCCACGCCGAGCGCTAGCCAGCCAAGCCATTCGTTGCGCGCGAACAGGGCCCGGACGACGGAATCGATCCACAGTCCGGCGGCGAGGCTGGCGAACAGGCCGACGGCCGAGATCGCAACCGAGGCAAGCGAAAATCCGCGCTTCTGGCGATCGACCTCCTCGATCACGGCTTGGTCGGCGGTCAGGTCTTCGCGTTCGAAGAAGTCCTCCGGCTCCATTTCCAGTGCCGGGCCGGGCGCGATCGCTCGCGGTTTGCGCAGTGGCGCAGCCGTTTTTTCGGCGGAAATGGCGGAAACCGTTTCTTCCCTTTCCGGTTCGATCGCAAATGCGCGCGGTTTGCGGCGCGTCTTGTCTTCGGTCATGTCAGCCGGTCTCCGATCAGGAACTGCAGCGCCTTGTCGAGCCGGATATGCGGCAGCGACAGCGTCAGTCCCTCGGCGCTGCGTTCGAGTTTCGGCGGGCGGAAGCGCACGAAGCGATGCGCGCCGGCGACTGCGCCATCTTCAAAGATCGAATCCGGATTGTCCGGCAAGTCACCGGGAAATATGGCAGTTTCGGTTTTTCCGTCGAAGGACTCTCCGTCGATCGTCTCGCCTTTGATCGGTGTGCCGACGATGACGGGAAGTCGTTCCTTGCCTTCCTGGACGGTCGCCTCGCGCGTGGCGCGTACGGCGGCCAGCGCAAGCGTTTCCGCCCGGGCGCCGCTGAGCCCGGCCCTTGAAATGGAGCGCTGCACGAGGCGGCGCACGATTGCCTCCATCTTCGGGTGATCCTCGTGGTGAAGGTGATCCGCCTTGGTGGCGGCGACGAGCACGCGGTCGATGGTGCGTTTCCACAATCCGGTCAGGACGTTGCCGCCGCCGGGGCGAAAGCACGACATGATGTCGCCGAGCGCGCGCTCCAGGTCACGCACCGCCTCCGGGCCGGCATTCATGGCGTGCATGGCATCGATCAGCACGATCTGGCGGTCGAGCCGGGTGATATGCTGGCGGAAGAACGGCTTTACGACGAGCGCCTTGTAGGATTCGAAGCGGCGTTCCATCATTGCCTGGAGCGAGCCCGATCCTGGTTTTTCGACACGTTTCGGCAGTGGCGCGAAGGTAAGCGCGGGCGAGCCGTCGAGTTCGCCCGGCATCAGGAAACGGCCGGGCGGCAGCGTCGACAGGGCCAGGCCGTCTGTGCGGCAGGATTGCAGATAGTCCTTGTAGGCGTTCGCCAGCTTTTCGGCGAGGACTTCGTCGGCGTCGGAATCCGGGTCGGCGGTGCCGGCAAGAGCGTGATAGTCCGCGGCGAGTTCGGCGCGGCTGCCTGCGCCCGCGAGTTCCAGGGCCTCCTCGGAGAATTCCTCGTAGGTCTTGCCGAGAAGGGGCAGGTCAAGCAGCCATTCGCCGGGATAATCGACGATATCGATGTGCAGGCGCCCGCCGGATACCAGCCGGTTCCAGCCGCTCGCCGATTCGTACTCCACGGTCAGGCGCAATTCGGAAATGGCGCGCGTCGAGTCCGGCCAGATCCGGTTTTCGACGAGGTCGCGGACATGGTTCTCATAGGCGAAGCGCGGGACGCCGTCGTCGGGTTGCGGTTCGAGAAATGCCCGGGAAAGACGGTTGGAATGGGCGAGATCGAACAGCGGCAGCCGGCCGCCGTGAATGAGATTGTGGACCAGCGCGGTGATGAAGACGGTCTTGCCGGCGCGCGAAAGGCCGGTGACGCCGATGCGGACATTCGGCGCGAACAGGCCCGTTGCCCTGTCGGCAATCGTGTCGATGGCGATGAGGGCCTCGTCGCCAAGCGATACCAGTCTGGTCAATTGTCACTGTCCCCGCGCGCCGCGTTTCGTGCCAGCGATATAGGTATTCGGATGTCCGATTCAAAAAAGCGGTGTGCGCGGCGCGGGTTCAGGCATCGGCCGGCGTCAGATAGGCTTCGAGATATCCAGTGTCAGTCGTGAAGACCGAGGTCGGGCCGTCAAAGCGGATCACGACAAGCCCGGCGGTGCGAAATCCCATCTGCAGGGCTTCGAGCGCATCCTCGTCTCCAGCCTTTGCCAGGGCCAGCGCGGCGTCCTCCAGCATCGGATTGTGGCCGACCAGCATGACATCGCCGTCGAATCCGGTCGCGGCGGCGATTTCGAGATAGCCGGGCGCGTCGGTTGCGTAGAGATTTTGTTCGTAGCTGGTGACATCGTCGAGATTCAGCGACTTGTTCAGCGCCTCGAGCGTTTCGACGGCCCGGATCGCGGTAGAGCAGATCACCTTGTCGGGGACGAGCTTCCGCTTGCGCATCAGCTTGCCCATTGCTTCGGCTTCCTCGACGCCACGCTCGTCGAGCTCGCGGTCAAAATCACGCATTCCGGGCTGCGCCCATGCGGCTTTGCCGTGACGGAACAGGAAAAGGCGGCTCAATCGGAAACTCCCCCGCTGCGCAAGTCATCATGCGATTAACCCGATGCGCGCGGTATCGCAAATGATACGTTTGTGGAAGAACGGCTGCAATTCGCGCTTGGGCTCGAAAAGGCCGTGCGAAACGCGCTTTCGGACCGCGAATCTGGCGGATTTTGCACCTTTCCGGAAGGTTTTGCCGCGGTTTTCTTGCTTGCGGTAGCGTCGCATTTATTGTCGGCATCAAGGGTTTGATCACTTCATTGCGAATTCCCACAAACGGAACTTGCCGCTAGGGCGCGAGGCGATTATAGAGCGGCCAAAGGCACTATGCTGGAGTGAATCAGTGGCATCACACGACGTTCCTACTGACTATGTACCGGCCGAAGACGAGCCCTTCATGAACGAACGGCAGCGCGCTTACTTCCGTAAAAAGCTACTCGCGTGGAAAAACGACATCCTGCGCGAAGCGCGTGAAACCCTCGATCACATGCAGTCCGACAGCTCCAATCATCCCGATCTTGCCGATCGCGCGTCGTCGGAAACCGACCGGGCCATCGAGCTCCGGGCCCGCGACCGCCAGCGCAAGCTGATCAACAAGATCGATCTGGCGTTGCAACGCATCGACGAGGGCACGTATGGCTATTGCGAGGAGACGGGCGAACCGATCGGCGTGAAGCGGCTCGATGCGCGCCCGATCGCGACGCTGTCGCTCGAAGCGCAGGAGCGGCACGAGCGCCGCGAGAAAGTCTATCGCGACGACTGATCAACGAAAACGGCCCGCCTGAGAGCGGGCCGTTTCATTTCCGGCGATCACGGATCATTTCCTGCTGGTGAGTTCGGCCAGCAGCTTCTGCATTTCGTCTTCGAGCGAAGCATCCGCGGCCGGTTTTTCCGAAACCGCGGTGTCGACACGCGGTTCTGTCCGCGCTTCGTCACTGTGCGACGGCATGCGCTGATCTTCTTCCGCGACAAGTTCCGCCTCGGCTTCGTATACCGGATTTTGAAACGCCGGATGGGTTGCGAAGGGTACGGCCCTTTCCGGAACCGGAGGCTCGTATTCCGGTTCGTGCGCTGTCTCGGCGCGGGGCTGTACCGGCTCGACCGTTTCGGAGAACTCGACGGGCTCGGTCGGCCTGGCGACTTCGGTCTCGACGGTCTCTTCCCTAGTTTCCTTGCGGCGCAGCATGGAAAACGCACCTGCCACGCGTGCCGGTTCGGCAGCCGGCCGCGTCACCGGAGCGGATGGCTGTTCGGGCGCGGTTGTGTCGTGCTGGGCATAGTCTCCGGGCAATTCGCTCGCCGCGGGTTCGGGCCGGCGCACGGGCGCTGCGCGCGGCGGCGCCGATTCCGGTGCCGGCTCGGGCATGACGGCCTCGGGGGCCGGCGGTGTAGGTACGGGCGGCGGAACGACGGCGGCTTTCTCGCGCAGGCGCAGCTCTCTTGCGGGCGCCGGTGCCGGAGCTTCTTGCTGCGCGACCGGCATTTCGGGCGCGGGGGCGGATACTTCTTTTTCAGCCGGAGCCGAAATTGCCGGAGCCGGCGCTTCCTTGCCGATGTCGCGTTCGATCACGAAGTCATTGTGTCCGCCGATCATGACGAGATGTTCGACATCGTCGCGGCGTACGAGAACGATCCGCCTGTGGCTGTCGATCGCCGTGGCGTCGACGACGGCGAGGCGGGGCTGGCGACTGCGGCTCCCATGGATGAATACGCCGCCGGAAACGCGCCGTGTCCAGAACCATAATACCCAGGCAAGAAGGATAACGACGATCGTTCCGATACCGTAGGTCACGTATGTCGCATTTTGTGCGCCGAGGGCTTCGGTCAACCAGGCATACATTCAAAGCTACTCCATGATGCGGCGTTTTCGCCAAGCCTAACACGCGAAGGTGTTAGCAACGACAGGTCGGAATGACAAATTTCCCCGGCAGGGCTTTCGCCCCGTACAGGTTTGTGATTCAAACCAGAAAGAAGCCGCATTGCGGCGATTTGAGGGGAATGGCGTAAGCCGGGAAAACTGCAATGGCGGGTGAGTACAGGGCGCTTGGTCACAACAACAACCCTCCGAGCGCGGCGGTCCGGTTGCTTATCCTCGGTGTTGCGTCGCTCGGTGCGGCGGCTTTCCTGTTCTTCTACCGCGAGAACCTGAACGACACCTTCCTTCTGGTGATGCTCGGCCTGCTTGCGATGGTCGGCGTATTCTATCTGTTCGCCTCTGCGATCGGTTTCGTCGAATTCGCCCAGGGCGGGCGGGCCGAGGATATCGGGCGCAGCTTTGCCGATGCGATGGCGGACGGGATCTGCATTCTCGATGCGAAGGGCAGCATCGTCTATTCCAACAAGGCCTATAGCGAGATGACGGGTGCGGCCGCGGCAGAGGACCTGCAGGCGCCGGAGGCCGTCCTGTCGCGCCACGACGATGCCGCGAACGCCGTCTACCGGCTTGCCAACAACGTTATCAGGGGTCTCGAGGCGGACGAGGAATTCCGGCTGCAAAACGGCCTCAAGCGCGATGACACCGGTCCGCGCTGGTACCGGGCGTCCACCCGGCTCCTGAAAATGCCGGGCAAGGGCGGGCCGCTCAGGGTCTGGCGGCTTGCCGACATCACCGCGGAGCGCGACGACCAGGAGCAGACCTTTCTCGAATTGCAGAAGGCGATCGATTATCTCGACCAGGCGCCGGTCGGTTTCTATTCGGCCGATAGCGACGGGCGAATCCAGTATATCAATGCGACCCTGGCCGGCTGGCTCGGCATCGACCTGACCACGTTCCTGCCCGGATCCATCCCGGTGACCGACATCGTTGCGGGCGACGGCATGGCGATGATCAACGCCGTCAGGGCGGAAGCGGGAATGGCGCGCACCGCGACCATCGATCTCGAACTGGCCAGGGCCGACGGCGTCAGCCTGCCGGTGCAACTGATCCACCGTGTCCAGGCAGACCGCGACGGGCTTATGGGGGCGACGCGCACGATTGTCCTGAACCGCTCGGAGGTGGGCGAATCGGCGGACGACCTGCGCCGTTCCGAAGTCCGTTTCACGCGGTTCTTCAATTCCACGCCGATGGCGATCGCGGCGCTCGACAAGGACGGGCGGGTGCTGCGTACCAATGCGCCGTTCCTCAACCTGTTCGGTGGGGTCACCGATCCGGATGCACTGGAAGGCCATATCAAATTCGAGGCGCTGATGCAGGGCGACGCCGTCGAACGATTCCAGAAGGCCTTTGCGGCGGCGCGCGCCAACCAGGCCAAGATCGAGCCGTTCGACACCGTCCTGAAATCCGGCACGGACGAGCGGCACCTGCGCGTCTTCGTCAACGCGGTTGCCGGCCATGGCGGCAGCGCGGAAGGTACCGCCTCGGAGGAGGCGGCGATCGTCTATGCCATGGACACGACCGAGCAAAAGGCGCTGGAAGCCCAGATGGCGCAGAGCCAGAAGATGCAGGCGGTCGGACAACTTGCCGGCGGCATCGCGCACGACTTCAACAATGTGCTGACGGCGATCATCATGGCCTCCGACCTGCTGCTGACCAGCCACAGGCCGTCGGATCCGTCCTTCCCGGACATCATGAACATCAAGCAGAACGCCAACCGGGCGGCTTCGCTGGTACGCCAGTTGCTGGCCTTCTCGCGCCGCCAGACGCTTCGACCCGAAGTGCTGGCGCTGACCGACGTGCTCGCGGACCTGCGCATGTTGCTGTCGCGGCTTGTCGGCAATTCGATCCATCTGCAGGTTGAACACGGGCGCGACCTTTGGCCGGTCAAAGCCGATCTGGGGCAGTTCGAACAGGTGATCGTCAACCTCGCCGTCAATGCGCGCGACGCGATGCCGGACGGCGGCGACCTGACGATTCGTACGCGCAACGTCTCGACCGAGGAATGCAGCGAACTCGGCTATCGCGGTTTCTCGCCCGGCGACTACGTGATGATCGAAGTCGAGGATACCGGCACCGGTATCGCGCCGGACGTCCTGGAAAAGATCTTCGAGCCGTTCTTCACCACCAAGGAAGTGGGCAAGGGTACGGGGCTCGGGCTTTCGATGGTCTATGGCATCGTCAAGCAGACCGGCGGCTTCATCTACGCCGACTCGAATCTCGGCCGGGGAACCGTCTTCCGGATCTTTCTGCCGCGGCACATTGCGGCCGAGACCGACGCGCCGGCGGAAAAGCCGCTCGAGCCGGAATCGGAAAAGAAACGTGATCTTTCGGGAACGGCGACCGTGCTGCTCGTCGAGGACGAGGATGCGGTGCGCATGGGCGGCGTGCGGGCTCTGACGTCGCGCGGCTATACCGTGCACGAAGCATCAAGCGGCGTCGAAGCGCTTGAAATCATGGAGGAATTGGGCGGGAAGGTCGATATCGTGGTATCAGACGTCGTGATGCCGGAGATGGACGGGCCGACGCTGTTGACGGAACTGCGCAAGACCCATCCCGACATCAAGTTCATCTTCGTGTCGGGCTACGCCGAGGACGCGTTCTCCAAGAACCTTCCCGAGGACGCCAAGTTCGGGTTCCTGCCCAAGCCGTTCTCGCTCAAGCAGCTGGCGACGACCGTCAAGGAAATGCTCGAAGACGGCGCCTGACGGGCGCTGAGCAGAAGTGTTGCCGGGAAAGTCAGGCGGCTTCGCGGTGAAATTCCATCAGGTTTCCGGGCTGACGCGCCGCGATCAGCGTGCGCAGTTCGGTTGCGCGCCGTTCCATGCCGTTGGCTTCGGAGATGCGGCCGGCCCTGCGAAGCAGGCCTGCCTGTTGGTGGATCGCGAATGCGATGTTCTCGAGTTTCTGCGGTTCGACCATCATGGCGTTTTCTTCTTTTTTGACCCGATCCATTCCGGGCTGCCGTGACAGTAAGGCATGCGCTGCTTGCGCGAACCTTGTTGTTTTCCGCGGCGGAAGAACGCGATGGTCGCCGAAATCAGCGGCGACGCGCCTTCACAGGTATCGGCTGAAGCCGCATGGACGCGTGGCCGACATGGTTGAGTTCGATGGCACGGCGT
The DNA here is from genome assembly GCF_014904745.1 of Oricola nitratireducens. Classification (GTDB taxonomy): domain Bacteria; phylum Pseudomonadota; class Alphaproteobacteria; order Rhizobiales; family Rhizobiaceae; genus Oricola; species Oricola nitratireducens. Next base: position 42,578 of record NZ_JACZCS010000037.1, read on the forward strand.
GCCATTCCGCGCGCTTCGGAAAACAATCCCTGGGCCTTCAGAAGCTTGGCCTGCTTGATCATGATCCGGGCAAGATCGAGGAGGAGGTTGGGACGGGTGGACATGGCGTTTCTCCTTTGCCTGTCGTCCTGATGCATGTGGCACCTCGGTGCGGGCATCCAATGCGCGTGCCGGTTGACGCAGTGTCAACGCTCCATCTTTGGAACGGTTCCTGCAAGCAACGCTTTTTCACGTCTGCGTTACGATGCAGCGTCTCACCGACCCTGTTTACGTCGCTTTAAATTATCCGGATCAGCCCGAGCGGTCACGTTAATCTTTCGTAAGCCGCGTCCGCGCAACGAAACGGGGCGCCCCGTCTCCGAGGCGCCCCGTTCATGTCCGTTGTCGTGTCTCGCTGCGCTCAGGCGCGGCGGAACAGGCGTGCGGCAAAGCTCGCCTTGCGGCGGCGCGAGTGCGGCGCGGCAGCATGGCCGGCGTCTTCGCGGCGCGCGGCAGTATTCAGCATGCCCGTATAGGCAATGAAGATGCCACGATTGCTCATCGTTGTTACCCCGTCATTTTTCTTTTTTGATGCGGCCCGGTACACCTTCCGGTGGTTGGCGACCAGAGCCGTCGGCGCATCCCTGCCATGCCGTGCGGGCATGTATCGTGTCGCTTCGGGACACACCTTGTCTTGAAAGCGACGCGTTTCGAATTGTCAGCCGACCGGAGCCGTGCAGTCGGGCGGGACGAGGCCGGAGCCTTGGCGGACGCCGTTCCAGGGATAGCGGTCGGGGCCGTTGGTGCCGGTCCAGAACCCGTCGAAACGGGCGCCGTCGCTCGAAAAGACGAAGGACGCGGATCCGGTGCCGTAAACGTCACTCCACGAGAAAACGAGACGGTCATCGTCCCCGCGCGCGGCCAAAGCGAGCTTTCCCGGCACCCATCGGCCAGGTGTTTCGATGAAGACGTAGTCGCCGGAAACCGTCTCTCCGGTCACCGTCAGGGTCGTCGCGATCGGCACCCATTCATCGGCGCTGACGGCGCAACCGACATATTTTCCCTCGAAACGGGAAAGCTCGCCGGCATGGGCGGGGCTGACCGAGGCCAGAGCCAGGCAAATGGTGAACCGGATCATGCGGCAAAACCTGCCACGTATTGCCCGGCTCGCAAAGATCATCCACGCCCGTCGTCAGCCGGGCGCGCGTACTCCCGCAAATCAGAAGTTGCGGAACTTGCCGCGCTCGATTTCCTGTATACGGCGCTCGAGATCGTAGATCGAGGCCGAACCGTTCAGATATTCGGTTTCGATCTTTTGGCGCGACTGACCTTGCAGCGCATCAGCGATGCGTCCGAAGGTCCTGGAAAAGCGGTTCTTGCTCATCATTCTTCTCCTTTGTTTGCAGCCAATATGATGCTGCGCCGCAGCAATTTACAGGCATGCAAATGCACGGCAGCCATGCAGTTTGCGTATGGCGGCCCGAATTCTTCCCGCGATTGACGACAAGGTCGGCGGATATTTTCATGCTCGCGGTGGTGGCCGTCGTGTGGTTTTCGCTTTATTCCGTGAGGGTAGTTTGAAACCGGGGGCGGCGGGAATGGCGAGTGGGCGAGGGCGTTTCGCGATATTGGCGATCATAGCCCTTGTCGTTTTCCCAGCTACCGGGGCAAGCGGTGGCGAACGGTCATGGTGGCTGAACGTCTTCTTTAACGTGAATGGCGAATGGCGCCCCGGTCACGAGATCGATGGTTGGGCGGCGCGCAGATACGATACGCGCGAGGAATGCGCCCGGCGCAAGGCCTTTGCCGAGACCGAGTGCCGCAAGGCGCCGCTCGATTATCCCGCGGTATGGATTTGCTCGCCGGACGGGCCGTTGGAAGAACCGCCTCCACCTTTGCAGGGAACCTATTGCTGGGACGTCCCTTCCGATCGCTAGAGGGAAGCGGGCGCCTCGCCATTTGCCGACCGAACATCCTTGCGCCAAATCAGCATTGCCTGGGCGCGATCCTGCCCGGGGGGCAAATCATGAACGCGCACCGCTTCGCGTTCCCGGTATCCGCGTCGTGCTTCACGCGGCAAGAATTTACGCCGTCATGCCTTTTTCAGAAACTCGGTGCGCAGCACCAGGCCCTTGATCTTGGCAACGCGGCATTCGACTTCATCCGGATTACCGGTCAGGCGGATCCCCTTGACCAGCGTGCCGCGTTTGATGGTCGACGACGTGCCTTTCACCTTCAGGTCCTTGATCACGGTGACATTGTCGCCGTCGGCAAGGATCGTGCCGTTGGAATCGCGGGTTTCATCGCTCATGTGATAATTGCCTCTGCTTGTCGTTGCCGCGAGCCATAACGGGCCGGACAGGGCAGGGAAAGGGCTTCGTGCCGTCCGGCCGCCGAAAATCAGCGGTCCGCATGGCCCCCAAGTCTCGATTGATATAGTTTGGAAGACGCGGGCCATATGCCAAGCGCATCGTCCGCGGGGTTGTGGTTTGAGGGGACAATTCCGTTCGGGCCTGAAATCGACGCGCCGAGGCGCGCAGATCTCGGTTAGGGGAGGATAAGATGGATATTTCGGACCGGATGTTCGTGATCCTGTTTTTTCCAAGCTTATTCATCAGCATGGGCGTGTTTTTCATCGGTGTCGGATATCTGTGGTGGATATCGATCCGAAACCGCGAACTGAAAAGGAAAAACGGCGGGTAAGGGCGCCGGCCGGCGGCAGCCCGGATGACGCCGTTGCGCCGTGGCTTTACCGCAGCGCCACATGCGGTGGCGATGACGCGAATGTAGCGGGGCGGACCTCGGTGACTTCGATCGTCGGGCCGTGATCGTCGGTGGCGAGAAAGCGCGGCGGCAAATCGCTCTCGTCGAGGAACGCGCAGGTGAGGTGACCGGAGAAAACCGCACCGGTGTCGATCCCGATACGGTTGGCGTGGACTTCCGGCAGGAAGGAGTCGGTCGGGGTGTGGCCGTGCACGACGACCTTCGGCAGCGGTCCGGTAAAATCGAGGAATTCGTGCCTGATCCAGCGGGTCGTCTCCGGATCCTGCCGGTCGAGGCGGACCTGCGGGTCGACCCCGCCATGGACAAGGAAATAGCGCTCGGTTTCGACCCGCCACTCCGCCGACCGCAATGCCTCGACATGTGCAGGAAATTCCTCGGCGAGGCGCGCGGCGATCTCGTCCGGGGAGATGCTGAGGTCGATGCCGTAAGAGGCAAGTGTCTCCTCGCCGCCATTGCGGAGCCAGAGCTCGCCGATCTGCCGACGCTCCTCCGGCTGATCGAGGAAGCGCAGCAGGAACTCCTCATGATTGCCGAGGATGAGCTGCGAGCCGGGAACGCCATGCAGGGTGCGTATGACGAGATCGATCGCCTGGCGGCTTTCCGGGCCGCGGTCGATGATGTCGCCGAGGAAGACGATCCGCCACCGTGCGCCGTGCCGGGCGGCGTCATCCTCTATCGCCAAAAGCAATCTTTCCAGCAGGTCGCGCCGTCCATGGACGTCGCCGATGGCATAGATGACAGAGGACGCAGAGGGCATGGGGTTTCGTGCTTTTCAAATCTCGCGACAATTTCACTATGCCATGCTTGCGCGCAGAATGGGGCGGGCGAGCCGGCGCTCAGATCAGGCGGCTGCCTGTTTGCGCGCGAACTGGCTCAGATCGTCCTCGCCGAGCGTTTCCTTTTCCAGAAGCAACTCGGCCGAACGTTCCAGTTCGCCGCGCCGCTCCTTCAGGATGGCGACGGTGCGCTCGAACGTATCGTCGACGATGCGGCGCACCTCCTCGTCGATCTTTGCCGCGGTCTCGTCGGAATAGTCGTGCTCGGTGGTGGCCGGAAAGCCCTCGCTCGGTCCGAGCATGGTCCTGCGGTCGCGATCGAGCGCGACGTGGCCGAGCTTTTCGGTCATGCCGTAGCGTGTGACGATGGCGCGGGCGATGTCGGTGACCTTGACGAGATCGTCGGCGGCGCCCGTCGACAGGTGGCCGTAGATTATCCATTCGGCGGCGCGGCCGCCAAGCAGCACGGCCATCTTGTTTTCCAGTTCCTTCAGCGTCATCAGGAAGCGGTCCTCGGTCGGGCGCTGGATGGTGTAGCCGAGCGCGCCGACGCCGCGCGGGATGATCGACACCTTGTGGACCGGGTCGACGCCGGGAAGAGACATGGCGACGAGGGCGTGGCCCATCTCGTGATGGGCGACAATCTCGCGTTCCCTGGGATTGAGCAGCCGGTTGCGCTTCTCCAGCCCGGCGACGATGCGTTCGACGGCGTTGTTGAAATCCTCCATCGTCACGGCATCCGCCCTGCGCCTCGTCGCCAGCAGCGCCGCCTCGTTGACGAGATTGGCGAGGTCCGCGCCGGTGAAGCCCGGGGTCAGCGCCGCGATCTTTCCGGCATCGACATCGGGGGCGAGCGTCGCCTTCTTCAGGTAGATGTCGAGGATCTGCACGCGGCCGATCTTGTCGGGCCGGTCGACAAGGACCTGGCGGTCGAAGCGGCCGGCGCGCAGCAGCGCAGGATCGAGGATTTCGGGGCGGTTGGTGGCGGCCAGCAGGACAAGGCCGGAGGACGGGTCGAAGCCGTCGAGCTCGACGAGCAACTGGTTGAGCGTCTGCTCCTTCTCGTCATGGCCGCCGGAAAGCGGGCCGATGCCGCGGGCGCGGCCGAGCGCGTCGAGTTCGTCGATGAAGATGATCGCCGGCGCCTTGCCGCGGGCCTGCTCGAACAGGTCGCGCACGCGCGCGGCGCCGACGCCGACGAACATCTCTACGAATTCCGAGCCGGAAATGGAGAAGAAGGGCACGCCCGCCTCGCCGGCGACGGCCCTTGCCAGAAGCGTCTTGCCGGTGCCGGGCGGGCCGACGAGAAGCACGCCCTTCGGCATCCGGCCGCCGAGGCGGCCATAGGATTTCGGGTCCTTCAGGAAGTCGACGATTTCCTTGAGCTCGTCCTTGGCCTCGTCGACGCCGGCGACGTCGGAGAAATTCACGCCGGTGTCAGACTGGACATAGACCTTGGCCTTCGACTTGCCGATCTGCATCAGCCCGCCGATGCCGCCGCCGCTGCCCATGCGCCGCAGCATGAACATCCAGATGCCGACGAACACCGCGATCGGGACCACCCATGACAGGAGGTCGCGCAGGAAGGTGCTTTCGACCTGCCCGGTGACGACGATATCGTGCTTCTTCAGCGCATCGGCGAAAGCCGGGTCGACGCGCGTCGTGACGAACATCGGCTTGCCGTCCTGCGGTTCCTTGAAGCGGCCCTGGATGAAGCGGTCGGAGACGGCGACCGAGGCGATCTTGTCGTCGGCCAGATAGGTCTCGAACTCGCTATAAGGGATTTGTGCGATCTGGGTGGTCGAGACATAGACATACTGGAACAGCATCACGGCGAGAAAGGCCGCAATCCAGTACCAGACGTTGAACTGTATCTTCTTGTCCATGTCCGTTCTCCGGTGCGCGGGCGGGGTAGTCGTGACCGAAGATAGTCTCGGGAGCGCTTGCGCTGCCAGTGCGGCGCGCAGATTTTTTACACCGGCGGCGAAGCGTGCGATCAGCGCGCCAGCCAGGCGCGGACTTCCGCCAGCAGGCCGAAGACGTGCGGATCGTCGATCTTCAGCGCCTCGAAATGGCTGGCGAGGTTTTCGAGATATTCCAAACTCGTGCCGAGCCGTCCGGAGCCGGTGGCGATGAAGCAGACCCGGTCCTCGTGCGCGATATCGGTGCGGATATTGGCGGAGTCGTGATTGGCGACGAAGGTCAGCGCCTCGACCGTGCCGTGATCGGTATCGACGGGGACGAAGGCCGGCACGTAGGAACCGGAGAGCATTTCGCGCCTGAAGAGAATTTCCGTTTCATGGTCGGCGATCCGGGCTTCGATTCGATAGGCGAGGCCGTTGCAATGGCCGTCCGCCTTGTCGAGCGCCGCCATCAGGCCGGGCCTCTCGCTGTTGCCGCGCGCGCCGCGCGTGTCCTTGAGGCAGAAGGAGCGCTCGTAGCCGTCGACGCGACCGCGCCGGACCTCGGCGAACAGGAAGGCCGGGTTCCACATCAGCGAACCATAGGCGAAGACCCAGAGGTCCTCGCTGAGCCGCCCCTCCAGCGCCTCGCGGCGTATCTCTTCGCGCCTGGCGTCGCTGTAGCGCCAGGTCTCGGGCATGCCCTGCGCCTTCATCTGTTCGTCGAGGTCGGACGGATCGAAGGTGCGGAAGGCGGACGCCTGCGGATCGATGATCATGTCGCGCAGGACGGGATGATGGACGAAGGGGTCGGGTGTCTCTGTCACGGCGTCATATGTGGTCCGTCCGGTGCGGTCCTTCAATAGAGCGGCGCCGCGCGGTCTGTCATCCGTGCGGGGAGGAATATTTGCGCCAAATCCGCCGGGCGGGGTTGTACTTGGGCCTCCGGGACGGCAGATAACCCCCGGACCGCCTTCCCGGCGGCTTGCCGTACCGGCATCAAATCCAACCAGGGATAACTTTCGTTTGAGAAACCAGGCACACACGAACTTCACCGACCGCCGTCAGGACGCAGCCGAGGCCAAGAAAAAGCTTCTGGAGAAATTCAAGACGGCGCCGAAGGTCGACGATCCGGAAGTGGTCGCCAAGCGCGCCGAGCGCGCGGCGATGACGAAGGCGCGCGAAGAGCGCCGCGCCGAACGCGAGCGGGCGAAGATCGAGGAGCAGGAACGCAAGGCCGCCGAGGCCGCTGCCGAAGCGGAAGCTGCCTATGCCGCCGCCAATGCGGAAGCGATCGCCCGCGAGGCGGAAGAAAAGGCCCGCATCGAGCGCACCATCGCCGATGCGGCCGCCATGAAGGCGAAGCGGGACGAACGTTACGCGGCGCGCAAGGCCCGCCAGCGCTGATCAGCCCGGTTTTGCGGCGATCCAGATGACGTGGCGCGCGCCGCGCTTGCCGCGCGCTCGCGTCGCGACCTCTTCCACGAGATAGCCGGACGCACTCAGCCGCCTGGTGAAGCCCGGGCTGCGGTGCGACGACCAGACGGCGAGCACGCCGCCGGGGCGCAGCGCCCGGTGCGCGGCGGCAAGGCCGTTATAGCCGTAGAGGCTGTCGTTTTCCGCGCGGGTCAGCCCCTCGGGGCCGTTGTCGACATCGAGCAGGATGGCGTCCCAGCCGGCGTCTTCCCGGCCGATTAGCTCGCCGACATCGCCTTCATGAATTTGCACACGCGGATCGTCGAGGCTGCCGGCGAAAACCGGGGCCAGCGGCCCGCGCGCCCAGGCGATCACCGCCGGCACGAGTTCGGCGACGGCGATATCGGCGCCGTCTCCCGTTTCCGCCAGCGCGGCGCGCAGCGTGAAGCCCATGCCGAGGCCGCCGATCAGGATTTTCGGGTTTTTGCGGCTGCGGATCCTGTCGCAGGCAAGTCGCGCCAGCGCTTCCTCCGAGCTGGAGAGGCGGCTGTTCATCAGTTCGATGGCGCCGGCCATGATCGAGAACTCGTCGCCGCGCCGTTTCAGCCGCAACTGCCCGCCGTCTCCGGGGACGGTCGCGGTGTCGAGCTCGATCCATGGCTGCATGTTGGCGGGTTCCTTGTGTGCGGGGCTTCCTTAGCAGCGCCGCGCAAGCGGTGTCACCTCCGCGCTCTCCCGGCGAGCCGGAGTTGAAGAAGCAGATAGGGCGGGCGCGTTACGACGTATCCTCGCGCTGCGCGTCATGCGCCAGCGAATGGCACTCGCGCAGGACATCGTCGACTTCGTGAAACGCCCGCTTGCGTCGGCCGGGCGGCCAGCCGGGGCGCATTGGCGAGAAATATTTGCTTCGGTTCAATCCGAGATCGCGTTTGGCGCGCCAGCGGGCGAGGCGTTTGGCATGGCCGTCGAGATCGTCCAACGCTGCTTTCAGCCCGGCAAGCCGGCGGTGGAGGCGGGTGGCGTCGATCTCGTCGTCGGGCGTGGGGTTCCGGATTTCGGGGATCGGGCGCGGCTCGGAAATGCCGATGACGCAGATGCGCGGGAAGGATTTCGCGCGGCGGCTGGGCGGGCGGAAATCGAAGCGCTTGCGCGGATCGAGCAGGGGAAGGGCGAGAACTGCGGGGGTGGATGTGGTTGTTGTGGTGGATGGTGTGGTGGCGGGATTGCGCGGTTTCACCGCCACCACTACAACAACATCGCGCGCGGCGATCACGATGAGGCGGCGGACGGCGGATTCGGCCGCACGGAGAATGCGCAGGATGTGATTGTGGAGATGGCGCGGCAAAGTCGCGCCGGACTCCCCGTCAACCAGACCGGCCATGGCGAACAGCGCCGCGAGAATGCGCAGAAGCGCATCGCGGTTGCGGGCAATCGCCCTGTCCCAGTTGATCGTGCTTCCTTGCGCGTTCGTCATTCGGACAAGGGTAAGGGAGGCGGGAGGACGGTGGATTAGTTTTCTGCGGAATCCCTCGCCTTACACGTCGAGGCTCCGCTTGGCGGCTTATGCCAACTCCGGCTTTCCGGCAAACGCATCCTCCACCTCGCGCAGCATGCAGGCCTCCTCGCCGGCATAGCGCGGCGAGAAGTGGAAGGGGATGACGCGGACGGCATTTGCGAGACGGGCCAGTTCGCCGGCCTGCGCCGTCGTCAGGTGCGCCCGGCCGGCGGCGATCTCCGCGTCTTGCGCGGCGAAAGCAGCCTCTATGAAGAGCGTGTCGGCGTCGCGCGCCAGATCGACGATGGCGCGGCGGTTGGGAGGCGAAAAGGCCGCGTCGGCGACGTAGGCGATCTTCTGGCCGGCGGTGATGGTGACGAGATCCCGGCGCAGCTCGCCGAGCGGCAGCGCCCGCTCGCCGCCGGAGGCGAGCCCGACGCGCATCGGCGTGTCGTCGGGCTTGCGCTCGAAGATTGCCGCCTTCAGTTCCGCCAGCCACGGCCCGGTGACGAAGCCGCGCTCGTCCAGCCGGTTCTTCCAGACATTGATATGCTCCGGCTCCTGCAAGGCAAAGGCGAGGCAGGGCGTACGGTGCTCCAGCATGGCGGCTCTCACGGAAAGCGACGGTTCGTCGAGCAGCACGCCATCGCGCAGCTTCCGGCTGCCGAGGTCCTCGCGAGCAAAGCGCCTGGTCAGGCGAAAGCGCGCCGCGCGGCAGTTCTCGGCATCCTCCAGTTCGACGACCTCAAAGACGAGGTCGTCGACAAAGGTTTCGGCGAGGTTCCAGGTATAGGCGGCGAGCTTCGCCTCGACATTGGCGATGAAGCGCGGCGGGCCATAGAGGCGGATCAGCCGATCGCGGCCGACGGACAGGCGCAGCAGGCGATCGAAGCCTGCGAAATGGTCGATATGGGTGTGCGAGACGAAGACGTCGGAGACGCGCAAGACCGAGCGGGCGGGCAGCGCATGGATGTCGCCGAGATCGAACAGGATGGCGCGGCGTTCGAGAAGGAAATCGACGAAGACGACCGGATCACCGAAGCGGTCATTGACGAGGGAAGGGTAGAACTTGGGCCGCATGGCGGGAGGCCTAGCGCAGCGGCGCGCGGCTGCGGTCGGGCGTGAGCGCGAGCGCGGCGACCGCGACCAGGGCCGTGACGGTCATGTAGAGCGCGGGCGCCGTGGCCGCGCCGGTGACGGCGATCAGGCTGGTCGCGATCATCGGCGTCAGCCCGCCGAATACGCCGACGCCGACATTGAAGGCCACGGAATAGCCCGACAGGCGGTCGCGCTCGGGGAACATCTCGACGAACAGGGCCGGGGCGGAGCCGAGCGGCACCGAGAGCAGCGCGAAGGCGAGGAAATGGGTGGCGAGGATCGCGGCGAGCGATCCGCCGGAGACGAGCATCCATTCATGCAGCGGCCAGGCGGCAAGCGCCAGGCCCGACAGCGCCAGCGCGATCCAGGTGCGGCGCGGCAGCCACCGGTCGCCGACGACCGCGAGGAGGGGCATGGCGGGAATGACGAGGACCGTCATGCCGGTGTTGATGGCGAGCGCCGTGCTGCGCGCCATCAGGCCCTGCGCCGACAGCCATTCGGGCAGATAGACAAAGGCGATGTAGAAACAGGTGCCGTAGCTGGCCGCAAAGGCGAGCGCCAGCAGGGTCTCGTGGCGGTTGGTGGTGAAGGCTTCGAGAAGCGGCGAGGTTTCGTCGCGGCCCTCGTGATGCTCTTGGAAACGCTGCGAATTGTGCAGGTTGCGCCGCAGCCAGATCGCGGCGGTGCCGATCAGCGCGCCGCCGAGAAAGGGCAGGCGCCAGGCCCAGTCGGCCACGGTCTCCGGCGAGAAGACATTGGTGACCAGCGCCGCTGTGCCGACGCCGAGCAGCGAACCCGACATCGAGCCGATATTGGCCCAGCTGCCGGTCAGGCCGCGTTTTCCCTCGGGCGCGGTCTCGACCAGATAGGTGACCGAGGAGGAGAACTCGCCGCCGACCGACAGGCCCTGCAGCAGGCGGACCAGCACCAGAAGAACGGGGGCGATGACGCCGGCCGTGGCATAGGAGGGCAAAAGGCCGAGCAGCAGCGTCGGCAGGGCCATCATCACCACCGAAATCTGCATGGTGCGGGCGCGGCCGTAGCGGTCGCCGAACCAGCCGAAGGCCGCTGCGCCGAGCGGGCGCATGATGAAGCCGGCGGCGAAGATTCCGTAGGTCGCGATCAGCCCGGCCGTCGGGGCGTCGGAGGGAAAGAAGACGGGCGCGATGATGCCGGCCAGGTAGCCGTAAAGCGCGAAGTCGTACCACTCGACCACATTGCCGATGAACCCGGCCATGATGCGGTGCCGGAGTTCCGGCGGTTGCGCTTTGCCCGTGCCCGGCGCCATCGAGGAAGACTCTCCCATCGCTTGTGGCCTTTCGGGATAAAGGTCACGGGGCGGGGGTGCAAGGCGGGGGCGGCGGCGATCTCCTGACAAACGAGGATTTATCTCTTTGCTCGCAGGCGATAGGGAAGCTGTGTGTCCGGGACGGAGGGGAGCGGCAACATGCAGAAGGCCACGAGAGGCGCGCCGTCGCAGACGGTCACCGGCATCGGGCTGATGGCGGCCGGCGTCGCCTGCCTGTGCGTCAATGACGCCATCGCCAAGGCGCTGACCGCCGGCTACCTGCCGATCCAGATCCTGTTCATCCGCAATCTCGTCGCCCTGCCGATCGCGATCCTGATCGCGTGGCGAATGGGCGGCCGCTCGGCGTTGCGGTCGCACCGGCCGGCCACCCATCTGGTGCGCGGCGCGTTGTGGATCGGCGCGGCGACGCTGTTCTTCACCGGGCTCAGCTATCTCGGGCTCGCCGAGGCGACGGTGCTGATCTTCGTGGCGCCCGTCTTCATCACCGCGCTGTCGGCGATCGTGCTCAAGGAGCATGTCGGATGGCGGCGCTGGACGGCGGTTCTCGCCGGGTTCGCCGGCGTGCTGATCGTCGTGCGCCCCGGCAGCGCCACGTTCCAGGCCGCATCGCTGTTTCCGGTGGCGACCGCCTTCCTCTATGCGGCGCTGATGATCAGCGCGCGCTGGGTCGACAGGCGCGAGTCGGTCTGGACGCTGATGCTCTACCTGACCGGGGCCGGGGCGCTGGTCAGCGCGCTGGTCGTGCCGTTTTTCTGGACGCCCGTGCGGGCCGAGGATGTGTGGCTGTTTTTCGGCATCGCGCTGTTCGGCACCGTCGGCATCACCATGATGACGCAGGCCTTCCGCTTCGCGCCGGCGGCGGTGGTCGCGCCGTTCGACTATACCGCGCTGATCTGGGCGACGCTGTTGGGCTGGCTGTTCTGGGGCGAAATCCCCGACGTGCTGACCTATGCCGGCGCGGCGGTGATCATCGCCAGCGGCGTGTTTATCGTCTGGCGGGAGAGCAAGGTGGCGACGCGCGAGGCGGGGTGAGGGTGCAGTGTTGGCGGCCCCACGCTTCGTCATCCTCGGGCTTGACCCGAGGATCCACGGCAACGATGCTGAATGGAGTAGCAAGGACAGAAATGGTGCGCAAAATACACTACGCTGATCGGCGCAACGAAATAATTGCGATACTCCAGCAATGTGCAAACGAAGGTCGCACAATCACCTACGGCGAGCTGGGTGAGGCGCTGGGTATCCCGCCACGGGGGCCTTGGAAACCTATTCTTGACGATATCTCGAGGGGAGAGACAGCGGAAGGCCGGCCGGACATCTCCTATCTCGTAGTGTCAAAGAGAAATGGCTTGCCTGGACAGATTGGATTCGAGGCGGCCAAACCGCCCACAGACCAGCAGCGACGTTTGGCGGATAAGACAATATCCGAAGTCTTCAACCACTATCGGGGCGGTAGCCGCCAGTGACAGAACAGGTTGATCGAGGCGATGAACCCGGACTGGAACGATCTTTATCTGGTGTTGGGTAACTGAATTTCCTTGGCCGTGGGTCTTCGGGTCAAGCCCGAGGATGACGGAGTGTGGGTCAGATGTAGTGGCTAATCGTCAGCATCTGCATTCAATAGGTTGCATCACCTCTATTGAGGTGTCGGACGAAATGGAATCTTCGACGAGCGGACCTTCCTGACTAATTCGGGTCTGCCGAGCAGTTGCAACATTCTCTTGAAAGAACTTTCGGCAAGCTTTGATGCCCCCGTGGGGCCGAGAAGCAATGAGTGAATGATATTCTCAAATACAAAATTGTCGGCTGTCACGCCTGGCATTGCCTCAATTTTAAGGCGCATTTTGGGTTCGATGCCTCGGGGACCGTGGTGATAGCCGATCATAGGCACTAGAATTTTCTCTTTATCTTCAGACGGCAAGTATACTATACGCCATTCGTTTTCTTCTGCAAATCCAATATGTTTAGTGAATATAGAATATAATAAAATGCGTTGAAAAAATGAAAATGCGGCGAGATAAATATAACGTCGTTCCCACTCTATTTTGGAAATTATTGAGCAAAAATAATTCACACGAGCAGATAGGTAATCTACTCTGTCTTTTGTTGATGCGTAATGAACTGGTGCAAGCGTGAGCGGGCTTCCTTGCAGGGCGGTAAGCTCACTGCTGTCGAAAATCAATGCGATGCCTTTTCCATTGTGCCCATACCCTCGCCACATTGAAAGGATGCCATCTTCGTCCTCTCTATTTTGCATGGAGAGGCACGCGACAAATACATTTAACGCTTCTTCTTGTTCAAATCTATCGTAATATCCTAGAAAATTGGATATGAATTCAAAATATAGATCGCTATCTGCGAAGGCGGATTTGAGTTCTGTAGACTCCTCTATAAGTTTCTTTCCCATCTCTAGCCCGAACGATAGTTCCTCGTAATCGTTCATAAATAACGGATTGGAGAGCCATATCTCGCTATTCCTAAGAATGCTCTCCCCAACTTCTAGAGAGGTGTAGTGGGCCAAAATTGGGCGCTGTGTTGGGAAATGTATATTTGGATCTATATCATCATAGATCTTTCGTACTTTTCCCAAGATCATTTCGGCCTTTTGGTCTGTCAAAGGCACTCCTCACGAGGAACGGTCTGAAAGCAATCAGCCCGGGTTGCCCCGGGCTGCGATTATTATACCCTAGAACCTCAACTACACCCTGACGTGCTCCCACACGTGTCGCACTTCAAACACGTGCCGTTCCTCACCATGGTGAAGTTGGAGCATTCCGGGCACATGTCGCCGGTATAGCCCTGCATCATCGCCTTCATGCGGCGGTCGGCCTCGATCTTCTTGAGCTCGGCCTGCGCCTCGCGCTCGGAGACCGGCGACAGGCCGGTGGCTTCGGCCCTGGCGGCCTCGGCTTCCGTCACCGCCCCGGTTTCGGCCTGGAAGTCGGCCTGGCGCTCCTCGTAGTCGCGCTTGAAGGCCGAGGTTTCCTCGAACAGTTCGGAGACCGGCTTGGCGGCAAGCGACGACTTGGCCGAGACGCCGGCGACCGCCGTCACGGTGTTGACGTTGGAGGCCTTGGGCGCGGTGGCCTTGGCCGGGACGCCGCCGGCCGAGCCGGCCGGCGCATCCGACTTGCCGGAGACGACGGAGAGCTTGTGGCCGCGGGTCAGGCCGCTGGACACCGGCGTCTTGCCGTCGGCGATGCCCTTGCCGAGCGTCGTCGTCGAGAATTCCGACTGGTCGACATGGGCGAGGTCGTGGCGGCCGAGATAGGAGATCGCCAGTTCGCGGAAGACATAGTCGAGGATCGACGTCGCCGACTTGATGGCGTCGTTGCCCTGGACCATGCCGGCCGGCTCGAACTTGGTGAAGACGAAGGCGTCGACATATTCCTCCAGCGGCACGCCGTATTGCAGGCCGAGCGACACCGAGATGGCGAAGTTGTTGATCAGCGCCCGGAGCGTCGAGCCTTCCTTGTTCATGTCGAGGAAGATCTCGCCGAGGCGGCCGTCGTCATATTCGCCGGTGCGCAGGAACACCGTGTGGCCGCCGATCTTGGCCTTCTGGGTGTAGCCCTTGCGGCGCGTCGGCAGTTTCTCCTGCTCGCGCACGACCTTCTCGATCACGCGCTCGACGATGCGCTCGGTGATCTCCATGGCGCGCTGTGCTGCGGGCGCCTCGGCGATCGCCTCGACCACGTCGTCCTCGTCCTCGTCGTCCTCGATCAGCGAGGCGTTGAGCGGCTGCGACAGTTTCGAGCCGTCGCGATAGAGCGCGTTGGCCTTGAGAGCGAGCTTCCAGGACAGCATGTAGGCCTGCTTGCACTCGTCGACGGTCGCATCGTTGGGCATGTTGATCGTCTTGGAGATGGCGCCCGAGATGAAGGGCTGGGCGGCGGCCATCATGCGGATATGGCTGTCGACCGAGAGATAGCGCTTGCCGACCTTGCCGCAGGGATTGGCGCAATCGAAGACCGCGTAATCCGCTTCCTTGAGGTGCGGCGCGCCTTCCAGCGTCATCGCCCCGCAGATGTGGATATTGGCGGCCTCGATGTCCTTCTTCGAAAAGCCCAGATGGATGAGCAGGTCGAAGGCGGGATCGGAGAGCTTCTCCTCGGGGATCATCAGCGCGGCCATCTGCTCGTCGCCGATGGTCCAGCGGTTGAAGACGAACTTGATGTCGAAGGCCGATTTCAGCGAGGAATTGATCTTGTCGATCGTCGCCTCGGAGAAGCCCTTGGCGCGCAGCGTCGTCGGATTGATGGCCGGCGCCTGGTCGAGCGTGCCATGGCCGACGGCATAGGCCTCGATCTCGGCGATCTCGTGCTCGGCATAGCCCAGCGTGCGCAAGGCTTCCGGCACGGCGCGGTTGATGATCTTGAAGTAGCCGCCGCCGGCGAGCTTCTTGAACTTGACCAGCGCGAAATCGGGCTCGATGCCGGTGGTGTCGCAGTCCATGACGAGGCCGATCGTGCCGGTCGGCGCGATGACGGTGGCCTGGGCGTTGCGGTAGCCGTTCTTGCTCCCGAGCTCGATCGCCTTGTCCCAGGCGGCCCTGGCGTGGGCGATCATCTCGGCGTCCGGGCAGTCGGAGGCCTTGAGCGGCACCGGATTGACGGCGAGATCCTCGTAGCCCTGCGCCTCGCCATAGGCGGCGCGGCGATGGTTCTTCATGACACGCAGCATGTTCTTGGCGTTCGGCTTGTAGCCGGGGAAGGGGCCGAGCTCGCCGGCCATTTCGGCCGAGGTCGCATAGGCGATGCCGGTCATGATCGCGGTCAGCGCGCCGCAGATGGCGCGGCCCTCGTCGCTGTCATAGGGAATGCCAGAGGTCATCAGCAGGCCGCCGATATTGGCGTAGCCGAGGCCGAGCGTGCGGTACTTGTAGGACAGTTCCGCGATGCGCTTCGACGGGAACTGCGCCATCATGACGGAGACTTCCAGCACGATCGTCCACAGCCGCACGGTGTGCTCGTAGGCGGCGATGTCGAACTTGCCGGACTTCACGTCGCGGTACTGCAGCAGGTTGACCGAGGCCAGGTTGCAGGCCGTGTCGTCGAGGAACATGTATTCCGAGCACGGATTGGAGGCGCGGATTGGGCCTTCCGCCGGGCAGGTGTGCCAGTCGTTCATCGTGGTGTTGAAGTGGATGCCCGGATCGGCCGACGCCCAGGCGGCGTAGCCGACGCGCTCCCACAATTCGCGGGCAGCAACCGTCTTGGCGACCTTGCCGTCGCGGCGGTTGATCAGGTTCCACTCGCCATCGCTCTCGACGGCGCGCAGGAACTCGTCCTTGACCGAGATCGAGTTGTTGGAGTTCTGGCCGGAGACGGTCAGATAGGCCTCGGAATCCCAGTCGGTGTCGTAGGTCTTGAACTCGATGTCGGTGTAGCCCTGACGCGCGAACTGGATCACCCGCTTGATGTAGTTCTCGGGCACCATCGCCTTCTTGGCGGCCTTGATCTCGCGCTTGAGCGCCGGGTTCTTGCCCGGATCGAAGCAGTCGTCATTGTCGGCCTCGCAATTGACGCAGGCCTTCATGACGGCGGTCATGTGCTTCTTGACGGTCTTGGAGCCGGTGACGAGGGCGGCGACCTTCTGCTCCTCGTTGACCTTCCAGTCGATATATTGCTCGATATCGGGGTGGTCGATGTCGACGACGACCATCTTGGCGGCGCGGCGCGTGGTGCCGCCCGACTTGATGGCGCCGGCGGCGCGGTCGCCGATCTTCAGGAAGCTCATCAGGCCTGACGACTTGCCGCCGCCCGACAGGCGCTCGCCTTCGCCGCGCAGCTGCGAGAAGTTGGAGCCGGTGCCGGAACCGTATTTGAACAGGCGCGCCTCGCGGACCCACAGATCCATGATGCCGCCGTCATTGACGAGGTCGTCGCCGACCGACTGGATGAAGCAGGCATGCGGCTGCGGATGCTCGTAGGCCGAATCGGATTTCTTCAGCTTGCCGGTGAAGGGGTCGACATAGAAATGGCCCTGGCCGGGGCCGTCGATGCCATAGGCCCAGTGCAGGCCGGTGTTGAACCATTGCGGCGAGTTGGGCGCGACGCGCTGGGTGGCGAGCATGTAGCAGAGCTCGTCGAAGAAGGTGCGGGCGTCGTCCTCGGAGTCGAAATAGCCGCCTTTCCAGCCCCAGTAGGTCCAGGTGCCGGCGAGCCGGTCGAAGACCTGGCGGGCGTCGATCTCGGAGCCGAAACGCTCGTCCTCGGGGAGCTTGGCGAGCGCCTTTTCGTCGGGCTCAGAGCGCCACAGCCAGGACGGGACGGAATTCTCCTCGACCTTTTTCAGCCGCGCGGGAACGCCTGCCTTGCGGAAATATTTCTGGGCAAGGATGTCTGCCGCCACCTGGCTGAACTGCGAGGGCACGTCGATGTCTTCCAAGCGGAACACGATGGACCCGTTCGGGTTCCTGATCTCGCTCGTGGCCTTGCGGAAGGCGATTTCGGCGTAGGGTGACTGACCTTCTTTGGTAAACCGGCGTTCAATGCGCATGGTCTCTAACCTTCGTCCCTCTATATATAGTGTGTCTGCATCTCCGGCAAAAGCCGATATTGCGGCACACGCGTTCCCGTTCGGGCCGTTCGTACGGCCCGGTCCCACTCCGCTGGCGCAAGAGCATGTCCCTTCGGACGAATTCTTACGCGCAACACATACTTAAATTGAAAGCCGCCCGGTTTTTTCGGCGAACCGATTCCGTTTGGAGCGGTCACCTTATGTTGTGTCAAAATTGGACGCAAACACTAAATATAGTATTAACAGCCTCTTTTCACACCTTATCGACCGACCGGCCAAACCCCCTCACGCGCACGCAGCTTCCCTGTCCCGCGGAGAGTACGAAACCCCGGCCGCCGGGCCGAAAACACAGATGAAATTGAAAAGCGCCGGCAGAAAAGAAACATTCCGGCACGGTGACTCGTGTCACGCTCAGGTCATAAAAGGCGACTCGGGCCAGCCGGTCAAGGGCTAGGTTTCCTCAAAAGCGTTAACGCAATATGTTGTGGGTGAGTGTGTGGAAGCTGGGGATAACCTGCTCGGCGGGGTTTGCCCGCAAAACAGGCGGTTTTCCGTGGCGCGGTGGCCTGACGGTATTGCCGCGCGACGCCGCGCTTGCGGCGAAAAATCTCTGCTGGCGGACGATTTTCGGGATTGGCGAGGCGGTACGGCGGACCGGAGACGGCATGATCGGCGCCGCCCGCCGATGACGCGAAATTGCCCGACGCAACTTTCGCCGTGATCTGCGGGCGGTCCTGGCGATGGGGCCCCGGCTGTGGATATCGTCGCGGTCAGCGAGCACGCGCCGGTCCCGAGATGGCTCATATATGCGCTCGTCGGCGATCGCCGTGACGTTGTCAGGATTTTCAGCCGGGCGCGACCCGCCGTTGCCGACCGGAAAATACAACCTTCGGTGCGTGCCGGTGGCCCGGCCTCTCCTGCTTTTTCCAGGCGCCAAAAACTGATTTCTTCCGTTGCGTCGCTTGTATGGGCCGGGGTAATTGTCTGATTTCATTATAAAAATTATCCCTTCACCGGTTTTTAACGGGTCGGACGGTCTGCTGAACCAACGCGCATCGGCACCTCGCCGACCGGCCCATGACAGGCCCTTCCACTTCAGCGTGCATGTTTTTCAGAAAACTGGGATCGGTCCGCGCCTGTTCATGGCTGCCCGACCGATTGCGAGGGGGCAATCCGGTTAATGTTCGAGAAACTCAACAAGCTGTCGCTCACCGCCAAGATTGCAGCTTTCATGATCGCGGTGAACCTTTGCGGTATCGCCGTTCTGGCAGGATATACGTGGACCACCGAGACGCGCTCGTCGATTGCCAATGCGGTCGACAAATGGTCGCGTGACACCGAACAATTCGCAACGCTGGCTGCCGGCGGCATCAAGTGGGGCAAGGCCGAGGTCATTCAGGACGCCTATGCCCTGTTCCGCGACGACGCATCCCTGAACATGGTGCAGTTCGCCGCGTTCAACCGTGACGGCAAGATGGTCGACAGCTGGACCCGCGACGGCGCGGATGCCGTGCTGAGCGACAGCCAGATCGCCGAACTCTCGAAACAGACCATGGCGGATCCGAAAACGGCTACCGAACTTGGCGACGGTGTCGCATCCGTTGTCGTGCCGCTGCCGAAGAATGCCGCCGGCGAAAACACCGGCCTTGTGCTGACCGTCTGGACCACCGCGCCGATCTACACGGCGGCGGAGTGGAACGCCGTCATGTTGTTCGCGATCCAGAGCGTGATCGTGGCCGTCGGTTTCGGCCTGCTGCTGGTGGTGATGCGCCGCCTGATCGGAACGCCGCTCAACACGATTTCCGCGAGCATCGGCCGCATGCAGGAGGGTGATTTCCAGTCGGAGGTACCGTTCCAGACGAAGGGCGACGAGATCGGCTTCGTGGCCCGCGCGCTGGAAACCTTCCGTGGCGAGTTCATCGCCAAGCAGGAAGAGGGCCGCCTTGCCGAGGAACAGCGCCAGAGCTTCGAGGCCGAAAGGTCGCAGAACGCGGAACGCACGGTTGCCGCCGCCGAAGCGCAGGCAAGCGCGGTGAGCCGCGTCGCCGAAGCGCTCGAACAGCTCGCCGACGGCGATTTCACCTGCCACCTCGACGATCTCGGTCCCGAGTTCGAGAAACTCGCCACCGACTTCAACCGGATGGTGGAAGCCGTTTCGGCAACGCTGGCCGATGTCCGCGCGGCGTCCGAAGCCGTGGATACCGGCTCGGTCGAACTGGCGAACTCCGCCGACACACTGGCCACGCGCACCGAGCAGACGGCCGCGTCGCTGGAAGAAACCGCGGCGGCTCTCCACGAGATGACGTCGACCGTCAAGCAGTCTTCCGAGCGTGCGGAGGAAGCCGGCACGATGGTCATGAAGGCGAAGCAGGATGCCTCATCTTCGGCCGCCGTCGTGCGCGACGCGATCGGAGCCATGGACCGGATCCAGCAGTCGGCCGGAAAGATCGGCCAGATTATCACGGTCATCGACGAGATCGCGTTCCAGACGAACCTCCTGGCGCTCAACGCCGGTGTCGAGGCAGCGCGCGCCGGCGAGGCGGGCGCCGGCTTTGCCGTCGTCGCCCAGGAAGTGCGCGAACTGGCCCAGCGGTCGGCCGCCGCCGCCAAGGAGATCTCGCAGCTGATCGGCGAATCCGGCCGCGAGGTGGAGTCGGGCGTCCAGCTGGTCAACCAGACGGGCGAGTCGCTTCTGTCCATCGAGACGCAGGTGAACGACATCACCGACCGCATCGAGACGATCATCAGCGGTTATCGCGAGCAGTCGACCGGCCTCGACGAGATCAACACCGCGGTCGTCAGCATGGACCAGACGACGCAGCAGAACGCGGCAATGGTCGAGGAGACCAACGCGGCCTGCCAGGAACTGCGTGCCCAGGGCGGCAAGCTGAACAAGATCGTCGCACGGTTCCGTATCGCGGGAGCGCAACCGGCGCGGGAAGTGCCGGAGGAAACTCCGGCTGCCCCGCCGCGGCCTGCAAGGGCAAAGATTCCGGCCGTTTCCGGCAACACGGCGCTCGCCGTGGATCCGAGCGACTGGGAGGAGTTCTGATCCACTCCGGGTCGGACACAACAATAATAAACCGAGGAGAAAACAATGAAATCAACAATGCTTGGACTTGCGCTTGCGGCCTCCGCATTCGCCTTTGTCGCCACTCCGTCGCTTGCCGACGGTGAACATATCCCGGCGGTGACCGATTATGCCAACGCCAACATCAAGCCGTGGCTTTCCGACGCCTCCGTCATCAGCGCGGTCAAGGCGCAGAACGAGGCCAATGCCGGGCTGAGCCAGGACGATATCGACGCGCTCGACAAGAGCTGGCGCGCCGGCGTCGACGGCGGCGACCATGCGCTGATCGACAAGGTGCTTTCCAATTCGCTGTCCGAGTTTCTGCGCGACAAGCAGATGGGATCGAACGGCGTCATCACCGAGATCTTCGTCACCGATGCCAAGGGCCTCAATGTCGGCCAGAGCGACGTGACGTCGGACTACTGGCAGGGCGACGAAGCCAAGTGGCAGAAGACCTACGGCACCGGCGCCGCCGATGCGATCTTCGTCGACGAGGCCGAGAAGGACGAGTCGACGCAGATGCTGCAGAGCCAGGTTTCGATGACGCTCGACGACGAGTCCGGCGCGCCGATCGGCGCGATCACGGTCGGGATCAACCTGAACGCGCTGTAAGCCGTTCCGCATCCCCGAGACATGAAGGGCTCCCGCAAGGGAGCCCTTTTGTTTTGAACAGCGAGCCGATTACGCGCCGGATCAGCCCTTGTGGCCTTCGGCGATCGGTTCCTGGTAGGTGAAGCCGAGATCCCAGGGAAAGTAGATCCAGGTGTCCTGGCTGACCTCGGTGACGAAGGTATCGACCAGCGGCCGGCCCTTCGGCTTGGCGTAGACGGTCGCGAAATGGGCCTTCGGCAGCATGGCGCGCACCAGGCCGGCGGTCTTGCCGGTGTCGGTCAGGTCGTCGACGATCAGGATGCCTTCGCCGTCATTGGCGAGAAGATCGGCGTGGACCTCCTTGAGCACCTGGATGTCGCCCTGCGTCGTGTAGTCGTGATAGCTCGCCACGCAGACCGTCTCGACGATGCGGATGCCGAGTTCGCGGGCGATGATGGCGGCGGGCACGAGACCGCCGCGGGTGATGCAGACGATCGCCTTCCAGCTGTCGCCGGCGCCTGAAATCCGCCACGCCAGGGCGCGCGCATCGCGGTGAAACTGGTCCCAGGAAACGGGAAAGGCTTTTTCGGGCAGGGCCATGCGGGATTTCCGATCTTCCGTATGAAAAGTGGACACGCACATAGCCGGATTGGCGGTGTCCGGCAAGGCGCGGGGGCCGGGCCGCGTCCGGAAGCTGTGGAGCATGCGGCCGGATCAGGCCTGCAGCGCGGCGATCATCGCGCCGACAGCGGCGGCGGCGGCGTCGAGACGCGCCTCGTCGGCGCCGCGCAGAACGATATCCGTCCAGAACTTGCCGCTATCGTATTTCGGATAGGAACCAATGGCGATGTCGGGATAATCGTCCTGGATCTTTCCAAGCGTCTCGCCGATCATGCCTTCGCCGAAGGGACAGTGCACCGAGCGCGACAGCAGGACCCGGCCGGTGCGCAAGGTCGGCACGACATTGTCGAGCATCGCCTGGAAGACCGCCGGAACGCCGGCCATGACATGGACATTGCCGACAACGAAGCCGGGCGCCTTCGAGATCGGGTTGTCGATATGCACCGCGCCCTCGGGCATGCGGGCCATCCGCTTGCGCGCCTCGGTGAATTCAATACCGCGCTGGGCGTAGTGGTCGCCGAGCAGTTTCATCGCCTGAGGGTCGTGATCGCAGGGCAGGCCGAAGGCCTTGGCGATGGCGTCCGCGGTGATGTCGTCATGGGTCGGGCCGATGCCGCCGGAGGTGAAGACGTAGTTGTTGCGCGCGCGCAGCGCGTTGACCGCCTCGATGATCGCCGCCTCGTCGTCGCCGACGATGCGCACTTCCCTCAGGTCGATGCCGATCGCGGTCAGGACGGCGGCGAGATGGCCGGCATTCTTCTCGCGAATCCGGCCGGACAGGATCTCGTCGCCGATGACGACGGCGGCGGCGGTGACGATCGAACTGTCTTCGTTTCCGGCCGTTTTCGAAGGCATGCGCGGGCGCTCCATAGCTTGCGTCATTCTTATGCATGTTCGCATTGGTTGTGAAGCGCGCTTCGGCGCTCGGGCGGGGCGTTTGCGCTTGATCGGGCAAGCCGCGTCGGATAGCGATGGCCGCGGGCCCCCTTGGCGGAACTGGTAGACGCAAGGGACTTAAAATCCCTCGGCCTTTGGCCGTGCCGGTTCGAGTCCGGCAGGGGGCACCAAGCTGCCGAACGAAATGCGGGCTTGGGAATTTGCATGTCATAATTGAATAAAATCAAAGCATATTACCGCGAAAATTGTATGCATCGCGGCGGCGAAATGGCTGTCGGGCGGGGTGCGCAGCCATCTATCAAACCGCTCCTGCGCGAATTCCAAAGAGAAATAATCAAACAAACCATAGTCTTGTGCGCGATTTTTTATGTGCGATGCATTTGCCGTGTCCGCACTTCCAACCGTCGCAGCGCATGCCCGGCGAGGTTTCGTCTGCAAAAACGCTCTTTATGCTTTGTTAATCGGTGACTGCAAGAAGTTGGCATACCGGTCGGCTATCGCTTACCAAGCGATGCCCGCATGACGCCGCGACCGGGCCGTTGGTACGCCAACATGCGACCTTTCCGCATTTCATGTGACGATCGAGGGATCCCCTAACGGGCGATCGAGGTCGATTATTTTTCAGGACGCTTCGGGAGAAATCTTCATGTTTAACAGCCTCGGCAAGGGCGACGACGCCAAGACGGTACTCGCCGCGATGGACAAGTCGCTGGCCATCATCGAATTCGATCTGACCGGCAAGATACTGACCGCGAACGAGAATTTCTGCGCGGCGCTGGGATATGAGCGCTCCGAGATCATCGGCAAGCATCATTCGATGTTCGTCGATCCGGCCTATGCGCGCAGCAACGATTACAAGGAATTCTGGGCCAAGCTCAACCGCGGCGAGTTCGATGCGCGCGAATATATGCGCATCGGCAAGGGCGGCAAGGAAATCTGGATCCAGGCGTCCTACAACCCGATCCTCGGCCGCAACGGCAAGCCGTACAAGGTGGTCAAGTTCGCGACCGACATCACCGAGGCGAAGCTGAAAGCCGCCGACGACGAGGGCAAGATCGAGGCGATCTCGCGCGCCCAGGCGGTCATCGAATTCGACCTGCAAGGCAATATCCTGACCGCCAACGAAAATTTCTGCACCGCGCTCGGCTACGACCTGTCCGAGATCAAGGGCAAGCATCATTCGCTGTTCGTCGATACGGCCTATGCGCAGAGCGGCGACTACAAGGCGTTCTGGGAGAAGCTGCGCGGCGGCGAATTCGTCGCCGAGGAGTTCAAGCGGATCGGCAAGGGCGGTAGGGAAATCTGGATCCAGGCGTCCTACAACCCGATCTTCGACATGAACGGCCGGCCGATGAAGGTGGTCAAGTTCGCGACCGACATCACCGAGCGCGTGCGCGCCGTCAACGAGATCGGCGGCGGGCTGCAGAAGCTGGCAGACGGCGACCTGGAACAGCGTATCGAGCGACCATTCATTCCGTCGCTCGACCAGTTGCGGCTCGACTTCAACAATTCGATCGGCAAGCTGCAGGAAGCGATGCAGCGCGTCGGCGACAATGCCGGCGCGATCCGCAGCGCATCCGACGAAATACGCTCGGCGGCCGACGACCTGTCGCGGCGCACCGAGCAGCAGGCGGCTTCCGTCGAGGAGACCGCGGCGGCCGTCGAGGAAGTGACGGCCTCGGTCAAGGAATCGGCGTCGCGCGCCGACGAGGCGGGCTCGCTCGTCCTGCGCACCAAGACTTCGGCCGAACGGTCGGGCGAGGTGGTCAAGCAGGCGGTCGCCGCGATGGAACAGATCGAGGCGTCGTCGCGCGAGATCGGCAACATCATCGGCATTATCGACGAGATCGCCTTCCAGACCAACCTGCTGGCGCTCAACGCCGGCGTCGAGGCGGCGCGGGCGGGCGACGCCGGCAAGGGCTTCGCGGTCGTCGCCCAGGAAGTGCGCGAACTGGCGCAGCGCTCGGCCAATGCGGCGAAAGAGATCAAGTCGTTGATCGATACCTCGGCGCAGCAGGTCAAGGCCGGCTCGGAACTGGTCAGCGAAACCGGCACCGCGCTGGAGACGATCGTCGCCGAGGTTCAGGAGGTCAACACCAATGTCACGGCCATCGTGGAAGCGGTGAAGGAGCAGTCGACCACCCTGCAGGAAATCAACCAGGCGATCGGCGAGGTCGACAAGGGTACGCAGCAGAACGCGGCCATGGTCGAGGAATCGACGGCGGCCAGCCACAGCCTCGCCAACGAGGCCGGATCGCTCAACGACCTGCTGCGGCAGTTCAAGCTCGGCTCGGCGGCGACGCACGCTCCGGCCGCCCAAGCGGCGGAACCGCGCGCGGCGGCGAAATCCTTCGCCAAGCCGGCGCGATCCTTCCCGGTCAGCGGCAATGCCGCGCTGAAGGCCGACGATTGGGAGGAATTCTGATCGGATCGGCCGGTAGAGCTCCAATCCGAAACGGCGCCCATCGCGGCGCCGTTTTTTTGGATACCGGTGGGGGCTTCCGGAACTTTTCACGGAACCGGCGGCGATTGGCAGGAGACTACTGCCTGGCTTTTTCCTCCGGAAAAAACACGCCGTTGATGCTGTCTTTGTGACCTAGTCTCGCCAGCACATTCTCGCTCGACAGCTCGTACATCTCATTCGCATCGTAGCCGCGATATCCTTTCGACGTCAGGAGGTCGACGATATCTGTGATGCTGTAACCATTTACCTGTTGAGCATTCTCGGACAACTCCACGTAAATCAGCGGCCGGAATTTTTCGATCGCGCCCCTTGCGCCGAGCAATGCGCGGTAGTCGTATCCGTCGATATCGATCTTCAACAGGTCGAGGCGAGTCAGGCCCCAGTCGTCGAGCAGTCGGTCGATCGTCGATACGGGCGACGATACGTGCTCTTCGGGTTGCCAGGCCATGCTGGCCTTCGCCGGCCATGACGAGCGGATGTCGCGCCGCGGATTTTCCTCGATGGAATCGCTGATCAGAAAATTGTGCACCTTTACGCGTTTTTCCAAGTCCGGATTCAGGCTTGCGTTTTTCAACAGTTTTGATCGGGCGAATTCAGTCGGCTCGATAGCGTGAACCAATCCTTGGTTGCCGGATTTCTTTGCGATCAACAAGGTATGGGCGCCGATATTCGCTCCGACCTCGACGGTTACAAAGCCATCCCCGATATAGTTCTCGATAAAGTCGTGCGTATCCTTCTCCCAGAAGCCGAGATAGATATTGTAATCAATGAGCTGCCGGCAATCGAGTTGATATTCAATGCCGTCACGGCGAGCGTGCTTTAGCGGCCGGAGCAAATGATAGCGCCTCTTGAGAGATCTCAGCTGTTTTTCAAACATGCGGCGTGTCCGTGGGTATTTTCCTGATTCATCCGGGGCCTGAAACGATAGAGTGACGGGAAACGGCAAGGTCACAGACGCAAGCTCGACTGTTGACCTCTACCCCTTTGAAAACTGCTCGACAACGTCCTACTGCCGATGAACCGCCACACGGCCAGGGATCGGCGACATCATAGGCATGACCCGACGAGATCGCCCTCCAAACCGGTCTTCCGTGCTAGATTCCAGTATTAAAGCGGCATGGGCGGGTGATGACTGCAAGACCATTGCAGTCGATGCGCGAGACTGGCGTGGACTGACGCAGCATACGACCCATGCGGCAAAGAAGATATCGTCGCCGATCTGATCCGGCCGGCCTGGCCCACGAATCTACTGCGCCGTCGAACGGCGCGCACGGGCGCTGTTCGCTTGGGCGGTCATAAGCTGGATGTTGGATCAGGCGGGCTGTTTCGCCTCGACCGGGAAGAAAACCCCGTTGATGCTGTCCTTGTCGCCAATCAACTCGAAAACGTTGGAAGTTGTCAGCGGCTGCATGTCGCTCGCATAATAGCCATTATACCCATGCGAGGCGAGAAACGAGATGATGTCTGTGACGCTGAAGCCGTTTTCCTGTTGGGCCCATTCACACAACTCGACGTAGATCAGAGGCCTGAATCTGCCGATGGTATCGATCGCACCACGCAAGGCACGAAAATCATAGCCATCAATATCGATTTTGATAAGGTCAAGCCGGTCGAGCTCAACCTCCTCGACCAAGCGGTCGATTGTGGTCACCAGCGAGGGGACAGTTTCCAATGGTTGCGAGGCCATGTAGGATCTTGTCGGCCAAGAGGAGCGGATTTCGCGTCGAGTATTTTCTTCTATGACGTCGCTGATCAGCAGATCATGAACTCGAACCCGCCCCGCGACATCCGGATTCAAATCCATATTTCTGAGTAATTTATTCCTGGCATATTTCGTAGGTTCGACTGCGTGGACAATTCCGGTCGGGCCGGAGTTTTTCGCAATCAGCAGCGTATGGGCCCCGACATTCGCGCCTATCTCGAGGGTTACGAAACTGTCCTTTACATATTTTTCAATGAAATCAGAGGTCTCGGCCTCCCAACTTCCCAGAAAAATACTGTAGTCTATTAGCTCGCGGCAATTGATGTCATACATAATGCCGTTTCGACGTACCCGCCTTTTCGGCTGTATAAAATAGTAGCGCCGTTTCAGCGATCTTATTTGTTTTTCGAACATGTAAAATTCCGTCAGGCCGGCTTCTCAAACCGGGGCTCCGGAGGTCTACCTTTTCCGACCGAGTTCGGCAATGACGAAAGTTCGATGATAATCTCTCCGTTCGCAGATGCGTGATGTCGTGACGAATAGCCTCGCATAACGGTCACGGAAACAGCCATTTGTAGCCCCGTGTTAAAAATTTTGGCGGTATTGCATCCGTCCACAATTTCGCTTCCGCCGAACGAGGTGACGCTCCCCGGGGGATCGACCATCGCGAACCTGTCGCAGAGTAATTCCGAGTATGTTGTTTCGATGGCGCGTTTCTATTTGTGGAGCGCTTGCCCCCGTTATTCCCGCTTGCAAGTTCAAAAACAATGGGTCACTCATAAATTTCGGCGGCAAATTTGGGTTGAATCCGTTTCAGCGCAAGCCATTTGGGCCTGTCTTAACAAGCTCCGCACAAATGCGGATATTACAATTTATCTTTGGCCTTGGGTGGCTTTGGAAAGGCGCGAGGATCCATATTGAGCGTATATCCAAAAATAACTGTAGTGACACCCTCGTATAATAGTAAAAAAACCATAGAGGAAACAATTAAATCCGTTGTCTATCAGGGTTATCCAAATCTCGAATATATAATAATTGATGGTGGTGGCGACGACAGCTTTAGAATAATTCAAAAGTATGAAAAACATTTGGCGCATTGGGTAAGTGAACCTGATGAAGGCCAGTATCATGCGATAGAAAAAGGCTACTCCTTAGGGAGTGGTAAGATATTATATAGTATAAATGCAGACGATATAATGCTCCCTGGCAGTCTTTTCGTCGCGGCCGAAATTTTTAGCAAATTCGATGGAGTGGACTGGCTGTCAACTTTGAGACCCGGCCGTTGGGACGCGTCCGGCCGACTTTCGGGAATCGGCGCGTTACCGGGTTTCTCGCGCGAGGCGTTTTTGGACGGCTTTTTCCTCCCGGGAACGCGCAGTTGCGGCCACTGGATCCAGTATGAATCGACTTTTTTCAAATCGTCGCTTTGGCGGAAGATTGGGGCGAAGTTTCCAACTCACGGTTTGGCCGGTGATTTTGCGCTGTGGTGCGAAATGTACAAGCATGCCGACCTCTATGGGTGCGGGTATCCGCTTGCCGGTTTCCGATTTGTAAGCGGGCAACGAAGCGAGGCAATGAACCAATATTTAAAGGAGGGGAAGGCCGCTCTCGACCAATTGCGAAGAGACCTCGGTTGGTCGCCCTATCGTATTCGATCCGTTTTGGGTGGGATGCGGCTGAAGAAGTATTCGAAGGTTGGTGAAGGAGTCGCGAAAGCAATCGGTTATCGCGGGAACAGGATCGTGAACAGGGATCCAAGAAGTTTACCGCCTCAGTGGGAAATCGAAACTTATCGATGGCTCCCGTGAGTTCATCGAAGAAGGCTTTTTTCATTCTCGTCTCTGCAGGCAATGGGAGAATGAAATACATTCGAAAGACGCCCTTGGCGAAACCTCCTATGATAACCGCTCCTAAAACACTTTAGAGACCTCATCTCTTTCTCGGAGTCAGTTTCGACGGCCCTATGTATTGTCTATTGTAGTAGGTATGGGGATGGGTTTCCTGTTCAAATCCGCGGTTTGTTGGATGAAGCCGGTGTGGGACTTGTTAATTTGGAATGCGGGATTGGTGCAACGACTGACGCACCGCGGTTGAGCGATCGCGGTAGTACGGCTAAAGGGGGGCTGCCGGACCGCATCTCGTGACCGCCCGGTTTCATCGATCGGTGTCCATATGGTCAGCTTTTCCATTATTACTCCCGTTTTCAACCTCATTCGCTCTGGCCGTGAAGACACATTCCGCCAGACCGTAAACTCTGTTGCGGCGCAGAGTTGGCCAGCGGTCGAGCATGTTGTTGCTGACGGGGTGTCGAATGACGGCACGGTCGAATTCGTAGAACACGTGCTCGCCGAAAAATCGCGATCGATCTTTGTCTCCAAAAAAGACCGAAATCTCTATGGCGGGAAAAACAACGGAGCGGAGGCTTCGACCGGCGACTATCTGATGTTCATCAATTCCGATGACTACCTGATCGACAGTCGCATAATCGAAACGCTGACCCGCGCGGTCGAAAAGGAAAGGCCGTCCCTGGTCTTCGGCTCGATCCAACGGCTGGATGAAGCCGGCGTTTTCCAGCGGTCATGCCCCCCGGGCACAAATATATTTTTGCGGCAGATGCCCTTCTCCACGCAGGCGATGGCGGTCAGGCGGGACGTATTCTTCTCGCTCTCGGGCTTCGACGAGTCGTTTCCCATCCTGGGAGACTATGATTTCTTCTGGCGTCTGTTGTTCCGGTATCCGGATGTCATGCAGATAGACAAGGACATTGCGGTGTTTCGGACCGGCGGCGTCTCCGAGGATTATGAAGCGCGGCGCCGGGAAATCATGGACGTGTGGGCAAAAAACTATGGTCGGTTCACGTCCGGTTTCGATGTGGACTGGGAACGCGCGCAGCGCCGCAGATGTTTTCCGTTCCGGCTGCTGTGGGCGATCTGGCGTGCGTCCGGCGATAACGCGATCGTTCGAAGTGCGGTTGCGCATGAACTTGGCAGGAGCCTCCGGCGAATGGTTGTGGTGTAGAGGACCTGCGCAGGCGTGGCGGAACGGGACATGGAACCGGCTAAACAGCGGAAAACGATGCAGAACGGGGAAAGCGGCAAGGTCACCGTCTCGAATCTCGGCACGCGCGGGCGGTTCGGCAATCATGTCTTTCAGTACATGTTTCTGCGCTGCTACGCGAAGGACCGGGGCCTTGCGGTGGAGACGCCGGACTGGATCGGGCGCTACCTGTTCGGCGTCGACGATCCGCTGCTCGCCGACCCGTCCGCCTTCATGGAAGTCAGGCAGACCGGCCTGACGCTCGAGGATTGCCACATCGCGAACGCGACGGAGGATTTTTCCTTCGCCGACTTCAACGGCTTCTTCCAGTACCGCACGCGTTACTACGAACCGCACAAGCCGTTCATCCGTTCCCTGTTCGCGCCGTCGGAGGAGGTCCGGCGCCAGCTCTCGGAAGCGCAGAATGCCTTCGACGCGCTCGAGGGACCGGTCGCCGGCGTCCATATCCGGCGCGGCGATTACGGCTACGGCCCGTATTTCATCGCGCCCGTGGAATGGTATCTCGACTGGCTGGACGAGTTCGGTGGCGGCCGGCCGGTCAGCGTGTATCTGGCGAGCGACGCGCCGGAGGCGGTGCGCAGCGCGTTCGGCAAACATCGCGTGGTCACCGCGGCGGATCTCGGCGCCGACCTGCCACGGGCGCCGTATTTCCCCGATTTCCATTTCATGACGCAATGCGACGCGCTCGCCATTTCCAATTCGAGCTTTTCCTTCGCGGCGGCCATGCTGAACGAGAAGGCGGATGTCTTCATGCGGCCCGATCTGGCGCAAAGAAAGCTCATCGCGTTCGATCCGTGGGATGCCGAGCCCTTGCTACGAAACGCCATGGCCGAGGACCACGGCGCCGCCTTCATGCATCCACGGCGCAACGCCAAACTCAAGACCCGGCTGAAACGCCTTTTCGGACTTATGCCCAAGTGACCCGCGCAAGCAAAGGGCCCGGCCGCCGATGAAGTGCCTTGTCATCAATCTCGACCGCGTGCCCGCGCGCTGGCGGTTCATGCAGGAAGGGCTGCGTGCCGCAGGACTCGAGGCGGAGCGGTTCGCCGCCGTCGACGCGGCCATGCCGGGCGCGGCCAACGATACGCATTACCGGCCGCATAGCGGCGACCGCTGGGAACTGACGGACAGCCTGGTCGCGTGCTTCGAAAGCCACCGGCGTGTCTGGCAGTTGATGGTGGAGCGCGACCTCGCCGCAGCGGCGATCTTCGAGGATGATATCGTTGCGGGCGAGGGGCTCAAGGCGGCGATCGACTGGCTGGATCAGGGAACGGCCGCGTTCGATGTGGCGAAGCTGGACACGGCGCGCCGCCAATTGCGGCTGGGGCCGGTGACGGCGGAGGCGGACGGAGTGGCCTGGCGCCCGCTTCTCTCCGGCGCGGCCAGCGCGGCGGCCTATGTGCTGACGCAGGCCGGCGCGCGTAAATTGCTGGCATGGTCCGATCCGTTCTGCGACCACACGGATGATTTCGTGTTCCGGCCGAGGCCCGGCTTCCGGATATTGCAGGCGGTTCCAGCGGTCGCGGCGCAGGCGATGTTCCTGACCGCAGAGGAGCGCGATCGCCTCGATCTGGCGGACCCGGCGATCGTCGGCAGCGAGCGGTCGAGCGACCGCCGTCTCAATCGCAGGACAAATCGCGGGCCGCTCTGGTACCGTCTTCGCAAGGAGCTTCGCCGTTCGGGCCGGAAACTCTCGCAGAGGCTTTTCGCGGACAAGACGCTTGTCACGCGAGGCGGGTTCGTCGGGATTGTCGACTTCACCCCGGACGAACGCCAAACGACCGGACATCAGCCCGGCGGCTGACGCGGAATCGCCGCAATTGCGCACTGGAAATCGGCGGCGTTCGCGGGCATGGTCGGTGCAACATCCGGAGACCGACATGCCGCAAAACCCACGATCCTTTTCCCCGCCGAAGCCCTGGACGGAATGCGCCCGCGACCTCGTCAATGTCGCGATGGGACGCAAGGCAGCCGACCTCGTCGTGCGCAACGGCAAGTGGGTCAACGTCCATTCCGGCGAGGTGATCGCGGCCACCGATCTGGCGATCATCGGCGGGCGCTTCGCCTATTGCGGATCGGACGCCTCGCATTGCATCGGCGACGGCACCAAGGTGGTCGATGCGCGCGGGCGCTATCTCGTGCCCGGCCTGTGCGACGCGCATATGCATGTCGAAAGCGGCATGGTCACGGTCACCGAATTCTGCCGTGCGGTGATCCCGCACGGCACCACCTCGATGTTCATCGATCCGCACGAGATCGCCAATGTGCTGGGGCTTCCCGGCGTGCGCATGATGCATGACGAGGCGGAGGCGATGCCGACCAACGTCTTCGTGCAGATGCCGTCCTGCGTGCCGTCGGCGCCGGGGCTGGAACATGCCGGCGCGTCGCTCGGACCGCAGGAGATCGGCGAAGCGATGGCATGGCCGAACATCATCGGGCTCGGCGAGGTGATGAATTTTCCGGGCGTGGCAGCGAACGACCAGACGATGGTCGGCGCGATCGCGGCCACGGTGAAAGCCGGCAAGACGGTGGGCGGGCATTATGCCTCGCCGGATCTCGGCCGCGCCTTCCACGGCTATGTCGCCGGCGGGCCGGAGGACGACCACGAGGGCACGCGCGCCGAGGACGCGATCGCGCGGGTGCGCCAGGGCATGAAGGCGATGCTGCGGCTGGGCTCGGCCTGGTACGACGTCGCCGAGCAGATCAAGGCGGTGACCGAGCAGGGGCTCGACCCGCGCAATTTCATCCTGTGCACCGACGACAGCCATTCCGGCACGCTGGTCAGGGAAGGCCACATGGACCGGGTCGTGCGCCACGCGATCCAGCAGGGCCTGGCGCCGGTGACGGCGATCCAGATGGCGACGATCAACACGGCGCAGCATTTCAAGCTGGAGCGCGAGCTGGGCTCGATCACGCCGGGCCGCCGCGCCGATTTCCTGATCGTGTCGAACCTCGCCGAACTCGAAATCGACGAGGTCTACGGGCGTGGCGTGCAACTCGCCAAGGGCGGCAAGCTGACGGTCGAGATCCCGCCCTACGACTATCCGGTGGAAGCCAAGAACACGGTCAGGCTCGGCAAGGAGCTGCTGCCCGACGATTTCGTCATTCCGGCGCCGAAGGGCAAGGCGGAGGTCGACGTGCGCGTCATCGGCGTGATCGAGAACCAGGCGCCGACGCGGGCGCTGGAGGCGCGGCTGCCGGTCGAGGGCGGCATCGTCGAGATGGACCGGCCAAACGACATCTGCCAGATCGCGCTGGTGGAGCGGCATCGCGGCACGGGCGCGGTGGCCAACGCCTTCGTCTCCGGCTTCGGCTACACGCAGGACTGTGCCATGGCCTCGACCGTGGCGCATGACAGCCACCACATGATCGTGGTCGGCACCGACCGCGAGGACATGGCGATCGCCGCCAACCGGCTTGGCGAGGTCGGCGGCGGCGTTGTGATGATCTCCAAGGGCGAGGAACTGGCGCTGATCGAGATGCCGATCGCCGGGCTGATGTCGGACGAGCGCGCCGAGATCGTCGCCGCCAAGGCCGAAATCCTGAGCGCGGCGATGCGCGAAATGGGCTGTACGCTGAACAACGCCTATATGCAGCACTCGCTGCTGGCGCTGGTGGTGATCCCGGAACTCAGGATCTCCGACGTGGGCCTGGTGGATGTGCGGACCTTCGAGAAGGTGGACGTGTTCGTGTAGACCAGCTTACCGGTCATGCATTCCCCTGCCGGCGAGGATCCTCGGCGCGGCCTTTTCGATCCGCGATGCCCGCGTGGCCGATTGCTTCGCGCCGGAGAAATGCAGCACCCAGCCGCGCTGGCGGCCCGGCGTCAGCGCCTCGAAGGCGGTCCTGAAGTCCGGGTCGCCGTCGAGCCTGTCGACGAGTTCTTCGGGGTAGTCGAGATCATCCTTCGGGAAATCCACCTTGCGCCCGGCCTTCTCGTTCTCGACTGCCTCGCGGATATAGTCCTTGAGGACGGCTTCCATCGCGGCGATTTCCGCCAGGCCGGTGAACTTGACCATGCGCACCGAGCGCGAGTTTTCGCCCGGCGCGAGGAGGATGCCCTCAGGATCCCTCAGCAGGACGCCCTTGAAGAAGGAGAGGGCGGCGTTGTCCTTCAGGCCCCAGACGGTAGCGACGTTGCCGCCATGGGCGGTGTAGACCGGCGAGCGCCACTTGAAGTCCTCGGTTAGCGGGCAAGCGAGCAGGATCGTGCGAAGGGCGGCCAGTTCATCGCGCCACCGACCGTCCCTGGCGTAGAAGATTTCGACTTTCGCATTCACGCCATCTCCGCCTTTTGCTCGTAGCGCGCCTGCGCCTCGGCCACCTTGTTCTCGTTTTCCACCGCCCATACGCCGAGCGCGTGGATCGGTTCGAGCAGCGATTCGCCGAGTTCGGTGAGCTGGTAGTCGACGCGCGGCGGAATCGACGGCGTCACGGTGCGGTCGACGATGCCGTTGCGTTCAAGATCCCGCAACACACTGGTCAACACTTTCTGGCTTATCGTGCCGATTTCGCGTTTCAGTTCGGAGAAGCGCTTCGGCCGCTCCGACAGGCGAATCAGCACCAAAACCACCCATTTCGAGCCGATTGCGGCCAGCAACTGACCGACGGGGCGGCAGACTTCGCCGATTTCATTGATGTGACTTGGTTTCATTCTTGTAACCCGGTTGCAAAAAAGTGCCGTCTTGTGCGCTGCGGCATGACCTCTACATAGGGTCCCGGTATCAAAAAGCGACGACGGTATCAAATCAATACCGCAGTTTCTTTTTTCTACCGGCATGACCGGCCCGCGCCGGGGACAGCGAAACAGAAGCAGGAAATCCTGACCCGGAACAGCGGTTCCGGGAACGCAATCGCTCGTGCCCGAAGCCGGCCATGTACGGACCAATTCGATCAAGGAGAAACCATCATGACCCTCAAGCTCAACGTCATCGTCACCTCCACGCGGCCGGGCCGCAACGGGCCGAAAATCGGCAAGTGGATGGCCGACTTCGCGAAGGAAAATTCGGATTTCGAGGTGGAACTCGTCGACCTCGCCGATTTCGACCTGCCGCTGCTCGACGAACCGAACCATCCGATGATGCAGGACTACCAGCACGAGCACACGAAGCGCTGGAGCGAAAGCGTGGCCTCGGCCGACGCCTTCGTCTTCGTCTCGCCGGAATACAACTATTTCCCCGCCGCCTCGACCGTGAACGCCATCCAGGCGCTACACAAGGAATGGCACAAGAAGCCGGCCGGCCTCGTCGGCTATGGCGGCGTGTCGGGCGGCGTGCGCGCCATGCAGAGCACAAAGATCCTGCTGAACACAGTCTCGGTGATGCCGCTGCCGCAGGAAGTGCCGATCCCGTTCGTGTTCAACTTCTTCGGCGAGGACGGCACGTTCAACCCGGCGCCGGAAGTGGAGCAGGGCGCCAAGGCGATGCTCGCCGAACTCCACAGCTGGGCCGAGACGCTGGCGCCGGCCCGCAAGGAACAGGTGAAGAAAGCCGCCTGACCCTGTTCTCATCCCGAAGCGGCGATGCTATTCGCCGCTTCGGGGCAATCGAGACAGGACAGGCACATGACGGACAGGGCGGAACGGTTCGGCTGGCTGGAGCGGCCCGGCGACGACTTTCCCTTCTACAACGGCGAACCGGTAACGATTTCGGGCGGCCAGTGGTGGCTGGTGATGGCCGCGATTCTCGCCGGATTTCTCGTCCTGACCCTGTCGAACCCGCTGCTGACGGGGGCTTTCCTGGGCTTCGTTCCCATCGTGGCGTTTTTCGCGCTGCCGCTGGCGGCGCTGAAATATGTCGCGCCGCGCGGCTGGACGGCGATCTTCCGTCGCCTGCGCTTGCGCGACGTCTTCGTGATGACCGGCTTCGCGCTTCTCAACATCTTCGTCACCGGCATTGCCGGCGCGATCCTGATCAGCGTCATCGACACCACGGCCAATCCGGCGATTGCCGGCCTCGCCGCGCAGGACACGCCGGCGCGCATCCTGTTCTTCGCGAAATCCGTGCCGCAGCTGTTCGGGGAAGAGGTGCTGACGATCCTGCCGTTCCTGGCGCTGCTTACCTGGCTGACCGGCAAGCGCGGGGTGGGGCGCAAACGGGCGATCGTGATCGCATGGCTCGCGGTCGCCGTCCTCTTCGCCGCCGTGCATCTGCCGACCTATGGCTGGAACGTGATCCAGGTGATCGGCGGCGTCGGCGTCGCCCGGCTGGTGCTGACGCTGCCCTATATCATGACCAAGAACATCCTGGTGTGCACCGGCGCGCATATCCTCAGCGACTGGTTCCTGTTCGGCGCGACGATGGTGCTGAGCGGGGCGGCGGCTGGTGGGGGGATTGGCGGCGGGTAGGGGGCGGTATTCAGGGTGGGTTGGTATTGTTCACAACCATCGTCATTCTTTTCGCCGGTTTTCGTATCCTGTGCCTTTTACTGGCTCAATCGGGGAAGCCGGTTCTCTATCACGTTGTTGCTTTGCGCGTTCGATAACCACTTCTACTGAGTGGCGAATGTCCGGCTGATTGCCTTTTAGATATTCCAACACCGCGGCTTCGTTTTTTGCCAGAAAGTCTCCTGCTTTTTGTACGACGACTGATTTCTCTGTAAAATCGGAAGCGATGGAGCCGCTATAGAATGTGGCAATCGAAGCAGCGGCCACTATCAAGTTTTTAACTGTAAATATCCCGCGCTTGACTGACTTGTCCGAGAGGTGGCCGCGCGTCTCCAAAATGGAGAGTAAGTCCTTTAGTAGCTGGCGATCCTCGTCCGATATTAGCTGCTGTTTTCCGGCTTCCGCGACCAGTTGAGTGGCTAAAAGCCTGTCAGGGAGATTTTCAAAATATGATCCCGCATCGTCGTCAATTCCCCGTGCCGTTGGAAAACGACGCAGCCAAGGGCCGGTGGCGACAATTAGGTTTTCAAGTTCGCGCCGCCGACTCGCATCAAGCGCTGATGCGTTACCCCATGGCTCTCGCCGCAGATCATCGTCAAAATCTAGATACGAAGCAATCTCGAGTGAGCAGTCGTATATATGTCCAATGTTTTCAGGAACAAACGCGGTGGTGCAGTTTAGAGAGTTCGCAAAGCGTCGAAACTTATCCGCGAATCGGTCCCATCCGTAGATTTCTTCGATTTCTTGCGCGATTAGCGCAAATTCGCCGATGCGGCGCTTGATTCCGTCGTGTAGTTGAACAGTGATCTTGTTTTCTGCGATTTCGTCATCGCTCTTGTCGCCGTGCTGCGAGAGAAAAAGATTATGCTCACTTTCTTTCCATGTGTTTCCAATAGAGGATTGCCCGATATGTTTTACGTGTTCAGCCGCAGCCCAGCCAATTATATCTTTGTTGACGATATTCGGACTTTGATCCCACCAATCATTTCCTTCAGTGATCATCCTCGATGTTAAATACTTTTCTCCATCCTCTCCAATATGCTTTGAATAACCTCCATTTACACGTACATTATACCAGTCTAGCCAGAAGCTCCAATTTTCGCTGAGCTCTAGCATTTCTTTAGATAGCATTCGAAGAGCCGAATCGAACCAATAGGGATTCTCATCTGGCCAAAGCGGGGCAATCGATAACTCCTGAGTAGACATGCCTGCGTCTATTAATGATGCATCCAATGCAATCATACCCCAAATGGAATCTTTGCTATTAAATGAATTTTGACTAATACTGGCAGTTGCGCCAACAGAAAAATTTATGTCTACAGGATTGCTTGGAAGTAAATATGAAGAAATAGACTGAATTGCAAGGCGCGATAACTCGCTTTCTCTTTTAATGCTTAGGATGTCGTCTAGGCTAAAATGTTTACTATTTAAAATGGATTCCCGTATTGATCTAATGTCAATATCTAAAACTTGATCTTCAAAATCGCCAATGCGATTTGACAGAGTCCAAGAGCAAAATGTTGCGCGAAAAATCCCTAGACAGAAAGACTCTTTTATAGGCGGATCTACTTGAGATTCCTCTAGCATCCTTCCGATGTGAGGGATGGTTCTCAGTAATAGCCGTGTCGTCAGGTGCGGCACGCATCTTTTCTTACTGGCGGCCCATTCTTGGAACTCACCGGATGCGCTGAAGGAAATCCTGTTTGCCAAACTCTGCCCTTTTTCGTCTTCAACAACCCAACGAGCGCAGGCATAAATTGCCATAAGACCAATAACAGATGGGATCAGAGGATACTCAACTTATCTTTTTCGTCCGGGTTTATCCACCGTGTCCCTAACTCCAATCTTCTCACCGGGATTTGATCACGTGTCGATTGGACTTCGGAGACGCATGGCACTGAGCGTCTCCTCAAAGCCTACCGCAATCGCATCGGTCGCCACACGATGATGTCCGGCCTTCGGTCGCGGTCGTATTCGCTGGCCATGACTTTGCACTCCTTGCCGCCGCACTCGCCGCAACGGAACGGCAGCAACTCTATCTCCCGCGTCGGATTGACGAATTGCGCGACGTCGCTTGCCATGAAGCGGGCGACATGGCCGCAGGCCGTGCAGCTGACGGCGAGGAGCATTCCGTGACGGGCGGCTTGGCGAAGCGTTATGATGGGTCCTGCCATGCGTCGATGCTATCGAACAAACAGGGAACAACGTCAATCGACCCCGGGTGGTAAAATCTTTGTCCGGTTGCGCGAAAACGCGAAAACTTGCCCACCTTTTTCTCCGGCACCTGATCGTGGTCGTCGCGCGGAATATCGAGATTGTGCCCGAGCCGTCCCATGCCGTCATCCTCGGGCTTGGCCCC
>NZ_JACZCS010000038.1 GCF_014904745.1 Oricola nitratireducens
CCGGCCTGCGGCCGGACATGCCTCACTCGCGCCAGAACGCCGGCGACAGCAGGACCAGGACGGTGAAGATCTCGAGGCGGCCGAGCAGCATGGCGAAGGAGAGAATCCATTTCGCGGTGTCGGGCAGCGAGGCGAAATTGCCGACCGGGCCGATGACGTCGCCGATGCCGGGGCCGACATTCGACAGCGCGGTCAGCACGCCGGTGAAGGCGGTGATGAAGTCGATGCCGGTGAGCGTCACGATCAGCGACAGGCCACACCAGATCAGCATGTAGGCGGCGAAAAACAGGAGCACGACGTCGAGCGTGTCCTCGCTGATCGTCTGGCCGCCGGAATGGACGCTGGCCACCGAGCTCGGATAGACGAAACGGTCGACGGCGCGGCGCAGGTTGCCGAACAGCGCGATCCAGCGATAGGCCTTCACGCCGCCGGCGGTCGAGCCCGAACAGCCGCCGAGAAAGGTGGCGATGAAGATCACGCCGACGGCAAAGGGGCCCCACGCCAGGTAATTGGCGTTGGCGTAGCCCGTGGTGGTGATGATCGAGACGATGTTGAAGGTGGCGAGCGTCACGCCGTGGAAGAGGTCGGCGATGCCAGTGACGTCGAGATAGATCGCCACGGCGATCGACAGGAATGCCGAATAGCCGACCATGACGAGGACCTGGTTGTCCCTGAATGTGTCGAAGCGGCCCTTCAGCATGAGGACGACCAGCGCGGTAAACGGGATGCCGCCGATCAGCATGAAGACGATGGCGATCCATTGTGTCAAAGGGTTCTGGAAATAGGCGAACGATGCGTCATGGGTGGAATAGCCGCCGGTCGACAGCGTCGTCATGGCGTGGTTGACGGCGTCGAAGGCGGTCATGCCGCTCATCGCGTAGAGGATCGCGCAGGCCAGCGTCGAGGAGACATAGATCGCGACGATCGAGCGCGCGAAGGTCGTCAGGCGCGAAAAGGGGCGGTCGTAGCGGTCCGACGACTCCAGCTTGAAGACCGACGAGCCGCCGATCTTCAGAAAGGGCAGGATGAACATGCCGAGCACGATCACGCCGAGGCCGCCGACCCATTGCAGGATCGAACGCCACAGCAGCAGGCCCGGCGGCAGGTGGTCGAGGCCGGAAATCACCGTCGAGCCGGTCGTCGTGATGCCGGACATGGATTCGAAGAAGGCGTCGGCGGGGCTCATATGCAGCGACGATTCGACGAAGGGAACGGCGCCGGCGACGGCAAAGGTCAGCCACAGGAGATTGACCAGCAGGAAGGCGAAGCGCGTCGAATAGGCCGGGCGGATGCCGCGCGTCGCCGCCGTGACGATGATCGACAGCGCGGCGATCACCGCCGAGGAAATGGTGAAGACGGCCCAGTCGGGATTGCCGTAGTAGAGATCCGCCAATGCCGGGACCAGCATCAGGGCGGCGAGCCAGGTCGCGAAGACCGCGCTGACGTGTATCGCCGCGCGCAAGTTTCTGCCTTTCATGGCTTCTCCTGCTTTCCGGACGCCAGCATGCCCGATCGGGGCACTCTGGCCAAACCGGCAGCGCGCCTATAGACCGGCTTTCGACCAAGCGCCACCGCTAATTGACATCCTCGCGCCATACGGAACGCCGCCCATGCCCGATTTCCTGTCCGCCGTCGCCGACGCCACCACCGCCATGCGCGAGCTGTTCCCGCAAACGGCGCTGCAGGAAAACGTCTTCCTGAGCCAGAAGGCCGGATGCCGCGTCTTCCTGAAGCGCGAGGACCTGTCGCCGGTGCGATCCTACAAGATTCGCGGTGCTTTCAACTTCATTCGCAAACGTCTGTCCGAAGGCGTCGACGGGCCGTTCGTCTGCGCGTCGGCGGGCAACCACGCCCAGGGGCTGGCCTTCGTCTGCCGCCACTTCGGCAAGCAGGGCGTGATCTTCATGCCGGTGACGACACCGCAACAGAAGATCGACAAGACGCGCGCCTTCGGCGGCGAGTTCATCGAGATCCGCCTCGTCGGCGACTATTTCGACGATTGCAACCGCGCCGCGCTCGACTATGCGGCAAGCGAGGGCGCCGTCATGGTGCCGCCCTTCGATCATGACGACATCATCGAGGGGCAGGCCTCGGTCGCGCAGGAAGTGCTCGAACAGGCGCCGGCCGGGGTCGCGTTCGACCGGGTGATCGTCGCGGTCGGCGGCGGCGGACTGGCGAGCGGGCTGACGCGTTATTTCGACGCGGCCGGGCAGGGCGCGCAATTCACGCTGGTCGAGCCGGCCGGCGCGCCAAGCCTGAAGACGAGCCTCGAAAAGGGCGAACGCGTGGCGCTGAAGCGGTTCGACAATTTCGTCGACGGCGCCGCCGTCGGGCAGATCGGCGAACGCACCTTCGACACCCTGAAGCGCTATCCGGCAAGCCAGGTGGTGCTGGTGCCGGAGGACCGGCTGTGCACGACCATCATCGAAATGCTCAATGTCGAGGGCGTCGTGCTGGAACCGGCCGGTGCGCTCGCCATCGACGCGCTGAAGGATCTCGCCGTCCGCGACCGGTCCGGCAAGGCGATCCTGTGCATCGTCTCGGGCGGCAATTTCGATTTCGAGCGCCTCGCCGAGGTCAAGGAACGGGCGCTGCGGTCGGAGGGGCTGAAGAAATATTTCGTCCTGCGCATGCCGCAGCGGCCGGGCGCGCTGAAGGACTTCCTCAACCTGCTCGGACCCGAGGACGACATCACCCGGTTCGAATATCTGAAGAAATCGGCGCGCAATTTCGGCTCTGTGCTGATCGGCATAGAGACCAAGAACCCGGCCAATTTCGCCGGGCTGATGGCGCGGATGAACGACAACGGGCTGGCCTGGCAGGACATTTCCGAAAACGAGCTGATGGCCGGCCTGCTGGTGTGATCGCGCCGGCGCCGGCGGTCAGATTTCCTCTTCCCCGGTGCGATCGTCCAGCGCGAACGCGTCGGGGTCCGCCTCCACGGCGGCCCTGATCGCCTTGTGGCGCTGCGGCGGTATCCGGCCGGAGCGCGACAGCAGGATTGCAATCGGGCGAGTGCCCTCGAATTCCGAGAAGACGATGACGAGGATCGCGGTGATCGGCACCGACAGGAGGGCGCCGGATATGCCCCAGATCGAGCCCCAGGCCGTCACCGAGACGAGGATGACGAAGGGGCTGAGATTGAGTGACCGGCCCATGAGGCTCGGCTCCAGGAAGCTACCGACGAAGATCTGGCAGAAGGTCAGTCCGAGGAAACAGGTCGCGATCATCGACCAGTCGCCCTCGAACTGGACGATGGCGATCGCCGTCGGGGCGAGGACGCCGGCCATCGAGCCGATATAGGGGATATAGTTCAACAGCGCGATCAGCACGGCCCAGAAGGCGGCGAAGTCGAGCCCGATCAGGATCATCACGACATAGGAGATCAGGCCGAGAACGAGATTCACGAAGGTCTTGGCGGCAAGGTAGTCGCCGATGCGGTCGTTGATGGTGTTGACGATCTGGCTGATCAGGGCGCTGTCGCCGGGGTTGGTCGCCATGCGGGAGAGCTTGCGCGCGAACAGCCGCCGCTCGCCGAGCGCAAAGCCGGTATAGACGGTGATGACGAATACCGAACCGACAAGGACCGAGATCGAGGTGACCGTCGAGCCGATCAGCGACTGCAGCCGGATTTCGCCGAAGACGTCGCGGCGGATGGTCGCCCAGGTCGGCTCGGTCTCGAAGCCGAACTGCACCGCCAGCCCCTGGATGATGCGCAGAAGCGAGACCTGGTATTGCGGCACCAGCGCGATGACCTGGTTGATGTTGGCGATGATCAGGAACACGAAACCGGTGATGATGAAGGCGATCACCAGCAGCGAGATCAGGAAGCGGACCGGCCCCGGCAGCAGCTTTCCGATGATCGGCAGTTGCTGCATGCGGCGGGCGAGCGCGACGACGATATAGGCGAGGATGACGCTGGCGATGACGGGAACGAAAACATTCTGGCCGATATACAGGATCCAGCCGATCATGATCGCCAGCGCCATGCCGTAGACGAGGTTCCGGAAGCGATCGTGGGCCTGCATGTTGTTCCGCTTTGCGATTAGCTGGCCATTATTGTCAGGATTGCGCCGGACTTTTCAACTGCGCGGCAATGCGACATCCGGCTTAGGCACGGCAAATCAGAGCCCATTGACGAAATCGACGATGGCATCGGCGACCCGGCGGTTGTTGGACGGCGAAACGATGTCGCCGGCAACGACGTGGTTCGACGGAGAGTCGGAACTGTCGAGAACGAGGGTCTTGACCGGTCCGCCCCAGCGCCTGGCGACCTCGGCGGTGACCGACTCGTCGACGACCGTGTCGCCGGGATGATAGATGAACAGGGCCGGAATCCTGAACTCTTCGAAGGGCAGTGCCGCGGTGCGCCTGACCAATGCGGCCATCGGTAGTAGCGAGACGGTCGGGTAGAGATAGGTCCAGTTGGCGGCTTGCGCCTCATTGCCGGGCTCGAAGCCGCGTTCGCGCCCGGCAATGAGCGGGACGAAGCTGCGCGCAAAGGGAAATGTCAGCAGCGCGGCCGAGGGGTCCTTGATCGCGAAATTCGGCGAGATCAGCACCAGCCCGGCGATCTTGTCTTTCAGCTCGGGCAGCGTCGAGGCGAGGACGCCCAGCGTCGCGCCGGTGGAAACGCCGACGATGACGAGTTTTTCGCCGATTCGATTGCCGATCGCGACCGCCTCGGCGGCGTCCTGGATCCAGTCATTGACCGTGGGCTCGGCCATGGCGTCGCCGCTTCGGCCGTGGCCGGCGAGGCGCGTGAAGAACAGGTTGGCGCCGAGTTCCTTCGCCACCATGTCCGGGACCGGGCGGATTTC
Source organism: Oricola nitratireducens (assembly GCF_014904745.1). Taxonomy (GTDB): domain Bacteria; phylum Pseudomonadota; class Alphaproteobacteria; order Rhizobiales; family Rhizobiaceae; genus Oricola; species Oricola nitratireducens. Next base: position 4,821 of record NZ_JACZCS010000038.1, read on the forward strand.
GCCCTTGGCGGCGGAAAATCCGTGCAGGTCGACGAGTGCGACCGGCGTCCTGGCATGCGAGGCGGGATAGGCCCAGACGATCTCCTTGACGGCGTTCGGGCGGATGTCGTCGAATTTCGCTTCCTCGGCGGCGAGCCAGGCGTCGATGTCCTCGCCGATCGATGCTGGATCGAAGCGGACGGTCAGATCGACCGGCTCGCCCGGCCCGAAAATCCAGACGGCGGCTCCCGCGACGAGGACCAGAAGAAGGAGATAGAGCACGAGCCTGATCCGTGAGCGGCCTTTTTTCGGTTCTTTCGCAGTCATGTCCACAAACTGGAAACGCGGGGGCAGGCGGTTGCCGGCACGCGGGTGAATTTTGACGTATTCGTAAAGGTCAGTTGCGAGATTGGCAATCTGCGCCGGAGGCGGAATTCAAATCGCCGTCCCCGGGGGACGGCGATTGCCTGCATCCGGTTCTGAAGGTCAGAGCGTGATGCGGTATTTCGCGAAACCGTTTTCGCCTTCGCCGGCGGCTTCGATCTTCACCGACTTCACGTCGCCGATATAGTCTGCGGCCTTCGGCCCGGTTTCGAAGGTCACCGTCGTGCCGTCGAGGGACGCGAATTTCCAGTTGGCGTCGGCCGACGGATTGATCGTGCCCTGTTCGACGATGTAGCGGACGATCACGTCGCGGTTTGTGTCGGGCGCCTCGAGGATGATCTTGTCGGCGGAAACACCCGGGAAATTGCCGCCGCCGCCGGCCCGGTAATTGTTGGTGACGATGACAAATTTCTGTTCCGGGTCAATCGGTTGTCCGTTGAAATGAAGATTTTGAATCCGGCGGGAATCCGCGTTCTCGATCTCGCCCTTGGAGGTGTATTTGCGCGGCTTCGACAGGTCGATCTCGTAGGTCACGCCGTCGATCACGTCGAAATTGTAGGACGGAAAGTCATCGGCGATCAGCGGCTGGTCGGACGAGCCCGGCTCGATCGTCTTGAAGATGCCGGCCGACATTTCCAGCCATTCCCTTACGTCGGCGCCGGAGATCAGCATTGCGCGCACGGTGTTGGGATAGAGATAGAGGTCGGCGACGTTCTTGATGGCGATGGAGCCGGCCGGGACGTCGGTGTAGTAGTCCGGGCCGCCGCGTCCGCCCGCCTTGAAGGGCGCCGCCGCCGACAGGATCGGCAGGTCCTTGTACTCGCCCTCCTTGAGGATGTCGCCGACATACCAGATCTGGGCCTGGCTGACGATCTGCACCGACGGATCGTCGGCGACCAGCGCGAAGTAGGAGTAGAGCGGGGCCGAGGTCTTGCCGACCGGGGTGCGGACATAGGCGAGCGTCCTGGCGTGCTCTTCGGCGACCGCCAGTTCGAGCTTGCGGTCGCTTTTAACGAGCGGGTTGACCTCGCGCTCGACGCGTTCGTAGATCGGCCGCGTCTCGACGGTGGAATCGACCACTTTCCAGCTGTTGCCGGACTTCTCGACCATCAGGTCGATCAGGCCCATATGCGAGCCCCAGAAGCCGGCCATGACGGCGGGCTTGCCCATTAGGGTGCCCTTCTCGATGTCGGCACCGGCGATGCCCTCGAAGCTCTTGCCCGGGAAGACGAGGTGCTGGTGGCCGGTGAAGACGGCGTCGATGCCTTCGACGCCGGCGAGGAACAGCGAGGCGTTCTCCATCAGGTCGGTCTTGTTGCCGTCGATGCCGGAATGCGACAGGGCGACGACGATATCCGCGCCGTTCTCCTTCATTTGCGGCACCCAGGCCTTCGCCGTTTCGACGATGTCGCGGGTCATCACGTTGCCCTGCAGGTGGCGCGAATCCCACACCATGATCTGCGGCGGCACGAAGCCGATAAGGCCGACGCGTATCTGCTGCTGCTGGCCGGCGCCGTCGGTGACCGTGCGGTCGAGAATGATGTAGGGCTTGGCGTAAAGCTTGTCGTCGCGCGGATTGGCCGCAAGTTGCGAGCCGTTGATCAGGTTGGCGCAGACGACCGGGAAATTGGCCCCGGCGACGACCTTGTCCATGAAGGACAGACCGTAATTGAACTCGTGGTTGCCGAGCGTGCCGCAATCGTAGCCGAGCAGATTCATCGCCTTGATGACGGGATGGGCGCCGGTGCCGTCCATGCCGCGCTCATAGGCGATCCAGTCGCCCATCGGATTGCCCTGCAGGAAGTCGCCATTGTCGACCAGCATGGTGTTGGTCGCTTCGCTGCGGAAACCATCGATGATCGAGGCGGTGCGGGCAAGGCCCAGCGTGTCGTTCGGCTTGTCGGCATAGTAGTCGTAGGGCATCACCGCGACGTGGATGTCGGTCGTCTCCATGATGCGCAGATGCGCCTGGTTCGCCTGCGCGCGCGCCGAGAACGGGTGAAGCGCAACCAGCGCGCCGGTCGCCGCGGCGCCGGCAAGAAGCGAACGGCGGGTGATGGAATGCTGTCCGATGGTTGATTGTCCTGCAGGCATGTTACGCTCCCGTCTGTGAATATTTGTCCGGACTGACCCAACCCGGATTCGATTGCAGTCGCATTGCAGATTGGTGTCAAGACTGTGACAGGGATGAAGATTGACAGGCCGGATCATGCCCCACATGGTATCGGGACAGGAGACATGCATGGCCGGATTCTTGAAACGCCTTTTCGGCGCTGCCGCGAACGAAAACGAACCGCCCGCCGGAACCCCCGACGAAGTCTACAAGGGGGTCGAGATCTTTGCCCGCCCGGTCAAGGACGGCGGCCAGTGGCGCATTGCCGGCCGGCTGCAAAAGGACGTCGACGGCGAGACGGTGGAGCGAAAATTCGTGCGTGCCGACCTGCTGCCCGACGAGGCCGGCGCGAAATCGGCGACGCTCGGCAAGGCGCACCTCATCATCGACCAGAATGGCGACGGTCTGTGGAGCGGCGAGGACCGGATGGTCTGACGCGTTAGGCCAAACTTGACGTAAGGCAAACCGCGCCGTAGGCAAGATTTGCGACCCGATCCACCAGAGATTCCAGAGAGATCCATGTACGGGACCGGATATCTTGCAGCTTCCGCGCTGACGATAACGCCTGTCAGCGGTCCGTTGTCGGGCAAGGCGATGCCGCCGGGGTCGAAATCCATCACCAACCGCGCCCTGCTGCTGGCGGCACTCGCAAAAGGCCGCAGCCATATCACGGGCGCGCTGAAAAGCGACGACACGCGGCTGATGGCGGACGCGCTGCGCGCCATGGGCGTGCCGGTCGAAGAACCGGACGTGACAACCTTCGTCGTGGACAGCAACGGCCATTTGCAGTCGCCCGGAAAACCGCTGTTTCTCGGCAATGCCGGTACGGCGACGCGGTTCCTTGCCGCGGCGGTTGCGCTGGTCAATGGCGAGGTCGTTCTCGACGGCGACGAACACATGCGCAAGCGGCCGATCGGCCCGCTGGTCGTCGCGCTACGCTCGATGGGCGTCGACGCGGAATCGATCGGCGGCTGTCCGCCGGTGACCGTGCACGGAACGGGCGGTTTCCGTGGCGGCCGCGTCGAAATCGACGGCGCCCTGTCGAGCCAGTATGTGTCGGCGGTGCTGATGATGGCGCCGCTGGCGTCCGGACCAGTCGAAATCGCCCTGACGGGACCGCAGATCGGCGCGCGCGGCTATGTCGATCTGACGCTGTCGTCGATGCGGGCTTTCGGCGTGGAGGTCGAGCACGTGAGCATCGCACAATGGCGTGTCGAGCCGGGCGCCTACCGGGCGACGGATTATCATGTCGAGCCGGATGCCTCGGCGGCGACCTATCTGTGGGCAGCCGAAGCGCTCACCGGCGGATCGATCGATCTCGGCGTGGCCGCGCATGCCTTCACCCAGCCGGATGCGCGGGCCTACGGGGTGATCTCGAAATTCCCGCGCATGCCTTCGGTGATCGAGGGTTCGCAGATGCAGGACGCCATTCCGACGCTTGCCGTACTCGCGGCCTACAACCAGACGCAGGTGCGCTTTACCGGCATCGCCAATCTGCGCGTCAAGGAATGCGACCGCATCCACGCGCTCGCACAGGGGCTGAACCGCATCCGGCGGGGCCTGGCAGAAGAAGAGGGCGACGACCTGATCGTCCACGGCAATCCGAAGCTTGCGGGAGCGCATGTCGACGCCAGGATCGACAGCTTTGCCGATCACCGCATTGCAATGAGCTTCGCGCTGGCGGGACTGAAAACGACAGGCATCACCATTCTCGATCCGCGCTGCGTCGCCAAGACCTTTCCGGGTTACTGGGACACGCTGGCGGCGCTGGGCGTGGAATTGCGGGTCGCCGACGAGAATCTCGAAACGTCGCCCTAGAGCCTTTCAGGGATAGATAGAAACATTCTGTTTCTCGTCCGGTGCGGCGGTCCGCGCGAAGGCGCGCGCGGCGCGTAGCGGGGCTACGGGCAAGCGCGCCGACAAAGCGGGCGCCCGCCGGACGGAAACCCGAAGGGCCGGGCATGTCTGTCCCGATGCCTTCGGGCTCCGGCTTGACCGTGCCCCCGGCACGGCCTGCGCCAGATCCCTCGATCTCGGGACAAACCTGCTCCGGCATAATGCTTCTATCTATCCCTGAAAGGCTCTAGAGAGTTTGTTTTCACGCAATTCCGGACGGAAAACCGGTTTCCACTTTTCCTGGAATTGCTCAGGCCAGCGCCGGATCAATGCCGACATTCGGCCGGTCTATGACCTCGCGCAGCGCGAATGACGAGTTGATCTTGACGACGTGCGGCAGCGACGACAGCCAGTCGCGGTGGATGCGCTCGTAATCGGCGAGATCCTTCGCCGCGACGCGCAGGATGTAGTCGTATTCGCCGCTCATCAGGTAGCAGACAATGACATTCGGGCAGCGTTTGACCGCCTCCTCGAATTCGCGCAGCGTCTTCTGGAACTGACCCGACAGCGAGATGTGGACAATCGCCGTCATGGTGTAGCCGAGCGCCTGGTTCGAGACGCGGGCGTGGTAGCCGCGGATCGTTCCCGATTTTTCCAGATGGTCGAGCCGGCGCGAGCAGGCCGAGGGCGACAGGCCGACCGCTTCGGCGAGCGCCGAGTTCGACATGCGGCCGTCCGCCTGAAGGGCGGCCAGGATCGCGAGATCAATCGAATCGAGTTCCATCCGTGCAATCTTCCATCGTTTATGGCGTACTTCGCACAAGAATACACGAAAAGCGTTACCGGCAAACCCTGTCTTTGCAAGGACATTCGGATGGTTTTCGGCGATCATGAAAACACTGTCGAACGCAGGTCCAGCAGGGAGAGATAAATGCGCGTCGGTTGCCCGAAAGAAATCAAGAACCACGAATACCGTGTCGGCCTCACGCCGGGTTCGGTGCGTGAATACGTCGCCAACGGCCACACCGTGATCGTCGAGACCAAGGCCGGCGAAGGCATCGACGCCGACGATGCGGCCTATGTCGCAGCCGGCGCCAAGGTCGTGCAGAGCGCCAAGGAGGTCTTCGACCAGTCCGACATGATCGTGAAGGTCAAGGAGCCGCAGCCGGTCGAATGGGCGATGCTGCGCGAAGACCAGATCCTCTACACCTACCTGCATCTCGCGCCCGATCCGGAACAGACCAAGGGCCTTGTCGAAAGCGGCTGCACGGCCGTTGCCTATGAGACCGTGACGGACGACCGCGGCGGCCTGCCGCTGCTCGCCCCGATGTCGGAAGTCGCCGGCCGTATGGCGATCCAGGCTTCGGCGACCGCGCTGCAGAAGGCGCATGGCGGCCATGGCATCCTGCTCGGCGGTGTGCCGGGCGTTCTGCCGGCGAAAGTCGTGGTACTCGGCGGCGGTGTCGTCGGCCTGAACGCGGCCAAGATGGCCGTCGGCCTCGGCGCTGACGTGACGATCATCGACCGTTCGATCCCGCGTCTGCGCGAACTTGACAACATCTTCAACGGCCGCGTCCACACCCGCTATTCGACGATCGAAGCGCTGGAAGAGGAAGTCTTCGTCGCCGACGCCGTGATCGGCGCGGTGCTGATCCCGGGCGCCGCCGCACCGAAGCTGGTGACGCGCGAAATGCTCGGCGGGATGAAGAAGGGCGCCGTGCTCTGCGACGTCGCCATCGACCAGGGCGGCTGCTTCGAGACCTCGAAGGCGACCACCCATTCCGATCCGACCTATGTGATCGACGACGTCATCCACTATTGCGTCGCCAACATGCCGGGCGCGGTGCCGGTCACCTCGGCCAAGGCGCTCAACAATGCGACGCTCTATTACGGGCTGATGCTGGCCAACAAGGGTCTCAAGGCGCTGGTCGACGATCCGCATCTGCGCAACGGCCTCAACGTGCATCGCGGACGCATCACCAACAAGGCCGTCGCCGATGCGCTCGGCTACGAGCTGGCCGCTCCACAGGACGCTCTGAAGGCTGCCTGACAGGGCTGAGGGGCGTACCGGCCGGTCGCGACGGGATCGCGACCGGCCGAATTTCCCGCCAGGAACAGAGTTGACCGCATCCGAAGGATGGGGCGACGGGCGCGAAC
>NZ_JACZCS010000039.1 GCF_014904745.1 Oricola nitratireducens
GCGCCCGTTTTTCGTTTGCGGCGGCTCTGTCTACCGACATTTCGATATGTTTTTCATTTCTTTTTCTCGGACATCTCCCAACCTCGGCGGCGGGAATATCCACGATCTATATGGCAAATAACTGAAATTCCTGACAAAATGATTCATCACGTATCGTGCTATCTATAGATATATCTGTATCTGGACAAATTCCGTAAGCGAGCGTATTTATCGATATATCGAAAACGTTATACAACGGAGAAAACCATGTTTGGACATACAAGAGGATCGTTTCGCAACGGACATTCCTGCGGACCGCGCGGCCAGTGGGCTGCCGAAGAGATTTTCGCGATGCGCGGAGGCCCGGGCCGCGGGCACGGACGCGGCGGCCATCGCGGCGGGCGCGGTTTCGGGGACGATGACGGCGGGCGGATCGGCCGGCTGCTGATCCGGGGCGACCTCAGGCTGGTCATTCTCGCCTTGGTCGAGAACGAACCGCGGCACGGCTACGACCTGATCAAGCAGATCGAGGACATGACCGCGGGCTTCTACGCGCCGAGCCCGGGCGTCGTCTATCCGACGCTGACCTATCTGGAAGAGGCGGGATATGTGCGCGCCCAAGAAGACGGCAACAAGAGGCTCTACGCCATAACCGACGAGGGAAAGGCCTATCTCGAAGAGAACCGGCCGCTGATCGGCAAGATCTTCGACAAGCTGGACGCGATCGGCGAGCGCATGCAGCGCCGCCGCGAGCGGCACGAAGAGCGTGACCGGGGTCCGGACCTGCCGCGCAGCATCGATACCGCGCTGCTGCATCTGCGCGAGACGATCGCCCGCAAAATCGTGAAGGACGAGGCGAAGTCCAGCGAGATCGTCCGGCTGGTGCTCGGCATCGCCGACGATCTCGAGATCGACTAGGACCAGGCCGGACGAGCGCCGTCAGGCGCGTTCGATGCGCGCCTGATAGCAATTGTTGGTCGCCGAGCGGACATGGACATAGGCGATCGCCGGGTTCCGAAAGAGGTCCCGGGCATAGGCGGCAAGCTGATCCTGCGGGACCACCTTGCCGAAACCGTAGACAATGCGGTCGTCGACGCCGTAGCCGCGCAAGAGATAGTTCGGCGAAAGCGTGAGGATTTCGGGGACGTCCGGACCGGGCGCCGGCGCGTCGCATTCGCGCGCATGCAGGAAGACCGGTCCGGTTTCCGCGAAGGCCTGGTTGCGGGGGAAGGGGCGGTAGGCGAGGATCAGATAGTCCTCGCCCGCGCCTATGTTTTCCATGCAATGCCGGCACGGCATGCCGTCGCCGTCCGATACGGCGATTTCGGGCGCGAGGCCATAGGCGTCCGGTCCGCCGCGCTGCAGGGATCGCGCGGTTTCGGTTTCCATCGGTACAAACCGGATGCCGGGCATCGGGAACTCCATCGTCGGTGATTTCGATGGAGGGCAGGGTTAGGCCAGGCGACGGTTGCCCGCCACCCGATTCATGCACATGTCCGGCTTAGTACCGTGTCACGAAATCGGTGACACGGCGCAAAGTCACGCGGCGGTTGCGCCATTCCTCGTAAGGCGTCGGCACGAGGAGGTAATCCTCGCCATATCCGATCGTCTCCAGCGCCCGGCTCGGTACGCCGAAATAGCGCGCGAGATCGCGGGCGACGGAGGCGGCGCGGCGCTCCGACAGGATCTGGTTGCTGCCGCGCGAGCCGACGGCGTCGGTGTGGCCCTCGATCAGGAAGACCTCGCGAGGATTGCGGTGCAGGATGCGGTTCATGGCGATGGCGATCTGCTCGATCTTCCAGCGCTGGCTTGCCGGAATGGAGGCGGAGCCGAACGCGAAATTGATCGACTGGATCTCGATCGACGGCGCCTGGCGGCGCAGGCGCGGATCGCGCTTGAGCTGCTGGATCGTCACGCGGGCGTTCGGGGGGATGCGCTTGCGCGGCGCGGCTTCGAGCTGGCGCTGGATCCTGGTGGCGTTCGGCGTCTGCTGCGCGAGCGCGGCGCCGGGCAGGGCGGGGATCATGGCCGTGGCGCCAATGGCGGCAACAGCTGTAAGGAAATGACGGCGGTTCATGGCGCGCTCCTTGGCGAAGATTGTCGTGCGGCAGAGGTAACGCCGGGCAAATGAACCGCCACTGAACGGGACGTTCAGCTTATGCCCTGTTCGGCAAGGCGGTGCAGATCCGCTTTCGTCAACGGCCGCACCTTGCCGGGCGTCTGGTTGCAGGGTTGGAAACCGAGCTTCTGGTAGAGCGACAGGGCCGCCGGATGGTCGAGGGTGCAGGTGTTGACCGTGACCCGTTCGGGCTCGCTCGCCCAGCAAGCCTCGATGGCCCGGGACAGGAACCAGCGGCCGATCCCGCGCCCCGCGGCGTGCGGCATCAGGCCGAAAAAGGCGAGATCGGAAACGGCCGGATCGGCGCGGTTGACCTCGTAGAAACCGGCGGGCGCGCCATCGAGATAGAGCACGTAGATTTCGGTCGTGTCGGCGTGGATGGCGGCGGCGAGCGTCTGGTCGTCCAGGCGCAGGCGCGTTTCCCAGTTCCACGGATATCCGACCTGAAACTGCAGGAAGCGGTAAAACGACAATTGCGGCTTTTCAGCGTGCAGGATCGCCGCGTTGACGCCGAGCGGCAGTTGATAGCGCTTTGCCGGCGGTACCGTCATCTCCAGCCAGGTTATGATGGCGTCGAGCGCTTTCGGGCGTGCGGCCATTATGATCAGTCCCTTGCCGGGCCGGTCTCGACCGGCGTGTCGTCGCGCGAACCCCATTCCGACCAGGAGCCGTCATAGAGCCGGTGATCGCTGCTGCCCAGCGACTGCAAGGCGAGCGAGATGACCGCCGCGGTGACGCCGGAGCCGCATGTAGTCACGACGGGCTTCGCCGGATCGATGCCGGCGTCTTCCAGCGCATCGCGTAGGCCGTCGAGGTCCTTCAGGTATCCGTCGTCCGAAAAAGTGAAGGTGGGCGCGTTGCGGGCGCCCGGCATGTGGCCCGAACGCATGCCGGCGCGCGGTTCCGCCTCGGCGCCGGTGAAGCGTCCGGCCGACCGCGCGTCGGCAATCTGGGCGGAGTGGTCCTCGACGATTTTCCGCAGGTCGGCAAAGGAGGCGACCTTCGAGGCATCGAATTTCGGCAGGAAGGCGGTCGAGGCGATCTTGGTCGGCCGGTCGGTGACGATATGGCCGTTCTTCTTCCAGTTGTCGAAACCACCGTCGAGGAGGAAGACCTTGTCGGCGCCCATGACGCGGAACATCCACCAGACCCTGGGCGCTGTGAACATGCCGAGTGCGTCATAGACGACGATGGTGTCGTCGCGCGCGATTCCCATCGCGCTGACATGCTGTTCGAAGACCCGCGGCGAGGGCAGGGTATGCGGCAGGTCGCTGTCGGGATCGACGACCGCGTCCTGGTCGAAGAAGACGGCGCCCGGGATGTGGGCGGCGTTGTATTCGGCGCGCGGATCCCGATTCTGGGCGGGCAGGTACCAGGAAGCGTCGACGATGGAGAGGCCCGGGTCCTTCAGATGCCTTACGAGCCACTCGGGCGACACGACAAACGGACTTTTTTCGCTCACGGACGAATCCCTCTGCAATTCGGCGGCATCGCGCCGACCTTCGTCCTAAAGACAGGAGTCATTTCGTCAGCGCAAGAGAGCAGGCGCTAATCGCGCACATTGCCGGTGCGCTTGTGCCAGTCGGCGATGGATTCGTCCGGGTAGCGCGGGAAGGTCCTGTCGTTCGGGCCGATCTGCGGCTCGACCCAACTGGCCTTGAAGTCGAGCATCAGGTGGGTGGATTCGCTTGGCACCGGCAAATCGGTATCGATGACCGAGGCGAAGGGATGGATCAGTTCCGGCCAGGCATCGTCATAGACCCAGAGTGCGCTGCCGCATTTGCTGCAGAAGCGCCGTTCGCCGGAAGAGAGGTGGCCGTCCTCCATGGTGGCGTGGAACACCGAGATGTTTTCCTCGCCCTCGATTGCGAGCGATTCCGTCCAGCCCATGATGTTGATCGCGTATCCGCCACCGCCCGCCGTCTTGCGGCAGATCGAGCAGTAGCAACGCTGATAGGGGACGGGATGCGGGCTGTCGCAGGAAAAGCGTACCGCGCCGCAATGGCATGATCCATCGAGTTTCATCGCTGTATGTGGCTCCTGTCACGTTCCGTCACCGCCGGCCGGATCGGTCTGTGGGACTGTAAACGGGGATTTGGCAACAAAAAAGGGCCGGTGATGACCGGCCCTTTCGCTGAGTTCATGTGCATTCTCAGTTCGATGCGGCTGGCGAATAGGTGCCTGCCTCATCGAACTCGACACCGGGATTGCCCGACGCTGCCGGCGGCGCACCGGCGTCGTCGGCATCGCCATCATTATCGGGACCGGTCTCTCCGTCGGAATCGGCACGCCCGGTCGAGGACGGGGCCATGTCGAGAGCGAGATATGCTCCGACCCGGCTCGAAGTCTCGGGGCCGGACGACGTGTCGACCGGCGCGGTTGCCGCGGGAGCGGCCGTCCTGGGTTTGTCATCGGCGGGTGCCGCCGGTGGCTTTGCCAGGCCCATTTGCGCGGGTGCGGCAGCCAAGCTGCCGGATATGGATATCATTTTGTACTCCAGGCCCGGCCGGCAGGCATCATGCCGTGAGGCGCGAACGGAAATGCGAGCCGGTAATCGGCTGCAATGGAAATCGCCCTAAAGGCGGTTGCCCGGCTTTTCATCTCCCGGCGCAACGAAATCACGCTGGGAGCGAATCCGTTGCCTGGCGGTTAATTCCGTCCGGCGGATTGGCGCTAACGAGAAAAATTACAAAAACATTACAGTTTCGGACCGGATCCCGGCCGTTGCCGGCTGTGTTTCCGGATGATTGGCGGCGATCAGCCGCTGGCCGGCAGCGGGCCGAAGCGAATGCGGAAGCGGCGGTTCTCGCGGCCCTTCTTCTCGATCTTGCCGATATGGATGTCGCCGACTTCCTTCGTCTCGGTGACATGGGTGCCGCCGCAGGGCTGGCTGTCGACCGCGCCGTTTTCGCCGATACAGACGAGCCGGATTTCGCCGGTGCCCGACGGCGGACGGACATTCTTCGACTTGACGAGGCCGGGATTGGCGGCGAGGTCTTCGTCGGAGATCGTTTCGGTATAGATCGGATGGTTTTCCTCGACGAGGCGCATCAGCTCGGCGCTGATCGAGGCCTTGTCGCCGTCGAGTTCCGGAATGTCGAAATCGACCCGGCTCTCTTCCTCGCCGACCGACGCGCCGGTGATCGGATAGGGACAAACCACGGTCAGCAGGTGGCAGGCGGTGTGCATGCGCATCAGCTTGTAGCGGCGGTCCCAGTCGATATGCAGCGTCAGCTTCTCGCCGATTTCCGGCATCCGCTGGTTCGGGGCGGGGACGTGGATGATCTCGTCCTTGGTCTCGCCGCAGACGGTCGCCGCGATTTCGATCCTCGATCCGTCGGCGCGCTCGAAAAAGCCGGTGTCGCCCGGCTGGCCGCCCGAGGTGGCGTAAAAGCAGGTCTGGTCGAGGATGATGCCGCCGCGGTCGTTTATGGCGGTGACGTTTCCCTCGGCGACCGACAGATAGGCGTCGTCGCGGAAAAGAGCCTTTACCGGATAAGCCATCAGGCAACTTCCTCATAGGGCACGTCGATTTCGGTTTTCTTCTCGATCCATTCGGGGACGGGGAGGCCCTTGGAGCGCAGGAATTCCGGATTGAACAGTTTCGACTGGTAGCGGTTGCCGTAGTCGCAGAGCACGGTGACGATGGTGTGGCCCGGGCCGAGCTCCTTTGCCAGTCGGATCGCGCCGGCGATGTTGATGCCGGTCGAGCCGCCCATCACCATGCCTTCCTCCTGCGCCAGCGCGAAGACGATCTTCAGGGCCTCGTCGTCGTGGATCTGGCAAGCGAAATCGGGCGTGAAGCCTTCCAGGTTGGCGGTGATGCGGCCCTGGCCGATGCCCTCGGTGATCGAGGAGCCTTCCGACTTGAACTCGCCGGTCGTGTACCAGGAGTAGAGCGCGGCACCCATCGGATCGGCGAGGCCGATCCTGATACCCGGATTTTTCGCGCGCAGACCCTCGGCGACGCCGGCGAGCGTGCCGCCGGAGCCGACCGCGCAGATGAAGCCGTCGACCTTGCCGCCGGTGTCGCGCCAGATTTCCGGCGCGGTGGTTTCGACATGCGCCTGGCGATTGACGACATTGTCGAACTGGTTCGCCCAGACCGCGCCGTTCGGATCGGTTTTGGCGATCTGCTCGGCGAGCCGGCCGGAAACGCGGACATAGTTGTTCGGATTGCGGTAGGGGGCGGCCGGAACCTCGACCAGTTCGGCGCCGAAAAGGCGCAGCGCATCCTTCTTTTCCTGCGACTGCGTCTCCGGGATGACGATCACGGAGCGATAGCCCAGCGCGCGTGCGACCATCGCGAGACCGATGCCGGTATTGCCGGCCGTGCCCTCGACGATGACGCCGCCGGGTTTGAGGAGGCCTTTCTTCTCGGCGTCGCGGATAATGAACAGCGCGGCGCGATCCTTCACGGACTGGCCGGGATTGAGGAATTCCGCCTTGCCGAGAATGGTGCAGCCGGTTTCCTCCGACGCGCGCCTGAGTTTGATAAGTGGCGTGTTGCCGATGACGTCGATCACCGAGTCGTGCATAGTTGGTCCCTAAATGGTTTTGCGCGACACTATGGTCTCGAATTCCGCGCTTCAAGGCACAAGTCATGCTCAATCGTGGCGCAAACCGGGATTTTCTTGCCGGCATAAAAGTTTCTTCGGAACCGTTTCGCCGGTGATCCGGATTGCGCGGGCCGGCGTATCAATGGCATTGAATGCAATCGGAAGAATTCCGCCGTCAGTCTGAATGTTGGAATGACAGAAAACAAAATAGAAAACATGGACGCGCTGCTGGCGCGCTACGCTGCGGGAACCCTGCCGAAACCGGTGGAGGTGCTTGTCGCCGCGCATCTGGAAATGTCGCCGTCGAGCCGCGTGCTGGTGCGTGCGCTCGAAGCTCTCGCAGGCGACGCGCTGGAAGATGAAACGCCGGTGGTGCTTTCCGGTCGCGACGCGCTGCTGGACGCTATCTTCAGTTCGCACAGCGACGAAATCATCCTTCCGGGCTCCGAAACGGCGCAGGCCGGCTCCTCGATCATGCCGCGCGCGCTGCACGATTTTATCGGCCACACGGTCGATACGATCCCGTGGAAGACGAAAATGCCCGGCTACAAGGAATACGAGATGGGCGACGTAGACGGATGTCACGTGTCGATGCTGTGGATCAAGCCGGGACGCAAGATGCCGTCGCATACCCATGAGGGCATGGAACTGACGCTGGTCATCGACGGCGCGTTCAGCGACAGCAAGGGCCGGTTCGGGCGCGGCGACATCTCGATCGCCGACGAGACGACGGATCACCGCCCGATCGCCGAGACGGAACGCCCCTGTATCGCATTTGCGGTGACCGACGGGGCGCTGCGGCTGACGGGGCCGCTGCACAGGCGCATCGCGGATATTTTCGGCGCGAACTGAATTTCCCCGCCAAATCGGGAAACCGAAACGGCTTGCGGTGCGTAGTACCCGCAGGAAGCCAGTTTTCGAAGGAGTTGTCATGCCGCTCTATCGGGCGCACGCCGGAGACGGCGTCGTGTGGATCACCGGGGCAAGCAGCGGGATCGGCCGCGCGCTGGCGCTGCAGCTGGCGCATCGCGGCTATGTCGTCGCGGCGACGGCACGCGCTTCCGACAGTCTCGACCGGCTCGCCGCCGAAAGCGAGCGCATGAGCGGCGCCATCCGGGCGTTTCCCTGCGATGTCACCGACCGGGACGCCATGCACGGAACCGTCGGCGAGATCGAAACCCTGATGGGGCCGATCCGGCTCGCCGTCTTCAATGCCGGGCTCTACCTGCCGACGCATGGCGAGGCGATCTCGATCGACGATTTCCTGACGACCTTCGAGGTCAACGTCTTCGGTACGCTGCACGGTCTCGGCCCGGTGGTCGAGCGCATGAAGGCGAACGGGCGCGGCCATGTCGTGTTCGTCGGCTCGGTCAGCGGCTATACGGGCCTTCCGGCGGCGTCCGCCTATGGCGCCACCAAGGCCGCGCTCAACAACATGGCGGAATCGCTCTCCTTCGACTTCGAGAAGATGAACATCCGCACCCAAGTGGTGAATCCGGGGTTCATCGATACGCCGGCCACCGAGAAGAACGATTTCGAGATGCCGGCGCTGATGCCGGTGGAAAAGGCGGTGGACGCGATGATTGCGGGCATCGAGGACGGCGGTTTCGAGATCACGTTTCCGCGACGCTTCACCTATGCGCTCAAGATCCTGCGGCTGCTGCCGCATCCGCTCTATTTCGCCTGCATGAAACGGCTGACCGGCTGGCGCACGCGCCCGCTCGACTTTCGCGGCACGACGCCTGTGAATGTGCGGTCCAACTAGATCCAGGATTTTGCCGGTCTACCGGATTTCGCGCCTTGCACGGCGTAAAGCATATCCGTCGTGTTATAGCTCCATGCCGAGAGAGCCGAACCGATGGCGAGCCCCCTCCGGCACCGTTCTTGCGCGCGCACGGATCGTGCATTGCTTATTTCTCTTACGATGTGTTCCGTTCCGTCCGGCCCAGGATCGAATTGGATCTGGAGGATGTTCGCTATCCGATACCAATAGTCGTCAGAGGAATTGATCGACCCGAATATCTCGCTCTCATCGCGACATGCCATCCCCTCATGCCTCAATCGGGCCAATATCATCAGTTCTGGCTGAGATGCGGTTAAATCGAAATGCTTGTATTGTCCGGGCATTCTTGTAACGCTTTGTAACCAGAAAAACAATTATATCGCCATCTCATATTTTCTATTCTTTTATATTTATATACAATCCATAGTTTGAATTTTTTGAAATACAGGCGCTGCCAGCACCGTCTGGTGCGAGCGAAAAGCCAAAATCCTCACCATCAGATTCTTCGGCAAGGGCAATTAATAATATTCCCATATTTCTAATTGCCACACAGTCACCTTCAATCAACAAATGCCCCATCCTCTTCTCATCCGCTGGTATTATATCAAATCTTGGTTTTGATTTTTCTTCACACATTTTTTCAAGAATTTCTTCCGTCATCATATTTCATTGCCCTTTCTGCTTTTATACGCTTCGTCGCGGTCCTCATATGTGGCACCCGATTGCAGCGCGAACGCAATTACCTTTTGTTGCATAACAGTCGGGCGACGGAAGATCGAAGATGATCATCACCTTGTCGATATCGGGATATCGCTCCATCCGCGAACTGGTCCTACCGCTGGACCGGTTGACGCTGATTACCGGTGCCAATGGCAGCGGGAAGTCGAGTCTCTACCGCGCGATCCGGCTGCTGGCCGATGTCGCCCAAGGCCGGGTCATCGGCGCGCTGGCCAAGGAAGGCGGATTGCAGTCGACCCTCTGGGCGGGACCAGAAACCTTTTCCCGCGCGATGAAGTCCGGGGAGATGCCGGTTCAGGGTACGAGGAGACGCGGAAGCGTGAGCCTCAAGCTGGGATTTGCCGGCGAGGACTACGGCTACGCGATCGATCTCGGCCTGCCGGTGCCGGATAATGAGTCCGCATTCAATCACGATCCGGAAATCAAGGCCGAAGCACTCTGGGTTGGCGAAAGCCTGCGGCGATCGAACGAAATAGCCAGCCGGACAGGCTCTCTGGTGCAGATTCTGTCGGAAAAGGGCGCGCGCGAAACGGTCACGAGCAAGCTTGCGGGGTTTGACAGCATGATGACGCATGCCGCCGATCCGCAGGGCGCGCCGGAGTTGCTTGCGATCCGGGAGAGGATGCGCAACTGGCGGTTCTACGATCACCTGCGGACGGATCGCGATGCGCCGTCGCGCTTTCCCCAAATCGGCACGCGGACACCGACACTCTCTTCCGACGGCGCGGACCTGGCGGCCGCGTTCCAGACCATCCGGGAGATCGGCGACCCGGAAGCGCTTGCCGCGGCAATCGAGGATGCGTTTCCGGGCAGTTCCGTCGGTTTGTCCATGAAGGACGGAATGTTCGAGCTGGAGATGGAGCAACACGGATTGCTACGGCCGCTGCGAACGGCGGAATTGTCAGACGGGACATTGCGGTATCTGTTGCTGGTGGTTGCATTGCTGACGCCCAGAGCGCCGCCGCTCCTGGTGCTGAACGAACCCGAGACCAGTCTGCATCCGTCTCTTCTTCCGCCGCTGTCCCGACTGATAGCCAAGGCCGCGGAGCGGTCGCAGGTTATCGTGGT
Organism: Oricola nitratireducens; assembly: GCF_014904745.1. GTDB lineage: Bacteria > Pseudomonadota > Alphaproteobacteria > Rhizobiales > Rhizobiaceae > Oricola > Oricola nitratireducens. The sequence goes on from NZ_JACZCS010000039.1 coordinate 10,247, forward strand.
CTCGCATTCGGGCGTCCTGATCGACACCCTTCGCGGACAACCGCAGACCGCCTGCTACGAACTCAGGAAAGAGCTCGGCGAAACGGTCGTGGACAGCGAAGATGATGTACCGTGGAACTGGCCAAAAAGATGATCAGGATGTGACGCGGCGCGGGCTGCGTGTCGACCTCAGGCCGGGCGCGTGTAGACAATCTGGCGTACGTCGATGAATTCGTCGCGGAAGCCCGCCTCGCAATAGTGGAAATAGAATTCCCACATGCGCTTGAACCGGTCGTCGAAACCGAGCGGCGCGATCTCGTCCCATGCGTCCCGGAAGCGTTCCCGCCACAGTTTCAGCGTGCGCGCGTAGTCCTGCGGGAAGATGCGCTCGCCGGCCTTTTCCAGGCCCTGCCGGGAGGTCAGCGTGTCGAGGATCTCCGGCGTCGGGAGCATGCCGCCCGGGAAGATGTAGCGCTGGATGAAATCCGGGTTCGCGCGGTATTCCGGGAAGGCGCGTTCATTGATGGTGATGATCTGCAAGCCCGCCCGGCCGCCGGGTTTCAGGACGTCGCGGACCTTGGAGAAATAGGCCGGCCAGTAGCGTTCGCCGACGGCCTCGAACATCTCGATCGAGACGGCGCGGTCATAAGTCTCGCGCTCGTCGCGGTAATCCTGGAATTTCAGCGTGACCCTGTCGGACAGGCCGGCGCGGCGGATTCGCTCGCGCGCGAAATCGAGCTGTTCGCGGCTGATCGTCAGGCCGGTGACGCGGCAGCCGATCTCGCGGGCGGCGAATTCGGCAAAACCGCCCCAGCCGCAGCCGATCTCCAGCACGTGGTCGTTGGGGCCGATGCCAGTCGCCTTCGCCAAAGCGCGATATTTGGCGGCCTGGGCGGATTCCAGGTCGTTTGCGCCGTCGGCGAAAAGCGCCGAGGAATAGGTCATGCTCGGATCGAGCCAGCGCGCATAGAACTCGTTGCCGAGATCGTAATGGGCGGAAATATTCTTTTTCGCGTTGGTTTTGGTGTTGCGGTTCAGCCAGTGGCGGAGCGCGTTGAACATCCGGAAGACGTGGTTCGCGCGCACGATCTGGTAGCCCAGTGTCTCGTTGGCAACGAACAATTCGAGGAATGCGGTGACATCGGGGCTTTCCCAGTCGCCGTCCATATAACTTTCTCCGACGCCGATGGTGGCCTCGGAGATCGCGCGCCTCGGCAGGTTCCAGTTGTGCAGGATCAGCACCGCCTCGGGCCCCGGGCTGTTGCCGCCGACCTTGATGACGCGCTTGTCGGGCAACTGGATCGTCAGCGAGCCATGCGGCAGCCGGGTAGCGGCGCGCAGAGCCAGTTTGGCCTTCAGCGGGATCCCCCGAAGGCTGCGGCGGATGTTCTGCGGTGTCAGATGCACCGCTTTCGAAATCATTTCGTCAGCAGTCCGTCCCCTTGAGGCGGATCCGTTGATCAGGTCGTAATCAGCGCTCATTATTCAAGGGTATCCGGATTATTCGGCCGGTTCCAGCGCGTTTTGCGTGTTGCCATAGCTTGCGGGTGCGGGCGGTTTTCCGCGCGAATGGAACTTTGCGCCCTTGAGCCAGAGCTTCAGCGCTTCCCAATGGATGCCGGCCATCACCTTTATCGTCATGAAGGGCAGACGGGCGAGCAATGCGAGAAGGTTGGCGGAGGTAAGCGCCTTCGCCTCGCCGGCGAAAGTCGCAGAGAGTAGAGGCTTGCCGTTCTCGGTTTCGAGAATGCGCATGCGCACCGTGTCGCCGGGCGGCAGCATACGGAAATGGTAGCGCGCGCCGAGGTCGATGAAGGGCGAGACGTAGAAAATCTTTGTGCGTTCCTGACGGAGGCCGGCTTCGCTCATCTGGCCGTCCTCGACGGGGCAGACATAGGTGTGGCGCTCGCCGAAGGTGTTGCGCACCTCGTAGATCAGTGCCGACAGCGCGCCGTTTTCGTCACGGCAATAATAAACCGAAAGCGGATTGAAGACGTAGCCGAGGATGCGCGGGTAGCACAGAAGCTGCACGCTTGCCGGTCGCGGCAAACCGGCGTTGGCCACGAGTTCATCGGCGTAGGCGCGCAGCGTCGGGGCGCTCGAATGTTTGTCGAGGTGATCGGTCTCGTGGAACGACACAGGCGCGGACCGGTTTACTGCGAAAATACGCGAAAGCCGGCCAGCCTCGCCGAGGCGGTCGAGATCGATCAGCAGCGAGAAGACGCGATAGGTGAAGCGATGGCCGAAGGGCATCAGTCGGGCGTGCATGACCTTGCCCGGATAGAGCCTTGCCGCGTCGCCGACGGGCGGAAACGGCGGCTTGTCTTGCGAACTCATCGTCATTCCGCTGCCTCGACAAGCGGCAGCGCCATGTCGTGCGGTGGTGCTATCGTTGTTTCCGGACGCCAGGGCACAACGCCGCCGAGCGCCACGGCGACGTCCAGGCCGGAGCGCAGCCCGTCCTCATGGAAGCCGTAGCCGGTCCAGGCGCCCGCATACCAGATGCCGCCGCGTCCCTGGATACGGTTGAGGCGCAGTTGGGCGTCGAAGGCTGCGGCGTCGTATTGCGGATGGTCGAAGCTCCATTCGCCGAAGACCGAACCGGGCGCGGGGTCGCGCGGCGGGTTGAGCGTGACGAAGAGCGGTTTTGCGGGATCGATGTTCTGCAGCCGGTTCATCCAGTAGGTTACACAGATGTCGCTGTCCTCGCCGTCCCTCGCGTCACGCAGATAGTTCCAGGCGGCCCAGGCGGCCTTGCGTCGCGGCATGAAGGACGGATCTCGGTGGAGTACAACCCGGTTCGGCTTGTAGGGGATTGCCTGCAGGACCGACCGCTCGTCGTCCGCTGCGTCATGCCCGCGCATGGCGAGGCTCTGGTCGGTGTGCGAGGCGAGCACGACATCGTCGTAGATTTCGGTCGCGCCGGTTTCATCGGTCACCGCGACACCGCCGGCGACGCGTTGAACGGAGCGGACCGGAGTGCCGGTCAGCAGGCGGCCGTCGAAGCCGGCGAGCATCCGGTTCAGATAGGTGCGCGAACCGCCGGAGACGGTTTGCCACACCGGCGGAACGACCTCGAGCAGGCGGTGGTTCTCGAAGAAATTGACGAAGGAACGGGCCGGGAACTCCAGCATGCGCACGCGCGGCGTCGACCAGATCGCGGCGGCCATCGGGATCAGGTAGTCATCGCGAAACCGCGCGGAGAACCCCCGAAGCGCCAGATAGTCTCCGATCGTGACGCGGTCGAGCAGGCCGGCCTGCCGGTCGGCGAGGCACTGGCGGTTGAAGCGCAGGATCTCCTTCAGCATCCACCAGAAGGACGGCGAGAACAGGTTGCTCTTCTGTGCGAACAGGCTGAGCAGGTTCTGGCCGCACCATTCGCGCCCTCCGCGGTCGAGCGAAAGCGCGAAGCTCATGTTGGATTCTTCGCTTTTGACGCCGAGATGGCGGAAGAGGGCCGACAGGTTTGGGTAGTTGCGCTCGTTGAAGACGATGAAGCCGACATCGACGGCGACCGGCGTGCCATCGTAATCGACGTCGACCGTGCAGGTATGGCCGCCCGGCCGGTTGTCGGCTTCGTAGAGCGTCACGTCGTGGCGCATGGAAAGCGACCAAGCGGCCGAAATGCCGGAAATGCCGCTGCCGATGACGGCGATTTTTTTGTTTCGATGAACCCGCTGCGATGCGACGGGCGGGACGAAATTCACGGTCACGCGGCTTTCCCTTTCATTTGCTGGTATGCGGCCAAGGCGCGATCGCGCGCGCCCTGGTGTTCGACAACAGGACGAGGATAGGTCTCGCCGAGTTTCACCCCGGCGTTTTCGAGGACGGATACTGGCGCTGCCCACGGCTTGTGCAGGTATTTGTCCGGCAGGTTCGAGAGTTCGGGCACGAAATGGCGGACATAGGCGCCGCGGGGATCGAATTTCTCGCCCTGCAGGATCGGATTGAAGATGCGGAAATAGGGCGCAGCATCGGCGCCCGATCCGGCGATCCATTGCCAGCTCGCCGTGTTGGAGGCCGGATCGGCATCGACGAGCGTGTCGCGGAACCATGCCTCGCCATGACGCCAGTCGATCAGCAGGTGCTTGACGAGAAAGGAGCCGACGACCATACGCACGCGATTGTGCATCCAGCCGGTCTGCCAGAGCTCGCGCATGCCGGCGTCGACGATCGGATAGCCGGTCTTTCCACGCTGCCATGTTTCGAGGTTGGGGCCGGGCGCGCGCCACGGGAAATTGTCAAAACCGGCATTGTAGTTTTCGCAGGGCAGGCCGGGGAAATTGACCAGCAGGTGATACGAGAACTCGCGCCAGACAAGCTCCTTGCGGAAAGTCGTCAGGTCGCGCGCGGGCGCGGCCTCGCGGACGGCTTCCGTCGCGTGCCAGATCTGGAACGGGGTGATTTCGCCGAAGGCCAGATGCGGCGACAGTTTCGAGGTGTAAACGCCGCCGGGAAAATCGCGCTTCTCCGCGTAGCCGGACAGCGCTTCCTCATGGAAACGGCCGAGACGGGCGCGCGCGCCAGCTTCGCCGGGCGTCCATTCCGCCGCGATGCCGCCGGCCCAGTCCGGGCGTGCCGGCAACAGCGTCCAGTCGCCGAGCGCCTCGCTATCGATCGCACGGTCAAACGCAACGAGTCTTTCCGGCGCATCGGCAGGAGGGCGGGGATGGTGGGTCTCGGAGAAGGCGCGCCAGAACGGCGTGTAAACACGGTAGGGGCCGCCGGAGCCGGTCTTCATGCGCGTCGGTTCGTGCAGAAGCTGGCCGGAGAAGCTTTCGACCGTTGTGCCATTGACGCGCAAACCCGCCTTGATCGCCGCATCACGTCGCATCTGCGCCGGTGCATGGCGGCGGTTCCACAGGACCGCTTTCGCCCCGGTGTCCGCGATCAGCGTTTCAAGAATGTGCAGCGGGTCGCCGCGTTTCAGGACGAGGCGCGCGCCAAGACGGTCGAGGCTTTCGGCAAGCCGGCCGAGCGAATTGTGCAGCCACCAGCGCTGGGCGCCGCCGAGCGGGATCGTGCGCTTGTCGTCCTCGAGGACGAAGAGCGGGATGACCGGATTGCCGCTTTCGGCAGCCGCCAGCAATGCGAGGTTGTCGCGGGTCCTCAAATCGCTGCGGAACCAGACGATGACGGGGGCTTCGGGAAGGCGGGCAGGCGGGTGGTCTTGCATCGGTCCATTTCTAATTCGGTCGTGGAGGGTGTTACGCCGTTCGTGCCGCGTTGGATCAGCGGCAAGACCGAATTGGGTGACAAAACCGGAAGTTTCGCGCGCGGTGGCACGTCACGGTTTGAAAGACGCGTCACGATCCTTTGTTCAAATGTGATTTTACGCCGGCCACATTGATGCCGTAAGGCTTCCTTAACCACATTTGTGTACCGATTCCGGTAAGTTACCCGCGTCAATCGTACCGGCCGCTCGCGCCGAAATTTCGGGGATATTCAGATGGACTTCCGTTCCTCAGACATGACCGATGATCGCGACCTCGATTGCGAATCCTCAATTGAGGCCGATTTCGAAGCGCTTGCGGAACGAGCGGTGGCGGCGGGCTGGGGCGACGATGAAGTTGCGAACGCGCTGTTGAGCCTCGCGCAGGCCCGGATCGAGACGACGCGGGCCGATGCTTTCATCGGCAGGGACCCGCTGACGGGACGCCTCCCGCATTAGGTGCGGACTGCAAGAATATCTCGATAAACAAATCCGCAGTTTCCACGGGCGACAACTTGCCGTTCGCCTTTAAGTTGGTTTTAGGAATTGTCACTAGCCTGTGAGCGAAGAAGAATTTCTTCGGGCCGAAGTCGAAATGTTGTTCGGTCAAACGCTTCGCGCTCAGGTTGGATGATGATGGCCTTGTCTAAAACAATGATCGGCGAACGGCTGTCGACTGAAGTGGCCGAGTCAGATCTCGTTCAACAAGCACTCGAAGCAATTCGCAAACATCGCGGCATGGAAGCTGCCTATCTTTCCGAATTCGTGGACGGAAAAGCAGTGTTCCGCTGCGTCGACGCGCCGGGCATGACGCATGTCATCGACGTCGGCGATGCCCACCTGCTGGAAGAGACCTATTGCACCCATATTCTCGAAGGCCGGCTTCCCGATCTCATTCCGGATACATCGAAGAACCGGCATGCCCGGTCGATGGCGATCACCGAGACGCTGCAAATCGGCTCGCATATCGCCATCCCGGTCAAGCGCCGGAACGGGGAACCGTACGGGATGGTCTGCTGCCTGAGCCAATCGCCCCACGATTCGCTCAATCCGCGGGACCTTGAGACGATGCGCATGTTCGCGGAACTGGTTTCGCGCCAGGTCAATCGCGAGATCGAAGAGCGCAGCGAACAGGAACTGAAGGCGAACAGCGTCCGCAGCATCCTGAAGGGCAGCGAATTCTCGATCGCCTATCAGCCGATCGTGGATCTCAAGACCATGATGACGGCCGGGTTCGAGGCGCTGTGCCGTTTCGAACCGCTGCCCTACCGCCCGCCGGACGCATGGTTCAGGGATGCCATGGCGGCCGGGCTCGGCCGCGATCTGGAACTGGCCGTCCTGGGCAAGGCGCTCGAATTCATCGACAAGGCGCCGGCGGACCTGTTTCTGACGCTGAATGTGTCTCCGGAAACGGTGTCGAGCGGCCGGTTGGCGGACCTGCTCACCGGAACGCCGCTCGAAAGGCTGGTCCTGGAACTCACGGAACATACGCCTGTCGACGATTATAGCGCCTTGCGCGATACGCTGGCTCCGCTGATCGCCGGAGGCGTACGGATCGCGGTCGACGATGCAGGTGCAGGATATTCGAGTTTTCGCCACATCCTTCAACTGCGCCCCGACATCATCAAACTCGACATCAACCTGACGCGGCATGTCGACAACGATCCGGGTCGGCGCGCATTAACCACCGGTATTATGTCCTATGCGCATGAAACCGGTGCTATGGTTATCGCGGAAGGAATCGAGACCGTGCGGGAAAAAAGCACGCTCAAGGCGTTAGGCGTTGAAATGGGGCAGGGCTATCTGCTCGGATATCCGGGCGAATTGCCGGATGCGGAAAGCATGGCGGCGTGAAAGCCGGTCCGGTTTGCCGGGTGTGGTCGGTCGCATTCTAGGTATTTGCGAAACCGGTTTTACATGCCCGCAAGCCTAAGCTGTCGGCACATGATTCGAGACGGTGAGGGAGCTTTGCACGTGTTCGATCCTGCGGTTTCACGGATGCAAAATGTCTGGCTCGTCGTCACGGGCGTTTTCGCCAGCCTGTTGCTTTCGATCTTCGTCAACGCCCTCCTGTTATATGTTCCTGCGCTCACGTCGTTCGGGCGCAGCATAGTCAGCGCCGTCATCCTGCCGGTCTGCATTTCGCTTCCGTTGCTGACGGCATATGCGGGATTGCGTAAACGGCTCTCGGATCGTCAACGGGAGCTGGACCGCGCTGCGTCACATGACCGGCTGACCGATTTCTATGCGCCCGGCGCCTTTTCGCAAGTCGTCGACCGGCGCGCGGCTATCTTGCCGTCGGACAATCCGTCGGGCGCATTCCTTATCGTACATGCCGACGGCCTGCATATCATCAACAAGCGCCATGGCCTGGAAGCGGGAGACGATGCGCTGACGCTGATCGCCGTGGCGATCAGGTCGTCGGTGCGCGCGACCGATATTGTCGGCCGGATCGGCGCCACGATGTTCGGGCTGTTTCTTCCCGGAGCCGGCGAGGCCGAGGCCACCGAGGTAGCGGAACGCATATCGGCGAATGTGCGCGACGTCTATTTCGGTCCGGCAGGATCGGCCGATGCAATCTCGGTGCGCGTCGCCGGCGTCGTGTTTGCAGACCAGCTCGGCTTTACCGACATGTTCAGGCAGGCCGAGGAGCGGCTTTTCCCCGACGAGGAGGTCGGCCTCCCGGCGATGAACATTGCTCGCATCGCCCTGCGCGTGGACGGCCCGATGCGCCACTAGGCGCGGCGGGCTTCGGAGCCTGCCGGCAATCCGCCGCCACGGGCCGCTCCGTCCAATTGACACGTATATCGAAACCTGTTGCGAATGCCCGTGTGCATATCGGTAGGAAAGGGAGGCAGATATGACGGTCAGAGACGAATTACTCGCCCGCCTCTATGAAGATCTGGGTGATATCAACGAGTGGCTGAAGGCATATGAGGAAGGCCTTGCGACCGGGCGGAAGCATCAGGGAGTCTGGAAAGACACAACCGCGATGGACAAGGAAAGTTATGAGCGCCTGAAGAAAAACATCCACGACTCGATCCAGCACATCGAGGAGCAGAAAAAGGGCGGCTGAAACGCGGAGCCTTTTCATCATCTGCGCGGGCCGTCGCTATCACATCGTTGCACGGGCCGCGCAAATCAGTGCCGAACTGGCCGGGATCGCCTCGTCGTAAAAGCCCGAAACCAAAAAAGGGTCAGCATATTTTGCTGACCCTTTTCAGAAACTGGCTCCCCGGGACGGATTCGAACCATCGACCAACCGGTTAACAGCCGGTTGCTCTACCGCTGAGCTACCGGGGAATAGCCGCTCAGGCTGAGCGGAGCCTATATCAAAGGTCGCTCCGATTTGCCAAGGCGCGAATGAAACTTTTTTGACCTATTTTAGCGGGGCGGGCAATCGCGCTTCGAAAGCGTTTTAGCGGCGGCTGGCAATGAGCCGCCCGCGCGCCTATCTGCAAGCTGATCACCAGGGCAAGTCATGGCCGACAACACGCAGGGCAAGGACGGCGCACCCCGCTATCCGACAAAGAACACCATCAAGGTGCTGAACCGCACCATGCCGGTGCCCGCTTCGCGTGCCGGGCGCATCGCGCTCGGATCGGCGTTGGTCGCCGGTGGGGCCGTCGGTTTTCTTCCTGTCGTCGGGTTCTGGATGCTGCCGCTTGGACTTCTCATTCTGGCGAATGACGTCCCGCGCGTGCGGCGCTGGCGGCGAAAGCTGATCGTGCGCTGGAACCGGCGCGGCGACAAGCGCGACAGGCAAACGGGGAAGAATGCCTGAAATCGGTGCTGCTGCTGGCGCGGCTTTACGCCGAGCCGTGCAATCCGTTTCCCGATTTGACCGTTCAAAGCCCGAAATATGTTACCTTGCGGCACCCCTGAAATTTGACATAAACAAGAAAAAACCGCTTGCGAAGCGATGGTGCTTGCCGGTTTTAAAACCCTCTGTTAACAGGACGCGCCATACACAACGACCCAGGAACGGCCTCGTGGCGGAGTGGTTACGCAGAGGACTGCAAATCCTTGCACCCCGGTTCGATTCCGGGCGAGGCCTCCATCATTCCATGGTACGTTGTCGCGGCATGAGAGCATAAACAACGGAAGCGGGATCCGAGCCATGGGGCATAATTTCGACGAACTGCGCCGCGCAATGGTCGACAGCCAGGTCCGCACAACCGACGTTACCAACCTTCGCATCCTCGATGCATTGCTTTCCGTGCCGCGTGAGGCTTTCGTCGCTGATCGGCTCAAGCCGTTTGCCTATATCGACGATGACATCGAGATCACCGCCGCCGCTGCCGGCGCACATCGTTACATGATGGAACCGTCGCCGTTCGCGCGGCTCGCGCAGCTCGCCGACGTCAAGCCGTCCGACCTTGTTCTCGATATCGGTTGCGGCACCGGATATTCGTCCGCAGTCCTGTCGAAACTCGGCAGCGCGGTGATCGCGCTCGAAGCCGACGAGGATCTCGCGGCGCGGGCCACTGACATCCTGGTTGACAACGGATTCGACAATGTCGCCGTCGTCACCGGCGCCTTCGAGAAAGGTTATGCCAGCGAAGGCCCCTACGATGTCATTTTCGTCGGTGGCGCGGTGGATGAGGTGCCGGGCGCATTGTTCGATCAACTGAAGGACGGCGGGCGCCTTGTCGCTGTCGAAGGGTATGGGCCGAGCGGTTTTGCCACGCTCTATGTCAACGACGGAGACTTCGTTTCCGGACGCAAGGCGTTCAACCTGAGCGTCAAGCCTTTGCCGGGATTCCAGCGCGAACCGGAATTCTCGCTCTAAATTGCCGAAAATGGTTGCCATACGGCAACACACGGCAATAACTTCCCATGCGGGTATTGCTCGTTAACGATGCGGCAAATAAAAACCTGCAAGTCAATAGTCTTGAGTCGTTGTTCAGGGGCCACGGATGCGCAAATCCATTATCGCAGCGGCGCTGGTCGCCACTGTCGCTTTCATGCCGCAGGTTGCGTCCGCCGAAAACATCTTCGGTGCGCTTGCCAAAGCGTATGAAAACAATTCCGAGCTGAACTCGTCGCGGGCCGGTGTCCGCATCCAGGACGAAGGCGTCGCGCTCGCCAAATCGGGTTACCGTCCTCGGGTTACCGGAACTGCGGGAATCACCAATTCATGGAGTGATCCCACGGGGCGAAGCGTAACTGGCGCCAGTTTCGGAATTTCGATCAGCCAGTCGCTTTTCGACGGCTTCCAGACGCGCAACGGTGTTCGCGCCGCCCGAGCCGGCGTGCTGGCGGAACGCGAAAATCTCCGCAATACCGAGCAGAATATCCTGTACGATACGGCCCAGGCGTATATGGACGTTATCCAGAATCGCCAGATCGCAATTTTCAGGCAGCGCAACCTCGCCTTCCTCGATGAGCAGGTGCGCGCCGCGCAGGCGCGATTCGATGTCGGCGAGGGAACTCGCACCGACGTCGAGCAGGCTCGTGCGAGCCGCGCCGCCGCCCAGGCGCAGCTCGTGGCAGCCCGCGCGGCAGCGGCCTCCAGTGAGGCCGTCTACAGGCAGTTGACCGGCGCCGCGCCGGGCAAACTCGAAACGGCATCTGCACTATCCAAGGGTATGCCAAGATCGCTGGCCTCCGCGGAATCGATCGCTTTCAAGGAACACCCGGCGATCCGGCTCCGCAACCATCTGGTCGATTCCGGCCTGTTCAGCGTCAAGGCCGCCGAAGGCGCCTTCCTGCCGCAGGTCGGTCTGTCGGCTTCGGTATCGCGCGACTATACCAGTTATTCCAGTAGCTACGGCGGTTCGTTTACCGGGAACAGCGCCACGATCGGTGCGACAGTGACCGTGCCGATCTACCAGGGTGGCTCGGCGAGCGCGACCGTGCGCCAGAAGAAGGAACAGCTCGGTCAGGCGCGTATCAATACCGATGTTGCGCGCGATCAGGTTCGTGCCGCCGTCACATCCGCCTGGACCCAGTTGCAGGCTTCGCGCGCCGCGGTATCCGCGAATCGCGAAACGTTGCGCGCCTCGCGCCTCGCGCTCGATGGCGTGGTGCAGGAACGCGATGTCGGCCAGCGCACCACTCTCGATGTGCTTAACGCGCAGGCGGATGTCCTGTCGGCGCAGATCGCTCTTGCCCAGTCGGAACGCGATGTCGTCGTCTCCAGCTACGCGCTTCGTTCGGCTATTGGCGGCCTGACCGCCAAGAATCTCGGGCTTCGTGTCGCCATGCACGACCCCAAGGAGCACTACGAGGCCGTCAAGGACAAGTGGTTCGGACTGCGCACGCCGGACGGCCGTTAACCATAGCGACAGCTTAATGTTGTGGGCCGCTTCGTCGCGATGAAGCGGCGGGATTCTCATCGGCCGGATCATCAGCTAACGTTTTGCAATGATTCGCCGGATGACCCGGCTGTCCGATGGTGATGGTAGACCACATGGCACAAAGCAACGCTCTTCGCGAACAACCCTCCATGGACGAGATCCTGGCATCGATCCGCCGGATCATCGACGCCGGTGAAAGCCAGTCGAAACTGCCCGAGGCGAAGCCGGACAAGGCCGAAGTCCCGGAGATTTCCGTCACGGTGCCGCCGCCGGCGGCCAATGACGAGGGTGCCGAGCGGCCGCGCGTGCCGCAGGGTGCGTTGCCGCAGACACCGTTGACGAAGCGCGGGCAGGGTCCCGACACGGAGATCGCGAGCGCCGTCAATGCCTATCTGGAAAAGGAACACGTGAAAGCCGCAGCCGTCGAAGACGAGCCGACAGCCAAGGCCGATGTTACGCTGGAAGGGTTTCCCGAGCCGGATATCTCGGAGGTCGAGGCGGCACTGCGGGCCGAGTTCAATCCGGTCGACCGCGATGTGTTGAGCGCCGAGCGGCAGGCGAAATACGACGCCCGGTTCACCGAGGCCGACAATGGCGCGTTCCGGGAGGTCGGCAGCCTGCTGCGCGGCAAGGTCGGCGAGGCGCCGGCTGGACCGTCATCCCGCGAGGCGAATGCACTCGTGTCGGAAGCCGTATCGCAGAGCGTGTCGAACTCCTTCTCCAGCCTGTCGGACCTGCTGATGGAAAAACATGGCCGCGATCTCGACATGGTCGCCGAGGAAATGCTGCGCCCGATGCTGCAGGATTGGCTCGACAACAACCTGCCGTCGCTGGTCGAGCGTCTCGTACGCAGCGAGATCGAACGCATTGCCCGGGGCGAACCGCGCACCATGTGAGCCGGGCGCCGTCCGCCGCTTTGTTGACAGGCGCGCGTGCTTCGGATTTACACGCCGCTGAATCACCGACATTGCTCGCGGACATTTTTTCATGCTCGACAAGACCTTTGACGCGGCCAGCGTCGAACCGAGAATTGCCAAATTATGGGACGAGGCCGACGCGTTCGCCGCCGGGGCGGGCGCCAAGGAAGGCGCGGACCCCTACAGCATCGTCATCCCGCCGCCGAACGTCACCGGCTCGCTGCATATGGGCCATGCGCTCAACAACACGCTGCAGGACATCCTGGTCCGTTATCACCGGATGAAGGGGATGAACGTTCTGTGGCAGCCGGGCATGGACCACGCCGGCATCGCCACGCAGATGGTTGTCGAACGCCAGCTCGCCCAGAGCGGCGAGAACATGACCCGCCGGGAAATGGGGCGCGAGAAGTTCATCGAGCGCGTCTGGCAGTGGAAGAACGAATCCGGCGGCATGATCTTCAACCAGCTGAAGCGGCTGGGTGCGTCCTGCGACTGGTCGCGTGAGCGCTTCACGATGGATGAGGGGCTTTCGGCGGCCGTACTGGAAGTCTTCGTTCGGCTCTACAAGGAAGGGCTGATCTACAAGGACAAGCGGCTCGTCAACTGGGACCCGAAACTGCACACGGCGATCTCGGACCTCGAGGTGGAACAGCACGAGGTGGACGGCCATCTTTGGCATTTCCGCTATCCCCTGGCTGACGGTGCGACCTACGAGCATCCCTATAATCTGGATGACGAGGGCAATCGCATCGCCTGGAAGCCGTCCGACGGCGAGCCGGCTGGATACGAGGCGCGCGATTATCTCGTCGTCGCAACCACGCGGCCCGAAACCATGCTCGGCGATACCGGGGTCGCGGTCCACCCGGACGATCCGCGCTACACAAACCTCGTCGGCAAACATGTGATCCTGCCGCTTGTCGGGCGCAGGATCCCGATCGTCGCGGACGAATATCCGGACCCGGAAGCGGGAACCGGCGCGGTCAAGATGACGCCCGCGCACGACTTCAACGATTTCGAGGTCGGAAAGCGCCGGAACCTCCCGGCGATCAACGTGCTCGACGAGGAAGCCTGTGTCACCCTGAAGGGCAATGCCGACTTCCATTACGGCCTCGATCAGAGCGCCGAACTTGTCGCCGCGATGAATGCGCTAGACGGTCTCGACCGTTTTGCCGCGCGCGACAAGGTCGTCGCGATGATGCAGGAAAAGGGGCTCGTCGATCTCATCGAGCCGCACAAGCACCAGGTGCCGCATGGCGACCGCGGCGGCGTGCCGATCGAGCCCTATCTGACCGACCAGTGGTATGTCGACGCGGCAACGCTCGCCAAGCCGGCGATCGCCTCGGTCAGGGAAGGGCGTACGCAATTCGTGCCGAAGAGTTGGGAAAACACCTACTTCAACTGGATGGAGAACATCCAGCCGTGGTGCGTGTCGCGCCAGCTCTGGTGGGGACACCAGATTCCGGCTTGGTACGGGCCGGACGGCACGGTGTTCGTCGAAAAGAGCGAAGATGAAGCTGCTGCTGCCGCGCGCGCGCATTACGGCGAAGATGTCGCGCTGACGCGTGACGAGGATGTGCTGGATACGTGGTTCTCCTCGGCGCTGTGGCCGTTTTCGACGCTGGGATGGCCGGAGCAGACGCAAGCGCTGAAGACCTGGTATCCGACAAGCGCGCTGGTCACCGGATTCGACATCATCTTCTTCTGGGTCGCCCGGATGATGATGATGGGCCTGCATTTCATGAAGGACGAGGAAGGCACGCCCGTCGAACCCTTCGATACCGTCTATGTGCATGCGCTGGTGCGCGACAAGTACGGCGCCAAGATGTCGAAGTCGAAGGGCAACGTCATCGATCCGCTGGAACTGATCGACGAATACGGCGCCGACGCGCTGCGCTTCACGCTGTCGATCATGGCGGCACAGGGCCGCGACGTGAAGCTCGACCCCGCGCGCATTGCCGGCTACCGCAATTTCGGCACCAAGCTGTGGAACGCGACGCGGTTCGCGCAGATGAACGGTGTCGCACACAATCCCGATTTCAGGCCGGACAACGCCAAGTTGCAGATCAACCGCTGGATCCTGACGGAATTCACGCGGGCGGCGCGCGACGTTGCCGCGGGTATCGACCAGTATCGGTTCAACGATGCGGCGAGTGCCGCCTACCGCTTCGTGTGGAACAATTTCTGCGACTGGTATCTCGAATTGCTGAAGCCGGTCTTCAACGGCGAAGACGAGGCCGCCAAGGCGGAAGCGCAGGCCTGCGCGGCGCATGTGCTCGACGGTGTCTACAAGCTGCTGCATCCGTTCATGCCGTTCATGACGGAGGAATTGTGGTCGCTCACGGCCAAGGGCCGCGACACGCTTCTGTGCCATGCCGAGTGGCCGGCGCCGGGTTTCGAGGACGCGGATGCGGCGGACGAGGTCAACTGGCTGATCGAACTGGTGACCGGTATCCGCTCGGTGCGCGCCGAGATGAACGTGCCGGCGTCGGCGACCGCGCCGCTGGTGATGGTCGGCGCAAACGACGTGACATGCGCACGGCTTCTCAGCCATGACCCGGCAATCAAGCAGCTCGCCCGTGTCGAGGACATCGTCATCGAATCCGAAGTTCCGCCGGCTTCGGCCCAGATCGTGATCGGCGAGGCAACGGCCTGCCTGCCGCTCGGTGGCCTGATCGACGTCACTGCCGAACGCGCCCGATTGCAAAAGGCGATCCAGAAGGCCGAGGCGGATATCTCCAAGCTCGAGGGGAAACTCGGCAACGAGAGATTCGTCGCGAACGCCAAACCGGAAGTGGTTGCGGCGGAGCGGGAGAAGCTGGCCGAAGCGCTTCCGGCCCGCGATTCCCTGAAGGCCGCATTGGCGCGTATCGAGCAAATCGGCTGATCTCGCGGATCCCGGGCGGTGGCGCATATCCACCGCCCGACAACAATTTCTTCTAATGTGTCGGATTTGCAACAACGCCGTTTTTCGGCGCGAAATTGCATTGTATCCGCCGAAATCGGGTGAATTTCGCCGGTTTTTTTGCCGTTCCATTCCGTTGACGTAAAGGTAAGTCGGTCGAGAATCGCAAAACTTACGTCGGGGCGACAAGGCCAATTAACGGAATGTGGCGTTCCTGCGGCCATAATGCGCTTGAAAAGACGGCGGCCTTCTTATCAAAAAGGAGAAAAGCATTGGTGGAGGATGGGATGCTTCGGGGATCTAAAACACTTCTTATCGGCATGGCTTTCGCTTCGGCCTTTTCGGGCAGCGCATGGGCGGGCGGCTTCAGCCGTGGCACGGCGGACACGGACATCCTGTTCGAGGACGGCAATTTCGTCATGCGGGCGGGCGCGCTCTATGTCGCGCCGCAGCGGGGATATGACTCCGTCACAATCGGGGGCGTCTCCACTGCCAGCACCGACGGGAACTACCTGGACAGCTATATGGTCCCGGGCGTTGCGCTGAAGTTGAACCTGACGGACGATGTTCGCTGTGCGGGCACCTACACACAGCCCTTCGGTGCGAATGCGACCTACGGTCCCCAAGCAATCACGGCTGGCATCACCGCAGATGCACTTGACGGCGCCGGGGTAAATTCCTCCGGAACCGCTTACACGAAATTTTCGACCGACGAATTCGGATTGACCTGCGGTTACAAATTCAATGCCGGCAAGGGTAATTTCTGGCTGATGGGCGGCGGCTTTTTGGAGTCGATCTCCTATAACGAGGGCAACCGGATCGGCAATGCGACCCTGGGGCCGATCGGTGCGCTTTCGCTGCACGAAGGAATGGTTCCCGGCTTCCGCCTCGGCGCGGCTTATGAAATCCCCGAGATCGCGCTGCGGGTTCAGGCCATGTACCGGTCCCAGGTCGAACACAACCTGACCGGGTCGTTCTCGGTCACCGGTTTCGGCGTTTTGAATGCGGCCTCGATCGGTTCGGCTACGATGCCGCAGAGCTTCGAGGTCAAGGCGCAAACCGGTATCGCGCCGACGTGGCTGGCATTCGGCTCGCTGAAGTGGACGGACTGGAGCGTCCTGCAGACGCTGAATTACACGACCACCGGTGCTAGACAGAAAGACTTCTTCTACAAGGACGGCTGGACGGTGACGGGCGGTATCGGTCACAGCTTCACGGACCATCTGTCCGGCCTGGTCAGCCTGACCTGGGATTCCGGTGTCTCGACGACGGAAGACGTCAACAAAGACACGTTCACGTTCGCGACCGGCGTATCGCTCAAGGGTGACAATGGCGGCGAATTCCGCGTCGGCGGCGCGGTCAGTTATTTGCAGGGCGGCTCCGTCGCTCAAGCCGCCACCTGCCTAGACGGCAACGCGACAATTTGCGGAAGCGGCGTGGGCGCAGCCTATGCGAACACGGTCGGCAATGACTGGTCGTTTGCTCTTGGCGCGTCGTTCAATCTCAACTTCTGAGCGATACGAACTCTGATAATGACCCCGCCGTTTTCGGCGGGGTTTTTGTTTGCCTTTCGTCCGGCATGACGGGTCTATTGCCGTCGAAACAAACCCGCTGAAAACGCCCGTTCTTGTGACGATTTGGCAACACCTTCCGCCTAAGATTTCATTTAGAACGCCTTGCGGGCCGTGTGCCCATATGCCGCCATAAACCCGGCGCATCGCATCAGTGCAGGGCGTCCGGACGACATGATCGGCGCTGGCGAGGGACAGGATTTGATGGACGCGATAGCCATTTCGGAAGCCAGTTTGCCGCGCCGTCACATGACGGGCAGGCCGGCGCGCGCGCCGCATCGTTCCTCCCTTCATTCCATGGAGCTTCTCGAGCAGGCGGTCGTGCCGCCCGCGGGCGGCATGGCCGCGGTAAACGGAGTGCCGCGCGAAACCGATCATACTTCTGGCGTGTTGTGGATTTACGCCCGAACTGTTGGCGATGTGCGGCACCGCGCCCCATCCCGGCGGGGCGAAAGAGAAACCGAATTGCGCCGATATACAGGAATGCGTTTGTCAAAATGACCACCATACGGTCCAACGAAAACAACCAGGTCCGCACCGGTACCGCGTTTGCAGCCGCGGTGTGCGGGTTTGCGCTCATGCTGGCGGCTGCCGGCGTCAATCCGTGTTTCGCGCAGTCGAAGGATGGCGACCAGAAGAGCCCGTGGATGCTGTTCCGGTTCGGATTTTCCGCCTACAAGGACGGCCGCAAGGACGAGGCGCTGAAAGCCTATCGCGACGCCGCCGAGCGCGGCCATGCGGGCGCACGCTGGAAGCTCGCGACCATGTATGCGTCCGGCGACGGCGTGCAGGAAGACGACTATGAGGCTTTCCGGCTCTATGAGGGCCTGGTCAACGAAGGCGCCGCGCCCGGCACCCGCGACGAGACTTTCGTTGCGCATGCACTAATGTCGCTGGCGAATTATCTGCGCCGCGGCATTCCCAATTCACCGATTTCGGCCGACCCGATGCGCGCGCGCCAGCTGTTCCTGCAGGCGGCGAGCCAGTTCGGCGACGCCGACGCACAATTCGAACTCGGGCGGATGTACCTGACCGGGGAGGGGGGGCCGGCCGATCCGGTGCAGGCGGCGCGCTGGTTCAATCTCGCGGCCCACAAGGGCCATGTCGGTTCGGAAGCGATGCTCGGCAAGATCCTGTTCGATTCCGGCAAGACAGTGCGCGGCCTGTCGATCCTGACCACCGCACTCGACAAGGCGAAGGATCCGGAGCGGCACTGGATTCGCGCGCTGCAGGAAGAAGCTTTCGCGGTGGCCTCGGAAGCCGACCGGCGCACCGCTATCGCGCTTGCCGCCCAGAACTAGGCACGTTCAGCCTCTTGCGGCGATCCAGTCGGACTGATGCGGCGCTTGCGCTGTCGGGCAATCGTTTTCCAGTATTTTCCATGAGGTGTTGTTGAGAACCCGGGCGCAGCGCGCGAGTTTCATGCCGGATGCCGTCTTGAGGCAGACGGTCTCGCCTTCCGGAATGTCGGTGCCGTTGCCGCGGCACGTGCAGTTGTCGCCGGCGAATGCCGCGCCTGCCGATGCTGCAAGGCCCGCCGTCAGGACAAGGGGTAAAATCGTTGCTGATAGCCGCATGATCCGCTCCTTTGCGGGCCCAAAATACCACGGGATGCGGCGACGGCAAAGGAGGGCCGCTTCAGGCGGCGTAATCGATGACGACGGGAACGTGGTCCGACGGCTTTTCCCAGGCGCGGACATGCTTGTCGATTTCGGCGGAACGCAACCGGTTGGCGGCCTCTGGCGACAGCAGGAGATGATCGATGCGGATACCGTTGTTCTTCTGCCAGGCGCCGGCCTGATAGTCCCAGAACGTGTAGACACCCGGCGCGTCGGTGACCGCGCGGACGGCCTCGGTCAGCCCGAGATTTACCAGTTTGCGGAATGCGGTGCGGCTTTCCGGGCGGAACAGCGCGTCGCCCTCCCACACTTTCGGATCGTGGCAGTCTTCCGGCATCGGGATGACGTTGTAGTCGCCGGCAAGGATGAACGGCTCCTCGAGCGCGAGCCTCTCCTCGGTCCATGCGTGCAGCCGGTCCATCCATGACAGCTTGTAGGGGAATTTCTCGCTGTCGACCGGATTGCCGTTCGGCAGATAGAGCGAAACGACGCGCAACACGCCGCCCGGCGTCGAAAACACGCCTTCGATGAACCGCGCCTGGACGTCATCATCGCCGCCGGGAAGGCCGCGATTGACTTCGTCGAAGGGCAATTTCGACACGAGGGCGACGCCGTTGAAACCCTTCTGGCCGTGGGTCTCGACATGGTATCCCAGCGCCTCGATATCCTCGCGCGGAAAGTTCTCGTCGACGGATTTGATCTCCTGCAGACAGGCGATGTCAGGAGCGGCTTGTTCCAGCCAACTCTTCACAGTGTCGAGCCGGGCCTTGATGCCGTTGATGTTCCAAGTCGCGATTTTCATTGATTTTCCTGCCGATAACCGGGCGCGGGCGCCGATGACTGCTTGTCAGACTGTCACGATCGGGTAGCCTTTTTCAATGGGAGAGGGAAATCTCTCAGGAGAAGGGGACTGAAATGGCAGACACAGCAATCGGCACAGCGGAACAGCTGCGCGATCCCAACTACACGCCGCCGCTGGCGCATGCGGTGCCGCTCGGCATCCAGCATGTGCTCGCTATGTTCGTTTCGAACGTGACGCCGGCGATCATCGTGGCGGGCGCAGCCGGTTTCGGCTTCGGATCGAACTCACCCGATTTCCCGAGCATGATCTACATGATCCAGATGTCGATGCTGTTCGCCGGCATCGCCACGCTTTTCCAGACAATCGGTTTCGGCCCGGTTGGCGCGCGGCTTCCGATCGTGCAGGGCACGAGCTTCGCCTTCCTGCCGGTGATGATCCCGGCGGTCGCGGGACAGGGCGTGGCCGGGATGGCCGGCCTGATGACCGGTGTCGCTATCGGCGGCTGCTTCCATTTCCTGCTCGGGACGGTGATCGGGCGTATCCGCTTCGCGTTGCCGCCGCTGGTGACGGGGCTGATCGTGCTGATGATCGGCCTGGCGTTGATCCGGGTCGGCATCCAGTATGCGGCCGGCGGCGTTCCGCTGATCGGCAAGCCGGAATACGGCTCGCTGGCGATGTGGTTTCCGGCGATCGTCGTCATCCTGGTCACGCTCGGTGTCAAGTTCTTCGCGCGCGGCCTCATGTCTGTCGCGGCGGTGCTGATCGGCCTGATTGCGGGCTATGTCGTCGCCTACTTCATGGGGCAAGTCAGCTTCGGCAATGTCGGCAATGCAGCGGTTTTCGCGCTGCCGATGCCGTTCAAGTGGGGCGTCGAATTCGATGCGGCGATCATCATCGGCATGTGCCTGATGGCGGTCGTGTCGGCGATCGAGACGGTGGGAGACACGTCCGGCATCACCAAGGGCGGTGCGGGCCGCGAGGCGACCGACAAGGAAATCGCCGGAGCGACCTTTGCGGACGGCCTTGGCACTGCGGTTGCCGGCGTGTTCGGCGGACTGCCGAATACGTCGTTCAGCCAGAATGTCGGCCTGATCTCGATGACCGGCGTGATGAGCCGGCATGTCGTGACCTATGGCGCGATCTTCCTGATCATATGCGGCCTGGTCCCGAAATTCGGCGCTGTGGTGTCGACGGTTCCGATCAACGTGCTCGGCGGCGGCGTCATCGTGATGTTCGGGATGGTCGCCGCGGCCGGCGTCAACATGCTGTCCGACGTCACGTGGAACCGCCGCAACATGGTGATCTTCGCCCTGGCGCTTTCCGTTGGCCTCGGCTTGCAGCTCGAACCCGGCGCCTTGCAGCATCTCGGCAAGACCGCGCAGATCCTGCTGACGTCCGGGCTTCTTCCGGCGGCAATCATCGCGGTCGTGCTCAATCTGGTGATCCCGGTCGAGGCGGGCGACGACGAGAATGCGGGCGATGATGAAGTCGCTTACGCCGAAGCGGGCGGTCTGGCGAACCAGAGCGCCGAAGCGAAAGCGAAGTAGAAGGGACAAGGGACCGCTTCGCGGCAGCTTTCCCTCAGCCATGCGAAAGGCCCGGAGCGATCCGGGCCTTTTCGTTGAAGCAACCGCGATCAGATGGAAAAACTGGTCCCGCAGCCGCAGGAGGCGACCGCGTTGGGATTGCGGATCTGGAACGATTGACCGATCAGGTCGTCGACGAAATCGATCTCCGATCCGGCGAGATAAACCATGGACAGGGAATCGATCAGCACGGTCGCGCCGTTCTTTTCAATGACGATGTCATCGTCGGCGGGGCCGGGGACAAGGTCGAACTTGTAGGAAAAGCCGGAGCAGCCGCCGCCCTCCACCGAAATGCGGAAGGCGCGGTTATCGGCTTCTCCGGCCAGGATTTTCGATACGCGCGCGGCGCAGGCGTCGGTCACGGTGACGTCCTTGTCGGCCATTTTTCCCGGATGCGCGGTCATGATCTCGTTCCCATCGCCGGTTTCGGTTCACACGGTGTTCAACTCGTACCATCATAGGTATGAAGCAGCGCCGTCCGCGTCAATACGGGCGTCAGCGGCGGCGGGGCAGGGAGAGTGACGCGATCATGCAGCCGGTATCCGACGAAACGTTGCAGGGCATCGGTTTCGGTCTTGGCGAGCGGGCGGTTTATGCGACCGATCCGGCGAAGAGCCGCGGGCGCTTCACCGAGGAACCGCGCAGCCGGACGCGCACCGAATTCCAGCGCGACCGTGACCGCATCGTTCATTCGACCGCCTTCCGGCGGCTGAAGCACAAGACGCAGGTGTTTTTCAGCCATGAGGGCGACCACTACCGCACGCGTCTGACGCATACGATCGAGGTGTCGCAGATCGCACGTGCGCTGGCGCGCGCCTTCCGGCTCGACGAGGATCTCGCCGAGGCGGTCGCGCTGGTGCATGATTTCGGGCATACGCCGTTCGGCCACACCGGGGAGGATGTGCTCGACGAATGCATGGCCGGATATGGCGGCTTCGACCACAATGCCCAGGCGCTGCGGGTGGTGACGAAGCTGGAGCGGCGCTATGCCGAATTCGATGGCCTCAATCTGACCTGGGAGACGCTGGAAGGCTTGGTCAAGCACAACGGACCGCTGGTCGATCCGGCGACGGGGAAAGGCGTTCACGGGCCGGTTCCCCAGACGATCCTCAACTTCTGCGAATTGATGGATCTCGAAATCGACAAGCATGCCGGACTGGAAGCGCAACTGGCGGCGATCTCCGACGACATCGCCTACAACACGCACGATATCGACGACGGGCTGCGCGCCGGGCTCCTGACCTTCGACATGCTGCGCGAAGTGACGCTGCCGCGCGAAATTCTCGACGAGGTCGACGGGCTGTATCCCGGCCTTGACGACAGCCGCCGTGGCCACGAGACGACGCGCCGGCTGATCACGCGCATGGTCGAGGACGTGATCTCACAGACCGGCGCCAATCTCGAACGGCCGAAACCGGCCTCGGTCGCCGACATCTACGAGGCGGGCGAGACCATGGCGGTGTTCACGCCGGAGATGGCGGTTCTGGAAAAGGAACTGAAGACGTTCATGTTCGCCAACATGTACCGCCATCCGACCGTGATGCGGGTGCGCGCGCAGGCCGAGGACATCGTTCGCGACCTGTTTTCCGCATTCATGGAACATCCGGAGAAGATGGGCGGTATCTGGTCGGTGCAGTTCGCCCAGCTCGACGAAGCGGCTTTAGCGCGGCGCGTCGCCGACTATCTGGCGGGCATGACGGACACATTCGCGCAATCGGAACACCGCCGCCTGTTTGACCACACACCGGAATTGCGATAGCCACGCCTCCGCGAACCGGATGCCGGTTCCCCGAATTCATCCAGGACCATGATCATGAACATTTTCACCGAGTTCCGTCATCGGGTCATCAAGGCCGTGGAGACGCTTGGTGTGCAGGCGGCAAACGGCAGCGCGCTCGATTTCTCCAAGCTTGGCATCGAACCGCCGCGCGACCCGTCGCATGGCGACATCGCCACCAATGCGGCGCTGGTGCTGGCGAAGCAGGCCGGCATGCCGCCGCGCGAACTGGGCGAGAAACTGGCCGAAAAGCTGGCCGAAGACAGCGATGTCGAGGCGGCGGGCATTGCCGGTCCGGGTTTCGTGAACCTGAAACTGGCGGACGGTTTCTGGCGCAAGCAGCTGGGCACGATGCTCGAACAGGAAACCGATTACGGCCGTTCCGATCTCGGCGGCGGCGCGAAGATCAACGTGGAATACGTCTCCGCCAATCCGACCGGGCCGATGCATGTCGGCCATTGCCGGGGCGCCGTCGTCGGCGACGCGCTTGCCAACCTGCTCGGTTTTGCCGGCTTTGAGGTGACCAAGGAATATTACATCAATGACGCCGGCGCGCAGATCGACGTGCTCGCCAAATCGGTGATGCTGCGCTACCGCGAGGCGCTCGGCGAGACAATCAGCGAGATCCCGGAAGGGCTTTATCCGGGCGATTACCTCGTGCCGGTCGGCGAGGCGCTGGCGAAGGATTTCGGCCGCAGCCTTCTCGAAATGCCCGAGGACGAGGCGCTTGCCATCGTCAAGGACCGGTCGATCGACGCCATGATGGGGATGATCCGCGACGATCTCGACGCGCTCAACGTGCATCACGACGTGTTCTTCTCCGAGCGGGACCTGCACGCCGACGGCGAGAAGCGCATCCGCATGGCGATCAACGAGCTGACGCTGAACGGCCATGTCTACAAGGGCACGCTGCCGCCGCCGAAGGGACAGGTTCCCGAGGACTGGGAGGACCGCGAGCAGACGCTGTTCCGCTCGACGGCGGTCGGCGACGACATCGACCGGCCGCTGGTGAAGTCGGACGGGACCTATACCTATTTCGCCGCCGACCTGGCCTATTTCATGGACAAGTACAGGCGCGGTTACGCGGAGATGATCTATGTGCTGGGCGCCGACCATGGCGGCTATGTGAAGCGGCTGGAAGCGCTGGCGCGAGCCGTTTCGGGCGGGACGGTCAAGCTGACGGTGCTGCTGTGCCAACTCGTGAAGCTCTACCGCAACGGCGAGCCGGTGCGCATGTCGAAGCGGGCCGGCCAGTTCGTTACGCTGCGCGATGTCGTCGACGAGGTCGGGCGCGACCCGGTCCGGTTCATGATGCTGTACCGGAAGAACCTCGAACCGCTGGATTTCGATTTCGCCAAGGTGACGGAGCAGTCCAAGGACAATCCGGTTTTCTACGTGCAGTATGCGAGCGCGCGCTGCCATTCGGTGTTCCGCCAGGCCGCGGAGCAGTTCGGCGGCGAAGTCGTGGTGGAGCCGGGCGATCTCGACCGGCTGACCGACGAGGCGGAAATCGCGCTGGTGCGCAAGCTCGCGGAGTATCCGCGCGTGATCGAGGCGGCGGCGCAGGCGCATGAACCGCACCGCATCGCCTTCTACCTTTACGATCTCGCCAGTGCCTTCCACGGCCACTGGAATCGTGGCACGGACAACAACGAATTACGCTTTATTAAGGTTAACGACCCACAATTGACCCGTGCCAGACTGGGTCTGGTGCAGGGCGTGCTTTATGTGCTGCGATCGGGCCTTGCCATTGTTGGGGCTGATTCACCCGCGGAAATGCGGTAAAACCCTGTCACCTTTTGCCCATAATACGCTGGCAATGAGCGTAATCGGGGATAAAACGTCCCCTGGGTAAGGCGTACGGGGTACCGGCATGACGGACGCAACCAATCGCAAATTGGACGTCGAAAATAGCGATGAAGGCGAGATCTCGCGCGACGATCCGCTGTTCGAGCTTTCGCAGATCATCGGCTATTCGCAGCCCGACGGAGCCGCTCGCAAGGACGTGGCGGGTGGCGAGCAGATCGATCTCGAGGCCGAGCTGTTGCGCGAACTCGAGAACTATCCCGGGTATCAGACCGCATCGGACGAGGGCGCGGTCGAAGAAGCCGTTCCCGCCACCCAATACGATGAATTCGAGGCCGAGCTTTCCGAAAAGGAACTGACGTCAGCCGACGATATCCTGCCGGAAGAGCCGGCGTATAACCCGGAATCCGCGCCGGAGCCGGAAATGCCTGGCGCCGCGGACATCGCCGCTGCAGAAACGGCCGCGCCGGATCTTGCCGATGCCGACACGCTGGAAGCCGAACTGATGGATCTGCTTGGCGGTCTTGGCGAGAAGGTGGGCGCGCCCTGGCCGTCCGAGACGGCCGCCGCAAGTGTTACGCCCGCCGTCCAGGAGCAGGACGAATACGTGGCGGAAGCCTCCGATCAGGAGCCCATGTCGCCGCAGATTCCGGCGGACGCACCGGACTGGTTCGCGGAGGACGGGCTCGAGGAAGAGCCGGCCGCTTCGGCGCCGGCCGACGAGGATGCCGAAATTCTCGATGAATTCGAAAGCGCGCTCAGCGACGGGTTGACGCTTTCCCTCGATGAGATGTCGGCGGAGGAGACCGCGCAACCGGAACCGGAATCGGAATACGAAGAGCCTGCGCCTTTCGAAGCTCCGGAGGACGATGTCGCGGCCTTCGAGGCTCAGCAGGAAGAGGCCGTTGCGTTTGAAGCTCCGCAGGAAGAGGGCGTGGAGTTTGAGGCTCCGCCCGAAGAGGGCATGGAGTTTGAGGCTCCGCCCGAAGAGGGCATGGAGTTTGAGGCTCCTCAGGAGGAAACGGCCGTAGCGTTTGAGGCTTTACAGGAAGAGGTGGCCGCGTTCGAGCCACCGGAGGAAGACGTCGCTTCCTACGACGAGATGCCGGGCGATGAGGCTGTCGCCGATGAGGCGACACGTGAAGAGGTCGCATCCTATGAAGCGCTGCGCGAAGAAATAGGTTCGTTCGAACCGGCGGCAGAACCGGCCGAAGCCGAGGCCGAAGAGCCGTTCGAATTCGACCTCGATCTTGACGAGGAAGTCGAGGTCGAAACGCCGGAACCGGTTGCCGCCGAGACGGAGATCGACGAGGAAGCCGTGCTCGACGACATCGAGATGATGGCCGAGGAACTCGGCGCCGATCTCGGGGCGGACAATCCGCCGTTTCTTGAGACGGCGGAAATGCCTGCCGGCGACATGGAAACGATGCAGCCGCTCGATCTGCCGGAGCTGCCGGAAGTCGAGGAAACGCGGTCCGCGGCGGTCGACATCGAACGCGAACTGGATGCCGCTCTGAGCGGCTACGACCAGTATGACAGCGGCCAGCGTGACCGGGAACCGACTCCGGCGATGAGCCAGGCCGCCGCCGCGACAGCAGCAGCCGCCGATACACGCCTGGATTTCGACATGGGTGCGTTTGAGGACGATCTCGCGCGCGATCTCGAATTCGTCGATCACGACATGTCCGCGAAGGACGGCGGCGAGGACTTCGGCGCGACCGAGGAAAATGCGCCGGTCGTCGGCATGTCCGCGCCCGCCGCCGCACCGCAGAAGCCGAAACGCGGCATGATGATTGCGGCGGTTGTCGGCGGGATCGCCATTATCGGCGCCATCGCGGCATTCAGCCTGACCGGACGCGAGACCGGCGGGGACGGCGCTCCGGTGCTGGTCAAGGCAGATCCCGATCCGGTCAAGGTCGTACCCGAAGATCCGGGCGGCAAGCAGGTTCCGAACCAGGACCGCGCAGTCTATGGCGAGGTCGACGGCATTACCGAAACCCAACCGAGCCAGGAATCCCTCGTCTCGACATCCGAGGAGCCGATCGATCTGACCGGCGCCGGATCGGAAGCGCTTCCGAATGGCGTGACCGAGGCTGGCAAGGGCGAGGATCGTCTGTTGCCGGAAAGCGCGGAGGCGACCGGACCGGCCGTTTCCACGGAAAGCCCGACCGCGCTCCTGACGCCGCGCCGGGTGCGCACGGTGATCGTCAAGCCTGACGGATCGTTTGTCGAGACGGGGCAACCGGAGGCTCCCGCCGCTGCGGCGACGACTCCGGCGGAACCGCAGGGGCCTCCGGCCGGAAGCGCAGCCGAAACGATCCGCAAGATCGACATGGCGCCTGCGCCGGCCCGGCTTGAGCCGCCGGCGGCGCAAACCGAAACCGCGACCGCGGCTCCGCAACCGGCGGACACGGCCGAAACCAGCGTGGAGATGACGCCGGCAGAGAATGCGGCGCTCGAAACCCTTGCCACGGCAAGCGAACCGCAGGCCGCGGAAACGACCGCCGAACCTCCGGCCGGGGAGACGGTCGCGACGGCGCCGCGCGCCCAGCCCATTCGCACGCCGACCAGCATACCCGAACGGCCGGTCGACCAGCCGGTCAACATCGTCAATCCGCAACAGACCCAGACGGCGCGGGCGACCGAACCGGCGCAGGTGCCGACACAGCAGACCTCGAGCGGCTATTCGGTGCAGATCGCTTCGCAGCCCTCGGCCGAACTCGCCCAGCAGACGGCGCAAAACCTGTCGCGGCGTTATTCAGACATCCTCGGCGGCCGCGCGATCACCATCCAGACGGCCGAAATCGAGGGACGGGGAACATTCCATCGCGTTCGCGTCGCGGCGACCAGCCGGCAGGATGCCGTCGCGCTGTGCGAGGCCTACAAGCGCGCGGGCGGCAGCTGTTTCGTCGCCCGCTAAAGCGGTCGTTTCGACCTGTATCGACTGGGGCGGCTTCGGCCGCCCTTTCTCGTTTCCGGCGAATGTGGATATGATTCGCCATGACCGAATCAAAGGCGATGATCACCGGCTGTGCCGGAATACGCTTCACCGAGGACGAGGTGGCGTTCCTGACCCGCGAAAGACCGTGGGGGCTTATCCTGTTCGCGCGCAATATCGGCCTAGCGGAGGAAATCGAGGCGCTGACGGCGCATTTCCGCATGCTTGTCGGGCGTGACGACGCGCCGGTCTTCATCGACCAGGAGGGCGGACGGGTACAGCGCATCCGGGAGCCGATCGCGCAACGCTATCCGTCCGGCGCGGCGATCGGCGCGCTTTATCGCAAGGATCCGGCGACCGGAAAACGGGCCGCCCGTGCCATGTCGCGGCTGCATGCGGCGGACCTTCTGCCGCTCGGCATTACCGCCGACTGCCTTCCGGTGCTCGACGTGCCGGTCGAAGGCGCGCATGACGTGATCGGCGACCGCGCCTACGGGCACGATCCGGAGACCGTGGCGATCCTCGGAAGAGAGGCGGCCGAAGGGCTGCTCGATGGCGGCGTGCTGCCGGTGATCAAGCACATCCCGGGCCATGGCCGTGCGTTTTCGGACAGCCACAAGGCGCTGCCGGTGGTCGACACGCCGCTGGAGGATCTGCGTAGGCATGATTTCCCGCCATTTATGGCTCTTGCCGACATGCCGATGGCGATGACCGCCCATGTCGTCTATTCGGCGCTCGATCCGACGCGCCCGGCGACGACATCGCCGCGGGTCATCGAGGCAATCATTCGCGGCGAGATCGGCTTCGACGGGCTGCTGATGAGCGACGACGTATCCATGCACGCACTTTCTGGGGATTTCGGGACGCGTACCGAAAGCATCTTTGGCGCGGGCTGCGATGTTGTCCTACATTGCAACGGCGTCATGGACGAGATGCTGGCCGTAGCCGCCAGGACGCCGGCTTTGACCGGCAGGGCGGAAGAGCGGGCGAAAGCGGCGCTCGCGCATCTCTCGCGCCATGACGGCAGGCCCGGCGATGCGATTGAAGTCGCCGCGCTGCGGGACGAGTTGAACGGATATTTCACGGCGGCCGCCTGACTTCGCGGAGCGACCGTCCGCCGGTAGGAGAACGCCGGCGAAACAGGAGCGGAGCGATTGAGCGCGACGGAACGACAGACTGCAGCCGAGAACGGCGCCGCCAGGAACAAGGCGGTGCCGATGGATGCCGTCTGGCAGGACAATGGCCCGGAACGCGCCACGTCCGAACCGGCGCTGGTCGTCGACGTCGACGGCTTCGAAGGCCCGCTCGACCTGTTGTTGCATCTGGCGCGCAACCAGAAGGTCGATCTGACGCAGATCTCGGTACTGGAGCTGGCGCGGCAATATCTCGTCTTCATCGAAAAGGCGCGGGCGCTGCGGCTTGAGCTTGCGGCCGACTATCTGGTGATGGCGGCGTGGCTCGCCTTCCTGAAATCGAAGCTGCTGATCCCGGAACCGAAGGTCGAGGGCGAGCAGACCGGCGAGGAAATGGCGGCGTTGCTGCAATTCCGGCTGAAACGGCTGGAAGCGATGCGCGACGCCGCGGCGCGGCTGATCAATCGCAACCGGCTCGGGCGCGACGTCTTCGCGCGCGGCATGCCGGAGACGGTGATCGTGGACAAGACAAGCGAGTATCACGCGTCGCTCTACGACCTGCTGACCGCCTATGCGCAGCAGCGCCAGCGCGAAGCCATCGATCACGTCGAGATCGCCAAACGCGCGGTCTGGTCGCTGACCGAGGCGCGCGAGATCCTGCGCAAGCTGGTCGGCGACGTGAGCGACTGGACCGCGCTCGACAGCTTCATCGTGGCTTATATCGCGACGCCGCAGATGCGGCGGACGGCGATAGCGAGCACGTTTGCGGCAAGCCTCGAACTGGTGCGCGAACGGGTGTTGGAGATGCGCCAGGATGCGCCTTTCGCAACGCTATACATGCGGGATGTGGCCCGCGCGGGGACGGAACAATGACCGACAGCATGGACGAAATGGGCAATGGCGGCGGCGCGGAAGCGCTGGACGAGTTCTACGAGGACACGTCGCCGGAAACCGATGCAGTCGTCTCGATCGAAAGCGACAACCCCGCGCTGCGGCTGATGGAGGCCGAGGCCATGCGCATGGCCGAGGCGCTCGTCTTCGCGTCGAGCGAACCGGTGAGCGAAAAGGCGCTGGCGGCGCGGCTTCCCGATGGCGTCGATGTCAGCGCGCTGATGAGCGAATTGCAGGACTTCTACGACAAGCGAGGCGTCAATCTCGTGCGGATCGAAAATAGCTGGGCGTTCAGGACGGCGGGCGACCTCGGTTTCCTTATGCAGCGCGAGGAAGTTCAGCAGCGTAAGCTGTCGCGCGCCGCGCTGGAAGTGCTGGCGATCATCGCCTACCACCAGCCGATCACGCGCGCAGAGATGGAGGATATTCGCGGGGTCGAGACCTCGAAGGGCACGATCGACGTTCTGCTGGAGACCGGTTGGGTGAAAATGCGCGGCCGGCGCAAGACGCCCGGACGACCGGTCACCTACGGGACGACGCTCGAATTCCTCGACCATTTCGGGCTGTCCGAAATCCGCGACCTACCCGGCATGGAGGAGCTCAAGGGCGCAGGACTGTTGTCCTCGCGCATGCCGTCGAACTTCTCGATGCCGCTTCCGAATATCGATCCGGACGAGTTGACCGAGGAAGAAGACGAGCTGACCGACATCGATCTGGAAGAACTCGGTCTGTTGACACCCAAGGGCGGCGATGATTGAGACGGGGCGGGCGTGAAACGTCCGTTGTCCCGTTCCCTCGACCGTACCCAATGGTTCAGACCACGAATTCATCCCTGCCACGTACCGGCGTCACCTTTGCCGCGGAACTCGCCTTTGAAGACATCCATCTTCATTACGGCGACGTGCACACGCTGAAAGGTATTTCTCTGGTCGCCAATCCGGGCGAAATCCTGTGCCTTCTCGGGCCGTCGGGATCGGGCAAGACGTCGCTTCTGCGGCTGGCCGCCGGGCTCGAGGCGCAGACGTCGGGCCGGGTCAAGATGAATGGCCGCGTGATTGCCGGCGACAACATTTTCACGCCGCCGGAAAAGCGCTCGGTCGGGCTGATGTTCCAGGATTTCGCGCTGTTTCCGCACATGACGATTCTCGACAATGTGCGCTTCGGGCTGCGCAACATGTCGGCTGCGGACACCAACCGCGAGGCGCTTGCGGCGATCCGCCGCGTCGGGCTTGAGCACCACCTCCGCAGCTATCCGCATGTCCTTTCGGGCGGCGAACAGCAGCGCGTGGCGCTGGCGCGCGCGCTTGCGCCGCGACCGTCGGTGATCCTGATGGACGAACCCTTTTCCGGCCTCGACACGCGGCTGAAGGACAGCGTACGCGCCGAGACGCTGGCGATCCTGCGCGAAACGCGCGCCACCGCGATCGTCGTGACGCATGATGCCGAGGAGGCGATGCGCATGGGCGACAGGATCGCGCTGCTCGACAAGGGCGAGATCATCCAGGCGGGGACGGCGCAGGAGATCTATCACGGCCCGCGAACCCTCTTTGTCGCCGGGTTTTTCGCTGAACTGAACGTGTTTTCAACAGTATGCCGCAACGGGATGGCGGAGACGCCGCTTGGCGCGGTTGCCTGTCCGAACCGCGGCGAAGGCGCCGCCGTCACCGTCGCCGTGCGCACGGTCGGCCTCGATGTCGCCGCCGATGGCGCGGCTGCGCCGGGCGCGATACCGGGCCGGATCGTCAGCCGACGCTTTCTCGGCTCGACGGAAACGCTGGTTCTGGCAGTTCCCGGCACGGACGATCCGGTGCGTGCGCGCATCCGCGCGGACGAACTGTCGCCCAACATTAGGGATGTGACGATAAATGTGCGCCCCGGGGACATAATGCTGTTTGAAACTGGGACCGAAAACGCCTAAGTGGTTGGCGAATACGCGGATTGAGGAGACGTAATCGATGGGTAGTTTCAGTATTTGGCATTGGATCATCGTGCTGGTGATCGTGCTGTTGCTGTTTGGGCGCGGCAAGATCCCGGACCTGATGGGCGATGTCGCGAAAGGCATCAAGAGCTTCCGCAAGGGTCTTGCGGACGAGGATGCAAAGGACGACGGAACCAAGACGGTGGAGCACAGCTCCGAAGACGCCGTCGACACCACCACCGCCGCCAAGAAGAAAAGCTGAACCGCTTTCAAGCGACACGCGCCCGGCCGGCATTGCCGGTCGCGCAGTGACGCGGATGGACATCTGCCATGCTGCCGGATTTTGGCTGGAGTGAACTGCTCGTCATCGCCATCGTGCTGATCGTTATCGTCGGCCCGAAAGACCTGCCGAAGATGCTGCGAACCTTCGGCAAGACGACGAGCAATCTGCGCAAGATGGCCGGCGATTTTCGCCGGCAGTTTGATGAGGCGCTAAAAGAAGCCGAGCTCGATGACGTCCGCAAGATCGCGGACGACATGCGCGGCCTCGATCCGCGCAACCAGATCAAGGACGTGCTCAGTCCGCTCGGAAAGGTCGGCCAGGACATCAGTTCCGAGCTGAAAAAGGCGACGACGGCGCCGACGCCCGAAAAACCGAAAAGCAGCACAGAAACGGCGCTCGACGGCGCCGGCGACAAAATGCGCGCCGCCCAGGACACGTCCAAGGCGGCCGCCAAAAAACCGGCCACCAAGAAACCGGCGGCAAAATCCGCCTCTGCTGGCGCCAAAAAGCCCGCAGCCAGGAAGCCGGTTGCAAAGACCGCGGCGGCGAAAAAGCCTGCCGGGTCTGCATCAGCCAAATCCGCGGCGGCGAAAACTGCCGCCAAGCCCAAGGTTCCGGCCAAACCGGCAGCCACAAAACCGGCTGCGGCCAAGACCGCCACCGCCAAGACGGCAAGTACGGCAACGGCAAGTGCGGCAAAACCAAAAGCCAAGCCGAAGGCCAAAAAACCAGCCGCCGAGGATAAATCGTGAGCAAGGCCAACGAAGAAGAGGATATGGAGGCATCGGCGGCGCCACTGATGTCACATCTCATCGAATTGCGCGGCCGCCTGATGTGGAGCGTCGGCGCGTTTTTCGTGGCGTTCATCCTCTGCTACGCGGTATCCGCGCATATCTTCAATTTCCTGGTGGTGCCGTTCCAGTGGGCGGTCAAGTGGCATGGCCTGCAGGAACACGAGATCCGGTTCATCTATACGGCGCCGCAGGAGTTCTTCTTCACGCGGATCAAGATCGCCGCCTTTGGCGGCCTGGTGCTGGCGTTTCCGGTGATCGCGTCGCAACTCTACCGCTTCGTCGCGCCCGGGCTTTACCGCAGCGAGCGCCAGGCTTTCTATCCCTACCTGATCGCGACCCCGATCCTGTTCCTTCTCGGATCGGCGCTGGTCTATTTCATGGTCATTCCGGGCGCGATGTGGTTCTTCCTGTCGATGGAGCAGACCGGCGGTGACGGTGTAGCCTCGATCCAGCACCTGCCGAAGGTTTCGGAATATCTCAGCCTCATCATGACGTTGATCTTCGCATTCGGGCTGGTGTTTCAGCTACCGGTCGCGATCACGCTTCTGGCCCGCGCCGGCATCGTCTCCAGCGACGCGCTCGTCGAGAAACGCAAATATGCGATCGTGTTCGCCTTCGTCGCGGCCGCGATCCTGACGCCGCCCGATCCTCTGACGCAGATCGGCCTCGCCGTGCCGACCATCCTGCTCTACGAGCTGTCGATCATCTCGGCGCGTTATGTCGAAAAGCAGAAGCGCGAGCGCGAGCAGGCCGGAGACGAGCCGGAAGACGACGAGGCCGAAGGCGACGCGGAAAGCGCCGAGGCCGAAGCTTCGGAAGAGACCGACAAAACCTCCTGAGGGCGGCGCGGCGCGCGCTGCCCTTGACCATCGCCCGCATTCGGGCGATGGACCCTCCGTTTTCCAGATTCTCTTTCTCACAGGACTAGAGCCATGCTCGATATCCGTTGGATCCGCGATAATCCCGATTTGCTGGACGAAGCGCTGAAGAAACGCGGCGCCGCGCCCGAAAGCGCCGCCCTGATCGAACTCGACGAGATGCGCCGTACGCATATCGCCAAGCTGCAGGAGGCGCAGGCGCGCCGCAACGCCGCCTCCAAGGAGATCGGTGCGGCGATGGCAGCAAAGGATGCCGCCAAAGCCGAGGCGCTGAAAGCCGAGGTCGCCGAGATCAAGTCGTTCATCCAGTCGGGCGAGGACACCGAGCGGGACCTGAGCGCCAAGCTGAACGACGCGCTGTCGCGCATCCCGAACGTTCCGCTTGACGACGTACCGGTCGGCGCCGACGAGAACGACAATGTCGAAGTGCGCATGAGCGGCCAGAAGCCGGCCTTCGACTTCGAGGCGAAGGAGCATTACGAGCTTGGCGAGGCGCTCGGCCAGATGGATTTCGAGACGGCGGCGAAGCTGTCGGGCTCGCGCTTCACGGTGGTGTCCGGCGGGCTGGCGCGGCTGGAGCGGGCGCTCGGTCAGTTCATGCTCGACACCCACACACAGGCGCATGGCTACACGGAAGTGAATCCTCCGCTGCTGGTGCGCGACGACGCCATGTACGGCACCGGGCAATTGCCGAAATTCGCCGAAGACCTCTTCCAGACCCGGGAAGGCCACTGGCTAATTCCGACCGCCGAAGTGCCGCTGACCAATCTCGTGCGCGAGGAAATCCTCGACCACGCGACGCTGCCGCGCCGCTATACCGCGCTGACGCCGTGCTTCCGCTCGGAAGCGGGCTCGGCCGGGCGCGACACGCGCGGTTATCTGCGCCAACACCAGTTCTACAAGGTGGAACTGGTCTCGATCACCGACGCGGACGGCTCGATCGACGAGCATGAACGCATGACGAAATGCGCGGAAACGATCCTCGAAAAGCTCGGCCTGCATTTCCGCACCGTCGTGCTGTGCACCGGCGACATGGGGTTCGGCGCGCAAAAGACCTATGACATCGAGGTGTGGCTGCCGGGCCAGAACGCCTATCGCGAGATCTCGTCCTGCTCGGTATGCGGCGATTTCCAGGCGCGGCGCATGAACACGCGCTATCGCCCCGAAGGCAGCAAGGAAACGCGCTTCGTCCACACGCTCAACGGTTCGGGCATCGCGGTCGGTCGGGCGCTTATCGCGGTGATGGAAAACTACCAGAATGCCGACGGGACGATTCGCGTGCCGGACGCCCTGAAATCCTATATGGGTGGCGCGGAGGTTGTCGGCGGCTGACAATGAAGGGAAGATGATGCGCATCCTGATTACCAATGACGACGGTATTCATGCCGAGGGCCTTGCGGTCCTCGAACGCATCGCGGCAACGCTTTCCGACGATGTCTGGGTCGTCGCGCCGGAGACCGACCAGAGCGGGCTTGCCCATTCGCTGACGATCAACGATCCGCTGCGGTTGCGCGAAATTTCCGAGAAGCGCTATGCGCTGCGCGGCACGCCGACGGACTGCGTCATCATGGCGGTGACGCATGTCATGCCGGAAAAGCCGGACCTCGTGCTGTCGGGCGTGAATTCGGGCGCCAATCTCGCCGATGACGTGACCTATTCGGGAACGGTCGCAGGCGCGATGGAGGGGACGTTGCTCGGGGTGCGTTCCATTGCGCTGTCGCAGGCATATACCTTCGACGGCCAGCGCCGCGTCGTTCCGTGGGAGGTGGTGGAGACACATGCGCCGGCGCTGTTGCAGAAACTGATCTCGGTGGAGATGGACCCAGGTACATTCCTCAATGTGAATTTCCCGAATTGCGGCATCGATGATGTCGAGGGCGTGGTCGTGACGCAGCAGGGCAAGCTATTGCACGGGCTCTATATGGAAGAGCGCGCCGACGGGCGCGGTTTCCCGTATTTCTGGATCCGCTTCGGGCGTTCGCCGATCGAGGCGGCGGAGGAGAGCGATATCGCCGCGCTGCAGAACAACCGGATCTCGGTGACGCCGCTGAAACTCGACCTGACGGCGCGCGAGCTGTCGCAGCGGCTGGAGGAGGCGCTCGCATGACGTCAGGCGCCTCTCCGGGTCCACGCACGGTTTCAGAAGGCGAACTCGAGGGATTTGCGGCATTCCTTTTGCGCATGCGCGCCGCCGGTCTCGACGACAAGGCGGTAATGAGCGCCATAGAAGCGGTCCCGCGGGGCAATTTCGTCGACGCCCAATACCGCCATGTGGCGATGGGGCCGCGCACGATCCCGATCGCTTGCGGCGAAACACTGGAGGGCATCGATCTTCAGGCGCGGATATTCCATGCGCTGGAACTGGACGGAAACCAACGGATTCTGGAGATCGGCACGGGGTCCGGCTACTCGGCCTGCGTGCTCGCCAAGCTTTCGAAGCGCGTCTACACGGTCGAGCGTTACAAGACGCTGCACCACGATGCGAATCACCGGATCCGGCAACTGGGCATCGGCAATGTCGTCGCCAGCCAGACCGACGGATCGGCCGGTTCCGGCGACGGCCCGTTCGATCGCATCGTCAGTTGGGCGGCTTTCGAGACGATTCCGCGCAATTTCGTCGACCAGCTCGTCTCCGGCGGCACGATGATTTGCGCAATCGGCAGCGGCGAACAGCCGCAGATGCTGGCGCGCATGACCAAGATCGGCAGCCGTTTCGAGCGCGAGGACATCGGAACCGTGCGTTTCCAGCCGATCCAAAGGGGCCTGCCGTCGGTTCTTTGACCGCTGCGAAACGGGTGGAATCGCCGGACGGACTCGATTTCCGTAACATCGGCTTAACCGGGCAGTAACATTAACGCGTTTTAATCATGCCGTGATCCGAAGGGATATGAGTGGCGTGATGCGTAAGATAATCACTAGTCGGAAAATGTTGCGCCTGCTGAAGGCGGCAACGATCCTTTCCATCGGTGGCCTTGTGGCCGGGTGCAGCTCGGACGTGATCCGCTTTTCCGATGGTTTCTATACCGGTGCCATTCCGCAGCAGGCCGAAGTGCAGGCGCAGAGCCCGGCCAGCTACGGACAACCCAACTACAATCCGAATCTCGACCAGGCGACCACCGGCAGCATTGCGTCTCAAACCGTGCAGCGCGCGGCGCTTCCGCGGCCCTCAGAGGGGGCTCAGGCGCCGACCCCGCATCCTGCCGCTCCGGTTGCCGCCAGGGCTCGCGCCGCAAGCCCAGCGCCCAGCGCGCCGGCCAATGTCTCGCCGATGACGACGGCGTCCATCGCTCCCGAGCCGGCCCGGTTCGGCAACAAGTCGGCCCCGGCGTCGACGACCTCGAAAGAGGGCTGGTCGACCGCCGGCGGGACGCAGGTGACGATGCGCGAAGGCGAGACGCTCTACAATCTCTCCAGGCGTTACGGCGTCCCGGCCAATGCGATCATGGAAGCGAACGGCATTTCCGATCCGAAGTCCGTCTCCGCCGGACAGCGCATTTTGATCCCGACCTATGTCTATTCGCGCAGCGTCGGCGTTTCGGCGCCCGACCGCAATCCGGCGACACGGGCTGCGAGCTCGACGATCGGAAATCGCAATTCCGCGGCCCTCAACCGCGCGCCGGCACCGCAATCGCGGCCGAAAACGCAGGCCGTCGCATCGGTTCCTCCGGCGCGTGAAGCCGTCGCTGCTGATGGCGGGCGCTATACGGTCGTTTCCGGCGATACGCTCTCCGCGATCTCGCGGCGGACCGGTGCGAGCATGGATTCGATCAAGCGGGTCAACAGCATGAACTCCGATACGGTGCGTATTGGCCAGACGCTGGTCATTCCAGGCCTGTCGGCTTCGGAGCCGACCAGGGTCGCATCGAATGGGAATGTCGATCCGATCAGGACCAGCACCGTTAAATCCGCGCCGGCGACGGCAAAGGACGTCACCGGCTACACGCCGCCGAAACCGTCTGCCAAATCAACGGAAAACTCGATCACCAAGATCGAAACCCAGGTTGTGGCCAAGGCGCCCGATGTCACCGGCGTCAGTGCCATGCGCTGGCCTGTTCAGGGTCGCGTGATCAGCGCGTTCGGTTCCAATAATGGCGGCAAGCCGAATGACGGCATCGACATCTCGGTTCCGTCGGGCACCCCGGTCAAGGCGGCGGAAAACGGCGTGGTGATCTATGCCGGCGACGGGTTGAAGGAACTCGGCAAGACCATTCTCGTGCGCCACAGCGACGGGCTCGTGACAGTTTACGGCCATGTGTCCGACATCGACGTGAAACGCGGCCAGGACGTCAAGCGTGGCCAGCAGATCGCCGCCTCGGGCATGTCCGGGTCTGCGAAGCAGCCGCAGCTGCATTTCGAGGTGCGCAAGAACTCCGCGCCGGTCAATCCGGTCAGCTATCTGGACTAGCCTGCCGGCTCCAGCCGCTTTCCGAGCCGCCCCGCGAGATCGTTGACATATTGCCAGGCGACGCGGCCTGAACGGCTGCCGCGCGTCGTTGCCCATTCGAGGCAGTCGCGCCGCAGTTCCTCGGGATCGATTTCGAGCCCATAGTGACCGACATATCCTTCGACCATCTGCAGATATTCGTCCTGGCTGCACTTGTGGAAGCCGAGCCAGAGGCCGAAGCGGTCTGAAAGGGAAACCTTTTCCTCCACCGCCTCTGACGGATTGATCGCGGTCGACCGCTCGTTTTCGATCATGTCGCGCGGCAGCAGGTGACGGCGGTTCGAAGTGGCGTAGAAAATCACGTTGTCCGGACGCCCTTCGACGCCGCCGTCGAGCGCGGCCTTGAGCGACTTGTAGGAGGTGTCGTCCTGGTCGAAAGACAAATCGTCGCAAAAGACGATGAAGCGGCTCTGCGACGGCTTCAGCATGTGCATCAGCCGGGGCAGGGCGTCGATGTCCTCTCGGTGGATCTCGATCAGCTTCAGGGAGGTGCCCGTTTCGGCCATGATTGTGGCGTGAGCGGCCTTGACGAGCGAAGACTTGCCCATACCGCGCGCGCCCCACAACAACACGTTGTTGGCCGGAAGGCGGTCGGCGAAGCGGCGCGTATTGTCGAGAAGAATGTCACGGACCCGGTCGACGCCGCGGATAAGACCGATCTCGACGCGGTTCACGACCGGCACCGGGGCGAGCGCTGTGGCCGCCGCGTCCCAGACGAAACACTCGCTTGACGCAAAGTCAGGTGCTTGCGGCGGAGGCGGCGCCATGCGCTCCAATGCGGCGATCAACCGGTCGAGTTTTTCGTTCAGTGCGGCGGTAGTATCCGGCATGGCTGTTTCCCTTTGCGGGGACGATGCGGCGTCCGGCCGCAATGAGTTCCCGCTTTTGGTTGCATTGGGGTTTTTGCTGACTATATTCGCGACAAATTTTCAAGGCGTGCCGCGGCACGCGTCCACGGAGTATTTCATGTTTGTAACACCTGCCTATGCACAGGCAGCCGGCGGTTCCGCCGGCGGCGCTGATGTCATCATGAGCATCTTGCCCTTCCTGCTGATTTTCGTGGTGATGTATTTCCTCATCATCCGCCCGCAGCGCGGCCAAGCGAAAAAGCGCGAGGAGATGCTCAAGGCGATCCGCCGCAACGACACGGTCGTGACCAGCGGCGGCGTCGTCGGCAAGGTCACGAAGGTGGTCGACGATCACGAACTGGAAGTGGAAATCGCCCAGAACGTCAAGGTCCGGGTGATACGCGCGATGATCGCCGAAGTGCGGGTCAAGGGCGAGCCCGTGGCCGCAAACGACACGGCGAAAAAATAAGGCACGTCGAGACTTGCGCGCCTTTTTAATGGCGCATTCGACGTAGCAGGTGCGGCCGCACGCTTGACGCGGTGCGGCCCGACCGACCGATCCGGCCGGGTAATCTTTGAAGGCGGACAGAAGCGACATGCTCTACTTCTCACCCTGGAAAACGGCTCTCATCTGGTTGACGGTCCTGGTCGGCGTCCTGTTTGCGGCGCCCAACCTGTTTTCCAACACCACACTGCAATCGTTTCCGGGATTTCTGCCGCACAACAAGGTTGCCCTCGGCCTCGACCTCCAGGGCGGTGTCCATCTGCAGTTGAAGCTGGACCGCAAGGAACTGGTCGACCACCGGCTCGAATCGGTGCGCGACGAGGTCCGCCGGGTGCTGCGTGAAGCGGGCATCGGCTATACGGGCCTCAGCGGCAAGGGCCAGAAGGTGACTGTGCGCATTCGCGATGCCGCGGACATCGAAAAGGCCAAGAAAGCGCTCGAACCGCTGACGCAGACTATTTCGGCGGGGCTGCTTTCGGGCGGCGTCCTGCAGGAAGTGACGCTCAACGAGCCTGAACCCGGCGTGTTCGAGATGGACATCACGGATCAGGGCATCGACTACCGCATGTCGCAGGCGGTTTCCCAGACCGTGGAAGTCATACGCGGACGTATCGACCAGCTCGGCACGACAGAACCGGTCATTCAGCGCCAGGGTACCGACCGCGTGATCGTACAGGTGCCGGGTCTCAACGATCCGCAGCGCCTGAAGGATCTGATCGGCACGACGGCGCGGCTGACCTTCCAGATGGTGGATACCTCGATGTCGGTCGAGGACGCCCTCAAGGGCCGGCCGCCCGCGGGTGACGAAATCCTCTATTCGCAGGACGATCCGCCGGTTCCCTATCTGGTGGAAAC
The DNA here is from genome assembly GCF_014904745.1 of Oricola nitratireducens. GTDB lineage: Bacteria > Pseudomonadota > Alphaproteobacteria > Rhizobiales > Rhizobiaceae > Oricola > Oricola nitratireducens. Next base: position 50,207 of record NZ_JACZCS010000039.1, read on the forward strand.
GCGCGAGATCGTGACGGGCGAGAACCTCGAGGACGCCCAGGCCGGCTTCGACCAGCGGACGAACGAGCCGATCGTCACCTTCCGCTTCGACGGCACGGGCGCGCAGCGCTTCGGCCGCGCGACACAGGAAAATGTCGGACGGCCCTTCGCGATCGTTCTCGACAATCACGTCATTTCCGCGCCGGTCATTCGCGAGCCGATCCTTGGCGGCTCCGGACAGATTTCCGGCAGTTTCACTGTCGAGGGCGCCAACGATCTCGCCATCCTGCTGCGGGCGGGCGCGCTGCCGCTTACGCCGACCTTCGTCGAGGAACGCACGGTGGGTCCGAGCCTCGGCGCGGATTCGATCGCCGCCGGCGAGTTCGCCGGCATCATCGGCGCGGCGCTTGTCGTCGGCTTCATGTTCCTGGCCTACGGTTTTCTCGGCTTTGTCGCCAATATCGCTCTTGCCGCCAACGTGGTCCTCATCATCGCGGCGCTGTCCGGCCTCGGCGCGACGCTGACGCTGCCCGGTATCGCCGGTATCGTCCTGACCATCGGCATGGCGGTCGACTCCAACGTCCTGATCTTCGAGCGCATACGCGAGGAACGGGCGAGCGGACGCTCGGTGATCCAGTCCATCGACATCGGCTTCCAGCGCGCTCTGGCGACCATCGTCGACGCCAACCTGACGACGCTGATTGCAGCGGTCATCCTGTTCTATCTCGGTTCCGGCCCGATCCGGGGCTTCGCGGTGACGCTCGCCATCGGTATCGTCACGACGGTGTTCACCGCCTTCGTCTTTACCCGGTGGATGATCGCGGTGTGGGTGCGGCGCCAGAAGCCCAAAGAATTGCCGCGCGGGCCCGTGACTTTCGTTCCGGACGGCACGCGTATCGTCTTCATGTGGCTGCGGCGGGTCACGTTTACCGGCTCCGCCGTGGCGGTAATCGCCTCGATGGTCCTGTTCGGCGTGTTCAACATGAACCTCGGCATCGACTTCAAGGGCGGTTCGCTGATCGAGGTCCAGGCCAAGGCCGAGAAAGCCGATATCGGCGATATCCGCAGCCGGCTTTCCGATCTCAATCTCGGCGACGTCCAGGTGCAGGGCTTCGGCGGCGATCGTAACGTGCTAATCCGCGTCGAGGAGCAGGGCGGCGGCGAAAATGCCGAGCAATCCGTCATCACCAAGGTGCGCGGCGAGCTTCAATCCGATTATGATTTCCGGCGCGTGGAAGTCGTCGGGCCGACCGTGTCGGGGGAACTGGCGCAGGCCGGCACCATCGCCGTGGTTGCGGCGCTGTTCGCGATCCTGGTCTATATCTGGCTGCGGTTCGAATGGCAGTTCGCCGTCGGCGCGATCGTCGCGACCACGCATGACGTGCTGTTGACGATCGGCATGTATGTGGTGACCGGATTGGAGTTCAACCTGTCGAGTATCGCGGCGATCCTGACCATCGTCGGCTATTCGCTGAACGACACGGTGGTCGTCTATGACCGCGTCCGCGAGAATTTGCGGCGCTACAAGAAGATGCCGTTGCCGGAACTTCTCGACCTGTCGATGAACCAGACGCTGCCACGCACGATCCTGACCTCGCTGACGACGGTCCTGGCGCTGATCGCGCTGTTCTTCTTCGGTGGGGAAGTGCTGCGGTCCTTCGTCTCCGCGATGATCTTCGGTATCGTGGTCGGCACCTATTCGTCGATCTTCATCGCCGCGCCGCTGCTGATCCTGTTCAGGCTGCGTCCCGGCGCGCTTGACCGCGACGAGAGCGAGAAACAGGCGACGTCCGGCACCAAGGCCGTCGACCTCGAAACGTCCTGACGCGGGGCGTTATGGCCAAAGGGATAGAAATCCGCGAGGCGCATTTTCCGGGCCGCCCGCCGATCGATGCTTATGGCGCAGGCGGGTTTCGTTTCGCCGACATGTCGCATCGCGGCTCGATCCTGTGCCTGCCGTCCGGCGTGCACGGATGGGACGCGACCGATGCCGATGACATCACCGCCGAAACGCTTGCACGGGTGTTCGTGGAAGCCGACGGCATTGAGGTCTTGCTTGTCGGCATGGGGGATGAGTTCCGGCGCGTGCCACCCGACCTGCAGGCCGCGCTTCGCGAACAGGGTATCGTTACGGACGCGATGAGCACGGGATCGGCGGTGAGAACCTACAACGTCCTGCTCGCCGAGGACCGGGCGGTCGCCGCCGCCCTGATCGCGGTCGATGAGCCCTGATCCTTTCCGACACTGTATGAGCCTTCTGCGCGAAGGCGACCGCGAGCGCTACCTGACCGTCCTGTTTTCGCCGGAAGACAGGCGAGCGGTACTGGCCGCGCTCTATGCGTTCAACCTGGAAACCGCGCGCGTGCGCAATCTCGTTTCCGAGCCAATGCCGGGCGAGATCCGGCTGCAATGGTGGCGCGAGGTCGTCTCCGGGGAACGTGAAGGCGAGGGGCGGCAACATCCGGTCGGCGCGGCGCTGCTCGACGCGATAGAAGCCCATGGCTTGCCTGCAAAGGCGCTGACCAATCTTGTCGAAGCGCGCATCTTCGATCTTTACAACGATCCGATGCCGGACCGTGCGTCGCTGGAAGGCTATCTCGGTGAAACGGCCTCGGCGCTGTTCCAGCTTTCCACGCTGATACTGGACGCGGAGACGGGCGCAAAGGCCACCGAGGCGGCAGGACATGCGGGCGTCGCCTACGGGATCAGCGGCCTGCTGCGGCTCGCGGCCCTCCATCGCCACCGGGGCCAGGTCTATGTGCCCAGCGACATCCTCGCGGCCGCCGGGACAGATTCCGCCGGATGGCTGAAGGGCGATGACCGCGCCGCGCTCGAACGCGTGACATCGATCCTCGTCGCGCTGGCGCGGGAGCATCTCGACAAGGCGGAAGCCGCACTGGCGCCTCTCGACCGGCGCCTGCGTCCCGCCTTCCTGCCGCTTGCCGTCGTCGAGCCGGTGCTGCAGCGCGCCGAAAAGAACGGCGCGGCGCATGTTCTTGATCCGGTTACCCTGTCGCCGATACGCATTCACTGGCGGTTTCTGCGCCGGGCGATGACGGGCTGACCGCGGCATTCGCATCAATTGACTTTGACGTTAAGGTCAAAATTGGTAAGGTCGCGCCGGTGAACGAGGGAGGAGCCGCGCTTGCCTTTGACTGTTCTGGTGGCGGTCGTCGCCGTAGGAATCGCGCTGGTGGTGCTTGCCGTGCATTTGTCCGGCGGGTCGCGTGTTGCCGAGATCGCAGATGCCGATGCCGCGCTCGACCGCTTCCGGATCGATTACCCTGAAGTCGAGGCGCTTCGGTGCATCCTTTCGAGCGATCGGCGCGACGCGGTTCTGGAACTGGCCGACGGCCATGTCGGCCTGGTTCACGCGATCGGCAGCAAGTATCTGACCCGTTTCGTCACTCGCGGTGAAATGGCTGCCATGGCGAGCGCGGTGGAAGATGGCGGTGTCGACCTGAACACCGGGGACATCACCTGGCCGCGCGCGCATATGCGTTTCGCCGACAGCGAAACCGCGAGGACGGTTACGGACATGTTTGCCTCGACGCTCGACGATATGGCCAACAAGCGAGCAGCGTGATGGATCTGAGCCAAGTCATCCCGAACTTTCCCGACGTGACGCAATTCGCGATCCCGTTCTTCATCCTCGCGATGCTGGTGGAGCTTGCATGGCTGAAACTTACCCATGCCAAGAACAAGGCCGGCTTCGAGACGCGCGACACGCTCACCTCGCTGCTGATGGGCACCGGCAACGTCATTGCCGGCATGGTTTTCGGCGTGGTGTCCTACACGGCGCTCGTGTGGCTGTGGCAGTTTCGCGTCTTCGATCTCGGCTTGCACTGGTGGGTGTTCGTCGCCGCCTTCCTGCTCGATGATTTGCGTTACTACTGGTACCACCGCATCGCCCATCGCGTGCGCTGGGTATGGGCCGAGCACGTCAATCATCATTCCAGCCAGCACTACAACCTGTCGACGGCGCTCAGGCAGTCGTGGACGGGGCTGTTTACTGGCATGTTCGTCCTGCAGGCGCCGCTGGTGCTGCTCGGCCTGCATCCGGCGGTGATCGCATTCACCTTCGGATTCAACCTCGTCTACCAGTTCTGGATCCACACCGAGGCGATCGGCAAGATGTGGAAGCCGATCGAATTGGTCTTCAACACGCCGTCGCATCACCGCGTCCATCACGCGACCAATCCGCGCTATCTCGACGCCAATTTCGCCGGCGTGCTGATCATCTGGGACCGGATGTTCGGCTCTTTCGTGGAGGAACTCGAGGAGGACATGCCGCGCTACGGCATCGTCAAGAACATCGGTACGTTCAATCCGTTCAAGGTGGCGTTTCACGAGTGGATCTCGATGCTGCGCGACGTATTCCGGCCGGGCCTGACCTTCGGCCAGCGCATGGGCTACCTGTTCATGCCACCGGGCTGGAGCCATGACGGCAGCCGCAAGGGATCGGAAGACCTCAAGGCAGACTATGTGCGGCTGCATCCCGATCAGGCGGGAATGCCGGGTCTACCGGGCGCCAGTGGCTTGACACCATCCGGAGACGCGCTCGTTCCCGGCGAGTAGCGATCAATCGTCGCCAAGTCCCGCGATCAGGGCGGGAACCGAGCCGAGATTGCCGGCGCGGCGGTAGCGCGGGTGATCCTCCGGCTCGTCGGCATGTTCCAGCGCCCATGTGAGGTCATGCGGCACATGCACGGCCCAGCTGCCGGCCTCCAGGGCGGGCAGGATGTCCGATTTCAGGGAATTGCCGATCATCATCGAGCGCGCCGTGCCCTGGCCGTGGCGGTCGAACACACGGCGATAGATTTCCGGCGTCTTGTCGGAGACAATTTCGACATGGTCGAAATGATCCTGTAGGCCGGACTGGAGAAGCTTGCGCTCCTGATCGAACAGGTCGCCCTTGGTGATCACCATCAGGGTGTAGTCGTCCTTCAGCAGTTCCAGCGCGTCGACGACACCGGGAAGAATTTCCACGGGATGCTCCAGCATGGCCTTGCCGAGGGAAAGGATCTCGCGGACAGCCGACGCCGGCAGTTCGTCGCCGGCAAGCGTGGTCGCCGTTTCCAGCATCGAGAGGGTGAAACCCTTGACGCCGAAACCATAGAATCCGATGTTCCGTCGTTCCGCGGCGGTCAGGGCCTGTCCGACTTTTTCGGCATCAGCGAAAGGGTCGAGGAGTTCGGCGAAACGCTGCTGGCTGTCGTGAAAGAAACGCTCATTGTGCCAGAGCGTGTCGTCGGCGTCGAAGGCGATGGTCGTAAGCGGGCGCATGGAAAGCGGTATAGCCGCGCTAGAAGGCCGCATCCAGCACAATGAAGATGACCGCCGACAGAACGGCCGCCGCGGGCACCGTGATGATCCAGGCGGCGATGATCGTCGTGAAATGCGCCCGGCGCACCAGCATGCGGCGGCGGGCCTCCTCCGGCGGCGCGGCGGCGGCCGGGGTGGCCTTGGCGGCGGCGCCATTCGGGCGGCGCCTGTTGTACTTGCGGGTCATGTAATCGCGGCGACGCTGCGATTTCGACGTGTACCATTCACGAAAGAAGCCGACGCCGAACACCGCGCCGACGGCGATATGGGTCGACGACACGGGCAGGCCGAGCCATGAGGCGACGATGACCGTGACCGCCGCCGAAAGGGCGACGCAATAGGCGCGCATTGGATTGAGCTTGGTGATCTGCTCGCCGACCATCCGGATCAATTTCGGCCCGAACAGCAACAGCCCGAAGGAGATGCCGGCGGCGCCGATCAGCATGACCCAGAAGGGGATCGACACCTTGGCGATGACTTCGCCGGCCTCGGCGGTGTGGACGACGGCCGCGAGCGGGCCGACCGCGTTGGCGACGTCGTTTGCGCCATGGGCGAAGGAGAGCAGCGCGGCCGAACAGATCAGCGGTACGTTGAACAGTTTGCGCACCGACTGGTTGCGGTTCTCCATGCCCTCGGACTGGCGGTGAATGACCGGTTTGGATACGAAATAGGTGATCAGGCCCGCGACCACTCCGATAACAAGGATCTCGAGGCCGTCGAGGTGGATCACCTTCTTCAAGCCCTTCAATGCGAGATAGGCCGAGAAGGCGGCGGCCATGACGGCCAGCAACACCGGAACCCAGCGCCGCGCCGCGGCGATCTTGTCGTCCTGATAGATGATCTTGATCTTGATGAAGGCGAGGAAGCCTGCGCCGATGAGGCCGCCGAGAACCGGCGAAATGACCCAGCTCGCGGCAATCGCGCCCATGGTGGGCCAGTTGACGGCGGAAAAGCCGGCAGCCGCAATTCCGGCGCCCATCACGCCGCCGACGACGGAGTGGGTGGTCGAGACCGGTGCGCCGAGCACGGTCGCCAGATTGACCCAGAGGGCGGACGAGATGAGGGCGGCCATCATCGCCCAGATGAAGACGTTGGTATCCGCCACGGTTGCCGGATCGATGATGCCCTTGGAAATGGTGCCGACGACGTCGCCGCCAGCGATCAGCGCGCCGGCGCTTTCGAATACCGCCGCGATGACCAGCGCACCGAGCATCGACAGGGCTTTGGAGCCGACCGCGGGACCGACATTGTTGGCAACGTCGTTCGCGCCGATATTGAGCGCCATGTAGCCGCCGAGCATGGCGGCGATGATGATCAGGGCGCTGTTCTGTCCGCCAGCGACATAGATGGCGGCAAAAAGTGCGGCGGCGGCGATAAACAACAGGCCGAAACCCGGACCGGCGAGCCCGCGCGAAACATGGCTGGCCGCTTCCTCCATGCGGACAAACTTGTCGAGATCTTTGTCGAGCGTCTCTTTTCTGCCGCGAGTCTGTATTTCTGTCATGAAAAAGGGCCCCTCACGGGCCCGATGTAACAGTTCGATGACGGTTTCCACAATCGACACGCCGGCAAAGCCGGCCCCGGATTGCCGTTCATACCCAGAAAAATCCCGTTACGTCAGGAATATGGCAGCGGCGGCACGAAGGAGAGGATCAGGTCGCGCAGTTCCGGCTCGTCGACGGCGTCGGCGGCGGCATTGCGCGAAAACCATTTCAGGTCGCGCTGGCCTTTTTCCGGCCAGTCCCCGAATTGCTCGGCAACTTCCAACGCATGCACATAGACCACACAATCGACCGCGCCGCCTTCGTCGCGGATTTTCTCGTAGTGATAGGACCCGACCGGCTCGCTGGTGACCGGGCCCTTGATGCCGGCTTCCTCCCAGGCCTCCTGTGCCGCCGAATAGGCCGACGAAAAGGAGTCGTGCGGCCAGCCCTTCGGAATGACCCAGCGGCCGGTGCCGCGGCTCGTCAGCAGCAAGACTTCCAGCGTGCCGTCGATCATTCGCCAGGGTAGGGCGCCATACTGGACGCGCGGCGGAATCGTCATCAGCGCGGAAATGTTGAGAACTTCCGTGGCGCGTTTGAGGATCGACGGTTTCTTCTTTTCGGATGGCATTTGCTTCATATGGGGCGATTCGCTGCAAATACGACGTATTATCGTATGCTGGGCGCGTCGCGCCTTCGCTTTGCCTCAGGGTGCGAAGGTCTGGATGATCCGGCGCAGTTCCGGTTCATCGACCAGATCGGCCGCTTCGGGGCGCAGGAACCAGCGGGTCTTGCGCTGCGCCTTTTCGGGCCAGTCGGACAGTTGTTCGCCGACTTCCATGGCATGGACATGGACGACGCATTCGACCGCGTCCTTCTCGTCGAGCACCTTGAGATAGTGGTAGCGGCCGATCTGTTTCTTCGTTATCGCGCCGGTGATCCCCGCTTCTTCCCAGGCTTCCTGGGCGGCGGAACGCGCCGGCGACATGCCCTCATGCGGCCAGCCCTTCGGGATCACCCAGCGCCCGGTGTCACGGCTGGTCAAGAGCATGACCTCGAGCGTGCCGTTGACGCATTTCCACGGCAGCGCGCCGTACTGCACCTTCGGAGCCGTGCTGAGCGCCTTGGCGATCCGAAAGTGCTGGCGCTGACGCCGGCGGATAACATGTCCCGTATTGTCTCCCATGCCGTAGTATATGGGTCGGGCGCACGGGAGATAAAACGGTAGAAAGAGGGTGTCCGCCAAGAAAACGGTGGATTATTCCGCCGCGGCCGTTGCCGCCTCCGCCAGCCACGCTGCAGCGTCGCGTTTGGCGCGGGCGGTCGTTGCGCGTTTCTTGGCGGCCGCCTTGTCCTTGCCACGCCAGCGGCCCTCGTGGCCTTCCGGCTTTTTCATCGCGCCGTCCTCAAGCGGCGGAAACAGACCGAAATTGACGTTCATCGGCTGGAAGGAGCGCTTTGCCTCGTCCTCGGAGACGATGTGTCCGCCGGTGATGTGGTTGAGCAGCGCGCCGAACGCGGTCGTCCTGGGCGGCAGGGAAACCGGTTCGCCGAGCCGGTCCGCGGCGGCGAAACGCCCGGCCAGGAGCCCGATGGCGGCCGACTCGACATAACCCTCGCAGCCGGTGATCTGGCCGGCGAAGCGCAGGCCGGGCCTGCTTTTGAGCTGAAGGTCTTCGCCCAGAAAAACCGGCGAATTCAGATAGGTGTTGCGGTGCAGGCCGCCGAGACGCGCGAATTCGGCATGTTCCAGCCCCGGAATCATGCGGAAGATCTCGCTTTGCGCGCCGTAGCGCAGCTTCGTCTGGAAGCCGACCATGTTGTAGAGCGTGCCGAGCGCGTTGTCCTGGCGCAGCTGGACGACTGCATAGGGTTTTTCGTCAGGCTTGTGGGCGTCGGTCAGGCCGACCGGTTTCATCGGTCCGTGGCGCAGCGTCTCGCGACCGCGCTCGGCCATGATCTCGATCGGCAGGCAGCCGTCGAAATAGGGCGTGCCTTCCCATTGTTTGAACTCGGTCTTGTCGCCGGCAATCAGCGCATCGACGAAGGCCTCGTACTGCACCTGGTTCATCGGGCAGTTGATGTAGTCCTTGCCGGTGCCGCCGGGGCCGGGTTTGTCGTAGCGCGACTGGAACCAGGCGACATCCATGTCGATCGTGTCGAAATGGACGATCGGGGCGATGGCGTCAAAGAAGGCAAGCGCGTCCGAACCGGTCTCGCGGGCAATGGCGTCGGCAAGCGCCGGGGCGGTGAGCGGACCGGTGGCGATGATCGCCAGATCCCAGTCCTGCGGCGGCAGGCCGTCCACTTCCTCGCGGACAATCGTGATCAGCGGATGGGCTTCGATGGCCTCGGTCACGGCATCGGAGAAGCCATCCCGGTCGACGGCAAGCGCGCCGCCTGCCGGGACCTGGTGGGCATCCGCGGAGCGCATGATCAGCGAACCGGCCATGCGCATCTCGGCATGGATCAGGCCGACGGCGTTGAGGTCGGAGTCATCGGAGCGGAAGGAATTGGAGCAGACGAGTTCGGCAAGGCCGTCGGTCTTGTGCGCATCGGTGCCGCGCACGCCGCGCATCTCATGCAGGATCACCGGCACGCCGCGATTTGCGACCTGCCAAGCAGCTTCGGAACCGGCAAGACCGCCGCCGATGATATGAATGGGACGCAATGTCATGGAGGGGAGATAACGCGTCGGTGCCAACGCTTCAAGAAATGAAAACACCCGCTGCGGGAGGAGGTGCAGCGGGTGTCTCGTTTCCGGAACGCCAACCTTGGGAGGAGGATAAGGCGACGTCCCTTCTACCGTCCGTTTCTGGGAGGAGGATAGACCCGGACGGAATTCGTATTCGTTAGACGCGGGCGGCCTGACGGGCGATCGACCGGATGTCCGCGCGGCCGATCCCGAGATCGTTCAGGTCGCGGGTCGACAGGCGGTTCAATTCGGTGACCGTCTCGCGGTAGCGGCGCCATTCAGTGATGGAGCGTGCGATGTTCATGGTCATATCCACTTCGTGTATCTGGGTAGGCACGTTGTTGTTGTTCTGACCCGAAGATAAGCGGCTACAGCGATATGATAAGTGCCGATGTTGCAACGCAGCTATGCGAATTGTGCAATGCACAAAATACGCGAGTGTGATTCATTGATCCGATTCGGGCAGCGTCCGCCCTGAAACGAAAACACCCGCTGCGGGAGAAAGCAGCGGGTGTCTTGTTTCCGGAGCGCCTGCCTTGGGAGGAGGGATAGGCGGCGCCCCTTTTACCGTCCGGATCCGGGAGGGAGAACGATCCGGGCGGAAATCGGAAGCGCTTAAGAGCGCGATGCCTTGCGAGCGACGAACGGAATGTCGCCCCGGTTGATGCCGAGGTCATTCAGTTCACGCGAGGTCAGGCGGCTGAGTTCGTTGCAGGTTGCACGATAACGACGCCATTCGGCGAAAGAGCGAGCGATGCCCATGATGATTTCCTTTTCAATCCCGTATGTTTTTGTTCTTGCGTTATGTCGGGCATATATTCGCGGCCTGGCGATTTGATAAGTGACGAATGTGCATGGCTCCCATGCGTATTGTGCATTGCACAAAATAGACGCGGCCGGGCCCTCTGCTGAAAAAACGGGCAACAGCAACCGCATGATATAAATTCGTTTTCCTCAGCGGTGTCTATAAATCAGGCGAAATCGAAGAGGCTGCGGAACCGCGATTGAAGACCGTCCTGTCGGCCCTGCGGCTGGCCATCAGACAGGAGGCGCGCACGGCTCGGGCGGGCGCTGTCCGGTCCTTCCGCCAGGGCCGGATTCGGGTATTTTTTCATTGATTGGCGCGCAAGCGGTGGTATAGACGCCCGATCAAGCGGCATGCTCTGTCATGTCCTCGGACAATGCGGATATGGCGGAACTGGTAGACGCACTGGATTTAGGTTCCAGCGCCGCAAGGCGTGGGGGTTCGACTCCCTCTATCCGCACCACCATCCCGCCATGCACGGCAATCAGGCCGTTCGGTCCACGCAATGTGGGCGTCGGCGGCAAGTAGAAGAATGAAGGTTGAACAATGCAGGTAAGCGAAACCCTCAACGAAGGGCTGAAACGGGAAATCAAGGTCGTCGTTCCGAAGGCTGACCTTCAGTCCAAGCTGGGCGACCGCCTGGAAGACGCCAAGGGCAAGGTGCAGCTCAAGGGGTTTCGTCCGGGCAAGGTGCCGGTGGCGCATCTGCGCAAGATGTATGGCCGTTCCTTCATGGCCGAGATCGTCAACGAGATCCTGAACGAAACGCCGCGCTCCGTGCTGGCCGACCGTGGCGAGAAATCGGCGACGCAGCCGGAAATCGACATGACCGAGGACGAGAAGGAAGCCGAAAAGGTTCTTTCCGGCGACGCGGATTTCGAATTCTCGCTGAAATACGAGGTCATCCCGCCGATCGAGATCAAGGATTTCTCGTCGATCAAGGTGACGCGTGAGGTTGTCGACATCCCGGAATCGGAAGTCGAGGAACAGGTCAAGCGCATCGCCCAGTCGGCGGCGACCTATGAGGCCAAGAAGGGCAAGGCCGAAAACGGCGACCGCGTGACGATGGATTATGTCGGCAAGGTCGATGGCGAGGCCTTCGAAGGCGGCACCGATACCGACGCCAATCTCGTGCTCGGCTCGGGCCAGTTCATCCCGGGCTTCGAAGAGCAGCTGATCGGCGTAAAGGCCGGCGACGAAAAGCAGATCAAGGTGACGTTCCCCGAGGACTACGGCGCTGCGCACCTGGCCGGCAAGGAAGCCACCTTCGACGTGACCGTCAAAGACGTGGCGAGCGCCGGGGAGGTCATCATCGACGACGAACTGGCGACCAAACTCGGCGTGGAAAGCGCCGACCGCCTGCGCGAAGTCGTTCGCGAGCAGATCGAAAGCCAGTACGGCTCGGTTACCCGCCAGAAGGTGAAGCGCCAGATTCTCGACGCGCTCGACGAAGCCTACAAGATCGAAACGCCGTCGAAGCTGGTCGATGCCGAGTTCAACAATATTTGGGCGCAGATCACCGGCGAACTCGAGCAGGCCGGCAAGACCTTCGAGGACGAGGACACGACAGAGGACGAGGCGCGCGAAGAATATATGCGCCTTGCCGAGCGGCGCGTGCGCCTCGGGCTGGTCCTGTCGGAAATCGGCGAACAGGCCGGCGTCTCCGTCAGCGAGCAGGAATTGCAGCAGGCCGTGATGAACCAGGTCCGCCAGTATCCCGGTCAGGAACAGCAGGTCTTCGAGTTCTTCAAGAACAACCCGGACGCTGTCGCTAATCTGCGCGCGCCGATCTTCGAGGAAAAGACCGTCGACCACCTGCTGGAGCAGGTCTCGGTCAGCGACAAGACCGTCAGCAAGGAAGAGCTGATGGCCGAGGACGAGGATGAGGCGAAGGCTGCGGCGCCGGCCGAAAAGAAAAAGGCGGCGCCGAAAAAGAAAGCCGCTCCGAAGAAGAAAAAGGCCGAGGAAGCAAGCGAGTAAGCGCTTCCTGCCGAAAGAGACAAAACCGCCGGACAGCAGATGCTTCCGGCGGTTTTTTCATGATCTGAATCAGGTTTTCTCCGCGCTGCGGAGGCGCGTTTCGGGAAGAAAGCTCTCCGGCAGAAAAGCGGGATTGCCGCCTTCGATTTGTGCCAGCACCGCCTTGGCCATCAGGTGCGCAATGCCGAAGCCGATCTTGAAGCCGCCGGTCGCGAGGAACGTGTTCCGGAAACCCGGAAGCGGGCCGATAAGCGGATCGCGGCCTGCCGCCTTGGGACGGATGCCGGCCCAGCGTTCGATCGTCGCTGCACCTTCGAGCGCTGGAGAAAGAGCTTTGGCGGCGGCGATTACGGCATCGAGCTTTTCGTCAGTCGACCCGGGGTCATCGAAGGAATTTTCCGAGGTGGAGCCGACGGCGACATCGCCGCTGTCATGCGCGATCACGTAAACGCCGTCGTCGTAGAGGATCGGGGCGGCAGGGTCGACCGGCCGCACCGGGCGGAGCAGGGCGGCCTGCCCCTTCACGCCCGTGCCCATAGATTGTTCAAATCCGGAACCAATCAGCGCGAAACTTTGCCAACCGGTTGCCAGGACGATGTGACCCGCGGAGATCCGGTCGCCACCGGCCAGACGGACCGTTCCGTCCGGATCCAGCGTTTCGACAGCGGTGTTTTCGCGGATGTCGACGGAATGGCGCCGGAAACCTTCGGCGAGCGCGGCGAGGAGCTTGCGCGGATCGACGCGCGCGGACAGATCGTCGTAATTCGCGCCGAACGGCATCGTATCCGCCGGCAGCCAGCGCGGAAGCGGCGTCTCGTCGAGAACGCGCCAGCGAAAGGGATGCGGCCAGTTCGTTTCGGAGGCTTTTGCCCAGTTTTCCGCGAAGGGGCGCTTGCGGGCGACGCGGACCGGCATCAGGCGGCCGCAACGCAGGTAACCGGCCGAAAGACCGGTGAAATCCTCCAGCTCCGCGATTTCTTCTTCCAGCGCCAGCAAGCCGTCGAGCTGGAACTGCTTCTTGCCGTCCCAGCCGGTCGGCTGATGCGGCATGAGCGCCCCCATGACGCCGCCGCTCGCGCCGGCACCGAGGCCGCGTTTCTCGATCAGAACGACCGACAGGCCTTGCCGCGCGGCGTAGAATGCAGTCCAAAGGCCGGTGACCCCTCCGCCGATCACGGCGAGGTCGTAGGTGTTTTCTGCCGCTTTGGCGCTGATGGATTGCATGGTGATGGCTGAACTGAAACGGGACGAGTTATCCTGGCTCGAAGGCGATATGCCGTTTTCGGAGCGGTTTGGCGACCATTTTTATTCGCGCGCCGACGGGCGGGCGGAATGCCATCACGTGTTCATGGGCGGAAACGGGCTGCCGGAGCGCTGGAATAATGCCGGAAATTTCACGATCGGCGAACTCGGCTTCGGCACCGGTCTGAATTTCCTCGAGACGTGGCGGACATGGCGTGCCTGCCGCGGACCGGACCAGATGCTCGATTTCGTGTCCTTCGAGGCCTATCCGATGGAGGGCGCCGCTATCGCGCGTGCCCTGTCCCGCTGGCCCGAACTCGCGGAACTGGCGGAACTCTTGCTCGAAAAATGGCCGGCACTTACGGACGAACCAGACCGGTGGGCCATGGACGGGCAGACCGGACTGACGGTCGTCGCCGGCGAGGCGCTCAACGGCGTGCGGAACTGGAACGGCAAGGCGGACGCGTGGTATCTCGACGGTTTCGCGCCAGCGAAAAATCCGGAGATGTGGTCGGCGGATCTGATGCAGGCGGTTGCCGACAGGACGCAGCCCGGCGGGACATTCGCGAGCTACACGGCGGCGGGCTGGGTACGACGCAATCTTCAGGCCGCCGGTTTCGCGGTCGAAAAGCGTCCCGGTCATGCAGGGAAGCGCGAGATGATTTGCGGCGTCAAAGACGCCTAGTCTTTCCAGGCGACGACGAGCCAGCCCGGGATCGGCTGGCCCTGTTCCATGCGCACCGTGATCGGCTCGAATGTGGTGATGCGGTTGAATCCGTGCCGCGCCAGCAATTCCTTCAGATAGAGCGCGCTGTGCGCAAAGCGCTGGTTCGGTGTCACCCGCCACGATTTTCCGGCCAATTCCTCATCGGTCATCGTTTCGGAGGAAAACGCGAAGCAGGCGCCGGGGCCGGTGTTGGCGGCGACGCCCTCGAACAGTGGTTCGAGCGCGCCGACATAGGGCAGCACGTCGGTGGCGACGACGAGGTCGAAGGGTGCGTAGTCGTCGCTTTCCTCCGTTTGCCGGGCTTTCTGCCACTCGTCGAGGAAGTGGACGGCCTCGTTGACGAAGAGCGCGTCGTAGCAGGCGCGCTCGTCGGCCATGTCGACCATCTTTTCGGAAATGTCGACGCCGGTCGCGTGATCGCACAGCTCAGCGAGCATCATGCCGGACAGCCCGGTGCCGCAGCCGAGATCGAGCATGCGGGAAAAATGCAGGCCGGGCTCGGCCGAGAGTATCCCGGCCAGTTGCATCGGCACCGCGTAACCGAGATCGCCGGTCAGGATATCGTCGAAGACCTCGGCATGTTGGTCGAACAGGGTCGCGACATAGGCGTCGGGCGCCTTTTGCGGTTCGTCGCCGAGGCCCATCGACGCTAGGCGCACCGAAGCGCCGCAGCGGTCTTCGGGATCGATTTCGAGGCAGGCGCGGTAGAGTTCGGCCGCCCGTTCGCTTTCCCCGGATTTTTCCAGTTCGAGGGCCTGGTTGTAGGCTTCGGAAAGCCGGTCGAAATCCGCGCCGGACAGCATGTGACGAGGTCTTTCTTAACCAGTTGCGCCAAGCCCTGCTTAACCATGGCATTTAGCCAAATGTCAAAGCGAAGCGTGTATCCTCTTCGAAATTGGGGTCTGATTCGAGATACGGGGACAGGCTATGGATAATTACGAGCATGCACTGCCGATCGCGCAGCTGATCGCGAAAAAGTCGATCACCGATGCGGACGTTCTTCACTTGCGCCGCGAGGTCTATCGCAACGGCATCGTCAACCGAGAGGAAGCGCGCGACGTGTTCGCGCTCGACCATCTCGTGACGGACAAGCCGGAAAGCTGGCGCGAATTCTTCGTCGAGGCAATCGCGGATTACCTGGTCGAGCAGGAAGCGCCGCGTGGCTATATATCCGAAGCGAATGCCGAATGGCTGATCGAAGCGGTCTCCAAGGACGGCATCGTCGATCACCGCACCGAACTGGAACTGCTGATCAAGGCGATGGAACGGGCCGACAGCGTACCGGCGCATCTCGCCGCGTTCGCGCTGAACCAGGTCGCGCTCGCCGTCGTCGAGGGCAAGGGCATCATCGCGCGCAACCGGACGCTGACGCCGGGCGTGATCGGCGAAGACGAGGTCGAACTGCTGCGGCGCATCCTGTATGCGTCCGGCGGCCATGGCAGCGTCGCGATCACCCGCGAGGAAGCCGAAGTGCTGTTCGAGATCAACGACCGTACGAGCGAGGCCGAAAACCACCTGTCGTGGACCGAGCTCTTCACCAAGGCTGTCGCCTGTTCGCTGATGGCTGCGTCGGGCTACGCGGCGCCGAGCCGCGAGGAGGCGCTGCGGCGCGAGGAATGGCTTGGCGACACGTCGGTCAATCTCGGCGGATTCTTTTCGCGGATGTTCTCCGGCAGTCTCAGCGCCCACATGGACGCCGTGCGGGCGGAAACCGGTTCGGAAGCCTATTACGGCAGCCGCAACGCCGAACAGGCGCAGCAGCGCGCCTCAAGCGAAAAGATCGATGCCGGCGAGGCCGCGTGGCTGGCCGATCGCATCGGCCGGGACGGTGCGCTGCATGACAACGAAAAGGCGCTGCTGGCTTTCCTGAAGAAGGAATCGCCGCAAATTCATCCGGCGCTGCAGACGCTCCTCGACAAAGTCGCCTAGTTATCTGGCCGCCGCTGCAGGCGTAACAGTTCGTCTTCGATACGGCTCAGGTTCGCGCCGGTTTCCTCGTGAAGCCGGCGCACTTTTTCGAACTGGCCGCGCAGGACGTTGATGGCGTCGTTGCGCGGATCGTCAGGCGGGGCTTCACCGACGCCATGCAGCAACCAGGGCGTCGATACGTTGAGGATGCCGGCGATCATCGAAAGCCGGTTGGCGCGCGGCTCCGAGCGGTCGCTTTCCCAGGCCTGAACGGTGGCGGTCTTGACGCCGAGGCGGCGTGCGAACTGCGCGGCCGTCATGCCGCTGGAATCGCGGGCGCGCGACAGGCGTCCGCCGAGTGTGTCTATGTCAGGCGCGTTCGTGAAGATGTTGGTTTCGGTCATAATGGTCCCGTTATCCGGTTTTTGCGCCAAGCCGTTCGGCATGCCAGCGCAGGTGGTCCTCCATGAAGGTGGAGATGAAGTTATAGGAATGATCGTAGCCCGGCTGCATGCGCAGCGTCAGGGGAATGCCCGATTTGCGGCATGCAGCCTCGAAGAGATGCGGCATGAGGCCGCTTTCCAGGAACTGGTCGGCATCGCCCTGGTCGATCAGGAACTCGTCAAAGCGTTTGCCGTCCTCGACCAGCATGCAGGCGTCATGGGCGCGCCACGCCGCGGAATCGGCGCCGAGATACTGCTCGAAGGCGTTTTTCGCCCAGTCGGCCTTCGAGGGCGCGACGATCGGCGCGAAAGCGGAGCAGCTGCGGAAACGGTCGGGATTGTTGAGCGCGATGGTGAGCGCGCCGTGCCCGCCCATCGAATGGCCGAAAATTGCCTGCCGGTCCATATCGACCGGGAACTCGCCGGCAACGAGCCGGGGCAGTTCGTCGGTGATGTAGGAATACATCCGGTAATTCTTCGCCCAGGGGGCTTGCGTCGCGTCGACATAGAAGCCGGCTCCGGTGCCGATCTGCCAATTGTCCTTCTCGTCATGGATGTCGCCGCCGCGCGGGCTGGTGTCCGGGCAGACGATGACGAGGCCGAGTTCGGCCGCGGTACGGCGGTATTCGCCCTTGTCCATGACGTTCTGGTGCGTGCAGGTCAGCCCGGAAAGGTACCAGACAACCGGGCAGGGCGCGGTTTCGGCCTGCGGCGGAACGAAGACCGCGAAGGTCATCTCGCAGGCCGTCGTCGCGGCGTCATGCGCATAGACGCCCTGGATGCCGCCGAAGGCCTTTGATCGGGAAATCGTTTTCATCAATCTTTCCTGGTTCATTCCTGTGACGGTTTCATCGCGCGGCGGCAGACACGGTCCAGCGCCTGAAGGAAGGCGGAACGGTCATCGCGCGAAAATGCCCGGTTGAAGCCGCGATCCTCGCCGGTCTCGCGCAGGTGCTGCTTGAAGTCGCGCATCGCGACGGCCATGCCGATGGATTCCGGCGTGTGTTCGCGGCCGCTGTTCCCAAGTACATGCGCACCCTTTTCGACGCAACGGGCCGCCAGCGGAATATCCTGCGTGATGACGATATCTCCGGATCTTGCGTGCTCGGCGATCCAGTCGTCGGCCGCATCGGCGGATTTCGGCACAACGACATGGCGGATTAACGGATCGCGCGACGGGCGCAGCCCGCCATTGGCAACAAAGGTGACGACGAGCCCGTGGCGTTCGCCGACCTTCACGACCTCTTCCTTGACCGGGCACGCATCGGCGTCGACGTAGATGACCGGGGCTGACATGTCACTCATTGGCTGCAGGCTGGCGTTCCGTTCACGAATGGCGCTCGCGGGCAAGCGCCGCGCCGGCGCCAAGCGCCTCCAGCTTGGCGGCTGCCACCTGACGCGAGAGCGGGGCCATGCCGCAATTGGTGCATGGATAGATTCGCTCCTTGTCGGCATATTTCATCGCTTCCTCGATGGTCGCTGCGACGGCTTGCGGCGTCTCGATCTCGTTGGTGGCGACATCGATACAGCCGACCAGAAGATCCTTGTCCGGCAGCAGCCCGATCAGCGATATCGGCACATGGGAATTGGCGCATTCAAGCGAGACCTGCTGGATCTTCGAGGCGTTGAGCGGCGGGAAGATTTCCTCGTATTGGCGCCATTCGCTGCCGAGGGTCTCCTTCCACTTGATGTTGGCGTCGATGCCGTAGCCGTAGCAAATATGGACCGCCGTGGTGCATTTCAGTCCCCGCGCGGCACGTTCCAGTGCCGCGACGCCCCATTCCTTGACGTCGTCCATGAAGACGTTGAAAGCCGGTTCGTCGAACTGGATCGTGTCGACGCCAACAGCTTCGAGATCCAGCGCCTCCTCGTTGAGGATCTCGGCAAACGCCATGGCCATGTCGGCACGTTTGCCGAAATGGCCGTCGGCGAGCGTGTCGCAGATCGTCATCGGGCCGGGCAGGGTGAATTTCAGGCCCTTTTTCGTGTGCTCGCGGCAGAAGGCGGCCTCGTCGCGATGGACAGGCCGGCTTCGCTTCAACGGTCCGGTGACGGTCGGAACGTCGACCACGTAGCGGTTGTTGCGGATACCCATCCTGGTCTTCAGGTCCCAGTCGATGCCCTGAACGGTTTCCAGGAAACCGTGCACGAAATGGGTGCGGAACTGCTCGCCGTCATTGACGATCTCGATGCCGGCGTCTTCCTGCAGCTTAATCCAGATTAGTGCGGCGTCCCGCTTCGCCTGATCGAGTTCGGCGCCCTCGAGCTTCCATTTCGGCCAGAGTTTCTCGGTCTCGGCGAGCCAGCCGGGTTTCGGCAGGCTTCCGGCGGTAGTCGGTCTGAACAGCATCATGTGATCCAATTCCTCGGTGTTGGGACGGCGGTTTCGGCGTACCGCACCTCATGAAGTCGGGATGGCGACCAGCGGTCCGGCCTGTTCGATACGGGCGTCGATCTCGTCCAGCGTCGGGTTGGTTTCCTCGATCCATTTCTGGATGTCGAAGAAATCCGTCTCGCTTGCCGCGCGGATCTGCGGGACGACGAACGGTGGCGCGCCGAGCGCCTCCGGCATGGTGGGGCCGGCCCAGTGCGGGCCGCCGAGATTGATCGCGGCATACATGGCGCTTGCCTTGATCGCGGGGACACCGCCGGTCCTGCAGGCATCGCGGAACATGCGGTGCGTTTCCTTGTCGGTTTCCGTGCGCGTCACGCAGTAATGGTCGTGGACGACGGAAGCGCGGCGATAATCGCCGACAAAGGGCGGGCCGAAAGCCGTCCAGAATATCTGCGGGATCGATGCGCCGTCGATCTTCGCGCCCGAAGGCACATTCCAGTGCTTGCCGGACGGGTCGACATAGGCAAAGGGCGCGGTCAGTTCCATCACCCTGTCAGGGCCGGGATTGGAAAGCCATCGAACGTCCACATCACCTATAAAATGACCAGCCATGGCCGTTCCTCCCGCGGGGTCTTGGCGCGGACCCAAATGGTGCCGCGCCGGAACCACCCAGCCCGGCTAGAACTCTACCACAGCGCGGATCGACTTGCCTTCGTGCATCAGATCGAAGCCCTTGTTGATCTCCTCGAGCTTCAGCTTGTGGGTGATCATCGGATCGATCTCGATCTTGCCCTCGACATACCACTCGACGATCTTCGGCACGTCGGTGCGGCCGCGCGCGCCGCCGAATGCAGTGCCTTTCCAGGAACGGCCGGTGACGAGCTGGAACGGGCGGGTGGAGATTTCCTGGCCGGCGCCAGCGACGCCGATGATGATCGATTCACCCCAGCCGCGATGCGAACATTCCAGCGCCTGGCGCATCACCGTCGTGTTGCCGGTGCAGTCGAAGGTGTAATCGGCGCCGCCGATCTGGTCGGCGCCGCGCTTCGTCATGTTGACGATCTCGGTGACGACGTTGTCGACTTCCTTCGGATTGACGAAATGCGTCATGCCGAAGCGCTCGCCCCATTCCTTCTTTGAGTTGTTGAGGTCGACGCCGATGATCATGTCCGCGCCGGCGAGCTTCAGACCCTGGATGACGTTGAGGCCGATGCCGCCGAGGCCGAACACGGCCGCCGTCGCGCCGATCTCGACCTTGGCGGTATTGATGACAGCGCCGATGCCGGTCGTCACGCCGCAGCCGATATAGCAGATCGTGTCGAACGGCGCGTCGGGATTGACCTTGGCGACGGCGATCTCGGGCAGGACGGTGAAATTGGAGAAGGTCGAGCAGCCCATGTAGTGGTGGATCGGCTTGCCGTCGAGCGAGAAGCGCGAGGTGCCGTCGGGCATCAGGCCCTGGCCCTGGGTGGCGCGGATGGCGGTGCAGAGATTGGTCTTGCGCGACAGGCAGGACGGGCATTCGCGGCATTCCGGCGTATAGAGCGGGATGACGTGATCGCCCTTCTTTACCGTGGTAACGCCGGGGCCGACATCGACGACGACGCCCGCGCCTTCATGGCCGAGAATGGCCGGAAACAGGCCCTCTGGATCGGCACCGGACAGCGTGAATTCGTCGGTGTGGCAGATGCCCGTCGCCTTGATCTCGACCAGAACCTCGCCGGCCTTCGGGCCTTCGAGATCGACTTCGACGATTTCCAGCGGTTTACCGGCTTCGAATGCGACTGCGGCGCGCGTCTTCATGCGTAATCTCCCGTGTTGACCGGGCGGACATTTTCAGGAATTGGCTGCCGTTTCAACCCGGAAGCGACCCGCGACGGCGTTATCATCGCTTGCATGCCGGCGGGGGCGTGAGAGAGTGGCGTGATGAGCGAAGCGAGAGATATCGACGCCGGGCAGATCGCCGACAATCACCTTCGGGGCATGGCCGTTTGCGCGGCCGGAATGCTGATTGTTCCATTGATGGATGCCGTGGCCAAGTGGCTCGCGGTCATGGAAGGCGTATCGCCTGGTCAGATTACGCTGGCGCGGTTCGCCGTTCAGGCGGCGCTCGCGGTGCCGCTTGCCGTCGCTGCGGGCGGGATCGCCGGATTATGGCCGAAGCGCCCGCTCCTGAATCTCGTTCGCGGCGCCATCCTGGCGACATCGAGCCTGATGTTCTTCCTCGCGGTGAAATACATGCCGCTCGCCGATTCGATCGCGGTGTTCTTCGTCGAGCCATTGATCCTGACCGTGCTGTCGGTTGTTTTCCTGCGCGAGACGGTCGGCTGGCGGCGGATATCCGCGGTGATCGTCGGTTTCGCCGGCGCGCTGATCGTCATCCAGCCGAGTTTCGCGCTGTTCGGGCCAGTGTCGCTGCTGCCGCTCGGCACGGCGACGCTGTTTGCGAGCTACCTGATCCTGAACCGGGCGGCGGGCACGCGCGACAACGCGATGACGATGCAGGTGGCGGCGGGCGTCGGCGGGTCGCTGGTGATCCTTGCAGCGATCGGCGCGGGCACGTCTGCGGGCATAGAGAACATGGAACTGCGTTTCGACTACCCGGCATCGATCTGGGGTCTCCTGGTGCTGATGGGTGCCCTCGGCATGGCCGGGCACCATTTGATTCTGCTCGCCTTCCGGATCGCGCCGGCTTCGTTGCTGGCGCCGTTCCAGTATCTGGAGATCGTCAGCGCGGCGACGGCGGGCGTGGTGCTGTTCGGCGATTTCCCGAGCCTTTCAAAGTGGGCCGGTATCGCGATGATCGTCGGCGCGGGACTCTTCGTCTTCTGGCGCGAGAGCCGACAGCAGGGGATCGATTTACCACCGCGCAACCTTGTTTGAGGATTCTGCGGCGGCGGAAACGCTTCGCGAAGGCGGCGCGCCCTATATTCCGGGCGATCGTATCAGGAGCGTCCATGCCGCCCGTCGCCTTTCTGCTTATCGGTACCTGCCTTTTGTTGTGGCTGGTCATGTCCGCGCCTGTGGGACGGCGAACGGTTCGCCGCAGGATCGTTGCCCGGGTCGCGCCGTCGCGCCTGTGGGACGCGCTGTACCCGTTCGGGCGCGATTTCGGCTGGAACGGCGCGGTGAGCGATGTCCGTGCGACCGGTCCGGCTGCCGGACGCATGGTGACATCGCATATGGGTCGCGACGGCAGTCCGATCGAACGCGATTTCGAAATCATTGACGAGATACCGGGCGAGCGGTTCACGCTGCGCTACACGAATGACACCTCGCTGGCGCAAAGCTTCTGGGACAATCACGAGATGAAGGTTTCGGTCGCTTCGACGCCGGACGGCAAGGCGGTCGCCGAGATCGAGGAAACGGACAAGTATCGCGGCATCGCCTTTCTCGTTTTCCGCTTCTTCGCCTTGCGACGCCAGGCGCTGAAATTGAAGCGCTGGGCCGAAACCGGGCAGTTCCGGCCTGGCGGGCTGTTCGAGCATCCGGTGACGCAGGTCGGCATGGGCGTGCTGTCGGCCTTGGCGATGTGGCCGTTTTTCGGGCTCCACGCGCAGGGATTTTTCCTCGCAGCGACCTTGACCACCGTCGTTGCCTTGCATGAACTTGGCCATATGGCGGCTTTCCGGATGATGGGGCACACCAAGGCGCGGATGATCTTCCTGCCGCTGCTTGGCGGTATCGCGCTCGGCGGGCGGCCCTATGACAAGCATTTCGAGATCGGATTTTCGGCCTTGATGGGGGCCGGATTCTCGGCTTTTCCGGTGGCCGCGCTGGTGTGGTGGCACGTGGAATTCGTCCCGAATTCCGACGGTCTCCTCGACGAGGTGATCGTCATCGCGGCGCTGTTCAATCTCGGCAATCTGATGCCGGTATGGAAGTTCGACGGCGGCCAGGTCGTGCGCCAGATTTTCCGCGGCGCCGCCGGCCAGGCAGCGACCGCATTCCTGATGCTCGGTATCATGATGGCCACCGGCATTGCGGTCGGCTTCTCGGCAAGGGTGATGATCCTGTGCGGCGCAGTGCTGGCCGGGCTGAGCCTGATCACCACGACGTCCGGCGTGAAACCGAAGACCGCGCTTGTGCCGATGAGCGATCCCGAACGCGCGGCGCTCGGCGCGGCCCTTCTGGCGGTGACCGCCATTCACGCGCTTGCGGTCATCTGGGGCGTGCGACTGATCTTCTACTAGGGTGAGGCAGGGCCGAAAACCTCGCGGAAAGCGTCGAGCAGGGCGAGATCGAGATCGTTCATCGTCACCGGCAGGCCGAGATCGACCAGGCTGGTAACGCCGTGGTCGGCGATGCCGCAGGGCACGATGCCGCCGTAATGCGCAAGATCCGGCTCGTGATTGATGGCGATGCCGTGGAACGACACCCATTTGCGCAGGCGGATGCCGATGGCGGCAATCTTGTCCTCGGCGGGCTGGCCGGGAACGGTGCACGGCTTTTCCGGGCGGACGACCCAGACACCGACCCGGTCCTCGCGCCGCTCGCCCTTGACGTTGAAACTGTCGAGCGTCCGGATGATCCATTCCTCGAGCGCGGCGACGAATGCGCGCACGTCCTCACGGCGGCGCTTCAGATCGAGCATGACGTAGGCCACGCGCTGGCCGGGGCCGTGATAGGTGTATTCGCCGCCGCGTCCCGTCTGGAAGACCGGGAGACGGTCCGGCGTGACGAGATCCTTCGGGTCGGCGCTTGTGCCGGCGGTATAAAGGGGAGGGTGTTCGACCAGCCAGACGAGTTCGCGCGCCGTGCCTGCGCGGATCGCGGCGGCGCGGGCTTCCATTTCGGCGACGGCGGTCTCGTAATCGGTCAGGCCATCGGAAATGCGCCATTCGACCGGCGGCGAACCGTCTGCGGGAAAGAACAGGTTTTTCGCCGCGATCGCGTCGCGGTCGGCGGGTCTTGCGGGGCGCGCCATGGTATCTGACATGGCGAAGATTTGGGCCATCGCGCCGCGCGTTGCAAGCCTTTCGGGCAATCCCCGCATGCGCGGGAAGAAAGCGCAGGCCGAACCATCAAAAAACTGTCACGCAGGCTTGTGCGCGCATATGCGATTTGCTAAGTGCGCCGGGCCGGTTTTCCCGGCTTTCGTCTTTGGCTTGCGGTCGTGGCGGAATTGGTAGACGCGCAGCGTTGAGGTCGCTGTGGGGCAACCCGTGGAAGTTCGAGTCTTCTCGACCGCACCAAGGCCTAATTTCCGACAACGCAGAAAATCGATGCTTCCGCCGAGGAGCGCGGTCTTGCGTTTATCGACTCCACGAAAATTTTAAATCGGCGCCGCCTTGTATTTTCCGGCTGGCGGCACCATATTCGGGTGGTCGATTAGTGGCAAGAAATTCGATATCTGCGCAGTTTTACTCGCCAAGGTCGATCAATTCAAACCCAAAAACTCGATTTTTATCTTCGGCAATACTGCCGTCGAGTATTCTATATTTTTGGAAGGGTCTGTCATGACCACAGGAACAGTCAAATTCTTTAATCTCCAAAAGGGTTTTGGATTCATCGAGCCCGATGATGGCGGCAACGACGCGTTCGTGCATATCAGCGCGGTCGAACGTGCCGGGATGAGCAGCCTGCGCGAAGGACAAAAGGTCGAGTACGAACTCGTTGCCGACCGCAAGAGCGGCAAGATGTCGGCTGACAATCTCAACGACCTGAGCTAATTGCGATGCGCCGATCCGGGCGCTCAGCGCACGGGATCGGCGCATCCTCCCCATCGCAGTCATCGTTATCGCAAGCCGATCGGTCGTAGCCGTCCGTCCGGCAAGGAGAAAGAGTCATGGCTAAACGGCCCAAGCGTCCCAATTACCCACCGAAGAAACGCAATCCCGCCAAGGGAGGACGCGAAGATTCGCGCGTGCTTTCTCCGGAAACCAAGGCAACCCTGGATCGTATCTTCAGCACGGCGAAGAAAGCCTGATCACCAACGTGGATGCGGCCGCGGGAATAAGGACCTGACCGATGCGTTATCTTGGCGGAATTTCCGGAAACGGCATGCTCAAATGCAAGGGCGTCGAAGTCGCCGATGTTTCCTATGATTTCGAGGGTTATTCCCGGAAAATGGGCGACATAACGGCTTCCGGCGAGATCAAGCTGGAGTCTGTTGCATTGCAGGCGTTGTTCGGACGGTCCGACGTTCAGCTGCTCACCGAGGATGGCCGTCTGCTCGACCTGAGATTTTCGGACAAGGATTTGCGGGAGCCGGGCGTCGCTCATGTGGACGTGTCAGGCGACCTGCCAACCGCGAAAAACTGGCGCCGCTGACAATCCGTCCGGCGCGGCGTTAAACCGTTTCCTTTTCCGCATCGATCGGCTTCGACATTTCCAGCACGTGCGGTTGATCGGCGCCAGGGGCTTCGCCGGGCGTCGAGACGAGATTGGCGACCCGTTCGAGCGCGGCCAGGATCATCGCCTGCTCGTAGTCGGGAATGAGCGCGAATTCCTCGGAAAACTTCTGGTGCAGCGGGTCGGGCGCCGAATGCAGCGCGGTCTTGCCGGCATCGGTCAGCGAGACCCAGTATTTGCGCCGGTCGCTTTCGCTGCGCCGGCGCGACACATAGTCCATCTGCGCCAGCTTCTCGATCAGCGCGGTCGCGGTGGCCGGAGCGACGCCTGCGCGGCGCGCAATCATCATTGGCGTTATTTCGGTGGTGTCCTCGATTATCTGCAGGACGATCATCTGCTGGACGCTAAGCCCGGTCGCCTTGGCTACTGCGCGGACATTGTTGTCGGCGGCGCTCAAAACGCGGCGCAGGGCGATCAGGCAACTAACGGCGCGGTCTTCCATATCTTTGTCTTCATACGCTGCAATCCCGCGATCATGGGCGAATCGAAGGGCGGGCGCAATCCGATTCTTCGAAGGGCGAATTACCTTGAACGCAGATTCGCCGGAAAAGTTTCATTCTTCGAAATATTCCTTATGTCCCGAACTGCGATAGCCAATTTCTTTTTGTGCAAAGCACTGATAAATATGAGTTATCTCCTTTCTCTAAAATTATTCGATGTTTCACTGTTGAAAGTTTCGGGACGATCCATATTGTTCGGAAACCAAAAGAAGAAGAGGAAATCCATGCAGATCGATCAACTGCGCAGCGCAATGCGGGAACGCGCGGCATCCAAGCTCACATTCCGAAGTCCGCAGGCTGAGGACGGTTCCGATATCTGGCAGCTTATCCGCGATTGCGGGCCGCTGGACGACAACTCGATGTATTGCAACCTGCTGCAGTGCGATCATTTCGCCGATACCTGCGTGGTGGCCGAGATCGATGGCGAAATCGCCGGCTGGATTTCCGCCTACATCCTGCCGGGTGAGCCCGACACGCTGTTCGTCTGGCAAGTGGCTGTGGCCGAGAAGGCGCGCGGCAGGGGTGTGGCGAAAAAGATGCTTCAGGATATTGTTTCGCGTGACTGCTGCGCCGATGTGACAAAACTGAAAACCACCATCACCAAGGACAACGAGGCGAGCTGGGCGCTGTTCCGCGCATTCGCGGACCGCATGGACGCACCGCTCGATCACGAGGCGCATTATACCCGTGAAGACCATTTCGATGGCGATCATGCCACCGAGCACATGGTTACGATCGGCGATTTCGGCGCGCGCAAGAGCGCAGCCGCCTGACGCCCCCGTCATTCGCCCCCGAAAACAATCCAAACTCCAGAGGTTCTCATGACCACCGTGACAACGGCAGGCCCGGACGTGTTCGAACGCCGGGAATCGGAAGCGCGCAGCTATTGCCGCAGCTTCCCGACGACATTCAAATCCGCGGCAAACGCGACGCTAACCGACGTCGACGGCCGCAGCTATACCGATTTCCTGGCCGGCTGCTCGTCGCTCAATTACGGGCATAACGACCCGGACATGAAGGCGGCGCTGATCGACTACATCGCCAGTGACGGCGTGACGCACGGTCTCGACATGCAGACCGAGGCGAAGGCCGCCTTCATCGAGACGTTCGAGCGGCTGGTTCTCAAGCCGCGCGGCATGGACCACAAGATCATGTTCACCGGCCCGACCGGCACCAACGCCGTGGAAGCGGCGATGAAGCTGGCGCGCAAGGTGACCGGCCGGCAGACGATCATCGCCTTCACCAACGGCTTTCACGGCATGACGATGGGCGCGCTCGGCGCAACGGGCAATGAGTCGAAACGCAGCGGCGCCGGTGGCGCGTCGCTCGGCGATATTGCGCGGATGCCGTATGAGGGCGCTTTCGGCCCCGACGCCGATACGCTGACGCAGATCGAAATTCTGCTCGACAATCCGTCGAGCGGCTATGACGCGCCGGCGGCCTTTATCGTCGAGCCGGTGCAGGGCGAGGGCGGTCTCAATGCCGCCTCCAAGGAATGGATGCAGGGCATCGCGCGTCTCGCCAGAAAGCATGGCGCGCTGCTGATCGTCGACGAGATCCAGGCCGGGATCGGCCGGACCGGGGGCTTTTTCTCGTTCGATGAATTCGGCATCGAGCCGGACCTGATCCCACTCGCCAAGTCGCTGTCGGGAATGGGGCTGCCTCTCGCCGTGCTGCTCATCAAGCAGGAGCACGACATCTGGAAGCCGGCGGAGCACAACGGCACGTTCCGCGGCAACAACCATGCTTTCGTGACGGCGCGTGTAGCGCTGGAGAAATTCTGGTCAGACGGCAAATTTGCCGGCTCCGTGCGCGAGAAGGCTGACTACCTTGAACAGCGGCTCGATGCGATGCGGATGCATGTCTCCGGTTCGCGCCTGAAGGGCCGCGGCATGATGCGCGGCATCGATTTCGGTTCGGGCGATCTTGCCGCGACGATCTGCGCGGAGTGCTTCCGCAACGGGCTGATCATCGAAACGTCGGGCGCCGAGGACGAGGTCGTCAAGGTGCTGGCGCCGTTGACCATTCCGGCGGAGCAGTTCGCCGCCGGCCTCGACATTCTCGAAAACGCGATCGCGGCGGCAGTTTCGCCGAACCGTATCGCCGCCGAATAGGAGAATTCTCATGATCATTCGCGACATGAACGAACTGAAGAACACGGAACGCACGGTATCCGATGCGCGCTGGACGTCGATCCGCATGCTGCTCGCCGATGACGGGATGGGGTTCAGCTTCCACATCACCATCATCGAGCCCGGCTCTGAGCACACGTTCCATTACAAGAACCATTTCGAGAGCGTCTATTGCATATCGGGCACGGGCTCGATCGAGGACTTGGCGACGGGCGAAGTGCACGAGATCAAACCGGGGGTGATGTATGCGCTGGACAAGCACGACAAGCACACGCTGCGCGCCACAGAGGAACTGGTGCTCGCCTGCTGCTTCAATCCGCCGGTGACCGGCACGGAAGTGCACCAGGCGGACGGTTCCTACGCCGCGCCGGCCGAAGCGGTGGCCTGACGGGATTTCATCAAGAAAAACAAAAGGCGGCGCGCCGGGCGGCGTGCCGAACAAAATCATGAGCAATCACACAGTCGAGAAAATCGGCGGGACGTCGATGAGCCGTTCGGACGAACTGATCGACACGATTTTCCTGAAACGAAACGCGGAGGGCGATCTCTACAACCGGGTGTTTGTCGTGTCCGCCTATGGCGGCATCACAAATCTGCTGCTTGAAGACAAGAAGACCGGCGCGCCGGGCGTCTTCGGCCTTTTCGCCGCATCCGACAGCAACCACGCATGGAGCGATGCGCTCGACAAGGCGGCCGAGAAAATGGCCGCCGCGCATGAGCGGCTGCTCGGCCATCCGGCCGACCGGAAGATCGCCGACGACTTCCTGCGTGAACGTATCGAGGGCGCGCGCAGTTGCCTGATCGACCTGCAACGGCTCTGTTCCTACGGGCATTTCCAGCTCAACGAGCACATGATGACGATCCGCGAATTGCTGTCGGGTCTCGGCGAAGCCCATTCGGCACACACGACGGCGCTGATGTTGCAGCGGCGCGGCCTCAATGCGCGATTCATCGATCTCACCGGCTGGCGCGACGAAAGCCAGCCGACGCTGGAAGAGCGGATCGGCGCGGCGCTCGCGGATGTCGAACTCGCCCGCGAATTGCCGGTCGTGACCGGTTACGCCCAGTGCAAGGAAGGGCTCGTGAAGCTGTTCGACCGCGGCTACACGGAAGTCACCTTCGCGCGGATCGCGGCGTCGACCGGCGCGCGCGAAGCGGTGATCCACAAGGAATTCCACCTTTCCAGCGCCGATCCGAAAATCGTCGGCGCCGATGCCGTGCGCAAGATCGGCCAGACCAATTTCGACGTCGCCGATCAGCTTTCGAATCTGGGCATGGAGGCGATCCATCCGCGCGCGGCCAAGACGTTGCGCCAGGCGGGTATTCCGCTGCGCGTCGCCAATGCCTTCGACGCGGATGATCCCGGCACTCTGATCGACGCGGAACTGAGCGGCGAACCGCGGGTGGAAATGGTCACCGGCCTGAACGTTTTGGCGCTGGAGGTGTTCGAGCAGGACATGGTCGGTGTGAAGGGATACGACGCGACGATCCTGAAGGCGTTGACGCGCCACAAGGTGCGCATCGTGTCGAAGAACTCCAACGCCAATACAATCACCCACTATGTCGACGCGTCGCTGAAGGCCGTGCGGCGCGTGGAGGACGAGATCGCGGACGCCTATCCATCGGCGCGCATTCACGTGCGCAAGGTGGCGCTGGTGTCGGCGGTCGGGCGCAACCTGGAAGGCGTGTCCGCCGGGTTTCGCGGTGCGGCGGCGCTGGACGAGGCCGGGATCGGCCCGATCGCCATGCAGCAATCCGGCCGCCCGGTCGATGTGCAGTTCATTGTCAAGGCGGACGAGAAGGACGATGCAATCCGGGCGCTGCATTATGCGCTGGTGGAAAGCGAGGCGGGAGAGCTCCGCGACGCGCCGGTCCTGCGCTCGGTGGCGTAGCTACCGGACGAGAATCGTTGATCTGAAACGGGGCGCCGATGGCGCCCCGTTTTGGGCGCGTTGCCTATGGTTTGGCTTTCTGCTAGCGCCGCGGCTTTATCACGGAGATTGTTCGGCGACATGAATCGGATGGAAGTACCTAACTCTCCCGACCAGCTGACTTGGACTGTCGATGGGCTGACCATCGCCGGAATGGCGTGGGGCCCCGGGGACGGACATCCTGTGCTGGCGTTGCATGGATGGCTGGACAATGCCGCGAGCTTCGAGGTGCTGGCGCCAATGCTCAAGGGGTGCCGCGTGGTAGCGCTCGACCTGACGGGCCATGGGCTGAGCGATCACCGTTCGGATGATGCGACCTATCTGATCTGGGACGACATCCCGCAATTGCTGAAAGTCATCGACCGTCTCGGCTGGAAAGATTGCACGATCATGGGGCACTCCCGCGGTGCGATGATTGCGACCCTGCTGACGGCCACAATGCCGGAGCACATTCGTTCGCTGATTACACTGGACGGACTGGTGCCGGACCCGCAGGAAGACGCGGACTTTGTCCACCAATTGCGGGACAGCCTCAGATATACCGCGCGGATCGCCACGCGATCGCAAAGGCATTTTTCCTCGGTCGAAGACTTCGTCGAGCGCCGGGAACGCTACGGCGTTACCCGCAAGATCGCGGAGAGGTTCGCCGCGCGCGCATTGGAAAAGACCGAAGACGGTTTTTTGCTGCGCGGCGATCAACGTCTCTACAGCCCGTCGGCGATCAAGCTGAACAACCGGCAGATCGAAGCGGTCCTGCGCGCTCTCTCCGTACCTGTCCTGAACGTATGGGCGAGTGACGGGCTGGTGAAGCGCGACTGGGCGGCCGACTCGATGACGATGGCGGAGACCACAATCGACGACCTGACGACGGTCACTGTTGACGGGCATCACCATTTCCACATGGAACCGGGCCCGGCAGCGGCAATCGCCAAACACGTGCTCGGGTTTGTCGCCAAGGTCGTAATAGGGCCGCGAAGCACCGGATAGTCCCGGGTTTACTTGCGCGAGGCCATTGCCTACATAGCGCGCATTGTTCACCACCCGCGCTCGTATGCGGGACTGGAAAAGGAGACCTGACCATGGCTGACGCCGTTTCACTTACATTTCCCGATGGTTCCGTGAAAAAGTTCGATGCCGGCACGACCGGCCGCGATGTCGCGGAATCGATTTCCAAATCGCTGGCCAAGAAGGCCGTCGCCATCGCGCTCGACGGCGATCTGCGCGACCTTGCCGACCCGGTGGCCGATGGCGCGATCGAAATCGTGACGCGCGACGATCCGCGCGCACTCGAACTGATCCGTCATGATGCGGCCCATGTGATGGCCGAAGCCGTGCAGGAATTGTGGCCGGGCACGCAGGTCACGATCGGCCCGGTGATCGAGAACGGTTTCTACTACGATTTCAAGCGGATCGATCCGGACACCCGCGAGGACTGGCCGTTCACGCCGGAAGACCTGCCGGTGATCGAAAAGAAGATGCGCGAGATCATCCAGCGCAATTCGCCCTTCACCAAGGAAGTGTGGAGCCGCGACAAGGCGCGCGACGTCTTCGCCGACATGGGTGAGGCCTACAAGGTGGAACTGGTCGACGCCATTCCCGACGACCAGGATCTCAAGATCTACAAGCAGGGCGAATGGTTCGATCTGTGCCGCGGTCCGCACATGGACTCGACCGGGCGGATCGGTTCGGCGTTCAAGCTGATGAAGGTCGCCGGCGCCTATTGGCGCGGCGATTCGACCAAGCCGATGCTGACGCGAATCTATGGGACCGCCTGGGCCAACCAGAAGGAACTCGACGACTATCTGCACATGCTCGAAGAGGCGGAAAAACGCGACCATCGCCGTCTCGGCCGCGAGATGGACCTGTTCCATTTCCAGGAAGAGGGGCCGGGCGTCGTCTTCTGGCACGCCAAGGGCTGGCGGATGTTCCAGAACCTGCTCGCCTATATGCGCCGGCGCATCGAGGATACCTATGACGAGGTGAACGCGCCGCAGGTACTCGACAATTCGCTGTGGCAGATATCGGGCCACTGGGGCTGGTACCGCGAAAACATGTTCGCGGTCACCTGCGCCGACGAGGAGGCCGAGGACAACCGCGTCTTCGCGCTGAAGCCGATGAACTGCCCCGGCCACGT
This sequence comes from Oricola nitratireducens, assembly GCF_014904745.1. GTDB lineage: Bacteria > Pseudomonadota > Alphaproteobacteria > Rhizobiales > Rhizobiaceae > Oricola > Oricola nitratireducens. Next base: position 82,181 of record NZ_JACZCS010000039.1, read on the forward strand.
CCAGATATTCAAGCACGGGCTGAAATCCTACCGCGAACTGCCGATCCGGATGGCCGAGTTCGGCGCGGTGCATCGTTACGAGCCGTCCGGCGCGCTGCACGGGCTGATGCGGGTGCGCGGCTTCACGCAGGACGACGCGCATATCTTCTGCACCGAGGACCAGCTGGAAGCGGAAATCCTGAAGATCAACGACCTGATGATGTCGGTCTATCAGGATTTCGGTTTCGAAGAAGTGGTGGTCAAGCTGGCGACGCGGCCGGAAAAACGTGTCGGATCGGACGAGAGCTGGGATCACGCCGAGGACATCCTGAAGCGCTCGCTGGCGCGGATGGCGCGCGAGGACAACCGGATCAAGACCGGCATCAACGAGGGCGAGGGCACGTTCTACGGACCGAAGTTCGAATATACGCTGCGGGACGCCATCGGGCGCGAGTGGCAGTGCGGCACGACCCAGGTCGATTTCAACCTGCCGGAGCGTTTCGGCGCCTTCTACATCGACAAGGACTCCGAAAAGAAGCAGCCGGTGATGGTGCACCGCGCGATCGTCGGGTCGCTGGAACGCTTCCTCGGCATCCTGATCGAGAGCCATGCCGGCCATTTCCCGCTGTGGTTCGCGCCGGTGCAGGTGGTTGTCGCGACGATCACGCAGGACGCCGACGATTACGCGACCGACGTGGCCAGGAAGCTGAAGGACGCGGGCCTTCAGGTGCAGACCGATCTGCGCAACGAGAAGATCAACTACAAGATCCGCGAGCACTCGCTCGCCAAGGTCCCGGTCATTCTCGTTTGCGGCCGTCGCGAGGCGGAGGAGGGCACCGTCAATGTGCGGCGGCTCGGTTCGCAGAACCAGGTATCGAAGACGGTCGACGAAATCACCGTGGAACTCGTCGACGAGGCGACGCCGCCGGATATCAAGCGCAAGCGCGGCATGTGACACCTGCATGACGAAACGCGAGGAACCGGCGGGGAAAACCGCCGGTTTCTTGCTTGCAACTCGACTTCGATGCATCACCTTTGTACAGATAATGCGGGTGGAGATTAGGCGCGGATGACGAGAGCCGTCCGATTTGCAGAACTGTCCTATGCACGGCCGGATGATCCGCCTTTCAGGCGCTGGATCATCCGAACGATCGAGAACTGGTCCGGTCGCGAGCGGCTTGCCGATCTCTACGAGTACTGGCGAAACGAGATTTTCGGCAAGAGCGACAGCGTCTTCACCGAGATGCTGAGCCTGATCGAGGTGAAGCTCCGGGCCGACGGCCAGTGGCCACCGGCGAAAATTCCCGATACGCCGATCGTGATGGTTGCCAATCATCCGTATGGCATCGGCGACGGGATCGCATTTTTGTCGCTGGCCGAGCATCTCGGCCGGCCGTTTCGCGTCATCATCAACAACGACCTGCTTAAAGTGCCGGAAATCCGGCCCTATTCGTTGCCGATCTCGTTCGAGGAGACGAAGGAAGCCGTGGCGCTCAACCTGCAGACACGCAGGGAAGCGGTGCGGCTTTTAAAGGAAGGCGTTACGATCGTGATCTTTCCGGCCGGTGGCGTCGCCACAGCACACAAGGGGCTCGGACGCGCCGAGGACCTGCCGTGGAAGATGTTTACCGGGCGGCTGATCCAGGCGGCGCATGCCTCGGTGATCCCGGTCTATTTCGAAGGCCAGAACGGCCGCCTGTTTCATCTCGTCAGCCAGTTCTCGCTGACGCTGCGCACCTCGTTGTTGATCCGCGAGTTCCAGCGCCTCTACGGCAAGCAGATCAAGGCCTGGATCGGCAATATCATGCCATGGGACGAACTGGCCGGGATCGATGACCGCAAGGTGTTGCTGGACCGCATCCACGAGGCGGTCTTCTCGCTCGATCCCAATCCGCGCCGCCGCCGCGCCGGCGGTCCGCCGGCATTGCCGAGCGCTATTGAGTGATCTGCTCGGCGGTCTCGGTATCGACCTTGACCACGATATCGCGGCCCGGCCGGATCTTGATGTCGCGCTGATAGACGTGGTTCTTGTTCTTGGCGATGACGGTGTAGTCGCCGGCGGCGAGGATCATGGTCGGAAAGGCGCCGACATTTTCGGCGATCACGTCCCCCGATGCGCCGAGGATCGACCATGCGGTATCGGCAAGCGGAAAGCCGCCTTCGCCGCGCACGAGGTTCAGCGTGACCTGGGCGGCACGGTGTTCGACCTTCGCCGTCGTCGTCTTGCCTGCCTCCACGCGGATATCGGCGCGGATCGTGGCGTTCACGTCGCCGTAGTTGGAAACGACGTGATAGGTGCCGGCATTGAGGCGAACGGTGCGTCCCGGGCGGACATTGGGCAGGATCAGCTGGCGTTCGCCGTTCTCGTTTTCCTTGGAGTCGTAGATGTTGAAGGTCAGCTTGTCCTTGCGCATCGGAATGTTGTCGGGAAGAACGCCTTCGAGGCGAAGTCCGCCGGCATTCAGCACCATGGTCTCATGGCGCGGTTCGGCGCCAATCGTGACGCGGGTGGTGGCTCCGGCACGGCCGAAGGCCGCGTGGACAAGATAGCTGCCGGGGCTGAGTTGCAGGCGGGTCGACCCGCCCTTGGCCGTCGCAAGGAGGGGCAGCTTGCCGTCGGCGTCGGGACTCGAGCCGAATATGCGCCAGATCAGCCCTTTGCGGATGACGCCCGTATCGTCGGCGAGTTGTGCGTCGAGGAACAGTTCGGTGGCGGTGCCTTGCGCCAGCGCGCCGGGCGACACGGTCGCGGGCGCATAGTTGACGATTCCGGGGAGGTCGAGTTTGCCGATGAAGGGTGCGTCCTGGTCCTGCGCCCGACCCGGCAGCGTCAGCGCAAGAAAAGCGCCCAACACCATGAGAACGCGTCTTGATTTCGGCAGGCTAGATCGCATGTATCGAATTCCGTCCCTTGCCGCTTCGATGATTCCCTTGGCGCTGGCAATTTAAAGACCGTTACGCCATATCGAACCAGACCCATAAGCCAAATTCGAGCATTTTCGTGACTATGACCATTTCCCTTGCCGATTACCTGAAATCCCGCCGTTCCGTTCCGTTGACGATGATTACCGGTCCCGGGCCCGACGAAAGCCAGTTGCGCGAGATGCTCTCGATTGCGGCGCGCAGTCCTGACCACGGGCGGCTGGAGCCCTGGCGCTTCATCATCTACCGTGAGGCCGCCGGCCGGGAGATCGGCGAAAAGCTTGCCGTCCGGGCGCAGGAACGCAATGGCCCGATGCCGGAAGACCAGATCGAACGCGAACGCAATCGCCTGTGCCGCGCCCCGGTGGCGGTCGGCGTGGTGTCGTCCGCCAAGGAAAGCGACAAGATCCCGGACTGGGAGCAGTTCCTTTCCGCCGGCGCCGTCGCGATGAACCTGCTGCATGCCGCAGCCGCCTCCGGCTTCGCGGCGAACTGGGTCACCGGGTGGTACAGCGACGACGAGAAGGGCCGGGCGATCCTCGGTCTCGCGCCGCATGAACGCATGGCGGGCATTGTCCATATCGGCTCGTGCGACCGCGAAATCGCGGACCGCCCGCGCCCGGACATCGATACACTCATCTCGGACTATGCCGGCGAATACGGGGGTTAGCGGGTGTTTTTCGAACCTTCGAAAGGTCATGGTCTGCCGCGCAACCCGTTCAAGGCGATCGTTGCGCCGCGCCCGATCGGCTGGATCTCGACACGGGCGGGCGACGGCACGCCCAACCTTGCGCCCTATTCCTTCTTCAACGCTGTTTGCGACACGCCGCCGATCGTGATGTTTTCCTCAAGCGGCCGGAAGGACAGCGTTTCGATCATCGAGGAAACGGGCGAATTCGTCTGCAATTTTGTCGGGGAAAAACAGTTCAAGGCGATGAGCCAGACGTCATTTGCCTATGAGCGCGGTATCTCGGAGTTCGCCGAGGCGGGGCTCGCGGAAGCCGAATGCCGGCTGGTGAAGGCACCGCGCGTGGCGGGCGCGCCGGCGGCGCTCGAATGCGCTGTCACCGAGATATCCCGTCTCAAGGACAGAAACGGCGACGTCACAGGCAACTGGGCCGTGTTCGGCGAGGTAATCGGCGTGCATATCGACGACTCGATGCTGACGGACGGATTCTTCGATCTCGCCAAGGCGAAGCCGGTGACGCGGCTCGGCTATCTCGATTACGGGATGGCGCCCGAAATCGTGACGCTGCCGCGGCCGACAACCGGTTAATGTTGCCTTGGCAAACATGGTGAACGAAAAGTAAACCATTTGCGCCTAGCGTGAGTCCCCGAAGACAGGGTCAGGGGAATCGCTCGATGATCATCCAGCATTTTTTGAAATGGAGCCAGGCGGCGGACGTGTCCAAACGCGCCGCGGCGGCTTCCGCGCTCGGTCGCGCCTATCTGCAATCTGATATGGATTTCGAGGAACGCTGCGCGGCAGATGCGGCCATGACGCTGCTGCTCGACGATCCGTCGCCGAAGGTCAGGCTGGCGCTTGCCGAGGCCGTCGCCTACAGCCGCGCGGCACCGCCGCAGATCGTCACCGCGCTCGCTGGCGATCAATACGACATCGCAAGCCTTGTCATCGCGCGTTCGCCGGTGTTGCGCGACGGAGACCTGATCTCGCGCGTCACGGTCGCCGAACCGCGCATCCAGGTTCTGATCGCCGACCGGCCGGAAGTCTCCAGCAGCCTGGCGCTAGCGATCGCCGAATACGGTCATTGCAATGCGGTCGTGACGCTTCTTGCCAACCACAACGCGCAGGTCTGTAGCCGTTGTCGCGACATCATCATCGAACGGCATCTCGACGAGGCGGCCGTTCGCGGCGCTCTGCTCGCCGATCCCGATCTGACGCCCGTCCACCGGCTGAAGGTCTTACAGGCGTCAAGGGACGCGATCGCCAAGGCGCCGTTCATTGCGCGTATTCTCGGCGATACCGGCGCGAAACGGGTCAGCGGCGAGGCGGCGGCAAACGCGCTGGTGCTTCTCGCTTCGGGCCGGATGGACGATGGCATCGGCGACCTGATCGCCGAATTGCGCGCGACGGGCGCGCTGACGACGAAACTGCTTATCCGCGCGGTCTGCGCGGGCAAGATCGATTTCGTCGCGCGGGTGCTCGCCGATCTTTCCGGTCAGGCTTATGAGCGCGTCACTTCCATTCTCGTCGGCGAGCGCGACAACCAGCTGCGCGCCTTGCTCGACGCCTCGGGGCTGGCACGCACGGTGCATTCGCTGTTCCTGTCGGCGATCCGCATCTGGCGCGACGTCGCCAACGGACGCATGACGATCGGCGCGCAGGAAGTCACGCGTCTGGTGATGGAGGAGTTCGAGTCCGGCCTCGCGGATCGCAAGAACCATGCAAACGACGATATCGTCGCGCTGCTACGCTCGATCTATCTCGAGATGATCCGCCAGAACGCCCGGCGCCACGCGATGGATCTGGCCGCGGCCTGAAACGCGTCAGATATCGAGATCGTGTGCGAAGGCGGCGTTTTCCTGGATGAAGCGGAAGCGCGACTCCGCCTTGGTACCCATGAGGTCTTCGACCGTCGCCCTGGTGGCTTCCACCTGATCATCGAGGGTTTCCACCCGCAATAGCGCACGCACGCTCGGGTCCATGGTCGTTTCCTTCAACTGGTGCGCCGACATTTCGCCGAGACCCTTGAAGCGGCTGATCTCGATCTTGCCACGTCCGGTGAATTCGGTTTCCAGCAATTCGTTCTTGTGGGCGTCGTCGCGCGCATAGAGTGACTTGGCGCCCTGCGTGATCTTGAACAGCGGCGGAACCGCCAGGAACAGATGCTCGTTGCGGATCAACTCGGGCATCTCCTGATAGAAGAACGTGATCAGCAGCGACGCGATGTGGGCGCCATCGACGTCGGCGTCGGTCATGATGATGACGCGCTCGTAGCGCAGATCGGAATCCCGGTACTTGCCGCGCGTGCCGCAGCCAAGCGCCTGGATCAGGTCGGCGATCTGCTGGTTGGCCATCAGCTTGTCGCGTCCGGCGCTGGCGACGTTCAGGATCTTGCCGCGCAGCGGCAGGATCGCCTGGGTCTTGCGGTCGCGCGCCTGTTTCGCCGAGCCACCGGCCGAGTCGCCCTCAACGATGAAGAGCTCGGCGCCGGCGGCCGAATTCTGGCTGCAATCGGCGAGCTTGCCGGGCAGGCGGAGCTTGCGCACCGCGGTCTTGCGGTTAACCTCTTTTTCCTGACGGCGTTTCAGCCGTTCGTCGGCCCGGTCGACCACCCAGTCGAGGAGAGCGTTGGCTTCCTGCGGCGAGGCTGTGAGCCAGTGATCGAAAGCGTCGCGCAAGGCCTGCTCGACGATGCGCTGGGCCTCAGTGGTCGCCAGCCTGTCCTTGGTCTGGCCGACGAATTCGGGTTCGCGCACGAAGACCGAAAGCATCGCGGCCGCCGAGATCATCACGTCGTCGGTGGTGATCACCGCGCCGCGCTTGTTGCCGACCAGTTCGGCATAGGCTTTCAGGCCCCGCGTCAGTACGGTTCGGAGACCGGCCTCGTGTGTGCCGCCCTCGGCGGTTGGAATCGTGTTGCAATAGCTGTTGATGAAGCCGTCGCCGCCGTGCCAGGTGATCGCCCATTCGACGGAGCCGTGGCCGCCGGGGCGATCGCTCTTGCCGGCGAAGATGTTGGCCGTCACGCGTTGCTCGCCGCCGAGGCTCGCCTCGAGATAGTCCTTCAGGCCGCCGGGGAAATGGAAGACCGCCTTGGGCGGCGTCTGGTCCTTCTCGCCGAGCATTTCGGGCGCGCAGGACCAGCGGATTTCGACGCCGCCGAAGAGATAGGCCTTCGAACGGGCCATCTTGTAGAGCCGCGCCGGTTCGAACTTGGCGGATTTGCCGAAAATCTCGGGGTCGGGATGAAAGCGCACCTTCGTGCCGCGGCGGTTCGAGATGTCGCCGAGTTCCTCCAAGCCGGAGACCGGATGGCCGCGCGAGAAGCGCTGGCGGTAGAGTTTGCGGTTGCGCGCCACCTCGACTTCGAGGTCGTCCGACAGCGCGTTGACGACCGAGACGCCGACGCCATGCAGGCCGCCGGAAGTCTCGTAGACCTTGGAATCGAATTTGCCGCCGGCATGCAGCGTCGTCATGATGACTTCGAGCGCCGACTTGTCCTTGTGCTTTGGGTGCGGGTCCACGGGGATGCCACGGCCGTTGTCGTAGACTGAGACGTAGCCCTCGGCGTCCAGCGAGACCTCGATGAACGTCGCGTGACCCGCGACGGCCTCGTCCATGGAATTGTCGATCACCTCGGCGAAGAGGTGATGCAGCGCCTTGTCGTCGGTGCCGCCGATATACATGCCCGGCCTGCGGCGCACCGGCTCCAGGCCTTCGAGGATCTCGATGGCGGAAGCATCGTATTCGTCGGATTTTTCCACAGCGGGTTTCGCCTTTGCCCGGGGCGCTCGTTCGCGGACCGGCGCATCGGCGCGGGGCGCTTTGGGCGTGTCCTGAAAACCGCCGAAAAGATCGCTGTTGTCGTCCATTGCCATTTCAGTCGAAGCGTTTCTCTAGCCGAATCAAATTGCAATATTGCATGCGGTTCGCCCGAACGCGAACAGGCATCCCCTGTCATGCAAGGCTTTTACGGCGATTTAACCACAGTCACCAACAATGATAATTTGAAATTTCCTGTTACACGAATATTCATCGTTCCACGTCATCGTGACCCAATAAGTCCGGGGGAAACGGGCATCCGCATCGCGGATTGAGGTTGGGTCGACGTGAACAAGAAACTCCTGATTATGGGCGGTATCGCCGTCGTCTTCGGCGGACTTTCGATTGTCGCCGCCGATTTCTGGCTGAAAAGCAACGTCAAGACAGTGGTCGAGACTGTCGAGGTTCACGACGCCGCCGCATCTTCCACGCAGTTTTCCACAATCGTCGCGGCCGCCGAGCCGATGCGTTACGGCACGCTGATCGATCCGGGCATGCTGAAGGAACTGCCGTGGCCGAAAGATAATCTGCCCAAGGGTTCGTTTTCGACGATCGACGATCTGCTCTCGGGCGGCGAACGCATCGCGCTGACCGCAATCGACACAAACGAGCCGATCCTGGTTTCCAAGGTTACCGATCCGAACGAGCGCGCAACGCTTTCGCGCCGTATCGACGACGGGATGCGGGCGGTCACCATTCGCGTCGACGACATTACCGGTGTCGCCGGGTTCGTGGTGCCGGGCGACCGGGTCGACATTGCGCTGACACGCACTTTCAAGATCAACAAAGGCGAGGGCGGTGACAGCAATGGCAGCGTTGCCCCGATCGAGGTTTCACCGGCCGGCGACCGGACGTTTACCGGCGATTCCGACAGCTTCGTCGCGACGACCGTCGTGCTGGCGAATGTGAAGGTACTGTCGATCGACCAGATCGCCGACGAGCGCCAATCCGATCCGGTGATCGTGCGCGCGGTCACGCTCGAGGTCGATGCGTCCGGCGCCAAGGCGCTGACGGCGGCGCAATCGGCGGGAAGCCTCTCGCTGCAACTGCGCCGCGCAGGCGATGTCGCCAAAGACGAATTCAAGATGCCGATGCACGGCATCGACGAGAACATAACGTCGTCTTACGCCGGCACCCCGACCGGTTCCTCCACCGCCAAGGTTACGGTTCGCCGCAGGGCTGACGTGGAAACCTACGACGTCCGCGACGAAGGAGCGGTTCAATGATGCGTTTCCGTCCGAAAGCGAATCTACTCATCGGCGCCCTGGCGGCATTTTCCCTGGCCTGCACCCCGATCCCGGCGGCGCAGGCGCAGAGCAACGTTCTCAAGATCTCGACTTCCCGCACGCATTTGATCACGATCGAAAAAGGCAAGCCGAAAACCATCCGGACGCAGAATTCCTTCCATGAAATCGTGGTCGGCGATCCCGACATCGCCAATGTCCAGCCTCTGACCAACCGTTCGTTCTATGTGCTCGGGATTGCCGCCGGCACGACCGGGATCGCGCTGTTCGACGCGAACAAGCAGCTGATCGGCTCGATCGACGTCGAGGTGAGCGTGGACACGACACGCCTGAAATCGGCGATCCGCGAGAACGTGCCGGACGCCAAGATCAAGGTGACGACAACCAACGGCCAGGTCGTGCTTTCCGGCGAGGCGCCGGATCAGGTTTCCGCTGATCGGGCAAACAAGATCGCGGCCAAGTTCGCCGGGACCGAGGACGACATCATCAATTCGGTGAACATCACCTCGTCGCAGCAGGTTCAGCTCAACGTCCGGTTCGTCGAAATCAACCGGAATGCCGGCCAGGAACTGGGCGTCAACATCAACAAGCTCAGCTATACGAGCGGCGGCGGATCCGATTCCGGCAGCGTCACCTCGGCAACGAACAACAACGTTTTCACAGGCAATTTCCTCGGCAGCCTGTTGCTTGGCGGCGTCAATGTGGATGTCGCGATCAAGGCGATGGAAGACCGGGGCGTTGCCCGCCGGCTGGCGGAGCCGAACCTGGTCGCAAGGTCAGGCGAAAAGGCGAGCTTCCTTGCCGGCGGGGAATATCCCATCCCGATTTCCGACAAGGACGGCAACGTAACTGTCGACTACAAGAAGTTCGGTGTCGGTCTGCAGTTCACGCCCACGGTCCTCAAGCATGGACTGATCTCGCTGGAAATCGAACCGGAGGTTTCCTCGATCGATTTCTCCAATGGCGGCCAGTATCCGGTCTTCCAGGTGCGGCGCGCGCAGACCAAGGTCGATCTGCGCAGCGGTCAGAGCTTCATGATGGCCGGTCTCTTTCAGGCCGAGAACACCGTCGGCGGCAAGAACCTCCCCGGACTGCGCAAGGTGCCGGTGATCGGCGCGCTTTTTTCCAGCAAGGAATTCCAGCGCAAGGAAACCGACCTCGTAATGATCGTGACGCCGCATCTGGTGCAGCCGATCGAGCCCGGCACACCGGTCGCCACGCCGCTTGACGGATCGCGTCCCGCAACGGTGCAGGAACACATCCTTGGCGTCGACGAGGTCCGGACCGCGGCGATGGGGGGCGAAACGATGCCTGCGACGCGAACGACCGGTCACATCCTCACGCTCGATATCGGCGGCTAGGAGACGGACCATGCGCAAGATCATCACCGCTCTCGCGATCGCTTACGGCGCTTCCGTCCTGTCGGGCTGCGTCAACGCCGAGGACAAGAATCTGGAAGGCCTGACTCTCACGGGCGGCGATGCCATCGCCCACAACAGCACGCTGCAGATCATCGATCCCTGGCCGGCCGGTGTCCAGGACACCAAGCTGATCGTGCCGGCCGATCGCGGAAAGCAACAAGCGCAATCCGACCAGGCGGCCGCCGGCAGTGGGACGACATCGCTGACGCAATGAGACTTCGTAACATGAGGAAGGCAGCTCAACACGCTGTTTTTGAATAAAAAATGACAGGTACGAAGGAACTGAACAACAAGATCGTACTCGTCTCGACCGACAAACAGTTCGTCGCGACGACCCAGACCGCGTTTTCGGTCTCCGACGCGATCAAGCTGATCACGATCGAGAAGGCCGTCACCGAACTTCAGGGCGAGATCGGCGACGCGGAGGCCGGTGCTGTCATCATCGATCTCGACGAAGCGGATCTGGAACGGCTGGAAGCACTGCAGCGGGTAACGCGCAGGCTTTCCGACCGCGTTCCGGTGATCGTCGTTGCAAGGGGCTGCGACGCGTCGATGGTCCGCATTATCGTGCAACTGCATGTTGCCGATTTCCTGGTGAAGCCGGTGACGACCACCGATCTCGTGCGTTCGTGCATCCGTGCCCTCAAGGGCGTCGACAAGAACGAAAGCGGCGAAGCCGACATCAGCGCCTTCATGCCGGCGGCCGGCGGCGTCGGCAACACGACGATCGCTCTGCAAACAGCCTTCCTGCTGCACCGTTCGGCGACCCGCGCAGCCTCGACCTGCGTGGTCGACCTGAACTTCCAGCACGGATCGTGTGCGGAATATCTCGATCTCGAACCGCGGTTCGACATCACGGAAATCGAAAACCAGGTCGAACGCCTCGACCGGCAATTGCTCGACGCGATGCTGTCAAAGCATCCCTCCGGGCTTGCGGTGCTGGCGGCGCCGACGCGGCCGACCGAAATGCGTTCCTTCGACGCCGACGTTGTCGTGCGCGTTCTCGATCTCGTGTCGGCCTATTTCGACAATGTCGTCATCGACATGCCACGTACCTGGTTCCCCTGGACGGAAACGGTGCTGCGCGGATCCAATCATGTCTATCTGACGGCCGAGATGACGGTGCCGTGTCTGCGCCACACGCAGCGCCTGATCAATGCGATCGAGAGCGAAATCGGCAAGGACGTCAAGCCGCGCGTCATCATCAACCGCTATGCGCCCAAGGCCATGGAAGGCGGTATCCGGTCCACCGACGTGGAGGAACTGCTTGGCGACCGGTTCGCGGGCGGAATCTCGAACAACTACAAACTGGTCCGCGAAGCCGTCGACCGCGGCGTGCCGCTGCAGGAAATCGATCCGGACGCCAATGTCGTCCAGGATCTCAAGCGCATCATCCTGCCAGAGGAATTGCATTTGGAAACCGGACGCAAGCGCGGTTTCCTCGGCTTCGGAAAAGGTCTGCTCAAGAAGGCCGGCTAGGCATGGCCGCATCCGCTTATCCGGCGTCAGACCGGGAGCAACAGGGAATTCAGTGAAACGATGACAAGCAGATTCACTCAGCTCAAGACGCGCGATTCGGCGGCGAATGCGAATCCGGCGCCGCCGGTCGAGGAAAAGCCGGTCGTTATCCCGAACAAGCGCACGGTCAAACCGGCGCCGGTACGCGCCGCGGCGAAATCGCAGGAGCGCACGCTCGACGCCCGCGTGACACTTCACCGAAAGCTGATCGAGGAAATCAACCTGGTGGCGCTCGAGGCGCTTCCGCAAGACCGGATGCGCCAGGAAGTCCAGACATTCGTCAACGACTATGTGCGCTCCGAACGCCTGGCGCTCAATGCGGCGGAAGTGGAATCGCTGATCGACGATCTTGTCGACGAGATGGTCGGTCTCGGCCCGCTGGAACCGCTGCTGAAGGATCCGACGGTCAGCGACATCCTGATCAACGGCTACCAAAACTGCTTCGTGGAGCGCGGCGGCAAGCTCGTCCAGGAGGTCATTCCCTTCAAGGACGAAGCGCATCTGCTCCGCGTGATCAACAAGATCGTCGCCGCGGTCGGCCGTCGCATCGACGAGTCGCAGCCGATGTGCGATGCGCGCATGCTGGACGGCTCGCGCTTCAATGCCGCCATCCGACCGATCGGCGTCGACGGCCCGCTGGTGTCGATCCGGAAATTCTCCAAAAACAAGATGGGGTTGCACAAGCTGGTCGAATTCGGCGCGCTGACGCAGCCGATGGCCGAAGTCCTGGCGGCTGCCGTTTTCGCCCGCATCACCACGATCATCTCCGGCGGTACCGGTACCGGCAAGACGACGATGCTGAACGCGCTTTCGGCCTTCATCTCCGAGGACGAGCGCCTGATCACGATCGAGGACGCCGCCGAACTGCAGCTGCAGCAGCCGCATGTGGCGCGCATGGAGACGCGGCCGGCCAATGCGGAAGGCATCGGCGAAGTCCGCCAACGCGATCTGGTCAAGAACGCGCTGCGCATGCGCCCGGACCGCGTGATCCTCGGCGAGTGCCGTGGCGAGGAAGCGTTCGACATGCTCCAGGCGATGAATACCGGCCATGAAGGCTCGATGGCGACCATCCACGCCAACACGCCGCGTGACGCGATTTCGCGCCTCGAGCAAATGCTCGGCATGACCGGCATGCCGATGACTGTGGCCTCGATCCGCAGCCAGATCTCCAGCGCGATCGGCCTGATCGTGCAGCTCACTCGCCTGTCCGACGGAAAGCGCAAGGTGACGAGCGTCGCCGAGGTGACCGGCATGGAAGGCGACGTCATCCAGATGCAGGAAATCTTCGCCTTCCGCCGCACCGGGATGACCGCGGAGGGCGGGATTATCGGGCATTTCGAGGCGACGGGCGTGCGTCCGCGCTTCCTGGAAGAACTGATCGCCATGGGCATCGAGTTCCCGGGCGACTATTTCGATCCGTCGAACAAACAGGCCGGCTGAGATGGAGCTGGACCAGGTCACGCTCTATATCGTCTACGCTTTTGCGGGCGGCGCCGGCATCATGCTGGCGGAGGCGGCCTACATGCTGCTTTCCTCCGATGCCGAGCAGCGCAAGGCGGTCAACCGCCGCATGCGGCTGCAGGAGCGCAGCGTCAACCAGAAGGAAGTCCTGGTCCAGTTGCGCAAGGAGCGCGGCCTTGACGGGGAGGGCGCCCGGTTCTCGCCGATGGCGGCGCTGCGCGATCTGCGTATCCAGTCCGGCATGGTGATGCCGCTGACGACATTCCTGACCGTTACCTCCGTCGTCGCGGTCGTTATCGGCCTCGGCGGCGGATTGTATATCAACCGCATCGGATTCGGCATCATGCTGGCGCTTGCGCTGATCCCGGCGCTGCCGGTGCAGTTCCTGCGCTGGGTCCGCAAGAGGCGGCACAAGAAATTCGGCATGCAACTGCCCGAGGCGCTGGACCTGATCACGCGCGGCCTGAAAGCCGGTCACCCGGTGCCAGTCGCCGTCTCGATGGTGTCGCGCGAGATGCCCGATCCGATCGGCACGGAATTCGGCCTCGTCTCCGACGAGGTCACCTATGGTTCGGACATGGTGACGGCGCTGCGCAATCTCTATGAGCGCGTCGGCCACGAAGACCTGCCGCTTTTCGTGACGGCGGTTTCGATCCAGTCGACGACGGGGGGCAATCTGCGCGAGATCCTCGAAGGCCTTTCGGGCGTCATCCGCGAGCGCGGCAAGCTTCGCCGCAAGGTCAAGGCGATCTCGGTGGAAGGCCGGATGTCCGCCTACATCCTGACCGCGGTGCCGGTGTTGCTGGTGTTCGCGGTGATGATCCTCATGCCGACCTACTACACGGACGTCGCCGACAGCACGCTGACCTGGTATCTCGTCGGCGCCTCGTTCGGCTGGCTCGTGCTTGGCAATGCCATCATGTTCAAGATGGCCAGCTTCAAGTTCTGATGGAGGCATCATGGATCTAGCATCGTTCCTCCTGCCCGCCGGCGCCTTCATCGTCACGCTTGGACTGGGCGGCCTGATCTACTCCTTCATGCAGGACCGCCGGCAGCAGAACCACGTACGCGAGCGCCTTCACGTGCGGTTCGGCGAGCCTGAGGAAGGCCTGCCGACGGTCGAGGACAAGAAGCGCAGGGACGCCGAAATCGCCGACAAGGCGGCGCGGCGCGCGGCCGAATTCTACGCGTCGGCCGATCCGGAAAACGTCGTGCGGCTGCGCCAGACGCTGATGCGGGCCGGCTATCTCGACCCCGATGCGGTCGGCAAATTCTTCCTGGTGCGCTTCGCGGCAATGGCCGCCGGCCTGGTGCTTGGTGTCGCAATGATCTTCATGATGCATATCGCACCGGTGTCGCAGCGTGGCATCATCACGCTGGCCGGCCTGTCGATCGGCGGCTATTTCGTGCCGTCGTTCCTGCTCAAACATCAGGTTTCGAAGCGGATTACCGAGTATCGGAACGGGTTTCCGGACTTCATGGATCTGATGATCGTGTGCGCCGATGCCGGGATGAGCCTCGAGGCGGCGATCGAGCGCGTGTCGCGGGAAATCCGCACGACCTATCCGATGCTGAGCCAGAACCTCGTGCTGGTGTCGCTGGAACTGCGTGCCGGGCGAAGCATCAACGAGGCGCTGAAGTCGCTCGCCGATCGTCTTGGCGTCGACGAGGTGCGCGCCTTTGCGACGCTGCTGCAGCAGTCGAAGGAACTCGGCACCAGCCTGTCGGGCGCGCTCAAGGTGTTTTCCGAGGAGATGCGCCACAAGCGGATGTCGGCGGCGGAGGAGAAGGCGCATGCGCTGCCGGCCAAGATGTCGATCCCGGTGACGGTGTGCATCCTGCCGGTCGTCGTGATGATCGCGATCATTCCGATCATCGTTCGTTTCAACTCGTAGGGAGTTCGTTCGCGCTTCCTTAACCGAAGCCTTTTGCAAAGCGTTAGCTGCGTTTGCCGACGGCAAATTTACCCTTTCGCGATATCGTTTCAGAAACAGATCCGGACCAACCGGGCGACAATCGGGGACAGCGACATGAAGAACAGTGTTCATCGGCTTTTTGCGGTCGCGCTGGTGGCAGGCGTGCTGGCAGGGTGCCAGACGTCATCCATCGATACGACACTGACCTCCGCCTACCAGGCGAATGCGCAGGGCGATCTCGCCGACCGCAAGATCGAATTCGCGACGAAACAGTTCGCCGCCGGCAATTACGGTCTCGCCGAGAAGAATTTCCGTCTCGCCGTGGAAGCGACGCCTGACAATGGCGAAGCCTGGCTCGGGCTTGCCGCCGCCTATGACCAGCTCGGCCGCTTCGACCTGTCGGACCGCGCCTATGACCGGCTCTTGAAGCTCGAGGGGCGCAAGGCGTCGATCCTCAACAACCAGGGCTATTCCTATATCCTGCGCGGCGAATTCAAGAAGGCGCGCAAGGTGCTGGCCGACGCGAAGGCACTGGCGCCGGAAAACGCCATCATCGAGGGCAACTGGCAACTCGCCGTCGCCGGCTGACGACCCCCGCTCCGACGGTCTTGCAATGGTCAAATTGACGTGGTCTATCCGGCCCGACTGCAACAAGCCGGATGGATCATTCCTTGCGCGACATACTTTCCGATCTGGATCCCGCCGAAGGCGAAACGCGTGACCCGGTGCGCAGCGCCCAGGCGAACATGCGCCGGCCGCTGCCGAAACGCTTCTATAAAACCGTCGAAACCGGCGAACGCGAGGGCGCCCATTGCGTGCTGCTCGACGGGCGCGCGGTCAAGACGCCGGGCAAGAACACGCTTTCACTGGCCACGCCCGAAGCCGCAGCGCTGATCGCCGCCGAGTTCGAGGGGCAGGGCGAGGAGATCGATCCTGCGGCGATGCCCTGTTACCGGCTCGCCAACACCGCGGCGGACGGTGTTTCGACCGACATGCAGGCGGTGCTGGAAGACGTGCTGCGCTATTGCGGAACCGATCTGCTGTTCTATCGCGCCGAAGGGCCGGATGGCCTGATCGAAAACCAGCGCAGGCATTGGGATCCGGTCGTCGACTGGGCGGAAACGCTGACGGGAGCGCGGTTCCATCTTGCCGAGGGCGTCATCCATGTGACGCAGCCGCGCGAGACAGTCGCGGCGATCGGCGTGCATCTGAAAACCGTCGACGATCCGCTGGTATTGGCGGCAATCCACTCCATGACGACGCTGACAGGATCGGCGCTTCTGGCGCTTGCCGTCTGGAAGGGGGAATTGAATGCCGCGGACGCCTGGGACGCGGCGCATGTCGACGAGGACTGGAACATCGCGCAATGGGGCGAGGACGCCGAGGCGAAGGACCGCCGAATCCGGCGTCGGGCCGAGATGGATGCCGCCGACCGGCTGATCAAGGCGCTGGAAAAATAGTCCGGGCCGGAGGCTCACGACGTGTCCCACGCGTGGCGCGCCAGCGAATGAAGTTCCCTCAATAAATCATCGACTTCGTGGATCCGCCGCTTGCGGCGGCCCGGCGGCCAGCCCGGCCGCATCGGCGAAAAGCGTTTGACGCAACCGGCGTCGCGCCGCGCTTTCCAGCGGGCGAGGCGCCTGGCATGGCCGTCGATATCGTCGAGGGCACGTTTCAGCGCGGCCAGGCGAAGGCCGAGGCGCGTGGCGTCGATCTCGTCGCCGGGCGACGGGATCCAGTGTTCCGGGATCGGCGCCGGTTCCGACAGGCCGATGCAGGTGATGCGCGGGAAGGCCTTCGGCTTCCTGCGGATCGGGCCGAAGTTGAAGCGCTTCAGGGGATCGATGAGGGGGAAGGCCAGGTTTTCCGGCGCGGGCCTACAGGGCTGGCCTTGCGGCCGGTAGCCCGGCGGATAGACGATGCCGGTGGAGGAGCGACCGGGCTTCGACTTCTGTTTAGAGGGGGAGGCGGGGCGCAGGACGATTTCAATCCCGCGTGCGGCGATCACGATCAGCCGCCTTGCCGCGGATTCGGCGGGGCGAAGGATGCGGTTGATGCGATTTCGCAGGCGCCGCGGTAGGGTGGCGTTGCCGCCCTCGTCCAGCCCGGCCATCACGAACAGCGCCGCGACGATGCGCAGCAGCGCGTCGCGGTAACGTTCCGCCGCGCGGGGCAGGTCGAAATCATGTCCTTGCGTTCCTGTCATCCGGACAAGGATAAGGACGACCGGGATGCGGTGGATAAGTTTAGCTTCAGTCAGCGGCGTGGAGCGCCACTAAAAACGTACCGCTGTCTTCGTTTTGCTCAGCGGCTATCACGATTTGTCCCGGTCTGAATTCCCAGATTTCGTCTTCCGGTATCACCTGATCTGCAATGCGATACCTGTCGGCATCGAGCGCAATCGCAGCGACAGGTCGCCAGACTTTGACCATCTCGTCAGTCAGGCGGACGTGAATTGTTACCACCAGGGAAGAAGCGTGCCGATCATCCATAACAAACAGATTAGTGTTTTGCGGGGCTGCATAAAAGCCAGATTGGTCGGTTACAGGGCGGAGTTCGGCGAAACCAGTTGCGCCCCTCATCGCATCGGCGCTTTTGCCCCTCTCTTGTGATTTCCAAGGACTTAGCAAGCTAAGCCCAGGAAATCACTTTCTCCCCCGCAAGGGGGGAGACAAGGAGCGCTAAAAAAGCCCCAACCCCTTCAGGCTGACATGGCCGGACTTGCCGATGATGACGTGGTCGTGCACGACGATGTTCAGCGTCTCGCCGATCTCGGCGATCTTGTGCGTCATCTCGATGTCGGCGCGCGACGGCGTCGGGTCGCCGGACGGGTGATTGTGGACCAGGATGATCGCGGTCGAGGACAGTTCGAGCGCGCGGCGCATGACCTCGCGCGGATAGACCGGCGTGTGGTCGACGGTACCGGTCTGCTGCACCTCGTCGGCGATCAGGGCGTTCTTCTTGTCGAGGAACAGGATACGGAACTGCTCGCGCGTCTCGTAGGCCATGGCCGCCTTGCAATAATCGATGACCGCGTTCCAGGACCCGAGCACCTCGCGCGCGGCGATTTCGCCCTTGAGCATGCGCTGCGCCGCGGCGGCGACGGTCTTCAGGTCGGTGGCGACGGCTTCCTTGACGCCGGGAACTTCCATCAGGCGCTTCGGATCAGCGCCGAGAACGGCACCGAATGATCCGAACCGCGCGATCAGCGCCTTGGCGAGCGGCTTGGTGTCGCGGCGCGGGATCGAGCGGAACAGCAACAGTTCCAGCAACTCATAGTCGGCAAGGGCGTCCGGTCCGGCTTCGGCGAAACGGGCGCGCAGGCGATCGCGATGGCCGGCATGGGGCGAGAGCGCCTTTTCCCTAGTGGCCGGTTTTTTCGCGAACGCGCCTGCAGGTTGCGGGAATTCCGCCAGGAAAATCTGCCGTTCGTCCGGTTCGTCGGCCAAGTCCGCCCCCGTCGCGGCTCCCTGCCGCCGGCCACAACTTAATCGGGCAGGCCGGGGCGGTCGAGACCCTTCGGCGACAGGGTGAAGATCTCGCAGCCGTCGTCGGTGACGCCGATCGTGTGTTCGTATTGCGCCGACAGGCTGCGGTCGCGGGTGACCGCCGTCCATCCGTCGGAGAGCACCTTCACATGCGGGCGGCCGAGATTGATCATCGGCTCGATGGTGAAAATCATGCCCTTGCGCATCTCGATGCCTTCGTCGGCGCGGCCGTAATGCAGCACGTTCGGGGCGTCGTGGAACAACTGGCCGACGCCGTGGCCGCAGAAGTCGCGCACCACGGAGCAGCGCTCCGCTTCCGCATGTTTCTGGATCGCTTCGCCGATTGCGCCCATGCGCGCGCCGGGTTTCACGGCGGCGATGCCGAGCATCAGGCATTCATGGGTGACCTCCAGAAGGCGTTCGGCAGCGCGCTTGATTTCGCCGACCGGGTACATGCGCGAGGAATCGCCATGCCAGCCGTCGAGCACATAGGTCACGTCGATATTGACGATTTCGCCCTCGCGCAGCGGCTTGTCGTTGGGAATGCCGTGGCAGACCACGTGATTGATCGAGGTGCAGCAGGAATGGGTATAGCCGCGGTAGTTGAGCGTCGCGGGAATGGCGCCATGGTCCATGCCGAACTCAAAGACGAATTTGTCTATCTCGTTGGTAGTGACGCCGGGCCTGACCATGCCGACCAGTTCGTCGAGCGCCATCGCCGTCACCCTGCATGCCTTGCGCATGCCTTCGAATCCCTCTTCGCCATACAGACGGATCTGGCCCGTGTTCTTGACAGGCGCCAGTTCGGCTTCGAGATAGGTCACCATGGTTGTGCTCCGGTAACGGCGGTCTTTCATTCCGCAACGGGAATGGTCTTGACGGGCAGGATTTCGTTTTCCGAGATTTGGCACTGAATGGCGAAAGCTTCAACCCCGACGGCCGTCGCGCGGTCGAATGCCGCGCAATAAGCGGGGTCGAGATCGCGGCACAGTTTCAGGCTTTCGCAATCGCCGCGCTGGACGAGGAAGACCATGATCGCGCGGTGGCCCTCGGCGGCCATGTCTGCCAGTTCGACGAGATGCTTGGCGCCGCGCGCGGTCACCGTGTCGGGAAATTCGGCGAGGCCCGCCACACGGCTCATGTGCACGTTCTTGACCTCGACATAGGCGAGGCCGCGCGCCGGGTCCTTCAGCAGGATGTCGATGCGCGAATTGCGGCCGTATTTCTGTTCGCGCCTGAATTCCTCGTAGGATGCGAGGTCGGCGATCATGCCGGCCCGGATCGCTTCCTCGGCCAGCTTGTTCGGCAGCCCGGTATTGACGCCGACCATGATGCCGTCCGCCTCGACGATTTCCAGCGTGTGCGGGTATTTGCGGGTCGGTTTGTCCGAGACGGAGAGCCAGACGCGCGAACCGGGATCTGTCAGTCCCATCATCGAGCCGGTATTGGGCACGGCGCAGGTGATCTCGCTTCCGTCGACGAGCACGATGTCGGCAAGGAAACGCTTGTAGCGTTTCACCAGGCGGCCGGGGACAAGCGGAGCAGAAAACTTCACACGCGCTCGCGAACATAGGTGCCCGGCGCATCCTCGAGCGGCTTCAGCTTGCCGCCGGGCTTCTTGCGGGCGGGGACGCGTTCATCATCGTTTGATTCGATCCAGGCCTGCCAGTGCGGCCACCACGAGCCTTCGGTCACGGCCGCCTGTTCGATCCATTTCGAGAAATCGCCGGCGACCTTCGGGCCGGACCAGAACTGGTATTTCTTCCTGGCGGGCGGATTGATGACGCCGGCGATATGGCCGGAGCCGCCCATGACGTAGGTGACGTCGCCGCCGAAGCATTTCGAGCCTTCGAAGACCGATAGCGCCGGGGCGATGTGATCTTCCTTGGCCGCCAGATTGTAGATCGGGATCTTCACGTCGGCGAGCGAGACCGGCGCGCCATGCAGGACCAGTTTGGCGTTGGCGAGATTGTTCTCGTAGTAGCAGTTGCGCAGGTAGAAAATGTGGTTGGCGGCGGCCATGCGGGTGGAATCGGCATTCCAGTAGAGCAGGTCGAAGGGCAAGGGCTCCTTGCCCTTCATGTAGTTGTTGACGACATAGGGCCAGATCAGGTCGCCGGAGCGCAACAGGTTGAAGGCGGTCGCCATCCTCGAGCCGTCGAGATAGCCGTCCCTGTTCATCTGTTTTTCGAGCGACTGCAGCTGATCGTCGTCGACGAACACCTTCAGATCGCCGGCATTGACGAAATCGACCTGGGTGGTGAACAGCGTCGCCGTGGCGATGCGGTCATCGCCCTCGCGGGCGAACAGGGCGAGCGCGGCGGCCAGCAGCGTACCGCCGACGCAATAGCCGATGGCGTTGACCTGTTTTTCGCCGGTCGCCTTTTTCACGGCGTCGAGCGCGAAGGAAATGCCCTGGTCGATATAGTCGTTCCAGTCCAGTTGCGCGTGGCGCCTGTCCGGATTGACCCAGGACATGACGAACACCGTATGGCCCTGTTCGATCGCCCAGCGCACGAAGGATTTTTCCGGATTGAGGTCCAGAATGTAGAACTTGTTGATCCAGGGCGGGCAGATCAGCAGCGGACGCTTGAGAACCTTCTTGGTCGCCGGTTCGTACTGGATGATCTCGACCAGCGCATTGCGGGCGATCACCTTGCCGGGTGTCAAGGCGATGTTCTCGCCGAGCTTGAATTTGGAATAGTCGGCCTGGCGCAGCTTCAGTTCGCCCCGGCCGGCCTCGATGTCCTCGGCGAGCATCTTCATGCCGGAAACGAGATTGGCGCCGTTGGTCGCGACGGTTTCCTTGAAGATTTCCGGACTGGAGACCATGAAATTGGATGGCGAGGCGGCGTTGGCCAGCTGCCTGACGTAGAAGCTGGCCTTGTGGCGCGTGTGCTCGTCCAGCGTCTCGGCGTTCTCGACGAGGTCGGCGGCCCATTTGGACGTGACGAGATAGGTCTGTTTGAGGAACGAGAAGAAGGCGTTGTCCTTCCAGTCGTCATCGGAAAAGCGGCGGTCGCCGCGTTCCGGCTCGACGGCTTCGGACAGCGCGGGATCACCCATGCGTTTGATCGAATTGGACCAGATGTCCATATAGGCGGAGAACAGGCGCGTCTGCGCTTCCACGGCGCGCTGCGGATCGGACAGCCAGTATTCGGAGACCTTGGAGAACGTCTTGACGACATCCGCCATCGGTTCGGCAAGATTGTCGGTCTTCTCGCCGGATTCGCGCGGACGAATCCATGCCGAGGCGGCGTTGCCGGCCGCTTCGACCATACGGGCGAGATTGCGGGCGAAGGCTTCCGGATCCTTGATGAGATAAGCGTCGATCGCGCTTCCCTTCTCTGCCGGGACTGCCTTCTCCTCCTCCTTCTTGTCAGCCATTGCGTTTCCGCCCTGCGGGTGCTTTTTCTGTCGCTATTCGCGACGTTCTTTGTTGTGCCATAATATTGAGCGTTGATGACACACGACAAGCCGCGTGTCATTGCCCCATGATTGCGGACATTCGCCAAATACGTTGTGTCCGGTTTTCATATGAACGGCTTGCCCCAAGGTAACATGAAAAAAATTGGGATTGCGTTACTGATCTTCAACATGCCGGTCCTCGCGGGCTGCGCCGGCGGCAATGCGATCGATCAAGCCGTGCCGCAGGCCGCCTTCGCCGATGCGAACGCTCCGGTGCCGCCGGAACGGCCGATTACGGACGACGCCGCAGCATCCGACGCCGATCCCGTCTTTTCGGGATCCGCCCGCGTCGCCGAGACGGGAACGTTTCCCAATATCAACGAGGAGCCGCATGGCGCGACGGCACAATTGACCGATGTGCAGCGCGACGCCCTCGTGGCGGAAATGCAGGCGCTTGCCGAAACGCATGCCCGGGGCGGGATCACCGCCGCCGAATACCAGCGCCGGCTGGAGCAATTGCGGCGGCTTGCCGCGACCCATTCCGAAGATGCGATTAAGAAGATCGAAGAATGAAGGTGCTAGCGTTCGAGGCCACAACGTTCTCTCGATTTCCGTGCGGGAACGAGCTATAGCGCGCCGATATGCCGAGGTAATGTCCATGGAAGAATTCCACAAAGTCCGCCGACTTCCGCCTTATGTCTTCGAGCAGGTGAACCGCCTGAAGGCGAGCGCGCGCGCCGAGGGCCGCGACATCATCGATCTCGGCATGGGCAATCCCGATCTTCCGACGCCGCCGGCAATCGTCGACAAGCTGGTCGAGACCGTGCGCGATCCGCGCACCCACCGTTACTCGTCCTCGAAGGGTATCCCGGGATTGCGGAAGGCGCAGGCCGCTTACTATGCGCGGCGTTTCGGGGTGAAACTCGATCCCGATCGCGAGGTGATCGCGACGCTGGGCTCCAAGGAGGGCTTCGCCAACATGGCGCAGGCGATCACCGCGCCGGGCGACGTGATCCTTTGCCCGGATCCGACCTATCCGATCCATGCCTTCGGCTTCATCATGTCCGGCGGGGTGATCCGCTCCATGCCGGTCGAGCCCGACGACGGCTTCATCCCGGCGCTCGAACGCGCCGTGAAGCACTCTATCCCGAAGCCGCTGGCGCTGATTCTCAACTATCCGTCGAACCCGACCGCCTTCGTGGCGTCGCTCGATTTCTACAAGGACGTGATCGCCTACGCGCGCAAGCATGACATCATCGTGCTGTCCGACCTTGCCTATGCCGAAATCTATTTCGGCGACGAGGCGCCGCCGTCGGTGCTGCAGGTGCCGGGCGCGATGGATATCTGCGTCGAATTCACATCGATGTCGAAGACCTTCTCCATGCCGGGATGGCGCATGGGATTCGCGGTCGGCAACGAACGCCTGATCGCGGCGCTGGCGCGGGTGAAATCCTATCTCGACTACGGTGCGTTCACGCCGATCCAGGTCGCCGCAACGGCCGCGCTCAACGGCGACGGTTCCGACATCGCCGAGGTGCGGGAGATTTACCGCAAGCGCCGCGACGTGCTGGTGGAAAGCTTCCACCAGGCCGGATTCGACGTGCCGCCGCCGGAAGCGACGATGTTCGCCTGGGCGCCGATTCCCGAACCGTTCCGCGAAATGGGTTCGCTGGAATTCTCCAAGCTGCTGATCGAAAAGGCCGACGTCGCGGTCGCGCCGGGCATCGGCTTCGGCGAGCATGGCGACGATCACGTTCGCATCGCACTGGTCGAAAACGAACACCGCATCCGGCAGGCTGCACGGAACATCAAACGGTTCCTTGCATCTACGCGCGGAAATCTGCACAACGTCGTCACACTCAACGCTCGCCGCTGACCGCGCGGGCGTTCTTCGTCAACGCCTCGTCCGGAAAGGTGGTTTTATGAGCGAGCCGCTGCGCATCGGTATTGCGGGTTTGGGTACGGTCGGGGCGTCTGTCGCCAGGATCCTGAAATCCAAATCGAATTCCCTGTCACACAAATGCGGACGGCCGATTACGGTGACAGGCGTCAGCGCGCGCGATCGCAGCAAGGACCGCGGCGTCGAACTGTCGGGTATCGACTGGTTCGACACGCCATCCGCACTGGCCGCTTCGCCCAATATCGACGTTTTCGTCGAACTCGTCGGCGGGGACAGCGGCCCGGCGCTCGACAGCATTCGCGCCGCAATCGAATCCGGCCGGCATGTGGTGACCGCCAACAAGGCATTGCTCGCCAAACACGGTGTGGAACTGGCGTTGCTCGCCGAGGAAAAGGGCCTGATCCTCAACTATGAAGCGGCGGTCGCCGGCGGTATCCCGGTTATCAAGACCATGCGTGAATCGCTGGCGGCGAACGACGCAACCCGGGTCTACGGCATTCTGAACGGCACGGCGAACTACATCCTGACGCGGATGGAAAGCGACGAATTGTCGTTCGAGGAGTGCCTCGTCGAGGCGCAGCGTCTGGGCTATGCGGAAGCCGATCCGACATTCGACGTGGAAGGGTTCGATACCGCGCACAAGCTGGCGATCCTGACCAGCCTTGCCTTCGGGACACAGGTCGCGGCCGACGAAATCTATATCGAGGGGATCAGCAACATCTCGCTGTCCGACATCCATGCCGCGCGTGAGCTCGGTTACCGGATCAAACTGCTCGGTGTCGCCCAGCGCACCGCCACGGGAATCGAACAGCGGGTCCACCCGACGATGGTGCCGCTTGGTTCGATGATCGGCCAGGTCGACAGCGTGACCAATGCGGTCGGCATCGAAGCCGATACGGTCGGTTCGCTGCTGCTTTCCGGGCCTGGCGCGGGCGGTGACGCGACGGCTTCGGCCGTCATCGGCGACATCGCCGATATCGCGAAATCGCGGCCCGGGCGGCAGGAAGCACCGGTTTTCGGCCGGCCGGCCGACGAATTGGAACCCTATCAGCGGGCGGAAATCTCCACCCATGCCGGCGGTTATTTCATCCGCATGACCGTGCACGACCGTATCGGCGTATTTGCGTCGCTTGCCGGCCACATGGCGGAAAACGGGATATCGCTTGCCTCGATCGTTCAGCACGGATCGGTGAAAAACGGGGTGGACGAGCCGAAAACTGTCGTCCTCGTCACGCACGAAACGACAGAATTGCATATTCGCACGGCGCTCGACGCGGTTCTCGAGGATGGCCATCTGGTTTCCAAGCCTCAGGTGATTCGCATTGAACCGGCGGGCTGACAGGGCTTCTGTCATCAAAATCGATTAGATCGCGTTTGCCCCCTGAAAGCGCACGGCATGCCGGTTGCGCAAGCGGTGCGTCTGCGTCTAAACGATCTGCAAAAAGAACTCAGCGAGGATAACCGCATGAATGCCATGACAAAATCCGGCGAACCCAAGGCCGGTCTGACGCGTGAACTCTCGCTGGAACTGGCGCGTGTGACCGAACGCGCCGCGGTTGCGGCTGCGCGGCTGCGCGGGCGCGGTGACGAAAAGGCCGCAGACCAGGCCGCCGTCGACGCGATGCGCTCGGAACTCAACCGGCTTGCCATTCGCGGCACGGTGGTCATCGGCGAGGGCGAACGCGACGAGGCGCCGATGCTCTATATCGGCGAGGAAGTCGGCGCGGGAACGGGGCCGGAGGTCGATATCGCGCTCGATCCGCTCGAAGGCACGACCATCTGCGCCAAGAACCTGCCCAACTCGCTCGCCGTCATCGCGATCGCGACCAAGGGTGCGCTCTTGAACGCGCCGGACGTTTACATGGACAAGATTGCGATCGGACCCGGTTATGCGGCCGGCGTCATCGATATCGACGCGTCGCCGGAGGACAATATCCATTCGCTTGCCAAGGCGAAGGGCGTGCCGGTCACGGAGATCGCGGCCTGCATTCTCGACCGTCCGCGTCACGCTGCGCTGATCGAGGCCGTACGCAAGACAGGCGCGGCGATCCGGCTGATCGGCGACGGTGACGTCGCGGGGGTGATTGACACCACGGCGCCGGAAGAAACCGGGATTGACATCTACATGGGCACTGGCGGCGCGCCGGAAGGCGTCCTTGCCGCTTCGGCGCTGCGTTGCGTCGGCGGACAGATGCAGGGTCGCCTGATCCTCGACTCGGAGGAAAAGGTGGCGCGCGCGGCGCGTATGGGCGTCGCCGATCCGAAAAAGATCTACTCGCATCTCGAGATGGCGCATGGCGAGGTGATGTTCGCGGCCACCGGCGTCACCGATGGCAACATGCTCGGCGGCGTGCGGTTCCTGCGCAACTACATCCAGACGGAAACGATCGTCATGCGCTCCTCGTCGCAGACGGTGCGCGAGATCAAGGCGCGCCATCAGGATATGGACAAGTTCTGACGGTGTCTTGCCGTCGGGCGGCTTGACGCCGCCCGGCCCTGGGCTCACATACCGGCATGGTCCAAGCTTCCACATTCCTGGGAATCGAACGCTCGCTGAAAGGCCGGCGCTGGGTCGACAGGATGTCGCCGGCGCAGGCGCAGATCGCACTCGACATCGCCCAGCGCCACGGCGTGCCCGACATCCTGGCGCGGGTGCTCGCCGGGCGCGGAATCGCGGCGGGCGATGCACTGGGATTCCTCGATCCGACAATCAAGGCGCTGATGCCCGATCCGCGCTCGGTCACCGACCTGGAGGCAGCGGCGGCACGTATCGCCGATGCGGTCCGCAAGGGCGAGCGGGTCGCCATCTTCGGCGACTACGACGTCGACGGGGCGTCGTCATCGGCGTTGCTTGCGCGGTATTTGCGCTTCTTCGGCATCGAGGCCGAAATCTATATCCCGGACCGCATCTTCGAGGGCTACGGACCCAATCCGGCGGCGATGGGCGAACTCGCTTCGCGCGCCTCGCTGATCGTCACTGTCGATTGCGGCACGAACAGCGCCGAAGCTTTCGACGCGGTGGCGGGCCAGGGCACCGATATCGTCGTGCTCGATCATCACCAGGTCGGCGGACCGCTGCCCGACGTTGCCGCGGTGGTCAATCCGAACCGCGATGACGATTTGTCGGGCCTCGGGCACCTGTGCGCGGTGGGCGTCGTCTTCATGACGCTGGTCGACGTCTCGCGCCAGTTGCGCGCGCATGGCATTGCCAAGATGCCGGACCTGCTTTCGATGCTGGATCTCGTCGCGCTCGGCACGGTTTGCGATGTCGTTCCGCTCGTCGGGCTGAACCGCGCATTCGTCACCAAGGGACTGGTCGCGGCGCGTCATCTCGGCAATCCGGGCCTCAGCGCACTGGCGCGCGTCTCGTCGATCGGCGAGCCGCTCAATCCGTTTCATTTCGGCTTCCTGATCGGGCCGCGCATCAATGCTGGCGGGCGGATCGGAAATGCGGCGCTGGGCTCGATGCTGCTCTGCGAAGAGGATTCGAACCGGGCCGCGGAGATCGCGACCGAACTCGACCGGCTCAATCGCGAACGCCAGGCGATCGAGATCGAAATGGTCGCGGAAGCGCGCGCTGAAGCCGAAAAGGACATGCAATCGAGCGTGCCGCCGGCGGTCGTCGTGACGTCGAGCGAGCATTGGCATCCGGGCATCGTCGGGCTGATCGCGGCGCGGCTGAAGGAGCACACCCGCCGGCCTGCCTTCGCGATCGCGCTTGACGGGTCCGGCAAGGGAACCGGCTCCGGGCGCTCGATCCCGGGGTTCGATCTCGGCAAGCTGGTGCGGGCGGCGGTCGACGAGGGACTGCTGGTCAAGGGCGGCGGCCACGCCATGGCGGCCGGCATCACGGTCGAGCGCGCCAGGCTTGGGGATTTGCGCGGCTTCTTCGAGGAGAAGGCGGCATCGGCGGTGACCTCAATCCTCGACAACGAGACGCAAGCAATCGACGGCGCGCTCACAGCGCGCGGCGCGTCGGCCAATCTGATCGGAGAGATCGAGAAGGCGGGGCCCTACGGCTCCGGCAATCCGGAACCGGTCTTTGTTTTGCCGAACCATCGGATAGCCTCTTCGGCCGTGGTCGGAAACGGGCATCTGAAGTTGCGATTGATGGCGGAAGACCGGTCGCAAGTCGATGCGATCGCCTTTCGTGCCGCGGACACCGAGCTCGGACAGTTCCTGTCGCGGCGTAACGGCTCGCCGGTCCATGTCGCCGGTACGCTGTCCATCAATCACTGGAACGGCAGGCAGACGCCGCAGATGCGGATCGTCGATGCCGCGGAGCCGGTCTAGAGATTAGAGATACTGTTCGAGACGCTTTCCGGCTTTCAGGAAATTCATCGGATTGACGGCCTTGTTGTCTTCGCGCACCTCGTAATGAAGGTGAGGCCCCGTCGAACGCCCGGTGCTGCCCGACAATCCGATCCTGGCACCGGCGGCGACCTTCTGGCCCTTCTTCACGAGGATACGGCTCAGATGCGCATAGCGCGTGGTCAGGCCGCTGACATGGCGAATCTCGATCATGTTGCCATAGCCGCCGTTGCGGCCGGCCCTGATGACCGTACCCGCGGCGGTGGCGTGAATTGGCGTTCCACTCACGACGGAAAAGTCGATGCCGGCGTGAAATGCGGATCTGCCGATGATCGGATCACGGCGGTTGCCGAACCCGCTGGTAATTCTGTGTCCGGGCGCCGGATTGGCGATCGGGAAGGCGCGGATCTTGCCTCGCACGGTGTCGAGGGCGTCGAGTTCGCGATTGAGATTGTCGAGTTCGGTATCGAAGGCCTCGGCGTTGGCGCCGGGCCTGGCCGGAATGAACGGGCCGCCGGTGCCGGTGCTCTCGACTTCCGGCGCCTTGAGCGGCAATCCGGCGCTGTGCGCGTCGGCGACGATCTGCCGACGCATCGAGCGGGCCGATGACGCGAGCGCGCTGATCTGGTCGATCTGGTTTTTCTCCAGATGGTTGAGGGCGGTTCCGAGCCGCGATAGCGCCAGGACGGGCTCGGTTTCGTCGTGCTTCGGGCTATCGGGCGGTTTCACGGCCGCCTGTTGGAGGCCTGCTTCCACCGGCTCCTGCAGCCGGAACAGGGTTCGCTTGGATGCGGCGGAGGTGTCGCCGATTTCGGGAACCGGGACGCTGGCGGGATCGAGCCGGTCCGTTTCCGGCGTCAGACCGCTGTTGGCGGCTTCCTTCAGGAGCGGGGCGAGACGGCCGGAGCGCTTGGCCAGAACCGACTGCCGGGTCAACAGCTCGGCGACTTTCGATTCCATGATCTGCTGGTCGAGAAGGCGGTACGAGGTGATCCGGTCGACCTGCGAGCGCAGTGCGGCGATCCGGTCCTCGTAGGCGTATTGCATGCGCGCCTGGCGGGCTATGGCGGCATTCAGGATGTCGTCGCGCAGCATGAGATAGCTGGTCGCAAGCAGATAGCCGACGGCGGCGGCCGCCAAGAGGGAGGCGGCAAGCGCGACCACCCAGGGCCGGACCGTGAAATGGCTGATGCGATCGCCCTGCGCGATGATGATCGTATGGGGCTCTTTGCGTTTTCCGAAAACCGCTGTGCTACTCAAGGCAATCCACCGCTGGCGACAAGAATCTGGCGTTGCCCGATTACACTTTATTAGGGTTAACAAAGCCCTTCGACGCGCCCGGAGATTGCGCTCAGCGTGACATCGATGCGGAGGAAAGCGCGCGGTAAAACAACGGCGTGAGGCCCGCGGCGGATCGCGCCCGGTCATTGAAGGGCGGCTTGACCTGGCCGTGGAAGTGTTCGCGCACGAGGACGCGAAACCTGTCGGCCGCGTTGATGCCGTCCCGTGCGCAGAAGAAGCGGAACCATTTCGCCCCGACGGCGACATGGGTCTTTTCGTCACTGTAAATGATGTCTAGAATCGCAGCGGTCTCACCGTCGCCGGATGCGCGCAGGCTGGCGGCAAGCCCGGGCGTGACGTCGAGGCCACGCGCTTCCAGGACGAGCGGAACGATGGCGAGGCGCGCGTGCAGATCGCCGCGTGTGTCTGTTGCCGCCTGCCATAGGCCGTCATGGGCGGGAAGGTCGCCGTAATCGGACCCGAGCGAACGCAGGCGGGTGCGCAGAAGAGTGAAATGGCGCGCCTCATCGTCGGCGACCTGCATCCAGTTGTCGAAAAAGCTGAGCGGGATCTGTCTCGTGGCGAAACGCGCGACGATATCGAGTGCCAGATCGATGGCATTGAGTTCGATATGGGCCAGCGCGTGGATCAGCGCGATTCGGCCTCCGAGGCTGTTCAGCGATCGTTTCCTGAGCAGGCGCGGTGCGACGAGTTCCGGCTTTTTCGGGCGCCCGGGGCGATCGGGAACCGGCGTGTCGCCGGGGCCGCGCAGAGACAGGGTGCGTTCGCGCCACTGCGCGGCCGCCCGGTGCGTGGTCGCGACTTTGGCGTCAAGATCGGCTGATGACAGGGCTTCGACGGACGCCGCGCGCAACGTGTTTGCCATTGGCCGGGAACCCTTGTTTCGCGCCTAACTGAGCGTCTTGACGGCGTCGAGAACGGCCTCGGCGTGGCCCGAAACTTTCACCTTGCGCCAAATTTTCGCAATTTTGCCGTCTTTGCCTATCAGGAAGGTCGCGCGTTCGACGCCCATGTATTTGCGGCCATACATGCTCTTTTCGACCCAGACGCCGTAGTCCTGGAGCGTTTTCAATTCTTCGTCGGCGACGAGTGTTACCGACAAATCGTGCTTGGCCTTGAATTTATCGTGCTTGGCCGCGCTGTCGGGCGACATGCCGACGACAACGGCATCGAGCGCCTCGAAGTCGGGCTTGAGACGGGAAAAGTCAATTGCTTCCGCCGTGCAACCGCTGGTGTCGTCCTTCGGGTAGAAATAGAGGACTACGATCTTGCCGTTCATGGCAGACAAACTGAGGGTCGAACCGCCATCGGCGGGCAATGCGAAATCCGGAGCGGGCGATCCTTCGACAATCTGACTCATGGCAATTTCCTTCGGACTTTAAAGCGTTTGACAGGACAGTCAGCGATATATGATGCAAAATGACTCTGTCCATGCCGGTGCGCCGCAAAAAACATGCGGGTTGCGGTGCGGGGGAGGAGCGGAACGACGGTATTGAACATACAACGCATCCACAGGAAGAGGTTCGGGGCCGCGGCGAAGCGCCGGTTGCGCCGACTGCCGTCGACCGTGGCGCAGCCCTCTCCACCCGTGCATGCTCCGATGTTTTCCCGGCCGCGGCGCAAAAAGCGGCGGCGTTTCCTGCTGGCCGCGCTGTTCGTCATCGTGTTGATTCCGCTCGTCCTGACCGGACTGTTGAAGTCCGGCCTGTTCGCGCCGGTCATCGAAAACGAGGCGATCGCGTCGCTTGAGCGCGTGTTGCCCGCCAATCTCGGCGCCGACATCGGCGAAGCCAGCGTCGGCGTGAACGGAATCGGCGGCATCGGCGTCTCGCTCGACCATTTCGCGCTGACCGACAAGGAAACGGGCGAGGAAATCCTGCGTGTCAAGCGCACGCGGATCGGCGTGCGGACCCTGTCCGCCTTGCGCGGCAAGCCGCAGATCCAGAAGATTTCGCTTTCCGGTGTCGATCTGCATGTTCCGAAGCTTGGAAACGGGGAGGCTGGCCTTCCCGCGATCGCCTCGATCGAATCGGACCTTTCGGCGCTATTCGACGGGGCCAATCGTCTTTTCGACCGGACGACAATCACCGGAAACGGTGTGGATATCGAAATCAAAGACATGAAACTGTCCGGTCCGGGCGGGCCCGAAGGCGGCGTTCTCGTCAAGGAGGCGGTGGTACTCGCCCGCAAGGGCCGGCGCGCGCTCGAGGCGGAGATCGTGGTTTCGGGCCAAACGGTGAAAGTCGCGGGGATGCTGCGCCGGGACGATGCCAATTCCCTGTCCGTCTCGCTGAAGGCCGAAGACGTGCCGCTGCCGATCGGCCGCATCCGGACGATTCTTTCGGCGGTCGAGGAAGATCATCTTCCCGACGCGCATCGGGAGCCGGTTCTTGTCCGCATCGGCATTTCCGCACGACGGAGGCCCGGAGATGTCCCCGACGAATTGAAATTCAATATCGAACCGACAGATCTTTCGCTCAAACTCGACAAAACGGACTTCATCCCGCTTTCCGGCCGCTTCAATTTCGTCTGGGAGCCGAAAGGGCGGGTGCTTTCCCTGAACGAGTCGCGGGTCATCTTCGGACGGCAGTCGGCCGTCCTTTCCGGCGGCTTGCGCGACGCGCCGACCGGTACGGCGGATACGCCGGGGCGGAACTACCAGTTCGAACTGATTGCGAACGAAGGCGTCAGTAATCCGCTCGATTCGCCGGAGCGGCCGGTCAAGTTTGCTGCACGCGCGCAAGGGATCTGGTCGCAGCAAAAGAGCCAGGGGGAGTTCTCTCGCATCGAGCTCGAATCCGAGGCGGGCAAGGCCGAAGGCGCGGGAACGCTCGACTTCGGAACCGATGTGCCGACCGCGGTGTTCGCGATTTCGGTCGAAAACTTCGCACTGGCCGGCGTGAAACAGTTCTGGCCGGCGTCGGTCGCGCGCGGGGCGCGACGCTGGGTTCTCTCCAATCTCGCGGGCGGACGGGTCAGCGAGGGCCGGTTCCTGATAGCGGAACCGTTGCGACGGCGCATTCCGGGATCGGAAAAGCCGTTGCAGGGCGACACAGAGGTCTCGCTCAAGGTCGAGGGAGTGCGCTTCGACGTGACCGGGGAAATTCCGCCGGTGCGCGACGCCAATGGCCAGGTCGACTTCAAGGACGGCGAGACCGTCATCAGTCTCGACAGCGGAACCGCCTATCTGCCGAGCGGGCGTACGGCGGCGGCCTCGGATGGCAAGCTGGTCATTCATCCCGAGGACGTTTCGGGGCTCATCTACGCCGATCTCGATGTGAAGGTCGCCGGGAAGGCCGATGCGCTCGGCGAACTGATCTCCTTCCGGCCGATCGACGCGCGTCGATTCCGTGACTATGAGCCGGAGGAACTGTCGGGCGACGTCGATGCGCGGGTGAAGATGCGCTTCGTGCTCAATCAGCGCGACGACACGCCGGCACCCGACTGGCATGTCGCACTCGATGTGAGGAATGCAGCCGTGTCGACGCCGTTCGAGGGGCGGATGCTTTCGGATCTGACCGGGCGGATCGCGATCGACCGTCAGCATGCCGACATCGACGTGAGTGGCAGGATAGACGGCCTGCCGGCCGATATCGCCATGGTCCAGCCCTTTGGCGACGTGCCGTACAAGGCCTCGCGCGACATCGTGTTGAAGCTGGCCGACAAGGACCGCGAAAAGATTGCGCCGGGGCTCGAGGGGCTCGTTTCGGGCACCACGCCGGTCAAGGTATCGACGCAGAACGGGGATGGCGCGATGGCGATAAGCGCCGACTTGTCAGCGGCGGAACTGGCGCTGCCATGGATCGGCTGGGCAAAGGGCAGCGGCATCGCCGCCAAGACCGTCTTCGACCTGGTGCTTGCCGACAAGGAAACCAGGATCAGCAATTTCAAGCTCGAAGGCGGCTCGTTTTCGGCCGCCGGCGATATCATCGTGTCGAAAGCGGGACTGCAGCGCGCCCGGTTTGGCAAGGTCAGACTGAACGAATCCGACGATATCTCGGTGTCGATCGACCGCAAGGGCAAGGGATTCGCGATCTCGGTGACCGGTCAATCCTTCGATGCGCGCGCACTCATTCGCCATGTGCGCAAAGAGATGTCCTCCGGCGGCGAGGGCGGGGGCGTGCCCGTCGACCTGGACGTGAAGGTTGCCAAGGTGACCGGCTTTGGCGACGAGTCGCTGAAAAACCTGGTCCTGCACATGCGCCACGACGGCACGAACGTCACGGAATTGACGGCGACGGCGATGTCGGCGGCTGGATTTCCGGTCACATTCCGTCTTGAAGGGGCGGGCGCGCAACGGACTGTGCACCTGGAAGCACTCGACGGCGGCGAAGTCCTTCGCTTTCTGGATATCTACGGCCAGGTACGTGGCGGCGTTCTCAACCTGTCGCTCGCCGGCAGCGGCGAGAACCGGCTGACGGGCAAGGTCGATCTCAGCGATTTCCGCATTTTCAACGAACCGCGGTTGAATGCGCTTGTGTCGACGAAGGCCGCCAATTCGGCCAGCCTGAAAGAGGCGATCAAGCGCGATATCGATACGAGCGAGGTGAAGTTCGACCGGGCGTCGGCGATACTCGATTTTGGGCCGTCGGCGCTGCGCGTCACCAACGCCGTCTTCCGCGGCCCGCTCGTCGGCGCGACGTTCCAGGGCACGGTCTATGACAAGAACAACCGCATGCGCCTGTCGGGCACGTTCATGCCGGCCTATGCGGTCAACAGCCTGCTTGCGGACATCCCGGTTATCGGACTGGTGCTCGGCAACGGGCGTGATCGCGGCCTGATCGGCGTGACCTTCCTGCTCGAAGGCGATCCCAAAAAGCCCGACATCACGGTCAATCCGCTGTCGGCGATCGCACCCGGCGTCTTCCGTTCGATCTTCGAATTCCGGTGACGGCCGGCCGGTGTCAGACCGGCCGGACGAGGGCGTGTTTCTTCTTGCCGAGCGACAGCTTGATGACGCCGTCGCGCAGGTTCGACGGATCGAGCGTCATGCGGTCGTCGGTCACCTGTTCGTCGTTCACGCGGACCGCGCCGCCCTTCACATGGCGGCGCATTTCGCCGTTGGAGGCGGCAAGGCCGGCGGAGACGAAGAGCGACAGCACGCCCATGCCCGCAGCGAATTCGGAGGCCGGAACCTCGATCGTCGGCAGAGTTTCGGCGAGCGCGCCTTCCTCGAAGGTCTTGCGGGCGGTTTCGGCGGCCTGTTCCGCCGCTTCGCGACCATGCAGAAGCGCCGTCGCCTCGTTGGCGAGAACCTTCTTGGCCTCGTTGATCTCGGAGCCTTCGAGCTTTTCCAGCCTGCGGATCTCGTCCATCGGCAGGATCGTGAACAGCTTCAGGAACCGGATGACGTCGGCATCCTCGGTGTTGCGCCAATACTGCCAGAAATCCCACGGGCTGAATTGTTCGGCATTGAGCCAGACCGCGCCCTGCGCCGTCTTGCCCATCTTGGCGCCGGACGCCGTCGTCAGCAGCGGCGTCGTCAGCGCGTAGAGCTGGTGCGTGCCCATGCGGCGGCCGAGATCGACGCCATTGACGATGTTGCCCCATTGGTCGGAGCCGCCCATCTGCAGGTTGACGCCATGGCGCCGCGCCAGTTCGACATAGTCGTAGGACTGGCAGACCATGTAGTTGAACTCGATGAAGCTCATTTCCTGTTCGCGTTCGAGGCGCAGCTTGACGGAGTCCATCGTCAGCATGCGGTTGACCGAGAAGTGGCGGCCGACCTCGCGCAGCATTTCGATATAGCCGAGCTTGAGGAGCCAATCGGCGTTGTCGACCATCATGGCGTCATTGGCGCCGTCGCCGAATTTCAACACCTTGGAAAAGACGCCCTTGATCGATGTCTTGTTGGCCTCGATCTCCTCGATCGTGCGCATGGCGCGCGTCTCGTCCTTGCCGGACGGATCGCCGACCATCGTGGTGCCGCCGCCCATCAGGGTGACCGGCTTGTTGCCGGTCTGCTGCAGCCAGTACAGCATCATCATCGTCAGGTAGTTGCCGATATGCAGCGACCGCGCCGTGCAGTCATATCCGACATAGGCGATCACTTCGTTCCTGGCGGCGAGTGCGTCGAGACCTTCGAAATCGGAGCACTGGTGGATGAAACCGCGTTCGTCGAGAACGTTGAGAAAATCGGACTTGTAACCGGACATGATGCTTGCCTGCGTGCTTGGGAGAAAGCGGCCGTGGTAATCGGCGCGGCGCGGCTTTAACACTAAACGACGAAGAGGGACAAGGAGAAGCCGGGAATGCGGGCGATCGGGCTGATGAGCGGCACCTCCATGGACGGAATCGATGTCGCGCTGGTCGAGACCGACGGCATCCGCGCCGACAGCCGCGGGCCGTGGCTCGAAGTGCCCTACGATCCCGCCTTCCGGCGCAAGATCGAGGCGGGTCTGGGGGAGGCGCAGGCGATTTCGCGGCGCGACGACAGGCCCGGTACTTTGGCGGAACTCGAGCGCGACCTGACACTTCGCCATGGCGACGCGGTGCGGCGGTTTCTGGGCGCGCACGGCATTTCCCGCGAGAGCATCGACCTGATCGGATTTCATGGCCAGACCGTGCTGCACAGGCCCGAAAAGGCGCTGACGGTACAGATCGGCGACGGCGCTCTCCTGGCGCGCGAGACCGGCATTCCGGTCGTCTTCGACATGCGCGCCAATGACATGGTCCATGGCGGGCAGGGCGCGCCGCTGGTGCCGGCCTATCACGCGGCGCTGGCAACGGACCTGCCGGCGGCGCTGGAGCCGGGCTTCGATCCGGTCGCCTTCGTCAATATCGGCGGGATATCCAACGTGACCTTCGTGGCGGCAGGCCGCCCGCCGATCGCCTTTGACAGTGGCCCCGGCAACGCGCTGATCGACCAGTGGGTCGAGATAACCGCCGGCATTCCCTATGACGACGGCGGGCGGATCGCCGGGGAGGGAACGGCAGACATGGCGGTGGTCTCGCGCTACCTGGCCAATCCGTTCTTCGCCAAGGACGGGCCGAAATCGCTCGACCGCGGCGATTTCACGCTCGAATTCATGGACGGCATGGACCTGTCCGACGGTGCGGCGACGCTTTCTGCCTTGACGGCGGCGGCCATCGCCAAGTCGGCGGAGAAGATAGCTGCGTCGCCCGGCCTCTGGATCATATCGGGTGGCGGCGCCCGCAATGACGCGATCATGGACGCGATCCGCCGGGCTGTCGGCGACCAGGGCAAGGTTGTTACCGCCGGCGAGGCAGGCTTCAACGCGGACATGATGGAGGCGGAAGCGTGGGCCTATCTGGCCGTGCGGGCGATGAAAGGTCTGCCGCTTACCTTTCCGACGACAACGGGATGCGACAAGGCCGTCAGCGGAGGCGTTCTGGCGCTGCCTGCGGACTAGGTTTCGCCGAGGTCGCCATAGGCGCGCACGAGCGCTTCCATGCTGGCGTTCCCTTCCGCGCCATAGCCGGTGGCGACGCCCGCGCGGTCGGCGGCGGGGCGGTTCTGGCTGACCTTCCACTTGCCATCCAGTTCGGCGATTTCGATGCGCAATCCCACGATGCCGCGGATTTGCGCTCGCACGAATTCGTCCGGCGCGTCATCCACCTTCCATGTGTCGTCGCGGCCCGCTTCGTGCCGGTCGGTCAATTCGCCGATCTGGGAGCGCAGCCAGTCCGTATCCTCAACGATCGTCGCCCGGCCACGCGCCTGCACGATGACATAGTTCCAGGTCGGCACGACCTTGCCGGTCTGTTTCTTGGTCTCGTACCAGGATGGCGTCACATAGGCCTGCGGGCCCTGGAACACGACGAGCACGGGACTGTCCGGCCGCCGTTGCATGACCCGCCATGCGGGGTTTGCCCTGGACAGATGCCCGCGCAGCACAGCCGTCTCTCCGTCCGGCGAATCCAGCAGGAAGGGCAGCGGATTGGCCAGCGGGCCGTCGTCGCCGTTGCATATCAGCAGGCCGAGGGGATGCGCGCGGATCAGCGCATGCATGACCCCGGCGCGGGTCTCGCGGAAGTGCGGCGGCTGATACATGCGCGGAGGCCTCTCGCGCCTACCGGATCCGTTTGACCGTCTCGGGAACGAGCTCGCCGCGCAGACGCGCGTCGAGATAGTCGGAGCACTCGGCCATCAGGGTTTCCATGTGGTCCGTGAAGAAGTGATTGGCGCCCTCGAGCGTCTTTTGCGTGATCAGGATGCCTTTTTGCGTGTGCAGTTTGTCGACAAGGCCCTGGACGTCTTTCGGCGGCGCGACCTTGTCTTCGGAACCGTGGATGATCAGTCCGGAGGAGGGGCAGGGCGCCAGGAAGGAGAAGTCGTAGGTGTTGGGCTGCGGCGCGATCGAGATGAAGCCCTCGATTTCCGGGCGGCGCATCAGGAGCTGCATGCCGATCCAGGCGCCGAAGGAATAGCCGGCGATCCAGCATGACTTGGAATCGGGATGCAGCGACTGCACCCAGTCGAGCGCTGCGGCGGCATCGGACAACTCGCCGGCGCCATGGTCGAATTCGCCCTGGCTGCGGCCGATGCTGCGGAAATTGAACCGCAGGGTCGTAAAGCCGCGTTTCTGGAACATGTAAAACAGGTTGTAGACGATCTGGTTGTTCATCGTGCCGCCGAACTGCGGATGGGGATGAAGAACCATCGCGATCGGCGCGTTCTTCTCCGTCGAGGGCTGGTAGCGGCCCTCGAGCCGGCCAGCGGGGCCGGTAAAAATCACCTCAGGCATGTGTGCTCCGTAGTAGCGTGAGCCGCGCAGCCCGGACGCGAGCGGCGCGCATTTCGGGTCGGTTGACGGTGGAGAACGGCATCACTATGACAATGTTGAATGGTTCAAAACTCGTTGCGACTTGTATCGCAAGGCCGCTGTCTTAAGGCGTTTGGACCCGAGAATTCAAGGAAATTGATCGTCTTTTTGGATCATGGTGACTGGAAGACAGGCCATATACCTGGATTATAACGCCTCGGCGCCGCTTCTTGACGAGGCGCGGGCCGCCATGCTGGCCGCTCTCGACATCGACGCCAATCCATCCTCGGTGCATCAGGCGGGCCGTGCCGCAAAGGCGATCGTGCAGAAGGCGCGCCGTTCCGTCGCCGCGCTGGTCAACACAAAACCGGACCATGTCGTCTTCACGTCCGGCGCCACGGAGGCGGCGGCGACGCTGCTGACGCCGCATTATTCCTTCGGCCGTTCGCCACTTGTCTTTTCGAAGCTGTATGTCTGCGCCGCCGACCATCCCTGCGTGCTGGCTGGCGGGC
Organism: Oricola nitratireducens; assembly: GCF_014904745.1. GTDB lineage: Bacteria > Pseudomonadota > Alphaproteobacteria > Rhizobiales > Rhizobiaceae > Oricola > Oricola nitratireducens. The sequence continues at coordinate 120,796 of NZ_JACZCS010000039.1, forward strand.
GGTTCGCGCCGGAGAATGTCGTCCGGTTGCCGGTAACCGGATCGGGGCTGCTCGATCTCGATGCCCTGGAGAAGGCGCTGGCCGGCCACGACAAGGGCGCCGGGCTGCCGCTTGTCGCGGTGCACTGGGCCAACAACGAGACCGGGGTGATCCAGCCGATTCGCGACATTGCGGCTCTGGTCAAGAAGCAGGGCGGAGTGCTGGTTGTCGATGCCGTGCAAGCCCTCGGGCGTATTCCCATAGATATATCAAATGGTTGTGGAGACTTTTTTATCTTGTCGTCGCACAAGATCGGCGGACCGAAAGGCGCCGGAACCGTTGTCGCCCACTCCGACCTGATGATGCCGATGCCGCTGATTTCCGGCGGCGGACAGGAGCGCGGGCATCGCGGCGGCACCGAGGCGGTGGCGAATATCGCCGGTTTCGGCGCGGCGGCCGAAGCGGCTTTGCACAATCTCGCGCGGTTCGGCGAGTGCGCGGCGGTGCGCGACGCATTCGAGAGCGCCATTCTCGACGTCGCGCCGGATGCAGTCATCCACGGCTGCGATGTGGAGCGGCTTGCCAACACGCTGTTCTTCACGATTCCTGGCGTAAAGGCCGAGACGGCGCAGATCGCCTTCGACCTCGCCGGTATCGCCGTGTCGTCGGGTTCGGCCTGCTCGTCGGGCAAGGTTGGCAAGAGCCATGTCCTCACCGCGATGGGCGCCAAGGCGGAGGAGGGCGCGATCCGCGTATCGTTCGGCCTGGAGACCGGAATTTCCGCGACAGACCGGTTCCGGGCGGAACTGGAGAAAATCGTCGCGCGGGCAAGGCCGAAAAATCGTCTCGAAAAGGCTTGAGAAACCGGCTCTGATAAAACATATGTCAGAAAGTCATATTTTTTCTCTTTAGAACTTTTCAAAACTGGCTTATCACCTATTTCAGTTGATAGGACGGACGATCCGGCGGAGGCCGGACAGACGACGGAAGAACGGAGACGGTTATGCCCGCTGTACAGGAAACGATTGATCAGGTTCGCAAGATTGACGTCGACCAGTACAAATACGGCTTCGAAACCATCATCGAATCCGACAAGGCCCCGAAGGGTCTCAACGAAGACATCATCCGGTTCATCTCGGCGAAGAAGAGCGAACCGGACTGGATGCTGGAATGGCGTCTCGACGCCTATCGCCGCTGGCTGACGATGGAAGTGCCGACCTGGGCGCGCGTCGAGTATCCGAAGATCGACTTCAACGACATTTACTTCTATTCGGCGCCGAAGAACACGGGCGGCCCGCGCACGATCGACGAGGTCGATCCGGAATTGCTGCGGACCTACGAGAAACTCGGCATTCCGCTCGCCGAACAGGAAATCCTCGCCGGCGTCAAGGAACGCAGGGTCGCCGTTGACGCGGTGTTCGATTCCGTCTCGGTCGTCACGACCTTCAAGGCGGAATTGTCGAAGGCCGGCGTCATCTTCATGTCGATCTCCGAAGCAATCCGCGAGCATCCCGATCTGGTGAAGAAGTATCTCGCCTCGGTGGTTCCGGTGTCAGACAATTATTATGCGGCGCTAAATTGCGCGGTCTTCACCGACGGCTCGTTCGTCTATGTGCCGAAGGGCGTTCGCTGCCCGATGGAACTGTCGACCTATTTCCGCATCAACGAGAAGAATACCGGCCAGTTCGAGCGCACGCTGATCATCGCCGAGGAAGGCGCCTATGTCTCCTATCTGGAAGGCTGCACGGCGCCGCAGCGCGACGAGAACCAGCTTCACGCGGCCGTGGTCGAGCTGATCGCGCTGGACGATGCGGAGATCAAGTATTCGACGGTGCAGAACTGGTATCCGGGCGACGCCGAAGGCAAGGGCGGCATCTACAATTTCGTCACCAAGCGCGGCGACTGCCGCGGCAAGAATTCCAAGATCTCATGGACCCAGGTCGAGACCGGTTCGGCGATCACCTGGAAATATCCGTCCTGCATCCTGCGCGGCGACAATTCGCGCGGCGAGTTCTACTCGATCGCGGTGTCGAACGGCGCGCAGCAGATCGACAGCGGCACGAAGATGATCCATCTCGGCAAGAACACGTCGAGCCGCGTCATCTCCAAGGGCATCTCCGCGGGCCGCTCGAACAATACCTATCGCGGCCGCGTCTCGGCGCACCGCAAGGCGGAGAACGCTCGCAATTTCACGCAGTGCGACTCGCTGCTGATCGGCAACGACTGCGGCGCGCATACCGTGCCCTATATCGAGGCGAACAACGCGACAGCGCAGTTCGAGCACGAGGCGACGACCTCGAAGATCTCCGAGGACCAGCTGTTCTACTGCATGCAGCGCGGCATCCCCGAGGAAGAAGCCATCGCGCTGATCGTCAACGGGTTCGTCAAGGAAGTCATCCAGGAACTGCCGATGGAATTCGCCGTCGAGGCGCAGAAGCTGATCGGCATCTCGCTCGAAGGCAGCGTCGGCTGACGACGGCCGGGTCCGCGACCGTATCCCGGCTCGAGGCCCTGAAAACAAGAAACATGATCGACATGCGCTTCAGGCAATCCGACTGGCGCCGAAAGACTGAAACGGGACAGAAAAATGCTGGAAATCAAGAACCTGCATGCACGCATCGCCGAGGACGGCACCGAAATCATCCGTGGCCTCGACCTGACCGTGAAGGCGGGCGAAGTCGCAGCGATCATGGGGCCGAACGGCTCGGGGAAATCGACGCTGTCCTACATCCTCGCCGGGCGCGACGATTACGAGGTCACCGAGGGCGACATTCTCTACAATGGCGAGAGCATTCTGGAGATGGATCCGGCCGAGCGCGCCGCGGCAGGTCTCTTCCTCGCCTTCCAGTACCCGATGGAAATTCCGGGCGTCGCGACGATGCAGTTCCTGAAGGTCGCGATGAACGAGCAGCGCAAGGCGCGCGGCGAGGCCGAGCTGACGACGCCGGATTTCATCCGTCTCGTCAAGGAAGCCGCCGGCAGCCTCGAAATCTCCATGGAGATGCTGAAGCGTCCGCTCAATGTCGGGTTCTCCGGCGGCGAGAAGAAGCGCGCCGAAATCCTGCAGATGAAACTGCTGGCGCCGAAGCTCTGCGTCCTCGACGAGACCGATTCCGGCCTCGATATCGATGCGCTCAAGATCGTCGCAGACGGCGTCAATTCGCTGCGGTCACCGGACCGCGCGACTATCGTCATCACGCACTATCAGCGCCTGCTCGACTACATCGTTCCCGACACGGTCCACGTCCTGTCGAAGGGCCGTATCGTCAAGACCGGCGACAAGTCGCTGGCGCATGAGCTTGAAGCCCACGGCTATGCCGACATCATCAACGAGGCCGCCTGAGACGCGCAGAAGGAGACGAAGACATGAATGTCCAGTCTAAACTGCCGCTGACGGCAGCGGAAACCGCGCTTGTCGAGCAGTTCGGGCAGCAGTTCAGTTCGCTGCCGGGCAACGCCGACGTCGTCACACATCGCGACCGCGCGGTGGAGGCGATCAAGGTGAACGGGCTGCCGACGCGCCGCGTCGAGGCCTGGCACTACACCGACCTGCGCCGGCTCCTGTCGAATGTTCCGGCCCACGACCCGGTCGCGATCGTTGACGATCTCGACAGCCTGGTCGACAGCGCAACACGGTTTGTGTTGAAGAACGGGAAGATCGCGGAGGAAGGCTCCGTCGAGGGGATTTCCGCCGGTTCGCTGGCGAGTGCGCTGCGCGCGGACGTTTCGGGCGTGTCGCTGGGCGATCACGGCGCGCATGACGCCACCGGACTGATCAACGCCGCCTTCGTAACCGACGGTTTCGTCATCACGGCGCAGGAAGGCGCGGAGATCGCGCGGCCGGTGGAACTGCAGTCGCTGCATGGCGGCGGCCAGGTGCACACGCGCAACGTCGTGACGATCGACGCCGGTGCGAAGCTGACGGTCATCGACCGCCACGCCGGCAACGACAATCCGGCACTCACGACCAATGTCACGGAACTGAAACTGCGCAAGGACGCGCAGGTCACCTGGATCACGGTCCAGGAGGACGGCGCGGCCGCCACCCATCTCGGCCAGATGAACGTGACGATGGACGAAGGCGCCAAGCTGACGCTCTTCATCGCCAACCTGTCCGGCAAGCTGGTGCGCCAGGAAATCAATGCCGACGTGCTGGGCGAGGGCGCGGAGCTCACGTTCCGGACGGTCAACCTGATCGGCGGCGATACGCATTGCGATGTCACGCTGTCGCTCGGCCATCTGGTGCCGCACACGACATCGACAGAGACCGTGCGCAGCGTCGTGACCGGCAAGGCGCAAGGCGTCTTCCAGGGCCAGATCAACGTCGACCGGATCGCCCAGAAAACAGACGCGCAGATGGCGTGCAACACGCTGCTGCTGTCCGACGATGCGGGCTTTTCGACCAAGCCGGAACTCGAAATCTTCGCCGACGACGTGATCTGCGCGCATGGCGCGACGGTTACGGAAATCGACCACAATCACCTGTTCTACCTGATGGCGCGCGGCATCAGCGAGAAGACCGCGCGCGGTCTGCTGATCAAGGCCTTCGTTGCCGAGATCGTGGAGGAACTGGACAATGAAAAGCTTGTCGAGGCGCTGGAAACGCGCATCGACGCCTGGCTCGAGGCACACGGCTGATCATGGATGTGAAGACACCAGGCTACGATATCGAAGCGATCCGCGCGGATTTCCCGATCCTGTCGCGGCAGGTCCATGGCAAGCCGCTCGTCTATCTCGACAATGGCGCCTCGGCGCAGAAGCCGCGCCAAGTCATCGACGCGGTGAAATATGTCTATGAAAACGAATATGCCAATGTGCATCGCGGCCTGCACTTTCTCTCCAATGCGGCGACGGACGCCTACGAGAATGCGCGCGAGAAAGTCCGCCGTTTCCTGAATGCCGGATCGGTCGACGAGATCGTCTTCACCAAGTCGGCGACGGAAGCGATCAACACCGTCGCCTATGGCTGGGGGATGCCGAATATCGGCGAGGGCGACGAGATCGTCGTCTCGATCATGGAGCACCACTCCAATATCGTACCGTGGCATTTCATCCGGGAACGCCAGGGCGCGAAGCTGGTCTGGGCACCGGTCGGCGACGACGGAGCCTTCGATCTCGACGCCTTCGAGGCGTGCCTGACGGAACGCACCAAGCTCGTCGCCATCACGCATATGTCGAACGTGCTCGGCTCGGTGGTGCCGGTGAAGGATATCTGCCGGATCGCGCATGCGCGCGGCATTCCTGTCCTGGTCGACGGCAGCCAGGGCGCCGTGCATACGAGCGTCGACGTGCAGGACATCGACTGCGACTGGTATGTTTTCACCGGGCACAAGGTCTACGGGCCGACAGGTATCGGCGTCCTTTACGGCAAGTCGGCAATGCTGAAGGCGATGCGCCCGTTCCAGGGTGGCGGGGAAATGATCGAGGAGGTGACGATGGACGATGTCACCTACAACGAACCGCCGCACCGTTTCGAGGCCGGCACGCCGCCGATCGTGCAGGCGATCGGGCTCGGCCACGCGCTTGACTACATGGACAAGATCGGCCGCGAGGCGATCGCCGCGCACGAGGCCGATCTCAAGGCCTATGCGCATGAACAACTCGGCCGGATCAATTCGCTGCGCATCATCGGCGATGCGCCGGGCAAGGGCGCCATCGTGTCGTTCGAGATGGAAGGCATCCACGCGCATGACGTGTCGATGCTGATCGACCGTGCCGGCGTGGCGGTTCGGGCCGGAACCCATTGCGCTCAGCCGCTGTTGCAGCGGTTCGGCGTGACATCGACATGCCGGGCATCCTTCGCCATGTATAATACGCGGGGCGAAGTCGACAGCCTTGCCGAGGCGCTCGAAAAGGCGCGGACCTTCTTCGGATAACGAGGATCTCATGACCGACGAACAGCACAATCCGGGCGAACAGGCCGAAACGATGACGGAAATGCCTGCCGGCGGCGACGCGCCGGTGGAATCGTCGCTTCCGCGCGAGGAACTGGCGCGCATGACCGACGATATCGTTGCGGCGTTGAAAACCGTCTACGATCCGGAAATCCCGGCCGACATCTACGAACTCGGCCTGATCTACAAGGTCGATATCGAGGACGACCGCACGGTGAAGATCGACATGACGCTGACGGCGCCGGGCTGCCCGGTCGCCGGCGAAATGCCGGGCTGGGTGGAAAACGCGGTGCGGACCGTCGAGGGCGTGATGGATGTCGAGGTGTCGATGGTCTTCGATCCGCCATGGACGCCGGACCGCATGTCCGAGGAAGCGCAGATCGCCGTCGGCTGGTACTGACCGGCCTCCGGTTGCAGTGGTGACCCAAGGTCACTAGATTCAGGTAAAAGCAGACAAGGATTCAGATCCATGCCATTTGCCATCATGACCATGACGGATACCGCGGCCGACCGGGTCAAGGAGATCGTCGCTTCGCGCGATGGCGCCAGGGGCGTGCGCGTCGGTATCAAGAAGGGCGGCTGCGCGGGGATGGAATATACCGTCGACCTCGTCACCGAACCCGATCCGAAGGACGACCATATCGAGCATGACGGCGCGCATTTGTGGATCGATCCGGCGGCGATGCTCTACCTGCTCGGCACGCAGATGGATTTTGAGGTGACGAAACTGCGCACCGGTTTTGTCTTCAACAATCCGAACCAGTCGTCGGCCTGCGGCTGCGGCGAATCGGTTGAGCTGAAGCCTGCCGACCTCAAGGAACTGGCCGAGGCGCGCGGCGCGCTCTAGCCGAAAATTTCACGGGCACCGACAAAAAAAGCGCGCGGTTTTCCGCGCGCTTTTTCGTGTCGTGGTCGAAGCGGTTATTGGCCGTTCTGCATGAAGGCGGGAATGTCCTCGCCGAAACCGACAGGCACCGGACCGTCCTCGCCGCGGCGCTTGCGGTCCTTGTTGTCCTTGCGCTCGCGTCTCGGTTCGGGCTTCGCTTCGTTTTTCTGTTCTGGTTTCTCGCGGCGCTTGCGCTCCTGCGGAGCAGTCTCGATCGGGGCTTCTTCCGCCTCGGCCTCGGGCGCGGCGGGCGTGTCCGCCTTGGCTTCGCGCTTTTCGTCGCGGTCCCTGCCGCGCCTCGGGCGCTTCTCGCCCTTGTCCCTGCGGCGGCGCCGCGTATCGCTGTCGTCTTCATCGGCAGCGCCGTTTTCCGGGATCGGAGACAGCCATTCGATTTCGTTCGTGATCAGCTTCTCGATGGCTTCGAGATGCTTCATCTCGGGCTTCGAAACCAGCGTGAAGGCGGCGCCTTCGCGGCCGGCGCGGCCTGTCCGGCCGATGCGGTGGACATAGTCTTCCGCATGGATCGGGACATCGAAATTGAACACGTGGCTGACATCGGGGATATCGAGACCGCGCGCCGCGACATCCGAAGCGACGAGCAACTGGATCTGGTTGTCCTTGAAGCCGGCCAGCATGTTGGTGCGCGAGCGCTGGTCCATGTCGCCATGCAGCGCGCCGACCGAGAAACCGTGCCGGTCGAGCGAGCGGAACAGCTCGGCGACGTCGCGCTTGCGGTTGCAGAAGATGATGCCGTTCTTCAGGTTTTCCTGGCTGCGGATCAGGTCGCGCAGGGCGGCACGCTTCTCGAAATCCTTTTTCGACACGCCGACGAGGCGCTGCGTGACAGTCGTCGCCGTCGAGGCGGCGCGGGATACTTCCACGCGCACCGGCGAATGCAGGAACTGATCGGCGAGCCGGGTAATTTCCGGCGGCATGGTCGCCGAGAAGAACAGCGTCTGGCGGGTGAACGGAATGAGCTTCACGATCCGCTCGATATCCGGGATGAAACCCATGTCGAGCATGCGGTCGGCCTCGTCGATGACGAGAACCTCGACGCCGGTCAGCAGCAGCTTGCCGCGCTCGGAGTGATCGAGCAGGCGGCCGGGCGTGGCGATCAGCACGTCGACGCCGCGCTGCAGCTTGCGATCCTGTTCCTCGAAGGAGACGCCGCCGATCAGCAGGGCGACGGTCAGCTTGTGATTGACGCCGTATTTGTTGAAGTTTTCCTCGACCTGTGCGGCCAGTTCGCGGGTCGGCTCGAGGATGAGTGTGCGCGGCATACGGGCGCGGGCGCGTCCGCGCTCGAGGCGCGTGATCATCGGCAGAACGAAGCCGGCCGTCTTGCCGGTTCCCGTCTGGGCGATGCCGAGCACGTCCTTGCCGGCCAGCGCGTGAGGAATCGCCTGCTCCTGGATCGGAGTTGGTTCGGTATAACCGGCCGCCTCAACGGCCTTCAGGACTTTTTCGGAAAGTCCGAGATCAGAAAATAATGTCAAAGGATTTCCACGCTTCGCATGTCGAAAACGGATTTATGCGCGATATCGACCGCACACTCGAGCCGGGCCTAGGCCGTTGTGGCCTCAAAGTCAACAGAAAGCCCGGAATTCCCGCGTTTAGCGCCCGAATTGTGACTTCCAACCGCATTGGAGGAAAAGGCGGGCCGCCTGTCTTTCCAGCGATCGGCAAACCGGACGCGGGTTCGCTTCGTAAACACATGTGATGTCACGAGGCATCGAAAACAAGGAGGCAAGCATGAACTACCTAAAGTCCGCATTCGCGTCCGCCGTCATTCTGGCGCTGTCGGCCGGCGCATCGCAGGCGATGGATAAGGATATCGTCGACACGGCCGCGGGTAACGCCGATTTCGAGACGCTGGTCGCCGCCGTGCAGGCGGCCGGGCTGGTCGAGACGCTGAAGGGCGAGGGCCCGTTCACGGTCTTTGCGCCGACCGACGAGGCTTTCGCCGCGCTTGGCGGAACCGTCGACGAACTCCTCAAGCCCGAAAACAAGGACAAGCTCGTTGCGGTGCTGACCTATCACGTCGTGCCCGGCAAGGTGATGTCGTCGGATCTCACGGACGACGCCATGGTCGCGACGGTGGAAGGCCAGGAGGTGAAGATCGATCTGGACAACGGCGCGATGGTCAACGACGCCAAGATCACGACGGCCGACATAGAGACGTCGAACGGTGTCATTCATGTCATCGACAAGGTGATCGTGCCGGACGGCGTGCTCTGACGGCTGGCGGCAACGCCTGTACAAGACCCGGCGGAGCAATCCGCCGGGTTTTTCGTCAGTAGCGGAACTGCTCGGCGAGAATGCGTTCGTCCCAGGAATGGCTGGCGTCGAAGAGGATGGTCGCGGTGGCGTCGCGCGCCTCGCTGATTTCCACCCGGCGCACCGACTTGACTTCCGAGTGGTCGGCGACCGCGTTCACCGGCCGTTTTGCCGGTTCCAGCACGGTGAATGTCACGGCGACCTGGTTCGGCAACAGCGCGCCGCGCCAGCGCCGCGGACGGAATGGACTCACAGGCGTCAGCGCCAGGAGCGGCGCGTCAATCGGGATGATCGGGCCTTGCGCGGACAGGTTGTAGGCGGTCGAGCCGGCCGGCGTCGCCAGCATGATGCCGTCGCAAATCAGTTCGGCAAGCCGCTCCTTGCCATCGACATGGATGGCGATCTTGGCCGCCTGATAGGATTGGCGAAACAGCGACACCTCGTTGATGGCGAAGGCTTCGGTGACTTCGCCGTCCATGTCTTCGGTGCGCATGCGCAGCGGCCGGATCGTTTCCGGGATGGCCGCGGCGATGCGTTCGCGCAGGCCTTCCTCGCGGAAATCGTTCATCAGGAAGCCGACCGAGCCGCGGTTCATGCCGTAGATGCGCTTGCCGGTATTCATGAAGCGATGCAGCGTCTGCAGCATGAAGCCGTCGCCGCCGAGCGCGACAATGGTTTCGGCCTCCTCGATGGCCTCCTGGCCATAGAGTGCCGACAGGAGCGCTGCCGATTCACGGGACTCGGGCGTATCCGACGACAGGAAGGCGAGGGAGTCGGTAATCATCTGGCGAATTGGCTTCCGTTCAAATTATCGCGATGCGCTTAGCACAGCGTTGTGAAATAGTCTCTTTACAGCTTATGTGTATATGCTATCCGGCAGCGAATGCCCTTGTAGCTCAGTTGGTAGAGCATCTGATTTGTAATCAGAGGGTCCGCGGTTCGAGTCCGTGCGGGGGCACCAATCTTTTCAATATGTTAGCCAAATCTCATGTTCGAGATTGGCAGTTTAGGTAACAGGGTTCAGCACAAATTGCGCCGTCGATTAGATTGCTCGATTTTGGCTATCTCCGTCGCCGCGCTGATTCGGACCAAATGTTTGATAGGAGTGGCGTCCGTATTGAGGCGGATTTTCGACATCTCATCAGTGGCTTGGGTGACCGCTTCTGGCACGGAGCGAACACTCACGCTTGGGCGGAAAAGAGCCCGCTTTTGACCCCCGAATAAGCGCCTTTTGCGGCGCGACCTATGTCTGAAATGGGGCCATGGGCGGACCGCCCGCTTTTCAACGAAGAAGTTGAGAAAGCAGACCTAATACGGTCACTCAATCGGTGGAGGGGAAGGGCTTGGGATCCAACGTTCTCCACTCAGCGACCCAAGCATTGCTACCCCACGGTGACCCCGAACAGCGCCCCGACCGCCGCTGTCGCGGCCATCGCGAGTGCTCCCCAAAGGGTGACCCTCGTCGCGCCACGTATGACGCCGGCGCCGCCGGCGGAGGCGCCCAGTCCACCGAGAACCGCGAGACCAAGGATCGTCGATGCCGCCACCAGAAGCGCGATTCTGCTTTCTGGCACGAGCAGCGCGACGATCAGCGGAACCACTGCGCCGACGGCGAAGGTGAGCGCCGAAACCAACGCTGCCTGGATCGGGCGGGCCGTCACGGTCTCGGAGATGCCGAGTTCGTCGCGGGCATGCGTTCGGAGCGCGTCGCGTTCGGTCAGTTGGATGGCCACCTTCTCGGCCAGGTCGCGGTCGAGCCCCCGGTCGACATAGATCCGGGTCAGTTCCTCGAGTTCTGCCTCAGGCGTTCCCGCGAGTTCGCGGGTCTCGCGGGCAATGTCCGCCCGTTCTGCATCTGTCTGCGAACTGACTGAGACGTATTCGCCCGCTGCCATGGACATCGCTCCCGCTACAAGCCCGGCAAGCCCCGCGATCAACACTTCAGGCTTTCCGGACCCCGCCGCTGCGACCCCGACGACGAGGCTCGAGGTCGAAACGAGACCGTCGTTGGCTCCGAGAACGGCTGCCCGTAGCCAGCCGATGCGATGCACCATGTGAATTTCTGAATGCGAGAGGCGGCTCAAGGCGTCGCTCCTTCGGGGATGTCGGCCTGCCCGGAGGAGACAGACTGCGGTTTCGATGTGGCAGGTTCATGGGGCGCGATGCGCAGGGCACGCAGGGCGTTCAGGATCACGGCGACATCGATCACCTCTTGCAGGATCGCGCCCTGCACCGGCGTGAGATAGCCATAGGCGGCGGCAATCATGCCTATGACAGACAGGCCGATCCCCGCAACGACGCTTTCGACGGCGATCCGGCGCGAGGCCCGCGCTATCTCGATTCCCGGACCAAGTCTGTCGATCCGGTCGACGAGGAGCACGACGTCGGCCGCCTCGGCCGAGGCGGCGGCGCCACGTGCACCCATCGCGACCCCGACATCGGCC
>NZ_JACZCS010000040.1 GCF_014904745.1 Oricola nitratireducens
GGGCGCGTCGTTGACGCCGTCGCCCACCATCATGACGGGCCCGTGCTTGCGCTCTGTGAGAACCAGAAGAACCTTCTGGTCTGGCGTGAGGCCGGCCCGGAGCCCATCAAGGCCGAGCCCATCTGTCACGCGCTCTGCCACATCCGCGCGGTCGCCTGTGGCGAGCAGGATGCGCGAGAGGCCCTCGCGGCGCAGTCCGTCCAGCATGGCGCCCGCGCCTTCGCGCAGGGGGTCAGACATCACGAGGTGCCCCGCCATGTGGCCGTCGACCGCGACCGCGACCAGGACCGAGCCGGCCGCCATGGCGGGATGATCGCCGGGCCGCCGTCCAACGCGGAAGGCTACGAAGCCGTCGCCGCCGACGATAACCTTGTGGCCCTCGACGTGGCCCACGACGCCTTCGCCCGGGATCTCTGCCACCTCTGACGGAACGGGCAGCGAGAAGCCCCGCGCCTTCGCGGCGGCGACGATGGCCTGCGCCACGGGATGCTTGGATGCCTGGTCGAGCGCGGCGGCGAGGCGCAGGATATCGTCTTCGCCCATGCCGTCGTGGCTGTCGATCGACACGATCTGCGGACGGCCGTCCGTGAGAGTGCCGGTCTTGTCGAGGATCAGCGTGCGGATGCGCGCCATGGTCTCAAGCGGCCCCGCGCCCTTGATCAGCACACCGAAATGCGCGGCCCGGGACAGGCCCGCGACGAGGGCAACGGGTACGGCGAGGATCAGCGGACAGGGCGTGGCCACGACCAGTACGGCGACGGCCCGGATCGGGTCGCCTGTAAACCACCATGCGGCGAAAGCAATAGCGACTGTGACAGCCAGAAACCCCAGCGACCAGCGGTCTGCCAGACGCGACATCGGCGCCTTCGACCGTTGCGCCTCTTCGACCAGCCGGACGATCCCGGCATAGGTGCTTTCCGCGGCGCGGCGCGTGGCCGCGAGATCAAAGGCTTCGCCCGCATTTGTCGAACCGCTCATGGTCTCGGCCCCGTGCGACAGGCGCACCGGCAGAGACTCGCCGGTCAGCGCCGAGGTGTCCACGAAGGCCGCGTCGGATACCACCGTGCCGTCCACGGGTACGACGTCGCCCTGCCGGATCAGAAGCCGGTCGCCGGGCCTGATGTCGTTAAGCGGGATATCCTCGAGTTCGCCATTCCGATGGCGTGTCGCCGTACGGGGAACCCTTGACAGCAGGTCGTGCATCTCGCGCCGTGCGCGACCTTCCGCGAAGCTTTCGAGGAAGGTACCACCAGAGTACATGACGGCGACGATCGCTGCCGCGAACGTCTCGCCGAAGACGAGGGCCGCCGCCATGGATAGCGCCGCCACGATATCGAGCCCGATTTCGCCGCGCCCGATGCTACGCAGGATTTCAACGATGAGTGCAGCGAGTGCGGGAACAACTCCGACGAACCACGCGATGCTCGCTATATCGACGTTACCGGCAAAATAGAATCCAAGCCCCGAGATGAGGCCGCCCAAGGCCAGTAAAAGAATTGCTGCCTTGAAGCGGTCCGTGCTGGTGCGGTCCATGCGGCTTATCCATCCCTGGCGGAGGCGATCGCCGCCGACTCTTCGGCAAAAAGTCGTCCGACTCCCACGCCCCTTGTGCTCCCGTCATCATCGCGCAGGAGGAACAGGGCGTCGAGCCCATGTTTTCTTGCGAGTGGTGCCCCTCTGTCAGCTCCGAGCACCATGAGCGCGGTCGCCCAGGCATCGGCTTCGACACAACTCTTTGCGACGACCGTAACCGATGCCGGCGAGGCGAGCACGGGCGCGCCGCGGCCCGGATCCATGGTGTGCGACAGGCGGCGACCCTGCACCTCGACCCAATGGCGATAGTCGCCCGAGGTGGCCACGGCTGCGTCCTGAAGCGCCAGGATGGAATGGGGCGCGCGGCGCTCGGGGTCCGGAGCCTCCACCGCAATCGTCCATGGTTTCTGGCCCGGCCGAAGCCCGAGCGCACGCATCTCGCCGTCGATCCCGACAAGGCCGGCCTCGATCCGGTGGCAGCGCAGTGTCTCGGCCAGCCTGTCCACTCCGTATCCCTTGGCAATGCCGTTCAGATCGAGGGCGACGGGCGCGGTCTTTCGGACATTGGTTTCGCCGATCTCGAACGCCTCATGCGCGGGCATCCGGTCTACGGCCATCGCGGTACGGATACGATCGGATGTTGCGGCTGCCGGCCCGAAGCCCCAAGCCGTCACCGCATCGCCCATGCCGATGTCAAAGGCCCCGTCCGAGGCGCACCCGATCTCGAGCCCAAGCCTCAGAACCTCCCTCAACTGATCAGGCACCGTCACCCATGAGCCAACCGGCGCTGCGTTGAGGCGCATCAGGTCGCTATCGGGTTTCCAGGTGGACATCTGCCCGTCCACCTCGTCGACGGCGGCCTGCAACGCGGCGCGGACTGGCTCCGGATCAAAACCCGCCTGCGCGAAGAACAGGGCCGACCATCGCGTTCCCATGGTCGGGCCGTTCAGCGCGTGACGCACCGGTTCAGTATACATCTTCGACATAACGCCCCTCCGCCTTCAGCACCGCGGGCGTCAGCCCGGTGGGCGCAAGGATTTCGGCCAGCGTGTCGGCGACCCCTGCGGCCATGCCGCGTCCGCCGCACACCATGACACGCGCGCCGTCGCGGATCAGCCGGGCGAGTTCGGCCGTGTCGCCGCGCAACGCGTCCTGGACGTAGTGCGGTCGCGCTCCGCGCGAGACCGCCGTGACGAGCCGGGCAAGACGACCCTCTTCCTGCCAGGCAGGCATCTCCTCGCCGTAGAAGAAGTCACTGTCCGGATGGCGCATCCCGAAGTAGAGATGGATGGGGCGCCGCTGCGCATTGCCGCGCACGAACCCCGCCAGCGGCCCGATGCCGGTTCCGGCGCCGATCAGGATGAGTGGCGCGCGGCTTCGACCCGGCTGGAAGCCGGGATTCCGGCGCAGGAAGGCGGTCACCGTGTCGCCGGGTACCAGCGTGGTCAGCTGACCGGAGCAGAGGCCTCCCGGATGCTTCCTGACCACGATCTCGACAAATCCGTCGCGGCGCGCCGAAGCGAGCGAGTAGAGGCGCGGAACGGGTGATCCCTCGGGCATAATGCCTATCAGGTCGCCTGCGGCGAAGCGCGAGAAGCCCGCCCCGGTCAGTCGCCGCCAGATCGTGGCGCGCGGCAGAGTGAAGCGCAGGATCGCGGTCGGTGCCTGCACCTCGGCGCCATAGTCGCGGCGCGAGATCAGGGTAAGCGTCTCGGTGGTGGGCAGAACGGGTTGGTGGGCGAGTTCCAGATCGATCCCCAACGCCTCCCCGAGGGCGCGCCCCCAGCGTGCGAAGTCCTGCGGCGACTGGCGGTCGATCGTGTCGAGCGGCAAGAGCTCCGGCCAGCCCTTCGCCTTGGCTGCCGCAGCGACGTCCCTCGCGAAGGCGCAATAGGCGGAGAAGCTTCGATCGCCGAAGCCGAGCACGGCAATGGCCGAGCTGGGGGCGCGATCAAGTGCGGACAGTCGGTCGAGGAAACCTTTGGCCGAGGCCGGTGCGGCGCCATCGCCATAGGTAGCGGCCAGCACGATGATTTGTTTGGCGCGAGCATAACGCGCGGGCGCGAAGCCGGACATAGGCGCGACGTGGACACTCTGTCCGGCATCGGTCAATGCAGCATGAAGTGTCGCGGCGAAGCCCCAGGTACTGCCGCCTTCGCTGCCGACGAGCAGGATCGTCTCGGCCTGTCCGGCCGGCTGGTTTCCGCGAATGCGCGGGCGTCCGCGCCGCGCCGCCAGCCAGACCAACACGCCCGTTGCGCCCATCGCGGGAACGCCGAGCGCCATGATCCCCAAAACCAGCCCGAGCGTTGCCGCGCCCTGGCCCGTGTGCAGCATGTAGATGGTTTCCGAGACGCGTTCCCATCCGGTCAGGTCGGACCAGTTCAGAAGCGCCCCCGTACCCTGATCGAGATACCCGGTGCCCTGGTCCGTCTTCAGCGTGAAGACATCGGTGGCGTCGCCGGGATAGGGAAAATTCAGCTCGCGAAGTTCTGCTACGGGCGTGTCGCCAAGCACCGCCAAATTGGCGAGGGCCACGCCCATCTCACCGCTCACCGCAGTCGGGAAGGCCGGTGTGGCGCCTCTATCGGGCAGCAGATCGAAGGTGGAGGCCGTCATCCACAAGGCAGTGGCTGACGACAAGAAAAGGCCGAACACCGCGATCCGGGCGATCTCGACATGCAGCCGGCCTGATAGCGGCCCGCGCAGCCGCGTGAACCAGTGCCGCCAGCCCCCCGCACGCCGCGCAACAAGCGCCGTGCCGGACAGCGACAGGACGAGCATCGCCGCAGCCCCCGCCGCCATCGCGATGCGGCCCCCATCTCCGAGGAAGAGCGAGCGGTGGAGGTTCGTGAGCCAGCGCTCGATCTGATTGGGGTCGGCGGAAGCCACACCCTGGCCCGTCGTGGGATCGATCACAGCCGAGCCGGGCGCGCCACCATCGAACCAATAGGCGGTGATCCGCCCCGAGGGGCCCCGCCGGATCTGCTCGACACCGGGATATGCGGCCTGGATGCGGGTGGCGAGTTCGGCCACGCTCAATCCCTTCTCCGCCTGCGGCGCACCAAGGCGCTCCGCCGCCGGAAAGACGGAAAGCGCCGCGCCGCTAAGCGCCAGTACGGTAACGAGGACCAGGGCGAAAAGCCCCGGCCAGCGGTGAAAGGCACGGATCATGGTCTCGCCTCCATTACATGCTGTAACCGAAGCTGGCGACGTAGCGGCGCCCGCCCACCGGATTGTCCGCGCCCTCCGAGGTTAGCGGAACGGCCACCTCGTTCGGGCTGTCGCGCATGTTCTCGACCGCCGCGTCGATGTGCAGCGTGTAGCCGGCATCGAAAAGCGCGTCCGCGAGGTCCAGCGTGATTTCGAGCGTCCGCCCGGCTCCGACGCTGGCGCCGGTGATGCCGTTGATCTGCGCAGGATCGCCGCCGGTAGCGCGGTACCAGTCGGTAAGATGCTCGTAGTATTTGGACTTGCCGCCGGCCATCCAGAGACTGCCGGCATAAGCGCCGTCGGCGTCAGTGACATAAAGAGCGAGATAGGCGCCATCGCCGCCATAGTTGTTGAGCGTGGTCGTCAGCGCAACCGGGCGCGCCGTGGCAATACCGGGTATCGTGAGTGCCGTCGTGAGCGCGAGAGCGGCCAGTAGGGATTTCATGCGATCGTTCCTTTTCCGGGAAACAGGAGTGTCGGGCTTGCGTCAGTTCACCTGAACTTTCGGCGGCGTGCCGCTGCCGAAGAGCCCGTTCTGCGGCGGCGATACGGTGCCGGCCGGCGCCGGATTGCGCGCAGGGTCGCCGCAATCGTCATCGTCGCAATCGTCTTCCTCGTCGTCGTCATCACCGCCGAAGAAGGACGCGCGTCGGTATTCGCGATCGTCGTCATCGTCGTTGTCGTCACTGATGAACATGAGCGGCACGGCTTCCCTTTCGGCATCTGCTATCGCCGAGATGGGGCGGGTGATGCCGTCGGTCATGGCACGCATGGCACCCCATGCGGGCAATCCGACGGCCGCTGTCAGTGCCGTCGAGGCAACAAGAAGTGTGAGAGTTCTTTTCATGGTAGGGTCTCCTTTCGTCTGCTGGGAGCAATCTGGACACACCACCTGAGGCTTTCCTGACAGAGACGCGGTTTTCGCTTCAGCTTGCCGTCAGGGACAGAAAGGTTCCGCTGAAGGACACCGGGATCGGAGACGCCTGCGGATGTCCGCGCGAACCAAAAGGCCGGCTGCGGTAGCCGGCCTTCTTCCGATCTTTTCCATCCAAAGCCGTGTGCTCCGGTCGGGTGGCTTACTGCGAAAACCTGTCCGTATGTCCGCCGATGACTCGCCGACAGGTGAGCGCGTGCAGGCTGCCCGTACTCATCATGGGGAGCCAATTACTGCCGAAGGGCGTCCTCGGTCGAACCGGCACCGTCAGATGGGTTCGCCTCTTCCATGTGCCGCTCAACGCCGGAACTGACGAGCACGGCCGCCGGATAGAGTATTTCGGCATCTCCGGTTTCGTGCCAGACGATCCGCTCCGCGAGGCGCGATATGTCAGGCCGACCCTGCTCTTCCGCGGTGGCGAATAGCTCGACCAACGCGATTACGACCTCTGTCTGTTCGTCCATAATCTGAGGGAGTTCTGCTTGCAGGCGTGTCATCCCACGCTCGGGCTCACCGGTCATCGTGCCCATCATGGCCGGCGCGGCAAGCTCCAGGAACGGCAGGATCACGGCTTCCTCCGTCTCATTATGCCGGCGCACAAGATCGGCTGCAGCGCGAGCTGCGGTTCCGATCTGTCCTGGCACGCCGGCGACATCCTCGAGTTGCATGAGGAAGTCCTCATGAGCGGCACTCAGAATGTACGGTGTCGCCGGAGGGGCCGCGGACGCCGTCGCGGTAAACGCGCACATGACGGCAGCAACAACAATTGACGCTTTCATTATCTTCTCCTTTGCTCGCTACCGGGTCGACCAAGGAATCTTCCATGCAATGCTGATTTCCACGCCGCCGGCACGATCATTCTGGGAGTGCTAAATGAGAGGTTCCTGACGGAAGCGCGGCTTTCGCTTCAGCTTGCCGTCAGGAAAGGTAAAAGCCCCGCCGGAGGGGTCGGCGGGGCTTCGTCCGGGACAAGAGGGCCGGGACAGCCCCGGACAGTATCAGGAAATGTCGCGCGGACCCGGAGCGCGCTTGGTACCCGTCACCATCGAGCGGGCGAGGTTTTCGTGATGGCGGAACGAGGCCAGCACGACGCCCCCGACATGCAGCGCCACGAGAACGAGTAAAAAGTTTGCCAGCGTCTCATGTATGTCCTTCAACGACCCTTCCGCTTTTCTTGCGCCGTACCCGGCTTCGTAACCCTCCTCATCGGCGAAGGTCGGGGCGGCGATTTGCGGAAGGTCGGATAGAGCGGCCATACGGCCGGGCTCTTCCATCAGCCAGCCGGTGAAAGCCGTACCGGACAAGGTTACGAGCAGTGCCACGGTCATTGCCGCGCCCGCCGGATTGTGGCCGAGGTAACGGCGTTCCCGCCCCCTCGCAGTGTCCCCCAGATAGGCGAGCGTGGTTGTCGGCCCGCGCAGAAACTGCGTAAAGCGGGCGTAGTGGCTACCGACAACGCCCCAGGCCAATCTAAAGGCAATCAGGCCCGCGACCGCGTAACTGGCAATCTCGTGAACCGGTTGCAGCTCATCCGCCGTCAGCCAGGCGACAGCAAAGGCGGCGGCCAGGCTCCAGTGAAAGATCCGGATCAGCGGATCCCATACGCGAACCATAACCTTGGTTTCCTCGCTTCCGGATTTGGCGTGTCCGCCAACCGCATCAGTCATTGCCCCGATCCTTCTTGTCTGAACGTGGACGACCGTCGACATCCTCATATTCGATGTCGATGACTTGAAGTGTCGCGGGATGCACCGTCACCTCGATCCGTCGACCTTCGGCATCGCTGCCGTTGATTTCGTAGCAGCCATCGTCGATCTTGATCCGGCGCACGGTCCAACCGTTTTCATCGGCAAGGCGCGCGACTGCTTCGCGCGGCAGCCAGTCCGCCATCGGAACAAAGCAGTCGTCGTCAGCAACCGCGACACCTCCCGGAAGAACTACCAGAAATGCCAGCATCGTCAGTGTCTTCTTCATCGGTAAAACTCTAATTCACGATCAATCTGGAGGAACGCTATGAAACGAAACTTACGGGATCCTGAAGCGTATGTACCGCGACTGTCAGCTTCGGGTCAGGTAGATCTGTGAAGGAGGATCGTCGGGAAAAGGAACGGAGATCGCGATGCGCATCCTGTTGATCGAGGACGATGCCGTTCTGGGCGCGGCAGTGCGGGACCAGATTGCGGCGGACGGCCAGTCCGTGGACTGGGTCACGCGTCTGGATGCGGCAAGGGATTCGATGACAGGGGCGGCCTACGATCTGGTCCTGCTCGACCTGATGTTGCCTGACGGCCGCGGCATCGGCTTTCTCAAAGCATTACGCGCCCGAGGGGACGTAACGCCGGTAATCATCCTGACCGCGCTCGATCAGGTGTCCGACCGGATAGAAGGGTTGAACGCGGGTGCCGACGACTATCTCGTGAAGCCATTCGACCTTGCGGAATTGTCGGCCCGGATCGGCTCGGTGGCGCGCCGCTATACCGGCAATCCAAATCCGATCATTACACACGGCTCGCTCGACATTGATCTCGCATCCCGCAGTATCCATCGTGACGGCAAGCCGGTTCAACTGACCGCGCGCGAATGGGCCTTGTTCGAAGCCTTCCTTTCCCGGCCCGGTCAACTCCTGTCCAAGGCGCAACTCGAAGAGAAGCTGTATGCATTCGATGCCGAAGTGGAAAGCAATACCATCGAGGTGCACGTGAGTCGGCTACGCAAGAAACTCGGAACCGGGGTGATCGAGACCGAACGCGGTCTTGGCTATCGGCTCGGCAGACCATGAGAGTGCCACACAGCCTCCAGGCCCGGCTGGGATTGTCGATCGGCCTTCTGCTGATGTTGCTTTGGATAGGCGCTGCTTTGTTCACCGCGAACCTGCTGCGTCAAGAGATGGACAAGGTCTTCGACTCGACCCTTCAGGAGACCGCACAGCGTCTCTTGCCGCTTGCCGTTCTGGACATCGTCGGCCGCGAAGAGGAGGGTATCGCGCAGCGACTCGCCGCCATTCGCGTGCACGAAGAATTCTTCACATACATCGTCCGTGACGACAGGGGGCGGATCTTGCTGCAATCCCACGCAGCCGACCCGACCGTCTTCCCGCCCTATGACGGATCGGGATTCGCGCAGACGGCAACCCACCGACTATACAGCGACGAAGCCCTCCAGGGGACTATCCGGATTACGGTAGCCGAGCCTCTGGAACATCGGGCGACAATCGCACGCGGGATAGAAATGGGGCTCGGGCTGCCTATCCTTTTCGTCATCCCGACTGCCTTCATCGTGATCGCACTCGCGGTTCGCACGACCATCGCGCCTGTGCGGCGGTTCCGGGAAAGGCTCCAGGCTCGCGACGAGCGGGACCTGACGCACGTACCAATTGACGACCTTCCCGCTGAAATCGTCCCCTTGGCAGCCACGCTGAACGCGCTTCTCAGCCGGCTCAAGGCGGCCTTCGATGCAGAGCGCAGCTTTGCCGCCAACGCGGCGCATGAACTGAGAACGCCACTGGCCGGCGCGATGGCACAGGCGCAGCGCCTGCAGATAGAAACGGCCGAGCCTGTGACTGCACGACGAGCCGCGGATATCGAGGCGGCGCTGAAGCGGCTCACGCGCCGTACCGAGCGTTTGATGCAATTGGCGCGAGCCGAGGGGGCACAACTCCGTCTCGATCGGACGTCCGATTTGCGTATGGCTATTCGCGTCGTGGTGGAGGATGTCAGGCGAGCCGCGGATGGCGAACGTGTGTCCCTCCGACTTCCCGCTCAGCCGGTGGTTTCTGACCTGGATCCGGACGTCGTAGGAATCCTGTGCCGCAACCTGCTCGAGAACGCGCTCCGTCACGGCAGTCGGACCGCTCCGGTCGAAGTGACCCTGAAGGCGGATGGGGAACTCACAGTCGTCAATGAAGGGCCTGTTGTGGCGCCGGAGAAACTTGCGCGCATCACCGACAGATTCGAACGCGCCAGCGGTCACACGGACGGCAGCGGGCTCGGGCTCGCGATTGTCACGGCGATTGCCGAGCGTATCGGGAGCCCTCTCTTATTAAGCTCTCCGCGCTCGGGTCAGGTTTCGGGCTTTGAAGCGAGCTTGAGACTTCCGACCTCGGTTCCCGAAATTTCGGGACGAGCATTGGACCTTGAATAATGGTCACTCACCCATTTCGGACACCGCCATGAATATGCGGTGCAATTCTTCGAAAAGTCTGCGCCGGGCAATCGCATCCCGAAACCACCGCTAACTGATAAGGTCGCCCGAAAGCGGACCATCTCCACCCTGCCTCAAAGCAGCCTGACGGGACTGCGCCCCATGCACGAACCCGCTTCGCGGGAGAGTCGCGGGTGGCGAGATAGCGTCATAATTATTGGCTTCGGCCAAGACAGGCCTGATC
>NZ_JACZCS010000041.1 GCF_014904745.1 Oricola nitratireducens
CATGTCCCAGTTTTTGAAGTTGAAGCGCGCTGTCCGGGGTCATGGCGACACGCGCCTCGCCCGCAAACACTTCCTTTGGTGTACCGATCTTCAAGCCGCTCTCCGGATTGCATGGTTGGTTTCAGACGTGAAAGCCTGCACCCCGGGGCATGACAAAAACCGATCCTCCCCCAAGCTGCCGGCTGTTGACCTATCCGATTACAGGGCAAGCCGCCCGCCGTCCACAGTGGATGAAGGTGCGAGAGACGTTTCCGGCCGCGCCAATGTGGAAAGATGCCGACGAAAAGCAAAGCGGCGCCCGCTGGCGGGCGCCGATCTTCACCGCGTGTTGCGGACAATGAAGGTCAGGGAAGCAGCGACTGGCGCAGCGCCAGGACCTCCGCGCTTTCCATCGTCTTCGCGCGCAGGTCATGCACGTCGGAGGCGCCGATGTCTTTCATGCCGTCGGGGCGGTTCGCCGCGTTGCCCCAGCTGGAGCGGACATAGGCGATGACGGCCGCGATCTCCTCGTCCGACAGGAAATCGAACGGCGGCATCGCATTGTCGAAGGCCTCGCCATTGACCTGCAGCTTGCCCTCGATGCCGTTCAGGACGACATAGGCCGGGAAGTCGGCAGAAAGAAACAGATCGTGATTGCCGGCAAGCGGCGGGAACTCGCCCGGCTTGCCCTTGCCGCCCTCCTGATGGCAGGCGATGCAGGTGTTCTCGAAGACAGCCGCGCCATCGGCATTAGCGCTTGCGACCGTGGCATCGGCGCTTTCGGGCGCCGGCGGGTTCGGACCGAGCCAGGTTCCGAGATAATCGAGGATTTTCGCGCGCTGCTCGTCGCTGACCCGGAGGCCGAATCCCTTCATATTGTCCAGGACGGCATTCCAGGCGCCATGCGGAATCCCCGCCGAATCCTCGACGGATTGCAGGTCATGACATGTCTGGCAGTAGCCGTAGACGAGATCGCGGCCCGGTCCCTTCGGCAGGTCGAATCGATCGGCCGCGGATGCGCCGAACGGCAGCGCGACGGCACAGGCAAAGACGAAAAATAACGATGGCAACCGCACGGCGCGCAACTCCAATTCGTAAACGAGAAAAAAGAGGGGGCGCAATCGATGCGCCCCGAGCAGACCGGTCCGTCAGACGGTGATCTCGACGCGGTCGACGCCGTTCCATTCATAACCGCGCGGATTCCAGCGGGTCAGGCCGTCCATCGGTTGCGTGCGTCCGAGCGCGTCGGTCGCCCGGCACATCAGCACGTTCGATCCGGAGGCCAGTTTCGCCTTGGCCGACCAGTGATACCAGGCCCACGGGCTTTCGGCCGGCTTGATCTCGGCTTCCTGCCAGGTCTTGCCGCCATCAGCCGATACCTCGACCATGGTGATCGCGGCCTCGCCGTCATTGAAGGCAACGCCGGTAATCTCGGCGTCGCCCGCCTTCGCGCCGTCGTCGGGAAGCGGAGAAAAGATCACGCTCTTGATCTTGTGGCCGTAGGTCGGGACGGAATTGTAGACGGTATAGTCATTGGCCTCGAACTGGCCCGGCTCGACCGGCACCAGCGGCATGCGATAGCCGACCGACTGGAAGGCGCTCGGAGATTCCGCCGCGGCAAACAGCAGCGTCGTCAGGAGCTTGACGTTCATGTTGCCGTAATAGCCGGGAATGATCAGGCGCACCGGTCCGCCATTTTGCGCAGGAATCGGTTCGCCGTTCATCTTCAGCGCCAGAATGGCATTGTCGAGCGCCGGATCGGCCAGATGGTAGCTCTTGGCGAAATCGGACCCCTCGGGCGTTGCCGGCTGGTCCCAGCCTTCCGCCGTCAGCCAGTGGGCTTCCGGGCTCGGCTCCATTTTCAGATCATCGAGAAGCGGCCGCAGCGGCACGCCCTCCCATTCGACATTGCCCAGGCCGCCGTTCTGCCACTGGCCGCCGGCAACCTTCTGCTTGGCGGCGTAGTAGGACCGGCCATTGCCAGCGCATTGCAGCACCGAAACGCGCTTTTCCTGCGGCCGGGCCTGCAAGTCGGCGATCGTCAGCGTTCGCGGCCTCTGCACCAGACCATCGAAGCGAATGGTCCAGTTCTTGACGATATCCTCCGGCGGCGCGCTGGTCGTCGCGTACCAGGCGGCGTCGCCCTCATGCGGATAATGGAAGCGGTTGAACAGGATTTCCTTCGGCGTGTGATCATGTTCGCGCAGCATCTTCAGCGGCGTTTCCA
This sequence comes from Oricola nitratireducens, assembly GCF_014904745.1. Classification (GTDB taxonomy): domain Bacteria; phylum Pseudomonadota; class Alphaproteobacteria; order Rhizobiales; family Rhizobiaceae; genus Oricola; species Oricola nitratireducens. Next base: position 2,207 of record NZ_JACZCS010000041.1, read on the forward strand.
TAACGGCGAGCTTGGCGTTGTGGATCAGCATCCCCGAGGCCTTGCCGGAGATGATTTGCGCGGAATCGACGGCGTCGGCGGCAAACGCGGCGCGCAGTGCTGCGGGCGATACGCCGAAGGCGAGGCCGGCTGCGCCGACCAGCTTGCCGAAATCGCGGCGTGACAGTTGAGGTGCGATCCAGGGTTTCGTCATGTTTTCCTCCCAATCGGGGTCCGGATTAGCGGAATGCGCCGGCATGCGGGAATCGCAGCCGATGGACCCTGATTGAGAAGAAACGTACGGGAGCGCCGGTTTATTCCATCGGCGCGAAATTTTTATGCTTCGCAGTTGGCGCTGTTGCGCTTGTTTTGCGCCAGTTCCTGGCGCGCGCGCTCGTCGAGCGGCGCGTTGACGCGCGTCGCGTGCTCGACCTTTTGGGAAATCAGCGAAAAGCGGCTCTCGTCCATGCCCTTGGCGAAAAGCAGGTAGCCGAGATCCTCCACCCGCCAGGCATGGGCGCGTTCCGTCCGGTCCAGGGCATGGATCCCCGATACCGGCAACTGGTCCCCGGCGAAGACGAACAGGCTGAGATGGCAGCCATGCTGGCCGCGATAGCCGATCTGGAGGACGCGCCCGCCCTGCAGATCGGAAACCTTGACAAGCCCGACCGAGAGGCCGGTGCTTTCGAGATCGGGCACGACCGGCAGGCGGCCAAAGCGCGACAGCGCGGCCAGGACCACCGGCGGCGTGTCCACTGCGTCGGTCATCTCGTGGACCAGCCACCGGTCGTGCATGGCGCGCGCAGAATCAAACACCGACTCGCGCAGTTCCAGCGTCGGCGTGCCGGCCGGCACGGGCAGCATCATCGCCGCGGCACCGACCGCCGCGGCGAGCGCGGCGGCGGCCAGCATCGGGTAACGGCGCCGGCGGCGCGGCAGAACGGATACGAGACCGTCGGGCGCCGACGGAAAGATTTCGTGGACGCCACCCTTCACATGATAGAGCAGCGATATCTGTTCCGCGGTTTCCGGATCATGGCCGGCGGCATGCGCGACTTCCGCGGCTTCCCGGGAGCCGAGTTCGCCGTCCACATATGCGTTCAATGTCCGCCAGTCCGGGGATGTCATCGTCGTTATCTCAGCCTGCGCGTGTGTGCGGTTCTAACCAGCGGGGTGATGTTGTCGTCGGCGATAATGTCCAGCAGCGCTTTGCGCGCCCGCGACAGCCGGCTCATAACGGTTCCTTCGGCAATATCCAGCACGTTTGCGGCCTCCGCATAGGAAAATCCCACGAAGTCTACTAGCGCGATTATCTCCCGGTGCGCGATTGGCAACTTTGCCACAGCTATGCGGATGGTCACGACATCGACGATACGACGGTCGCCCTTCCAGCCGGAGTCCTCATCGTCGGCGACGTCGAGCGCGGCATCGATTTCGACCTCCCTGCCGGCCTTGCGGCACCTGTCGATGAAGGCGTTATGCAGGATGCGAAAGAGCCACGCCCGGTAGGCGGCCTCGTCGCGCGGAAACCGCCGCGCCTCGAGCGCGCGAAGGGCGCAATCCTGGACCAGGTCGCGCGCCTGTTCGCCGTCCTGGGCGAGCGCGAACGCGAATCCGTACAGGCGGTCGAGATTGGTTTCGATCCATTGCCTCAATGGCCCACCTCCTCCCATGGAAACCACCTGGCTGAAAGCGAAGGACGCGGTAACAGCCCTTCGCGCGCGATGGTGGTGGGGGACGGGAATGTTGTCAACCGGGCGAGGCCGGGCATGCGCAAGGGGCCGGAATCGTGCGGCCGGGATGACGTAGAAGCGATGCGGGAGAAATGGCGCGCCCGAAAGGATTCGAACCTCTGACCCCCAGATTCGTAGTCTGGTGCTCTATCCAGCTGAGCTACGGGCGCGCATCGCGGAACTGGCCGATTACGGCCACCTATCGCGTCGAAGCGGCTTCGTAGTCTGTTGCGGATCGGAATTCAAGCCGTTTCGACCGGAAAAATGAAGATAGGCATTCGCCGCCGGGATCGCCAGTCGCCGCCGTGCGGAATTGCGATCAGGAGACGTTCTTCGACTGGTTGCGGCGTACGCGTTCCTGCTCCAGCGAGACGGGCGCGTCGGGCAGGCGAATCTCGAAATGCGCCCCGAAGCCGCGGTCCTCGCGCAGTTCCAGCGTGCCGCCATGGGCGCGCACGAGTTCGTCGGCGATGGCAAGGCCGAGGCCGGTGCCGCCGGCGCGGGCCGAGCCCTTGAAGGCGGAAAACAGGTTCTCGCGTGCCTTCTGCGGCAGGCCGGGCCCGGTGTCCTCGATACTGATCAGTGCCGTCGTGCCCATGCGCGCCGCCGAAATCGAAAGACGCTTGACGGTCGCGGGATCCGTGTCGGCGCGCATCGCCTCGACGGAATTGCGGCATAGATTGAGCAGCACCCGGAACAATTGTTCGCTGTCCGCGTCGAGCTCGAAGCCTTCGGGAATGTTGACGGAAAGTTCGATCCCCGAGGCCGGATCGATGCCGAGAAGCTCCTCCACGTCGGAGACGACCGGCGCCAGCTTAACGCGGCGGCGGTTGGGCGCGGCTTCGCCGGCCCGACCGTAGGACAGGACGTTTTCCGAATAGCTGATCGCCCGGTCGAGCGTGCGCATGAGCTTCGGCGCAAAACGCTGCACGGCCGGGTCGCTGGTGGCCGACAGGCGGTCCGACATCAGTTGGGCCGAGGCGAGAATGTTGCGCATGTCATGGTTGATCTTGGAGACCGCGAGGCCGAGATCGGCGAGGCGTTTCCGGCTCTTCAGCGTTTCCTGCAGCTGGCGCTGCATGGAAGCCAGTTCGCGTTCGGCGATGCCGAGTTCGTCCTCGCGGCCGGAGGTGGCGATGATGGCGTCGGGATTGTCGGGCGCCATGGAGAAATTCAGCATGGAGCGGGTCATCCGCCGGATCGGGCGGATGGCGATGCGGTTGATCGCGAGGAAGACGAGAGACGCGGTGATCAGCGAGATGATGAGCGACAGGATCGCGACATTGCGGGCATAGGTCAGCATCGCGGCGCGCAGCGGCGCGTCGGACAGGATCAGCTCGATCTCGTTGTCGCTTTCGCCGATCGGGCCGATAACGCGGATATAACGGTCGCCGCCGAACAGCAGCGTGTCGAAAGCGTCGCGCATCGCGGCAAAGGCGGAGAAATGGGCGACGTCGACGACCGCATAGATCGGCGGCACGGTCTCGCTCAACCGGATGAAGCGCGAGCGTTCGCCGAGCCTGAGGGCGATCGCCATGGCGCCGGTCGCCATCAGGACGTCGTCCTGGGTCTTGAGCGGCAGCTTCAGATCGGCATCGGAGGCGATCAGAACGCTCGCGGCGGCCGCCGTATTCACCTTCCCGGCCAGCCACGTCATGCGGTAATTGGCGACGGACGGCACGAAAATCAGCACTTCCGCGATCATCACGAAGAGGATCGTCAGAAGCAGGATCTTCGCGGACAGCCGGCGTCGCGGCCTGAATTTCTCAGGTCCTGGCGTCGCGGTATCGCTTGCCGCCGTCATGGCAGTCGCCTCCTTTCGGGCGATGGACCGGCCGAACCGGAAAGGGGTCGCGCCAGGCACGAATTCATCATCTTAACCGAACAATCGCAGGAATCCGATCACGCGCCTCACCCAGGGGTTGCGGGTGGCCGGAACCGAATAGGCGGTCGCCGCCCGTTTCGCCATTTCCGTCATGGTCGGATAGGGCGGCACGAAACCGCGGATGTCGGACGCCTTCATTTTTTTCGACACAGCCAGCGCGAACACGCTGATCATTTCGCCTGCGCCGGCGCCGGCAATCGTCGCGCCCAGTACCGTTCCCTTGCGGTCGGTGACGAGCTTGAGATGGCCGATTGTCTTGCGTTCGGCCTGGGCGCGGTCGTTTTCGGCATAGGGCCAGCGGAACACGAGCACCTTTTGCTTGCGCTTGCGCGCCTCATCCTCCGTCAGCCCGACATGGGCGAGTTCCGGATCGGTGAAGGTCACCCAGGGAATGATGTCACGGTTCTCCTTGCCGGGAACGCGAAACAGGATCGACTGCACGACAAGGCCGGCATGGTAACCGGCGACATGGGTGAACTGCAGGCCGCCGGTCACGTCGCCGATGGCGTAGATGCGCCTGTTGGTGGTGCGCAGCGCCTTGTTGACCTTGATGGCGCGGTTGTGAAGCTCGACGCCGGCCTTTTCGAGATCGAGGCGCTCGACATTTGCCGCACGGCCCGTCGCCACGAGAAGATGCGTTCCGGTCACTTCCTCGACGCCCTTTTGCGTTTCGAGGCGCACCGCAATCGTCGACTGGCTTTTCCGCTCGACGCCGACGACCTTCGCGCCCTCGTGAATGACGACGCCCTCGCCGCGAACGCGTTCGAGGACGATTTGCGCCAGTTCCGGATCGTCCTTGCCCAGCGCCTTCAGCCCTTCGATCACCGTGACGTCGGAACCGAGGCGGCGATGGGCCTGGGCCATCTCCATGCCGATCGGGCCGCCGCCTATAACGACAAGATGGCCGGGCTTGCGGGTCTGGTCGAAGATCGTTTCGTTGGTCAGGTAATCGACCGCGTCGAGGCCCGGAACCGGCGGCACGAAAGGCGACGAACCGGTCGCGATGACGAAACGGCGCGCCTTGATCTCGTAGTCGCCGGCAATAACGGTGTCGCGGGCGGTGAAACGGCCGTATTCCCGGATCACGTGGACGCCGAGCGCGGTGAACCGCTCGATCGAATCGTTCGGCGCGATCGCCTCGATGACGGATCGGACGTGATCGTGCACCTTGCCGAAATTGACTTCCGGCTCGACCGGCTTGATGCCGAACCGGCCGGCATGGCGCATGGCGTCGGCGGTCTTGCCGGCGGCAATCAGCGCCTTGGAGGGGGCGCAGCCATAGTTCAGGCAG
>NZ_JACZCS010000042.1 GCF_014904745.1 Oricola nitratireducens
TGACGGTCTCCAATTCGCGCGGCGCGTGCCTATTTCGCCGAATATCAATTAAAAAATCTCAACGCGCCGCACGAAACCGCTTCAGGACCGGCGGGATCGCGGCGACGGCGGCAAGCGCCAGGAAAGCAAGCGTGATCTGCGGCGTCACCAGATCGCCGGCCGATACTTCCGTGCCGGCCTCGTGCGCCGCAACGAGCACGCTGTCGAGACCCTCTCCGAGATAGGCATAGGCGAAAGTGCCCGGCAGGATACCGAGAAAGGTCGCCGCGACATATGTGCGCAGCGACACGTTGAAGAGCGCCGGCGCGATATTGACGACGAAAAACGGAAAGACCGGCGCCAGCCGCAGCACCAGAAGGTAGGAGAAGGCATCCTTTTCGAAACCGTCGGCGAGCCGCCGCGCGACACCGCCGACCTTGTCGCGCAGGAAATCACCAAAGGCGCTGCGCGCCGCCAGGAACACGATGGTCGCGCCAGCCGTCGCGGCAAAGGCAACGACGGTTCCGGCGACCAGCCAGCCGAACAGAAACCCGCCGAAGATCGTCAGGATAGACGCGGCGGGGACCGAAAACGCCACCGCGAGGACATAAACGACAGCAAATCCGGCGACCGACAGCGCATAATTGGCTTCGACGAAACCGAGCAGCATCTCGCGGCTTTCGGCGAGAAAGGTCAGCGAGAAATAGCGATGCCAGCCCATCGCGTAGGCAAAGGCGAGCCCGGCGGCAATGACCGCCAGGGGAGCAAAGCGCCGGACAGCACTCACGCGCTTTGTCGTTTTACCGGCTTCGGCCATCATGATCGTCTCGTCGGGCACGCAGCTTTCCTATCGTGTACCGTCTTGATAAACCGTTTTGCCGGCTCCGATACCATAGCCGCCCACCGCATTTGGCCGTCGCGGCGGTAAAGAACAATTCACAAAGCATTGATGCCCGCCAGTGTGATCGGGAGGGCGGCCAGCTTCACAATGCCGTGAGCCGGATCACGGCCGCATCCCGCCATCGCGGGCATTGACTTGATGGCCCGTTTGGATCATAAGCCCGCAACGCTCGGGCGCGTCTCCGGCGGCGCATATTTATTGCGCAAGCCATGAAGACCACGTTCCCAACCGAAAGAATTCAGCCAAGGGCCGCCTCAAGAGGGCGGAAACGACAATGAAACGCACCTATCAGCCTTCGAAACTGGTTCGCAAGCGCCGTCACGGCTTCCGCACGCGCATGGCTACCCCCGGCGGACGCAAGATTCTTTCCGCACGCCGCGCCCGCGGCCGCAAGCGTCTCTCGGCGTAATCGCCCGCCCGCGACGCTGGCGATGTACGAACCGGCAGCAATAGCCGGCACGGATGACCAGCGCGCCAGCAGACCATATGGCGTTTTGCGAAAACGCTCCGAATTTCTTGCCGTGCGCCGTGGGACCAAAGTCCGCGGCGCTTTCGTGCTTGTGGAGGCCTTGAACCGGCAGGAGGGCGGCGCTCCGCGCCTCGGCCTGACCGTGTCGCGCAAGAACGGAAACGCCGTCAGGCGCAACCGCATCAAAAGGCGGCTTCGCGAGGCGGTGCGCCTGCATGGCGCGGGTGACATGGCGGATGGAAATGACTATGTGATCGTTTCAACGCCGAAGGTGCTGCGCGCACCGTTCGATGCCCTGTGTGCCGATGTCTCTTCCGCATTCGCCCAGGCCAATACGAAACTGCAGCGCCGGCAGGACGGCGCGAAAGAGGACCGGAAACCGCACGATGGAAAATAACCGCAACCTGTTCATCACGATCATTCTTTCCGTCGTGATCCTGGCGGCATGGCAGATTTTTTACATCGGGCCGAAGATCGAGGCCGAAAAGCAGGCGCAGATCGAACAGCAGGCCACGCAGCAGACCGAGACGGCCGCCGAAACACCGGCTACGACGACCGAGGCGGGCGGAACGGCCCCGCAGGCGGGGACCGCTCCGGTGATGAGCGAGACGGCAGCCGATACCGCGGCCGAAAGCGCTGGCCGGATCACGATCGACACCCCGGCGCTGACCGGTTCCATCAATCTGCGCGGCGCGCGTTTCGACGACCTGAAGCTCAAGCAGTATCGCGAGACGATCAAGAAGGATTCGCCGATCGTCACCCTGCTGCAGCCGGCTGCCGATCCAAACGGTTATTTCGGCGAGTATGGCTATATCGGCGTCGATGGCGCGCCTGCGGCCGATACCGTCTGGCAGGCGCCGGACGGCGCGACGCTGACGCAGGACTCCCCCGTCGAACTCACCTACACGGCGCCCAACGGGCTCGTCTTCAAGCGCACGGTCTCGGTCGACGACAAATACATGTTCCAGATCAAGGACAGCGTGACGAACAGCTCCGGCGCGGCGGTCGCCCTGCAGCAATACGGCCGCGTCACGCGCTATTCGAAGCCCGAGAAGCCCCCGATCTACGTGCTGCATGAAGGCCTGATCGGCGTCACCGGCGACGAAGGCCTGACCGAGATAAAATACACCAAGATCGAGAAGGAAGGCGAAGTCAAACCCGGCAAATCGACCGATGGCTGGCTGGGCATCACCGACAAGTACTGGGCGGTCACCGTGATCCCCGAAGACGGCAAGTCGTTCCAGCCGCATTACGCCTATTACACGGAGGGACGCACCCGCTACCAGAGTGATTTCCTCACCGATCCGGTTACGATCAATGCCGGCGATACGGCGCAGTTCGACAACCTGTTCTTCGCCGGTGCGAAGATCTCCACCCTGCTCGACGGCTACAAGGAAAAATACAATATCCGCCTGTTCGAGAAGCTGATCGACTGGGGCTGGTTCTTCTTCATCACCCGGCCGATGTTTCAGTTGATCGACTTCCTCTATCATTTCCTGGGCAATTTCGGTCTCGCCATCCTGGCGACGACGGTCATCGTCAAGGCGGTCTTCTTCCCGCTGGCCAATATGTCCTACGCCTCGATGGCGCGGATGAAGGTCGTCCAGCCGAAAATGGCGGAGATCAAGGAGAAGTTCGGCGACGACCGCGAGAAGATGCAGAAGGCGATGATGGAGCTGTACAAGACCGAGAAGATCAATCCGGTCGCGGGCTGCTGGCCGATGCTGATCCAGATCCCGGTCTTCTTCTCGCTCTACAAGGTGATCTACATCACCATCGAGATGCGCCAGGCGCCGTTCTTCGGCTGGATCCAGGACCTGTCGGCGCCCGATCCGTCGCATGTGCTGAACCTGTTCGGCCTGCTTCCCTACGATCCGTCGGCGATTCCGGTCTTCGGGACGTTCCTCGCCATCGGCGTGTGGCCGCTGATCATGGGCATCACCATGTTCCTGCAGATGCGCATGAACCCGACACCGCCGGATCCGACGCAGGCGATGATCTTCACCTGGATGCCGCTGATCTTCATGTTCATGCTGTCGAGCTTCCCGGCCGGCCTCGTGATCTACTGGGCGTGGAACAACACGCTTTCGATCATCCAGCAGGGCATCATCATGAAACGAAACGGCGCCAAGATCGAACTGTTCGACAATCTGAAAGGATTGTTCGGCGGCAAGAAGAAGGCCGATGCGGCGAAATAGCGAAGCCGCATGACCTCCGGCACCAATCACGGCGACGATCAGGCTCTGACGAGCTTCCCGCTGCAATGGGACTTCATCCGGGGCGTGCCCTCGATGAAGTTCCTGCCGCCGGAAGGCCCGCCCGAGGTTGCGTTTGCCGGCCGCTCGAATGTCGGTAAATCGTCGCTGATCAACGCCATCGTCGCCAAGAAGGGCCTGGCGCGCACCTCCAACACGCCGGGACGCACGCAGGAACTGAACTTCTTCGTGCCGGGCGGCTATTCCGGCGAGGCCGGCGACCTGCCGCCGCTGGCGATCATCGACATGCCCGGCTACGGCTTCGCGCAGGCGCCGAAGACGCAAGTGGACCAGTGGACGAAGCTGGTCTTCGACTACCTGCGCGGCCGGGTGACGCTGAAGCGGGTCTATCTGCTGATCGACGCGCGCCACGGCATCAAGAAGAACGACGAAGAGGTGATGGACCTCCTCGACAAGGCGGCCGTCTCCTACCAGGTGGTGCTGACGAAGATCGACAAGATCAAGGAAGCCGGCGTGCCGGGGATGCTCGCGGAAACGGCCAGCCGCATCAAGAAACGCCCCGCCGCATTTCCGTACGTGCTGTCGACCTCGTCGGAAAAGAATATCGGGATCGAGGAATTGCGAGCGGCGATGCTGGTCGCCGCCCGGTCGTAACCGTCAGGCCGTTTCGCCGGGTTTGAACGTCAGCGCGACGCCGTTGATGCAGTGGCGCTTGCCGGTCGGCGGCGGGCCGTCGTTGAAGACATGGCCGAGATGGCCGCCGCAGCGGCGGCAGTGTTCCTCGGTGCGCGGATAAATCAGCTTGAAATCGGTCCGGTTGGCGACAGCGTTCGGCAAGGCCTCGTAGAAACTTGGCCAGCCGGTGCCGCTGTCGAACTTCGCCTCCGAGGAATAGAGTGGCAGGTCGCATGCGGCACAGTGGAATATGCCGGCGCGATGCTCGTCGTTGAGCGGGCTCGTGAACGCCCGCTCCGTCGCTTGCTTGCGCATCACCGCGAATTGCTCTTCCGTCAGGATCTTGCGCCATTCGTCGTCGGTTTTCATGATCTCGAACTCACCTTCAGATCCAGCTGCCAAAGCGTAGGCCGATGCACCGCCGAGAAGAACCGCCGCGGCGCCCATGCCGAGAAAACTGCGTCTTTTCATTGCGGAAACCTCCATCTTTCTCCCGATATATAGGAGGCCGCGGGCGCCGCTGCACATCACGGTTCTGAACAAATTCGTGATGGAACCGGCGCGGGGAAAATCCGGCACCGGGGACCCCGGATGGTTTGCGGGCCGCCTTTCAAACCGGAATTGCCCTCGTTCCCGCAAACGGATAGACGAGAGGAACCGAATGAAAAGGCCCATCGAAAAAGCGGTTCCATGTCCGAAGATACCTCCCCTCCCGCCCCGCAGTCCGAAGCGCATATCCTCGCGAAGGCGCTGCCCTATATGCAGCGTTACGAAAACAAGACGATCGTCGTGAAATATGGCGGCAACGCCATGGGCGACGCCTCGCTCGGCCATGCCTTCGCCCAGGACATCGCGCTTCTCAAGCAATCGGGCGTCAATCCGGTCGTCATCCATGGCGGCGGGCCGCAGATCGGCGCGATGCTGAAAAAGATGGGCATCGAATCGAAATTCGAGGGCGGCCTGCGCGTCACCGACCAGGCCACCGTCGAGATCGTCGAGATGGTGCTGGCCGGATCGATCAACAAGGAAATCGTCGCGATGATCAACGCGGCGGGCGAATGGGCGATCGGGCTGTGCGGCAAGGACGGAAACATGGTCTTCGCCGAGAAGGCCCAAAAGACCGCCAAGGATCCGGACAGCAACATCGAACGCGTCATCGACCTCGGCTTCGTCGGCGAGCCGGTGGAGGTCGACCGCACGCTGCTCGACCTGCTGGCGAAATCCGAGATGATCCCGGTGATCGCGCCGGTCGCGCCGGGACGCGACGGCCACACCTACAACATCAATGCCGACACGTTTGCCGGCGCCATCGCCGGCGCGCTCGCGGCGTCGCGGCTGCTGTTTCTCACCGACGTGCCCGGGGTGCTCGACCGCGACGGCAAGCTGATCAAGGAACTGACCGTCTCGGAGGCCAAGGCGCTGATCACGGACGGCACCATCTCGGGCGGCATGATCCCGAAGGTCGAGACCTGCATCGAGGCGCTGCAGCGCGGCGTGAAGGGCGTGGTCATCGTCAACGGCAAGGTGCCGCACGCGGTGCTGCTGGAACTTTTCACCGAACACGGCGCCGGAACGCTTCTCGTCCACGACAAGAGCTGACGCGAAAAAAATCGCGTCCGACCGCTTGACCTGGAGTTCACTCCAGCCGGTAGAGTCCGATTCACCCGTTCAAGAGAGCGGGCGCAATCGGAGACGGCAGGATGAAAATCGGCGACGTTTCGGCGAAGACCGGCCTCAGCATCGATACGCTGCGTTATTATGAGAAGATCGGGCTGATCGACCCGCCGCCCCGGTCGGGCGGATCGCGTGTCTATGACGACAGCATCCTTGGCTGGATCGGTTTTCTCCAGGCGCTGAAATCGACCGGCATGCCGCTGTCGCAAATGGCCGACTATGCGCGTCTGCGTCGCGAAGGTACCGCGACAGCGGCGCCCCGGCGGCTGATGCTGGAACGCCAGCGCGAGGCCGTGCGGGCGCGCATCGCCGAACTCGAGGACTGCCTGCAGCTTCTCGACCACAAAATCCTCAACTACGAGCAAATCGAAGCCGGCCACGCAGTCGAAGACCGACGCAGAACAGGAACCAACCGATGACCGTACAACCAACCCAAACAACCGCACTCGAACGCGGCCGCGACCTGATCGCGCGGATGAATCCCGACCTCGAACGTGTGCTGGCGGAACGCTACGACGAACATCTGCCGGGCTTTGCGGAAACCCTGATCGAACAGGCCTATGGCCGCCATTACGCCCGCGACGGGCTCGATCTGAAAACGCGCCAGATCGCCACCGTCGCCGCGCTGACGGCGCTCGGCGGCCAGACAGGTCCGCAACTCGCGATCAATATCGAGCACGCGCTCGCGGCGGGCGCCAGCGAGCGTGAAGTCCTGGAGGTCATCTACCAGATGGCCATCTATGGCGGCATGCCGGCGGCGATCAACGGCTTGAACACGGCGATCGCGCTGTTCGAGGAGCGCCGGAAAACGGCCAGCTCTAGCCCTCGATGACCGGTTGCGGCGCGCCCTCGTCGCGGGGCGGGGCGGCGACCGGCTTCGGCAGCAGGCGCACGAGCAGAGCGATCACGACGAAAGCCGAGGCGTTGTAGTATAGCGCGTCCGTCAACGCGGCGGTGTAGGTCTCGGCTTTCGGCAGACCTGCCTGAAGGCCCTGCGCCAGACGCGAGAAGAACAATTGCCCCATCAGGGCAAGGCCGAGCGCGCCGCCGACCTGCTGGAACGACTGCAAGGCACCCGATCCGGACCCGGCATCGCGCGGCGGGACATTCGACAGCACGGTCTGGAACATCGGCGAGATCGCGACGCCGAGTCCGATGCCGCCGGCAAGCAGCGGCAGCGCGAAAAGGAGCCTGTCCAGTGGCGGCTCGATCGCCTGCACGACGAAATGCAGCGCGATCATCGCCGCGGCCAGGAACAGCGCGCCGGCCATGATGCGGCGGCGCAGCCATTGCATGCCGAGCCGGCCGGAAATGACCGAGGCAATCAGGACGCCGATCGAAAACGGCATGGTGGTCAGCCCCGATTGCAGAGGCGTCAGGCCGTTTCCGTTCTGGAGGTAGATGGCGAGCACTAGGAAAAAGCCGGGAATGCCGGAAAACAGGATCGTCGCCATGGCCGAACCGATCAGGAAATTCCGGTTGGTCAAAAGGGTGAACGGCAGAAGCTGCGGCGCACCCGTGCCCTGCTGGCGGCGTTGCCAGACAACGAAGGCCGCGGCAGCGGGAACGGAGGCAGCGATCATCACGAATGTCCATGCCGGCCAGCCGAGTTCCCTGCCCTCGATCAGCGGGAAAATCAGCAGCAGGACGGTCAGGCTGGCGAGCGCGATCCCGCCATAGTCGTTGCGCAGCTCGCGCGATCCGGGCATCGGCGGGATGAACCGCAGGGCGCCGATCACCGCCAGCGCGCCGACCGGAATGTTGACGAGGAAGATCGGGCGCCAGTCGAGCCCGTAGATGTCGGCGTCGATCAGGAAGCCGCCGGCGGCGGGGCCCGTCACCGACGCCAGCCCGGCCGTCAGACCGAAAAGCGAGAAGGCCATCGCGCGTTCGTGCGGCGGGAACAGCACCTGGGCGATCGCCAGCGTCTGCGGCACCATCATGGCGCCGCCGAGCCCCTGCAACACGCGCGCGGCGATCACGAACTGCATCGAGATGGCAAGGCCGCACAATGTCGATCCGAGCGTGAAGACGCCGACACCGATGATGAACATGCGCGGACGGCCGAAAATGTCGCCCAGCCGTCCGAAGGGAAGCAGGCCCAGCGCGAAGACCAGGATATAGGCGGCCACGACCCATTCGATCTGGCTGCTGGTTGCGCTGAAGGCTTTTTGCAGGCTCGGCATCGCGACGTTGACGATGGTCACGTCAATCAGGTTCATGAAGCCGGCGAGCAGCAGCACGAACATGGCAATCCACCGGTCCGGACGCAGGTCTTCCGGCTGGAACTGTTCCTTGGTCATGGCCTTCCCGTTTCGCCGCACTCAGGATTGAAATGATCGAAGCAGTCCGGCCGTCAAGTTCCGCGATGCGATTCGCCGTTCAGGCCATCGACTGCATGCCCGATCCGAACATCAAAGGGAAGGTTTACCGGGCGGTGGCGCAGTCCTGCCGCCGGGGATCGCACCGCCTGGCGCCGGATGTCCCGACCGGCACGAGGCCGGTGACGGCGTTGCCGAGATGCCGGCCCAACTGGTCGGCCTGGTCGTCCAGGCTGTCGCGGGTCGCCGGATCGATGATGGCGATCGGCACCGAGACGGCAAGTCCGGCGGCCGATCCGACCGTGTTGGTCACATCCATCGCAGCCGCGCCCAAACGCTCGCCCAGACCGATGTCCTGATCCGTCACGGTCTGGCCGGCGATCAGGCGGGCGCCAAGCAGGCGAACGACTTCCGGGCTTTCGGCGAACTTGGAGTGGTTCAGCCGGTCGCCGACCCGCAAGGCGGAGAGATCCAGAACCACGATGCCTTCGCGCTCCAGGAGCGCGCGATACTGCGGGTCGTTGATGTCGATCGCGCCGAGGCGATCCACATTGCCGGATATGCGCCGGGACACGCGCAGAGCCTGGTCGTCACGCGACACGAAAACGGTGAACTTCGGATGCTTCGGCCCCATGTCCGCCAATTGCTGACGGAACACGTCGACATCGAGATCCGGCGAGGCGAGGATCACGTTCTCGATCTTTGAGGGCACACCACCATCCCGGATCGCCATCTGGCGCAGCGCCTCGACCGTCAGCCACGTGCCCATCGAGTGGGCGAGCACCGTGATCTCGTCCACCGCGGGATTTTGCACGGCTGTTTTCAGCACCAGTTCCAGCGCGGACCGGGAATAGTTGGTGCTTTCCTTGTCATAACCGTAGGCGAACAGGCTGCCGCGCGACGGCCAGGTAAACAGCAGCGGCGTTGCCTCCATGCGGCTGTCATGGGCGATCTGGGCGAAGCGGAACACCGCGTCTTCATAGCGGTTGTTGAAACCGTGCACGAAGATCAGCAGGCGACGGTTCGGCGTGCGATGCTTGAGGAACCAGGCTTCGGCCGCGCGAACATCGGGAATGGTTTTCACCGAAAGCGCCGCGAAATCCCTGGACGGGTCGGGCGGCAGCTTCTTCGGCCACTGGACTTCCCCGACAGTGCGGTTTTCCTCCGGCGGAATGGAGACGACGATTTCGTTGAGGTCTATCGCGGGGCCCCGTTCACCCGAATAGAGGATGCCGGGATCGGCGGACGGCGCACGGGTGGTTGCAACGAGAATCGGAACCTGCGTCGTGCCTGGAACATCGGTCTCCAGCGGAATCAGGACGCCCTCGGGCAATCCCGCGCAACCGGCGAGCCAAACTACCGCAAACAAGCCTGCCATGTGACGCCCGGCAAAACGCCGGACGGAAGCAACGCAAAACATCCGTCTTCCCTGTAAATAGCCGGCGAACCGATACCCGATCCGTTCCGGACCTACGGGCCGGACGAGGTAAACACATTCGCCCTGAGCATGAAACCGTCCTCAGCCGAGAACAAGGACGAGAATTCCTGCCACAATGAGAAAGCAGCCGGCCAGTTCGAGCCGGTTAATGTGCTCGCGGAAGAAGAAGACGCTCGTCGTCAGCGCAAAGATCATCTCGATCTGGGCAAGCGCCTTGACGATGGCGGCCTGCTGCAGGGTCATGGCGGCGAACCAGCCGAAGGACGCCGTCGCGCCGACAAAGCCGACGACGGCCGAGATCTTCCGGGCCGAGCGGATCTGCGCGATCCCGTCGCGCTCGCGCCAGAGCATCCAGGCGAGCATGACGACGGTCTGGAGCGTGATCGCCCACAACAGCGTCGTGGCCGCCTGGATGGCGAAATTGGGATAACCGAGAGAAAGCGACGCGGCGCGATAGGCGACGGCGGCGACCCCGAACAGGGTACCCGACAGGAGGCCGATCCCGGCGGTGCGCGTGAAGACGGACGTGACCAGCGCCGCCGGGCTGAACACGCTGCGCGCAACGGAAATCAGCATCACGCCGGCGACCGAAATGGCGATGGCGACAAGGCCGGGCGGGCTGACCGTCTCGCCGAGGAAAACGAGGCCGAACAGCGCGGCCTGCGCCGGTTCGGTGCGCGAATACGCCGTGCCGACGGTGAAATTCCGGAAGGCGAAGAGATGAATGAGCAAAAAGGTCCCGGCGATCTGCGACAGGGCGCCGACGCTCATCCAGCCAAGGAAAACGGGCGACGGCGACGGGACCGGCGCGCCGGTGAAGGCGGCGAGGAGAAACAGGTAGAGCGCCGCGAACGGCAGGCCGAAGCCGAAGCGCACGAAGGTGGCGCCGGTGGTGCCCATATGGCCCTTCAGGTGCCTTTGAAGCGAGGAGCGGATGTTCTGCAGGAACGCCGCGGCGATTGTGATGACTATCCAGAGTTCCATGGGATGTCCCATTGTCGGGCTCGATACCGCGGCGACGAAACCGGCGGGCGGTTTCAAATCGCGGAGGCCAAGCAATCAGGCGTGGAGATGCGGGTTGAGCGGCCGCAACGATGCGGGCCTTTGAACTGTTCAGGAAAGCCGGCTCAGCATCGTGCCCGAGAAGGCGCCAAAGAAACGCACCGGCAGGCGTTTGCGGTCCTGCAGGATAAAGGCGGCGGCGAGCGCCTTGCGTTCGGCGGTCGAGTTCGACATGCGCGAAATCTACCACCCTTTGGTCAGAGCCGCCAATTCTATTTCACGCCATGTCCGCCACGGCGGCAAAACGCGAAAGCCGCGATCACAACCCTGAAATCTCCATGACTTGGCCGGGATTTCGTGCTTAAGCATCGCGCATGAACGCAAAAGCCTCCCCCGCCGATTTCGCGCATGTGCGCGAATGGGTATTCGATCTCGACAACACGCTCTACCCGCATCACAGCAATCTGTTTTCGCAGATCGACGTGAAGATGACGGCCTATGTCGCCGAGCTTCTGCAGATCCCCAGCGACGAAGCCCGCACAATCCAGAAGGACTTTTACCAGCGCTACGGCACGACGCTGAAAGGGCTGATGGAAAACCACGGTGTCGATCCGGACGACTTCCTGGAGAAGGTGCACGACATCGACTATTCGTGGATCGCGCCCGACCCGGCGCTGGGCGAGGCGATCAAGGCCCTGCCCGGCCGCAAATTCATCTTCACCAATGGCGACCGCGGACACGCGGAACGCGCCGCACGGCAACTCGGCGTGCTCGATCATTTCGACGACATTTTCGACGTCGTCGCGGCGGATCTGGTGCCGAAGCCGGCGGCAGAGACCTACGACAAGTTCCGCGCGCTCCACAGGGTGGATTGCGAACATGCGGCGATGTTCGAGGATCTGGCCCGCAACCTGACGATTCCCAAGTCGCTCGGCATGACGACGGTGCTGGTCGTGCCGCATAATTTCGAGCCGGACTTCACGGAGATCTGGGAACAGGACGCCGGCGAGGATCAGGTCGACTACGTGACCGACAATCTCGCCGATTTCCTGAGCGCGCTGACGGGAACCGCTGCCGGCGCCTGACCGCGTACGCTTTCCCCGGTCAGATCGCGTAAAAGGCTTTCACCACGCCCCACGCCTCCTCCGCCGTATCGACCGAGTCGAAGAGCCCGGCATCGTCCGGGGAAATGGTGCCCTGTTCGGCGAGGAATTCGAGATTGATGACGTTCGCCCAGAAGTCCTTGCCGAACAGCAGGATGGGCACGCGCTCCATGCGCCCGGTCTGGATCAGGGTCAGCGACTCGAACAGTTCGTCCATCGTGCCGAAGCCGCCGGGGAAGACCGCGATCACCCGGGCCCGCATCAGGAAGTGCATCTTGCGGATCGCGAAATAGTGGAAGTTGAAGCAGAGGTCGGGCGTCACATACTCGTTCGGCGCCTGTTCGTGCGGCAGCACGATGTTGAGACCGATCGACTGTGCCCCGACATCGACCGCACCACGGTTTCCGGCCTCCATGACCCCCGGTCCGCCGCCGGTCACGACCACGAACTCGGTGCCGCCGGTGGAAAGGGAGTGTTCGGAGCAAAGCCGGGCGAAGGCGCGCGCCTCGTCGTAGTAACGCGCATTGGCCTCCAGGTTCCGCTTTTGCGTCTCGTTCTTGGCCGCCCACGCGATGCCGCCCGGTTCCGGGATGCGCGCGCCGCCGAACAGGACGACCGTCGAGGTGATGCCGCGCTCCTGCAGCATCAGCTCCGGCTTGAGGAGTTCCAACTGCAGGCGGACAGGACGGAGATCTTCCCGGCACAGGAAATCCGAATCGTCATAGGCAAGCCGGTAAGCCGGTGCGCGCGTCTGTGGCGTGTCGGGGACGACCCTCGCCCGGTTCATGTCCTGATGGGAGGGGACCAGGGGGTCCCAGACATCCCGGTATCGCTTGGCACTCATTCACTTTCCCCAAGGCGCGCACAGATGCCGCACCGCCGTTGTCTGCATTGACCACGGCACGCGCATTCGCGTAGGAACCCGCCGAATGCGCACAGCCGAAGCGCCCCATATTATCCGCCGATAAGGAAACAATTCATGACCGCTCACGACATCGCGACGCTGGAAACCATCATCGAGGCCGCGTTCGAGAACCGGGATACCGTATCCACGAACACGCGCGGCGAAATCCGCGACGCGGTCGACGAAGCGCTCAACCTGCTCGATTCCGGCAAGGCGCGGGTCGCCGAACGCCAGGCCGACGGCAACTGGACCGTGAACCAGTGGCTGAAAAAGGCGGTGCTGCTGTCGTTCCGGCTCAATCCGATGGAAGTCATCGGCGGAGGCCCTGGCGACGCGGTCTGGTGGGACAAGGTGCCGTCCAAATTCGACGGCTGGAGCGGGCAGCATTTCGAAAAAGCCGGGTTCCGCGCCGTGCCGAACTGCATCGTGCGCCGTTCCGCCCATATCGCCAACGGCGTCGTCCTGATGCCGTCCTTCGTCAATCTCGGCGCCTATGTTGACGAAGGCACGATGGTCGACACCTGGGCGACCGTCGGCTCCTGCGCGCAGATCGGCAAGAACGTGCATCTTTCGGGCGGCGTCGGCATCGGCGGCGTGCTGGAGCCGATGCAGGCCGGACCGACGATCATCGAGGACAACTGCTTCATCGGTGCGCGTTCGGAGGTCGTGGAAGGCTGCATCGTGCGCGAGGGCTCCGTGCTCGGCATGGGCGTCTTCATCGGCAAGTCGACCAAGATCGTGAACCGTGCGACCGGCGAGATTTCCTACGGCGAAGTACCGCCCTATTCCGTCGTCGTTGCCGGCACGATGCCCGGCAAACCGTTCCCGAACAACGAGCCGGGCCCGAGCCTCTATTGCGCGGTGATCGTGAAGACCGTCGACGAAAAGACGCGCTCGAAGACCGGCATCAACGAATTGCTGCGGGACTGAACGCGGTGACCGGGGCGCCTCGTCATCCGGTAACGGTCGGCTGGGTGCTGTTCGGTTTCAGGGGCCGGATCGGGCGCAAGAGCTTCTGGCTCGGCGCGCTGCTGATGATCCTGATCCAGGCGGCGGTTATCTCGCGGATCGTCACTATTCCGGAGGACAGCCCGGAAATCGCGCTGTGGGGGCTGGTGTTGCTTGCGATCTGGCTGGCATCCGCCTGGGTGGCTCTCGCGCTGGCGGCGAAACGGCTGCACGATCTCGGCCTGCCGGGCATGCTGGCGATCTGCCTGCTGATACCGGCGATATCGTTCATCGCCTTCCTGCTTCTGGCATTCCTGCCGTCGCGCCCGGAAACCAACGAATACGGCCCGCCGCCTTTTTCGAACAGCTAGACCATCGGAATTATCCGGCGATCAGAGCCCGGCGACTTTTTTCGTCAGGCCGGTGACGCGCAGCCATTCGGCGGAATTCTCCGGCGACTGGATCTTGGAAATCCTCACGCTGGTCTTTGCCGCCGGCAGCACGGCGTCGGTCATGTTGTCGAGAACAAAGTCACCCTTGTCGGTCCTGACGACCAGAACGGCGTGGGGTTCACCGTGGCGCCGGCCGACGGCGATCAGGAGATCGCTGGCCGAATATCCGCGCCGCATCAGTTCGGCCCGTTTCTCCAGCACATAGTCCTCGCAGTCGCCGGCCTTGTTGACCGGCAGGCGCCAGACCTCGCGCTTGCCGTAGTGGTCCCAGTCCGACATCGACTTGACGGAGCGATTGACGCGCAAATTGACGCTGCGCAACACGCCCATGCGACTGGACGCGAGACGGCCGGCGCCGCCATGCGCCCTGCAATCGGAACGGTGGGACTTGCAATATTCGTAATGGCCGACCGGTTTGGATGCCGGGCCGCCCATTCTCAACCAGGTGGAAGCATACGCGCCTGACGGGATACTGCCCGAGATGACGAGGGCAGCGGTCAAGAAGAACCTTTTCATCCCGGTTACCTCCTTCGCCTGTTCTCCGCTTCCCTCATTTTTCGGCCGCGAACGTTGTCCGGAAACGACTTCGGCGGCTTTTGCATTAACAGTTAACCAAATCCCGGGCGCTGGCGCCAGAACGAATTGGAAGGCACGGCGGACGCCGTGCCTTCAGGTTACAGTCTTCGACGCTCGACTCGCGGTCGGCGCGCCGTCTCCGAGACGGGACCGAGCCTGGTCCAGCCTTAATGGTGGATTGCGCCGGTAGCGGTGGAGTCACGGTCCTAGTGACTCTCATGCCCCGTCGTGGCCGCCGGGGCGCTGTTGCCGAGGCGCAGGGACTGTTTCATCGGCGCCATGTCGTCGCGATCAATCGCGGCCGTTGCGGTGTGGTCGATCGCGGCCGTCGCGGTGTGGTCGATCTTCGACGCGGCGGCAGGCATCGGATTGTAGAAGTCGAGCCGGCCGGACTTGGCGAACGCACCGGATGCAGTGGCGAGAACGATACCCGTCGCGATGAGGAACTTTTTCATTTTCATACTCCTTATCTTTTCGAATACGGCCGTCTTGGGAGGATGGCCCTGCTCCGGCGGGTTCGTTTTCACCGCCTCGGCTGTCTACAAGTTGAGGTATCGGGCGCTCATGTTCCAATTACAAAAACGTAACCGGAATCACGCATTCGTTGCCTTGAACATCCGCCCGCGCGCTCCTAACCCCTGAAAAATAATAGCAATATCAATATGATATGACTTCCGCCTCCGTGTGATTCTTCGTGATGTGCGGCCGCTCGTTCACGGGATGGAGCCACACCGTTCAGGCATGCGTGAACGCCGGGCGCGCGAAAGGCGCTTTTTCGCATGACATTCACCGCCGGGACTGACGGCCAGCGGCTCGCCGTCAGCGCCGCGGCGGCCATTGTTCACGCGAAACGTGAAGTCCGTGACCGGTTTTGCGCCCGCCCGGGCGCCGTCACGGACCGCTCCCGGCCGGCAAACCGAAAGTTAAGCACGGGCGATTACAGTCGCGGCAATGCCCTACCGCACGCTCGACAAGGACCGGATCGAAGCAACCGCCGCTTTGCTGGAACAGCGGATCGCGGAACGCTTTCCCGATTCCAGCCTGCGCAAGGTTGCCGGAGAGATCGTCGCGCTGTCGCGCGACATCGGCAGACTGACCGCCGACCTCGAAAAGCCGATCGTCTGGCTGCGTCTGCTGACGCTGGCCGCGATCGCCGCCGCCGCGACGATCTTCGCGCTTGTCGGTACGGTCCTGTCCTTCGACCGGATCTCCACCGGCGCGTTCGACTTCGTCCAGGGACTGGAAGCCTCCCTCAACACGCTGGTCTTTGCCGGCGTTGGATTCTGGACGCTGGTGACACTGGAAGAGCGGTTCAAGCGCAGACGGGCGCTGGACGGGCTGCATGCGCTGCGCTCGGTGATCCACATCATCGACATGCACCAGCTGACCAAGGATCCGGCGGTTCTCCAGCAGGGCTTCACCCCGACAAAAAGTTCGCCTGAGCGCCACCTCACGCGGCCGCAACTGACCCGTTATCTCGACTATTGCTCGGAGATGCTCTCGATCACCGGCAAGCTCGCCGCACTCTACGCCCAGGCGCTCAACGACGACATCGTCGTCAACGCGGTCAACGACATCGAGAACCTCGGCACCAACCTGTCGCGCAAGATCTGGCAGAAGATCATGCTGATCGGCGAAGAGACGATGCACGCCACGGCGTGATATCCGGACAAGACCGGCCGATTGTAAAATTGACGAAACAGCCGGGGCGGATTACGGGAAAGGCATGAATTCAAGCCTTGGCCGTCCGGCAGACATTCTCAAAGATCTCATCCACTGTCCGTCGGTCACGCCGGCGGAGGGCGGCGCGCTGTCGGCGCTCGAAACCATGCTGAAACCGCTCGGATTCGAGATTCAGCGTCCGGTCTTTTCCGAGGACGGCACGCCGGATGTCGAAAACCTCTATGCGCGGCTCGGCACCGGCGGCCCGCATCTGATGTTCGCCGGGCATACCGACGTCGTGCCGGTCGGCGACGAGACCGCCTGGACGCATCCGCCTTTCGGCGCGGAAACCGCCGACGGCATGCTATACGGGCGCGGCGCCGTCGACATGAAAGGCGGCATTGCCTGCTTCGTCGCCGCGGTCGCCCAGCACATCGAGAAACACGGCCCCCCGCCCGGATCGATTTCGTTCCTGATCACCGGCGACGAGGAAGGCCCGGCGATCAACGGCACCGCAAAGCTCCTGACATGGGCGGTCGAGCGCGGCGAAAGCTGGGATGCCTGCATCGTCGGCGAACCGACCAATCCGGACGCGCTCGGCGACATGATCAAGATCGGGCGCCGCGGTTCGGTGTCCGGGACGGTGACGGTTCACGGCGTACAGGGCCATGCCGCCTATCCGCATCTCGCCGACAATCCGGTTCGCGGCATCGTCCAGGTGGTCGAGGCGCTTTTCGATCCACCCTTCGATGCGGGCACGGAGAATTTCCAGGCGACAAATCTCGAAGTCACGACCATCGATACCGGCAATCCGGCGGTCAACGTGATCCCGGCGGCATCGTCGGCCTCCTTCAATGTCCGCTTCAACGACAGCTGGAGCGTGGACAGCCTGAAGGAAGAAATCGGCGCGCGTATCGCCAAAGCGGCGGCGTCGACGCATCTGAGGCCCGGAAAATCCGCGCCGATGCGATACGACCTCGTCTGGAAAGACCCGCCGAGCCCGGTCTTCCTGACCCGCGACGAGACGCTCGTCGGCGTCGTCAGCGGCGCCGTCGCGGCCGTGACCGGCAGGACGCCGGTCCTGTCGACATCGGGCGGCACGTCGGATGCACGTTTCATCAAGGATTATTGCCCGGTGGTGGAATTTGGCCTCGTCGGCAAGACCATGCACATGGTCGACGAATGCGTGGCGGTCGACGATCTCGATACGCTGACGGAGATCTATGCCCGTGTCATCGCGGACTGGTTTGCGAGCCGCGCATGAATTTCTTCGACTATGCCTTCCACCACATCGGCTGCGTGGCGCGGATATTGCGCGGCGACCCGCGGGCGCTTGGCGACATGGATATCTCGGCCGACGGCTTCTGGCGGTCGTTCGAGGCGTTTCCCGCCGCCCTGCCGGCGCTGATTTTCGCCTGGGTGGTGGAGGCGCGCCAGATCGAGGCCGCCGGCGCGCTGGCTCCTCTCGGCTCGCTGATCGCGCGGATGGCGGTGCTGGAGGTCGTGTTCTGGATCCTGCCGGTGATCGTGCTGGCGT
The DNA here is from genome assembly GCF_014904745.1 of Oricola nitratireducens. GTDB lineage: Bacteria > Pseudomonadota > Alphaproteobacteria > Rhizobiales > Rhizobiaceae > Oricola > Oricola nitratireducens. The sequence continues at coordinate 17,858 of NZ_JACZCS010000042.1, forward strand.
TCGTGCTGCGGGCGTTGCGGATGCAGCGGCGCTTTTCGCAGCTGATCATCGCCAGGAACTGGCTCTCCGCGCTGATGAGTTACGTGTTCGTCAGCGTGCCGCTTGCCGAAATGACGCTGAATGGCGGCCAGACCAGCCAGGCGACCGCGTTGCTCACACTGGTCACGATGGGCCTGATGCTGTGGTTTTCCGTACGCGTCACGCGAACCGCCCTGAATGTCACGCCGATGGTGGCGGTCGGTTTCGTCGCCGTCGAGACGCTGATCACCTACCCGCTCGCCGTCTCGCTTTACGAGGTGGCGGGGTTGTATCCAGGGGCGTGAACACGCGGTCGTACTCGACCCGGGCCAAGTAGAGGCCGTGCGGCGGCGCGAGCGCGCCGCAGCGCTGATGGTCGCGGGCATCGAGCGCCGCCTGCACGTCCTCGCCGGTCCAGCGCCCCTCACCGACGAGCTTCAGCGTGCCGACCAGCGAGCGGACCTGATTGTGCAGGAAACTGCGCGCGGAAACGCGAACCTCGATCAGTTCGCCATTTCGCGAGAAACGGATCTCGTCGAGCGTCTTGACCGGCGATTTCGATTGGCACTGCGCGGCGCGGAAGGTCGTGAAATCGTGCGTGCCGATGAGGATCGCCGCGGCGTCCTGCATGACGGCGACATCGAGCGGCATCTTGACCCACCAGGCGCGCTCGCGTTCCAGCGGGCTCGGCGTGTGGCGATTGACGATCCTGTAGAGATAGTGGCGCGTCGTCGCCGAAAACCGGGCGTGGAAGCCCTCGTCCATCTTCTCGGCATCGAGCACGACGACGCATTCATCGGCCATGACCAGATAGGCGTTGATCGCCTCCATGACGCGGCGCGCGTCCCAGTCGCGCGTGAGGTCGACATGGCAAACCTGCCCGAGTGCGTGGACGCCGGTGTCGGTGCGCCCGGCGACATGGATCGTGACGTCCTCGCCGGTGAACTTCTTCACCGCCCGTTCCATCGCTTCCTGCACGGCATAGCCGTTGCGTTGGCGCTGGAAGCCAACATAGGGCGTGCCGTCATATTCGACGGTCAAACGGTAACGGGGCATAGGGTCACTTCAGGTTAAGTCAGGCACCGGCTCATAAAGCGCGGCGAGCGCCTCGTCCAGTTCAGCGAATGGCGGCGATGGTCGCGCCCCTGACGAAATCGGCGGCGCCAAGCGGCTTGCCGCCGGCCTTCTGCATCAGGAGAAGCTCCACCGAAGCATCGGCGCAGGCGATGAACAGCCGGCCGTCGGTCACCGAGACGGCCCCCGCGCCACCCGGCACAAGCGGAGCCAGGCGGCTGCGCAGGAGCTTGACGCGCTCCCACTTGCCGCCGATCTCCATCTCGCACCATGCGCCCGGAAACGGCGACAGGCCGCGAATATGGTCATGCACATCGCGCGCGGGACGCGACCAGTCGACCCGGCATTCCGCCTTGTCGATCTTGGCGGCATAGAGAACACCTTCGTCGGGTTGCGGCGTCAGCGAAAGGCTGCCGCGCTCGAGGGCGGCCATCGCACGCACCATGAGATCCGCGCAGAGCTGCGACAACGCGTCATGCAGTTCGCCGGCGGTCATGTCCTCGCCGATCGGCATGCGGTCTTCGAGCGCGATGTCGCCGGTGTCGAGACCCTTGTCCATCTTCATGACCATCATGCCGGTTTCGGCGTCGCCGGCCATGATCGCGCGCTGGATCGGCGCGGCGCCGCGCCAGCGCGGCAGCAGCGAGGCATGGCCGTTGAAGCAGCCCAAACGGGTGCCGTTCAGAACGGTTTCCGGCAACAGCAGACCGTAGGCGACCACCACGGCGGCATCGGCCTCCAGATCGCGGAAGGCGTCCTGTTCCTCGCTTCCCTTCAGGCTTGCCGGTGTGCGCACGGGAATACCCAGCGCCTCGGCCTGGCGATGCACCGGGGACCTGATGAGTTCGAGGCCGCGGCGGCCGGCGGGACGCGGCGGCTGGGTATAGCAGGCCACGACGTCGTGTCCGTGGGCGACCAGGGCGGTCAGCGTCGGAACCGAAAACTCCGGGGTCCCCATGAAAATTAACCGCATACTGCCGTCCCTCATAAAAAAATAACCGGATCACTAAAATGCGCGCGGTTTTGTAAAGGCAATCTTCAGTCGCTTTGCAAATATACGATTAACCTAGCTAGAGGTTCGTTCGGAGGGCATGAAGCATGACACGGGCTGCTTTCGGCCAGCGTGAGGCCAGGCAACTTACCTATGCGCACGCGGGCGTATTGAAGGAACACGCGGACTACACAAGCAGCGCCAAGGAGCGCAAGCCGGTCCGCAAGAAACTGCATACGCCCGTCGTCAAGAAGAAACGCGTCACGGTCAATAACAACAAACAGCGGATGAGTTTACTCGACCGCATCCTGACCTCGTTAACCGTTGTCGCACTGGCCTTTGCCGCCGTTAACATTTTCCTGCCCGACGCCGCCGTTGCCGCGGCGTTGCGGGTCAGCGAGATCGCCGGCATCGCGCTTCCGGCTTAAAGCCGGGTTCCGCCGCGCTGCCTGGCCAGCTTGGTGAACTTCTTGACGACCATGTCGCGCTTCAGCTTGGAGATGTGGTCGATAAACAAGATGCCGTTGAGATGGTCGATCTCGTGCTGCAGGCAGGTGGCGAAAACGCCGTCCGCCGTTACCGTGTTCTCCTTGCCGTTCCTGTCGAGATAGTTGACCGTCACGGTCGCCGGGCGCTCGACCTCGGCATAGTAGTCCGGAATCGACAGGCAGCCTTCCTCGTAGGTCGACACCTCGTCGCCGGTGGCGACGACTTCCGGATTGATGAAGACCTGCGGATTCTTCGGTTCGTCCTCTTTCGAGACGTCGATGACGAGCAAGCGGATCGGCTCGCCGACCTGCACGGCGGCAAGGCCGATGCCCGGCGCGTCATACATGGTCTCCAGCATGTCGTCGGCAAAACGGCGCAGTTCGTCATCCACGCGCTCGACGGGTCTGGAGCTTTCGCGGAGGATCGGATCCGGCAGAAGTACAAGCGGTTTGGTCGTCATTATGGCGCTCACGTAAGCAATGCGATACGCATCGTCAATCTCCCGCGATACAGTGCGATCTGACAGCGGCACGCGAATCGCCTAAATTCGGCAAATGGAAACAACTCTCGATCTGTCCCGGCCGTTTCTGGCCGTCGGGAACACCGTTCTGACCCTCGGCGACACGCTTCTGGCGGGAGCCGGTTTGCTGGTGCTCGTTCTCGCGGGCATGGCGTTTGCAGGCTGGCGGGCGGCGAAACACCGCGCCGCGGTTCTGGAGGACAACCAGCGCCGGGCGGCGGAAGCCGAAGCGCGCATGGCCGACATCCTCAAGGCGCAGTCGGAAATGCACGGGCGCATGGCCTCGATGACGGAAATCTTCGGCTCGCGGCAGTCGGAACTGAACCAGGCCATCCACCAGCGCTTCGATTCCATGACCAACCGGATCGGCCAGTCGATGACCGAGCAGCAGAAATCGACGCATGAAAATCTCGCGAAGCTGCAGGAGCGGCTGGCGGTGATCGACACGGCGCAGACCAACATCCAGCAACTCGCCGGTCAGGTCGTCGAACTGCAGTCGATCCTGTCGAACAAGCAGACGCGCGGCGCGTTCGGGCAGGCGCGCATGGAGACGATCATCTCCGACGGTCTGCCGATGGACGCCTACACATTCCAGGCCACGCTTTCCAACGGCAACCGGCCCGACTGCATCGTGCACATGCCGAACGACGCGCCGGGCCTCGTCATCGACGCGAAGTTTCCGCTCGAAGCCTGGAACGCGATCCGCAGCGCCGGTGACGCCGCGCAATCGGCGGAGGCGGCGAAACAGTTCCGCCGCGACATGGACGTCCACATCAAGGCGATCTCGGAGAAATACCTGATCACCGGCGAAACGCAGGACACGGCGTTCCTGTTCGTGCCGTCGGAATCGATCTTCGCCGACATCCACGAGCATCACGAGGCGGTCGTCCAGAAAGCGCACCGGGCGCGCGTCGTCATCGTTTCGCCATCGCTCCTGATGCTGTCGATCCAGGTGATCCAGGCGCTTCTGAAGGATGCGCGCATGCGTGAACAGGCGCATCTCATTCAGGGCGAAGTGTTGCGCCTGATGGAGGACGTGGTGCGGCTCGACGACCGGGTGCGCAAGCTGCAGACCCATTTCGGCCAGGCGCAGAAGGACATCGACGACATCCTCGTCTCGTCGAACAAGGTCACGCGGCGCGGCCAGAAGATCGAGGCGCTCGAATTCAGCGGCGACCGGCCGGTTGCGGACGCGCCCGCCGTGGCAGATGCGGCGGAGTCGAAGACGGCCAGCAGCAAGACCGGCCAGTTGCGCCTCAGGGTCGTCGATCCGGAAGAGGACTGACCTCGAAGGGCTGCTTCAGAACGACCGCCGATATCGCCGACAGGACCGCGCGCCGGATGCGCGCCAATGTCTCGCCGTCATTGCGCAACGACGTGATCAGCGGCAGCGCGGGACGGCTTGCGGTCCAGCCTGCCACATATACGTCCTTCGCCGCCGGCTCGTGCTCCTGCGCGATCGCCCAGGTGACGCAGTCTATCGCCGCGTAGTCTGTTTCTCCCGCCGCGACGGCACGGATCGAGGCGCGATGCGAGCCGGTCCAGATGATTTCAGCATTGTCGGGCGGCGCCATCCCCAGGGCTTTCCTGTCGCGGGCAAGCGCCACCCAGCCGGACATGGAATCGGCGCTGTTGGCTGCCTGGCGTCCGGCCACGGCTTTCGGCGCGAAGCGCGGTGCGAATGTGCGGCGCGGCGCGGGCATGTCCGCATCCGATCCTTTTCGCAGAATGGCGCTGCGGTAGGTGGCATTTCCGCACCCGGGCACGCGATGCACCGGCGTCGCGACATAGCGGACACGACCATCGAGAACAGTCGCCAGAGGATGGCTGCAGGTCTCGCCGATCAGTAAATCCGGGGAAAGCCAGAGCATTTCGAGGTCGCCGTCACGCGTCAGGGTTTCAGGTGCGTCAAAGCCCTCGGCGCGCAACGCGTCGCGCAACTTCGCCCAGCGCGCGTCGGTTTCGGCGCGGCGCTCGGGCCAGTCATACATGGGAAGAGTAGCGATAGGCGGCATTGCGTTTCCCTACGCCGCCCGGCGGGCGGCGTCCACCGGATCAATCCTGGTCCGGTTTCGCGGGCACCGCGGCGTTGCAGCCGATCTGCGGGCCGGTCGGAACGCCGACGGGATGAAAGCTGCCGCCATTTGCCGGCACAACCGCTTCGCCCGTTCGCCAGGCCGGATGGACAACCGGCTCCTTGGCGCGGAAGGCGAAGGCGCGGAAAATGGTCCAGTAGTCCGGGAACACATAGCCGCCGTTGCGCCGCAGCCAGTCCGCGCGGCCTGCACGGTAGAGTTTCGGCAGCGCGTACCACGGCGCGCGCGGCAGCTTGTGATGAACGAAATGCAGATTGTTGTAGAGGAAGAGCAGGCCGAAAATTCCGCCGTGCTCGACGATCACCGTGCGCCCGTCGGGATCATTCTCCCAGCGGTGCTCGCAATAGGTGCGGATCGCGATGATGGCGAGCCCGCCATAGGCGACGGTCACGACATAGAGCAGCGGATCGATGCCCATGACACCCTTCACGATGTAGAGCAGCACGGCCAGACCGGCCAAATGATTGAGCCATGCCTGGCGAACGCCGCGCTCGCCGCGCCACAACCGGCCCGCTTCTGCAACCATGAATGCGGTGACCATCAAGGCGGGGCCGAGCAGCAGGCGGCCGGCAAGCGTGTTGTTGACGGCGAGCAGGAAACGCAGCGGCGCATTCATGCGGCCGTGGTCGGCGGCGGCGCGATACCAGCTTTCCGGATCATCGTAAGGATCGGTCAGACGCTCGTCGTCGTGGTGGCGCAGATGCAGCTGCTTGAAGCGACGGAAGGGATAGAAAACGGTGAGCGGCAGCGCGACCAGCAATTCGTTGATGCCCGCGTTGCGGGTCGGATGGCCATGCAGCGCCTCATGCTGCAAGGACGAGTGCAAGGCCGCCGCGACCGCCATCACGCACAGCGCCAGAACCGGCCAGGCCGGGTAAAGCGCCAGGCCACTGACAAGCCAAAGGCAGTAGCACAGGGCCAGCATGGCCAAGGTCGGCCATTCCAAACTCTTCGAATCCTTCATGTTTTTCCCCTTGTGGAGAATACATGACTCCTGACACTCGCTGTTTCCATGAGGAAATGGTGAACTTTTATGGATTTTGACAAACAAATTCCGAATGTGTTGATTGTTATCAACATATGGGGAATATTATCTTCGAAACAGGAGGTTTGACATGGAGCTACCGGACAAGCGGGACGTCTCGCGGCTGTTCCGCGAGCGGCTCGAACACCTGCTGCAGCGTTCCGGACAGAACCGTTCGACCTTTGCGGCGAAGGTCGGGATCGACCGGTCGGCGCTGTCGCTGCTGCTCGCCGGCGAGGTGACGCGGCTGCCGCGCGCCGAGACGCTGATGCGGATCGCCATCGTGCACGGCGTCAGTCTCGACTGGCTGCTCGGGATCAGCCAGGCGGAAGACGTGACGGCCGCGATCAAGCCGTCGCTGGAACTGGAAGAGGCGCCGGACGACACTGACGAGACGCTGCTGGAAACCTGGCACGCCGAAGCCGCCGGAACCAAGATCCGCTATGTGCCGACGACCCTTCCGGACCTGCTGCGCACCGACGCGGTGATCTCCTATGAAAGCCGTGAAAACAAGCGCTCGCTCGTCTCGCGCATCGACGAGGCGCAGGGCCGCATCGCCTACACGCGCAGGCCCGAAACCGACATCGAGATCTGCATGCCGCTGCAGCGCCTGCTCGACCTGGTGCGCGGCACCGGCATCTGGGGGGATCTCGCTGCGCCGGCGCGCATCGCGCAGATCGAGCACATGGCGAACCTGATCGACGAACTCTATCCGAGCCTGCGGCTCTATCTCTTCGACGCCCAGAGCCATTTCTCGGCGCCCTACACGGTGTTCGGGCCGTACCGCGCGGCGGTCTATATGGGCGACATGTATCTGGTCCTGAACACCAAGGAAGCGGTGTCCGCGATGACGCGGCATTTCGACAACCTCATCCGCGCGGCGACGGTGCAGGCGCACGAGGCTGCGGCCTGGATACGGGCACTGCCCGGCGAAAAGCTCTAGCGGATCGCGCGGACGAGGCCGGCGGACGGGAAACAGGCCGGCGAGCGGCCGTGTTTCGCCTCCCAGTCGCCGATCGACCGGCGGGTCTTGAAGCCCGGAAGGCCGTCGGCGCCGCCGACGTCGTAGCCGATTTTCTCCAGTGCGCGCTGCATGGCTGCGATGTCGAACCGGAACAACTTGTCGGTGCGGCCCCATTTGGCGGCAAAGCTCTTGTCGCCCCACTGGATGCGGTCGCCGGCATGACCGACGAAGAGCGCATAGAGATCGCTCTCGTTATAGGCCTTCAGGACGTAGAAATTCGGCGTGACGATAAAGGCGGGGCCGTAGCGGCCGGCCGGCATCAGGAGATAGCCATCCTGGCGCAGTTCGTGCGCGGGGAACGGTTTTCCGGAGACGCGCCTGACGCCGAGCTTCACCCAGTCGGACATGCGCTTGCCGCGATCGGGACCTTCCATCGCACAGGAAATCGAGGCGGGAACCGTGACCTCGAAGCCCCAGTCGCGGCCGGTCTGCCAGCCGAAGGTCTTCAGATAGCCCGCAATGGAGGCGAGCGTGTCGGGGACCGAGTTCCAGATATCGGGGTGGCCGTCACGATCAAAATCGACGGCGTGAGCGAGGTAGGACGACGGCATGAATTGCGGCTGACCGAGCGCCCCCGCCCAGGACGAGCGCATCGTCTCCGGCTCGGCGAGACCGCGCTGGACGATGACAAGCGCGGCGACCAGTTCGCTGCGGAACAGTTCGGGCCGCGTCGACATGAACGCCTTGGTTCCCAGCACCTGGAAGGCATCATGCGGGATCTTGACGCGGCCGAAGCCGGATTCGCGGCCCCAGATGGCGAGAACGATGCGGCCCGGAACGCCATAGGCGCGTTCGACGGCGGCAAGCGTCGAGGCGTATTTCCTGGCCAGGCTGCGGCCGGTTGCGGTCACGAAACCGATATTGCGCTCGTCGAAATATTTCGCGGGCGCGCTGAATTCAGCCTGGTGCATGTCCTTTGGCGGCTCCTTGGAGCCGGGCTTGACGAGGCCGGGAATGTCGAGATTGAGCCGCTTAGCGCCAAGCGCCCGGTCGAAGGTCGCGCGGGAGATGCCGGACTGCTTCGCCATCGGCCAGATCGTGTTTTCGAGAAAGGCCGCATATTGCGCCTGCAGTCCGGATTGCGCAGCGGCAGGCGCGACAACGAGAAGCAGGACGGCAAGAGCGGCAGCGAAACGGATCATCGGGGCCTCCTCGATTCGGGCAAAGGGTAGCAGACCGATACGGAATGGAAAGGAAACGGTCACAGCGCCGTAAACGAACGAGGCCGGCCGTTGCAATTTGGCCGCGGGATCGCGAAAAGGTCACCTAGGGGCACAGGAACGACCGAAACGACGATGCGTATTCTTTATCTCACGGTGGATAGCCCCTGGCCTCCGCGAAGCGGCGGCGACATCCGCAACGCGCATATCGCCAAAAACGCAGCGCGGCTCGGTCCGGCACATGCCATCAGCCTCGGGCCGGCGTATCCGGGCCCGCCACCGGAAAACATCACCACGATCCAGGCATCCGGCATCGGAGAAGACAATCCGTGGCATTTCCACGACCCCGTCATCCGCACGCGGTTGCGGCTTCCGGCCGAAACCCTCGACCACATAGCGGCGGAGGCAAACGGGTTCGGGCCGGACGTAGCGATCGTCGAGGGCGTGATGTTCGCCGACGCCATTCCCGTCTTCCAGGCGGCCGGCATTCCCGTCGTGCTCGACATGCACAACATCGAATCCGACCTCTTTCGCATGATCCGGCGCAGCAAGGGCCCGTTTCGCCGTTTGAGCGATGCCTTACGCGGAGGTCGGCGTTGGCGCGGCCTACGCGAACTCGACATTGCTACAAGCCGCCTGGCGGAGGAGACATGGGTCACGTCGGAGATCGACCGCCGCCGTCTTCTGGAACTGGGCGGCGCCGATGCAACCGTGATCCCCAATCCGATCCCTAACGAGACGTTCTTCGACATCCCTCTCGACCCGGCACGCTACAGCGCGCCACATGCACTTTTTCTGGGACATCTGTCCTATCCGCCGAATATCGCCGCCGCGCGTGAACTCGCAACCGACATCTGGCCGGCCGCCTCACGCGCCGTCCCGTCCGCGCGACTGACGATCGCGGGACGCACTCCGGTACCGGCCGTGCGCAACCTGGAAAAGCCCGGCAGCATCCGGATCGCCGCCGATCCGGCCGATCCGCGCGGCCTCGTCGCCGAGCACGGTTATACACTGATGCCGATCCGCCAGGGCGGCGGAACGCGGGTCAAGGCGCTGGAAGCCATGGCCGGCGGGATGGTCATCATCGCCACGGCAAAGGCGGTCGAAGGCCTTCCGATCGAGGACGGGGTGCATTACTTGCGTGCGGAACGCACGCGCGACTTCGCCACCGCGCTGGCCCGGTTGCACGCCGACCCGGCGCGCACGATGGCGCTGGCGGAAAGCGCGCGCGGTTACGTGCGCGAGCGCTACAACACCCGAACGCTGGGCGACATGATCGCCGCGCGCCTGCAGGATCTGAAGCGCGGCTGACCCGGCCGCAAAACGGCACTTATTTGAGGACAGCCAGCATGCGCCGGATTTCCGGCAGGGCGTATTCGGCCGTCTTGCGGCCTTCCTCAATGGCTTTTTTCGCATCCTCGAAATCGAGAATACCCATGTCGCCGAGTCGGGGCACAAGCAGGGCATGCGGCGGTTCGCCGGCAAGGCGGGACCGGGTGATCCGGTCCTGCATGATGTTGATGGAGTTGGCGAGAATCTCGAAATAACCCGGCACCTGCTCCGAGCTGCCGAGATATTTTTCGACAGCCTGCGCCACGGTCGGGCGCCAGCTTTCGGGCAGGTTGCCGAGCACCGTCTCGATCATGCCGGTGTCGTCCCCTTTAGCCTTGTTCGTGCGGACACGACGCCGCCCGACCAGTTCCCCGTTCAGGTTGACCGCGATGACGAAGGTCGCGCCGAGCGCCCGGCAGGTGGAGACCGGGACCGGATTGACGAGACCGCCGTCGACGAACCAGCTTCCGTCGATCCTGACCGGCGCGAACAATCCCGGCAGCGCAACCGAGGCCTGCACGGCGCGGTCCGCCGAGCCCTTTTCGAACCATTGCTCCAGACCGGTCACGTAATCGGTGGCGACCGCGGCGAAGGGAAGATCGAAGTCCTCGATATTCTCTTTGATGCCGAGATCATTCATCAGCCGCGTGACGAAGCCGGTCGAGATCGGTCCGCCGCCGGCAAGCGCCATCTCGAGCCTGCCGACCATGCGGCGCCAGGAAAAGGCTTCGGCCCAGTCCCGAAGCTCGTTTAGCCGGCCCGCCGCATAGGCGGCGCCAACGAAGGCGCCCATCGAGCATCCGCAGACGATGTCAGGCCGGATGCCCTGCTTTTCGAGAACCTCGATAACGCCGATATGCGACCAGCCGCGCGCCGCGCCGCTGCCCAGCGCGAGACCGATTACCGGTTTGGCCATGTCCGTTCTCCAAGTTCCAGCATGCAATGTCCCGCGCAACGGGCGGGCAGGCAAGTGCGGCGTTCATGCCGCCATCACCGTCCATCCCCTGTAGACGAGCCGCAACGCGACAAGCGTGATCAGCCAGCGGAATACCGTGCGGAAGGCCGTTTCGGAGACATGGACCGTGGCGCGCTTGCCGATCCAGGTGCCGGCGAAGCCGGCGAACGTGGCAAGAACGATATGCGGGATGTAGTCCTGATAGCGGAATCCGAAGCCGACATAGCTGGTCATTTTCATCACATCCAGCGCGATCATGCAGGCGGCCAGCGTGCCGGTGATCTGCACCTTTCGCAGATCGGTGCGAATGATGACGGACTGCAGCACGCCGCCGACACCGAACATCGTGCCGACGAAAGAGTGTACGACGCCAACATAGGCGAAGGGGTGCTTGACCTTCCATCCACCGCCGGTTTTCGGCAGCCAGATCAGCGCCATCAGCAGGATGCCAAGCAACATCTGCAGCAGCGCGTCCGAAGCGGCGACGAAGGCGCGCGCGCCGAAATAGACGCCGAACAGACAACCGAACACGAAGGTGGCGACAATTCGCCACTGGATATCGTGCCAGAACAATCCGATCCGGGCCGCCAGCGATCCGGCGGAAAGCGGCGACTGCAGCGGAATCGCGGTCGAGGCCGGCAACACCGCAAGCGCGCTCAGAAGAAGAACATAAACGCCGCCCGTGGCGAAGGCGGCGTTGACGAAGGAGGCGGCGAAGGCGCCAAGCGTGATGACGACGAGTGTGATGTCCATGAAGTCGGAAGCCGCTCAGAAACTCGTGCGCGAGCGCAGCGCCGCGGACAGGGTGCCTTCGTCGAGATAATCGAGTTCGCCGCCGACCGGCACGCCGTGGGCAAGCCGGGTGATCTTGACGTCGAAGCCGGACAGCTGGTCGGTGATGTAATGGGCCGTGGTCTGGCCCTCGACCGTAGCGTTGACGGCGATAATCAACTCCTGCACACCGCCGGCAGCGACACGGTCGACCAGTGTCTTGATGTTGAGATCGTCCGGACCGATGCCGTCGAGCGGCGACAGCGTGCCGCCGAGGACATGATACTTGGCGTTCATCGCGCCGGCGCGCTCCAATGCCCAGAGATCGGAGACGTCCTCGACGACGATCAGCGTCGTCTCGTCGCGGCGCGGATCGGTGCAGATCGAGCAGGGATCGATAGTGTCGACATTGCCGCAGACCGAGCATTCGGTGACCTTTTCGACCGCCTCGGCAAGCGCCACGGCGAGCGGCGCCATCAACTGGTCCTTCTTCTTGATCATGTGCAGCGCGGCGCGGCGCGCCGAGCGCGGCCCGAGCCCCGGCACCTTGGCCAGAAGCTGGATCAGTTTCTCGATTTCGGGCCCGGCGATTCGCTTGGTGGACATGAGCCAGATTTATGGGTTTCACGGCCGCCGTAAAAGGAAAAACGTCACAGTGACAAGAAACGGGTGGCGGATGCGACACCACCTTGGCACGGTCCGCGCATTCAAACGGAGACGGAAATGCCCCCCACCCGCACATCGATGACGCCCGCCGAGTGGGCTATGCTGGTCGCGCTCTCGGTTCTGTGGGGCGGATCGTTCTTCTTCAACGGGGTCGCGGTGAAGGAACTGCCGGCGCTGACCATCGTGTTTTCGCGCGTGGCGCTGGCGGCGCTGACGCTGCATCTCGTCATGGCGGCCACGGGCAGAAAGCTGCCGGCCGGCCGGGATGCCTGGTTCGCCTTCGCCGGCATGGGGCTCCTGAACAACGTGATCCCGTTCTCGCTGATCGTCTGGGGCCAGGGACATATCGCGTCCGGCGTCGCCTCGATCCTGAACGCGACGACGCCGCTCTTCACCGTGCTGGCGGCGCATGTCGTCACGAGCGACGAGAAGCTGACGCCGCTGCGCGTCGGCGGCGTGATCGCCGGCTTTGCGGGCGTGGCGGTGATGCTCGGCGCCGGCAAGCTCGCCGGCGCGCCGGTCCTCGCCTATGCGGCATGTCTCGGCGCGGCGCTCTCCTACGGGCTCGCGAGCGTCCATGGCCGGCGGTTCCGGGCGCTCGGCATCCAACCGATGGCCGTGGCGACCGGACAGTTGACCATGTCGAGCCTGATCATGGCGCCGATGATGTTGGTCGTCGACCGACCCTGGACGCTAACGCTGCCCGGGCCCCACACAATGCTGGCGATCATCGGGCTGGCGACAATCTCGACGGCGCTTGCCTATCTCCTGTTCTTCCGCATCCTGAACGGCGCGGGCGCGACGAACATTTCGCTCGTCACTTTCCTGATCCCGCCAAGCGCCATTCTGCTCGGCATCATGTTCCTCGGTGAAGTGCTGCTGCCACGCCACGTCGCGGGGATGGCGCTGATCGGGCTCGGACTGGCGCTGGTCGACGGACGGCTGGTGAGCAAGAAAAAACCCCTGCCGTCCTGATGACAGCAGGGGCGAATTTGCGTCCCTGAGTTATGTCCGGATCAGCGGATCAACGCCGGCCCCCGCCGCCGTTTCCGTTACCGCCGCCATTGCCGGAGCCACCGCCCGAACCGGACGATTCACCGGCACCGGAACCGCTGTCCGGGGCATCGACATCGATGGTGTCCGGACGGCTCTGGCGGGCATATGCGGTTTCCTCGTTCGTCACGTCGATATCGGCGCCCTGAAACGGCTCGTCAGAGGCCGTGTCGAGGCTGTCGAAGCGGGCGTCATGGATGCCGAGCGGATCGAGCGCAGTGCCTTCGCCCCATTTGCTGTTGTGGTCAGCCATCGCGATACCGGTGCTGGCAGCGACAAGAGCAAATGCGAGTGCGACTTGTTTTTTCATTTTCGGGTTTCCTCAGGTTGTTGGTTGTACTCCCTACATTTGCGTACGTTTATATAGATTATGGCCGATATTAGACAGAGAAGCGGGCGAGCCACGCCGAACCGCAGTTGCCCGCGCAATGGCGGGTTCCTGCCGGGAAACTGTCAGATTATTGTCAGCGGGCAGACGCGCCGGGTGTTGTCAGAACGGCAGTTTCATCCCCGGCGGGATGGGTAGGCCTGCGGTCATTTCCTGAGTTTTCTCGGCGATGATCGCCTCGATCTTCGCCTTCGCGTCGTTATGGGCGGCGATGATCAGGTCCTCGAGGATCTCGACATCGTCCTCCTTGAACATGGAGGGGTCGATCTTGACGGCCTGCAGGGCGCCCTTGCCGTTGAGCGTGACGGTGACCATGCCGCCGCCGGCCGTGCCGTCCGCGGTCATGGTCTCCATTTCCGCCTGCATGGCCTGCATCTTTTCCTGCATTTCCTTGGCCTTGCTCATCAGGCCCATAATATCGCGCATGGCGTTTCTCCAACTCTCTACAGGTCGTCCGCCTCGTCCGGATCGACCGGGATGGCTGACGGATCGAAAACTTCGTCGTCGATATCGGCATCCTCGCCGGTCTCGGCAAGACGCACATCGATGATTTTCGCGCCGGGGAAGGCGGCGAGGATCGCGGCGACGTCCGGATCGCGGCTGGCGTCGGCGACGGCGGATTCGCGACGCTCGTTGTCGATCTCCTCCAGCGTCGCGCCGCCCGGATCGCGCGACAGCGAAACGATCCAGCGCGAGCCCGTCCAGTCCATCAGCTTGCGCGACAGGTCACCGAGCAGCGTGCGCGGCGCATCCTCGGTCAGCGAGACGGCGAGCTTGCCCGGTTCGATGGAGACCGGCCGCACGCATTTGCGGATATTGACCTTCATCAGCGGGTCACGGTTCTTGTCGGCGAGATCGCTGAGGTCCTGCATGCTGTTGACAGGCACGGAAGGCAGCGCCGGCTCGGGGGCAGGCTGCGGCGGGGCCTCGTGCCGGACGGGTTCCGGTTCCGACGAGACCAGACGCATCGCCTGCGCGCCGTGGCCGCCGCTTGCCGTCGGGGCGGACGTGCGCGGCGGGGCGGAAACCGGTGCAGCGGGCCGGGCGACCGCATGGGCGCCGTTGCCGTTGCCGGAAGCCGGGGCGCCGTTGCCACCGGAGAGCGCCGGCCGTGACGGCTCGCCGGCGGGCGCGTCGTCGAGCGCCTTCAGCGCCTCGTCGAGCGTCGGCAGGGTGGCCGCGTGAGCGAGCCGGATCAGCACCATCTCGGCGGCGGCGACCGGGCGCGAGGAGAGTTCAGCTTCCGGGATGCCCTTCAGCAGCATCTGCCAGGTTCGTGACAGCACCTTGACCGGCAATTGTTTGGCAAAGGCAAGTCCGCGTTCGCGTTCGTCCGGCGTCAGTGACGGGTCGTTTTCCGCCGCCTCCGGCACGAAACGCAGACGGGTGACCAGATGGGTGAAATCGGCGAGATCGGTCAGGACCACCGCCGGGTCCGCGCCAACGTCGTACTGGTTGCGGAACTCGTCCAGGGCCTCGGAAATGCGGCCGGCCATCAGGTGCTCGAACAGGTCGATGACGCGGGCGCGGTCGGCAAGGCCGAGCATGGAGCGCACGGCCTCCGCACCGACCGCTCCGGACCCGTGGGCGATCGCCTGGTCGAGGATCGACAGCGAATCGCGCACCGAGCCTTCGGCCGCACGGGCGATCATGGCGAGCGCCTGCTCGTCGGCGTCCACGGTTTCAAGGTTGGCGATCTTGCGCAGGTGCTGGACCAGCTCCGCGGTCTCGATGCGGCGCAGGTCGAAGCGCTGACAGCGCGACAGAACGGTGATCGGGACCTTGCGGATCTCGGTCGTCGCGAAGATGAACTTCACATGTTCCGGCGGCTCCTCGAGCGTCTTCAAGAGGCCGTTGAAGGCCTGCGTGGAGAGCATGTGGACTTCATCGATGATGTAGACCTTGTAGCGCGCCGAGACCGGGCGGTAGCGCACCTGCTCGATGATCTCGCGGATATCGTCGATGCCGGTATGCGAGGCGGCGTCCATCTCGATCACGTCGACATGGCGGCCTTCCATGATCGCCGCGCAATGCTCGCCCATTTCAGCGAGATCGATCTGCGGCTGATCGACCGTGTCGGTCCTGTAGTTGAGCGCGCGGGCGAGGATGCGCGCCGTCGTCGTCTTGCCGACACCGCGCACACCGGTCAGCATCCAGGCCTGCGCGATGCGTCCGGCGGCGAACGCGTTTTTCAGCGTGCGCACCATCGGCTCCTGACCGATCAGGTCGGAGAAATCGCGCGGGCGGTATTTTCTCGCCAATACGCGATAAGGCGTCTTCGGTGCGGGGGTATCGCTCATGCTTCATTCCTAGCGCAAAGCGAAAGCGCTTGACCAGAAGCCTCAGGCCGATTGGCACATGAAAGGTTGGAGAAAATAAAGGTGGGAGGCTGGCACGGTGACCCGTGCCGGGGCTCGTTAGGGCTGCTTCCTTCCGGACCTGACCCGGTTGGCGAGTGGCTCGTCCACCACCAACCTCCCGACCGCGATATCGTATTTCGGGAGGTCAAAAGCAAGTCGCCAATGCGCAAAAAACTGATATTGTCGCAAAATGGAACAGTTCAGCCTCGATCCGGCCCTCCAGGCCGACACGCTTCCCGTCGCCGATCTCGGCCTGTGCCGGCTGCTGCTGATGAACGACAACCGGTTTCCCTGGCTCATTCTCGTCCCGCAGCGCGCCGGAACCGTCGAAATCCACGACCTGTCGCCACTCGACCAGACGATGCTGACATTCGAGATGGTCACGGTCAGCGAACATCTCAAGGCGCTGACCGGTTGCCACAAGGTCAATGTCGCGGCGCTCGGCAACCAGGTGCGGCAGCTGCACATGCATGTGATCGCGCGCGACACCGGCGATGCCGCCTGGCCCAACCCGGTCTGGGGATCGGGACCGGCGGTCCCGTACGAACCGGGAGCGGCGGATGCCTTCATCGCCAAATTCAAGGCAAGCTTTTAAGCTCAATGTCTAGCGGGCGAGCCGGCGTTCTGGCATGACACGCCACAACGCAGGGCGTATTCATGCGCCTTCGGGACATTCGAGAGACGAGGCATTCGCATGACGATTCGACTGGCCGACGCGCCGTTTCCCGACCACTCGAGCGAGACCGGGTTTTCGCAGAACAGACTGGAACGACGCTCGGAAAAGCGCAACGCGTCGAGCACGCGCAATGCGCTGAAGGACGACCGCGCCCATCTCTATCTCCTGAGCGAGGGCCGCGTGCTGCTGAAGCACGACGAGGAGATTTTCGATCCATTGTTTTCGCCGGGCGAGGTCTACGATCTCGACGTCGATTTCGACGAATCCGTGCTGCTCGGTTTCGAGGCCGACGAGACACCGGTGCTGGCCGCCTGGACCGGCATCGACAAGGAGCACCTGCCGCATCACATCAAGGCGATCGACCTGCGCTCCGTCTATACGCAGGGGCTGGTGCCGCCCGACAAGCTCGGCGCGATCGCGCAGGGCGCGGCGCTGGTTTCCTGGAACAGGAGCCACCGCTTCTGCGCGCGCTGCGGGACGGCAAGCGAGATCACCGACGGCGGCTACAAGCGGATCTGCCCGAATTGCCAGACGATGCATTTCCCGCGCACCGATCCTGTCGTCATCATGCTGGCGCTGACGCCGGACGGATCGTCCTGCCTGCTCGGGCGCGGCGCGCATTTCCAGGAAGGCATGTATTCCTGCCTCGCCGGCTTCGTGGAGCCGGGAGAAACCATCGAGAACGCGGTCCGGCGCGAGACGGAGGAAGAGGCGGGCATCCGGATAGGCAAGGTCGCCTATTACGCGAGCCAGCCATGGCCGTTTCCGCACACGCTGATGATCGGATGCCACGCAGTGGCCGAGACCACCGACATAAGGCTCGACGAGGAGCTCGAGGATTGCCGCTGGTTCTCACGCGCCGACGTGCGGCTCATGCTCGAACAGGAACACCCGGACGGATTGTGGACACCGCCTTATGGCGCCATCGCGACGCACCTGATCCGCGCATGGGCCGAAGAAGGAGAATAGGACAATGGCAAGCTGGGCAAAGGACGTCCTCGATTTCTGGTTCCGCGACCTGACGCCGAAGCAGTGGTACACCAAGGACGACGCGGTCGACCGAACGATCGTCGAACAGTTCGGCGCGCTGCACGAGACGATCGCGGCGACCGACAATGCGGAGCTTGCCGCCTCGCGCGAGACGGCGCTGGCGGCGATCATCGTGCTCGACCAGTTCGCGCGCAACATGTTCCGCGGGTCTGCGAAGAGTTTTGCCGGAGACGCGAAGGCGCGCGCGCTCGCCAACGCCGTCATCGAGGCGGGGCACGAGGCGGCGATGAACGACGACGAGCGGCAATTCCTCTACATGCCGTTCATGCATTCCGAGACGCTCGCCGACCAGGACCGTTCGGTGGCGCTGTTCGAAACGCTGGGCCGGGAAGAAAACCTCAAATACGCCAGGATGCATCGCGACCCGATCAAGGCGTTCGGCCAGTTCCCGCACCGCAATGAAATTCTCGGGCGGGCAACCTCGCCCGCCGAACGGGCCTGGATCGAGGAACATGGCGGTTTCTGACCGCGCACGGAATCGACGTTTACGTTTACGTCAAAAAAACTTGCATCGCTGACAGGCGCGAAATATGTCAACGTGACGCATTCAATGATCCGGGCAGGTTTGCCGGTTTTCGGGGGATTGCCGCAAACGGACTGCCGATTCCGGGAGGAGCAGGAATGGCACAAGCATCGAAATCGGCATCCGCCTATGCGGACAAGCCGTGGCTGAAATCCTATCCGGACGGCGTGCCGGCGGAGATGGCGGCCATCCCCTACGGCTCGCTGGCGGACATGGTCGATCGATGCTGCCGGAAATATGCCGATCGCGCCGCCTATACCTGCATGGACAAGACGCTCACCTATGCCGAACTCGACACGGCATCGAAGGCATTCGGCGCCTATCTGCAGTCGCTCGGCCTCGAGAAGGGCGACCGGGTCGCGCTGATGATGCCGAACATCCTGCAATATCCTGTGGCGCTTTACGGCGTGCTGCGCGCGGGCATGGTGGTGGTCAACGTCAATCCGCTCTATACGCCGCGCGAACTGGAACACCAGCTCAACGATTCCGGCGCGACCGCCATCGTGGTGCTCGAGAATTTCGCGCACACGCTGCAGCAGGTCGCCGCCCGGACCGGCGTAAAGCACATGATCGTCGCCACGATGGGCGACCTGATGGGACTGAAGGGCCATCTCGTCAATTTCGTCGTGCGCAAGGTCAAGAAGATGGTGCCGGCCTGGTCGCTGCCGGGGCATGTCGGCTTCAAGGCGGCGCTCAAGGCCGGCGGCGGCAAGACGCTCGCGGCCCGGCAACTCGGCCATGACGACGTGGCCTTCCTGCAATATACCGGCGGGACGACGGGCGTGTCGAAGGGTGCGACCCTGACGCACGGCAACGTACTGGCCAATGTGCAACAGAACACGCACTGGGTGGAGGTCGCCTATGCGGCGCGCGGCAAGCCGGACCAGATCACCTATCTCTGCGCGCTGCCGCTCTATCATATCTTCGCGCTGACGGTGAACGCGATCTGCGGCATGGACCAGGGCGGACACAATGTCCTGATCCCCAATCCGCGCGACATCCCCGGTTTCGTCAAGGAAATGGCGAAATACAAGTGGAACTTCTTCGCAGGCCTCAACACGCTGTTCAACGCGCTGCTCAACAACGAGGATTTCCGCAATCTCGACTTTTCGTCCGTCCGCCTCGTCATGGGCGGCGGCATGGCGGTGCAGAAGCCGGTCGCCGACCGCTGGAAGGAAATCACGGGGACGGTCATCTACGAGGGCTACGGCCTGTCGGAAACCTCTCCGGTCGCCACCGCCAACCGTTTCGATTCCCCGGACTTCACCGGCACGATCGGACTGCCGCTGCCCTCGACCGACATCGCCATCCGCGACGAGGACGGCAACGACCTGCCGCTCGGCGAGGTCGGCGAGATCTGCATCCGCGGGCCGCAGGTGATGGCCGGCTACTGGAACAGGCCGGACGAGACCGCCAATGTGATGACGCCGGACGGCTATTTCCGGTCCGGCGACATGGGCTTCATGGACGAGGCGGGGCGGACCAAGATCGTCGACCGCAAGAAGGACATGATCCTGGTGTCGGGCTTCAACGTCTATCCGAACGAGGTCGAGGAAGTCGCGGTGTCGCATCCGGGCATCGTCGAGGCGGCCGCCGTCGGCGTGCCGGACGAGCATTCCGGCGAGGTGGTCAAGCTGTTCGTCGTGCGCAAGGACGCAAGCGTGACGGAAGCGGTGGTTCGCGAACACTGCGCCGCCAACCTGACCGGCTACAAGCGGCCGAAGATCATCGAATTCCGCGACGACCTGCCGAAAACCAATGTCGGCAAGATATTGAGGCGGGAGCTGCGGTAGGACACCGGCCGACCCGCAGACAACCGCACGTTGCCACCGCAACCCGCGATTTGCTATCAATTCCCTGTCGCCTCGGCATGCGAGGCGGGGAAACAGCGAGATGCTGCTTCGGACAGCCGGTTACATGGCCCCATCGCCGGCCTGAACGACCGCAGCACCGCCTGTCGCGCAAGGATCGTAGTCGGATGAAGCTCGTATCATTGACAGCAGCACTGTTCGTTTTCACCGCCACCATGGCGAACGCGCAGGTTTCCCTAGACGAACTCGACGCGCAGGTATCGGCGCGGGACAAGGAACTCGCCGCATTCGCGGACCGCCTGAACGATCCCGACCCGGAAAAGTCATTGGCCGCGATGAAGCTGTTGATCGAAAAGGGCGACGCGGACCAGCAAAGAATGGCGATCCGATTCGGGCTCTACAGCCCGGACTTGGCGGTCCGGTCGACGGTACTGCGCGCCATCTTCAATTCGAGTCCGACGCTAGTGGTCAACATGAAACCGGTCTCGGAGAAGCAAGGCGTCTATTTCCAGCGCGAAATCAGAAGACTGAATGGCTCCTATCTCGACGACAGTTCCGTGTCGGTGGTGTTCAAGGTCGCCGGTTACAATGACGACGAGGCTTGCTGGTTCTACAAGAGCGGCGTCTACGAACCGTGCCTGGTTCGCCTGACGGCTGACACCGTCAGCGTTTTCATTGGGGACTCGTGGAGCCAGTATACACTCAATGCCCAAGGCGTTCTCACGGGCACCCAGAATGTGAAGGGCGAAGTCACCGAAGCGACGATTTCGCTCGCGGAATAGCTCTACCGGAAACCTATCTCATCGATGCGGACCGGCGATCCGCCACCCCAGGTGGACAGGATCTCGATCGTTGCGCGACGTGCGTAGGTCTTGCGACGCGTCACATCCATGATGCCGTCCGGCGGCATGTCCCGGTCGATAAAAGTCAGCGGGCGGCGCACCTCGCCGTTCGAGGTATCGACAGTCACGCGTATCGAACGGGGCACGAAGGATGCGACGCCGTCCGCCTCCGACCGCAGGACAACGCGGCCGAGCACCACCGTATCGGGGAAAAGGACCTCGATGACGACCGGATGGCCGGGAATCATCTCGGCGACATAAGGTCCCCGTCCTTCCGTCATCGCCACCGGATCGGCGCCGTCGTCGACGGGATGCTCCGACCATTTCACCACTTTGAAAGCCAAGGCGTCACCTTCAGGCGGCTCTTGCGGGCGGCAGGCGGCGACCCGTTCGGCGACGGCCGGATCGTCGCAGACCCGCCCGTCCTGGACACCTTCGATCCAGCGCGACAGGCGGCCGACGATCTCATCCATCCTCAGCCCCCAGACCTCGCCCGCTGTTTCGGCGTCGGTGACCATGGCAATCGGCGTTTTACCGGCGAAGACCGTCGCACCGCTCGTACCGGCGAAGAAATCCTCCGGTTGTCCGGGAGCGGCCATGACGCTCACGCCATCGAAGGTGACCGCGCCCAGCGTGCCGGCGCGGGCTTCTTCCGATTTCTGTCTCCCGCGCAGTATGGTGACCTCGGCGCCTGGCCTCAGTCCGTCGATCCGCCGCGGCAAGCTCGACCACTCGACACCGCAATCCCGGGTGATGCCGCCACTGACGAGGCCAAGCGACAGGTCCGTCCGCTTATCGGTGGAATAGACGATGTCGGAACTGCCTATCGGCCCGTTGGGGACGGAGAGCCGGACGCCGCTGAAACGCGGGCCGTGGACGTGTTTCGGCATGATGACGAAACAATTGCCGCGATGATGGAATAGAAAACCGCTGCCGGAACTGTCGCCAACCTCGACGACTTGGGCGGCAGCGGGAACCGACGCGCCAACCCCTAGCAAAAGGATGCATGCAAGCCTTATGATGGTATCGTGCCATCTAGGGGGTGGGAAATTGCGGAAATTCAGAGTCCTGGCCGTTGCGACCTGCTTGCTTTGGCATCCATTGGCGAGCGTCGCGCAAGACGTCGTGCTCGCCGAGCCGCCGCTGCGCGAAGAATTGTTACCACGTTCGAAAGTGAGCACCGAGATCGTCATGGGCGTGATGCTAACCGGAACGGGCGGCGACGGGAAGCTGCCGGCGCTCGCCATGACGCTGCCGGATCGCTGGGTACCGAAGGGGGATTCGGAAACATCGATCTGCGCACGCGTGACATCGAAGAATGGGCGCTACACCGCAACCAATACCTACCGCATCCGGCCCGCGGCGAAGGCCGGCACACAGCCGCTCGATTTCAATTCGAAAAAACTGGATTTTCTCCGCGAGAACGAGGCAGCCGTACGGATCACGCTTGGGGATTGCCAAACCCGGCCGAAACAATTCGCGCCCGCACTGTGGACCGGTGACGTGTCCGGCGGAAGCCTTCATGTGTTCCTGAACGCCGGCGGGCAGCAGGCCGCCGTGGCGGCGGATGGTCCCGGAGATTTCTCGGCCTATTGCGCAGACGAGAGCGAGGATACCGGCCTGAAATACACGGCACGCTGCGACATTCCGCTTGAGAAGCTCAATCCGCACGGCCCGACCACGCTATTCTTCACTGTCAACCGCAATCGCACGGCCGAGCATTTCCAGATCGACGTCGTGCTGCCGGAAAACTGACCGTGCTGGCGAGGGCGCGCACGGCCGTCGCGAACGTCTGGCGGATCCTGTTCATCCGGGTGATCGTGATCTTCATCGTCTGTTGGGCGGTGTTCGGCCTTGCCTACGGCTATTTAGCCGCGCGCACCGTGATCGTGGAAGCCAGGACATCCGCTTTCCAGATCCTCCTCAAGGAGGACCTCGATCCGCTGACGCTCGGCCCCTATCATCTCTGCCTGCCCCGGGAGGCGCCCAATCCGAGGGAGACGGGCAAGACCAGATACGGCTGCTCGCCCAGCCTTTATACGATAACCGAATTCAACGAGCCCAGCCTCTTTTTCAGCAGCGGGACATTGCTGGAATTCAGGATCAACGCCGAACGTTTCGAAATCGAGGTAGTGGCAACTCCAACAGACTGGAGCCTGAAGGAGCATGGCTATGGGAAAAACGCGATCTTCAGCGTTGACGCAGACCGTCTTTCCGAACTAGGGCAACTCGCGGCAACAGGTACGGTTTCGATCGGCGCGCAGGGTACGTCAAGCAAGGGCGCTGTGCATTCGGGCCGCTACGAGATCTACGGCAAGCCGCTGACCGGTTTCATTCCGCGCGGCCGGAGCGTGTTGCTCAACGAGGCCACGATCCCGGCTGGCGCCTTCGTTACGCTGGTGCGGGCGCTTTCCGGCAAGGATGCAACGGCACATATCCAACTTACCGCACCCACCGACAGCGCACGCACGCTTGCGCTCCTGGCGATCTCGGAAACCGCGCCGGTGGACCTGAAGCTGGAGTTGTTCCAGACGGATCCTATCCTGCTGCGTCCAAGTTTCGCCGACGCGTTCCAGAACGATCCGGTTCTCATCGTGCTGCTTACCCTTCTCGGCGCCCTGGCGACCGCCATTGAGCTGTCGAAGAAAAAATCCAGGGGCGGTTAAAAAAGGATAAACCGGGCCTCCTGCGAGGCCGACCAGTAAGATTCCGGCATTCCGGATGCTCCGCTAAGCGGTTTTCCGCTCGTCGCTAAAAACACCGTGACGTGCCGGATCGCCCGCCGTCTCGTAGTAAGCGGCGATTTCCTCATCGGTCAGGCCGAGATCCAGAAGCGTTTCCCATGCCTTGCGACGCAGTTCCGTCAAGACGGGGCGAATGTCGCGGGTATCGAAGCGATCGGAATCCGAAAACAGTCGGCTCGTGTTTTCCATGTCATCCTCCTTAGCCGCCCGGCGATGCGGTGCGTGCCCCTCCCCTACATCGCCGAGATGCCAATTCGATGAAAAAACCAAGGCGGAAACAAGACGCCGCCCGGTTTGTTGCAAACGATGCACAGAAATTGCGCCCGGAAGAGATCGGCCATCTGCCGGGGATTATCGCATCAGAACGACGTGATCACCGGAATCCCCGTCTGCGTCGAGGTTTCCATGTTGACGAGGGCGTCGATGGACTCCTCGAGCGTGATGCGGCTGCCGATCATCTTTTCGGGATGCAGGCGGCCGGACTCGATCAGGTTGAAGGCCGCGTCATATCGGAAGGCCTGGATGCCGTGACTGCCGTGGATTTCCAGCTCCAGCGCAATGACGCGGGCCATCGGTGCGGGCGGATTGTTGTGTTCGCCGAGAAGCAGGCCGACCTGGACGTGGCGTCCGCGCGGGCGCAGGCATTTGACCGAATTGGCGAAGGTCATCGAATGGCCCAGCGCGTCAAGCGACAGATGCGCGCCGCCGCCGGTCACGCTGCGGATCGCCTTGACCGGATTGTCACTGGCGGCGTTGACGCCGATCTCCGCGCCAAGCGCCTTCGCCATGGCCAGTTTCTCATCCGTCACGTCGACGGCGACGACACGGGCGCCGGCGGCCGCCGCGATCATGATCGCCGACAGGCCGACGCCGCCGCAACCATGCACCGCGACCCATTCGCCGGCGGCGACCCGGCCCTTGTCGACCACGGCGCGAAACGAGGTCACGAAACGGCAACCGAGACTTGCCGCAGTGTCGTATGCCATCGAATCCGGCAGGCGGACGAGGTTCTGGTCGGCGTAGCGCAAACCGACATATTCGGCGAAGGATCCCCAGCCGGAAAAGCCGGCCTGGAACTGGTCGGGACAGACCTGCTGGTTGCCCGATGCGCATTCCGGGCAATGGCCACAGCCGGCGACGAAGGGAATGGTAACCCGGTCGCCTTCCTTCCAGCGGCGCACCTCGCTTCCGGTGGCGACGACCGTTCCGGCGAGTTCGTGGCCCGGCACATGCGGCAGCACTATGCTCGGGTCATGCCCGATCCAGCCGTGCCAGTCGGAACGGCAGACGCCGTTCGCCTCCACCTTGACCACCACGCCATCCGGTTCCGGTGTCGGATCGGGTACTGTTTGCACCTGGGGTCGTCTGCCGAATTCCTCGAATACCACCGCGCGCATGCTCTCTCCCTTCAGTCTTCCAGAATGCAAGGACTAATCGGCTTCCCGCGCAAATGGAATTGCCGTCCGGCAGATCAGGGATTTTTTTGCCGATGCGAGCGGAGTCGGAAAACCGCTCCACCTGACGAGGGCAATCGCCCATCCCTTGAAATTCTGCTCTTGAGGCTCTTTAAAGGGCCCGGTTCCGCCGCATATTCTGTATCCTGCCATCTCCGGACCGAACGGGAGTTTCCGCATCATGCCGACCAAGATCGAAGCCGTCGCCACGCTGAAACGCCATGCCGAAGCAAACGCGCCGGTGGACATGCGCGCCGCCTTCGACACGGACCCGGAGCGGTTTTCCAGACACAGCGCGCGGCTCGACGACATGCTGCTCGACTGGTCGAAATGCCGGGTGGATGAAACGGCGATCGAATTGCTCGAGGATCTGGCACGGGCCTGCGACGTCGAAGGCCGGCGCGACGCGATGTTTTCCGGCGAGAAGATCAACACGACCGAAAACCGGGCCGTGCTGCACACCGCGCTGCGCAACCGCTCGAACACGCCCGTCATGGTCGACGGCGCCGACGTGATGCCGGACGTCAACGCCGTGCTCGCGGCGATGGCGGATTTCTGCCATGCGGTCCGGGCCGGCACGCTGAAAGGCGCCACCGGCGCGAAAATCACCGACGTCGTCAATATCGGCATCGGCGGCTCGGATCTCGGCCCGGCGATGGCGGTGCTGGCGCTGGCGCCGTATCATGACGGGCCGCGCTGCCATTTCGTCTCCAATGTCGACGGCGCCCATATCGCCGACACGATCGCCGGGCTCGACCCGGCGGCGACGCTGTTCATCGTCGCCTCGAAGACCTTCACCACCATCGAGACCATGACGAACGCCGCGACCGCGCGCGGCTGGATCGTCAACGCGCTCGGCGAAGGCGCGGTCGGCGCGCATTTCTGCGCAGTGTCGACGGCGCTTCCCAAGGTCGCCGCCTTCGGCATCGGCGAGGACCGGACTTTCGGCTTCTGGGACTGGGTCGGCGGACGCTACTCGCTGTGGAGCGCCATCGGCCTGCCGATCATGCTGTCGGTGGGTCCGGAGAACTTCGGCAAGTTCCTGGAGGGCGCGCATGCCGTCGACAATCATTTCAGGACCGCGCCAACACGCGCGAACCTGCCGATGATGCTCGGCCTGATCGGCTACTGGAACCGGGCGGTCTGCGGCTATCCGTCGAGAGCGGTGATCCCCTATGACCAGCGCCTCACGCGCCTGCCGGCCTATCTGCAGCAGCTCGACATGGAATCGAACGGCAAGGGCGTGACGGTTTCCGGCAAGCCGGTGGACGGCGTCTCCGGCCCGGTCGTGTGGGGCGAGCCCGGCACCAACGGGCAGCACGCCTTCTTCCAGCTCCTGCACCAGGGTACGGATATCGTGCCGGTGGAGTTCCTGGTCGCCGCCAACGGCCACGAACCGGGCTTGCGCAACCATCACGAATTGCTTCTCGCCAATTGTCTGGCGCAATCCGAAGCACTGATGAAGGGCCGCACGCTCGCGGAAGCGAAGGCACAGCTGATGTCCAAGGGCATGGGCGAGGCCGAAGCATCCGAGCTGGCGCCGCACCGCGTGTTCACCGGCAACCGGCCCTCGATCACGCTTACCTATGACCGGCTCGATCCGTTCACGCTCGGGCGGATCATCGCGCTTTACGAGCACCGGGTTTTCGTCGAGGCGCAGCTCTACGGCATCAACGCCTTCGACCAGTGGGGCGTCGAGCTGGGCAAGGAACTGGCGACCGCGCTGCTGCCGGTCGTCGAGACCGGCGAAGGCGCGGACAAGCGCGACGGCTCGACCGCCGCGCTCGTCGCGCATGTCCGGGGGCTGGTCAGGCAATAAGCCGATTCAGGCATCGTCGCTTCATCGCACTTGATAGCGCTGCCATCATGGCCTAACGCTTGTATCGAGGAGCGCGAGAACGCCATGACCAACCATACGAAGAAGACGCTGCGCAGCCAGGAATGGTTCGACAATCCCGACAATCCGGGCATGACCGCGCTCTATCTGGAACGCTACCTGAATTTCGGACTGACGCGCGAAGAGCTGCAGTCGGGCAAGCCGATCATCGGCATTGCGCAGACGGGATCCGACCTTTCGCCCTGCAACAGACACCATATAGAACTGGCAAAACGCGTACGGGCGGGCATTGAGGCTGCGGGCGGCATTCCCTTCGAATTCCCCTGCCACCCGATCCAGGAAACGGGCAAGCGGCCGACCGCGTCGCTTGACCGGAACCTCGCCTATCTGTCGCTGGTGGAAGTGCTGTACGGCTACCCGCTCGACGGCGTGGTGCTGACGATCGGCTGCGACAAGACCACGCCTGCGCTGCTGATGGCGGCGGCCACCGTGAACATCCCCGCGATAGCGCTATCAGTCGGACCGATGCTGAACGGCTGGCACCGTAGTGAGCGCACCGGATCGGGCACGATCGTGTGGAAAATGCGCGAGCGGCTATCGGCCGGCGAGATCGACTACGATGAATTCATGGACATCGTCGCGTCGTCCGCGCCGTCGGTCGGCTACTGCAACACGATGGGCACGGCGACGACGATGAACTCGCTCGCCGAAGCGCTCGGCATGCAGTTGCCCGGCTCGGCGGCGATCCCGGCGCCGTATCGCGAACGCGGCCAGATCTCGTATGAGACCGGCAAGCGGATCGTCGAGATGGTGCATGCGGACCTGAAGCCGTCGGACATCATGACGCGCGAGGCCTTCGAAAACGCCATCGTCGTCAATTCGGCCATCGGCGGCTCGACCAACGCGCCGATCCACCTCAACGCAATCGCGCGGCATATCGGCGTGAAGCTCGACAATGACGACTGGCAGGCGCTCGGCCACAAGATCCCGCTGCTCGTCAACCTGCAGCCAGCGGGCGAATATCTCGGCGAGGACTATTGCCGCGCCGGCGGCGTTCCCGCCGTGGTGATGGAGCTGATGAAGGAAGGGATGCTGCCGCATCCTGGCGAGATCACCGTCAACGGAAAATCGATTGGCGAAAACTGCGCGGGGATCGAAAATCTCAACACCGACGTCATCCATACCGTCGCCGACCCGCTGAAAGACCATGCCGGTTTCATCAATCTGAAGGGAACGCTGTTCGACTCGGCGATCATGAAGACCAGCGTGATCTCGGAGGAGTTCCGTAAGCGATACCTTTCCAATCCTGACGATCCCGAAGCTTTCGAAGGCAAGGTCGCGGTGTTCGAAGGGCCGGAGGACTATCACAAGCGCATCGACGATCCGGCCGAGAATATCGACGAGAACACGATCCTCGTGATCCGGGGCGCGGGACCCATCGGCTATCCCGGCGCGGCGGAAGTGGTCAACATGCAGCCGCCCAACTACCTGATCAAGAAGGGCATCCATTCCCTGCCCTGCATCGGCGACGGCCGCCAGTCGGGCACGTCGGGCTCGCCGTCGATCCTCAACGCATCGCCTGAAGCGGCCGTGATGGGCGGGCTGGCGCTGCTGCAGAACGGCGACCGCATTCGCGTCGATCTCGGCAAGGGGACAGCCGATATCCTGATCTCCGACGAGGATCTTTCGGCAAGGCGCAAGGCGATGATCGAGGCCGGCGGGTTCCCCTATCCGGCGCACCAGACGCCGTGGCAGGAGATCCAGCGGGGCATCGTCGACCAGCTGTCGGAAGGCATGGTGCTGAAACCGGCGGTCAAGTACCAGAAGGTTGCCCAGACCAAGGGCGTGCCGCGCGACAATCACTGAACGAAAAAGCCTCCCCGAAGGGAGGCCTTTCCGGGGAGGAAGCGTGTTTAGGCAGCCATCTGGCGCGCGCTCGACAGGGACTTTCCGTCGCTGTCGAAGAGGTGCAGCACGCTGGACGACGCGGACAGGTTGATCTTGTCACCGCGTGCGATCTTCACATCGCCCTGCAATTTGACGATTAGCGGTTCCGGATGGCCTTCGGCTTTGACATAGAGCAGCGTGACCTCGCCGAGCGCCTCGACGATGTCGACAGTGCCGCTGATGATCGCGTCCTTTGCCGTCTTCGCGAGGAACAAGTCCTCCGGCCGCACGCCAAGACTGACCTTCTGGCCCTTGAGACCCGCATCGCCGCCGACCGGAACCGTCGCCTTGCCCGCATCGGCAAGGTCGACTTCGATCGCGCTGTCGGAGGCGGCGGTCACGGTCGCACCGAGGATGTTCATGGAAGGAGACCCGATGAACTGGGCGACGAACAGGTTGGCCGGGCGGTGATAGAGTTCCATCGGCGAGCCGACCTGCTCGATATAGCCTGCCCTTAGCACGACGATGCGATCGGCAAGCGTCATCGCCTCGACCTGGTCGTGGGTGACGTAGATCATCGTCGTGTCGGGCATCGACTCGTTGAGCTTGGAGATCTCGATGCGTGTCGCGACGCGCAGCGCCGCGTCGAGGTTCGACAGCGGCTCGTCGAACAGGAAGACCTTGGGATCGCGGCAGATCGAGCGGCCGATGGCGACGCGCTGGCGCTGGCCGCCGGACAGCGCCTTGGGAAGGCGGTCGAGATAGGGCGTCAGTTGCAGGATGTTGGCGGCATTCTGGACGCGGCGCTCGATTTCATCCTTGGAGAATTTCGCCAGCCGCAGGCCGAAGGCCATGTTGTCGTAGACGGTCATGTGCGGATAGAGCGCGTAGGTCTGGAACACCATGGCGATGCCGCGCTGCGACGGCGGCACGTCGTTGACGACCATGCCGTCGATTTCCAGCGTACCGCCGGTAATCTCCTCAAGACCGGCGATACAACGCAGAAGCGTGGACTTGCCGCAGCCCGACGGGCCGACGAAAACGATGAACTCGCCCTTTTCGATATGCAGATTGATGCCGTGGAGCACCTTCACGTGGCCATAGGCCTTCTGCAGATCGGTCAGCTTCAATTCAGCCATGGATTCTCCTCCCTCGCCGCTCGACCATCAATGCGACTTCACACGCCCGATAAAACCGCCGAGCGCCTTCAGCTTGATTTTTCCCCCGTCGACCTCGCCGTCGAGCGGAACATTCTCCAGCCGGGCGACCTTCATCCCCGGCGAAAACTCGACCTCGCCATGGCCGAGATTGAACGCGCATAGAAGCGTCACGTCGCCATCCTCGCGCAGGAAGGCGACGACGTCCTCGGGTGCATCGACGAACCGGATGCCGCCCTTGGAGAGCACCTGGTATTCGTGCCGGAATTCGAGGAAATCGCGGTAGAATTCGTAGATGCTGCCTTCCCGTCCGATCTGGGTATCGACCGCCATGGCGCGATGGATATCGGGCACCGGAAGCCAGGGCTTGCCGGTCGAAAATCCGCCATTGAGCAGGTTGCTCGCCCAGACCATCGGCGTGCGGGCGCCGTCGCGACCCTTGAATTTCGGCCAGAAACGGATGCCGTAGGGATCCTGCAGATCCTCGTAGCCGATATCGGCCTCCGGCAGGCCCAGTTCCTCGCCCTGATAGATGCAGACCGAGCCGCGCATGGTGAAGAGCAATGCCGCAACGACCTTCAGATAGCGCTCCGGATCACGCTCATAGGCGCCCCAGCGCGTCGCATGGCGCACGACGTCATGGTTGGAGAATGCCCAGCACGACCAGCCGTCCGGCGCCTCGCGCTCGAATTCCTCGATCACGGTGCGCACCTTGTCGGCCGTGATCGGATCGGGCGCCAGGAAATCGAAGGAATAGCACATGTGGATGCGGTCGTTGCCGGCGGTGTACTGCGCCAGGATTTCGAGGCCACGCTGCGCATCGCCGACTTCGCCGACGGCAGCGGTGGCGGGGAACTCGTCGAGTACGGCGCGGAACCGTTTCAAGAACTCGATGTTCTCCGGCTGGCTCTTGTCGTAGAGGTGGTCCTGATAGTTATAGGGGTTCACTTCCGGCGCGATCGAGGCATTGCGCACCTCGGGCGGCAGCGGCGGATTGTCCTTCAGCGTCTGCGAATGGAAGTAGAAATTGATAGTGTCGAGGCGGAAGCCGTCGACGCCGAGTTCCAGCCAGAACCGCACCACATTCAGCAGCGCATCCTGAACCTCGGGATTGTGGAAGTTCAGATCCGGCTGGCTCGTCAGGAAATTGTGCATGTAGTACTGGCGGCGATTGGTATCCCATTCCCACGCCGAGCCGCCGAAGATCGACAGCCAGTTGTTGGGCGGCGAGCCGTCCGGCTTCGGGTCGGCCCAGACATACCAGTCCGCCTTGTGGTTTTCGCGGTTCGACCGGCTCTCGGCGAACCAGGGATGCTGGTCCGAGGTGTGGGAAATCACCAGATCGATCATCACCTTCAGGCCGTGGTGATGGGCGTCGTCCACCAGCACCCGGAAGTCCTCCAGGCTGCCGAACATCGGATCGACGCCCTTGTAGTCGGAAACGTCGTAGCCGAAATCCTTCATCGGCGAGGTGAAGAAGGGGGAAATCCAGATCGCGTCCGCGCCCAGATTGGCGATATAGGGCAGGCGCTGGCGGATACCCGCCAGATCGCCGATGCCGTCGCCGTTGGAGTCCTGAAAGGAGCGCGGATAGATCTGATAGATCACCGCGCCGCGCCACCAGTCCGGATCGGGCTGGAGTTCCGCTTCGATGCGTTGTGCTGCGGATGCGAACACGCTCATGGACTAACGAAACCTCACTTGACTGAGCCGGCCAGAAGGCCGCGCACGAGATATCTCTGCATGGCGAAGAAGACGACGAGCGGCACCGCGATCGACACGAAGGCCGCCGTCGCCAGGATCTCCCAGTTGCCGCCCCTGGTACCAAGCAGTTCGACGATCTGGTTGGTCATCACCGTCGTCTCACCGGTCGCGTCGATGAGGAACACCTTGGCCACCAGCAGGTCGTTCCAGGTCCACAGGAACTGGAAGATCGCGAAGGAGGCGAGCGCCGGGAAGGACAGCGGCAGGACGATCTTGGTGAAGATCTGGAAGTCCGTCGCGCCGTCGACCTTGGCGTTTTCGATGATGTCGCGCGGAAGGCCGACCATGTAGTTGCGCAGGAGGTAGATCGCCAGCGGCAGGCCGAAGCCGGTATGAGCAAGCCAGACGCCGAGATAGCCCTTGCCGATGCCGATCGCCAGATGCAGCCGCAACAGCGGAATGAGCGCGAGCTGCAACGGCACGACGAGAAGCGCGACGACGAGCGCGATCAGCAAGGCGCGGCCGGGAAAGCGCATCCAGGCAAGCGCATAGGCGGCGAATGCGGCGATCAGGATCGGGATAACCGTCGCCGGAATCGTCACGGTCAGCGTGTTGAAGAACGCCTTGGCCATCGAGTCGGTCGTCGAACCGGAGAACAGGACCGTCCGGTAGTTGTTGAGGGTAAATACCGGCGGCGTCTTGGCCGTGGCGAAGATGCGTTCGCCGCGGCTTCCCGTAAACTCGGCATCGTTCACAAGTCGGTAGTCGCCATTCGCCTGCAGGGTGATGCGCCCGTCCTTGCCCATGTCGGCGGTATCGCCGGGTGCATAATCGGAAATCGCGCGCGACGACGTGCCCCAACGGGAAATGACACCGTCGGTGCTGACATCGTTTTCGGTGAAAATGTTGCCCTGGATGACGTAGAGACCGTCCTCCTGTTTCTGCGTCGACGGTGCGGCCGTCCGCAGAACGAGGTTTTGTTCCTGTTTGAACATCGAATCCCACCAGCCGCTCGACGAGATCTGGTCGGCTGTTCGGAAGGAGGACACGAACAGCCCGACTGTCGGAAACAGCCAGAGGAGGACGAGCGCAATAACCGAGATATGAACGGCCCACGAAAGACCGGATTTGCTGCCTGCAATCGATGACATCGTTCCGGCCTCCCTCAGCGCATTTCTTTGCGGGCGTTGTAGACGTTCCAGATCAGGATCGGCGACACCAGCAGCATGATGACGATGGCGCTGGCCGAGCCGACGCCCCAGTCATTGGCGCGGAAAAGCTTGTCGAACATGTAGTTCGCCAGGACCTGGGTTTCCCACTGGCCGTTGGTCATCGCGTAGACGATGTCGAAGACCTTCAGCACGACCAGCGTGATCGTCGTCCAGACGACGACGATCGTGCTCATGATCTGCGGCACCTTGATCTTGAAGAAGATATCGAAGGGGTTCGCCCCGTCGATGATGGCCGCCTCGATCGTTTCCTCAGGGATTCCCCGCAGCGCCGCCGACAGGATGACCATCGCGAAGCCTGTCTGGATCCAGATCAGGACGACCATCAGGAAGAAACTGTTCCAGAAGGTTATCGTCAGCCATGTCTGCGGTTCGCCATAGGGCAGCGTCACGGTGAGCACGGAGAAGATCGACTTGAGCGACAGCCACAGGAGCCAGGCGCCGCCAAGGGCCACGACGCCGCGCAGCGGCACCGTCCACCAGGACCCGCCTCCATGGGACGCTTCGCCCCAGATCAGCGGGCGCAGCGCCAGATATATGCCGTAGGCCATGAATGCCGCGAAGGCCAACAGGATCAGCGCCGGCACCAGCCGCAGGAAAATGAAGGACGGCGCACCGCCGTCAAAGGCCAGCCAGACAGCGTTGAGAACGCCGATCTGGTCCTGGTTGGCCGGGCGCGTATCGTAAACCAGCTTGAAGATCACGGAGGCGCCGACGAAGGAGATCGCCATCGGCATGAAGATCAGCGACTTGGCGATGTTGCCCCATGCGATTCGGTCGGTCAGTTGCGCGGCGAGCAGACCGAAGGCGGTCGAGGCCGCAGGCACGACGATCAGCCAGAGCATGTTGTTCCGGATCGCTTCCCAGAACTTCGGTTCCGAAATCATCTGGGAGTAGTTCGCCAGCCCCACGAAGACGCCGCCTGCACTGCGATCAGTCAGCGACAACCAGAGCGTGGCGACCACCGGATAGGCCAGATAGAGGCCGAGCGCAAAAATCGCCGGAAACAGGAACAGCCACGGTCGGACCAAGTTGGCGCGATTGATGTTGCGCCCCGCATGCGGTCCCTTCGCCGGGAAAAGAACCTTGTCCAGAAAAATATTGGAAACATAGAAATAACCTATGCAACCGCCGACGCCGACAATGATCGTTATCAGGCCTTGTAACGCTGGATGCATGGTTCCCTCCCGAGCACATGCCTCTGGTCGATCTGTCCGGCCATCCGGGCCGGAGCCCGGATGGTATCATTCGACGCGGTTGCCCGCCTTGTCGATTTGTTCGTTTACTTGATGGCGTCCCAGGATTTCTGGATCGCGTCGGCGACATCTTTCGCAGACTTCCCGCCGGTGTAATCGACCATGCCGGTCCAGAAGGAACCCGCGCCGACTGCGCCAGGCATAAGGTCGGAACCGTCGAAGCGGAACGTTGTCGCCTGCAGCAGGATGTCGTTCATCTTGCGAAGGGTCGGATCGCTGAAGGCGTCCGGATTGACCCCCTTGAAGGGTGTCAGGAAGCCCTTGCGCGCCATCCAGATCTCATGCGCCTCTGGCGTCTGCAGGAAGGCGATCAAATCGTGCGCGGCCTGGTTCTCGTTGGTGATCACCCAGGTCGTTCCCGCGCCGAGGACCGGCTTGCCGAGATCCTTGCTTGCGTAAGCCGGGAAGTAGAAGAAGTCGACATCCTCGCCCACGACCGTGCCTTCCGGGAAGAAGGCCGGGATGAACGATGCCTGGCGGTGCATGTAACACTGCGGTGGCGACGAGAAGAGACCCTTCGGGGAATCGCGGAAATCCGTCGATGCGACCGCGTTTGCGCCGCCGGCGACGAACTTGTCGTTACGGGCGAACCAGCCGAATTCATCGATTGCGTTGATAACGACCGGATCGTTGAACTTCAGATCGTTGGTAACCCACTTGTCGTAGTTTTCCGGTGTGGTCGTGCGGAGCATCATGTCCTCGACCCAGTCGGTTGCCGGCCAGCCGGTGGCCGCGCCGGACCCGAGGCCGATGCACCAGGGCGTGCCGCCATCGGCGACGATCTGTTCGGTCAGGGCCTTGAGTTCTTCCATGGTTTTCGGAATCTCGTAGCCCGCATCATCGAAGTTCTCGGGCACGTACCAGACCAGCGATTTCACGTCGGTCTTGTAGGGGAAGCCGTAGAAATGGTTCTCGCCGTCCTTGCCCTTGTAGGTACCCAGGGCAACCCAGGAGTCGCCGGCCGCGTAGTTGTCGCGCAGCCAGTTGGCCACATCGTCGCCCAGCGGCGTGAGGAAGCCGCGGGCGGCCATATCGGACGCGAGGCCCGGTTGCGGGAACGCAGCGACGTTCGGCGCCGAACCGGCTTCGAGGTCCACGACGATCTGCTGTTCGAAGCTGTCCGAGCCGACATAACGAACGTCATTGCCGGACTTCTCGGCGAAGGCGTTGAGCACAGCCTCGACATTTTGCTGGTCGGGGCCAAGCCACGGACCGAAAACGGTTAGCTGTTCGGCGAGCGCCGAACCGGCGGTACAAGTCAGCAACGCGGCGGCAACGCCCGCCATGACTGTCTTCTTCATCGGTAATCCTCCCAGGATTGGTAACTTAGTGAGCAACGAGACTCATAAACCATTCATTCGACCAAGGCCAGTCAAAGCGCTTTGGCTATCGTAAACTTTGGTCGCCAACGATAGAGAGTCAAGCGATTTATTTATGGCGCAAAGCACAACCGCTCTTGACGCTGCGGCACAAGCGACACCCCGCAACCAAGGCGAACCAACCACAAAAAAACCGGGCGGACTGGTCAGGACGTTAATAATTCGTCATTATCCAAAGCCCTTTGAATGCCTTCTGGAGGAGGGGCATCCAATGAATCTGAAAGAATTATCGGAAAAACTCGGCCTTTCGCAGACCACCGTCAGCCGCGCCCTGAACGGCTATCCGGAGGTCAGCGAGGAAACGCGCCGGCGCGTGCAGGAATTCGCGCGGCGCATGAACTATCAGCCGAATTCGAACGCCCGGCGACTCGCCACGGGCAAGTCCAACACGATCGGCCATGTCGTGCCGCTGTCCGAGCACGACATGCTCAATCCGCATTTCACCGACTTCGTCGCCGGCGCCAGCAAGGTCTACAACCGGCGCGGCTACGACATGCTGATTTCGGTGGTCAACGCCGGCACGGAAAAGGAAGTCTACCGCAACCTCGCCCGCAACAGGCGAGTGGACGGCGTCATCGTGCACGGGCCGCGGGTCAAGGACGACCGGGTGCGGATCCTGACCGATCTGAAACTGCCCTTCGTGATCCACGGACGCACCAACGATCCCGAGGACGGCTATTGCTGGGTCGACGTCAACAACCGGCGGGCGTTCGCCAAGGCGACCGAATATCTGATCGAGGCGGGACACCGGCGCATCGCGCTGATCAACGGCCTCGAATTCATGACGTTTGCGGCGAACCGCCGCGAAGGGATGGAGAAAGCGCTTCGCGAGCACGGCATCGAGCCGGACGCGGAGATCATGTTCTCCAGCGACATGATCGAGCCGAACGGCTACGGCGCGATGACGGATTTCCTGTCGCATCGCGATCCGCCGACCGCGGTTCTGTGTTCGAGCATCCTGACGGCAATGGGCGCGATGCGGGCGATGCACGAGCGCGGCTTCTCCGTCGGCCGCGACCTGTCGCTGATCGCTTACGACGACTGCCTGTCCTTCCTGCCGTCGACCGGCGATCATCCGAGCATGACGGTGATGCGATCCTCGATCCGGCTTGCCGGCGAGCTCTGCGCCGACATGCTGATCGACCAGATCGAAAAGAAGCCGGGCCGCCGCAATCACCTGCTCGAGGCTGAGTTCGTTATCGGCTCGTCGACCGGACCGGTGCGCGCGAAGGCCACCGCCTGACTTCGCGCTGTGCATTTGCGCACAGCCAAGGGAACAGCATCTGCCTAATCATGGTCGCACGATACAGGGCCGGTTCGCGGCCGGCGGGGTGACCAGTTACATATGTTGTTTGTTTTCGTTCTGATTTCCGCATTGCTCATCAAGCACTATCTCGCGGATTTTGTCTTTCAGCCGCAGTGGATGCTGAAAGGCAAAGGCAGCCTGACGGCGCCCGGCGGATACGCGCATGCGGCGCTGCATGCCGCCGGAAGCGGGTTGATCCTCGGAATGGCCGGGCTGGCCGCCACACCGATCGCAATGGTGATGGCGACGGAATTCATCGTCCACTACACGATCGACTTCGCCAAGGACCGCATCACCGCCTATTCCAGCGCCGACAGCAGCCCTTATCTCTACTGGCAGCTGCACGGCTTCGACCAGCTGGCGCATCAGATGACCTATGTCGCCATCGCCTGGGTCGCCATGACGACACTGGCCTAGGCTTTCAGGCCGTTGTGGTCGAGCAGTTCGAGAAACAGCGCGGTGTGATCGAGACCGGCGCCGCCGAGATCCCGGCATAGCCGTGCGAACCGTTCCTCCAGCATCCGGCTCATCGGCAGGTCGAGACCGAGCTTTTCGGCCTCGCCGAGGATGTTGCGCATGTCTTTGAGGTGGAGGGTGGCGCGACCGCGCGGCGCGAAGTCGTCCGCCGCCATGCGCGCGCCGTGCAATTGCAGCACCGTCGAATCGGCGAATCCGCCCTTGAGCGCCGCGCGGAAGGCGTCGAGATCGCCGCCGCCCTGGCGCATCAGCAGGATCGCCTCGGCGACCGCGCCGATGGCAGCACCGACGATCAGCTGGTTGGCGAGCTTGGCAAGCTGGCCGGTGCCGACCGGGCCGACCCGCGTCGGCCGCCCCATCGCGGACAATACCGGGCGGATCCGGTCGAAGACCGCCTGCTTGCATCCCGCCATGATGGCGAGAGTTCCGGCCTCGGCACCGGTCGTGCCGCCGGAGACCGGCGCGTCGCAAAATTCGACACCGCCTTCAGCCAGAAGCGCGGCAAGCTCACGCGCCTCTTCGGGCTTGGTGGAGCTCATGTCGACAAAGACCGCGCCCTCCTTCATCGCCTCGGCAAGCCCATTTTCCTTTACAAGCGAGAGGACCACCGGGCCGTCAGCCAATATCGAGATCGCGATGTCGGCGGGCGCGGCGGCCTCGGCGGCCGAGGTAAACGCCGTGATGCGCTCCGATTCGATTGCCTTCGCCTTCTCCGGCGTGCGGTTCCAGACACGAACCGTGTGACCCGCCGCGGCAAGACGCCGGATCATCGGAACGCCCATCATGCCCGCGCCGAAAAAGGCAATCGTCTTTGCGGATTCGCTCATCAGTCTGTCCTTCCGTCGTGCCGGACCTCTCCGTCAGCGCCGAATGAGGCCGCGACGCATGCAAATGTCAACTCGCGCGAATTTCCAGGCGCGCCTGCTTGGTTTCGAACCGCGTTGCGATTACGGTCCGCGACCGGAAAAGCTTAGCAAGGACCGCACCATGAAACTTCTGCGCTTCGGGCCCCAGGGCCAGGAAAAACCGGGCCTCGTCGACGATAACGGCATCATCCGCGACCTGTCGGGCCATATCGGCGACATCGACGGCACCGCGCTGGCCACCGAAACGCTCGCGCGCCTCGCCGCCATCGATCCGGCCACTCTGCCGGAAGTCGATCCGGCGACTCGCCTCGGCCCGTGCATCGGTGATGTCGGAAAATTCATGTGCATCGGCCTCAACTATTCCGACCACGCGGCCGAATCGAATCTGCCGATCCCGGAGCATCCGATCCTGTTCATGAAAGCCAATTCGGCGATCACCGGCCCGAACGACAATGTCGAACTGCCGCGCGGGTCGAAAGCGACCGACTGGGAAGTGGAACTCGGCGTCGTGATCGGCAAGCACGCCAAATACGTCAGCAGGGACAATGCGCTCGATTACGTCGCCGGTTATTGCGTGATCAACGACGTGTCGGAACGCGATTACCAGACCAAGCTGACCGGCCAGTGGACCAAGGGCAAGTCGTGCGACACTTTCGGCCCGATCGGCCCATGGCTGGTGACGTCCGACGAGATCGCCGATTCGCAGGCGCTCGACCTCTGGCTCGACGTCAACGGCCAGCGCCGTCAGACCGGCAGCACGGGCAAGATGATCTTCGATATCGCGACGATCATCGAACATCTGTCGCAGCTGATGTCCCTGCATCCGGGTGACGTGATCTCGACCGGCACACCGCCCGGCGTCGGCATGGGCGTCAAGCCAAACCCCGTCTACCTGAAGGCCGGCGACGTGATGGAACTGGGGATCAGCGGCCTCGGCGCGCAGCGCCAGACTGTGGTGCAGGGCTGACGCCCCGCGCTATCACATTCCCTCGCGGTTCGGCGAAGCCTTGTAGACGCCCAGGATGCGGAAATCCTCCGAGAAGAAGCCGAGTTCCTCGAAGGCCAGCTGGACGTTGCGGTCTTCGGGGTGGCCTTCGATATCGGCGTAGAACTGGGTGGCGAAAAACTTGCCGCCGAGCTGATAGCTTTCGAGCTTGGTCATGTTGACGCCGTTGGTGGCAAAGCCGCCCATCGCCTTGTAGAGGGCAGCGGGAATGTTGCGCACCCGGAAGACGAAGGTCGTCATCATCTTCTCGTTCGGCGCCGCGCGCTCCGGCACATGCTTGTCCTTCGACAAGACGACGAAGCGGGTCACGTTGTTGGCGTGGTCCTCGACATTGCTCTCGATGATATCCAGCCCGTACATGCCGGCGGCGAGTTCCGGCGCCAGCGCGGCCATCGTCTTGTCGCCGGTTTCGGCAACGAGCTTGGCGGCGCCCGCGGTATCGCCGGCGACCACCGCCTTCCAGCGGTGCTTGCGGATTACCTTGCGGCACTGGCCAAGCGCATGGATGTGGCTGTGAACCGACTTGATGTCCGTCATCTGCGTGCCCGGCAGCACCATCAGGTGAAAATGGATCGGCAGGAAATATTCGCCAATGATGTGCAGGCGCGATTCCGGGAGCAGGTAATGGATATCGGCAACACGGCCGGCGATCGTGTTCTCGATCGGGATCATCGCCAGACGCGCCTTGCCGCTTTCGACCGCGTTGAACGCATCCTCGAAGGTCGGGCAGGGCAGCGGCTCCATGTCCGGAAACATGTCGCGGCAGGCCGTATCGGAGTTTGCGCCGGGTTCGCCCTGGAAGGCGATGAGGTTCGATTGAGCGGTCATGTGCGTTTCTTCCGTTAGCCCAGGAGCGCGCGGGCGCGCTCCAGATCGGGCTGCGTATCCACGCCAAGCGGAACGGAGTCAATGATCGCGGCGTGGATCGACATGCCATTTTCGAGTGCACGCAGCTGTTCGAGCCGTTCGCGCATTTCCAGAACCGAGGGCGGCAGAGCGACAAATCGCGCCAGCGCGGCGCGGCGATAGGCGTAGAGACCGATATGGTGATAGAGTGGCCCCTCGCCCCACGGCGCGGTGGCGCGGGTGAAATAAAGGGCGCGCAGGACCGAGCCATCAAGCGGCGTGCCGACGATCTTGACCACGTTCGGATTGGTCTTTTCGTCCTCCTTGACGATCTCCACACCGAGCGTCGCGATATCGCAGGCAGGATCGCCGAGCGGCGCCAGCGCGGCGCGGATGTCGGCCGGATCGATCGTCGGCAGGTCGCCCTGCACGTTGATGATCGAATCGTGCACGCCTTCGGGATCGAGACTGCACAATGCCTCGAAGATCCGGTCGGAACCGGAATGGTGATCAGCGCGCGTCATCACGGCGGTGAAGCCCGAATCGGACACTGCCTGGTAGACGCGCTCGTCATCGGTCGCCACGGCGACCGGCCCGCAATCGGCCTCGCGGGCGCGCTCGGCGACATGAACAATCATCGGTTTTCCGCAGATATCTGCGATCGGCTTGCCGGGCAGGCGCGTCGATGCCATTCGGGCCGGGATCAGGATAAGAGGGCGCATGGGAATGTGTTCCGTGTCGCGGAAGGGTGTCAAAAAGTCTCAAAGGATACGAGCTTATATGTGTTGCATACCGTGAGCAAAAGACCTAGTTTCCGCGCGAATTCGCGCAGGCTTCGGCCAGCGTGGCCTTGCATGAATCGGGAATTGGTTAAGCGATGAGTTCGTCTAATTTGAACATGTATGCCGGCGCCTTTCTTGGCACGGTTTTCGTCATGATGACGGTTGGCATCCTGGGCGAAGCGATCTTCCATAGCGAGACGCCGGAGCAGGAAGGCTTCGCGATCGCGGTCAGCGAAGGCGGCGGGGGAACCGAAAGCGCAGCCGCAGCCGCGCCGACTGTCGAACCGGTCAGCCCGCTTCTCGCCAGCGCCGATCCCGCCAAGGGCGAAAAAGTTTTCAAGAAATGCCAGGC
The DNA here is from genome assembly GCF_014904745.1 of Oricola nitratireducens. GTDB lineage: Bacteria > Pseudomonadota > Alphaproteobacteria > Rhizobiales > Rhizobiaceae > Oricola > Oricola nitratireducens. The sequence continues at coordinate 58,963 of NZ_JACZCS010000042.1, forward strand.
CTGCCACACCGGCGAAGAGGGCGGCCCCAACAAGGTGGGACCGAATCTCTGGAATATCGTGAACCGCCCGGTCGCCTCGCATGAGGGCTTCAAGTACTCCACCGCGATGACCGATTTCGCCGCCGGCGGCACTGTCTGGGACTATGAGCATCTCAACCTGTTCACCCACAAGCCGAAGGATGAGGTCCCGGGCACGGCGATGGGCTTCGCCGGCCTGCCCAAGATCCAGGACCGCGCCGATCTGATCGCCTATCTGCGCACGCTGTCGTCCGATCCGGCACCGCTGCCGGACCCGAATGCAGCCGCCGGCTCGGCGGATGCGGCACCGGCCGCAACCGGGGACGCGACGCAGCAGTAAGACCGCCGTCGGGTTCGAGAGATACGGAATCAAGGAAGCCGGGTTCGTCCCGGCTTCTTTTTTGCCTTTGAAACTCCCAACTCTGCTTTAAATATTTCCGCTAGGGCACAAGGAGGAGCAAGGAATGTCGGATACAGCACGGCTGCCAGAGCGTTTCGGAAACTGGAGGAGCCGTGTCCTTGCAGCGTGTCTGGCGATGCTCGCCATCACCGGTTCGGCGCCGGCCGCCGAATGGCACTCGACCTCAACGCTAACCGGCGAAAGCAAATACGGCGACGATTTCAAGCATTACGACTACGTCAATCCCGATGCGCCGAAGGGCGGAACGCTGCATTCGACGGTTGCCGGGACCTTCGATTCGTTCAATCCCTATATCCTGCGCGGCACGCCGGCGGTCGGTTTCGCGCGCCTCGGCGGCGGGCTTCTCTACGACACGCTGATGGATCAGGCGACCGACGAGCCAAGCACCAGCCATGCGCTGATCGCCGAGGCCTTCACCTATCCCGACGACTATTCCTCGGCGACCTACCGGCTCAATCCGAAGGCGCGCTGGCACGACGGCAAACCGATCACTGCCGAGGATGTCGTGTGGTCGTTCGACGTACTGAAGAAGAACAGCCAGCTTTACAACCGCTACTATGAAAACGTCACCGAGGCGGTGGCGCTCAACGATCATGAAGTCGAATTCCGCTTCGACCAGACCGGCAACCGGGAACTCCCGCACATCATGGGTGACCTCGTGGTGCTGCCGAAACACTGGTGGGAAGGCGTCGACGCCGACGGCAAGAAGCGCGACATTACCCAGCCCACGCTGGAGCCGCCGCTCGGCTCCGGGCCGTACCGGATCAAGAGTTTCGTCGCCGGCTCGGAAATCGTCTGGGAACGGGTGCCAGACTACTGGGCAGCCGACCTTCCGGTGAAAGTCGGGCGAGAGAATTTCGACATCCGCAGCTACATCTATTTCCGCGATGCCGTGGCCGAATGGGAGGCCTTCAAGAAGGGTGGACTGGAGGATATCCGCGCCGAGAACCGGTCGCAATACTGGGCCGAGGGCTACGATTTTCCCGCCTTCAAGGAAGGCAAGGTGGTGCGCAAAGCCTTTGAAACCAAGTCGCCCGAACCCATGCAGGGTTTTGCGATGAACATGCGCCGCAAGAAGTTCCAGGACATTCGCGTGCGGGAGGCGCTGACCTATCTGTTCGACTTCGCCACCGTCAACCGGACGCGGCTCTACGGATTGCGCAAGCGCACCGACAGCTATTTCCTGGGCGGTGAGTTGCGGTCGAGCGGAATCCCCAAGGGCGAGGAACTGGAAATCCTTGAGCCGTTTCGCGACCAGTTGCCCGCCGAACTGTTCACCAAGCCGTTCACGCTGCCGAGCTACAGCGACCGGGCCTCGCAGCGGGCCAACCAGCGCAAGGCGTTCGAACTCTTCAAGGAGGCCGGCTGGGTGAGCCGCGACGGCAAGCTGGTGAACGCGGAAACCGGCGAGCAGTTCACCGTCGAATATCTCGGCGCGAGCCCGACCGACGAGATCATCGCCGGTCAGTTCATCGAGGACATGCGCAGGCTCGGGATCGATGCGTCGATCCGCATCGTAGACCAGGCGCAGGAGATCAACCGCATGCGTGACTTCGATTTCGACATGACGACCGTGATGCTCGCGCAGTCGCTTTCGCCCGGCAACGAACAGCGCGACTTCTGGAGTTCGACGGCGGCGGACCAACCGGACTCGCGCAACTATTCCGGCATCAGGAACCCGGTGGTCGACGCCCTCGTCGACAAGGTGATCTTCGCCAAGGACCGGGAGACCCTTGTCGCCACTACCCACGCGCTCGACCGGGTTCTGCTGTGGGGCTACTACTACATCCCGCAATGGTATTCGGACGCGCTGTGGCTTGCCTGGTGGGACAAGTTCGGCCTGCCCGACAAACAGCCCGCCTATATCGGCGCCGATATCGATTCCTGGTGGATCATCCCGGAAAAGGAAGCCGCGCTTCCGGAAGAGGGTGGCAGCCAGTGACCGGAGGAATGCGCTTCGACCGCAGGCGTTTTCTCATCCTGTCCGGCGGCATCGCAGCGAGCGCCGCCTTCCCGGCCCTGTCGCGCGCCGAGAACCCGAGCGGCGTCGAATTGCACGGACTGTCGGCCTTCGGCGACCTGAAATATCCACGCGATTTCAGCCATTTCGACTACGCCTCGCCGGAAGCGCCGGTTGGCGGGACCTTCAATTTCCAGCCCGGCTACTGGTACTACAACCAGAACGTCCAGACCTTCAACACGCTGAACAGTTTCGTGCGGCGCGGCGACGCGCCGCCGCGCATGGAGCTGTGCTTCGACGGGCTGATGGCCGATTGCTGGGACGAACCGGACGCGATCTATTGCCACCTCGCCGAAAGCGTGACGATTTCCGACGACCGCAACCGCTTCACCTTTACGCTCCGGCCAGAGGCGCGCTGGCATGACGGCATGCAGGTCACCGCCGACGATGTCGTCTTTTCCTACATGACGCTGAAGGAGCAGGGACACCCGGAACTGTTGTTGCCGCTCGGCGTCCTGACCGATGCAACGGCCGATGACGACCGCACGGTGACGCTTCACTTCGACGGCACGCAATCGGCGCAGGCGATCCTTGAGATCGCGGCCTTTCCGATCCTGTCGAAGACATGGTTCGACACACGCGATTTCACGGCATCGACGCTGGAGCCGTTGCTTGCGTCGGGGCCATACAAGGTTGGCCGCTTCAGCGCCGGCAGCTATATCGAATACGAGCGCGTTCCCGATTACTGGGCGAATGACCTCGGCACGGCGCGCGGGCTCGACCGGTTCGAAACCATCCGCATCGAGTTCTACCAGGAGCGCCAGGCCGCCTTCGAAGCTTTCAAGAAAGGCGCGATCACGTGGCGCGAGGAGTTCACCTCGATCATCTGGGCGACCGATTACGACTTCCCGGCACTGACCGAAGGCAAGGTCGTAAAGCGGCTGTTCGACCGCGAGAAGCGGCCTTCGATGCAGGCGACCGCCGTGAACCTGCGTCGCGCCCGCTTTCGCGACCGGCGGGTGCGCGACGCGATCTCGCTGTGTTTCGATTTCGAGTGGACGAACAAGAACCTGTTCTACGACGCCTATGAAAAGAGCCATTCGCTCTTCAACGGCTCACCCTACGAGACCTCGGGCCCGCCCGACGACGACGAACTGGCACTGATCGACAAGCTGTCCGACGAATACGAACTCCCCGAAGAGATCAGGGAGGACGCCTGGCGCGAACCCGCAAGCGACGGCTCGGGGCGGGACCGGTCGCGCCTGCGCGGCGCCATCGGCCTTCTCACCGAGGCCGGCTGGAAAAATGACGGCGGCCTTTTGCGCAACGCGGCGGGCGAAACCCTCGATTTCGAGATCCTGATCCGGTCGAGCAGCTTCGAGCGGATCTTCAATCCGTGGGTGGAAACGATGCGCGGGATCGGCATCAATGCGTCGGTTCGCCTCGTCGATCCGGCGCAGTACCAGGCGCGCACCGCCGGGTTCGACTTCGACGCCGCGGTTTCCGCGATCGGCTGGACCGCGACACCGGTTTCCTCCAGTCTCGAGAACGTGTTCGGCAGCCGCGCGGCAAAGGAGGAAGGCTCGCGCAACTGGACGGGAACCGCCGATCCTCTCATCGATGCGCTCATCGCCGAGGTCGGTGCGGCGGAAACGCGCGAACAGCACCGCATCGCCATGCGCGTCCTCGACCGGGTCTTGCGTCTGAAGCGCGACTGGATTCCAAATTGGTCATCGGCGAATCACCGCGTCGCCTATTGGGACATGTTCGGCTTCAAGGAGCCGAAGCCCGACTATTTCTGGCCGGTGGAACGGCTGTGGTGGATCGACGGCGCGAAGGCAGAAGCGCTTGGAAAGGCTTGATGTGACATTATTCCACGGAACGGAGGCTTCCTGACATGGGCGCCTATGTCCTGCGGAGACTTCTGCTGATGATCCCGACGATTCTCGGGATCATGGCGATTTCCTTCACCGTCATCCAGTTCGCGCCCGGCGGACCGGTCGAGCAGGTCATCGCGCAGCTGACCGGCCAGGGCGGCGACGCAACCGAGCGCATCTCCGGCGGCGGCGGCGATCTCGGCAACCAGCAGGATCTCGGCTCGACCGTCGAGGGCGGTTCCGACGTCAATTCGAAATATCGCGGCGCGCAGGGTCTCGATCCGCGCTTCATCGCGGACCTGGAAAAGCAGTTCGGGTTCGACAAGCCGCCGATGGAACGCTTCGGCATGATGCTGTGGAACTATGCGCGCTTCGATTTCGGCGAGAGCTATTTCCGCCACATCTCGGTGATCGACCTGATCAAGGAGAAAATGCCGGTATCGATCTCGCTCGGCATCTGGATCACGCTGCTGTCCTACGGAATCTCGATCCCGCTCGGCATCCGCAAGGCGGTCAAGGACGGGTCGCATTTCGACATGTGGACCAGCGCGGTGGTCATCGTCGCCTACGCCATCCCGGGTTTCCTGTTCGCGATCCTGCTGATCGTGCTGTTTGCGGGCGGCTCGTTTTTCGACTGGTTTCCGTTGCGCGGTCTCGTCTCCGACAACTGGCGGCAACTTTCCTGGCCGGCGCTAATCGTCGACTATTTCTGGCACATCACGCTGCCGCTGCTGGCGCTGGTGCTGTCGGCTTTCGCGACCTCGACGCTTTTGACGAAGAACTCGTTCCTCGACGAAATCCGCAAGCAATATGTGGTCACCGCGCGCGCCAAGGGCCTGAACGAGCGCCAGGTGTTGTATGGCCACGTGTTCCGCAACGCGATGCTGATCATCATCGCCGGTTTCCCGGGCGCGTTCATCTCGTCGTTCTTCACCGGCTCGCTGCTGATCGAGACGATCTTCTCGCTCGACGGCCTCGGCCTGCTCGGCTTCACCTCGGTGATCAACCGCGATTATCCGGTGGTCTTCGCAACGCTCTACATCTTCTCGCTGATGGGACTGCTGGTCGGGCTCCTGTCCGACCTGATCTACACCTGGGTCGACCCGCGCATCGATTTCGAGCGGAGGGACGTGTGACGATGGACCAGTCCGCCACGCTGACCGGGACAACCGTCGCGCAACCGCGCCGCCGGCCGTTCCTGTCACCGCTCAACCAGCGGCGCTGGAAGAATTTCAAGGCGAACCGGCGCGGCTACTGGTCGCTGTGGGTGTTCCTGTTCCTGTTCATCCTGTCGATGTTCGCCGAGTTCATCGCCAACGACAAGCCGATCGTCGCCGTCTACAAGGACCAGATCCTGACGCCGATCTTCCACACCTATTCGGAAAAGGTGCTGTTCCCGGACGATCCGCTCGCCCTGCCGCGCATCGATTTCACCGATTCCTTCATCCAGGACGAGATCAACGCCCATGGCTGGATGCTGTGGCCGCCGATCCGCTTCTCCTACAGGACAGTCAACAAGGAGGTGCCGACAGCGGCGCCGTCGAAGCCGGCCTTCCTGTTCGACAGCCGCGAGGAACTGTGCGCGCGCTATCCGATGGGGGCGCAGGATCCGAATTGCGTCGCCGGCAATTTCAACTGGCTCGGCACGGACGACCAGGCGCGCGACGTGCTCGCCCGGCTGATCTACGGCTTCCGCATCTCGGTGCTGTTCGGCCTGATCCTGACGGCGCTGTCGGCCGTCGTCGGCGTCACCTTCGGCGCGATCCAGGGCTTCTTCGGCGGCTGGACCGACCTGATCGGCCAGCGCGTCATCGAGATCTGGTCGTCGATGCCGGTGCTCTACCTGCTGCTGATCATCGCGGCGATCCTGCCGCCGGGTTTCTGGATCCTGCTCGGCATCATGTTGCTGTTCTCGTGGGTGAGCTTCGTCGGCATCGTGCGCGCCGAATTCCTGCGCGCGCGCAACTTCGAATATGTCAACGCGGCCCGCGCACTGGGCGTGCCCAACCGCACGATCATGTTCCGCCACCTGCTGCCCAATGCCATGATCTCGACGCTGACCTTCCTGCCCTTCATCCTGAACGGCTCGATCACCACTCTGACCTCGCTCGATTTCCTCGGTTTCGGCCTGCCGCCGGGATCGGCCTCGCTCGGCGAGCTGATCCTGCAGGGCAAGAACAATCTGCAGGCGCCGTGGCTCGGATTTTCCGGCTTCATCGTCATTTCGGTGATGCTGTCGCTCCTGATCTTCATCGGCGAGGCGACGCGCGACGCCTTCGACCCGCGAAAGACCTTCGGATGACCGGGACGCCTCTCCTTTCCGTGCGCGACCTGTCGGTCGCCTTCACCCAGGGCGGCGAGACGACGCTGGCCGTCGACCGGATTTCCTTCGACATCGCCGACGGCGAGACGGTGGCGCTGGTCGGCGAATCCGGGTCGGGCAAATCCGTCTCCGCGCTGTCGGTCCTCAAGCTGCTGCAATATCCGGCGGCGAGCCATCCCTCCGGAAAAATCGATTTCCTCGGCAAGGATCTTCTCGCCGCGAAGGAGGCGGACCTGCGCAAGATGCGCGGCAACCAGATCGCAATGATCTTCCAGGAGCCGATGACCTCGCTCAACCCACTGCACACGGTCGAGCGGCAGATCGGCGAAATCCTCAGGCTGCACGGCGCCCGCGAAGCCGTCATTCCCGAACGCACGCTGGACCTGCTCGACCAGGTCGGCATCCGCGACGCGGCCAAGCGCCTGAAAGCCTATCCGCACCAATTGTCGGGCGGGCAGCGCCAGCGCGTGATGATCGCCATGGCGCTCTCCAACAAGCCGAAGCTGCTGATCGCCGACGAGCCGACCACAGCGCTCGACGTGACGGTGCAGGCGCAGATCCTGCAACTGCTCGACGACCTGAAGCGCGAAGAGCAGATGTCGATGCTGTTCATCACGCACGACCTCGGCATCGTCCGCCGGATCGCCGACCGGGTCTGCGTGATGACGAACGGGAAAATAGTCGAGACCGGCCGCACCGAGGACATTTTCGCCAATCCGCAGCACGATTATACCAAGCACCTGCTCGCCGCCGAGCCGAAGGGCCGGCCGATCCTGCTCAACGACAATGCCGCCGAAATCCTGAAGGCGGACGGCATGAAAGTGTGGTTTCCGATCCGCAAGGGGCTGCTGCGCAAGACGGTCGACAACGTCAAGGCGGTCGACGGCGTCGACGTGAGTGTGCGGGCCGGCCAGACGCTCGGCATTGTCGGCGAATCCGGGTCCGGCAAGACGACGCTCGGCCTCGCGCTCACCCGGCTGATCTCGTCGGAAGGGCGCATCGTCTTCGACGGCAGGAACATCGACGCCTTTTCCTTCGAGGCGATGCGGCCGCTCCGGCGCGAGATCCAGGTCGTCTTCCAGGATCCGTTCGGCAGCCTGAGCCCGCGCATGTCCGTCGACGAAATCGTCGCCGAAGGGCTTGCCGTGCACGAGCCGAAGCTGACGCGCGAGGAGCGCGACACCCGCGTTGTGGAAGCGCTGCACGAAGTCGGACTCGATCCGGACACCCGCTTCCGCTATCCGCACGAATTTTCCGGCGGCCAGCGCCAGCGCATCGCCATCGCGCGCGCCATGGTGCTGAAGCCGAAATTCGTGATGCTGGACGAACCGACATCGGCGCTCGACATGAGCGTGCAGGCACAGGTGGTCGATCTCCTGCGCGACTTGCAGCGCAGGCACGACCTCGCCTATCTGTTCATCAGCCACGATTTGAAGGTGGTGCGGGCGCTGGCCAACGAGGTGATGGTGATGCGCAATGGCAAGGTCGTCGAGTTCGGCCGGTCGGAACAGATTTTCGACGATCCGAAGACCGACTATACAAAGGCGCTGATGGCCGCGGCCTTCGATATCGAGGTCGCACCGGCCGGCGTCGTCAACGAGTAGAGTTATGGCACAAAAGGGCAAGATCCTTCTTTCCGTCACCGGGTTCGATCCCGCCATCTGGCGCACGGCGCTGGAAAAGGCGGCGCCGGACCGCGCAATCGTCGAGGAACCGTCCGGCCCGAACGATCCCGGCATCGACTACGCGGTCGTCTGGAAGCAACGGCCGGGCGTGCTGAACGGCCTGCCGAACCTGAAGGCGATCTTTTCCATCGGAGCCGGCGTCGACCACATCTTCGCGGAAGGCGATATGCCGGACGTGCCGATCGTACGCATCGTCGCCGACGACCTGACCGAACGGATGAGCGAATATGTCGTCTGGCAGGTGCTCGACCATCACCGCAAGGGGATGCTCTACCGCGACCAGCAGGCACGCAAGGTGTGGAACGAAAGCAAGATGCAGCCGGCGGCGCGCGACGTGACCGTCGGCATTCTCGGTTACGGCAATCTTGGCCGCGACGCGGGCCGGAAGCTGAGGGCGCTCGGCTTCAAGGTCATCGGCTGGAGCCGGACGGCGAAGACCGGCGAGGCGATCGACACCTTTGCCGGCGACAACGGGTTGAACCAGTTCCTGGCGCTGGCCGATATCGTCGTTTGCCTGCTGCCGCTGACGCCGGCGACGCACGGCATCCTGGCGGCGCCGTTCTTCGCCAGGATGAAGGCGCGCGGCCCGCTCGGCGCGCCGATCCTGATCAATGCCGGGCGCGGCGGACTGCAGAACGAGGCCGATATCCTCGCGGCGCTGGAAAGCCGCAAGCTCGGGGCCGTGTCGCTCGACGTGTTCGAGAGCGAACCGCTGCCCGGGGACAGCCCGCTGTGGACGCATCCGCGGGTGACGATCACGCCGCACGCGGCGGCGGCCTCGATGCCGGAGGCGCTGATTCCGCCGATGGTCGAACAGATGGACGCGCACGACCGCGGCGAACCGCTGAAGAACCTGGTCGACCGCGACGCGGGTTACTAAGGCCGGCGCACCGACGTGGGCATTCCGTAAAGCGGCTCGATGCGCTCGACCGCCTCGGCGAGCGGCTCGAGCGCGACCGACATGGTGCGGCCGTTGGCGTGCAGCAGGGCGCGATCGTCGACCATGATACCGACATGACCCTTCCAGAAGACGAGATCGCCGCGCTGCAGTGACGAGAAGTCGCCGCCGGTTTCGTGCGATTCGCCGATCGTCGCTTCCTGCATGTCGCTGTCGCGGAGTACATCGATGCCGGCCATGAACATCGACAATTGCACCAGCCCGGAACAGTCGATGCCAAACCCCGACGCGCCGCCCCACAGATAAGGCGTGTGCAGGAACCGTTCGGCGACAGACACGTAATCCGCGGCCTGTTCGGTGGCGGGCGCAACGTGAATGGCGGGCACGGCGCTTCCATCGGCAAGAACCGCATAGCGCGTCCCGCGGCGCTCCTCCTCGCTTGCAACGGCCAGTTGCGATCCCATCGACAGGGTCGTGAGCGGCGGCTTCTTCAGTTCCGGTTCCGGGAAGAGGAAGGTACGCGGGGCGACAATGCGATGCGTCGGTTCGGGCGCCGGATCAAGGGACAGCGCTTCCATGGCGGAAAAGCCGACATAGGAGTCGCGCTCACCCTGCAGCCAGGCCCAGCCGTCCTTCACCTCGAAGATAAGCACGCGATCGCCGAAAAGGAACTGCGTGTCGAGACCGGCATCGTGCGACGGCGCGGTTCGGATGCCGGCCACGGGAGCGGTGACGACACCCGTCCGGGCCTCGACAAATGTCTCCGCCTCGACCCTACCCCGCAGCCGCTTGTCGGCGATATCCGGGCGCATCGCGTTCAGCCGGCGATCGAGCGTCAAAGCGGCAGCTCCCGCGCCTTGGCAATGATCACGTCGGCGAACCGCTCAAGATAGAGCGCGCCTTCGACGGTGCGCGAAATGATGACGTTGCGCTTGTCGCGCGGATCGCGGTGGCGGGTCACCAGCTTGCGCGCGCCCATGGCGTCGAGCGCGCGGGTGATGACCGGCTTGGTGACGTTGAGCTTGGCGGCAAGCCCGCGCACCGTATGCGGCGGCGGCTCGAGATAGATCGAGAGCAGGATCGCCATCTGGCGCGAGGTCAGGTCCGGCGCATCGTCACGCACCTCGGAAAGTGCGACCTGGTGCCACAAGGCCAATGCCTGGCTTGGGCGCAAGCGAATAGACATGAACCGCTCATGCGTTCGTTTCGGTTCCGGCACAATATCCGCCATCCCTTAACAAACGCAATAAGGAGGCGGTTAACGGGCCTCAGGCGGCAACGCCGTAGCGTTGCCTGAGCGCAACCAGGAGCGCGCGGATCGCCTGCGCCTCGCCGCCGACGGGCGAATGCGGCTTGGCCGATGCGTTCCAGGCAAAGATGTCGAAATGCGCCCAGCTCTTGGCATTGCTGACGAAGCGCTGCAGGAACAGCGCGGCCGTGACCGACCCGGCCATGCCGTCGCTGGTGACATTGCAGAGATCGGCGACCTGCGAATTCAGACCTTTCGTGTAGGGCGCCCAGAGCGGCATGCGCCAGAGCGGATCGTGCTCGAGCAGAGAGGCGGCGGCCAGCGCATCGGCGAAGGCGTCGTCGGTCGTATAGAAGGGCGGCACGTCCGGCCCGAGCGCGACGCGCGCGGCGCCCGTCAGCGTCGCCATGTCGATCAGGAGATCCGGCTTTTCCTCATCGGCAAACGCCAGCGCATCGGCGAGCACCAGCCGCCCCTCGGCATCGGTGTTGCCGATCTCGACCGTCAGGCCCTTGCGGCTCGGGAAGATGTCGCCCGGCCGGAAGGCATTGCCGGCAATGGCGTTTTCCACTGCCGGGATCAGCACGCGCAGGCGCACGTCCAGCTTCATGTCGACGATCAGCCCGGCAAGGGCGAGAACGTTCGCCGCGCCGCCCATGTCCTTCTTCATGTTGCGCATGCCGCTGGCGGGCTTGATGTCGAGGCCGCCGGTATCGAAGGCAACGCCCTTGCCAACCAGTGTCAGCCGTGGCGCGCCGCGCTTTCCCCAACGCATGTCGATGAGGCGCGGTGGCGAGACGGACGCCTGCCCGACGGCGTGGATGAGCGGGAAGTTCTGCTTCAGCAGATCGGCGCCCTTGATAACCTTGACCGCCATCTTGCGCGGTTTGGCGAGGCTGCGGGCCGCCGCCTCGATCCCTTCGGGGCCGAGGTCGTTGGCCGGCGTGTTGACGAGATCGCGGGCGAGCCAGACGGCTTGCGCCAGGGCCCCGATCTCCGCCCGGTCAAGGCCGTCATCAAGGATCAGGCGCGGCCGGTCGCCCGGTGGCCTGCGGTAACGGCTGAACCGGTAGGCGCCGAACAGGAAACCGAGCGTGGCAAGACGCAGGTCGGTTTCGCGCGCATCCTCGAAATACCAGTCGCCGCCGGGCAGCTTTCCGGCCAGCGCGCCCGCTGCGAGCGGGTCATCGGCGTCGCCGAGCCCGAGCACGGCGCCAGCGATTTCGCCAGCGTCCTCGCCGGGTAGCAGGAGCACGTCGCCCGCGCCGGCCTTGAAACGTGTTTCGCGGACCCATCTGGCGGCCGCTTTGCCATAGGCCGTCTCGTCCTTCAGGCCGTCCGCGCGGACAAGCCAGACAGGTCGCGCCGCCTTGGTGCGGCGGCTTGTCGGCGTCAATACATCATCGAGCATCATTTCTTCCAAATCACGCGCAGCGCCATTTTGGCGGGCGCCCCGTTAACCAACATTAACCATCCGTTAGGGTTAACAGAATATTGCTTTCTGCAAGAGATTCATCGCCATCAATGCGGCGTCATCCACCGGAACGAACGCCGCGAGGGAGCTCCACATGGTGCGAACCGCAAGCAAGACCGCAACGATATCCTCAGCCAAGCGGAGATCGGCACGGCCGGCGCTTCGCGCGCTCGCCATCCTCCTCGCGGCCTCCACGGTCACCGCCTGCGCCAGTCGGGGCCTTACAACCGGCTCGATCGGCTCGCCGGCGCAAAAACCGGTCGAACAGATGACCGCGGTCGAGCTCGATCAGGCGCTGAGTTCCTATTCGAAAATCTACGAGCGCAATCCGAAGGACAAGACCGTCGCCATGGCGTTCGCCTCGATCCTGAGGATGAACGACCGCAACGACCAGGCGCTGGCCGTGATGCGCAAGGCCGCCATCGATTACCCGAACGACAAGCAGGTGCTCGCCGCCTACGGCAAGGCGCTCGCAAGCGCCGGCCAGTTCAACCAGGCGCTCGACGCGCTTCAGCGCGCACAGGATCCGACCCAGCCGGACTGGCGCCTGATCTCGGCGGAAGGCGCGATCTACGACCAGACCAACCGCTCCGACGAAGCCCGCCAGCTTTACCGGAAGGCGCTCGAACTGCGCCCGGACGAGCCGTCTATCCTGTCCAATCTCGGCATGAGCTACGTGCTGGAAGGCAATCTGAGCCAAGCCGAAACCTATCTGCGCCAAGCCGTTCAGCAACCGGCGGCCGACAGCCGCGTGCGCCAGAACCTGGCGCTCGTCGTCGGGCTTCAGGGACGTTTCGACGAAGCCGACCAGATCGCGCGGCGCGAATTGTCGCCGCAGCAGGCCGAGGCGAATGTCGCCTATCTGCGCAACATGCTGTCGCAGCAGAACGCCTGGAACCTGATCAAGCAGGAAGACAAGGCCAAGAAAGCCAAGCAATAGCGTCTTTCGCGACCCCTTCTCCCGCTGGACACCCCGCTTCTACCGTCTTCCGAAATCCGTGATACGATCCGCGATCCCCGCCGGTCACCGGCCGGGCGGCAACGAGGGGATTGTCATGGCAGCGCTCAATCCGGAAAATCCGGTCTTCGTCACCTATGCGATCGCGGCCGCACTGATGGTGCTGAAGGTCATGGGGCAGGGCTGGATGACCGTCTACCGGATGATGAAGAGCGATTCCGGGCTGGCGAGCCCGGAGGACCTGCAGGCCGGCCCGCTCAACAGGACCCCCCGGCCCGGCCAACTCGAACTCAACGACTATGTGGACCGGTCGCGGCGCATGCACCGCAACGATCTTGAAAACATTCCGGCCTTCTGGGCCGCAGGCCTGGTCTTCGTGACCGTCGAGCCGCCACTTCTCCTTGCCCAGACCCTGATGTACGGCTTTGTTCTCGCCCGCCTCGCCCACGCGGTCGCCTACATAACCAAGCAGATGCACGAGGTGCGCGCGACCTTCTACACGATCGGCTCCCTCGCCGTGATCGTGATGGCACTCTACGTTTTGGCGGCGATCATCTTCTAGCCCGTGCAGATGCCGGCGGGCTGCACCAGCCAAACAAAAAGGCGGCCAAAAAGACCGCCTTTTCATGTTGCTCGCGGCTTTTCGCAGCGGTCAGAAGATGCCGCCGCGAGCGGAGATCTGGATGCCGGCGGGTCCAAGGATGACGCCGAAGAGAACCGGCAGGAAGAACAGAATCATCGGCACCGTCAGCTTCGGTGGCAGTGCCGCCGCCTTCTTCTCGGCCTCGTTCATGCGCTGGTCGCGGCTTTCGGCGGCCAGCACGCGCAGTGCCTGGCCGACGGGCGTACCGTAGCGTTCCGCCTGGACAAGCGCCTGGGAGACCGACTTCACGCTTTCGAGCCCGGTGCGGTTGGCCATGTTCTCATAGGCCATGCGCCGTTCCTGCAGGAAGGACAGTTCTGCGCCGACGAGCACGAGTTCCTCGGCAAGCGGCACCGACTGGGTGCCGATTTCCTCGGAGACCTTGCGAAAGGCCGCCTCGACCGACATGCCAGATTCCACGCAGATCAGCATCAGGTCGAGCGCGTCCGGCCAGGCCTTCTTGATCGACGCCTTGCGTTTGCCCGCCTTGTTGGAAACGTAGATGTTCGGCGAGTAGAAGCCGAGATAGGCAAAACCGACACAGGCGAGAATGCGGATCGCCGTCGGCTGCTCTATCAGGGCGCGGAATACAAAGACATAGACCAGCGCGACAACGAAGAAGACAACCGGCAGGACGAGGCGCATGAACAGGAAGACGTTCAGCGGTTGCTGGCCGCGAAAGCCTGCCGCGCGCATCTTGTCGATGGTCGCCTGATCTGCGAGAGCCTTCTTCAGATCGAGCCGCTCGACGATGCGGCGCACGCCGCCCTGCTTGGCCTCCATGCGCAGCGAACCGCGATTCTGCTGCTTTTCGGCGGCAAGACGCGCCCGTTCGCGCGCGCGGATTTCGTCGCGTTCGGTGGCGACCGTCTTCATGCGCGCCTTCAACTCGTTGCCACCGAGCATCGGCGTCAAAACGGTGAACAGCGTGGCGAAGACGCTCACCGCGACGAGGATCGCGACGACGAATTGCTGCGATGTGAGCAGATTTACGAGATCGTCACTCATTGCCTAGACCTCGAAGTTGATCATCTGGCGCATCACGAAGACGCCGATCGACATCCATACGGCGGAGACGCCGAGGATCAGGAAACCGGTATTGGTCGTGAACAGCAGCATGATGTAGGCCGGGCTGGTCAGATAGACGAGCACGGTCACGATGAAGGGAAGCGCCGCGATGATCGCGGCCGAGGCCTTGGCTTCCATGGACATGGCATTGACCTTGGCCTTCATCTTCTTGCGGTCACGCAGCACGCGCGACAGGTTGCCGAGCGCCTCCGCGAGGTTGCCGCCGGCCTTGGCCTGGATCTGGATGACGATAGCGAAGAAGTTGGCTTCGGGGATCGGCATCGACTGATACATGCGGCCGCAGGCTTCCGGAGTCGACAAACCGAGCTGCTGTGCCTCGATGATGCGACGGAATTCCGATTTGACCGGCTCGCGGGCCTCGCTGGCGATCAGGCGCAGGCCGTCATTGAGCGGCAGGCCGGATTTGATGGCGCGCACGATCACATCGATCGCATTGGGAAATTCGTTGAGAAACGCCTTCATGCGCCGCTTGCGAATGAAGCTGACGGCCCAGCGCGGCACGCCGAAAGCACCGGCGAACAGAATGCCGATGAGATAGATCGGCGGCACACCCATGATGAAGGCCATCGCGGACAGCGCAACGCCGCAGATCAGCGAGTACATGTAGAAGGTCTGCATCTCGATCTTCAGGCCGGCCTGCATCAGCATCTTCTTCAGCGACGGGTGCGCGGCGTCGCGCACGCGGTCCTTGTTACGCTCGTCGAGTTCGCTCAGCGAATCCTGGATCTGCTTCTTGCGCTTGGCGCCTTCGGACGCGCGGTCGATCGCGGCACGGCGCGAGGCGCTGTCAGTCGACTGCGACTTGATACTCGACAGACGGCGGTTCTGGTTCTGCTCGTTCTCGATCGTGGTGAAGAACAACGCGTAAAGCACGCCGCCGACGCCAAGGCCGGCAAGCACGACGAATGCAACAACACTGGCCGGAAAACCAAAGATCATCATGACTGACTTCCGATCTCTATCTGGCCCGTTACGGTCACGCTACCACGACCTCCATCGCATCGAGAGCCGCAGCGAGACGTTGCTCCTCGTTGAAGTAGCGCGCGCGATCCCACATCGCCGGCCTGCCGACGCCGGTCGACCGGTGCCGGCCGATGATCTTGCCGGACGCATCCTCGCCCTCCATGTCGTAGAGCATGAGGTCCTGGGTGATGATGACGTCGCCTTCCATGCCGATCACCTCGGTGATGTGGGTGATGCGGCGCGAGCCGTCGCGAAGGCGGGCGGCCTGGACGATGACGTCGACGGAGCCGACGATAATCTCGCGCACCGTCTTCTGCGGCAGGGTGAAGCCGCCCATCGCGATCATCGATTCCATACGGCTGAGGCATTCGCGCGGGGTGTTGGCGTGGATGGTGCCCATCGATCCGTCGTGGCCGGTGTTCATGGCCTGCAGCAGGTCGAACACCTCCGGGCCGCGCACCTCGCCGACGACGATGCGTTCAGGACGCATGCGCAGGCAGTTCTTGACCAGATCGCGCATGGTGATCTCGCCCTCGCCTTCCAGGTTCGGCGGACGGGTTTCAAGGCGCACCACGTGCGGCTGCTGCAGTTGCAGCTCGGCCGAGTCCTCGCAGGTGATGATGCGCTCGTCGGTATCGATATAATGCGTCAGGCAGTTGAGCAGCGTCGTCTTGCCCGAGCCGGTACCGCCAGAGATGACGACGTTGCAGCGCACGCGTCCGATGATCTGCAGCAGCGTCGCCCCTTCCGGCGAAATCGAACCAAAATTGACGAGCTGATCGAGCGTCAGCTTGTCTTTCTTGAACTTTCGAATGGTCAGGGCAGTGCCGTCGATGGCGAGCGGCGGTGCGATAACGTTGACGCGCGAACCGTCGGGTAGGCGCGCGTCACAGATCGGGCTCGATTCGTCGACGCGGCGGCCGACCTGGCTGACGATGCGCTGGCAGATGTTCAACAGCTGCTGGTTGTCGCGAAAGCGGATGCCCGCGTCCACAACCTTGCCGCTGACTTCGATATAGGCGTTGTCAGCGCCATTGATCATGATATCGGCGATGTCGTCGCGGGCGAGCAGCGGCTCGAGCGGCCCGTAACCGAGAACGTCATTGCAGATATCCTCGAGCAATTCCTCCTGCTCGGAGATCGACATCGCGAAATTTTTGATCGCGATGATGTCGTTGACGATATCGCGGATTTCCTCGCGCGCGCTGTCGGCGTCGAGTTTGGCGAGCTGTGACAGGTCGATCGTTTCGATCAGCGCCGAAAACACCTGCATCTTGGTGTCGTAGTAGACGTCGTTGCGCTGCGTCTTGGCACGCGGCTTGTCGATCGGCATATCACGCGACGGCGGCGGCGCCTGAGGCGTGGG
>NZ_JACZCS010000043.1 GCF_014904745.1 Oricola nitratireducens
ACCCCGGGAAGCCCCGGACTGCGATGCGCCACCAAAAGAACCGCTGGATGCGCTACCCGTACCCTTTTTTCCGAACATCGGTTTGTCCCGTTACTCGCTTCGAGGAAGCGTCACTTCTTTTTCAGTTTCGCAAGCATGCCCTTCAGGCCTGATTTCTGCTTCTCCTTGACCACACCGCGACCCGTCACGAGATGCGCGATATTCGACAGACTGGAGACGATCGGATTGGCGGCATCGGTCTCGGCCAGCATGCGGCCGTTGTTGGACGCCGTCCCGAACAGTTGCGCGTCGAAGGGAATGACCGCGATCGGTTCGAGATCGAGAGGATCGGCAAAATCGGACACCGCGATCTCGGGGCGCTTCGGCATGCCGACCTGGTTGAGAATAAGCCGCGGCGCAGCGTCGTTCGGACGCAGCTTGCGCAGCGTGTCTATGATGTTCTTGGCGTTGCGCAGATTCGCCAGTTCCGGCGAGGCCACGATGACGACCTCATCGGCCTGTTCCAGCGTCCGGCGCGTCCAGCCGTTCCAGACATGCGGAACGTCGAGCACGACATAGGGCGCGGTGCGCTGGGCGACGTCGAGCAACTGCGAAAAGGCGTCGGGATCGAAATCATAGACCTTGTCGAGCATCGACGGAGCGGCGAGCAGAGACAGATGCTCGGCGCAGGTGGCGAGCAGCCGGTCGAGATAGACCTCGTCGATGCGATCCGACGAGAACACGGCCTCGGCAATACCCTGGGCCGGATCCTGGTCGAAATTGATATTCGCGGTACCGAAGGGCAGGTCCATGTCGGCGATCAAAACTTCCGCCTGGAAGAGCGTCGAGACGGCCCAGGACACGTTGTGCGCGATGGTCGACGATCCGACGCCGCCCTTGGCGCCGATAAAGGCGACCGACCGGCCGAGCGGTTCGGCATCCGGGTCGATGAACAGCGTCGAGACGACATTCATCATTTCCGCGATCGTGACCGGCGCGACGATGTATTCCGAAATGCCGTTCTTGATCAGTTCGCGATAGAGCGTGACATCGTTGTGATGACCGATGATCACGACCTTGGTGTTGGGATCGCAAACCTCGGCAAGATCGTTCAAGCCCTTGAACAGGATGTCCGGCGTCGCCGAGCATTCCAGGATGATGAGGTTCGGCGTCGGCGCGGACTGGTAAAACTCGACGGCAGCGGGAATGCCGCCCATATAGACCCGGGTCTGCGCCTTGGCCATGCGGCGATCCTCGCCCATGCGGCCGATCGGTGCGGCAACACCCTCGGTTTCGCAGAAGGCCTGGACCGAGATGCGCGGGACGGGCCGCACGTCGTTGAGCGCAGCGATATCGCCCGGATCAACCGCGGGCTGGTCGCCGAAGTCCTCGTCATAAGCAACGTCTGACATGCTTCTCTTCCCCGCTTAGTAGCTAACCTCGGACGGCGCGCCACGAGGACCCTTCTGATAGTCCTGGATAACGGCAGCCCGCTCGGTTGCATCGATCTGGCTCGACTGGCGCGGTCCCATCAGGTCAACCGGATTGGCGATGATCGCCGCCAGGTTCGCCTGCGAGGAGCAGCCAAAGTCGTGGTAATTCTTGTTTTCCGCGGTCTCGGTCAGGTCCGCAGGCCACGTGCCGCAGCGCCCCGTCGACGCGGTGACGCCGTTGTAGGACAGTCGCACGGCTGCCGCCGAACCATGGGCACTTGCGTCATATTGCTGGACGACCACCCGGTTGCGCGACGCGCCGCCCTTGGAGATCGCCGCCAGGATCTGCCCCTCGACCGTCTTTGCCGCATATTCGTTCGGCGAGCCGACCGGCATGATCAGGAACATCGTCCCGGTGCCCGAGTCGGCAAAGCCCGCCGCGAAAGCGCGGATGTTGGAGCGAACCGAAAGGTTCAGCTCCCGGGCTCCGGAGGCGACCGGAACATCAAGCGTGTGTTCCTTTTCGCTCAGCACGATCGGATGGCGGGTGCGGTAGTCATCGGGAATGGCGCCGACCTGGACCGGATCCCGGCCGATGGAGCCGCAGCCTGCGATGACGGTCGCCATAACCAACAACCCTGCAGAGTTTACATAGGCTTTGAAACGCATCGGACCCCACTCCTATTTGTAAATGAATCCGACGACGCCGTAGTAACGGCCATCGGGAAGATCTTTCTCAACAGTGCCGTAGATCCGGTTAACGCGGCCGAGAAGGTTGCCTGTCCGGTCGCTCGCCGGGGTGAAATTGTCCGTCGGCAGCGCCAGCTTGTTCGGCGGCGTGGCGCGCACGAGATAGGGCGTCACGGTGATGACGAGCTCGGATTCGTTGTGGACGAAGTCGCGGCTGCGGAACAAGGTGCCGAGCACCGGAACCTTGGAGAGACCGGGGAAGCCGCTGACCACCTGGCGCACATCGTCATTGATGAGGCCGGCAATCATCATCGCGCCGCCGGAGGGCAGCTCGACGGTGGTGTCGGCGAGGCGCTTGCGGATCGACAGGACATTTGCTTCCAGACCGTTGGCGGCACCGATGGAAACCGGAACGGTGCCAGAGACGGTCGGTTCGGAGACCGAAGTGCGGATCTTGAGGCTGATGCGTCCCGGTCCGAGTACGACCGGCGTGAACTCGAGCCCGATGCCGTAGTCCAGAGTCTGGATATCGAAGGTGCTGCCGCCATTGTCGCCGGCGGTCGCCCCCTTGATGATGTTGTATTCGCCGCCGACCTTGAACACGGCTTTTTCGCCCGAGATGGCAGTCAAGGTCGGGGTCGCAAGGGTCTTCATCACACCGGCCTCTTCCATCGCGCGGAAGTAGGCGTCGAGCTGGAGACCGGCAAGCGAGCCGCCGAGATTGAACCCCGTATTGCTCAGCGGCTTGCCGAGCGCGCCGGCGATGCCTTCGGAGATGCCCTGGAAGGATATGCCGTGATCGCCGGTGCGGCTGCCGATCAGGTTGACGCCAAGCTGCTTCATGACGGAGCGCTGCACTTCGGCAACGGTCACCTTCAGCGTGACCTGGTCGCCGCCGACGATGTCGAGCATGTTGACGATCTTGCTGTTGCCGCGGCGGAAGAAAAAGGAGAAGGCATCGGAGGTCGCATCGCCGCCCTTGACGAATATCTCGGCGAGCTGGTTCGCCTTCGCGGCGTCCTGCGGTGTCTGCACGGTGCCGCTCAACACGATGTTATCGTTGATGATTTCGGACTTGATGTCGGAATCGGGGATGAAGCGGGCAAGGTAGCGGTCAAGGCCCGTGACATCGCGCTCGATGCGCAGATCGAGGCTGACCACCTGCTTGCCGGCCTTGTCGAAGATGAAGATATTGGTCTCGCCGACCTTCTTGCCGAACAGATAGATGCGCCGCGCCGTGCGGGTGACCGCATCGGCGACTTCCGGATTGGCAACCAGGATGTCATGCGCATCGACCGGCAGGTCGAGCACGATCGACTTGTTGAGGCCAAGCGACACGCGCTCGGTGCCGCGGCTCTCGCGGCCGATCTCGATGATGTTGCTGTTGTTGGTGCCGACGGTGCTGTCCTGGTCCGCCGCCGCGGCTGGAACCACGGCAAGCGGCGTGGCCGCAACCATCGCGGTGACCGCCGTTGCGGAAATCATGGCCTTGAAGAAACGCTTGGCAATCATGCCCGGAAAACTCCGCTCGGAGATATTGGCGCGGTTGCGAAAGATATGGGCGTTCATTGCGTTTGAACCTCGCTGCGCTTGCCGGACTTGATGATGGTAACCGCACCGCCACTGGCGCCACCGGTCAAAAGATGGTCGGCTTCGCCAGAATCGTCGGCGTTGGGATCGACGTCACGGACGGACCGCAGCGCCAGTGTCAGCCGATCGGCCATCTGCTGGGCGACCGTGATGATCTCGGCCTGTTTCGGCGTCAGCTGCAGGGTGGCGGTCTGACCGACCTGGACGAGATGGCCCTGTTCATCCTCGCGAATCGTCTGGTCGATCGCCAGCACGCGGATGTTCTTGAGGATCGTCTCGGTGACATAGGAGCCGGCGCGATCCGGTGGACGGGTCGTCATGATGACGTCGACATAGTCGTCGGGAAGGATAAAGCCACCGGCCGACGTGTCGGCCGCGATCTGGGTGGCGACGGCGCGCTTGCCCGAGGGCAGGATCGAGGACATGAAGCTCTGGTCGGGGCCGAGGAGCTTGATCGGACGGATCGGCTCGCCCTGGGAGATCGTTGAGCGGACGACGGAACCGCGCAGTTCGTCGACTGCGTTGGGGCGCAGCGAGCGCGTTATGTAATCGGGCGAAAGCGCCGAGACGGGCCACTCCTGCCAGCGCAACTGGCCGTCGATGGCCGAGCCGGTGTTCAGGTTTTCGCTGGCGACCAGGACTTCGTCCAATTCGATCGCCGGCTTGGTCTCAGCGACCTGCGGCGCCTCCGCGGGCGGCGGAGCAACCATGTTCATGGCCATGTAACCGGCACCGCCTGCGGCGATGATCGCTACGCCAAGGATGATGATACGCTTCGACATGATGGCACCCACTTTCGGGACAAGTTCCGAACCTCGTGGGAGCATGTTTCGTTCGCAAAGGTGTAATTAGGGTTAATAAGCCCGTAATTTTCATGCTTAATAAAGCTTAAATGCAATCTATCTGCCCTAGGGTGACCTCGCGGTCACGCTGCGAGCTGGCCAAGAACCCAGACCATTGCGGGCGATTCCGGAAAGGCGATCAGCCCGCCAATCGCCAGAGCGACGCCATAGGGGACGTCCTTTTCATCGATCATGCGGCGCAGGATCGGCACCTCGCCGGCATAGACGGCTAAGGACGATTTGCGGAAGAAGACCAGGAAAAGCGTGAACGCGCCGCCGACGATCGTCGCCCAGAGGAGATAGTCGAGAAGCGGCGGGCCGAAGCCCATCCACAGGCTGGTCGAGGCGAGCAGCTTGGCGTCGCCGCCGCCCATCGTACCGGTTGCGAACAGCGCGAAGGTGACCGTCAGCACCAGCGCGAAGGCGGCCATATGCATGCCGAAATCCGACCAGGTGAGCCCGATGAAGGGCGCGACGACCATGAAGGTTGCGATCAGGACCAGCGAGATCCGGTTGCCGATCGTCATGGTGAAGACGTCGGACAGGGCCGCGAAGATCATTGAAAAGGGAAACACGACCATGATGACGGCGGCGATCATCGTTTCACTCCACTCGTTACACTGGCTTCCTTGATACGCGGGCAGGCTTAAGATTTGCTAACCGCGCGGGCATGGACCCGGCGCCAAAATGAAAAAGGCCCGTCTCGCGGAGACGGGCCATTTTCGGTTCTTGCATACTGCCCGGGGGCAGCGCGGCATCAGGCGCCGCTGACCTTCGAGCCGATGAAGTCGAACTTGGCGTTCAGGTTCGAGCCGAGCGTGGTTGCGCCGGTGATGATCGCGACAGCGATCAGGGCAGCAATCAGGCCGTATTCAATGGCGGTCGCACCGGACTCGTCTTTCAGAAAACGTGCAAACATGATGAGCTCCTATTTCTCGTTCACAGCACCGCCGTCAACACTCTCTCGGGTATTGATCGGACAGGGGCCAACCTACACGCGGCCTGTTTCCAGCCGCTTAAGGAACAGGGTTGCCAAAGGCTTAAGGCGGGCAAAGCGCCGCCATGGTGAAAAAACGGTAAGACGACGCGCACGAATTCGAGTGAATGAAAGGGGCGGCGAAACGCCCCTTCCGACCGGCCCCGGCCGTGCGGATCAGCCGCCGGCGGTCGCGCCGGGATGGACGACGAAGGCCTTGTAGATATAGCCCTGCCGGCCGTCATAGACGACGGCGCACCAGTGCGGGCAGTCGGGCTGGGTCAGGATCGCGGCGTCATAGGGGACGACGGCGAGCACCGCCGCGTCGTTGTCCGGCCCGGCGCGCAGATTGACCCATTTGGCGGCGCGGCCCGGCTTCAGATCCGAAACCGGCGGGAACGGTTCGGCCGGCGACGCGGTCGCCGAGGCGACGGTGACCGGCACCGCGGCGGGATCGTTGTCCGGTACCTTGAAATCCCTGGCACCCGCGGCGGCGAGACGGCTTTCCATCTCGACGGCCTGCTGCTCCGTCTCGGCGACGGCGACGTCGGTGGCCGGCGACAGGATCGAGGCGGTGCGCGCGGTGTCGACGGAGGGCCGGTCCGGCGCGGTGGCGGCCGGGGCTTCGGACCCGGCGAAGCGGACCGATCCGGCCGGAAGCGCCGGCTGTTCGATGGCGGCGGGCGTCGGGGCGGTTATGGCGGCTACCGGTTCGGCGGCGGATTGTTCGGCTGTGGCGGCGGTCTGCGGCGCGGTTTCCTGCGGCGCCGGGCCTCCGCCGCGCAACAGGACGGGGATAAGAAGCACCAGGGCGGCGACACCGAACAGGGCGACAAGGCCGATGGCGGCGATGCGCCCGGTGCGGTTGCCGTCCGCCGGCCCCGCGGCCGCCGGTCTAGCTGCTGCCGGTCTTTCGGCTGCCGGCCTTCTTGCCGCCGGTCTTCTCGTTACGGATCTTGCCGCCCGGCCACGGTCGGCAGGGCTTGTCGTCTCCCAGGACATGCTACTCATGCACTTAACTCCACGCATTCGCGGCCAGACAGGCGCCGCTCGCAAAAGTTAACTGACACTTAATCCCCGGCCAGAATCAGGCGCGCCGCGGGCGGCCGGGTCACATTCCATGTCGTAAGAGAACCGGGCGTGATCGGGATGCGGAATCCATCTCCCCCCTTGCGGGGGAGAAAGCAAAAACCTGGGCTTGGCGCAGCCAAGTCCTTGGCTTTTGCCAGAGAGGGGGCTTGGCTCGGTGTCCGGTTCCCCCTCTCTTGTGATTTCCAAGGACTTACTCGCTTTGCGTCGTAAGCCCGGGAAATCACTTTCTCCCCCTCCAAGGGGGAGAGTCGGCGCGCGCCATCGGCACCGCGAGCCCCTTTGGCCCCGGCCTTAAGCTCCTCGTTTTCTGGTTCGTAAGCGGCAAGCCGCTATCCGTTGCTCGTCGCTGCCGGGTCCCCACCCCTCACGACGTGTCGCGCCGCTCGAGATCGAGCGCCAGCGCGTGGCACTCGGCGAGAATGTCGTCGACCGCGTGAAACGGCCGCTTGCGGCGGCCCGGCGGCCAGCCGGGACGCATGGGCGAGAAATATTTGGTTCGGTTCAATCCGAGATCGCGCTTCGCTTTCCAGCGGGCGAGACGGCGGGCCTGGCCGTCGAGATCGTCGAGCGCGCGTTTCAGCGCGGCGAGCCGGCGGCAGAGGCGGGTCGCGTCGATCTCGTCGTCGGGCGTGGGGATCCGGATTTCGGGGATCGGGCGCGGCTCGGAAACCCCGATCACGCAGATGCGCGGGAAGGATTTCGCGCGGCGTCTCTTCGGGCGGACATCGAAGCGCTTGCGCGGATCGAGCAGGGGCAAGGCCGGCGCGGAGTTTGCGATTGGCCGTGTAGTCTCACACCGGGCGTCATCCGTGGTCCTCGGGTCAAGCCCGAGGATGACCCGAGGACCCACTCCGTGAAGCCGAATCCTGGCAATGCCATTTGAAATACTAGCCGCATTCTTACCTATCGAGGGCTTCGCGGACTCTCCGGAATGGGTCCTCGGGTCAAGCCCGAGGATGACGGAGGGTGTGGGCTTGCCTGTGGTTGTTGTGGTGGCGGGTTTGCGGGGCACCACAACAACATCAAGGCCGCGCGCGGCGATTATCACCAGCCGCCGGACGGCGGATTCGGCCGCGCGGAGAATGCGCAGGAGATGATTGCGCAGATGCCGCGGCAGGGTGGCCACCGTGTCCCCCTCGCCCAGCCCGGCCATGGCGAACAGCGCCGCGAGAATGCGCAGAAGCGCCTCGCGGTTGCGGGCAATCGCCCTGTCCCAGTTGATCGTGCTTCGTTGCGCATTCGTCATTCGGAAAAGGATACGGGCGGTTTCGGGAAGGTGGATAAGTCGCGGCGGGAATTCGGTGATTGGCCGCCGGGACACCGGATTTGCTGACTGTTTTTGATGGTCGCTTCGCGACGACCCCCACCCGTCCTTCGGACCCCGTCCCCACAAGGGGGAGGGAAGGCACAGGCACCGCCGCTTTCCCCTGCACCATTGTGCCAGGCAAGGCTTCATGCTCGCGACCTCCCTCCCCCTTGTGGGGACGGGGTCCGAAGGACGGGTGGGGGTACTATGAAGGACAGGATACACGCCCCAGACCCGACGGGATTATTCCGTTTGTTTCGGGGCCCTGCGCCGCGTTGACCGCCGGCTTGGCGCGGCGGTATCGTCGCCCGCAAACGGGGCGATCATGGCTGACGAATATGCAATACCGCTGCGCATCAAGGGGCTGGCGCAGCTGTTCCACTCGCTCGACCCCTCGCCCTTCCTCGAACGCGATTTCGACGCCGAGGCGCTGCAATACATCATCGACTGGGCGCAGGACGCGCCGCGCGACGCTGGTTTCGCCATCGTGGTGGACCTGTCGGCGGAAGCCCCGGAGCCGCCGGCCGAACACCTGCTCGCCGACGCGGTGCGCGGCAATTTCTCCTACCGCGCCGACCGCGCCACGCGGGAGCTGCGCGAATTGTTCCGCAGCGGCCGGCGCGCGCTTTTCATCGGCCTGCCGATCCTCGCGGCCTGCCTGGCCGCCAGCCGCGCCATCGGCGGCGGCGCCGGGCCGCTGACGCAATTGCTGGGCGAAAGCCTGCTGATCCTCGGCTGGGTAGCAAACTGGCGGCCGCTGGAAATCTTCCTCTACGACTGGGCGCCGATCGTGCGGCGCCGCGCGCTGTATCGGCGGCTGGCGGCGGCGCGGGTGGAACTGCGGCGGGTGTGAGGGGGCGAAAGCGCGGTAGCGCCGCGCGGTTGCGGGAGGTCGCTAGGCCCCGATTCAGATGCTTTCTTCCGTCCGATGCGTGGACGGGAGAAGGGTAAGGGAGGCTGGAGGGCGGTGGATAAGTTTTTGATGAACTGCTTGGAAACCGGCGATTTGCCGCGAAATCCATCCCACGCGTCGTCATCCTCGGGCTTGACCCGAGGACCCATTCCGTGAAGCCAACACTTAAAGAAGAAATGGCTTGTCCGCCATG
This sequence comes from Oricola nitratireducens, assembly GCF_014904745.1. GTDB lineage: Bacteria > Pseudomonadota > Alphaproteobacteria > Rhizobiales > Rhizobiaceae > Oricola > Oricola nitratireducens. The sequence goes on from NZ_JACZCS010000043.1 coordinate 9,015, forward strand.
CCGCGATTGTCGCCAGTATAGTTATCAACGACTTCTGCGCAGGTGCTTGACCGTAAGGTTTGACAAGTTTTGTAATAGCGTGCTTCCCATTTCATATGAGCGAAGACACCGAATTGCTAAGAGAGATACGCGACCTGCTTAGATTGATAGCGGAGCCTGCACTTGCGGAACGCGATAAGAAGCTGCGCGCCTTGCTTCTACAGATTGTAGGAAAGAGCAAGCGAAAGGCGGACGCAGTCGTACTTATGGATGGTACGCGCACTCAAACAGCGATCTGGAATGAATGCGGGATCGACAGAGGTGATTTGAGCCGCCTCGTCAAAGCTTTGCACGAAGCGGCGCTGATTGGCGCAGACGACATGCCAAAGACAGTGTTCCCGATACCGGCTAATTTTCTCGATATCTTTGGCGACGATAAAAAATGACCGAACCGTCCGACCGCATGCTGACTGTACTAGAGGAAATGCGCGAACTTCTTCGCGTCATTGCCGAACCAGCCATCGCGGAGCGCGATAAAAAACTGCGTGACGAGCTTCGCCTTATCGCGGGAAGTGGAAAGGGTAACAATCCAAAGGCAGTGCTCCTTATGGACGGTACAAGAACCCAGGCGAAAATTGTTGATGAATGCGGTATTCACAAAGGGCAACTCAGCCAACTGGTTAAGGCGCTTAGAGAAGGCGGCCTCTTGAAAGGCGACCCGAAGCAGCCGGAGCTAATGATTTCAATACCCTCAAACTTCTTTGACGAAAACGAGGGGGCGTAATGCACAACTACGACTCGGAGTCGCTTGACCTCCTGCGGAAAATCTATGGCGTACTGGAACTGCTCGCGGAAGATAAAATTGCCGAACGCGACGCCAAACAGCGATCGGCTTTGCGGCAGCTTGCAGGCGCGAGCCTACCGAAAAAGAAGTCGATACTGTTGATGGATGGGACTCGGACGCAAGCCGAGATTCATAGTGAAACATCAATAAACAAAGGTCATCTGAGCACGCTAGTTGGGGCTCTAAACAAAGCCAACTTGCTTACTGGCGACCCGAAGAAGCCAAACTTGGTAATTTCCCTTCCCTCGAACTTCTTTGACGACCATGCAGACGCAAACTGAAGAAAAGCTGCTAGAGGTGCTTGTCGAGATGCGCAACTGGTTACGTATCGCGGTACGGGAGCCTGTAAGAGCAGCCTTGGAAGCGGCCCTTCCTGATGCAAAGTCCCGAGCGGCCTACCAAATGTTCGACGGCAGCTCATCAGTTGAGCAGGTGCGTGTGGCCTGCAAAATGAGCCCCAATGCTGTCGTCGCCCTAGCTGCCCGTTGCACTTCAATCGGATTGATGGAGGCGACACCGGAAAAGAAACGTATCCGCCTGTTTGACCTGAGAGATTTCGATCTCCTAGAGACAGATGAAGCCTCGAAAGCTGGGGGCAAAGAATGAGCGACGATAGGCGCCCGAGGAAAAATAGCATGGAGGTTTCGTCTCAACCTCTTCAAGACGAGCTTGTCGCAATCAAAGACAGACTCAGTGCGATTGAAACCATCCAAAGCATTTCTAATGCAAAAGTAGTAAGGAAGCACGCCGAGGACCATATTAAAAATGAGCATGCAAGAAAAATAATGATTGCTTGCGAGCAACCACGCACAAAAGAATTTCTACAGGAACTTGGCGGCTATAAGAGTAAACAGGCACTCGATCATCACCTGCAGCCCCTAAAGCAAGCTGATTTACTCCTGCGAGAGGTGCAGGAAGATGGTACTATTTTATTTGGTTGGAGTAACCTGTTTCGCGGACTTCAAAAGGCAACGATTAAGTCCATACTGGGTCAAAGCGGTGCTCGGCGCGGGCAAAGGTAGTCGCAATTAAGTGAAAACGTCTCTTGAATACGCAAGTTCGTCCATGCTCTCGGCTGTAAGCGAGGTTAGGCATGCCACCTCTTGAATATTGGTTCACTAGCACAACCGTAACTCTCTGGGTTGCTGTTCTGGCCGCAACGCTCTCACTATGGGTCGCAATCAACGGTGACTGGCAGGCGGCAGTCAGAGAGCAGAGTCGGATTGAGTCTGAGCAGGCTATCAAGAAGTCCCGTGAGGAAACCTTGGGAGCAGTCCTTGCCGTCAGTGGTGATGCGGACCGACTGGCATATACACAGGTCGCTGATCAAGCCCAGTATGAGGCGTGGAAGCAGAAGGCCGACGAATTCTGGAATGCCGCAAAGCGACGCCTGAAGCCTGCTTTGACACCCGCTGAGTTTGCCAACGCGTTCGCGCCCGCCAATCCTTCCGCCTTCATGTTCGGACATGCCCTAAATGACGCACATAACGAATATGTGCGTAGGTTAACCGAACTCGCCGCAAGATTACGGAATATTGCCCTAAAATACGCCTAGCGTACCGCTGCGAGAGCGAGCCTGCTTCGGAGCCATCAAAGCGGGGCGGGATATATGGCGCCTACTCCCTCACCTGCAGAACCTGAATGAACGATTCTTCGAAAGCTAAACCTTGCGCCGTTTTGTTCCACTTCCCCTTGAGTGGGGGGGGGGAAGCTTGGCGGTATTCCATTATCGCTCCGGGCGTTCGAAACGTACGCCGGCGCTTTGTCCCCTCACTTGCAAAAGCTAAGGGCTTAGCTTCGCTAAACCCAAGCTTTTGCTTTCTCTCCCGCAGGGGGAGAGATGGGGAGCTCACTCACCCACCTTCAGCACCTGGATGAACGCCTCCTGCGGGATTTCCACCTTGCCGAACTGGCGCATGCGCTTCTTGCCCTCTTTCTGCTTGTCGAGCAGCTTGCGCTTGCGGGAGACGTCGCCGCCGTAGCATTTGGCGGTCACGTCCTTGCGCATGGCCGAGATGGTCTCGCGCGCGACCACCTTGCCGCCGATGGCCGCCTGGATCGGGATCTTGAACATGTGGCGCGGGATCAGGTCCTTCAGCTTCTCGCACATGAGCCGGCCGCGCTTTTCGGCCGCGGCGCGGTGGACCAGCATGGAGAGCGCGTCGACCGGCTCCTCGTTGACGAGGATGGACATCTTGACGAGATCGCCCTCGCGGTAGCCCGCGAGCGTGTAGTCGAAGGACGCGTAGCCCTTGGAGATCGATTTCAGCCGGTCGTAGAAATCGAACACGACCTCGTTGAGCGGCAATTCGTAGGTGACCATGGCCCGGTTGCCGACATAGGAGAGGTCGGTCTGGATGCCGCGGCGCTCCTGGCAGAGCTGCAGGATCGAGCCGAGATACTCGTCCGGCGTCAGGATCGTCGCCTTGATCCACGGCTCCTCGATCGAGGCGATGCGGACCACGTCCGGCATGTCGGCCGGGTTGTGCAGCTCGATCGTGGTGCCGTCCGTCATGTTCATGCGGTAGACGACCGACGGCGCGGTGGCGATCAGATCGAGATCGAATTCGCGGCTGAGGCGCTCCTGGATGATCTCCAGGTGCAAGAGGCCCAAAAAGCCGCAGCGGAAGCCGAAGCCGAGCGCGGCGGAGGTTTCCATCTCGTAGGAAAACGACGCGTCGTTGAGGCGCAGCCGGCCGATGGCGGCGCGCAGATCCTCGAAATCGGCGGCGTCGACCGGGAACAACCCGCAGAAGACCACCGGCTGGGCCGGCTTGAAGCCCGGCAGGGCGGTGTCGCAGGGGCGCTTGTCCTCGGTGATGGTGTCGCCGACGCGGGTGTCGGCGACTTCCTTGATCGACGCTGTGATGACGCCGAGCTCGCCGGGGCCGAGTTCGGGCACGACGACCAGCTTGGGCGTCAAGACGCCGACGCGGTCGACCGGGTATCTGGCGCCGGTGCCGATCATGCGGATGGTCTGGCCCTTTTTCATGACGCCGTCGATGACGCGGACCAGCACGATGACGCCGAGATAGGCGTCGTACCAGCTATCGACCAGCATGGCCTTGAGCGGCTTGTCCGGGTCGCCTTCCTTGGGCGGCGGCAGCTTGTTGACGATCGCCTCCAGCACCTCGTCGACGCCCTGCCCGGTCTTGGCCGAGATCAGCAGCGCGTCGGAGGCGTCGAGGCCGATGACCTCCTCGATCTGCTCCTTGACGCGCTCGGGCTCGGCGGCGGGCAGGTCGGCCTTGTTGAGGACGGTGACGATCTCGTGGTCGGCGTCGATGGCCTGGTAGACATTGGCCAGCGTCTGCGCCTCGACGCCCTGGGAGGCGTCGACGACGAGGAGCGAACCCTCGCAGGCGCGCAAGCTCCGCGAGACCTCGTAGGCGAAGTCGACATGGCCGGGGGTGTCGATCAGGTTGAGGACGTAATGCTGGCCGTCGCGCGCGTCATATTCGAGGCGCACGGTGTTGGCCTTGATGGTGATGCCGCGCTCGCGCTCGATGTCCATCGTGTCGAGCACCTGTTCCTTCATCTCGCGCTGCTCGAGCGAGCCGGTCATCTGGATCAGCCGGTCGGCGAGCGTCGACTTGCCGTGGTCGATATGGGCGACGATAGAGAAATTGCGGATGTTCTTGAGTGGTGTCTGCGTCATGGCGCCCATATAGGCGCAAACGGGGCCGCCTGAAAGCGGGATTTTCGGGGCGGGCCGGAGATGCGGCGCGGGCGGCCGGGCGCAGGCATACCGCCAACGCATGACCGTCAATTCACCGGAAGGCGTATGGCCGCCGGGACGGCGCCGGCCGGGCCCGCGCCGGGCAGGAGCAGACCGTTGATTTCGCGGCGGAATTCCGGGCCCGCGCAGTTGTTCCATGCCGCAAACCGGCGGAAATCATGCCGGCCTGGCCGTGACGGGTCCTTTCAACCGAAATTTACCTTTCCGTATTTCCGTTTTCCCGGATTTGTTTTACTATTCAAGTTTTATATTGCAGATTTTACATCCATCAAATGGATTAATTCTTCTGTCTTACAAATATGTAAAGTTCCGTTGCTTGATCGCCCGGTTCACGAGCCGTTAACTGCGACCGGCGCCGGCACGGCGTCACAGGGTAAAAGGGAAAGGGACCGCTATGAAGAAGACCATTCTTGCAACGGCCGCAGTGCTCGCGATGAGCGGAACCGCCATGGCGGGATCGCTTGTCGACATCAACCAGCTGGGCGTCGACAATGTCGCCAGTTCCGCCCAGCTCACCGGCAATGGCAACGAGGCCCATATCCGGCAGGCCGGAGACCAGAACAGATCGATCAGCAAACAGGACGGTTCGGGCAACTATCTGAGAGTGCGCCAGTCGACCAGCCACAACGCGGTCGGCGACGCCTCCGCCAACACCGAGCTGAGCCAGACCGGCAAGAACAACGAGGCCTATGTCGACCAGATGGGCGGCGACTTCAACAAGGTGAAGAAAGCCGTCCAGATCGGGGACGACAACTCCCTCAAGGTCAAGCAGGACGGCACGGCGAACCTCGTCGCGGACACCCGCCAGGACGGCAAGAGAAACGCCATCGTCATCAAGCAGAACGACGACCAGAACGAAGTGCGCAAGGCCGTCCAGGACGGCAATGACAACACGCTCAACGTCACCCAGGCCAGCTACAAGAACCTGGTCACGACCGCCGAGTCGCACGGCAACGGCAACGCCATCAACGTCAAGCAGAACGGCAGCTGGAACGGCCAGGGCAACAATCTGAACGGAACGATCTCCGGCATGCCCGTGACGGAAGCGAATTTCAGCCTGCACGGCGCGACGCGCCAGGCGTCCACGGTCGTCCAGAACGGCAATTCCAACACCGCGAAGATCAACGAGAACGGCTTCGGCCAGTCCTTCGAGATCTATCAGGGCTTCGGCGGCAACACGTCGACGGGCTCAACCGTGGTGCTGACCCAGAACGACGCCGTCAACTACGCCTATGCGCAGCAGACCGGGTCCGACCACACCGCAAACATCACCCAGGGCGGACATCTCAACCGGGTGTTCGTGAAACAGGCCAACTAGGCCAGCCGGCGCCGGCCCCGGGTTCCGGGTCCGGCGCTCGTCAGGCAAACCCATGTTGGCCATGATGTCCGGTCCGAACGACAATTCGAAGCACCCGCGAAAGCACCCGTCAACGGCCCGCCGGGCCGGAAAGCGGTTCGGCCGCCGGGCCGCAGCCGGCATCGTGTTCATCGCAAGTCTTACGGGAGGTTCCATGGCCTGGTCGACTGCTCATGCGCAATCTTCCCAGGTGCAGTTGCGGTGCGACGCGCGCATCGAACCGGCCGGCGACAGTCTGAACATCTACGGCTATGTGCAGACCGACCAGCCGACGACCGTCGACTACACGATGACGGTCACCACGATCGCGGCGGCGAATATCGGCTCGACGGAGCAGAGCGGGACGATCTCGCTTGCGCCGAACGAAGCGCAGCGGACGTCGCAGGTCACCGTCAATGTCCGCAAGGGCGGCTACTACGAGGCCGAATTGTCCGCGAAGGAACGCCTGACCGGCAACACCTGCACCTCGAAAGCGACAAGCCAGGGCTAGTTCCAGGAGCAACCGATGCGCAAACGCCCGATCGCCATACCGACAATGATCGCCATCCTGGCGGGATGTCAGGGCCTGCTTGCGGGATCGCCCGCCCGGGCCAGCGATGACGACAAGCCCTGGGAAGTCCATATCGCGCAGATCGATCCGCAGGCTTCCGAGGCCGACACGCGCGGCCGGACGCCCGTCAGCCAGACCGAGGCCATGCATCTCGATCCGCGGATCGCGACGATGGCCCGCATGGCGGACCGGCTCGCCAAATCCACCGTGGTCCAGAGGGGCAACGGCAACACGGCGGTCAGCAATACGCGCGGGACCAACAACATTACCGGGCAATTCCAGACCGGCTCCCGAAACTACTCCGGCATCGGCATCGACGGTTTCTCGAACAAGGTCGTCACCTTCCAGAACGGCGACAAGGCCTATTCCAGCATCGACGTGATCGGCGGCAACAAGACCATTTACGACATGCAGTTCGGCACCACCCAGCGGGTGAAGGAGCTTCCGTTCACCGGCACCGACAAGGCGAAATACCTCATCATCGATAAGGGCCAGTACGGCGCGTATATCGCGCGCCTGAAATAGGCCGTTCACAGCTCAAGGGAGAGGGATATGCGTATCTGTTTCATGTTTACGGCGTTGCTGCTCGCTTCCGCCTCCACGGCGACAGCCGGCGAACTGACCTACCAGCCGACAGATCCGTCCTTCGGAGGCGATCCGCTGAACTCGTCGCATCTCTACCAGGGCGCCGAAATCGCCAACACGTTCAAGGACAGCAGCCTCAACAGCCTGTTCACTCAGCCGACGGCAGCCGATGAATTCACATCCGCCCTCAAAAGCGCGCTGATCGGCGGCGCGGCATCGCAGGTCACCAACGCCATCTTCACCAAGGGCGCGCCATCCTCCGGCATGTTCTCGCTCGACGGCGCCACGGTTTCCTACAAGACGGTCGGCGCAAACGTGGTCATTACCGTCAATGACGGCGTGTCGACGAACACGCTGACAGTGCCCGTCCCGCCCACCCCTTAAATCCACGCTCGCAAGCAATCCACGAGGAAACCCGCTGATGAAACCGCTGTGCTTGCGCGTGTGCGCCCTGGCGCTGATGCCCGTGCTTCTTGCCGCCTGTGCGACGACAAACGAGCCGTTGATCTCGGCTCCGGCCAAGATGATCGAACCGACTGCGGCAACCGCGCTCGTCGACGACCTGCCGCCGCCGCCGGATCCCGTCTATGTCGCCGTCTACGACTTCCCGGACCTGACCGGCCAGTACAAGCCGGGCTCCAAGTTCGCCGAATATTCCAAGGCGGTGACGCAGGGCGCGGACGCGATCCTGGTCGACGTTCTCCAGAATGCGGGCCACGGCAAGTGGTTCGACGTGGTGGAACGGCGCGGCCTGACCGACATCCTCAAGGAGCGCCAGCTGATCGCCGCGACACGGCAGCAATTCCTCGGCCAGAAGGCGGATCCGCTACCGCCGCTGAATTTTGCCGGGATGTTGTTCGAGGGCGGGATCGTTGCCTATGAGAGCAATGTCGCCACCGGCGGCCTCGGCGCGAAATATCTCGGCATCGGCGCCGACACGCAGTTCCAGGTCGACGTCGTAACCATCAATCTGCGCGCGGTCAGCGTGAAGACCGGCAAGGTGCTGCGCTCCGTGACGACGACGAAGCGGCTCTATTCGACCTCGCTGCACGGTTCGGCCTTCAAATATGTCGGCCTGAACGAATTGCTGGAACTGGAAGCGGGCGTGACGCAGAACCAGCCGGCACAGCTCGCGGTGCGCGAAGCCATCGAATATGCCGTCTACTCCCTGATCGTCGAGGGCGCCGAAAAGGGCCTGTGGTCCTTCGCCGATCAAGCCAAGGGCCAGGAGGTGATGGCGAAGTTCCAGGCGAAACAGGGCGCAATGATGTAACCGCGCACCGCTCGCGATTCGCGACATGCGGGTGAATATCGCCGCGCCCGGGACAACCCGGCTGCTACCATTGGTTTAACCTAGCTTACATCAAAGGGCGTATGCCGGCGAAGGGCTGATTTTAAAAGATAAAATTTTAAAGAGTTTTAAGTACATGATTTTGATCGCATAAATTGGTTTATACACAATCATTTTACTAAAATTATATAATATTGACAAGACATTGAATCTGGTTCGATCGGACATGCGCGATTCGGGCGCATAGACTTCCGTATTAAAGCTCATCCGAAATCTCTTTATTGCAAATTTGTAAATTCCTGCGGTTCGCACAAAAGACTTAAACTTTCCATATCTGTTAACGATCCATAAATATTTCACTTGCTTCCCTGGTTAACCGAACGTTAATTGCAACCGGCGGGCGAATCCCGCTGCCAAATCAATTTTCAGGGAAGGGACAGTTATGAAGAAAACCATTCTAGCAACGGTTGCAGTGCTCGCGATGGGCGGCACCGCATTGGCGGGGTCCGACGTCGATATCGACCAGATCGGTATCGCCAACGTCGCCAGTTCGCTGCAGGTCGGCAGCAACGGCAACAAGGCGCGCATCCTGCAGCAGGGAGACCTGAACAGCTCCATCACCAAGCAGGACGGCTCCGACAACTATCTTCGCGTTCGTCAGACGAGCAATCTCAACGAAGTCGGCAACGATGCGGACAACACCGCGCTTAGCCAGAAGGGCAAGGACAACAAGGCGTATGTCGACCAGTATGGCGGCGACTCCAACGTCGTCTACAAAGCCACCCAGGACGGCAACACCAACACCCTCAAGGTCGACCAGAACGGCTCGGAAAACCTGGTCAAGACCGTTCTGCAGGACGGCAATACCAATAAAGCCAATATCAAGCAGACGGGCGCGCAGAACGAAGTCCGCGACGCCGCCCAGATCGGCAACAACAACAAGCTCAATATCGCGCAGACATTCTACAAGAACCTCGTTGAAAAGGCCGAGTCGAAGGGCAACAGCAACGCGATCAAGATCGACCAGGATGGCGCCTGGAACGGCTTGGGAACCGACTCAAATGGCGGCATCAACGGCATGAGCACGTCGGAAGCCAATTTCGGCCTGCATGGCAGCGCACGCCACGCGTCGCGGGTGATGCAGAACGGCAGCGGCAACACCGCGAATATCGACCAGAACGGCATCTTCCAGGCCTTCGAAATCTACCAGGGTTTCGGCGGCAACTCGTCGACGGGCTCGAAGATCAACCTGACCCAGAACGTTGGCGCCAACTACACCTACGCGCAGCAGACGGGGTCGGCCCACGTCGCGAATATCGCCCAGAGCGGTTCTTTCAACCGCACGTTCGTGAAACAGGACAACTAAGATCCTGAAACCGCTCCCGGGACCGCGCCACAGCGCGGTTCCGGAAATCGCAAACGTGCCGGCCCCGGTCACCGGGTCCGGCATTCCCCGGGAAAATCGGTGTTGGGCATGATGTTTGGTCCGAACGACAATCGAGAGCACCGGCCGGCGGCGCGGCGCGGCGGAAAACGACTCGTCCATGGCGTCTCGTCCGGCATCCCGTTCATCGCTTTTCTCGCAGGAGGCTTGATGACCTGGTCGAATGCGCATGCACAATCCAACCAGGTGCAGATCCTTTGCGACGCGCGCATCGAACGGGTCGGCGACAACCTGGACATCTATGGCTACGTGCAAACGGATCAGCCGGCGACAGTCGATTACACGATGACGGTCACCACGATCGCCGCGGCGAATATCGGCTCGACGACTCAAAGCGGAACCATCTCGCTCAATCCCAACGAGACGAAGCGGACGTCGCAGGTCACCGTCAATGTCCGCAAGGGCGGCTACTACGAAGCGGAATTGTCCGCGAAAGAGCGCCTTACCGGCAACAGTTGCACCTCGAAGGCGACAAGCCAAGGCTAGCTCCAGGAGTTTCACATGCGCATAGGTCGATTCACAAGACTGGCATTCGTTGGCGCCCTGCTGTGCGGCCAAGGCCTTCTCGCGGAAACCGCCGCGCGGGCGGACGACTGGGATTTCGACCAAGTCAATATCAGCCAGATCAATCCGCAAGCCGTACCGCAAGCGCGGATTGGCGGCCGGATTCCGGTCCCCGCCGCCGCGGCGATGCATCTCGATCCGCGGATCGCGACGATGGCCAATATCGCAGACCACCTTGCCGAGACCACGGTCGTGCAGAGGGGCAACGGCAACACGGCGACGAGCAACACGCAGGGAACCGGCAACATCACCGGGCAGTTCCAGACCGGATCCGGCAACTTCTCCGACATCGGCATCGACGGTTTCTCGAACAAGGTCGTCACCTTCCAGAACGGCAACAAGGCCTATTCGGACATCGACGTGATCGGCGGCAACAAGACCATCTATCACATGCAGTTCGGCGCCACCCAGCGGGTGAAGGAATTGCCGTTCAAGGGCACCGACAAAGAGAAATATCTCATCATCGATAAGGGCCGGTACGGCGCGTATATCGCGCGCGTCAAATAGGTCCGTTCACAGCTCAAGGGAGAGAGGGATATGCGTATCTGTTCCATGTTTGCGGCGTTGCTGCTCGTTTCCGGCTCGGCCGCGCAAGCGGGCGAACTGACCTACCAGCCGACGAATCCATCCTTCGGCGGCGATCCGCTGAACTCGTCGCATCTCTACCAGGGCGCCGAGATCGCCAACACGTTCAAGGACAGCAGCCTCGACAGCCTGTTCACGCAACCGTCGGCGGCAGACGAGTTCGCCTCGGCCCTGCAGAGCGCGCTGATCGGCGGCGCCGCATCGCAAATCACCGACGCCATCTTCAACAACGGCGCGCCGTCTTCCGGCACGTTCACTCTGGACGGCGCGACGGTGACCTACAACACGGTCGGCGGCAACGTCATCGTCAACATCAATGACGGCGTCTCGACCAACACGCTGACCATTCCGGTCCCGTAAACCACGCCCGCGGGCAACAATAACAAAGGGGACCTTTCATGAAATCGCTATGCTTGCGCATGTGCGTTCTGGCCGCGCCGATTTTTCTGGCCGCCTGCGCGACGACGAACGAGCCGCTCATATCCGCTCCGGCAACGACGATCGAACCGACGGCGGTGACCTCGCTGGTCAACGACCTGCCGCCGCCGCCCGACCCGGTCTATGTCGCCGTCTACGACTTCCCGGACCTGACCGGCCAGTACAAGCCGGGCTCCAAGTTCGCCGAATATTCCAAGGCGGTGACGCAGGGCGCGGACGCGATCCTGGTCGACGTTCTCCAGAATGCGGGCCACGGCAAGTGGTTCGACGTGGTGGAACGGCGCGGCCTGACCGACATCCTCAAGGAGCGCCAGCTGATCGCCGCGACACGGCAGCAGTTCCTCGGCGCGAACGCGCAACCGCTTCCGCCGCTGACTTTCGCCGGGATGCTGTTCGCGGGCGGAATCGTCGCCTATGAGAGCAATGTCGCCACCGGCGGCCTCGGCGCGAAATATCTCGGCATCGGCGCCGACACGCAGTTCCAGGTCGACGTCGTAACCA
>NZ_JACZCS010000044.1 GCF_014904745.1 Oricola nitratireducens
GCAGCTCGCGGTGCGCGAAGCCATCGAATACGCCGTCTACTCCCTGATCGTCGAGGGCGCCGAAAAGGGCCTGTGGTCATTCGCCGACGATGCCAAGGGCGCTGAAGTCATGGCGAAGTTCCAGGCGAAACAGGGCGCAGTCATGTAGCCGGACACCGTTCGCGGCGCGGCACTCGCGGAGGGCCCGGACGCGAATATCGTCAGGTACAGGCGCGCTCGACGAGGTCCTCATAGAGGCCGCGCAGACGCTGCGTGACCGGGCCGTCGACGGCGGGCATTGGCTTGCGGTCGATTTCGGCGACCGGGGTGAGGCCCGCGAAGGTGCCGGTCAGGAAGGCCTCCTGCGCCGCGTGGACGTCGACCAGCGAGAAATTCCGCTCGTAAACCGGAATGGCGTTGGCGCGGCAGAGGTCGATCACCTTCGCCCGCGTGATGCCGTTCATGCAGTAGTCGCCCGTCGAGGTCCAGACCTCGCCCTTGCGCACCACGAAGAAGTTGCAGGCATTGGTGGTGTTGACGAAACCATGCGGGTCGAGCATCAGGCCCTCGTCGGCGCCGGCCTCCTCGGCCTGCAGACAGGCGATGACGCAATTGAGCTTGGAGTGCGAGTTCAGTTTCGGGTCCTGGCTCATCGGCAGGCCGCGCACCTGCGGCACGGTGGCGAGCCGGACGCCAGCGCGGATGACGGGCGCGGGTTTCGAATGCTCCATGATGATGACGACGGTCGGGCCGGAGCGCGACAGCGACGGATGCTGGAACGGCTTCACCTTGACGCCGCGCGTGATCATCAGGCGGGCATGGACGTTGTCGGTCATGGCGTTGGCCGCCGCGGTCCCGTTCAGCGCGGCGAGAATGCCGGCGCGATCCATGCCGATATCGATGCCGACCGTGCGGCAGGCGGCAAAGAGGCGGTCCAGATGGTCGTCGAGGAACACCCATTTGCCTCTGTGGAGCCGAAGCCCCTCCCACATGCCGTCGCCGAGCAGGAAGCCGGAATCATAGACCGAGACGGTGGCCTCGGCGCGCGGCCTCAGTTCACCGTTCACCCAGATCAGGATATCGTCGTTGCGCGGATCGTGCTCGGCGTCGTGCGTCGTGGTCTTTTCGTTCTGCATGCCGGCAATTGAAACCGCGCGCCCGGCAAGGTCAACTGCGACAAGGTTCAAAGCACAGGGAGACGTCACCGATGGCGGATACGAAAATCATCGCGATGTGGTCGGGACCGCGCAACCTGTCGACCGCGATGATGCGCTCGTTCGGCAACCGGGCCGATTGCACGGCGATGGACGAACCGTTCTATGCCGCCTATCTGGCGGCGACCGGGATCGACCATCCGATGCGCGACGCGGTGATCGCGGCCGGCGAGACCGACCCGGAGGCGGTGGCGCGGCAGTGCCTCGGCCCGTTTGCGACGCCGTGGTGCTACCAGAAACACATGCCGCATCACATGGTCGACGGCTTTCCGCTCGACTGGGCGGCCGGGGTGACGAATGTCTTCCTGATCCGCCATCCGCGCCGCGTGCTGGCGAGCTATGCCAGGAAGCACGAAAAGGTCAGCGAGGCCGATATCGGCTACCGGCGCATGCGCGCGGTCGACGCGGCGATCACCGAGATGCAGGGCGCGGCGCCGATCGTCGTCGCCTCGGAGGACATTCTCGCCGATCCGCAAGCCATGCTGGCAGCACTTTGCGGCGCGATCGGCATGAAGTTCGATCCGGCGATGCTGGCCTGGGAGGCCGGGCCGCGGCCGGAGGACGGCGTCTGGGGCCGGCACTGGTATGACGCGATCTGGAAATCGACGGGGTTTCAGAAGCCGGAAAGCATGGTCCTGCCCGACCTGCCGGCCGATCTCGCGCGAATAGAGGCGGAGGCGCTGCCCGACTACGAGGCGATGGCGGCGCGGCGGTTGATGCCCAAGGGCTGAAGGCGGCACAGCGGGGGAAGGTTGATGCCCGCCGGAGAGGATCCGGCGGGCACCGTATGGCGTCAGTGCGTCAGGCCGACGGCGGCGTTGGCCTTGACGATCATCGGGTGGAAGGTGAAGACGTCCGGCGTCGCGGCATCGACGTCGACCTTGATCCAATGAACGTTGGGGCTGCCGAAGGTCTGGACGCGGGTGAAGTTGGGCAGCAGATGGGTCGCGTCGATCAACGGCTTGTCGATCTTGTAATAGTGCGTATCGCCATGGACGAGCACGACCTGGCCGTCGAAGGCCACGGTCTCGGCGATCATCGCGTCGAGGAAGGCGGCGTAGCCGTCCTTGCCGGGGAGACGGCTCTCGTCGTCATCCTCGGTTTCGGGGATGTCGAAGCCGAGGTCGCCCTGCACGACGATCATGACGCCCTTGTCGCCCTCGGCTTTCGCCTTTTCGAAGGATTCCTTCAGCCATGCGATGTTAGCGGCGTCGCGCTCGACATATTCGGCGTTGTCGGCGGCGCATTGCTCGGGCGTGCGCTCGCTCTTCTTGGCGCAAGCCTTGTCGCTGTTGACCTTGTTGTTGTTCGAGCCGGGCACGTTGAGACCGACGAACATGGCGCCGCCACGGGCATAGCGCATGTTCTCGACGAATTTCGCGCCGGGCCCGCCCTGGCGCTCGGGCGTGATCTTCTCGGCGCCGAAGCTTTCGGGCGAGGCGAACATCACCTTGCGCAGGTGGTCGAGGCGTTCGAGGTTGTCATAGCCGCCATTGTTGGTGCGGTGGCAATCGGTCCACTCATTGTCGCCGAGGATGTAGAAAACCGGCTTTGCCAAGCCGTTGAACATGTCCATCGCGTCCGTATAGATGTCGTCGGTGCATTTCGACGAGCCGTCCTTGATATCGCCGTCATAAAGCGAGAAGGCGATGTCGGAGGCGTTGATATCGGCGACGAGCGCCGGGATACGCGGCTGATCGTTCGACTTCGCGTAGGGCATGTCGCCCCAAAGTCCGACGGAATAGGTGTCCTGCGCCAATGCGGCGCCCGACATGGCGCACAGGGCGGCGGCGATCGAAAACGCGCGCACCGAAATGCGCGGCAGCGTTGCAAGCTTCATGATTGTCTCCATGGATATCGAGGATTCGACGAACGAAACCTATCCACCGCGCATGACAGCCAGTTGACGGCGTAGACGCCGCATCAGGGAATTTCGCGTGAAACCGCTTGAAACATGAGCATGCTTATAATATATCGCGCTCATGAAAACCGACGGAACCGAAAATTTAGGACTTTTGCTGCACGATGCGGCACGGCTGCTGCGCAAGCGCTTCGAGGCGCGCGGCAGCGTGTACGGACTGTCGTCGGCGCAGTGGCGGTTGCTGGTCCGTCTCGTCAAGGAAGAGAAGAAGGAGGGTGTGGCGCAGGCGCGTCTCGCCGAACTCCTCGAAATCGAACCAATCAGCGTCTCGCGCCTGATCGACAGGATGGAGGACGGCGGCTGGGTGGAACGACGCCAGGCCGCCAGCGACCGGCGGGTACGCATGGTCTTCCCGACAGCCAAGGCGCGCGCCGCCTTCGACAAGGTAAAGAGCATGGCGGCGGAAGTCTACGAAGAAGCACTGGCCGGCCTGCCGCCGGAGGTGCGCAAGACGCTCGTTGCCGGGCTGCAAACGATATGTGACAACCTTTCCGACGGCGAAAGCGCGTGCGGATCGACGACCAGGGAAACGGAAACCGCAGGATGAACGTGATCAGGAAACCCGAGCCGGCAGCCGAAAATTCCAACATCAAGCTGGCAGAGGCGGCGAAGTCCGCCGGCGACGCGTGGGACCGGCAGGAAGCCGAGAAAAAGAAGACGCGCCTGCCGTCGCGCAAAATGCTGATGATCGCCCTGCCGCTCGCGCTCGTCGTGGGCGGCTCCTATGTCTGGGTGACCGGCGGCCGTTACCAGGAAACCGAAAACGCCTATCTGCAGCAGCCGAAGGTGACGATCGCCTCGCAGGCCTCCGGGCGGATCATCGAAAGCCACGTCACCGACAACGGCTTCGTCCACAAGGGCGACGTGCTGTTCGTCGTCGATCCGGAACCTTACCGGATCGCGCTCGAACAGGCGAACGCGGCGCTGGCCGCCGCGCGGCTGAATGTCGGGCAGTTGCGCGCCGCCTACAGCCAGGCGCTGGCGCAGAAGCAGCTCGCCGCCAATGACGTCGCCTATTACGAGGGCGACCTGGAGCGCCAGAAGAAACTGGAAGGCAAGGGCATCGCGACGCGCGCCACGCTCGACGAAACGATGCGCAACCTGACCAAGGCGCGCGACACGGAAGCCTCCGCCGACCAGGCCGTCACCGGCGCGCTCGCCGCGCTCGGCGGCAATCCCGACATCAAGACCGACGAGCACCCGTCCGTGCAGGCGGCGCTCGCGACGCGCGACAACGCGGCCTACCAGCTGGCGCAGACGACCGTCGTCGCGCCCGCCGACGGCGTGATCTCGCAGGCCTCCTCCTTCCAGGCCGGCCAGCTGATTGCCACCGGCACGCCGCTGTTTTCGCTGGTCGAGAGCGGCGACAGCTGGGTCGAGGCCAATTTCAAGGAAACGCAGCTGACCCACATGAAGCCCGGCCAGGAAGCCGAAATCCGCTTCGACACCTTCCCCGGCCGGCCGGTGAAGGCGACGGTGGAGAGCATCGGCGCGGGCACCGGAGCGGAGTTCTCGCTGATCCCGGCGCAGAACGCGACCGGCAACTGGGTCAAGGTCTCGCAGCGCATCCCGGTGCGCCTGAAGGTCGAGGACAAGAGCCTCGCCATGGCGCTTCGCACCGGCATGAGCGCGACCGTCGAGGTCGACACCGGCGTCAGCCGCGGCCTGCCTAATCTGTTCGGCTCGACGGCGACCGCCGCCGAGTAAGCCGCGAAGCCGTCCCATGCCCACGTCCGACGAGCACTTCAAGGAGGTTCCGCATCGCGGCCTGATCACCGGTTCGATCATGCTCGGCACGATCATGCAGGTGCTCGACACCACGATCGCCAATGTCGCGCTGCCGTCGATGATGGGCGACCTCAGCGCGTCGCGGGATACCGTTACCTGGGTCCTCACCTCCTATATCGTCGCCGCCGCCATCATGACGCCGGTGACCGGCTGGCTGTCCGACCGGATCGGCAGGCGCGAGCTGTTCCTCACCTCGATCGTCGGCTTCACCATCACCTCGATGGCCTGCGGGCTCGCCTGGAACATCGAGGTCATGGTGCTGTTCCGGCTGCTGCAGGGCCTGTTCGGCGCGGCGATCATTCCGCTGTCGCAAACCTTCCTGCTCGACATCAACCCGAAGGAACGGCACGGCTCGGCGATGGCGATCTGGGGCGCCGGCATCATGGTCGCGCCGATCATCGGACCGACGCTGGGCGGCTGGCTGACGGAATATTTCAGCTGGCGATGGGTGTTCTTCATCAACCTTCCCGTCGGCATCGTCGCATTCCTCGGCTCGGCGGCGTATCTGCCGAAAATCGCCATCAGGCTGCGCGGCTTCGATTTCTTCGGCTTCGCCATGCTGTCGCTCGGCGTCGGCGCCTTGCAGCTGATGCTCGACCGGGGCGCCGAGGTGGACTGGTTCTCGGCGGTGGAAATCTGGATCGAACTCGGGCTCTGTCTGACCGGCTTCTGGGTATTCACGATCCATTTGCTCACCGCCGAGGACACCTTCATCGACGCGGCGATCTTCACCGACCGCAATTTCGTCACCGGGCTGATCTTCATCTTCGTCGTCGGCATCGTCCTGCTGGCGAGCCTCGCGCTGCTGCCGCCAATGCTGACGAATCTTTTCAACCACTCGACCGTCCTGACCGGGCTGGTGATGGCGCCGCGCGGCGTCGGCACGCTGATCTCGATGATCATCGTCGGCCGGCTGGTGCGGATCATCGACGCACGCATTCTCGTCGTTGTCGGACTGCTGCTGACGGCATGGTCGCTGCACATGATGACCGGCTTCACGCCGCAGATGGACGACAATCTGATCATCGTCTCCGGCGTCGTCCAGGGGCTCGGGCTGGGGCTCGTCTTCGTGCCGCTGTCGACGGTCGCCTTCGCGACGCTGGCGCCGCAGTACCGCACCGACGGGACAAGCCTGTTCAGCCTGGTGCGCAATATCGGCTCGTCGATCGGCATCTCGATCGTCACCGTGATGCTGACGCACAACCTTCAGGTCAACCATGTTGAGTTGTCGACATTCATCTCGCCTTTCAATCCCGCGCTCGGCGCGATTTCTCCGGCGGCGCAGGCGGGCGACCCGACGGCGCTTTCGATGATGGACCAACTCGTCAACCAGCAGGCGCTGATGATCGCCTATATCGACGACTTCCACCTGATGATGATCGTGACGCTCGCCGCCCTCCCGCTGGCGCTGCTGCTGCGCAAACCGCGCGCCGCGGCGGCAGGCGCCCCGGCCGTCGTGCATGCGGATTAACTATTTGTAAGTTTTGACGGCGGTCAATGGCGACCGCCGAAGCATGCGCCAGTCTTCAGTCTTTAAAAACTCCAAAAGGAGAGAGAAATGACCGACAAGACATCTGTGCGCAGTCTGCTTCTACTTCTGCGCCTCGCCATGGCGTGGGTGTTTCTCTACGCCGCATCCCACCAGGTATTCGCCGCCGATTTCTCGGTGACCGGTTTCCTGGATCACACCAAGACATTCCATGGGCTATTCGCGCATTTCACCGGTCCGGTGATCGCGCCCGTGATCAGCTTCTGCGTCGCCTACGGGCACCTGCTGATCGGCCTTTCCCTGCTCGCGGGGCTTTTGGTGCGGGTCAGCTCGATGTTCGGTATCGGGCTGATGATCCTGTACTGGATGGCCCATATGGACTTCCCCTATGTCAGCAATCCCAACAATTTCCTGCTCGACGAACATATCGTCTACGCGCTGGTTCTGGGCCTGATGATCGCGGCCCATGCCGGCCATATCGTGGGCCTCGACGGCTGGTTCGCACGGCGGGCCAGCGTCAAGGAACACCCATTGCTGCACTGGGCGACGGCCTGACCGGCTGACGCTCTCCGGGAGCGCCGTCACCGTTTGCCGCAAACTCCGGCGGGGGCTCCCGCCTGAGTTCGCACGCGGACGCGGAGGGCATGACAAAACTTTAACTTGCACCGCTCCGCATCAGTACCCAACTTTGCGTTGACTGGAATCAAGGCGGAAGACGCCTTGCACGGGCAAACAGGCGCTCCCCAGCGACAAACGCAAGGACGAGGGAAACAATGCCGGACAAGACCGAGATCGAAGCCATTGCGCGCAAGAGCCGCCGCCGCTCGCCCGCGATCTGGGTCGTCGCCATCGCGCTGGTCATCGCCGCCGCCGCCATCTGGTACTGGCAATCAAGCGGCAGCGATGCCGGCTCGGTGCGCTACACCACCTCGCCGGCCGGCCGCGCAAACATAACCGTGACCGTGACCGCGACCGGAACGATCGAGCCGGTCAACACGGTGGAAATCTCGAGCGAATTGTCCGGCACGGTGCGCGAGGTCGACGCCGACTACAACGACCTAGTCAAGAAAGGCGACGCGCTGGCCAAGCTCGACACCGACAAGCTGGAAGCCAATGTCGAGCACGCGCGCGCGACGCTGACCGCGCGCAATGCCAGCCTGATCGAGGCGCAGGTGACGCTGGACGAGAAGAAGGACGCCTATGAGCGTTCGCAGCGGCTCTCCGACCAGGGCATCTCCTCGCAGGAATCGCTGCTGACAACGCGAGCCGAATACCAGCGCGCCGTCGCGTCGCTGGACACGGCGAAAGCGAATATCAAGGTCGCGGAAGCCGACCTGAAGCTGGCGGAAACGGATCTCGACAAATCCGTCATCGATTCGCCGATCAACGGCATCGTTCTCGACCGGTCGGTGGAGGTCGGGCAGATCGTCGCCGCCTCGCTGTCCGCACCGGTCCTGTTCACGCTGGCCGAGGACCTGTCGCACATGAACCTGAAGGTCGATGTCGACGAGGCCGATATCGGCCAGGTGGCCGTCGGCAATGAGGCGCAATTTACCGTCGAGGCCTATCAGGACCGCTCTTTCGAGGCCGCGATCGTGCAGTTGCGCTTCGCGCCGGAGACCATCGACGGCGTGGTCACCTACAAGGCGATCCTCGATGTGGCGAACAAGGAATTGCTGCTCAGGCCCGGCATGACGGCGACGGCGGAAATCACGGTCGCCAAACTGGACGATGTCCTCGCCGTGCCGAACGCGGCGCTGCGCTTCGCGCCGCCGGCCGAAACCCAGCAGGAGGAAAGCGGCGCGAGCGGCCTTCTCGGCATGCTGATGCCGCGCCGGACGAGTTCGACGAGCCGCATCCCGGCCGCCGCCGACGGCGCCGGCATGCGCTCGATCTGGGTGCTGCGCGACGGCATCCCGGCAGAGGTCAAGGTGCGCACCGGCCGCACCGACGGATCGCGCACGCAGATCCTCGAGGGCGACCTGAAGGAAGGCGACGCCGTCATCACCGACATGGACACCGCGCAATGACCGCGCCCGGCGCTACCGACGCGGCGGACAGGCAACCGGTCATCTCGCTTCGCGGCGTGACCCGCGTATATGGCGAGGGCGAGGCCGCGGTGCATGCGCTGCGCGGCATCGACCTCGACATCGCGCCCGGCGAGTTCGTCGCCATCATGGGTCCGAGCGGTTCCGGCAAGTCGACGGCGATGAACATCATCGGCGCGCTCGACACGCCGACGGCGGGCACCTACCACTTCTCCGGCGCCGATGTCGGCGGCTTCGACCGCCACCAGCGGTCCATCCTGCGGCGCGACTATCTCGGCTTCGTGTTCCAGGGCTTCAACCTTCTGGCGCGCACCTCGGCGCTCGACAATGTCGAATTGCCGCTGATCTACAAGGGCGTTTCGCGGGCCGAGCGGCGCGCGCTGGCGAAAGCCATGCTGGAGCGGGTCGGACTCGGACGCCGCCTCGACAAGGAACCGTCGAAGCTTTCCGGCGGCGAACAGCAGCGCGTGGCGATCGCCCGCGCGATCGCATCCGAACCGGCCGTGCTGCTCGCCGACGAACCGACCGGCAATCTCGACACCGCGCGCAGCCAGGAGATCATGGAGCTGATCGCGCGGCTCAACCGCGAGGAAGGCCTCACCGTCATCATGGTGACGCATGAGCCGGACATGGCCGAATATGCCGGCCGCATCGTCCACTTCAAGGACGGCCTGATCGAGCGCGACGGCATGAACGGAAACCCGCGCGCCCCTGCCCCGGAGACCGCCGATGTTCACTGAAACCGTGCGGCAGGCCTTCCAGGCCATCATCCGTAACGCGATGCGGTCCTTCCTGACCATCCTCGGCGTCATCATCGGCGTCGCCGCCGTGATCACCATGGTGACGATCGGCCAAGGATCGACCGACCAGATCGAGTCCGACGTCTCGAAACTGGGGACCAACCTGCTGATCGTGCGCCCGGGCGCCGGGATGGGGCCGCGCTCGTCGGGCCGGTCGGCGCCGCGCTTCACCCTCAAGGACGTGGAGGCGATCAAGGAACAAATTCCGGGCGTGATCGCGGCGACTCCCGCCAACACGTCGTCGATGACGGTGATCTACGGCAACGAGAACCACCAGGCGACCATCACCGGCGTCGATAACGACTTCCTGATCGCGCGCGACTGGAACGTGGCGCTGGGACGCGAATTCTACGAAAGCGAACTGCGCGCGGGAACCGCCACCTGCATCCTGGGCGAAACCGTGCGCAAAGACCTGTTCGGCGCCGGCGACCCGGTCGGCGAAACGATCCGCATGGAGCAGATTTCCTGCCGCGTGATCGGCGTTCTGGAAGCGAAAGGCGCGTCGAGCTTCGGCCAGGACCAGGACGACACGGTGCTGATCCCCATCCGCACCTTCCTGCGGCGGATCGCCGGCAACCAGGACATTTCGTCAATGTATGTGGCGGTGGAACCCGGCTACTCGACGGAAAAGGTGCAGTCGGCGATCGAACTGCTGCTGCGCGAGCGCCGCAGGATTTCCAGCGGCGAGGAAGACAATTTCTCCGTCATGGACACCAAGGAGATCACCTCCATGCTGACCGGCATCACAGCGGTGATGACCGGGCTGTTGTCGGCGGTGGCGGCGGTCAGCCTGCTCGTCGGCGGCATTGGCATCATGAACATCATGCTGGTCTCGGTGACCGAGCGTACCCGCGAGATCGGGATCCGGCTCGCCATCGGCGCGACGGAAACCCAGGTGCTGATGCAGTTCCTCGTCGAGGCGGTCGTGCTGTCGCTTCTCGGCGGGCTGATCGGCATCCTGCTCGGCCTCGGCTTCGGCTATATCGGTTCGATCTACATGAAGATCCCGTTCGCGCCGGACTGGACGACGACGTTCCTGGCCTTCGCCTTCTCGGCCTTCATCGGCATCGTGTTCGGCTATTTTCCGGCACGGCGCGCCGCGCGGCTTGACCCGATCGAGGCGCTGCGGCACGAATAGCCGCAGCGCCGACAGACCGGACCCGGCCGCAGATTGCAGCGCCGGACCAGACAGCGAAAAGGTACTCCCATGACACGCATCGCAAAGACCGCGATCATCCTCACCGCCCTGTTGTCGGTGACCGCCTGCGCAAACACGATCCGCGGTGTCGGCCGCGACACGGCGAATGTCGTCCAGGCGACGAAGACCGCCGGCTCGGACATCGCCAACGCCGCCGACTAGGACCCGGCGGGGTGGCCATCATCAGGTCGATCAGCGCGATACTGCTGCTCATCCTGACAAGCACGATCGCCGAGGCACACTTCGCCGAAGGCGTGAAGCTGCGCTCGATCGTTGTGACGCGCGACGCCGACGGCGGAACGAGTGCCTTCGTGCGTACGCCGCTGCCGCTGCTGTTTTCCGATCTTGTCACAAGGGCGCAGGCGGCGGGGACGCCGCTCGACAGCGAATTCATCCATGCGCAGGAGACGGCAACGGGCCCGGTCTACCATGTCTCGCTCGACGCGATCCGCGCGAACGAGGCGGCGTTCGCCAGGCGGCTGGAAAGCGCGTTTGCGTGGTCGCAAAAGGGCGATCCGGTGACGGCGGCGCTTGTTTCCTGGCGCATCCACGACGCCGAGCCGCGTACCGCCTTCAACAACGGGAAAAGCGCGCGGGCGGCACTGCAGGCGGATAACGCGGCGCAGGACCCGCTGTTCGGCGAGGCCTATGTCGACATGCGGCTGAAGCTCGCACTGCCCGCCGCCGGCGGCGCAATCCGGATCGCCTCGGCGCTGCCGCCCTTGCCGCTGCCCGACGGCGTCTCCATCGACAACCATATCGTCGACGCGCGCGGCGATGCACCGGTTTCCTACACCAGACCCGGCCAGCTGGAGGCGGCGGAGACGATCGACGGCTCGCTGGCGCATACGGTGCTCGAATTCGTGCGACAGGGCGTGCTGCACATCCTGCAGGGCATCGACCACGTCTTTCTCGTCGTCTGCCTGGCGCTCGGCGTCGGCGCGCGGACGCGGCTGTTGTGGATCGTCACGGCGTTCACGCTCGGCCATTCGGCGACGCTGATCGCCACCTTCCTCGGCGCGACGCCGTCATGGCCGTGGTTCATTCCGGCCGTGGAAACGTCGATCGCGGCGACCGTGCTCTATGCGGCCGTCGCGGCGCTCAGGCGGCAGATGGATTCGATCGCGGTGATCGCGGGCGTCGGCCTGTTGCACGGGCTCGGCTTTTCCTTCGTGCTCGGCGAAATCCTCGGCCGCGACGCGCCGAACCTGATCCCGGCGCTTGCCTCCTTCAATGTCGGCATCGAGTTCGGGCAACTGGCGGTCATCGCCGCAACGCTTGCCGTCATGGCCGTGCTGATGCGGCTTTCGGCCGGCGCGACGCCGGTGCTGCGCAACGCGGCGCTGGCCGGCATCGCCGGCATGTCGGCATGGTGGGTCGTCGAGCGGTCGGCCGCGCTGGTGGCCTGATCCGGCCTACAGCTTGAGATCGTTCACGACCTTTTCCTCCAGGGCCTTCGTCTCCGCATCCTCGCGCGCCAGGGCGGCGGCATATTCGCGGTTGATGCCGGTGCCGTCGAAGAAAGTCATGCGAATGGCGGAAACCTCGTTTCCCGTGCCTTCGAGGTCAAGCGTGTAGGCGACGGGGCAGCGCTCCGCCAGATCGGACATCCGGGCCAACGGGCCATCCGCGAACGCATCCGCCGAAAGCTTGCCGGACACCGGCCGTTCGTCAAACAGCCGGGCGAGCGCCGCGTCGCCGCTGTCACGGATATTGCAGTAGGCGCCAGACGAGATGATGCCCTGGCCCGAAGCCAGATGCGGGTAGGCGCCGCTCAGCTGCCCGGCGACGGCCGGGCGGGGAACCGGTGACTTGAAAACGATCTCGCGCTGAACCGCCCATACATCGCCGTCGTGGATCCAGGCGCGAATGGTCTCGGTCAGCGTGTCTGCCTCGCGCGCGCAGGAGAACCGGCCGCCGCCGTTCTCGCATCCCGAAAAACCGTTGTCGGCGACCGTCTGTTCCAGGGAGCCGCCGGACATCGCCAGCGTGATTCCGGAGATCAGCGGTTGCTTGTCCGGCGTCTCGTAGACAACCTTTGCAATCTCGGCGCCGAGATCGGCCGGCCGAGCGGGGCGGACGGTTTCCGGAGCGGGCGCGGCAAGCACGGGCAACTGCGTGCTGCCGGTGACCGGCGCCGCGGAAAGACCCGGCATGGGCTGTTCCCCTTCCTTCGGCTCCGGCGCTGCCGCGAGACCCGGCATCTGCCGTTCGGCCTGTTCCGGAGCAGCGGCAAGGCCGGGCATCTGCGGCGGTGGCGTTTCGGCGCCGCCCGAAGGCGCGGCGATCGTCGGAAAGGTCGTGCCGGAACCGCCTTGCGGCTGGGCCGATCCCAATTGCGGAAATCCGCCGCCGGGAGCGGCTTTAGCCGTGTCCGACGTTCCAAGCTGCGGGAATGCGGACGGGGCGCCGCCTTGCGCGGCGGGCGCCGTCCCGCCCAGCGCAGGGAAGCCCGACGGTTGTTGTCCGGCCGAGCCGTTCGCGCCCATGGCGGGAAAACCTCCCGCGGACGCCGAGGCACCGGGAGCGGCCTGCCCCGAGAGTGACGGGAAAGCCGGCGCGGGGCCGACCGCGACGCCGCCGCCCGCGGCAAAGCCGTCACCCGTACCGCCGCCACCGGTCTGGGCATAGAGGATCGATATCTCCTCCGCGGAAATCCTGCCGTCGGGATTTCGGCCAATGCTGGCCTGGAATCGCGCAATCGCGGTACGGGTCCGGCGTCCGTACACGCCATCGGCGACGCCGGCATCAAAGCCGAGCAAATTGAGCCGGCGCTGCACCTCCCGGCGCAGTTCGCGCGCCTCGGCCGCCTTGGCGGCCTGCGCGCTGCCGATATACTGCTGACGGCGCGGCGGCGGTTGATTGTTCCTCTGCATCTCGTTGAGGATGATCGCGCCGCCAAGGCCCATCAAACCGCGAACCACCCTGTCATCAGCCGCCGCCGGCGCGACGACGACGCTCGCCAGCAGGCATCCGGCGACAGTTCTCGAAATTGTCTTCTTCATCCGCCCTGCGACCTCCTTTGCGCTATCGAGATCAGCCAGTTGGCGGTCGCCACGTCGCTATCAGCAGCAAATGACGAGATCACGTTGCTGAGTTGAGCATGGCTGACCGCCATATTCTCTATCAGGGTCACGCAGGAATTCGGGAACGGCTGGTAGATCAGACGACCGTCCTTTGCCTGCTTGCCGACATTCACACCGCGAAACTCCTGCACCGTCCCGAGGAGATAGGAGAGGTAATCGAAGGACGGCTTGTAGGACGGAGCGGCATAGGTAATGAAATCGCACATGATGGACCGCCGGCGGCTGACCTCGGCACTGTCGTGGCGGCGCAGAACCGTGCTGCCCAGGACGATGACCAGCATGTCGAGAAAGTTCTGGTCGTTCAGGCTGAGATAGTTTCCGGGCAGGTTCAGGCCGCCGCCGGAAATATAGCTGTCCCGGTAGTTGGCCAGTTCCTGCAGCGGGTAGGTCTCGTCTCCCAGGATCAGCCCGTTGCCGGCGAACCAGTTCAGGTCGTTCAACGAATAGTAGCTGCCCAGCCGCACGATGAGCGGAACGGTCGCCGGAACGATGTCGGGCACACGCTGATTGAGATCCAATCCGCGCTCCACGAACCACGCCGCGTAGTTCGGCCGGATGCCGGACATCACGGTCGTGGACATCACGCACTTGCTCTCGTGGTTGTTGCCACAGAAGAAGACGCGGTTCATGTCGATCGGGTTGATCTGTGAAAGGTAATCGTAGATCTGCCGGATCTTCGGGAAATTGGCGTCGAAGTCCCGCGAATATTTCTGGGTCAGGGCGTCATAGAATATCTGCGACGTATCGATCTGCTCCTTCTTCAGAATCCCGTTCTGAATATAGAAGCTGGCGCTATCGAACTGCCCATCCTTGACGAAATTCTCGAACGCGACCAAGGGATCGTTTTGCGCGCGACCTGGAACAGACGCGGCAAGCAACGCGGCAACAACGAGCGCACAACGCGCCAGTATAGGGACAATACGCATAACTTCCCCATCCCACCAGATTTAGCCCTTTTTCATTAAACATTCAGCAATCGGCAAGCGCAAGTCTCAACACTGTTGTGTTACGTGATAGGCTTGATACGATCAGACTCTGTTACAAATACCGAACCGGCCGAATCCTTCCGGGATATTTTCATGACGCGGGCTTGGTCTATCCCGCGCGCCGCCGGACAGGTCCCGCATACATGCGGCCGTCCGGCCAATCCCATCACCGATCCATTGCTGCGCGACATCGATTGTGCGCTGCAGAATCCTTGTGAAATCCGCCGAATCAGCGGATGATGCCCAATATTCGGGCAGGACGGGCCGAAGCCTAAAATACAGCGTCGTATATTGTTGCCTCGCGCCGCATGGAGAAACAGGAAACGCATGAGGTCGGGCAAGCAAAGCACCTAGCCCGGAGGCCCTTATGCGCCCACGACATCACCGCCCGCCCGGCAACAGCACCGGACAATTCGTCTCCATCGCACAGCCAGAACGCGGATCCGCCCACAAGGCCGCCCGCTTCGCCGCCGCCTCGGCAGGCGTTGCGCTGGCCCTGACCGGCGCGACCACCGCCCGCGCTCATGAAGCGCCGTCGGGCTGGATGTATCCCTACGAGTGCTGCTCGGGCTACGACTGCCGCCCGGTTTCGTCGAAATGGATCAAGGAAAGCGGCGGCGCCTTCATCATACCGACGACGGGCGAAGCCGTGCCCTATTCCGACAAGCGCATAAGGACTTCGCCGGACGGCGAGTTCCATTGGTGTTCGGTGGCCGGCTCCGACGACGGCAAGACGATCTGCCTGTTCGTGCCGCAGCGCATGTTCTGAGCGGACCGGCGGCCCGTTTTGGAGCACCGCGATGTCGAACGGTACCGGTTCGAAACAGCGCCTACGAATTGTTTACCACGTTCATAGTCCCGTAAGGGAATGTGTCGGCGATTCAGTTCTTGTTTGCCCAAGCGCGCTATCCCGGACGGGCAGATCAATTCCGGGGCGGCAACATGCGCTATCTCAATATCCTCGCGCTGGCGATTTCCTTCGCCATGGCAGCCACTGTCAGTGCGGCCTTCGCCGATGGCTGGCACGTGGACCGCGTTACTCTTCCGGCGGTGTACACGACCGACGGCAAGACCTGGGCTCCAGTCCGGCAGGGAATGAACGTGCCGAACGCATCATGGATCAATACCGGCGATCACGGGCGCGTGCTGTTGCGCCGTGACACGGACACCATGTTCATCGGTCCATACTCGCTCGTCGCGACAGTGGAGAGAGGCACCGACGCCAGACCTGTGTCAGACGTGCGGCAACCGTTCGGCGCCGTGACGATCGACCTTCGCAAACGCGGCTACGACCAGATGAAGGTCACGACCCCATACATGGCAGCCATCGTCAAGGGCACGCAATTCACGGTTACCGCCCGGCGCCAGCATTCGACGCTCGGGGTCAATCGCGGACTTGTCGAGGTCACGGACCGTCTTAGCGGCGCGGTTGCCGCGGTCGGTCTCGGCGGCAAGGCCGAGGTCGATGCCGCCAATTCCTCCTTCAGCCTGAGCGGCGCCAACACGTCCATGACCGCGACGGCCACCGCCCAGTCGAAAGCCAAGGGCAACGCTTACGGCCTTTCCAAGAGCAAGACCAGCAGCGTTGGCAGTTCAAAGGGAAAAGGCGCCTCTAACGGCAAGGGCAATTCCGGTGGAAACGGCAAGGGCAATTCCGGCAGCAACGGAAACGGGAACTCCGGCGGCAATGGCAACGGCAATTCCGGCGGCGACGGGCACTCCAACGGGAACGGGAACGGGAACGGGAACGGGAACGGGAAAAAGTAATTGACCGACCCGAGCCGTTCAACAAACGCCGACCCACTCGCGTGAACCAGTTGTCATGATCCGGATCATCGACCAGCGACGAACCATCGTGAGCGCGGGAATTCTCGCGCTCATTCTGCTTGCCCAGGTCGCATCGCTGTTCGGACCGCTCGACCGTTTCCTCGCCGACAAGCGCTTCCTTTTCGCCGACCGCCCCGCGTCCGGGGAGGTCGTTTTCGTCGCGATCGACAAGAAAAGCCTGGATGCCGTCGGCGTCTGGCCCTGGCCGCGCAGCGTGCATGCGCGGATCACGGACCGGTTGCACCAACTCGGCGCGGGCGAAATCTATTTCGATATCGACTTCTCCACGCCGTCCGATCCAACCGACGACGAAGCCTTCGCCGCTGCCATCGAAAGAGCGCAGGGCAGCGTGACGTTGCCGGTCTTCCTGCAATATCCGGATGCGGCGTCAACACAGCGCAAAGCAACCGTCACCGCCCCGATCGACATGCTGGCGCGCAACGCATGGCTCGCCACGGTGAACATCCATCCCAACAGCGACGGCAAGGTCCGATCGTTCCCGACGGGGCAGGTCGCGGGATCCGAATTCATCCCGTCCGTCCCGGCGGCCATCGCCGGACAGAATGCCGGGACTGAAAAGGCAATCCGGATCGATTTCGGCATCGATCCGGCGACTGTGCCGGTCGTCAGCGTATCCGATCTCCTGAACGACAAGGCCGACCCCGGACTGTTCGAGGGAAAGAAAGTGGTCGTCGGGGCCTATGCGACGGAGTTGCGAGATTTCTACCCTGTACCCAAGCAGGGCTACATTGCGGGCGCGATGATCCAGATTCTGGCCGCGGAAACGCTGATCGCCGGCCGCGACCTGCTCCCGGTCGGCGGCATGCCCGTCGCCGCAGTCACACTCGCGTTCCTGATCCTGGTGCTGGCCGGCCTGCGGACGCGAAGCCCGCTCGGGGGCGCCGCCACGCTGGTGGCGATTTCGGCGATCGCGGAAGCACTTGCGACATTCGCCTATGTCCGGTTCGGACTGCTGGTGCCGACCGCCTTCATCCATGTCGCCACGCTGACCGCGCTGGGCCTTCGATCCGCCGCCATGTCGGATTTTTTCCGAAGGCTGCTGCGGGAAGCGACCAGGGAGGCCCGGCATATGCGGCAGGTCCTGCAACAGGTCGTCAGCGAGAATTTCGATGCGATCGTCGTCATCGACGAGGACGGCCGCGCGCTGCAGACCAGCAACGCGGCCGGCGCGATATTCGACCTCGCACCCTTCGACGCGCAATCCGACGTGCCCGCGTCGAGCTTTCTGCCGGAGGAACTGTGCGCGGAGATCGAGACCGCCCTTAGCGCTGTGCGCGACGGCATGCGGCATGAGCCGGAAATGAAAACGACGCAGCTTCCGGCGGAAGACGGCGGCACCCGCTCAATCGAATACACAATCGGCATTTCTGTGCTGGACGATGACCGGAAGAAAAAGAGCGGCGAGCGCCGGCTGGTCGCCTGCCTGACGGCGCGCGACATCACGCAGCGGCTTTCCGACCAGCGGAAACTGCAATGGTTGTCGGATTGCGACGACATGACCAATGTCTGGCGCCGCCACGCCTTCCTCCGCATCGCCGGCTCGACGATCAGGGAGACGGGCGCGGGTCAGGGTTTCGCAATCGTCGCGATCAATCTGCACCGCTTCAAGACCATCAATATCGCGCTCGGACGCGAAACCGGGAACATGGTGCTGGGCGAAGTCGCGCAGCGACTGCAGGATGCCGATGCCCGCGTCCGCGCCGTCGCACGGCTCGGCGGCGATACATTCGCGGTATTGCTCGACGGCATAGCGGACGAGGCTGCGGCACATGCGGCGGCCGAGTGCATCGTCGGCGTCATCAAGGCGCCCTACCGGATCAAGCGCGCAACGGCGCAGGTTGGCGTGAAGGCCGGTGTCGTCTTGCACGACCCGGCGATAGACGCCGCGGAAACCACAGGACACCTGCTCGAGCGCGCCGAGATGGCGCTTGACGAGGCGCGCATCGCCAGGGGGACGGAAATCGTATTCTTCGACGAGACGCTGGCCAATCAGCGCAAGCGCGCCCGCATCATCGAGCGCGACCTCTGGGGCGCGCTGGACCGGGACGAACTGACACTGCACTACCAGGTGCAGATGGGCCTGAAGGACGGCACGCCGCGCGGCGCCGAGGCGCTGATCCGGTGGCATCATCCGCTGCTCGGCGCGGTCTCGCCCGTGGAATTCGTCGCCATCGCCGAGGCCAACGGATTGATCACCGCGCTCGGGCGCTGGGCGATGTTCACGGCCTGCAAGGAAGCGGCGAACTGGCCGGAAGCCCTGTCGGTCTCGGTGAATGTCGCTCCGCAGCAACTCGCCAATGACGCAATCATCGCAGACGTGAAAACCGCGCTGGCGCACTCCGGCCTCGACCCGGCGCGCCTGACGATCGAGCTGGTGGAAAGCGAATTGCTGGAAACAGACGAGTCGACGCTGGCGCGGATCAGGGCCCTGAAGGCTTTGGGCGTGTCGCTGTCGCTCGACGATTTCGGCACCGGCTATTCCGGCATCGCCTATCTCGCGCAACTGCCGTTCGACGAGATCAAGCTCGACAAGCAGTTCACCCGCGACCTGACGACCAATCCCGAAACGCAGGGGATCCTGCGCTCGGTGACCGTGCTCGCCGAGACCTTCAAGATGACCATCGTGTGCGAAGGCGTCGAAACGCGCGAACAAGAGACGTTCCTGCGGCTGATCGGCTGCCAGGAAGGTCAGGGCTATCTCTATTCGAAACCCCTCGATGCCGCAGACTTCCGCCGGCTTGCCGACGAGTTGCTGCAAGACGGACAGCGCGGGCTGGCCGCGTCCGCCTGACGAACAGCCTCCTACGGCTCCTCGGGCGCGTCCGGCCTTGCGAGCAGCAGGAAGCCGGCGAGGCCGACGCCGGTGAAGGCCGCGCCGCCAAGGAAGGTCGCGGACGGCCCGACCCATTCCCACAACGCGCCGGCCGTCAGGCTGGCGGCGAGAAGCGCGATGCCGGTGACGAGATTGAAGACACCGAAGGCGGTGCCGCGCGAGGTTTCCGGCGCGGTTTCGGCGACAAGGGCAGCGAGCAAACCCTGCGTCATGCCCATGTGGAGCCCCCAGAGCGCGACACCCGCCATCGCGGTCCAGACATCGGGGGCGAAGGCGAGAACCAGATCGGCGGCGATCAGAACGGCGAAGCCGGCGGCAAGGATGGCCCGCTTGTCGAACCGGTCGGACAGGGCGCCAAAGGGATAGGCCGTCAGCGAATAGACGACATTCATGACGATCAGGACCAGCGGAACCAGCGCGACCGGCAGTCCCCTGCCCTCGACGCGCAGCACCAGAAAGGCTTCCGAGAAACGGGCGAGCGTCAGCACGGTGCCGACGGCGACGACGCCCCAGAACAGGCCGCCCAGCGCCTCGAGTTCCGTCGCGCGCAAGGGAAAGCGCGGCGTGCGGCCATTCGGCTTGCGTTCCGGCTCGCGCACGAAGACGATCAGGATCGTCACGGCGATCGCGCCGGGGATCAGCGCGACCCAGAAGACAGAGCGGAAGTCGCCGGCGAACAGCGCCATCAGGCCGATCGCCAGCAAGGGTCCCAGAAAGGCGCCGACGGTGTCGAGCGACTGGCGCAGGCCGTAGGCGGCGCCGCGCAGGTCGGGCGTGGTCAGGTCGCCGACAAGCGCATCGCGCGGGGCGCCGCGCACGCCCTTGCCGACACGGTCGGAAAAGCGGGCGAACATCACCCAGTCCGGCGACGGCGCGAGCGCGAAGAGCGGCTTGGAGGCCGCGCCGAGGCCGTAGCCGAGGACAGTCAAAAGCTTGCGCGCGCCGATGCGATCGCTGAGCCAGCCGGAAAACAGCTTGGAGATCGAGGCGGTCGCCTCGCCGATCCCCTCGATCAGGCCGACGGTGACGGTGCTTGCGCCAAGCACGGAGACCAGGAAGACCGGCAGCAGCGCGTGGATCATCTCCGACGAGATGTCCATGAACAGGCTGACGAAGCCGAGCGCCCAAATGCTGCGCGGCAGCCTGGAAATCGTCATCGCCACGTTTATCTCCTTCGCATAGCCGGCAAGCCCATCGCGACCGGCGAGATCACCTTTCGAACAAGGCGACGAGTTCTGCAATGGCGAGCATGTGCCTTCCGGCCGCCGCCGCGACCTCGCGGCACGACGCGGAGGCGGGAAGACCGAGACTGGCGACATCGAGGGCGACCAGCCGGAAGTGATAGTGATGAATGCCATGGCCCTTCGGCGGGCACGGGCCGCCATAGCCCGGGTTGCCGAAATCGTTCACGGCCTGACGCAACCCGCCGGGGAGGTCCGGCATCGGCGGCAGCGCTTCGGGAAGCCCCGACATGTCAGGCGGAATGTCGAAGACGGCCCAGTGATGGAACGTGCCCGACGGGGCATCCGGATCGTGACAGACAAGCGCGAGGCTCTTCGTGCCCTGCGGCGCGTCGGCCCACCGGAACGGCGGCGACACGTTCTCCCCGGTGCAGGCATAACGGACGGGAACGGCATCGCCGTCCCGAAAGGCGGAACTCGTCAGCGAAAATGCCATATCGGCGCCTCCTCGCGGTTTTTCGCATTTATAGGTGTCAGCGGAGCGCCCCGCGTTGACATGCGACAATGGGCGAACATCACAATATCAGCGCCAGCGTTTCCGCGCCGGTCAGTCCGACGCGATGGCCGAAACGGCGGCATTGGCGGTCGAGCGTATCTGCGAGCCATCGGGCGCCCTCGCCGCGCAGGCGCTCCAGGCGGAACTTGCGCAGCCGGAAAGGCACCATCTCCAGGCCGCGCAGGCGGCGCGCCGCGCGATCGTAATCGACGAACCAGGCAAGTGTCAGGTTCGGGCGGAAGGCTTCGTGTCCGCCGATGCCCTCGTAATCGTTGATCAGGTCGCCGCAGCCGTAAAGCACCGGCCGGCCCGCATGGACCTCGATCGCCATCGGGTGATGCGAGGAATGGCCGTGGACGATATCGACACCAGCCTCATCGATCAGCGCATGGGCGAAGCGGCGGTGCTCATCCGGGATGTCATAGCCCCAGTTCGGGCCCCAGTGGATCGAGGCGACGACAGCGTCGCCGGGCCGCCGCCAGGCGTGGATGTCCTCGGAAATGCGGCGAAAGGCGGCGTCGTCGAAGTCCGGCAGAAGATTGACGCCGGGACGGTCCGGCAAGGCCGCCCAAGACCGCGGCACACCGCTCGACGGCGCGCCGAAGCCGAAGACAAGGATACGCCCGCCCGACGTATCGAGAATGGCGGGCTGAGCGGCGAGCGCCGAATCCCGACCCGCCCCCGCCGCCGCGACGCCGACGGCCTTGAGCGTTGCGAGAGTGTCGATCATGCCCTGCAGGCCCCAGTCGCCGAGATGATTGTTGGCGAGGACGCAGCAATCGATGCCGGCGGCGGTGATGCAGCCGGTATTGCCGGGATGCATGCGGTAGTTGATGCCCTTCGGCTCCGGTGTCCCGCGGGCAGTGATGGCGGTTTCGAGATTGATGATCCGGGCATCGGGATCGCGGCGCTCGATCTCGGCCAGCGCATCGCCCCAGACATAGCGCCAGGAGACTTTTTCGGGGATCGCGCCGGAGGCCTTTTCGGCGATGGCGACATAGTCGCGGGCGGATCTGACATAGTCCTCGTGCAGCGCCGGGTCGCCCGGATGCGGCAGGATCTGGTCGATCCCGCGCCCGGTCATCACGTCACCGCTCAAAAACAGCTTCATCGTCTCCGTCCGTCCCGCATGCCGACCGCCTCTTGATACGCATCAATGCGCGGCGCGGCCCGCCGGTCTTGACTGTAACATCTGATGGCGCGGCGAACAGGGAGGAGCGAGATGGCGAAGACGTCACTCGCCGAGGCGTGCTGGGAGCATTTTCCGCATGGCGCCGATATCGGCGTGCGCGGCCATGGGGCGACGATGGCCGAAGCCTTCGAAGCAGCGGCGCTTGCCGCGACGGCGGTGCTGACGCCGCCGGAAGGAGTGCGGGCGGAGAGAAGCGTCGCCATCGACGTGACGGGCGCGGACCCGGAACTGCTGCTGGTCAATTTTCTCAACGCCATCGTCTACGAGATGGCGGCGGAACGGATGATCTTCGCGCGGTTTCACGTGCGCATCGACGGGCTGCGCCTGACCGGCGAGGCTCGCGGAGAGACGATCGACCGGATGCGGCACGAACCGGCCGTCGAGATCAAGGGAGCAACGCTGACGATGGCGAAGGTCGCCGAGGAGCGGCCGGGCGAATGGATCGCGCAATGCGTCGTCGACGTCTGAGACGAGGAGGACAGGCATGGATCCGGGACGGCTAACCCAGGCCGGCGCGTGCGAATGGCATATCGAGCCGACCGGCAAGATGAACGTGCCCGCGGTGCTCTATGCCGACGAAGAGCTGATCCGCGGCATGGACGACAAGGTCTTCGAGCAGGCCTCGAACGTGGCGATGCTGCCGGGGATCGTGCGCGCCTCCTATGCCATGCCGGACGCGCATTGGGGCTACGGCTTCCCAATCGGCGGCGTGGCGGCCTTCGATGCCGCGGCGGGCGGTGTGGTCTCGGGGGGCGGCGTCGGTTTCGACATATCCTGCGGTGTGCGCAGCATGCTGACCAATATCGACGCGGACCGCATTCGCGCGCATCAGCGCGAACTGGCCGATGCGCTGTTCGAGAAAGTGCCGGCGGGAGTCGGCTCGACCAGCGCCATCCACCTGACCGACGAGGGTCTCGACGAGATGCTCGCCGGCGGCGCGGAATGGGCCGTGCGATCAGGCTGGGGCGAGATGCGCGATCTCGACCGCATCGAGGAGCGCGGACGGATGCGTGGCGGCAATCCCGGCTACATCTCGCCACGGGCTCACAAGCGCCAGCGCCACGAAATGGGCACGCTCGGTTCCGGCAACCACTATCTGGAAGTCCAGCAGGTCACCGAAATCCACGACGCGGAGGCGGCGCGCGGTTTCGGCCTTTCGCCGGAGCACATCGTGGTCACGATCCATTGCGGTTCGCGCGGGCTCGGCCACCAGATCGGGACGGAGTTCCTCGCCGAGATGGCCGCGGAGGCGCCGAAGCAGGGCATCGATCTGCCGGAGCGGGAACTGGCCTGCGCGCGGCTCGATTCCGACCTCGGCAAGCGCTATCTCGGCGCGATGTGGGCGGGGATCAACTGCGCGCTCGCCAACCGGGAGATCATCGGCCATTTCGCGCGCGAGGTCTTCGCGCAGGTCTTTCCCGACGCCGAGCTAGACCTGCTCTACGATGTCTCGCACAATACCTGCAAAATCGAGTGGCACGCGGTCGACGGAGTGGAAAAGGACCTGTTCATCCACCGCAAGGGCGCGACACGCGCCTTCGGACCGGGCCATGACGACCTGCCCGCCGCGCTAAAACCGTTCGGCCAACCGGTGCTGATCGGCGGTTCGATGGGCACCGGCTCACACATTCTCGCCGGCACGGCGACGAGCGAGGCGAAAGCGTTCTCGTCGGCCTGCCACGGTGCGGGACGCAGGATGAGCCGTCACCAGGCGCTGAAGAACTGGAAGGGCCGGCAGGTTGTGGACGACCTTGCGGAACGGGGCATCATCGTGCGCAGCCACACATCGCGCGGTATCGCCGAGGAGGCGCCGGGCGCATACAAGGATGTCGACGCGGTGGTCGACGCTGCGGAGAAAGCAGGGCTGGCCCGCAAGGTGGCGCGGCTGGTTCCGCTAATCTGCATCAAGGGCTGACTTTACCGGAGCACGCTTTTCGGTTTTGCTGGCGCAGCGTCACACATGCGGCGCGAACCACATCAAACCGGGACGCCCGCCATGCCGCTTTCCCCCTCGCAGCGCCTCGCCCGCCTCAAGGAACGCCTGTCGGAACTGGGCTGGTGGCGCGAGCGCGAGCAGGCGCCGGTCACCGGCTGGACCTTCGACGGCGAGCCGATCGAGACCGGCGCGCCATGGCCGCGGCATGACGGGGTCGTGAAATTTGCCGCGGAGGCAGAGGTTCCCGCCGACTGGCCGCTCGCCGAGACGCGGCTGATCCTCGATCTCGGCGGCGAGAGCCTCGTCACCCTGATATATCCGGAAGGCGAGCCGGCTTCCTACGGGCTCGATCCCAACCACCAGGAATTCAGGCTCCGCGACGGCCGTGTCACGATCCATGCCGAGAGCGTCGCGCGCCTGCCCTTCGGCCAACCGGTGCGCGCGCCCCGCCTCAACGCCGCGCGGCTCGCCCGGATCGACCTGCCGGTGCATCGCCTGCACCTACTGCTGAAGCAGGTCGCCGAAGCGATCGAGGCGCTGGGCGAACACGAGGCCGTGCCGCACCTGATGGAGGCCGGCGAGACGGCGCTGCGCAGCCTGCACTGGCCGTCGGACACGGAAAACTACGTCGCGCGCACGGCGCCGTCGCGCAGACAGCAGACGATCTGGCAATTGCCGGAGCTGAAAGACGATCCCGACGGGTTGGACGACAATGCACGGGCAAGCGTGGCGCG
The DNA here is from genome assembly GCF_014904745.1 of Oricola nitratireducens. Taxonomy (GTDB): domain Bacteria; phylum Pseudomonadota; class Alphaproteobacteria; order Rhizobiales; family Rhizobiaceae; genus Oricola; species Oricola nitratireducens. The sequence continues at coordinate 24,790 of NZ_JACZCS010000044.1, forward strand.
GGCGCATGACACGCTCGTCGCGACGCTTGCCGGATTGAGAGAACGCTTTCCGCCGCAAGGCAAGGTGGCGCTGACCGGCCACGCGCATATCGATCTCGCCTGGCTGTGGCCGTGGGACGAGACGCGGCGCAAGATCCGCCGCACCTTCCACACGGCGCTGGCGCTTCTGGACTCCTCGCCCGATTTCACCTTCAACCAGTCGACGGCGGCCTATTACGCGCAGCTGGAGGAGGACGATCCGGCGCTGTTCGAAAAGGTCAGGGTGCAAGCCAGGCGGGGCCGCTGGGAAACCGTCGGCGGCATGTGGGTCGAGCCCGACACCAACATGCCGACGGGCGAGAGCCTGGCGCGGCAGATACTCTACGGGCAACGCTATTTCGAGAAACATTTCGGCGTGCGGCACACGGTCTGCTGGTTGCCCGACTGTTTCGGCTTCTCCGGCGCGCTGCCGCAACTGCTGAAGCAGGGCGGCATCGAGCATTTCTTCACGATCAAGCCCAACTGGTCGGAAACGAACACGTTTCCGCACGACCTGTTCTGGTGGGAGGGCATCGACGGCTCGCGGGTCCTCGCGCACATGTTCGACAATCCGATGGAAGGCTATAACGGTTTCGTGCGGCCGGACTGCATCGTGCCGACATGGAAGAATTTCCGCGGCAAGACGCGCCACGACGAGACGCTGCTGGCGGTCGGCCATGGCGACGGCGGCGGCGGCGTGACGCCGGAAATGGTGGAGCGCGAGGTCCAGCTGCGCGGCTTTCCCGCCCTGCCGGAAGCGCGATGGGGCCGCATCGACGACTTCTTCGAACGGGCGCGCGACGGCGAGCCGGTGCGCGGCTACCCGGTCTGGTCGGGCGAGATCTATCTGGAACTGCATCGCGCGACGCTGACGACGCAAAGCGCGGTCAAGCGCAAGCACCGCAGGGCCGAGCGGGCGCTGATCACGGCGGAAACCCTCGCCGGTTACGCGGCGCTGATGGGCGCGGACCAGCCGATGAATCTCGAACCGGGATGGCGGATCGTCCTGAAGAACGAGTTCCACGACATCCTGCCCGGCTCCGGCGTCGCCGAAACGGCAAGGGATGCCGAAGCCGAACTCGACAAGGTGATTCATCTCGGCCAGACCGCCCAGAAGGCCGCGATGTCGGCAATCACCACGCATCTGCCTAAGGGCGACATCGCCAATGCGCATGTCGTCGCCAATCCGTCGGCAGCGCCGCGGCCGCTCGACGTGGCTCTGGCGAACGGGCACCGATACGCGACCGCCGACACGGTTCCGGCGTTTGGCGTCATGGTGTTCGACGCGGATTTTCCGATGCCGGCACCCGGCCTCAACGTCACCGCCAACACGCTGGAAAACGCCGCGCTGAAGGCGGTGATCGGCGCCGACGGCACGGTGACGAGCCTGATCCACAAGGAGACCGGACGCGAGGCGCTTGCCGGGCGCGGCAACCAGCTATGGGCCTATCCGGCGGACAAACCGCGCGCCTGGGATGCTTGGGACATCGAGGAAGACTACGCGGAAGGCGGCGAAGAGGTGACGGAGGTCCGCTCGATCGAAATCGCCGAGGGAGGGCCGCATCACGGTGCGATCCGCGTCATCAAGAGATGGCGGCACTCGACGATCAGCCAGACCTATTCGCTTGCGGCGAACGGCAGGCGGCTCGACATCCGGACCGAAATCGACTGGCACGACCGGCGGGTGCTGCTGCGCACGGTCAATCCGGTCGCGGTCTTCGCGCGCGAGGCAACATTCGAATGCGCCCTGGGCGTGGCGATACGGGCGACGCATGCCAATACTTCGTGGGAGGCGGCGCAGTTCGAGGTTCCGGGGCACCGGTTCTGCGACCTGTCGGAGCCGGGCTTCGGCGTGGCGCTGCTCAATGACGCGAAATACGGCTACAGCGCCAAGGGCAACGTTCTGGGACTCAGTCTGGTGCGCGGCCCGATCTGGCCGGACCCTCTCGCCGACGAGGGACAGCAGGAGTTCACCTATGCGCTCTATCCGCATGGCGGCGACTGGCACACGGGCGGCGTGCGCGAGGAAGCCGAATGGCTGAACCAACCGCTGGTCATCCACAAGGCGTCAGGGCTTGCCGAGCACAGCGCGTCGCTGATAGGAACCGACGGCATTCGCGCGGCGCTGTCGGCGCTCAAGCCGGCCGAGGACGGCAAGGGGCTGATCCTGCGTGTCTACGAGCCGGCCGGCGGGCGCGGCGACTTCTCGGTCTTGCTGCCGGAAGGCTGGGCGGCGAGCGGCGCGCTCAATCTGATGGAAGAGCCGATGGAGCGCGACCGCCCCTTCGACCTGATGCCGTTCGAGTTGCGCAGCTGGCGGCTGACGCGGAGCTGACACGCAATAAGAAGCGGGCGGCCCCGAAGGACCGCCCGCCTCGAACTTTCACGGCGCATATTGCGGCCCTTAGAGGCCGGTACCGATCTGGCTGCCGATATAATCGAATTTCTGATTAATGGCCGTGCCGACCGTCGTTGCGCCCGTGATGATTGCAACGGCAATGAGGGCAGCGATCAGGCCATATTCAATGGCTGTCGCACCCGACTCGTCTTTCAAAAACCGTACAAACATGCCGCGCTCCTAAGTATTGTTTCCCAGCTATGCCGCCGGCAAATGCTTATTGTTTTTCATGCCGGAATTTCTGAAGCATAGTCTGCACGTCTTAGTTCCCGCTTAAGGAAGACGGTTGCCAAACCCTGAACGCGAAAAGACGGATTCAACCGGATTTCAGGGCTCCCGAACGGCTTTTCCCGGCTGTTTCTTCATGTCGCCCCAGACCACCTGCTTGTAGTCGAAACCGTATGTCAGCGTCGGCTTGACGATCTCGAAATAGGGCGAGAGGTCGAAGTCGCGCGGCGTGAACAGCGAGTGGTGGCGGATATGCAGGATCTCGGCGCGCGAATAATCGGAGGCGGCGCCGGCGCGGCCGGGCGCCAGCGTGATTTCCGGCAGGATCGGATAACGGATCTCCTGAAACGCCTGGGCGATCAGCGTGGAGCAGATGGCGCGCGTCGGATCGCCGGATCCGAACTGGATCATGCGGCGGCGCCAGCGCACCGGGACAGGCGGCGCGGGAAAGAAATAGCGCAACATGTCGAGGATGTTCTTGTTGTCGTATTTCAGGCCGATGCGGGAGATCATGAAATCGACCACCGCCTGGCGGTCCTGCGGGGTGAGGCCGGAGGCGCGGCAGATGCGGGTGTTGTAGCTGGCGTATTTATCCAGCGGCACGGCCTCGCAGCCGGTGCCGAGATTGACCTCGATCAGCCGTTTCGCCCTGCCGTCGCCGTCCGCCGCCTCGAGCGCGTCGCCGACATAGAGGGCGGCATGGCTCCAGGTCGACTGGGTCAGATACTTGATCGCGGCGGAAATCCTGCGGTTGCCCTCGACGAGCAGGATGTCGGCCGGAAGCAGCGTGCGGTAGAGGGTTTCGGGATCGGAAGGCGTGTAGGGCCGGTAACCGGAGGATTCGGCCTGAAGCCGGCCCGCCATCCAGCGTCCGATGCGGTCGAGTGTCGTGTCTTTCGTTTCCATCGCGCGCCCGTGTCGAAATCCCGGCAAAGGTCACAGGAAGAGCGCGGATTTTCAAGCCGCAGGGAGCCGAATTGACAGCATCGTGCGGAGGGTGTGAAGGCTCTATATGCCGGCGGCTTCGCGATAGAGCGCGGCGATGCGGCTGCGGACCATGTCGCCATCATCGCGCAGAAGGTTCTTCACGATCACGCCCACCTCGTCGTGCAGCCGCTCCGACTGCGCCTTCATCGCCACGCGCAGCATGGCAATCTCGGCTGGGCTGCCGATCGTCTCGGGCTCGGCGGCGATCAGTGCGTCGAGGGCGGCGAGATCGTGGTCGTCGCCAAGCGCCTCGCCCGCCCGGTCGGCGATCTCGGCGCGCGCCGCCATTTCGCCGGGCCAGACCGGACGCAGCAGCAGGACATGCATCCAGTGATACTTGATGCGTTTCCTGAGATCGTGCCAGTCGGCGGGTTCGCCCGTCTTCCGGGCCGTTTCCAGCGCCCTGACCGCGCGGGCGTAGTTCTTCGCCGCGCCGCCGGCGACGACGGCGACCGCCTTGTCCGGCTTGTCGGGCAGCGAAAGCTCGTCCAGCGCCGCGATCCCCTGCTTGCAGCCGGAGATCGCGGCCAGGATGCTGGCTGAAAGGTCGGTTTCCGCCGTCGCGATATGATCGCGGCGCGCCGCCAGGCGGTCGCGGATGGCGTCGAGCACCGTGCGCACCTCTTCCGAGGTCTCGTCGGCGACCAGGCGGTTCAGGGCCTCGACCAGCGCGGTTGCGTCGCGCACGGCCGACAAGGTCCTCGCGATATCGCGGATGCGGGCGTTTTCGCGGGCGCAGAATTCCGGCGCGGCGTCGCGCACCAACCGCAACAGGCCGCGCAGGCGCTTGAAGCATTTGCGCGCGTCGTGAACCGCCTCGTCGCGCCCGCCGCGCTCGTGATAGAGGATGTCGATCGCCTTTTCGTATTGCGCCCGCGCGATGCGAACCGCTTCGCGGGTCAGCGGCTTTCCGGGCCGGATCCTGTAGCTCATGGGCGCGCTTCCGCCGGCAGGCCATGGATTGCCAGCGTGGCATTCGACCAGGCGCTGTCGCCCGTCACCTCGCGGCCGAGCCAGTCGGGCAGGGTCGGGGTGTCGGTCTCGGACTGCATTTCGACTTCGGCGATCACCAGCCCCGCAAGGGCGCCCTCATAGGCGTCGATCTCCCAGACGAATCCGTCCAGCGAAATCGTGTAGCGGGTCTTTTCGACCAACCGGCCGCGGCTTGCCTCGACCATCCGGCGGGCGTCATCGAGGGGAACCGGATATTCGAACTCGTCGCGCGACATCCGCGACAGGCCGAATTTCACCGTCAGCCGGGCATGCCTGTTGTCATAAATGCGGACCCTGACCGAGGTGTCGCCGTCGAGGGCGACATAGGCCTGGAGAATATGCCGGGTTGTTTCCGGCGCTTCGCGCCAGCCGTCGCCTTCAACCAGGAACTTGCGTTCGATTTCCAGGGCCATAAGACATCCTTCTCCGAAAGGGCGAATCTTTGCAACTTCGGGCAAGTGTGGCGTTCCGTCGCTTGACTGGCGGCGGCCTCCGATTAAGTTTAGAACAATTCTAAAAAATGGATTCCCTCACATGCTTCATCGCTTTTTCCCTTCCACGCGGCGCGACTTCAAGTCCCTTTCGGAACAGGAAATCCTGGCGCTCGCCATTTCGTCGGAAGAGGACGACGCGCGCATTTATCTCGCCTATGCCGACGGGCTGCGCGACGACTATCCGAACTCGGCAAAAATGTTCGAGGAAATGGCGGAAGAGGAGAGCGTCCATCGCGCACGGCTGATCGAATTGCACAAGAAGCGCTTCGGCGACCGCATCCCGCTGATCCGGCGCGAGCATGTGCGCGGATATTACGAGCGCAAGCCGGACTGGCTGGTGCGTCCGCTCGGACTTGAAAAGGTGCGCGCGCAGGCGGCCGAGATGGAAGCGCAGGCGCACCGGTTCTACCTGAGCGCGGCGCAGCAAAGTGGAGACGCCGACACGCGCAAGCTGCTCGGCGAACTGGCGATTGCAGAGGCCGGCCACCAGGCGACCGCGGAGCGGCTCGAACAAAAGCACGTGCCCGCGGATGTGCGCGAGGAGGAGGGCCAGCGCGAACGGCGCCAGTTCATCCTGACCTACGTCCAGCCCGGCCTTGCGGGCCTGATGGACGGTTCGGTGTCGACGCTGGCGCCGATCTTCGCGACGGCATTCGCGACCCAGGACACCTGGACCACGTTCCTGATCGGGCTCTCGGCGTCGGTCGGCGCCGGTATTTCGATGGGATTCACGGAAGCGGCGCATGACGACGGCAAGATTTCCGGCCGCGGCTCGCCGGTCGCGCGCGGCTTCGCATCCGGCATCATGACGGCGCTCGGCGGTCTCGGCCATGCCCTGCCCTATCTGATCCCGCATTTCTGGACCGCGACCACCATCGCGGCCATCGTGGTCGTCGTGGAATTGTTCGCGATCACCTGGATCCAGAACCGGTTCATGGACACGCCGTGGATGCGCGCGGCGATGCAGGTCATCCTGGGCGGCAGCCTCGTCTTCGCCGCCGGCATCCTGATCGGCAACGCCTAGGGGGAGCGCCTCACCTTCGCCGTAAAGCCGGGCTCAATTCCGCCTCGCAACGGGAGACGGTCACAATGAGCATACGCACGGCACTCGGCGGCCTCGGATTTGTCGCGCAGGTCGCGGCGATCGTTTTCATCACGAAGTCCTTCGCCTTCGCGCAGGTCTACATTCCGTCTGAGAGCATGGTGCCGACGCTGGAAGTGGGCGATCGTCTTATCACCGACAAGACGGCCTATGGCTGGTCGCGCCACTCGCTGCTCGTCGATCCGCATGTTTCGTTTCCCGGCAAGGAAGGCCGCCTGTTCGGGCGCCTGCCGAAACGCGGCGACGTCGTGACCTTCACCCATCCGCGCACCGGCGAGACCCTGATCAAGCGCGTCATCGGCCTTCCCGGCGACCGGATCGCAATGAAGAACGGACGGCTGATCATCAATGGGAAAACCGTCGAACGGGATTTCAAGGGCGACTATTCCTACCGCCAGTACAGGGGCGGATCGGTCGCCGTACGGCGCTATGACGAACACCTTCCCGGCGGCGAGGTTCACGAGATCATCGAACAGACCGACCACGGCTATGCCGACAACATGGCGGAGGTGACCGTGCCGCCGGGGCATATCTTTTTCATGGGCGACAATCGCGACAACTCGGCCGACAGCCGTTTTGCCGAACTCGGTTTCGTGCCGGAGGAAAATATCCAGGGCCAGGCGCGCCTGATCACCTATTCGCTGCATGATTGCCGGCCGGAACCCGGTCTGGCTTGCGCGCCGCGCCGCTTTCTCAGCCCCATCGACTGATCCGGTTCAACCGGTCCCGCGGCGCGGGTAATCGCGCATAAACCATGACGGCAGAAATGCCGTTCGGCATGGCCCGCTGCGACGAAAAGACCCGAATTGCGCGCAACGCGTTCATGCGGGATTCATATAGTACATGTTATATATGTTCAGGAAGGGACCGGAGGCGGAAGCCCTCCATTTCAGGAACCAGGACAAATGGCCCTCATCAGGACATTCGGAAACAGGCTGACGACGATCCGCAATTTCATCTGGCCGGACTATCGGCCGGAACGATATTACATGCGCGGACCGGGGCCGGCCTGCGCTCGCCGGCATCCGCACGGCTGATCGTTCGATCGCGAACGCGGCAGATCGGGCTCTGCCCGACTTGCGCGTGCGCTGACCGCCGATGACCGGCTGCCTGCCCCTCTAACACCACGGATCATGCGGCATCTTTCTTTCGTCCAGCCAGGGGAAGGATTTGTGCCAGGGAAAAGACTTCCTGACCTCACGTTTCGCCTGCCGGGGCGAGACGCCGATGTCGCGCAATTGCCAGTCGGCGAGATCGGACAGGTGACGGCGCGACCTGCGCTTTCGACGCCAGAGGCGCAGCCAGTGGACAATCCGCGCCGTTATCTGCGCGCGGCGGGGCAGAACACCGCGCCTGCGGGACATGGCGGACCGGACAGCAGAATCGGACATGGGAGGGCTCCGTCGGCAAGCGTTTCGGTTGCCGGACGCTAGGCTGTCCGTTGGCAGCGACGTTTCGATCGCGATGGAAGCATCAGCGGAAAAATTGCGCTAATTTCTCTCCATGACGCTGACAACCGACATCTCCGGCCCCAACATCGCCCGTCTGGCCGCGCTTCTGGCCGATCCGGCGCGCGCGCAAGTCATGCTGGCGCTGATGGACGGGCGGGCGTTGACGGCAGGCGAACTGGCGCAGGCGGGCGGGGTCAGCCCGCAGACCGCAAGCTCGCATCTTTCCAAGCTGATCGACGGCGGCCTGCTGGCGGTCGCCAGCCAGGGGCGGCACCGTTATTACAGGATCAGCGGCCCGGACGCCGCCCACCTGGTCGAGACGCTGAGCGTCTTGTCGGAGGAAGAGCCGACGGCGCGGATCCGGACCGGCCCGCGCGACGCGAAGCTACGCACAGCCCGGATCTGCTACGACCATCTCGCCGGATCGATGGGCGTGCGGCTTCTCGACGGGCTGCTCGCGAATGGCGCGCTCGCCGGCGACGATAGCAATGTCCGCCTGACGGCAAAGGGCGAGCAGGTGTTTTCGGACTTCGGCGTCGATCTCGGCGCGCTGAAGCGCAAGAAGCGCCCGCTTTGCCGCGCCTGCCTCGACTGGTCGGAGCGCCGGCCGCATCTGGCCGGAAGCATCGGCGCGGCGCTGCTGGACCGGTTTCTCGACGAAGGCTGGATCCGGCGCGAGAAAGGCTCGCGGACGCTGATTGTCTCGACGGAAGGCCTGCGGCGATACGAAGGGCTTGTCAGGCGGTAATGCCGCCTATTTGACGGAGCCGACGACGGTCTGGTCGGGCATCTCGATCGACACCCAGTGGCCTGCGTGAACCTCGGACTGGCGCTTCAGATAGGTATAGGGCGTATCTTTCCACAGCATGACCTTGCTGGTCAGGTTGTCGAGGATGAAGTCGCCCTTGTCGGTGCGCACGGTCAGGACGGCGTGGCCCTCCCCGTCGGGCTTGCGCACGACGGTGATCAGCAGGTCGGATGGCGACAGGCCCTCATTCATGAGGAGCTCGCGCTTCAACAGGACGTAGTCCTCGCAGTCGCCGGCTCGGTCCGGGAACGTCCAGACCTCCTCCTTGCCATAGATGGAAAGATCGCTCTTCGGCTCGATCACCATGTTGACGGTGGCGTTGATGTTGAGGATTTCATTCCAGTTGGCTGGATTGAGCTTCAGCGGCGCGTGGCTTCCCTTGATCGGGTTGCACTCGTCGCGATAGACGCGGCAGAAGTCGTAATGACCGATCGGCTGGGAGGTGAGACCACCGGTGATCATGCGACCGGCCGCACTGGCCGGACCGGGCGAAACGGCAGAAATCATTGCTGCCATGGCGAAAGCCGACACAAACCGAACCACCCGGAACTCCCCTCAACGCATACCCACAAGGTTAACGAAAGGTTAACCGGCAACTCGGATTTGCACAACGGGAGGAAACGCAAAGCTCACAGTATGGTTACCGTGGAGCGCGACAGGATGTGGAAAACAGGACGGGCGCCGCGCGAGACGTTCATCGTTTCACGGAATCGATGAACGCCTCCAACTGTTTGATTTCACGCGATTCCGGACGGAAAACCGGTTTCCGCTTTTCCCGGATTTGCTCCGAGAGCGCCCGTCCCCGAATAATCCGTCAATGACGGGTCGAATGCGTCAGGCCGCGTCGGTTCGCTTGCCCGAGCTGGCCGCGAAACGCGAGCGGGCGCGCATGAAATCGAGCATGCGCGGCGCGATCTCGGTGCGGAAGCGCGAGCCGTTAAAGACGCCGTAATGGCCGACGCGCGGCTGTTCGTAATGCATCTTCATCGCATCGGGAATGGACGAGCACAAAGCATGGGCGGACTTCGTCTGGCCCCGCCCGGTGATGTCATCGTTCTCGCCCTCGATGGTCAGCATCGCGACGCGGCGGATCGCCGCCGGATCGACCGGCTCGCCGCGATGCGTCATGGTCCCGTTCGCAAGGGCGTGCTTGATGAAGACGACGTCGACCGTCTGGAGATAGAACTCGGCGGTCAGGTCCATGACGGCGAGATACTCGTCATAGAAATCGCGGTGCTTCTCGGCGGAATCGCCGTCGTCGCGCACCAGATGCATGAAGAAATCCTTCTGCGCGATCAGGTGGCGGTCGAGGTTCATCGACATGAAGCCGGTCAGTTGCAGGAAGCCCGGATAGACGTTGCGCATGAAGCCCGGATTGGGGAACGGCACCTGCATGATGGCGTTCTTCTCGAACCACTCGATGTCCTTTTCCTCGACGAGGCGGTTCACGGCGGTCGGGTTGCAGCGGGTGTCGATCGGGCCACCCATCAGCGTCATCGACAGAGGCACGTTGGGATCGTCGCGGCCCTCCATCAGGGCGACGGCGGCAAGTACCGGCACCGAGGGCTGGCAGACGCCGACGATATGGGTCTCGGGGCCGAGCAGATGCAGCATCTCGACCACGTAGTCGATATAGTCGTCGAGATCGAAACTGCCGTCCGCGAGCGGCACGCTGCGCGCATCGATCCAGTCGGTAATGTACACATCGGCATCCGGCAGCAGACGCTCGACCGTGCCGCGCAGCAGCGTCGCATAGTGGCCGGACATCGGCGCGACAAGAAGGACCTTGGGATCCTGGGGGCGCGGTTCGGAAAGCCGGCGCTGGAAATGAATCAGATTGCAAAACGGCTTGGACCAGACGATCGTTTCGTCGACGTCGACGGTTTTGCCGTCGATCTCGGTCTGCGGCAGTTCGAAGGCCGGTTTGCCGTAACGGCGCGTGGTACGCTCGAAAACCTCGCACCAGGCGGCTGCCGTGCGGCCCGCCCTGGTCATCGAAATCGGGTTCAGCGGATTGCGGTAAAACAGGCGCGTGGCGTCCACCGCGGCCCGCCATGGCTGCATCAGCGCGTGGTTCATTTCATAGAGATGGTAGAACATCGCCTGCCTGCCTTTCTGTCCGGGCCGGCAAACCGACGCGGCACGCATTCTCTGCGGACGGAAAAGTTAACATGTATAGTGTGCAATGCAACATGTTCCGTACGTATACACTACGGAAGTTGCATAAAAGATTCGCCGCATATTCACAATTTGCGGATCATCAACACCCTGTCGCCGATTTCGGCCCCGGCGGGCACTTCCAGTTCGAATTGCCTGCAGATCGCTTCCGGAACGGCAGCCGGATCGACGGCGAGAAAGCCCCGGCGGGCGTAAAAAGGCGCGTTGAAGGGCACGTCGCGGAATGTCGACAGCCCGATAGCGGTGTGAAACGCCCGTCCGGCGCGCTCGATGATGGCGTTCAGGAGCGCCGTTCCGATGCCGCGGCGCATGACATCCGGCTCCACCGACAATTCCTTGAGCCAGTATATGCCGCCGATCTCGCCGGCGACGGCGAATCCGAGCAGGCGGTCATCGCCGTCAGCGGCCACGACGGCGGTGTTGGACGACACGAAATCGGCGAAATCGTCACGGGACGACGGCGTTTCGGCGACCTCGGGAAATCCGTGCCTTGAGAACAGCTTCGCGGCCCGCGCCTCCAGCGCATGCAGGCCGGGCAGGTCGTCCGCCTTCAGTTCGCGGACGAGGAACCCGCGCGGCAAGCGCGGCGCAATCAGGCTTCGACGCCCTCGACGACGATCAGTTCGCCGTCGGCGATCTCCTGGCGGATCTTGCGCGCGGCGGCATAGGCCGGCGAATTGTAGCAGGCGAGCGCCTTTTCGAAGCTTTCGAACTCGACCACGACATTGCGCGGCCGACCCTCGCCCTCGACAGCGTCACATTTGCCGCCGCGTACGAGGAATTTCGCGCCATACTCCTTGTAGGCCGGCATCGCCGTGGCGACGTAATCCTTGTAACGCTCGGGATCGTGCACGGTGACGCGGCCGATCCAGTATCCCTTTGCCATGATGTCCTCCGTCAGGCTTCGCCCTCAGCGGGCGGATTCGATTTCTTCGAGAATTGCGAGCGCTGCTTCCCTGCGGTCCGGGGCGGCGACGATGGGGCGGCCAACAACGAGGTGGCTGGCGCCGGCGGCAATCGCGTCGGCAGGCGTGACGACACGCTTCTGGTCGCCGGCGGCGGCGCCCGCAGGCCGGATGCCCGGCGTGACGACGGCGAGATCCGGGCCGACGATGTCGCGCACCGCCTCGGCCTCGGCCGCCGAGCAGACGATGCCGCCCATGCCGGTTTTCGCCGCCTGGCGGGCGCGCTTGAGAACCAGCGTCGTGGCGGTGTCGTGGTAACCGGCGTTCGACAGGTCGGTGTCGTCCATCGAGGTCAGCACGGTAACACCGAGCAGACACAGGCCGGAGCCCGCGGCGGCCTCGACGGCGGCGGCCATCGCCTTGGGATAGGCGTGGATGGTCAGCATCGAAACGCCGGAGCGGGCGATCGCCTCGACGCCCTTGGCGACGGTGTTGTCGATGTCGAGCAGTTTCATGTCGAGGAAGACGCGTTTTCCCGCGCGCACCAGCTCGTCAGCGAGGTGCAGGCCGCCGGCGAAGGCGAGCTGGTAGCCGATCTTGTAGAAGCCGGCGGCGTCGCCGAGATTTTCGACGATCGCAGCCGCCTCGAGCACGGTCGGGACATCGAGCGCGACGATGAGCTGATCACTGGCGGTGCGGTTGGTCATAACAGTCCCTGCCATTCTTCCACGGTGGTCCAATCGCACAGCAAACGGCGGCTCACAAGATCGAAGGCGAAGAGATTGCCGCCGCCGGGTGGCTGATCCTCGCCGCGTGCGATCACGCGGCCGCCGAGACGGCATTTCAGCAGCGTTCCGACGGCGCCGTGGCCAACGAACAGCAGCGGAACCGAGGGATCGTGGGTGTCGAGGACCTTTCCGACCGCGGCAACGATTCGCGCCTGCGCGTCGACCGCGCGCTCCCAGCCGCGAAAACTCAGGTCCGGCGCGGCGAAGAACCGGTCGGCCGCCGCCTCGAATTCCGTCGGCGGCAGGAAGCCGGTCGCCGCGCGATCGTTCTCGCCCATGGCATCGACGATTTCGACCGGAACGCCGGCGGCAGCGCCAAGAATCACGGCGGTTTCGCGCGCCTTGGCCTCGGCACTCGACACGATACGGCCGATCCCGGCGATCCAGGGCGCATCGCACACCGCCTCGATCCGGGCCCTGCCCTTGCCGCTGAGACTCCAGTCCGGCACCGGTTTCGCCGGATCTATCCCGACCTGCGGATGGGTGAGGTAGACAGCGTACACTGCGTCAGCGCCCGCGGCCGGGCGTGCAATATTCGATCAGCGCCTTGCAGGTCCTGTCGAGCATCGCCACCTGGCGCTCTTCCGTCGGCATGCCGTCTTCGCCAAAGGCCGAGGCCGCGCCGAAGATCGACACCTGCTCGGAGACGACCTGGGTTCCGACATTCATCATGACGGCGCGCAGGTGATAGAGGCAGCGGATGCCGCCGAGACGGCCGTCGGACGCGGCGCCGAGCGCCACCGTCAGCCCGGCAAAGGCCCGGATGCGGTGCTGGCGGTCATGGTCGACCAGGCTGACCCAGTCGATGGTGTTCTTGACCAGCGGCGGGATGGAGGCGTTGTATTCCGGGCTAGCGATGAACAGCGCGTCATGGGCCTCCAGGAGGCGCGCCAGCTTCAGCGCGTTTTCGGGAATGCCCTCGTCTTTCCTGAGATTTTCGTCGACAAGCGGCAGCGGATAATCGGCGAGATCGATCAGCGTGACGTCCGCTTCCATCAGCGCCAGCGTCTTGGCGGCCGCCTGGGCCAGTTGCCGGTTGAAGGAGCCGATGCGGATCGATCCGGCGAAGACGAGGATTTTCGGTGTCTGCACTGGTCCCGCTCCGTTGAAGCTACGCGCCACCCGGAAGCCGGGCGCTTTCCCGGCGGCCGAACGGTATTCCAGCCGGCAACCGCAACGGCGTCAAACCTTGCGGCGATAGACCCAGACGCGGGCGGGCGGCAGGTTGCGGAATATCCACGAAGAGCGCGTGACGGCAAATTCCCGCTCGTCGACGGGAACCGGCGGCAGAATGCCGTAGGAAAATTGCACGAATGGCCGCCCCGGCGCCACGGCGTCCATGGCCGCGTTGAACAGTTCAAAACGCTTTTCCTTCGGGAAATTGAGCAGCGGCAGGCCGGAAATCACGCAGTCGAAACGGTTCGGCGCGTCCGTCTTGAAGGCGGCATCGAGCGCGGCCTGAAAATTGAAGGCATCGCCCTGCAGGAAATGCGCGCCGGGAAATTTTTCCTGGAGATGGCGGCAAAAAGGGGCCGAATATTCGATCGCATAGAGGCGGTCCGCCGGCAGGCCGGTGTTGAAGATCGCCTCGGTGATCGCGCCGGTGCCGGGGCCAAGTTCGAGGACCGGCAGGCCGGAGGCCGTATCGATATTGGACGCGATCAGCCGGGCCGTTTCCTGATGCGTCGGCGCAATTGCCCCGACCGCACGCGGCGCTCTGATGACGGTTCCGAGAAATTTGACCTGATCGACAAATCGCGCCTTGATCACCGTCTTCCGGGACAGTTTCACCGGTTTGGGTTGCAGGGCGGGTGGATAGCCGTCAGTCGCCAAGGTCGAAAAATTCCTTCATGCGGGTGAAGAACCCCGTGGACTGCGGATTGTTTTCCGTCGCCGAGATAGAGTCAAACTCCTGAAGCAGTTCGCGCTGGCGTTTCGACAGGTTTTGTGGCGTTTCCACGGTAATCTGGATGTAGAGGTCGCCCATCTGGGCCTGGCGCAACACCGGCATGCCCTTGCCCTTGAGGCGGAACTGGCGGCCGGACTGGGTGCCTTCCGGCACCTTCACGCGCGCATAGGCGCCGTCCATGGTCGCGACCTCGAACTGGCCGCCGAGCGCGGCCTTGGTCATCGAAATCGGCACCTTGCAGTAAAGATCGGAGCCGTCGCGCTGGAAAAACTCGTGCGGCTTGACGGAAATGAAGATGTAGAGATCACCCGCCGGACCGCCGCGGAAACCGGCCTCGCCCTCGCCGGCGAGACGGATGCGGGTGCCGTCCTCGATGCCGGCCGGAATGTTGACCGAGAGCGAGCGCTCCTGGATGACACGGCCCTCGCCGTGGCAGTTGGTGCAGGGGTCCTCGATCGTCTGGCCGCGGCCGTTACAGGCCGGACAGGTACGTTCGATGGAGAAGAAACCGGAAGCGGCGCGGACGCGCCCCGCTCCGCCGCAGGTCGAGCAGGTGACCGGCTCGGAGCCCGGCGTGGCGCCGGAGCCGGAGCAGACCTCGCAGGTGATCGACGACGGCACGCGGACCTGCGCCGTCTTGCCGGCATAGGCTTCCTCGAGCGTGATTTCCATATTGTAGCGCAGATCCGCGCCACGTTCGCGGCCACCGCCCCTGCGGGAGCGTCCGCCGCCCATCATCTCGCCGAAGATATCCTCGAAAATGTCGGAAAAACCGCCGGCCGCGCCAAATCCCGCGCCCGCGCCGCCCATGCCGCCATTCTCGAAGGCGGCGTGGCCGAAACGGTCGTAGGCCGCGCGTTTCTGCGGGTCCTTCAGGGTCTCGTAGGCCTCGTTGACTTCCTTGAATTTCGCTTCCGCGTTCTCGTCGCCCGGATTGCGATCCGGGTGGAACTGCATGGCAAGCTTGCGGTAGGCGCTTTTCAGCGCCTTTTCATCCGCCTCGCGCGAGACCCCGAGCGTTTCGTAAAAATCGGCCTTGGCCATGGTCTGCCGCTATCCCCTCAACGGAATGTCCTCCCGCGCCGGGCGCGGGAGGAACTGGCTTTCATCGCCGGATCAGGCAGATTTCTTCTGGTCGTCATCGTCGTCGATTTCCTCGAAATCGGCATCGACAACGTCGTCGTCCTTGGCCGCGTCGGAGGCGGCGTCAGCCTCGGCGGCGGCCTCTTCCTCGGCCTGCTGGGCCTCGTACATGGCCTGGCCAAGCTTCATGGCGGCCTCCGAGAGCGTCTGCGTCCTGGCCGTGATGGCCTCGGCGTCCGGCGTCTCGGCACCAACGGCTTCCTTCAGGTCGGCGATCCCGTCCTCGATGGCCTTGCGGTCCTCGTCGGAAATCTTGTCGCCATAATCCTTGAGAGACTTCTCGGTGGTGTCGATCAGGCTCTCGGCATGGTTCTTGGCCTCGACGGCGGCGCGGCGCGCCTTGTCGGTCTCGGCATTGGCCTCGGCGTCCTTGACCATCTTCTCGATCTCGTCGTCGGACAGGCCGCCCGATGCCTGGATGCGGATCTGGTGCTCCTTGCCGGTGCCCTTGTCCTTGGCCGAGACATTGACGATGCCGTTGGCGTCGATATCGAAGGTGACCTCGATCTGCGGCACGCCACGCGGCGCCGGCGGAATGCCGACGAGATCGAACTGGCCGAGAATCTTGTTGTCGGCCGCCATTTCACGCTCACCCTGGAAAACCCGGATCGTCACCGCGTTCTGGTTGTCCTCGGCCGTCGAGAAGGTCTGGCCCTTCTTGGTCGGGATCGTCGTGTTGCGGTCGATCAGGCGGGTGAACACGCCGCCGAGCGTCTCGATGCCGAGCGACAGCGGCGTGACGTCGAGCAGCAGCACGTCCTTGACGTCGCCCTGCAGGACGCCGGCCTGGATGGCGGCGCCGAGCGCGACGACCTCATCCGGGTTCACGCCCTTGTGCGGGTCCTTGCCGAAGAACTGCTTGACGACTTCCTGAACCTTGGGCATGCGTGTCATGCCGCCGACGAGGACGACCTCGTCGATTTCGCCGGCCTTCATGCCCGCGTCCTTGAGCGCTGCCTTCATCGGTTCGATGGTGCGGTTGACGAGATCCTCGACGAGGCTCTCGAACTTGGCGCGCGTCAGCTTCAGCGTCAGGTGCTTCGGACCAGACGCGTCGGCGGTGATGAAGGGCAGGTTGATCTCGGTCTGGGTCGAGGACGACAGCTCGATCTTCGCCTTTTCAGACGCCTCCTTGAGGCGCTGCAGGGCGAGCTTGTCGTTCTTCAGGTCGATGCCCTGGTCCTTCTTGAACTCGGTCGCGAGATAGTCGACCAGGCGCATGTCGAAGTCTTCGCCGCCGAGGAAGGTGTCGCCGTTGGTCGACTTCACCTCGAAGACGCCGTCGCCGATCTCGAGGACGGAAACGTCGAAGGTGCCGCCGCCAAGGTCGTAGACGGCGATGGTCTTGCCTTCGTTCTTGTCGAGACCGTAGGCGAGCGCGGCAGCGGTCGGCTCGTTGATGATGCGCAGGACTTCAAGCCCGGCGATCTTGCCGGCGTCCTTGGTGGCCTGACGCTGGGCGTCGTTGAAATATGCGGGAACGGTGATGACGGCCTGTTCGACCTTCTCGCCGAGATATGCCTCGGCGGTTTCCTTCATCTTCTGAAGGACCATGGCGGAGATCTGCGACGGCGAATATTTGTCGCCGGAGACTTCAACCCACGCGTCGCCATTGCCGCCCTCGACGATCTTGTAGGGCACCATCTTCTTGTCTTTTTCGACGGTGGGATCGGAGTAGCGGCGGCCGATCAGGCGCTTGACGGCAAACAGGGTGCCTTCCGGGTTGGTGACCGCCTGGCGCTTGGCCGGCTGGCCGACGAGGCGTTCGCCATCATCGGAAAATGCCACCATGGACGGCGTGGTGCGCGCGCCTTCGGAATTCTCGATGACCTTGGCGTCCTTGCCGTCCATGACGGCGACGCAGGAGTTGGTCGTTCCAAGGTCGATACCAATAACTTTTGCCATTTTATTACCTCTCCTAAGCAGACCGCCCGGACCCGTTCCGGCATTCCATCAGCGGTCCCTGTTTCCGGATTTACTTTCGTCGCCGCAGGACATGCGTCGGCGTTGCGGCGTATATAAGAAGCGGATTTTGCGCCTGCAAGACTGCAAGCCGCGCGAAAATCGACGCTTTCACCGGAAAGTTCCACAGTTCGGGGCCACGGCCCGCCATCCGCCGCACCGTGAGGTTCGGGCAAGGTCATGCCGCCATGATGGGTTTCCCACCCTATCCGCAGGAGCAGACCCGTACCAAAACGATGACCGTCCAGTTTTCTTCCGTCGACCAGGCCTTGCGCAAAGCCAAAATCCTGACCAGGAAGGGCACCCTCGGCGAGGCGCAGGCAGCCTATCGGTGGGTGCTCGAAAATTTCCCGAACAACAAGCGCGCCATCGACGGGCTGGCTGCGCTGCACGTGCCGCAGGCCCGCCCGAAGGCGCAAGCGCTGACGCAGGAAGAGGCGAACGGCCTTCTGGCGCTGTACAATCAGGGGCAATTCGGCGACGCGCTCACTCAGGCCAACAGGCTGGTCGCCCGGCATCCGAACGTGCCGTCCCTGCATCACCTGCAGGGCGCGATCCTGGCCGCGCTCGGCGAGACGCAGCAGGCGATCGGGGCCTATCGCCGGGCCGTCGCGCTCAGGCCGGAATTTCCGGAAGCGCTGATGCATCTCGGCGACGCGCTGAACGCGACCGGCCAGCCGGGAGAAGCGGTGCCAGTGCTGCAGAACGCCGTGGCGCAGAAGCCGGACTTCACCGAAGCGCACAACGCGCTCGGCAACGCGCTAACGGCGCTCGGGCGGTTCGAGGACGCGGCGACGCATTACCGCCGCGCGATCCGGATCGACCCCGGCTGCGCAGCCGCGCACAACAATCTCGGCACAGCCCTGAACGGGCTCGGCGACGCGCAAGGCGCAGTGGAGAGCTACCGCGCCGCCATCGCAGCAAATCCCGATTTCGCCGGGGCGCACAGCAATCTCGGGCTGGCCCTGACCACGCTCGGGCAGGCAACGGAAGGCGAGACAAGCTGCCGGACGGCGGTCGGCCTCGCGCCGGACAACGCGCAGGCGCATGTGAACCTCGCGCGTGCGCTCGACGCGCGCGGCGAACACGACGCGGCGATCGAGAGCCTGGAAACCGCCATCGGCCTTGCTCCGAAGCACCTCGGCGCACACAACAATTTGCTGGATATCCTCGACCGGCTGAACCGGGTCGATGCGTTCCGCGCGGCGCTGCAACGGGCGCGCGCGGCCGTCGGCGAAGCCGATCCGCGGATCTTGTACCGGATCGCGCAGCTTGCCGCGCGCGACAAGGATCAGGCGACGGCGCGGCTGTATCTCGAAAAGATACCCGAAGACGGCCATTCGCCGGCGATGACGGAAGGGCGGCTGACGCTGCTCGGCAAGAGTTGCGACAAGCTCGGCGACGCCGAGGCCGCGTTCCGGGCTTTCGCGGCGGCCAACGATTTCGTCGCGTCCCAGCCGGCGGCGCGCCAGTGCGATCCCGTCCGCTACCGGCACGACATCGAAGCGCTGACGGCGTCGTTTGCCGCGGTCAGCGAAAAGCCCTGGCAGGACGAACCGTCGAAAGGCCGGTCGTCACCGGCATTCCTCGTCGGCTTTCCGCGCTCCGGCACGACGCTGCTCGACACGATCCTGCGCAGCCACCCGGATATCGCGGTCGTCGAGGAAATGCCGATGGTCGCGCGGATGAAGGGCCTGATCGGCGGCGCCGCCGGCTGCGACCGGCTGGAAGCGATGACGCGTGATGAAATCCGCACGCTGCGCGAGGCCTATTTCGCGGAACTCGACAAGCATACGGGCGACGGGGAGCGAACCGTCATCGACAAGCTGCCGCTGAACATCATTTCCGCGGGGCTGATCCACCGCGTCTTCCCGGACGCGAAATTCATCATGGCGCTGCGCCATCCCTGCGACTGCGTGCTGAGCTGCTACATGCAGAGCTTCCGGCTGAACGACGCGATGGCCAATTTCCTCGACCTGGAATCGAGCGCGACGCTTTACGACCGCGTGATGCGGCTGTGGTCGGCCTATCGCAACGTGCTGCCGCTGGACGTGCAGGAAGTGCGCTACGAGGAACTGATCGGCGATCTCGAAGCCACGGCGAGGCCGGTGCTGGCGTTCCTCGGCCTCGAATGGAACGACGCGCTGCTCAATTACCGCGAGACCGCGCTGGCACGCGGCCACATCAACACACCGAGCTACAATCAGGTTACCGAAAAACTCCACCGGCAGGCTGCCGGGCGCTGGGAAAACTACCGCGCGCAACTCGAACCGGTCTATCCGCTGCTCGACTCCTGGGCCAGGACGTGGGGCTACTGAGCATGGCGGCGACGCTCTCGGTGGACCAGGCGCTGCGCAAGGCGAAGTCGTTTGCCCGAAAGGGCGCGGCCGGCGAGGCGGAAAGGCTTTATCGCTCGGTGCTGGACCGGTTTCCCGACAACAAGCGCATGGTGACCACCGCGAGTTCGGCGCAGGTGCGCGAGAAGCTCCATTCCGGCAGATCTAAAGCCTGGCGGAAATACGAGAACCATCTCGGCCCGCTGATCGAGGGACTGGGATGAGCCACCTTCAGAACAGGATCTGAAGCCGCGCCGTGCCCCAGAGAATGTGCCAGACAAGGTAGTAGACTATGCGGAAGGCAAAGGCGGTCACGAAGCCATAACGGCGATAGAGTACCAGCAGCACGATGCTGAACAGCGTCAGATGCGCGAGCATGAAGATCTCGAGCGCCACGACCGACCCGGTGCCGAATATCCCGGACGCCTGAAAGACCGGCTCGACGAGCGCGGCGACCCCGATCGCCACCCACACGATCCGGCCTGACGGCCTGGCGCCGGTCACGAGACGCGCGGCCAGGAGGACGAGCGAAAGCGGCACGAGGTGAAACGCGGTCTCGGCCACGTAGCCCATCAACGGATAGAACAGGAATGCCTGCGGCGGCGCGACATTTATGCCGGGCGGGAATTTCCATGTCAGGTCGGCGATGACCGTCGGGACCGCGAGGACCGGCGCGGCAAGGGCGGCGACGACGAAACCCCGGTGCAGGGTTCCGGCGCGCAGCGGGTGGAACGCATCCAACGCGCGCAACGCGATGTGCGCGACCGCCGCGACGGCCACGACGATCAGCGTTGCCGTCACCGGCGGGATCGGGCCGAAAAAATTGGCGAAGGGGACGGCGGGATCGCCGGCCAGCGCCGCTGCCGCGACGACGGCGCAGATCGAAAACACCGCGATGACGACAAGGTCCAGACGATTGCGCGATGTGGGTTCCAACGAGGCGCTCATGCGCGAAGGGTAAGCGAAGTGCGGTGGCGCGCCAACGCGTCCATGGCTTTACCGCCCCAGCAGGATTTCCAGCACCGTCTTGCCGCCGCCGCCCGAATCCTGGCCGACACCGACCTTCGGGCGCGGGACGCCGGTCGAGGATGTCGTGGTGCCGTCTGGCTTGGGCGGGAAGAGATTGCGCGAGACAGCCGTGCCGTTTGCCGCCCTGCCCTGGTTGCCGCCAGCGACGGCCTCCGCAGGACGCGTTACGGGGATGTTCCTCGGACGGGCAACCGGGGTCGCGACCCTGCCGGTGGTGCCGGGCAACGGCGCGACGGGCACGCCCTCATGCGCCTTTTCCATGAAGGCCTTCCAGGCCCGTGCGGGCAACGAGCCGCCGGTGACATGATTGGTCGGCGAACCGTCGTCGTTGCCGAACCAGACGCCGGTGGTGAGATTGGCGGTGTAGCCGATGAACCATGCGTCGCGCGATCTCTGGCTGGTGCCGGTCTTGCCGGCGGCCGGACGATCGATCATGGCGGCGCGGGCGGTCCCGTCGGTCAGGGTCTTTTCCATCATCCGGTTCATCTCGCCGGCGATCTGCGGCGAGATCGCGCGGCTCATATTGTCGGCGGTCTGCTCGTAGAGGACCTTGCCCTTGAGCGTCGTCACGCGCTTGATGATGTAAGGCCTGGCCCGGTAGCCGCCATTGGCGAAGGGCACATAGGCCGAGGTCAACTCCATCAGCGTGACCTCGGAGGTGCCGAGTGCCAGCGAGGCGTTGGGCTCGAGATCGGAGACGATGCCCATGCGGTGCGCGGTCTCGACGACGTTCTTCGCGCCCGTCTCCATGATGAGCTGCGCGGCAACCGAGTTCAGCGATTTCGACAGCGCCGTCTCCAGCGTCACCGGGCCGTAATACTTGCCGCCGTAATTGTCCGGCGTCCACTTGCCGATCTTGACCGGCGCGTCGTTGCGCACCGAATCCGGCGTGCGGCCCTGCTCCAGCGCCGTCACATAGACGAAGGGTTTGAAGGCGGAACCGGGCTGGCGTTTGGCCTCGGTGGATCGGTCGAATTGCGAGTTGGCGTAGTCGTAGCCACCGACCATGGCGCGCACGGCGCCGGTGTTGTCGATGGAGACGAGCGCGCCCTGGCCGACATGGCGCTTCTCGCCTTCCTTGGCGATCAGGTCGTGGATGGCGTTTTCGGCGAATTTCTGCAGCACGAGATCGACCGTGGTATCGACGATGACGTCCTGGCGGACCTCGCCGATCAGCGAGGGCAGTTCCTCCATCACGGCGTCGGCGACATAATGTTGCGACCCGGTCCAGAAGGCAGCTGCGCGCTTGGCCGGATGCGAGATCGCGGCGGTCATCTCGCTGTCGGAAACGAGGCCCTGCTCGCGCATCGCGGCGAGGACGACCTGGGCGCGCTCCTCGGCCAGTTTCGGATTGCGCGCCGGCGACAGGCGCGACGGCGCCTTGAGGAGACCGGCGAGAAGCGCCGCCTCGGGCAGCGTCACGTCGCGCGCGCTCTTGTTGAAATAGCGCCGGGAAGCCGCTTCGACACCATAGGCGCCGGAGCCGAAATAGACCCGGTTGAGATACATCTCGAGGATCTGATCCTTGGTGTATTCGTGCTCCAGCCAGAGCGCGAGCAGCACCTCCTGGACCTTGCGGCCGATGGTGCGGTCGGCGGTCAGGAACAGGTTCTTGGCCAATTGCTGGGTTAGCGTCGAGCCGCCCTGGACGAGGTGGCCCGCCATGACGTTGGTGACCATGGCGCGGGCAAGACCAATCGGATCGACGCCGAAATGCGAATAGAAGCGGCGGTCCTCAATGGCGATGACGGCCTCGGGGATATAAGGCGACATCTGGTGAATGCCGAGCGCCTCACCGCCGGTGGCGCCGCGATTGGCGATCAGCGAGCCGTCGACGGCAACGATCTTGACGTTGGGCGGCCGGTCGGGGATCGCCCAGGTCGTCGCCGACGGCAACTGCGCGCCGTACCAGACGACGATGCCGGCGACGGCGATGCCGCCCCAGATGCCGAAAATGAATGTCCAGTAGACGAGGCCGCCGAAAAGGCCCGCCAGACCGCGGCCGCCACCGCGACCGCGCCGCGCCTTCCTGCGGGACGTGGCCGGTTTGTGGCGCTCGCCCTTGGCCGATTTCCTTGCCGTTCCTTTGGCCGTTCCTTTGGCCGCGCCCTTGGCTGCGCGCTTGCGCGGTGGCGCGGCGCGATCATCGTCGGTGACCGACAGCCCGCCCGAACG
Source organism: Oricola nitratireducens (assembly GCF_014904745.1). Classification (GTDB taxonomy): domain Bacteria; phylum Pseudomonadota; class Alphaproteobacteria; order Rhizobiales; family Rhizobiaceae; genus Oricola; species Oricola nitratireducens. The sequence goes on from NZ_JACZCS010000044.1 coordinate 47,694, forward strand.
GCGCGAACGCGGCGCGTCGTCGAAACGCGGTTCGACGCGGGTTTTTGGGCGTTTTCGGCTGGCCATGGGCGATTTCGGTCCGTTACTCGTGCCGTCAGACGGCAACTGGACTGTAAATGCGGCGATTTAAGGCGCCGTAAACAACCGGTGAACGAAAACGGTCAAATTGCGACCTGAAGGCGGACCCGCCGCCGCCGTGACAGCGCATGCCATGAAAGATGCCCGGATAAGTTGAATTTCGGCGCGAAGCTTGATCGATATCAATGAAGTCCGGAAGACCGGCCGGATAGCTGAGAAACTGAGGGGTAACGGGTAAATCCGAAGGAATTCACATGCAAAATATCCGCCGAACCCTGATCGGCCTCCTCGCGCTGCTCACAATCCTCTGGCTCATTGCAGAACCTTCCATCTTTCAGCCGGCGAACTTCTTCGCGCTGCGCGCGATGATGATGCAGTACAGCGGCATCATCGCGATGGGCGCCATGAGCGTGGCGATGATCCTGGCGCTGCGCCCGCGCTGGCCGGAACGCTGGTTCGGCGGCCTCGACAAGATGTACCGCCTGCACAAATGGCTGGGCATCACCGGGCTGATCGTGGCCGTGATCCACTGGCTGTGGAGCCAGGGCGCCAAGTGGGGGGTGGGCTTCGGCTGGATCGCGCGTCCGACACGCGGGGCGCGCCCGGCAATCGAAAATCCGGTCGAGGCCTTCTTCGCGACCCAACGGGGAACGGCGGAAGGCCTCGGGGAATGGGCCTTCTATGCGGCGGTCATCCTGATCGCCCTCGCGCTGATCAAGTATTTTCCCTACCACTATTTCTACAAGACGCACCGCCTACTGGCCGTCGCGTATCTGGTGCTTGCATATCACAGCGTGGTCCTGACGAGCTTCGACTACTGGACATCGCCGATCGGCGCGGTCATGGCCGTGCTGCTCGCTTACGGAACATGGGCCGCCGTCGTGGTGCTGATCCGGCGGGTGGGCGTCACCCGGCAGGTTCGCGGCACGATCGCCTCGACCCAGTATTATCCGGGCGTGAAAGTCCTTGAGACCGAGATCGAGGTCCCGCATGGCTGGCCGGGCCACAAACCGGGCCAGTTCGCCTTCGCGACGTCGGATCTCTCGGAAGGAGCGCATCCCTACACGATCGCGTCCGGCTGGAACGACAAGGATCCGCGCATCACCTTCATCACCAAGGAATTGGGCGATCACACCAGCCGCCTGCGCGAGAAGCTTCACGCGGGGCAGGCCATGAAGATCGAAGGACCTTACGGCTGCTTCACCTTCGATGACGACCGTCCGCACCAGATCTGGATCGGCGGCGGAATCGGCATCACGCCGTTCGTCGCCCACATGAAACACATCGCGCTGCAGAGCGGCGCCGGAAAGCCCGGCTCGAACGCGAAGACGGCCGATCTGTTTCACACCACGATGGATGTCGACGAGGAAGCGCTCCGCAAACTGGCGGCCGACGCATCGGAGGCAAAGGTGCGGCTTCACGTTCTCATCGACGAGCGCGACGGACGTCTGACCGGCGACCGCATCCGCGCCAAAGTGCCGAACTGGCGCGAAGCCAGCATCTGGTTCTGCGGCCCGTCCGGTTTCGGCGAAGCGCTGCGCAAGGATTTCGAGGCACAGGGGTTCGACGTTGCGAAGCACTTCCACCAGGAACTGTTCGCCATGCGCTGAACAGCGCCGCGGCCGCACAGACCCGGGCGGCCGGGATCAATCGACCGCGAGGATCATGTTGCCGACGACGGGATAAATTTCCCGTCGCCAGCGCTTGCCGGTTCGCAGGCGGCCCCTGCATCTCGAATGCTGCGACGTAGCGGCCATCAGGCCTTTCTTTCGGAGTCGTGCGTTACCTCCCATGGCGCCACCCAATCGCCGGCGACACGCAATTCGACCCCTGCATCGTCCTCGATCAGGCGGCAGACCGACATCTCACCCGCGTCAACGCCGTAACGCTCGCCGGATTCCGTGAAACGGGCATGGCAGGCATCAGTCAATTCCGACCGCGTGCCGGTCTGGTTCATCAACTCCTCGATCAGACCGAGATCCTTCAGGCACAGCTTGAGCGGGAAGGAAGGATCGTAGTGTCCGGCAAAGATCGACGGGACATCGTGCTGCATCACGAAACTGTCGGCGGCGCCGCCCTTCATGACCTGCCACCAGACCTCCGGCTCCAGGCCGGCCTTCTTCGCACAGACCATGGCCTCGCCGATCGCCGCGGCATGGATTTTCCAGAGCTGGTTATTGACCAGCTTGGCGACATACCCATTACCGTATTTGCCGACCTTGCGCAGTTCGCCCATCGCCTCGATGACCGGCCGCGCCTGCTCGACATGGGCATCCTCGCCGCCGACGAACATCGGCATGTCGCCACGGATGGCCGCATCGACCGAGCCCGTCACCGGTGCGTCCACCGGCCTGCCGCCCCGGGCGACGAAATCCTTTATCATTTCGCGCATGAAGGACGGTGACGAGGTCGTCAGGTCGATCCAGAGCTTGTCGCCGCAATCGCCATGGATCAGACCGTTTTCACCCTTCAACACCTGTTCGAGGTGCGGCGGGCCGAAGACCATCGAGACGACGCAATCGACCCGGTCGATCATTTCGCGGGGGCTGTCGACCCAAATGGCGCCCATCTCTTCCAGAGGCGCGCCCGCCTCGCGGCGAAGGTCATGGACGCAGAGATCGAATCCCGCGCGGCGAATATTGCGGGCAGCATTGCCGCCCATGGTGCCGAGGCCGATAAATCCGACTTTCATACGCCGCTCCCTTCGCCAATCGGGGCACAGGATAAACGACAGGCCAGACATTGCTAAAACGAGATTGATCAATATGAATTATTAAAGATATCTATGCTGCCATGATCGATGTCGACACCAAGCTGCTGCGCTCCTTCCTCGCCGTATCCGGCGAAGGCAGTTTCTCGAAAGCCGCGGACTGGCTGGGCTGTTCCCAGGCCACAATGTCGCTGCGCATCAAAATGCTGGAGAGGCAGGTCGGGGCGGTGCTGTTCGAGCGCGGCTATCACCGGGTGACGCTGACACAAGTCGGCCGGGACCTTCTCCCGCAGGCGCGCGCGATCATCGACCTGCACGACCGCATGATCGACCAGCTACGGCACCAGAAAGTGGCGGGAAGCGTGCGGCTCGGGATCGCGGAAGACTACGCGGTGCCGATGCTTCCGCAACTGCTCACTCGCCTGCGCAAGACATACGAGGCAATCGAGCTGAACATCGTCTGCGAATTGAGCGCCCGGCTTCGCCAGCGCATCGACGCGCGCAGCCTCGACATCGCGATCGTCACGACGGAAGAGCCAGTGCCGGGCGCCACGATCCTCGCCGAGCCGAAGCTGCAATGGGTCGCGGCCCCCGACTTCGTCCTGCCCGAGAGGCAGGACCTGCCGATCGCCTTCTATCCGGAGGGCTGCGCATTCCGGAAGGCGGCGACTGCCACGCTGGCCAAGAATGGCGTGCGCTACAGAGAGGCACTCAGCAGCGTCAGTGGACAGGTGATCCAGAGCGCCGTCGTTTCAGGCCTGAGTGTTACCATCATGGCCGATGGCACGATCCCGCCGGGCTTGCGCGTCCTGACAGCCGGGCTGCCGCCGCTTCCGAAGACCTGTATCCAGATTCTGCGGCGTGCCGGCGCCATCCCGGAAGCCGTGAAGCTCGTTTCGATGCAGATCGCCCGCCTCTACGGCCACCAATAGGCACAAGACAGGCGCTGGCCCGGTTATCTCGCCGCCAGCGCCGCCAGGATGCGCGCCCAGGAGCGCTGGCCCTTGTGGAAGCTTTTCAGCGCGTATTTCTCGTTCGGCGAATGCAGCCGGTCGTCGGCGAGGCCGAAACCGACCAAGACGGAATCCATGCCGAGCAGCGACTGGAAGTCGCCGGCGACGGGGATCGAGCCGCCCATGCCGATCATCAGCGCCGGATTGGGCCATTCGTCGGACAGGGCCGTGCGGGTTTTCTGTAGAACCGGCGAATCGAAGGGCAGCTGGATGCCGGGCGAGCCGCCATGCTCCTCGAAGGTGACGGAACAGTCTGCCGGGATGCGGGCCTTGACGAAGTCGCGGAAATTGGCGCGGATCGCCTCGGGATCCTGCTTGCCGACGAGCCGGAAGGAGACCTTCGCCGACGCCCTGGCCGGGATCACCGTCTTGAAGCCGTCGCCGGTGTAGCCGCCGGTGATGCCGTTGACCTCGGCGGTCGGCCGCGCCCAGGTCAGTTCGAGCACCGACCGGTCCTTTTCGCCGGAAGGGATCGAGAGACCGATATCCTTCAGGAAGCTGTCGGCGGTGCGGCCGAGGCCCTCCCACTGGCGCAGGATGTCAGCGGGCGTTTCCTCGACGCCGTCGTAGAAATGCGGAACCGTGACGGCACCATTGTCGTCATGCAGATCGGCGAGAATCTTCGCGAGAATGTGGATCGGATTGGCCGCCGCGCCGCCGTAGAAACCCGAATGCAGATCGCGACTGGCGGCCTGCACGGTGATCTCCTCGCCGACGAGACCGCGCAGGCTGGTCGAAATGGCCGGCGTTTCGGAATCCCACATCGCCGTGTCGCAGATCAGGGCGAAATCGGCCTTCAGTTCCTCGGCATTGGCCTGGAGGAACGGGATCAGCGACGGCGACCCGGATTCCTCCTCGCCCTCGAACAGGATGGTGATCCGGCAGGGCAGTTCGCCATTAACCTCCTTGAAGGCGCGGCAGGCCTCGACGAAGGTCATCAGTTGGCCCTTGTCGTCGGCGGTTCCGCGTCCGGTGATGATCTTGGAGCCGTCCGGCGCGTCCTTGACCGAGGGCTCGAAGGGATCGGTTTCCCATAGTTCGATCGGGTCGACCGGCTGGACGTCGTAATGGCCGTAGAACAGCACATGCGGGGCGTTCGCCGACGGGCCGTCGTGATGGGCGACGACCATCGGGTGGCCGGGCGTATCGCGCACGGAGGCCTGGAAGCCGATATCCTCCAGCTCGGCAACGAGCCATTCCGCCGCCTCGCGGCACTTGCCGGCATAAGCGGGGTCGGTCGAGATCGAGGGGATGCGTACCAATTCGAAGACGCGCATCAGGCTGTCGGCCAGATTCTCGTCGATTCGGTTGAGGACGGGCGTAAGGGCATCGCCGGCGTTTCCGGTCAGCATAGATGAAGCCTCCATTGGGAATCGGGGTCGATTCCTGCGCGCTCCAATGCGTGATGTAAAGGGAGGAAAACGGGTTCCGGCTAGGCACCAAAAATAATCGCCGCCGTGCGGATAACCACACGGCGGCGATGCGAAAAGGTCCTAAAAGTGGCAGCCTGGAGAGGGGGGTTAGGCTGCCACCTGTCCGGATCGGCGGGGGACGGGCCTTAGCCGGACATCGGCGCAATATGCCGATTAACCATTTCTCACATATGAGTGTGGCATAAAATGGGCAGGGCGGCGCATCACATTGCAACCGTTAACTCTGCGTGACGAATCCGCCCGAGCGCCTTGCTTTTCCCCGCAATAGCAACGATTTTTCAGCGCAGAGGCGTTATTGTCGCCGCAATTGCGGCATTACAGCATGCAAAAACATGTGAGCACGGACGGCTTGATTTCGCTTGTGAAAATTCGACCGGGGACGTTTCAAGTAACGGATACGAAATCGGGCGCGCAATCATCGTGCCGCAGCGGCGAAAGTTCGGGGGACTGATATGTGTGGCATCGCGGGATTCGTAACCGGCGACTTCGGACGAAGCCAGGCCGAAACCGGGTGGCTTGGCGCGCTCTCGGCGCAGGTGACCGCCATGCCCGAAGGGCTTGATGCGGTCGACACGCTGCAAAAAGCCGTCGAGATGCTGGAGAAGCGGTTCGCCGACCTGATGTCGTTTGCCACCGGGACGGCGGTCGCCTTCGACGGCGATTTCCGCGCCAGGGTGATCGCGCTCGCCGACGCCTTCAGGGCGCAGACAGCGACGCTGACCGAACTGTCGAAGAAGGGCCGCACCGACCTCGACCCGCTGATCGAGAGCCTGCGCGACTATGAATGGCAGATCCGCGAGGAACTCGTTGCGCAGACGGACGAGGCGGTCTCTTTGATGCCGGGCGAGATGAACTCGCTCGACGGCAACGCGATGAAGGTGGCGCTCGCCGCCGAACATGTGCTCCGGGCGAATGACCGGCTGGAAGTGCGCGGGCGCGATTCGGCGGGCATCGCCATCCATATCCTGATTCCGGAAGGGGCGCTCGACGCGTTGCCGGACGACCTGAAGTCCGACTTCGACGCGCGGCGCGCGACGCTGCATGCCGGCCATCTTTCGGTTTATCTGCACGAGAACGGCGGCGGCAACCGGACGCTGACCTTCGTCTACAAGACGGCCAATCTCGTCGGCCGGCTCGGCGACAACGGCGCCGCGCTGCGCGAGGCGATCCGCGGCGACCGGCTGTTGTGGGCGCTGGCAGGCGAAGCGAAACGGGCAAGCGTGCTGTCGCACACGCGCTGGGCGTCGCACGGCGTCATCTCGGTAGCCAACTGCCACCCGCACAATCCGTCGCTGAAACAGGATGAAACGAGCCAGACCGGCATCTCGCTGGGGGCCATGTATGCGCTGAACGGCGATGTCGACAACCATGTCGAACTGCTCGCCGAACTGGTGACCAACCGGCAGATGGCCATCGATCCGGCAATCACCACCGACGCCAAGATCATTCCGATCGCGCATCGCAGCGCGGGCGCCGATGCGGGCGACCTGCTCGACCGGTTCCGCACGGCGGTGCGCCGCCTCGACGGGTCGATCGCGGTGGGCAGCATCGACCCGAGCCAGCCGGGCGAAGCCTTTCTCGCGCAAAAAGGTTCCGGACAGGGCCTGCATGCCGCGCGGCTCGCCGACGGCTGGATGTTTGCCTCCGAGGTCTACGGGCTGTGCAACGTGGCGCGCTCGTCGTTCAACCTGGCGCGCTCGATCGCCGGAGGATCGGTGATCCGGCTTTCCGGCAATGCCGACGAACCGGAAATGCGCGGCGTCGCCGACGGCACGGCCGTCGCCGTAAAGCCCGAGCCGATCCAGATCTTCGCACGCGACATCTATCGCGGCGCATTCGATTTCTATCTCGAAAAGGAAATCCATGACGGGCCGGAAAGCGTCGCCAAGACGTTGCGCGGACGCTACCGCCGCTCCGGCGGCCTGATCGCCTTCGACGATTTGCCGACCGATATCTGGGCGTCGATGCGCAAGGCGGTCGCGCGCGGCGTGTCGCGCGTCTACGTGATCGGCCAGGGCACCGCCGGCGTCGCCGCCGTGGGCATCGCGCATCTGATCGAGCGGGCGCTCGGCCGCGACACGCGGCTTTCCGTTCCGGTGCTGGCGCTGCGCTCGTCGGAAATGTCGGCCGAGATCGACGCCTACGACTTCCGCAACGCGCTGGTGATCGCTGTGTCGCAATCGGGCACGACGACCGACACCAACCGCGCCGTCGACCTGGCGCGCGAACGCGGCGCGACCATCCACGCCATCGTCAACCGGCGCAATTCCGACCTGGTGCGCAAGGCGGATTCGGTGCTGTTCACCTCGGACGGGCGCGACGTGGAAATGTCCGTCGCCTCGACCAAAGCCTTCTATTCGCAGTTGACCGCCGGCAAGCTGACGGCGCTGTTCCTCGCCGATGCGCTCAACACGATGACCGATGTCGAGATCGCCTACGAGATGGGGGAACTGGAACGGCTACCGGGGCTGATCGACCAAGTACTGGGCAAGGAAGAGCAGATCGCGGAATGCGCCAACACATTTGCGCCGCAGGCGCGCTACTGGGCGGTGACCGGCTCAGGCGTCAACCACATCGCGGCGCTGGAAATCCGCATCAAATTGTCGGAGCTCTGCTACAAGTCGATCCCGGTCGACTACACCGAGGACAAGAAACATATCGACCTGTCGACCGAGCCGCTGACGCTGGTCGTCGCCAACGACCTGCCCGGCGATCTCGTCGGCGACGTGGTCAAGGAAGTCGCGATCTTCAAGGCGCATAACGGCAAGCCGATCGTCTTCGCCACCGAGGGCGCGGACGCCGATGCCTTTTCGGAATATGCCGAGCGGGTGATCGCGCTGCCGAAGATCGGCGGCGACCTCGCCTTCGTTCTGGCGACGGTGGCCGGCCACATTTTCGGCTTCCACGCGGCGCGCGCCATCGACCGGGCGGCGCAACTGCTGAAGACGATTCTCGCCGATCTCGGTCATGTCGCCATGGGGGACCCGGGCGCGGATACCGGCGCGCTGCTTGAAAAGCTCGATGCCTTCATCGACGAGGGCGCGGCCGGCGCCTTCAATTCGGGTCTCGGCGCCAGCGACCTCGCCACGCTGGCGAAGCTCGGCCGCAATCTCGGTCGCGCCAAGGATGCGGCGACGGCACGCGAAGTCGCCGGATCCGCGCTCGGCGCGGTGCGCCACATCTTCGAGGAAACGTCGCGGCCGATCGACACGATCCGCCACCAGGCCAAGACCGTCACCGTCGGCACCAGCCGCCCGGAAGACGCACTGTCGCCGGCGATCCGCGACAACCTGGCGGCGCTCGGCATTTCCGACTCGCGCCTGACCTTCGACAACCGCAAGATACTGGCCGCGATCTCTCGGCTTATCGACGAGATCGAGTGGACGGCGCTGCTGCAGGTCTCGCAGGGCAAGGACGGGCCGCGCGTTCAGCTTTCGGGCGCCGCGCCCTCGCCGGCGCTTTCGGCCTATGGCAGCCCTTGCAAGCCGCTCGGCGTGCTCGGCTCGACGCTCGACGACCACACGCTGCATGCCGGATTCCTCGGCGAGGCGGAGGTGATCGCGGTGCCGGTCAACAACGCTTCCTATTCCGAGGTCGACGGGCTGGTGTGCTTCGCGGTCAAGCTGCAGGCGCATGCCTCGCGCGAACAGAAGACGGCGGCGATGCAGGCGCTCGGCACGTACAAGCCGGTGCTGCGCGAATGGGAACAGAGCTTCGGCGAGGACGCCGCGGCCGCGCTGGCGCGCCAGATCTCGCGCGAAAAGCCGGAAAACGTGGTCTTCCGCCCGAAGGTTTTCGATCCCGCGCTCAGCCAGGACGAACGACAGAGCGCGTGAGAACAGCGATCGCCGGTCCTGTCCGTCAAAACGGACGGAAGGCGACCGTGTAGAGACGTCCCGAAAACTGCCGGCAAAGGTCCTCGATCACGTCTCCGATCGTCGGATGTTTCAGTACGCCAATGGTTCTTGAGATATTGTACTCGCTCCTGCGGACCGTCATATCCGTCAAGATCGTCGGCACGGTGGCGGCCAGCGGATAGCCGGCCTCGAAGTGGATGGCCTTCAGGCCTTCGCGCGTCGGACCATATGCGGCAACCCCGTGCGGGCTGACGGCGAAGAACCGTAATTCGGCTTCGGGATTGTTCGCGAACGCGAGTTCGGAAAGCTGAATAGAGGTTGCGACATCGGCAAGGCTGGGAAGCGCAAACGCGACCGGCAACAATTCATGCCGAGGGATCTCGGCGGCGGGATAATCCAGCGGCAGTATCCCGTACTCCCAACCGGCAGCCGCATAATATGTCTCCGGATGAAAGTGATAGATGTGGACAACCGTGTAGGTCTCGACGATGTGTTCCAGATAATCCGCGTCGACCTCGACCTCGGAATCGTCTGGCAGGGCCAGCTCATGGAAACCGACCTCGATCCAGGTTTCGATATCGGGGATGTAAGCCCATTGCTCTTCGAAACTGGACCGGCGGACGAGGCTCGCGATCTGCGTAATACCCGCTTCCTCACCCGTCCTGACCACGGTGCGGACTTCATTCGCGCTGTTGGTTTCCAGTGCCGGCAGTTCGCGATACGGCTTCTCGGATGGCGGGAGGTTCAAAGCGACCAGGTCGTCATGTTTCTGCGCGGATGCGACAGCGATTGCCCCTCCTAACACTAGAGCAGCGACAATGGGGAGCCTTCCCGCTGTGTTTCCGCCGATCATCCCTGCTCTTCGCCGGTTTTTTTACCTAGTGTAGGCTTTTAACAACAAGCCGGCCATTCGAGGCCTGCCACAGTCGTTACAGCAGGGCAATCGCCTGAATTGATTCCCACCCGTTCAGACTTCGTTAACCTCAAGTTATTGCAAAGAAATACAAGTTGAGGCGAACCCCGCCTCCTTTCCTTGACATCGCGCAAAAAGCGGTTCGAGTATGATTACCCTACGTCAACTAAAATCACAAAAACAAAAGAGGCGTGCACGGAGAGCCGGTAAACTGATCAGGGAGCGGCGCGATGAACGAGACGCATGACCAATACATGGCCGCGGATGCGTCCATCTTCGAGTCGATTCCGCGCCGCGCCGATATTCTGGGCGGAGCCAACACCGGCAACACCGCGTTGGCGACCCGGCTGGAGATGAACCTGCCGGGAAGCCTCGCCGACGCGCCACCGACGCTGGCGTTCGACCGGGTGCGCGAGGTCGACCTGCCCTGGGCCGCGCTGATCGAGGCGATGGGCCGCCACAAGGACGGGGCGATGACCGGCACGGCGCCGCTGCGGTCCTATTTCGAACGGTCATGGTGGGACGGAGACCGCCCGAAACCCGCCGCGGAAGACCTGCAAAAACTGGTCGACGACGGATTGATCACGATCCTGCCCGGATCCGGCGACAACGCCGCGACCTTCTTCAGCTACGGCGAAGTCACCGAGGACGACAAGACCGTGCCGAAAGGCGAGCCGGTCACCGCGGGCATCGTCCTCCGGCACGGCGTCTCGGGACGCCACTACCTGATCGAGACGACGGAGGAGGACGGCAAGGCAGGGGATGTCGCGACGCCAGAGGGCTATGCCGATTTCTGGGAGAACCGGGCCGAGGCCGCAACGATGGTCTTCGCGTCGGAAGCCGACGTCGCCGACAGCCAGACCCGGTTCGAGGAACTGGATCTGCGCGCAATCTTTATCGAGCGCCGCTTTCGCGAATTGAAGATCATGCAGGAAGTCGTGACGGCGGCGAGCGCGAAGGCGGCCGGCGCGTTGGACGGCATTCTCGAACAGGGGGCCGGCCCGGACCTCAATTTCGAGGCGATGGACGCCGTGCAGGCGCGCTATGTCAGCATCCGCCTCGGACCGTACAGGATCCGGCGGAGCCTGCTGCAGTTGAAGCGGCAGGCGGCGCAGATGGGCTATCTGCTTTTTCTCGGCGACGAGCCGGACATGAGGGTGACCACGCCGGCCACGGAAAGCGAACCGGCCGTCTACGGGATGAGCGTCAAGTTTCCCGATGGCGAAGACAAGGACGTGGTGGCGGGCGAGCTCTACACGACGTTCAAGCGGGCATGCGCCTACACGGTGACGCACGAGAAATCGATCGTTCGCAATATCGGCGAGAGCATCGTCTACGGCTTCAAGCGGCTGTTCGGCGGCAAGACCGAGAAGCGGACGACGACCTATACGGAAACCAGGTCCAAGATCGTCAAGGACTACCAGAAGGTCGACACGCTGACGGACCCGCTCAGCAAACGGGTACTGGAAATTCGCTCGCAAGGCCGGGAAGTGTTCGTCTTCAACGAAACGCCGGCGGGCTACCTGACGGATGACGGCATGTCGCTCGCCGGTGTGATGACGCGGTGCGACCTTGACGAGGATTACCGGCGCAAATGCGTGGCGATGCTGCCGGTCTACGAACAGGGCTTTTCCATCGAACGCCCCGTCGTCGCCTACAACATCTTCGAGCGGCCCTTGCCCGGCATCCTGCCGAGCCGGCTGCCGCGCCTCTTCATCGAGGAGGCGCTCAGCTACCGCACCGCATGGAAGGGAACCGAGCTCGGCGAACTGGTGAACGCGATCAACCTCGCGCCGGGCGAGGAGCGCGAAATCAGCATCACCCAATCCTTCCAGGAGGAGCGTGCAAGCAGCGAGACGCGCACCTCGGTCAGCGAGCTCAATTCCTCGTCGACCACCGACATGGCGACCGAGATGGAAACGATCGCGCGCACGGAAAACGAGTTCAGCGCCCATGCGGAAGGAAGCCAGGAGGCATCGGCCGGAGGCCCGCTCGGCGGCGCGATCACCGGATCGGTGTCATCGAAATTCAGTTACGGTGCGTCCGACACGCTGAAGAGCTTCAACCAGTCGATGAACAAGGTGGCCAAGAAGGCGGCGACCTCGATCAGCAAGAAGGCCCGGCTCGACGTCAGCACCACGAGCAGCACGACGACGACCGTGTCGACCAGCGACAGCACGGTCATCAGGATGTCGAACATCAACAAGGGCCGGACGCTGAACCTGATGTTCTACCGGGTCTACAACCGCTATGCTACGGGGCTGTTCGTCGAGACTATCAGCTTCGGGGTGACGTCGGGCGTGGAGCTGATCGCGGGCAGCGGCGTCTACGAGACCCGCACCTTCCGGCCGGACCGGATCGGCGAGATGCTCGACATGTTCAAGCGCACGCCGTTGCCGTTCAACAACGCGCCGTCAGCGATGGCGCAGTACCAGAGCACGATCCTCGACACGGTCCTGCGGCAACTGGAAATGGAATATCTGGCTGCTCCGGCGCAAGACGGCGCGGGCGAAGAGGACGCGGCGGCCTGGGGCAATGGCGATACCGGGCCGCTCAGCGCCTTGAAGGCGCCGGAAACGCTCGGCGGGTCCAGCAATGTCGTGAAGATGGCAAGCCACCTGGCGGAAACGATCTTCGGGCCGGCGCGCGCCGCGCCCGCGGCGAAAAAGGGCCTCATGAGCGCCGCGCCGGTCGACCAGGCGGCCCTCGACAAACGGATCGCACAGGTCGAAGCCGGCCTGCAGGAGATCGAACTGGCGTCGGCGCCGCTCGGCGGCGACACGGGCAAAGGCTCGGACCTGCTGATCGCATCCGGCGGCCTCTATCTCGACGCGCTCGTCGGATCGCGCCCGAGCACCGAGCCCTATTCCGAAGAGATGCGGGCGCAGGAAGTCCGCAAGAGCGCGGCAGAAGTCGTGCGGGCGGAGGCCGAGGCGCAATATTCGCTCGCCCAGGCGCGCCGAATCGCCCGCATGCCGGCGGGCGGCAATCCTGCCGGCAACCTGCTGACCGGCGTTCATGTGCTGGAGGAGCCGGGGCTAAACCTGCTGACGCTGGGCTTCCTGCTGCCATTGCCGAGCGGACAATGGGTCGTCTGCGTCGACGGCGAACCGGTGACCGACGGGGAGATCCCGCAGGATCAGTTGCAGCGCACGAGCGTCGTCCTGAAACTGTCGCGCCGGCCACCGCATCGCAAGCCGGACTGGGCGAAGGCCCCGGACCTGATGCGGCGGGTGACCGTGCGCAACACGCAAACGCAGGACGAGATCGCGCCGGTCTGACGTTCCGGAAAGACCGGGCGCCGGAAGATGTACGATTTCACCCGCTCAGGCGGCGCCTTCGAGAAGAACACGTTCTTCCGCCGTGAAAACGCGGGCGCGGGCGAGAAAGCGCTTCTCGCGTCCGTTGTCGAGCGAGAACATCCCGCCTCTCCCGGGTACGACATCGAGAATGAGTTGCGTGTATTTCCAGACCTCGAATTGCGGGCCTGAAATATAGACGGGAACGCCGTCGACCTCCCCGAGTTTCACGTCTCCGCTTCCGATATGGAAATCGGACGCGGGATAGCACATCGGCGAGGATCCGTTGCAGCAACCGCCGGACTGATGAAAGAGGATGTCGGGATGGTCCCGCCGGATTTCGGCGATCAGGGCGCGCGCGGCGTCGGTCGCCTCGACGCGATTCGGCTGCTCGGTCATGGCACCCTCCGTTCGGTGGATGGCGGGGCCTCTTTCGAGGCCCCGTGCTTCCTGGGAGGAAGCAATCAGAAGAAGCCGAGCTTGTTCGGATTGTAGCTGACCAGCATGTTCTTGGTCTGCTGATAGTGGTCGAGCATCATCTTGTGGGTCTCGCGTCCGATGCCCGACTGCTTGTAGCCGCCGAACGCCGCGTGCGCCGGATAGGCGTGGTAATTGTTGACCCAGACCCGGCCGGCCTGAATGGCCCGGCCGAAGCGGTAGCAGGTGTTCTGGTCGCGCGACCAGACGCCGGCGCCGAGGCCGTAAAGCGTGTCGTTGGCGATCGAGAGCGCCTCGTCCTCGTCCTTGAATGTGGTCACCGAAACGACCGGGCCGAAGATCTCCTCCTGGAAGATGCGCATCTTGTTGTTGCCGCGAAAGATTGTCGGCTTGATGTAGTAGCCGCCCGACAACTCGCCGCCCAGATCGGCCTCGCCGCCGCCGGTCAGCACCTCGGCGCCTTCCTGGCGGCCGATGTCGAGATAGGAGAGGATTTTCTCCTTCTGCTCCTCGGAAGCCTGCGCGCCCATCATCGTCCCCGCAGCGCGGGGGTCGCCCATGACGATGGCCTCGGTGCGCCGGATCGCGCGCTCGATGAAGGCGTCATAGATATCTTCGTGGATCAGCGCGCGCGACGGACAGGTACAGACCTCGCCCTGATTGAGCGCGAACATGACAAATCCCTCGATCGCCTTGTCGAGAAAGGCGTCGTCCTCGCGCATCACGTCCTTGTGGAAGATGTTCGGCGACTTGCCGCCCAGTTCCAGCGTGACCGGGATCAGGTTTTCGGTCGCGTATTGCATGATCAGCCGGCCGGTGGTCGTCTCGCCGGTAAAGGCGATCTTGGCGATGCGCGGCGAGGACGCCAGCGGCTTGCCCGCTTCGATTCCGAACCCGTTGACGATGTTCAGGACGCCGGCAGGCAGCACGTCGGCGATCAGTTCGGCGAAGACCATGATCGCTGCAGGCGTCTGCTCCGCGGGCTTGAGGACCACGCAATTGCCGGCGGCCAGCGCGGGCGCGAGCTTCCACACCGCCATCAGAAGCGGGAAGTTCCAGGGAATGATCTGGCCGACCACACCCAGCGGCTCGTGAAAGTGATAGGCGACCGTGTCGTCGTCGAGTTCGCTCATCGTGCCTTCCTGGGCACGCAGGACACCGGCGAAATAGCGGAAATGATCGACTGCCAGCGGCAGGTCGGCGGCCATGGTCTCGCGGATCGCCTTGCCATTGTCCCAAGTCTCGCAAGTTGCGAGATGGTCGAGATTGGCCTCCATGATGTCGGCGATCTTGAGCAGCGCCTGGGCCCGCTCGGTCGGCGAGGTCCTGCCCCAGGCATCCCTGGCGGCGTGCGCGGCGTCGAGCGCGAGATTGATGTCATCGGCATCGGAGCGCGCGATCTCGCAGATCACCTGGCCGGTGATCGGCGTCGTGTTCTCGAAATAGCGGCCGTTGACCGGCGCGACGAATTTGCCGCCAATAAAATTTTCGTAGCGCGACTTGAAGGGCGAAACGAACTGGCCCGCTTCGGGGCTGGTCATGACATTCATGGATATACTCCTCCTGGAACCGGACCGTTCCGGTGTGCCGGTCCATATGCAGGAGGTGACGCAGCTGCGCATCCGGCGCCGGAAAAGCGGCGCTCGGAACTGTCTCGCTGCTGAGACAGTTCGACGAAGAAACAGGAGAACGCCCGCTGTCAACGGCCCCGCAGATGTCAGTTCATGCGCTCAACGACGACTTCGCCGGAGGCCGGATCGGTCACGCCGAGGCCTCCGCCGAGATCCTCGAGACGGTCCCTGAACTCGTCCAGCGTCGCGATCATCGCCGGGCGCGCTGCGGCCAGCGCGTCCATTCCGGTCCATTCGCCGACGATGAAATATTCGCGTTCGCCGGTCTTGACCACGCGGAGCGTCTTCAATCCGGGCATTTCCGCGAGGGCGCGGCTGCGGTGAAGATCGAGATAGGCATCCTCTTCGCCGGGTTTCACTTTCATGCGTACGATGTTGTATGCCGTCATGGCTTCCTCCCTGCATTCCGCCAATCGTGCCGCCGGCGGTGAACATGACCGACAACGCGCCGGGCGCTTATGTCGCGGAGCGGCGCCGGCGTGATCCGGCGTCCTTGCAGGATACCACGCCGGCCTGGAGCTGTCGCGCTACATTACGCTAGGGAATGTCGTCGAGCCTCGCCGCGGGACAGGCCGCGGCGGCGCTGTTGGAGCGCGGAACGTTTCATCCGGCGATAAAGCGTCGCGCGTGCGATGCCGAGCGCGCGCGCCGCCTCCGAGAGGTTCCCGTCGGCACGCGCGATGGCACGCACGAGAGCCGCGCGCTCCGCCTTCTCGAAGCCGGTCGGCCCATCCGGCCTGCCCAGCAGATCCGAAGCCGGCCGCGGCCGGATCGTCTCGTCCGTTCCGAGCCCGAACACACGGCGCGCGGCGCGCGTGGCACCAATCACGAGGTCGTCCTGGTCGACGGCGAGAAGGACGGCGCCATCGGCGTCCCGGTCCGGCGCGACGATTATGCGCGCGTCGGTAAACGAGGCCCGGAAATGATCCGTCTCGATCTGCTGCGCCGCCTGCGCCACCGTTGCCGCGATCAGCCGGGTGAACGCCTCGGTCTGGTCCGCCCGGCACGACGACACGTCCAGCGCCGCGAGTATCTTTCCGTCAGGTCCGTATATCGGCGCATCCATGCAACTCATCATCGTGTTGCGGGCGTGGAAGTGCTCGCCGCGATGAATGACGACCTGCCGCTGTTCCGCGAGACAAGTGCCGATGCCGTTTGTGCCTTCCGCCGCTTCGCTCCAGTCGGCGCCGCTCCACAGGCCCCAGTCCTGGAACACGTTTGCATCTGCGCCCATGCTGCGCTGGTCGAGAATGACGCCGTCGGCGTCGGTCAGCAGCACACAGCATCCGGAGTTGCCGACAAGTCCGAACAGATGGTCCAGTTTCGGCGCCGCGATCGTCATGAACCGGTCCATGGCGGAACGGCGCAATTTCAACGATGCTTCATCGATGCGTTCGGGGGCGCGTTCGTTTGCCGGATCGAGGCGGTGATTGAGCAGCGAACGCCGCCACGACGCGGCCAGCCGCGAGACCGCCGCAGCGGTCGGCGAATTCACCGTGCTGATCACCTTGTCGACGTGATGCGGTTGCGCCACTTATCGTCTCCTCCGACCCGGCCGCACCTTCCCGATACCATTGTGCAGCGGAAATGCCAATTTGGACCAAGGGACGATACGCATATGCGCGACCGCCCGCGCGCGACGGGCGATCGTCGGGACGAAGGACGGGCGCGCGACCGAAACCGCCTGAGGCGGGCCGGTGTCACTCCATGTGGAAGCCGGGTGTCGACATCATGATGCCGCGCTCTTCGTCATCCATGTCTTCCGGAATGCCCTCGAACAACGGCGTCGAGAGATAGCGTTCGCCGGTGTCGGGCAGCATGCACAGGATGACCGAGCCGGGCTCGGCCTTCTCGGCGATCTTCATGGAAACCGCGAATGTCGAGCCGCCGGAAATGCCGGTGAAGACGCCTTCCTTCCGGGCCAGCTTGCGCGCCCATTCGATGCCTTCCGACCCGGGGATCGGGATCAGCTCGTCGTAGAAATGCTTGTCGATCGACTCCTGCAGGACGAGCGGGATGAAATCGGGCGTCCAGCCCTGGATCGGATGCGGTTCGAAGGCCGGATGGCTGACCGAGGGAGACCCGTCGGGATCACGTTCCTGCGCCGTGCCGCTGCCGACGAGCTGCGCATTGGCGGGCTCGCTCAGGATGATCTTCGTGTCGGGGCGCTCCTTGCGCAGCACCCGGCCGATACCGGTGACCGTTCCGCCGGTGCCGTAGCCGGTGACGACATAGTCGAGCCGCTTGCCGGCGAAATCGCCGAGGATCTCGCGGGCGGTCGTCGCCTCGTGAATTTCGGCATTGGCCGCCGTTTCGAACTGCCTTGCCAGGAACCAGCCGTGCTTCTCGGCGAGTTCGACCGCCTTCTGATACATGCCGAAGCCCTTCTGGGCGCGCGGCGTCAGAACGACCTTGGCGCCCAGCATGCGCATCAGCCTCCGGCGCTCGACCGAGAAACTGTCGGCCATGGTGACGACGAGTGGATAGCCCTTCTGGGCGCAGACCATCGCAAGGCCGATGCCGGTATTCCCGCTGGTCGCCTCGACCACGGTCTGGCCGGGCTTGAGCTTTCCTTCCCGTTCCGCGGCCTCGATGATGTTGACGGCGAGACGGTCCTTGACCGACGAGGCGGGATTGAAGAATTCGGCCTTCACATAGACGGTCACATTTTCCGGGCCGAGATTGTTGATCCGGATGGCAGGCGTATCGCCGATGGTGTCGAGCACGCTGTCGAACAGTCTCCCGCGGCCGTTCGTGGTTCTCAATTTTGGCTTCTCCGCCATGCTTCACCTCCCTTTTCGTGCTGCGTCACAATAGCACAGCACATAGGCGGGCATTCGACAATTCGAGGGCGGAAATGGCGTTTCAGCCGCCGGCGTATTCGGCGAGCGCGCAATAGACGTGATAAAAGCTCGATGACGGCATGTCGGGGGCCGTCACGTGGCCCTCGTCGTCGATGGCGTCGTACCAGCCGCCGGGCAGCGGGCCATTGAGGTAATATCCAAACAGCACGTCGAAAGTGCGCCGCCGCAGTGCCGCAGCAGTGCCGAGGCCGCGCTTCTCGAAGGCGAGCGCCGCCTTCAAGGCTTCCGTCTGCGGCCACAGGCGGGCATGCGGTTCAACGGAGGACCCGTCCGGCTGCAAGCCATCGGCGACCGCCCCGGTCGCCGGGTGATGACCGAAGGTGGCCGCCGTGGCGAAGAGCTGCCGCGCCTTGTCATCGACGCGCGGGCTCGCCCGATGATCCAGATAGCGGGTGATCAGCCAGGCCCATTCGTAATGATGCCCGGGCTCGATGCGGGTTTCTTCCGGCGTCTTGCGGCTGGGCGACCAGTCTGCATTGAAGAATTCCGACAGCGTACCGGTCGAGATGTCGAAGAAATGCCGGTCGAACAACATGACCATCGCCTGGGCGCGGTCGAGATATTTCTCCTCGCCGGTCGCCTCGTACCAGGCCATCATCGCTTCGAGGAAATGCATGTGCGGATTGGCGCGGCGCGGCAGGTTGCGGCCGTCGGTCTCGTAGTAGCCGCCATGGGCGTGGTCGGCGAGGTGCCGGTCCATGTAGTCGAGCGTCCGGTCGGCCCATTCTCGCGCCTCCGGCCAGCCGGTCGCGCGGTAGAGCCAGGCAAGACCGAACATGACGAAGCAGTGGTCGTAGGTGTCGCGGGTCTCGTTGCGGACGGTGCCGTCCGGATTGAACTGATGGATCCAGCCGCCGTCGGGATGCCAGCCGGTCGTCGTCAACGTATCCAGGCAGTGCCGCAGGATGCCGTCGGCATCGCCCTGCCAGCCCATCAGTCTGGCATGCGAGAAACAATAAATCTGGCGGGCCAGCACCCGCAGGCGCTTAAACGGATGCGAGGCGGGCGTGCCGTCGAATTTCAACGCCTCGTGAACGCCGCCATGGACGCGGTCAATGCCGTGCTCGGCCCAGAAGGGCAGCGCGGTCTCGAACAGCCAGGACCGCACGGTCGAGGGATGGGAATCGTCGCCACGCTCCTTGAAGGCCTGGGTGACGTTCTTGACCAGATGCGTGCAGTCGCGGCGCGTGACGAGGATCTTGTTGTCCTCGGCGACGACGACGAGATCCTCGACGCCGGCAATGGCGACGGTGGCCCCACGGGCACGCACGAGGTTATTTTCGGCGTCGACGGTGATAACATCGCCGGACAGGGCATTGCCGTGATCATCCTTGGACGCGCCCTCGTAGAGCTGCGCCCAGGAGCCGAGATCGTCCCAGTCGAACTGCGCCGGCATGACGCCGATATTGCCGGCGGATTCCATGATCGCATAGTCGATGGAGAGTTTCGGCGAAGCGGAAAACGCGTCCGGATCGAGGATGAGCTTGCGGCCGTCGCGAACACCCTCGCTCGCCGCCTTGCGGGCACAGGCCCAGATCTCGGGCTGCAGGCGCGCATAATCGTCGGCGAGGCGGCCGGCGCGAAACAGGAATATGCCGGCATTCCAGAGGAAATGACCACTTTTCAGGTAATGTTCGGCCG
The DNA here is from genome assembly GCF_014904745.1 of Oricola nitratireducens. GTDB lineage: Bacteria > Pseudomonadota > Alphaproteobacteria > Rhizobiales > Rhizobiaceae > Oricola > Oricola nitratireducens. Next base: position 67,571 of record NZ_JACZCS010000044.1, read on the forward strand.
TCTCGTGGTCCGGCTTTTCGCGGAACCGGGTGACGCGGAAGCCCTCGCCGAGCGGTTCACCCTTTTCGATATAGCCGTATTGCGTCTCGGCGCGCGACGGCGTGATGCCGATCGTCATGATCGCGTCGGTGTCGCGGGCGATGCGCGCGGCGGCGGCAACGGTCTTCTGGAACCCGGCGACATCGTCGATGCGGGCATCCGACGGAAGCACGATGACGAGTTCGTCGGGATCGGTCTCGGCAATGGTCGCAATCGCGGCAGCGATGGCGGCGGCGGTGTCGCGGATGAACGGCTCGAGAACCAGGATTTCCGGCTGTACCGGCGCGCGCGAGACTTCCTTTTCGAGCGCCTCGCCAAGCGCCGCGGAACCGATCACGTGGACCGGGCGGAACGAAACATCCGGGACCGCCGGAACCATCCGCTCGATCGTGTTGACGAGCAGGCTGCGGTCGTTGACGAGCGCGTGAAATTGTTTCGGCTTGTCTTCGCGGGACATCGGCCACAGCCGCGACCCCGCGCCGCCACACAGGATTACCGGCGTTACCGTCACATCGCTTTCGATTGCCTTCATCTCCTGCCAGCCGTCTTTCATCGGGAATGTTCCTTTGTAGAGCCGGAACTAAACTTCATGGCCGCTTTCGGTGCAACCGTACCAAAAGGTGATGTCAAACGAAAAACGGCCTGCCTCCGGTTGGAGACAGGCCGCCTTTTGTCTATCAAGTGCTACCCAGGGGCAGCTCGGCCGTTAGGCGCTGCCGACCTTCGAGCCGATAGCGTCGAACTTGGCGTTCAGGTTCGAGCCAAGCGTGGTGGCGCCCGTAATGATGGCAACGGCGATCAGAGCGGCGATCAGGCCGTATTCGATTGCGGTTGCACCGGATTCGTCTTTCATGAAACGTGCGAACATTGTTGAGCTCCTTGATTACTCGTTTACACAGCACCCCCGTCAACACTCATGCACGGCGTTGATCGGATGAGGGCAACCTACACACCGCCTGTTGCCACCCGCTTAAGGAACACGGTTTCCAAAGCTTTAAGACGTCAAAGCCGCTGCGATGGTGAACAAAGGGTAGAAAATCGCCGACAATTTAGGGCTGCCTGACGCCGCGTCCCCGGGCGTTTCAGACAGGCTCCGAAGCACGCGCGCGACGCATTATGGTTAAATCTTCGTTCATCATTCGCGGCGATAGTGCCTGCATGCAGGTGACAAGGAGTGCAGGCATGAACAAGGGCTATCGATCGTTGCTTTCCGCCATGGCCGTGGCGGGTGCCCTGATGCAATCGCCGTCCGCGTTTGCCGCCGAAGACTTCGCGGCGATGAACGCCGTTCCCGAACCGGGCATCCGCGTCGTCCTGAATCAGGCAAGAATCGTGAAGCTGTCGCAGCCGGCGGCGACCGTCATTATCGGCAATCCGGAAATCGCCGACGCGACGGTGCGCGATTCACGCACGCTGGTGCTGACCGGCCGCGGCTTCGGACAGACCAATCTCGTCATTCTCGATGCAGGCGGCAATCCGATCCTTGACGAGCGGATCGCCGTATCGCGGGAAAACGGCGCCGCCCTACGCATCTACCGCCAGGCGAACATTGAAACGCTGTCGTGCGAACCCTATTGCGAGAAGGCCTATCTTTCGGAAGCCGAAATCCAGTCGATCCGCGCGATCGCCGAGGCGAACAATTCCGGCAACAACTGATGCCGGTTTGCGCGGCCTTGCATAAAGGCAGGGCCGCAGCCGCCGCACTTCTTGAAAAATCGTAAACGGCGGGCCGGTGAATCCACGGGCCCAAAAACGTTTTCTCAATCATTTCCGTATAGGAATGAGGCTGATTTGATGTGTGGGGTAGACATGGCGAAACGTGCTTTCAAAGCCCGCCGGCGTATTCTCGACACGATTTGCGGTTTTCGCCGCGATCGTCGCGGAGCGACCGCGATCGAGTTCGCGATGCTGGCCATCCCCTTTACGATGCTGTCCTTCGCGATCCTCGAAACGACGGTGTCGTTTACGGCGCAACAGGTGATAAGCAACGCGGCCGATACGCTTTCACGCCAGATCCGGACCGGTCAGCTGACGCTCGCCAATACCACCAAGTCGCAGTTCCGCGACCGGCTTTGCGGCGAAATCTCGATCATCGTCGGCGCGGGCTGTCCGCAACTCGAGTACGATCTCGAGTACTATACTTCTTTCGCGGACGTCCCGAAGACCATCCCGCGCACGCCGGAAGGCGATATCGACACGACCGGATTCACCTATAACCCGGGCGGCAACGGCACGATCAACTCGTTGCGGATATTCTATCGCTGGCCGGTGATGACCGATCTGATGCGATCCTCCCTGTCGAACCTGCCGAACGACCGGACACTGCTCTACGCGACGGTCACATGGCAAAACGAGCCGTTCTAGGGATCCCCCGCACGGCAAGCGAACGAGGCAACGCAATGAAAGCGTTCACGACCAAGGCATTGAAACGGGCCGGCGGATTCGCCGCACGGTTTTCGCGCGACAAGCGCGGTATCGCGGCCATCGAATTCGCGCTCATCGTTCCGCTGATGCTGACCATGTATCTCGGGACGATCGAGATCTCCACCGCCGTATCGATCAACAAGAAGGTCAGCCGTGTCTCGGCAACCGTCGCCGACCTCGTCACGCAGCAGACCGAAGTCAACAAGAGCCAGCTCGAAGACATCATGGCGGTCGGCGAAGCCGTGTTGTTTCCCTACGTGGCAGACAAGCCGGACATCACGATCGTCGCCATCAATGTCGATTCCAGCTATCCCCAAGGGGGCAAGATCGCCTGGTCGCGCGAATACGACAAGGGCCTCAACGGGCCGGGCGGAACACCGGGCGCAGACACCTGGGTTCCGAACGACCTGCGCATCGACGGCACCTTCCTCGTGCGCGTCGACACGAAGCTCGACTACGTGCCGATCGTCAACTGGCTGATCGGAGACACGATCGGCACGACGAAAAACGGCATCGGCGTGATCGAGATGAAGGAACGCTATTTCCTGCGGCCGCGTCTCGGCGACGCCATCACCTGCACCGATTGCTGAGGCCGGCGCAGCCGGGCTCCTGCCGTTTACCTGTCCTCTTTCGTTCCCAAGGCCGAAACCAGCGCAAGCGCCGAGTGATATTCGTCGGCGCCGGCCGCCTCGAAGCCGCCGCCGAGCGCGGGTGAAACGCTGTCATAGGCAAGCGGCGCCGCTTCATCGAGATCGACCAGCATCCGGCGCAACGCCGCTTTCGCCGCCGCCGGTAGGTTCCGCCGCACCGCATGCGGGCCGAAGCGGACCGGTTCGGAATGCCACAACACCGTGAAGCCGCCCGGCGACATCCCGTCGAGGGCGGCGCGCGGACCGTCCTCATAAGCCATTGCAGACCCGGGGCGGACGAACTCCCAAAGAAATGCCGCGGCGACCTCGCCGTCCGCCAACAGGCGCAGGCTTTCCCGCGTGGATGCCGCCTGTACGAGATCGAGACCGGAATCGGCGAGCGGTCCGCCCTGCCATTCGAACTCCGCGGACGGCAGGAGATCGCCGCCGAGCGAATTGGCCGGACCGGCGGCAATCGGCACTGCGGCGAGATCGGCAATCCGGCGCACCCGGGCGTCGTCAACGACCAACACGGAGCGCACCGCAGTCGCGCCTTCGCGGCTGACGGGTGCGGCGACAGGCTCGATGCATTCGCACATCCGGTCGGCCGTCGCGTAGCCGAGCGCCGACATGATCGAATATTCGATGCGCGACGTCGCCATGGCATCTATCAGCGCGGCGGCATCGTGCGCCTGGAATATCTCCACGGGCAGCGACAGGGTCTCGGAGACGATCTCGCGAAATTCCTCGAAACGCCGCGGATCGTAATTCCTGCCGTTCTGCATGACGACGCCGATGCGGAGGGCGCCGAGGTCGTCGCGCCAGTCGGCGAAAGCGGGAACGGCCACCGCCAGGGCCGCGCAAAGCCCGAGCGCGGCGACGGTCAAATTCATCAACTTGTCTCGGCGTCGCCGCGATGCCATCTTTACGATCCATTTCAAACGCGCCGGCGCACCGTTGCGCCCTGGCTCCGCTACAGCACTAAATAAAAACACAGGCGCATTCCATGAAACGAGCATTCCTTTTCGTCCTCGATTCCGTCGGCATCGGCGGCGCAAACGACGCGGAACGCTTCGGCGACGCCGGATCGAACACTGTCGGCCACATCCTGGAAGCCGCCAGCCGCGGCGCGGCGGACAAGGAAGGACTGCGCCACGGTCCGCTTTCGGTGCCCAACCTGGCATCGCTCGGGCTGTTCCACGCGGTCGAGGCAGCGTCCGGCAATGCGCTTGCCGCGTCCATGAAGCCGGAAACGGTCACCGGTTTCTGGGGGGCGTGCGACGAGGTTTCCAACGGCAAGGACACGCCGTCCGGCCACTGGGAGATGACCGGCGTGCCGGTGCGTTTCGACTGGGGTTATTTCCCGGACGAGATTCCCTGTTTTCCAGCCGATCTGCTCGAGAAAATCTACAAGGACGCTGGCCTGGAGGGATCGCTCGGCAACAAGCACGCGTCGGGAACCGAGATCATCGCCGAACTGGGCGAAGAGCACCTGAAGACCGGCATGCCGATCTTCTACACGTCGGGCGATTCGGTGTTCCAGATCGCCGCCCACGAGGAAGCCTTCGGGCTGCAGAGGCTCTACGACCTGTGCGAGATCGTGCGCGGCCATGTCGACGCGCTGAATATCGGCCGGGTGATTGCGCGGCCGTTCCTCGGCACCAATGCGGAGAATTTCGAGCGGACCGGCAACCGGCACGACTATTCGGTGCCGCCGCCCGAGCCGACGCTGCTCGATCGGCTGACCAAAGCGGACGGCCGCGTCCTGGCCGTCGGCAAGATCGGCGACATCTTCGCCCATCAGGGCATCACCAAGCTGCGCAAGGCGACCGGCAACATGGCGCTGCTCGACGCGACGCTGGAGGCGATGGACGAAGCCGGCGACCATGACATGGTCTTCACCAATTTCGTCGACTTCGACATGCTCTACGGCCATCGCCGCAACGTCGCCGGCTATGCGGCGGCGCTGGAAGCATTCGACCGGCGGTTGCCGGAACTGATGGCGAAGCTGCAGCCGGGCGACCTGATGATCATCACCGCCGACCATGGCTGCGACCCGACCTGGCGGGGGACGGATCATACGCGCGAGCGCGTTCCAGTTCTCGGCTTCGGGCCCGGCATGGCGACCGGTGGCATCGGCCTGCGTCCAACTTATGCCGACATGGGCGAAACCATCGCCGCGCATCTCGGGCTGAAATCCGGTCCGCACGGGACGTCGTTCCTGACAGACCTCGCCGTCGATGCCTGAACTGCCCGAGGTGGAGACCGTCCGGCGCGGGCTTCAGCCGGTGATGGAGGGCGCGCGGATCACACAGGTCGAGACACGCCGGCCGGACCTGCGCTTTCCGCTACCCGAAAACCTCGCCGCGGCGCTAAACGGCCGCCGGATCGCCGCGCTCGGGCGGCGGGCAAAATATCTCTTGGTCGAACTCGACGGCGGCACCGTCCTCGTCTGCCATCTCGGCATGTCGGGTTCGTTCCGCATCGAGGACGAATTGAACGGCATGGCGCCGGGGGCGTTCCACCATGCGCGCTCCAAACTCGCCGCCCATGATCACGTGGTCCTGCACATCGAGGGGCCGGACGGCTCGGCGCACCGCATCGTCTACAACGACCCGCGCCGCTTCGGCTTCATGTTCCTGACCGACCGGGCCTCGATGGCCGCACATCCGCATCTGAAAGGCCTCGGCATGGAGCCGACGGGCAACGCGCTCGACGGCAAAGCGCTGGCAGCGACGCTGGCCGGGCGCCGGACTCCGCTGAAAGCGGCGCTGCTCGACCAGCGGGCGATTGCCGGTCTCGGCAACATCTATGTCTGCGAGGCGCTGTGGCGCGCCGGTCTGTCGCCGAAACGGGCTGCGGGCACGCTGGTGCGCAAGAACGGGACGCCGACGGAGCGCTGCGACCGGCTTGCCGGCGCCATTCGCGCGGTGATAGCCGATGCGATCGCCGCGGGCGGATCGTCGCTGAAGGACTACGTGCACGCCGACGGATCGCTCGGCTATTTCCAGCATTCCTTCTCGGTCTACGACCGCGAGGGCGCTCCTTGCCGGCGCGAGGGATGTGGCGGAACAATCCGCAGGATCGTCCAGTCCGGGCGCTCGACTTTCTATTGCCCGGCATGCCAGAAATAGCGCCGCGAACGACAATGCCGAGTGGAGCAGACAGATGGCGTATGAAACAATCCTGACCGAAAAGCGCGGCGAGATCGGCCTGATCACCCTGAACCGGCCCGACGCGCTGAACGCGCTGAATTCGAAGCTGTTGTCGGAACTGCTCGACGCGGTCACCAAGATGGATGCCGACGGCAAGATCGGCGCGATGGTTATCACCGGTTCGGCCAAGGCGTTCGCCGCCGGCGTCGACATCAAGGAGATGCAGTCCTACGAGTACGCCGACGTCTACCTGAACGACTTTATTGCCGGCTGGGACCGCTTCGCCGAGACCCGCAAGCCGATCATCGCCGCCGTGTCGGGCTATGCGCTCGGCGGCGGCTGCGAACTGGCGATGATGTGCGACTTCATCATCGCCGGGGAAGGCGCGAAATTCGGCCAGCCGGAGATCACGCTCGGCATCATGCCGGGCATGGGCGGGACCCAGCGCCTGGCGCGCGCCGTCGGCAAGGCGAAAACGATGGAAATGTGCCTGACAGGCCGGCTGATGAGCGCGCAGGAGGCCGAAAGCTCCGGGCTGGTCGCGCGGACCGTGCCGGATCATGACGTCGTCGAGGAAGCTATGCGGGCGGCCGAAAAGATCGCCGGCTTCTCGCGCCCGGCGGTCCTGATGACGAAGGAAACCGTCAGCCGGGCCTTCGAAACGACGCTCGCCGAGGGCTTGCGTTTCGAACGACGGCTATTCTATTCGATGTTCGCATTCGAGGACCAGAAAGAAGGCATGGCGGCCTTCGCCGAGAAGCGTTCGCCGAACTTCAAGAACCGTTAGGATTCCGGCGCCGCGGGCCGCATGCGCACCGTTGACGGCAAAGCCATTTGCGCGTATAGACCGCGCACCTTGGCGGCCCAACCGGTCGCCATTATAATTTTGTCTGCCCAGCATGGCTCCGGAAGCCGGCGCGGGGCTCCGAAAAAGAAAGAGGACAACCATGGCCAATACAATCTCGGCCAAGAAAGCGACGCGCAAGATTGCCCGCCGCACCGCCGTGAACACGGCTCGCCGTTCGCGGATCCGCACTTACATGCGCAAGGTCGAGGAAGCCATCGCGTCGGGAGACGCCAAGGCTGCCGTGGACGCGCTGAAAGCGGCCCAGCCGGAGATCATGCGCGCCGCCTCGAAAGGCGTCATGCACAAGAATACGGCGTCGCGCAAAATCTCTCGCCTGGCCTCCCGCGTGAAGGCCCTGGCAAGCTGACTTCCGTTAGTTGGCTAAGGTAATGACAAGCCCGGCTCAGCCGGGCTTTTTTGTTTCCTGGGAAACAAAAATTCGACCGTCTGTGGACAGTGCGGGTTTTGCGTGTAACCGCAACGCCTTAAGGCGTAGCCTGAACGACGGATACGGCAATCGCGCCGTCGCAAAAATGCAACGGTATTTTTAAATTTCCTATTTCTCTCAATAATTACAAGATCTTATAGGACGTACATCAACGGGGATAACCTCTCCCCGCACCCCAACCGCAAAAAATAGTAATCGGCGGAATTTAAAAAATTAGATTATCCGAAAGGGGGTTTTTGAGGTGAAAAGAGAATCTGTGGAATCACAAATATTTAGGTTTTCACAGGGTTCGAAATGCGCATTTCGAACCCATTTGCAAGCCAATTGATTCCTTAAAAATCACTTAAGACGGGTTGCCTTCGGCCCTCCGAATTTTGTATCTTTCAGACATCAGACAAGACGCTTGAACAGACAGCAGCGCGCTTCAAAACCGGGGTCATATTTTGAGCCCAAGCGCGATGGTGTGCAAGCCTTGTCTCCTGGTCGGCAGTTCGCCGTCCGCTTCAAAAACAGGTGAAAAAGACCACGGGGAACGCCGGTTTCGCGACCGGTGAACAGTAGACTATTGCGGGGGACGGCACTTCAGAAAAACAGACAGCACATGACACGGCAGCGGCGTGAATGTGGGCAGCGCAGCAGCCGATTTTTCGGAATAAATCTCAAGGAACAGGGCGACAGAGAGAGGGTCGATGAGGTACGATAGCGAGGGCTTGAACGGTCAACTCGAGGGTAAGACCGGCATTCCCGCAATCATAGTGGGGCATTGCGCAAAAACATCGGCCAAAAGCGCCAACAAGGGGGACGTTTTGAGCGACGGAACATTGGGCGGGCCGGACCCACAATCGGGAAAATCAGACAAGGAACCCGTCGCACATGATGCGGCATTCGAACGCGTCAAACAGCGCCTGCGCACCAAGATCGGCGCCGACGTCTACAATAGCTGGTTCGGCCGGCTGAAGCTGGACTCGGCGACCCGCAGCGTGGCGCGCATGTCGGTGCCGACCGCCTTCCTGCGGTCATGGATCAACAGCCATTATATAGACGACCTGATGGCGCTGTGGGCCGAAGAGGTTCCGGAGATCCTGCAGGTGGAAATCGTGGTCAGGAGCGCCACCAAGGCACCGGCGCAACTGCGCCCCGACGACGCTGCGAGCCCGGCGGCAAATCCCCGCAAGGCCACGATGCAGCCGATCGCCCGCGCGGTCTACTCCCAGGACCGCAGCAAACCTGCCCGCGCGGCCGGTTTCGCCGAGCAGAACGCCAATGGCAAGCTGATCGGCTCGCCGATCGACTCGCATTACACCTTCGACAATTTCATCGAGGGCAAGTCGAACCGGGTCAGCCTTGCGGCGGCCCGTGCGGCGGCGGACCAGGGCGCCAATGCGGCGCGCTTCAACCCGCTTTTCATCTATGCGTCCGTCGGTCTCGGCAAGACGCATCTGCTGCAGGCGATCGCCAATGGCGTACTCGCCAGCGAACCGAAGAAGCGCGTCGTCTACCTGACGGCCGAGTATTTCATGTGGCGCTTCGCCAGCGCCATCCGCGACAACAATGCGCTGCTCCTGAAGGAAACGCTGCACGACATCGACCTCCTGATCATCGACGACATGCAGTTCCTGCAGGGCAAGAAGATCCAGTCCGAATTCTGCCACCTGATCAACACGCTGCTCGACAGCGCGCGCCAGGTGGTGGTCGCCGCGGACCGGCCACCGCACGAGCTGGAATCGCTCGATCCGCGGGTGCGGTCGCGCCTGCAGGGCGGCGTGGCGCTGGAGATCGGCGCGCCCGACTACGAGATGCGGCTCTCCATGCTGCAGCAGCGTCTCGAAAGCGCCAAGAAGGACGACCTGACGCTCGAGATCTCCAGCGAGGTGCTGGAGCACGTGGCGAAGAGCGTCACGTCGAGCTTCCGCGAGCTGGAAGGCGCCTTCAACCAGCTGGTGTTCCGGCACTCCTTCGAGCCGGACCTTTCGATCGACCGGGTCGACGACATTCTCGGCCATCTCGTTCGGGTCGAGGACAACCGCAAGATCCGCATCGAGGACATCCAGCGGGCGGTGTCACGGCACTACAACGTGTCGCGCACGGACATGCTGTCCAACCGGCGCACGCGGGTGATCGTCAAACCGCGCCAGATCGCGATGTATCTGGCCAAGATGATGACGCCGCGCTCACTGCCGGAGATCGGACGCCGTTTCGGCGGCCGCGATCACACGACCGTGCTGCACGCGGTGCGCAAGGTGGAAGGCATGATCGCCGAGGACGGGCAGCTCGCCAAGGAGCTGGAACTCCTGAAACGGCTGATCGAGGAATAGAAAACGCGGTTCCGGCCGGGTGGGCCCAAGACCCTCCGGCCGGGACCTGTCATTTTCCCCAGCCTTTGACGGAACGCCCTTGCGTCAACCGCCCTCCGCGCTTGCTTTTCAAGGCGCAAGCCGCCACATTCGCGGTCCGAACCGGCGAGGACGGAGCGCCGATGAATTCACCCGAATTCGCACGCGCGCGTTGTCCCTTTTCACGCCGGCCCGTCATGAAGTCATCCAACCGGACAGCGAACCATGCGTGTCACCCTCGAACGAGCCAACCTGCTGAAATCCCTGAACCACGTTCACCGGGTCGTCGAACGCCGCAACACCATTCCGATCCTTTCCAACGTGCTCCTGAAAGCCGAGGGATCGGCGCTCGACATGAAGGCGACCGACCTCGACCTGGAGATCACCGAAGCCGCGCCTGCCATGGTCGAACAGGCCGGCGCGACGACGGTCGCCGCGCATCTTCTCTACGACATCGTGCGCAAGCTGCCCGACGGCACGGAGGTGATGCTGTCGACCGATCCCGACGGCAATTCGATGACGGTGATCTCCGGGCGCTCGAACTTCAAGCTGCAATGCCTGCCACAATCGGATTTCCCGGAGCTGACGGCCGGTGAATTCTCGCACACGTTCCGCCTCGACTCGGACGTGCTGAAGGAACTGATCGACCGCACGCAGTTCGCGATCTCGACGGAAGAGACGCGCTATTACCTGAACGGCATCTACATGCACACCGCCGAAGGCGACGGCGACATCGTGTTGCGCGCTGTGGCGACCGACGGCCACCGGCTGGCGCGCTGCGAGACGCCGGCGCCGAACGGTTCGGAAGCGATGCCGGGCATCATCATTCCGCGCAAGACGGTCGGCGAACTGCAGAAGCTGGTCGACGATCCGGACATCGCGGTGACCGTGGAACTCTCCGACTCGAAAATCCGCTTCACCATCGGCGCAATCGTTTTGACCTCGAAGCTGATCGACGGCACCTTCCCCGACTACCAGCGGGTGATCCCGACCGGCAACGACAAGGACATGCTGGTCGACCGGCAGACCTTCGCCTCCGCCGTCGACCGCGTATCCACCGTCTCCAGCGAACGCGGCCGCGCCGTGAAGATCGCGCTGGCCGACGGTCAGATGACGCTGACCGTCAACAATCCGGACTCCGGATCGGCGACCGAAGAACTCGCCGTCGGTTACGACTCCGAGCCGATGGAAATCGGCTTCAACGCGCGCTACCTGCTCGACATCACCAACCAGATCACGGGGCCGGAGGTGAAGTTCACGCTCGCCGACGCCGGATCGCCGACGCTGATCATCGACACCGCCGACGACCAGTCGCTCTACGTGCTGATGCCGATGCGCGTTTAGGACGCGGATCCGCGCCCGTGAGACAATGACGCCGGAAAGCCACCTCTCCGCGCTAAAGCTGACGGCGTTCAGGAACTATGCAAGCCTTTCGGTGCAGTTCGAGGCCCGGCACGTCGTGCTGACGGGCGCGAACGGTGCGGGCAAGACCAATTTGATGGAAGCCGTCTCCTTCCTGTCGCCCGGACGCGGCTTGCGACGGGCGCAACTCGCCGACGTCGCCACGGCGGGCACCGACGGCGGCTTCGCCGTCCACGCGACGCTTGTACGCGACGGCGACACATTCGCGATCGGCACGGGAACGGCGCTCGGCGAGCAGAACCAGCGCCGCGTGCGGATCAACGGCACGAATGCGAAAAGCGCCGACGAACTGCTCGATCTGTGCCGGATCGTCTGGCTGACGCCATCGATGGACGGGCTTTTCACCGGGCCAGCCTCCGACCGGCGGCGGTTTCTCGACCGCATGGTGCTGGCGATCGATCCGGCGCACGGACGGCGCGCGGCCGACTACGAAAAGACGATGCGGCAGAGGAACCGGCTGCTTGAGGACGCCCCCGGCGGCCAGACGGACGCGTGGCTCAGCGCGACCGAGGCGCAGCTTGCAGCGCTCGGCTCGGCGATCATCGCCGCGCGCCAGGAACTGGCCGGCCTTCTCGTCGCGATCATAGCGGAACGGCGCGGCTCGGGCGATCCGTTCCCTTCGGCGGCGCTCGCCATCGAGGGCGATCTGGAAGCCGCGGCGCGCGAGGGCGCGGCAGCGGGCGAGATCGAGGAAAAGCTGATCGCGGATTATCGCGACGGGCGCTACCGCGACCGCGCGGCCGGACGCACGCTGACGGGCCCGCACCGCGCCGAATTCGCCATCCGGCACGAACAGAAGGACATGGAGGCGGCGCGCTGCTCGACCGGCGAGCAGAAGGCGCTGCTGATCGGACTCGTGCTGGCGCATGCCGGATTGACGCGAACCGTTTCCGGCATGGCCCCGATCATGCTACTCGACGAAATCGCGGCACATCTCGACCCGGTGCGCCGCGCAGCACTGTTCGACCGGGTCGACGCCGTCGGCGGCCAGGCCTTCATGACGGGAACGGACCGGGCGCTGTTCGACGCGCTCGGCGAGCGCGCCCAGTATTTCCGGGTCGAAAACGGTGCCCTTGAATGCGAGGCGGACAATCCATGAGCGACGGCAAGCCCCTGAAGCCAGACGAAATCGAGCGCTATGCGCGCCACATCATCCTGCAGGAGATCGGCGGAGCCGGGCAGCAGGCGCTGAAGGCGGCGCGCGTGCTCGTCGTCGGCGCGGGCGGGCTCGGCAGCCCGGTGCTGCTCTATCTCGCTGCGGCGGGGGTCGGCACGCTCGGCGTCGTCGACAACGACACGGTGAGCCTTTCCAACCTGCAGCGCCAGGTGCTGCACGCAACCGGCGACATCGGCCGCCCGAAGACGGAAAGCGCGGCAGCAAGCCTCAACGACATGAATCCGAACATCGCGATCGTCGAGCACACGGTGCGGCTGACGGCGGAAAACGCCGCCGCGATCATGGCGGATTACGACATCGTCGTCGACGGATCGGACAATTTCGAGACACGCTACCTCGTCGCCGCCACGGCGGAGGAGCTGAAGCTGCCGCTGGTCGCCGGGGCGCTCGGCCGCTTCGACGGCAGCCTGACCGTGCTGATGCCGCACGCGACGAACGAAAAGGGCGAGCCCTGGCCGCGTTACCGCGACCTGTTTCCCGAGGCACCACCGGAAGGCACGGTGCCAAGCTGCGCGGAAGCCGGCATTCTCGGCGCGGTGGCGGGCGTGATCGGCACGCTGCAGGCGGTGGAAGTGCTGAAACTGATCACCGGCACAGGCGATCTTCTGGTCGGCAAGATCCTGCTCTACGACGCGCTGTCGGTGCGGTTCCAGACGATGAATTACAAAAGGCGCAGCTGACACGGACCGCGCCGCGGCGCGATCACACCATCGACGGCAGGACGCGGTCCGGCGGGCGGTCGCCGTCGGCCATCATGCGGATGTTGATGATGACCTTCTCGCCCATCTCGATGCGGCCCTCGATGGTCGCCGAACTCATGTGCGGCGACACGACCACCTTGCCCCTGCGGGCGAGGTCGCGCAGGCGCGGATTGACCGACGGCTCGTGCTCGAAGACGTCGAGACCGGCGCCGGCAATCTTTTCTTCCTCGATCAGGCGGATCAGCGCCTGCTCGTCGATGACGTCGCCGCGCGACGTGTTGACGATATAGGCGGTCGGCAGCATCAGCTCGAGGCGGCGCGCCGACAGGAGGTGGAAGGTCGCCGGCGTCGACGGGCAGTTGACCGAGACGATATCCATGTGGGCGAGCATCTGGTCGAGGCTTTCCCACCAGATGGCATCGAGTTCCCGCTCGATCGATTCCGACATGCGGTGGCGGTTGTGATAGTTGATCGACAGGCCGAAGGCGCGGGCGCGGCGCGCGACCGCGATGCCGATCCGGCCGAGACCGATGATACCCAGCTTCTTTCCGGAAATGCGGCGGCCGAGCATCCAGGTCGGAGACCAGCCCTGCCACTCGCCCTCGCCGGTCAGAACCGCGGCGCCCTCGGTCAGCCGGCGCGGCACGGCGAGGATCAGCGCCATGGTCATGTCGGCGGTATCCTCGTTGAGCACATTGGGCGTGTTGGTCACGGTGATGCCGTGGGTATGCGCCTCCTTTACGTCGATATTGTCGACACCATTGCCGAAATTGGCGATCAGCTTGAGTTGCGGCCCGGCCTTGCCGATCAGTTCGGCATCGATCTTGTCGGTCACCGTCGGGACCAGAACCTCGGCCGTCTGCATCGCCTCCGCCAGCGCCTCGCGCGACATCGGCGTGTCCGTCTCGTTCAGCCGGACATCGAACAGTTCCCGCATCCGCGTCTCGACCTGGTCGGGCAGCTTGCGGGTTATGACGACCAGCGGTTTTCTGCTTAGAGGCATTCCAACTCCCAGTAACGCGCCCGCATTATCAGATGCCGTCATGCGGCGTTGAGCGCTCATTAACCAAGATGGACCAGAATGGCGACCGGCCCGCTTGCCGTTCTCTAGCAAGGTGGCCGTGACAAGACAAAGAGTTTTGCGCGCGACCGCAGGCACGCCGAGCCGATGCCGCCCTTCCCGCGCCAGATGCGTAAAAAGGTCCGAGACACAATGCCACTGCGTAACGCCGGTTTCCCTGTTTCCGCCGTCACTTCCACCCTGTCTGCCGCCGTTCTTGCCCTGGGCGTCCTTTCCCTCGACGCTCTTTCGGCCGCGCCCGCAATGGCGCAGACCACCGGCTCGATCAACAAGGGACCGAGCGGCCTGCCGCTGCCGCGCTTCGTCAGCCTGAAGGCGACCAAAGTGAACCTGCGGGTCGGACCGGGCGAGGACTACGCGGTCGCCTACCGCTACGTGAAAAGCGGGCTACCGCTGGAGGTCATCCAGGAATATGACAACTGGCGGCGCGTGCGCGACGCCGACGGGACGACCGGCTGGATCTACGGTTCGCTCTTGTCGGGAACACGCACCGCGATCACGTCGCCGTGGCGCAAGGCGACGGGAACAGCGAAAGACACGGTGGTTCTCTACAACACGCCGGCGGCGCAGGCCGGTGTCGTCGCCTATCTGGAGCCCGGCGTCATCGGCAAGCTCGATTCCTGCGATGGCGCGTGGTGCGAACTCGAGGTCAAATACGACAAGCGGACGCTGCGCGGCTATGTAAACCAGGCCGAATTGTGGGGCGCCTATCCGGACGAAGTGATCAAATAGGACGGCGGCCGGTCAGCGCTTGCGGCGCAAGCGAATCACCACGTCGATATTGGCGACTTCCATGCCTTCCGGCGGCTCGGGAAGATTTTCCACCTTGAGGTTCGAGACCGGGACGTCGATCACCTCGCCCTCATCCTCGATGTAGAAATGATGGTGATCGGAGGTATTGGTGTCGAAATAGGTGCGCGTTCCCTCGACGGCGAGGATGCGCAGCATGCCGGCGCCGGTGAACTGGTGCAGCGTGTTGTAGACGGTGGCAAGCGAGACCGGCACACCGGAACTCACGGCTTCACCGTGCAGGTCTTCCGCGGCAAGGTGGCGGTCGCCCTTGGCGAACAGCAATTCGGCGAGCGCGACCCGCTGACGCGTCGGACGAAGCCCGGCACCCTGCAGCTTGCGCCGTATATCTGCCCCTGACTGACCCAAATTCCTACCCGGCGTTACGGTATCCTGCCTTAAGTCCGTGCAAAGATACGATTTATCCTGTCACTTGCAGTTGCCATCATATATTCGCTATGGCTTGAGCAATCAATAGGCGCACCTTTTGCCAAAAGGAGCGCTACTGGGTGTGCGTGCGCGCGCGACGGTGGGAGAATAGAGAGGTTTTTCAGCCGATGGCCGAACAGAAATCAAGTTACTCTTACGAAGAGCTTATGGCCTGCGCGCGCGGCGAGATGTTCGGCCCGGGCAATGCGCAGTTGCCGGCCCCGCCGATGCTCATGGTTGACCGAATCAGCGAGATCAGCGAGACCGGCGGCGAAAACGGCAAGGGCTTCATCCGCGCCGAATTCGACATCAAGCCCGACCTCTGGTTCTTCCCGTGCCATTTCATCGGCGATCCGGTCATGCCGGGGTGTCTCGGCCTCGACGCCCTGTGGCAATTAACGGGATTTTTCCTCGGCTGGCTCGGCGAACCGGGCAAGGGCCGCGCGATCTCGACCGGAGAAGTCAAGTTCACCGGCATGGTGACGCCCGAGACCAAGCTCGTCGAATACGGAATCGACTTCAAGCGCGTGATGCGCGGCCGGCTGGTGCTCGGCATCGCGGACGGCTGGGTCAAGGCCGATGGCGAAACGGTTTTCCAGGCGAAGGACCTGCGCGTCGGGCTTTTCCAGGAAAAGGCAGCCTGACATAACTGAAATGCGGGGCACGGGATCGCCCCCCGGAAAAGCCAGGGAGGCTTTCATGAAACGCGTCGTCGTCACCGGCCTCGGAATTGTCTCGTCCATCGGCAACAACGCGCAAGAGGTCACCGCCTCGCTGCGCGACGCGAAGTCGGGCATCAGTTTCTCCGAGGATTTCGCAGAACACGGCTTCCGCTGCCAGGTCTGGGGCGCGCCGACGCTCGACCCGAGCGAGCTGGTCGACCGCCGCGCGATGCGGTTCCTGTCGAAGGGCGCGGGGTGGAACCACGTCGCCATGGATCAGGCGATCGCCGACGCGGGCCTCGGGGAAACCGAGATCACCAACGAGCGCACAGGCATCATCATGGGCTCGGGCGGCCCGTCGACGCGCACGATCGTCGACGCCGCCGACATCACGCGCAAAAATGGATCGCCGAAGCGCATCGGGCCGTTCGCCGTGCCGAAGGCGATGTCGTCGACTGCGTCCGCAACGCTTGCGACATGGTTCAAGATCCACGGCGTGAACTACTCGATCTCGTCGGCCTGCTCGACCTCGGCGCACTGCATCGGCAACGCCTACGAACTGATCCAGTGGGGCAAGCAGGACAGGGTCTTCGCCGGCGGGCATGAAGACCTCGACTGGACGATGTCCAACCTGTTCGACGCAATGGGCGCGATGAGCTCGAAGTTCAACGACCAAGCGGCATCCGCCTCGCGCGCCTACGATGTCGACCGCGACGGCTTCGTGATCGCCGGCGGCGCAGGTGTTCTGGTACTCGAGGAACTCGAGACCGCAAAGGCGCGTGGCGCCAAGATCTATTGCGAGATTGTCGGATACGGCGCCACTTCGGACGGCTATGACATGGTCGCGCCGTCCGGCGAGGGCGCGGTGCGCTGCATGCGCCAGGCCATGGCCACGGTCGACGGCAAGGCCGACTACATCAACACGCACGGCACCTCGACGCCGGTCGGGGATTCGCGCGAGATGGCGGCGATCCGCGAGGTCTTCGGCGAGGAAATGCCGCATATCTCGTCAACTAAATCGCTGACCGGGCATTCGCTCGGCGCTGCGGGCGCGCAGGAATCCATCTACTCGATCCTGATGATGCAGAACGGTTTCATCGGCAAGAGCGCCCATATCGACACGCTCGACCCGGAATTCGAGGGCATGCCGATCGTGCGCGAACGCATCGACAACGCAAAGATCGACACGGTGCTCTCCAATTCGTTCGGATTCGGCGGAACCAACGCCACTCTGGTCTTCCAACGTTTCAACGGATGAGCGTCCGTAACGCGCTGAAAGGAAATACAGCATGAATGGTTTGATGGCTGGAAAACGCGGCCTGATCATGGGCGTGGCGAACGATCATTCCATCGCCTGGGGTATCGCCAAGGCACTGGCCGCGCAGGGCGCCGAGATTGCGCTGACCTTTCAGGGCGAGGCGTTCGGGCGGCGCGTGAAGCCGCTGGCCGAGGAGATCGGCTCGACCCTGCTGCTGCCGTGCGACGTGGAGGACACCGAAAGCGTGACGGCGGCGTTCGAGACGCTGAAATCCGAATGGGGGTCGCTCGACTTCGTCGTCCATGCCATCGGCTTTTCCGACAAGACGCAGCTCAAGGGGCGTTACCTCGACGTGACGACGCGCGACAATTTCGTGCGCACGATGGTGATTTCCGCCTATTCCTTCACCGAGATCGCTCAGCAGGCGGCGCCGCTGCTCAACAAGGGCGGATCGTTGCTGACGCTGACCTATGGCGGCTCGATGCGCGTCATGCCCAACTACAACGTCATGGGCATCGCCAAGGCCGCGCTCGAAGCGATGGTGCGCTACCTGGCGGCCGATTTCGGCGAGGAACAGATCCGGGTCAACGCCATCTCGGCCGGCCCGGTGCGCACGCTCGCCGGCGCCGGGATCGGCGACGCGCGGCAGATGTTTTCCTATCAGCAGCGCAATTCTCCGCTGCGCCGCACGGTGGATATCGGAGAAATCGGTCAATCCGCGCTATATTTGCTTTCGGACATGTCCTCCGGCGTAACCGGCGAAATTCACTATGTCGATTCCGGATACAACATCATGTCGATGCCCGTGATGGACGATCTGCGAAAACTTGACGCAAAGTAGTTGATAGCGAAATGACTTCGGCAGAACAGGGTACTGACGGAAAGGAAACCGCTTCTTAGGAAATACATGGCAACCTGCGAACTCTCGTGGGGTTGATATGAATTTCAATTCGGTAACAAGGCGATCTGAGCTGTTTCGCCTGATCACGATTTTTACAAGCGGTTTCGGTGCCGCCTCGCTGGCGTTCTGGGCCTTGATGCTGACGCGCATCGGCTCGGCGGAGACGTTTGGCCTTTCGCTTCTCGGCGGCGCCATTGCCGCCCTGGCAGCCTTCGCCGGTGCGGGATGCGCCCATGTCTATTTCCTGAGCCTGCAGAGACCGTCCAGATCCCAAGAGCCGTCGACCCTGACCGACCCGATGACGGAGTTGTTGTCGAAAAAAGGCCTGGAACAGGAACTGCTGCGGTTGTTCTCACCGAAAAAGCGCATAGGTCGGGGCACCGGCCGCTGGATGCTCGTTTCGGTCGAGATCGATGCCTTCCGGGACATCAACGACGCGCACGGCCTCGAGACCGGCGACACGGTGCTGCGCGTGGTCGCAGGCCGGCTGGCGCGACTGGTCGGCAAATACGGCCCGGTTGCGCGGATCGGCGGCAGCGAGTTCGCCTTCGCCATCGAATTGAGCCGCGATGACCATGAGTTGTCGGCGGTCATGTCGTCGGTGATCGACGAGGTCGCCAAACCGGTCAATGCCGACCGGAAAACGATCACGGTCTTCTGCACCGCCGGGCTGGTCGAACTGACCCGCGGGAATCTTTCGGTCGCCAAGACGCTGCGGCGCACCAAGCTGGCGCGGGCAACGGCGCGCTCGAGCGGGCTCGGCAACTGGGCGATCTATCACCCGGAAATGACGCGTAGCGCGAGCTACCGCAAGTGGATCGAGTCGGAACTGCCGCGCGCGCTCGCCAATGACGAATTCGATCTCGTCTATCAGCCGCAGGTCAACAACTTGTCGGGCAAGACGGTGGGATACGAGGCGCTGTTGCGCTGGACGCATCCGCAAAAAGGCGTCATTCCGCCATCGGAGTTCATCTGCGTGGCGGAAATGCGTGGCCTGATCGGCCAGATCGGCAAGTGGGTCATCCGTCGGGCCTGCGAGGATTCGAGGCTTCTCGACCCCGGCGTCACGATCGCGGTCAACGTCTCGCCGAAACAGCTGGAAAGCCCGTTTTTCGTCAGCGATCTCGCGAAAATCCTCGAGCAAACCCATACCGACCCCGGCCGCATCGAAATCGAGATCACGGAAAACATCCTGATCTGCAATCACGACGAGGTGCGAGAGCAGTTCGAGCAAATCCGCCATCTCGGCTGCTCGATCGCCATTGACGATTTCGGCACGGGCTATTCCAATCTCGGCTATCTGGCGGAATTGCCGTTCAGCAAGCTGAAGCTCGACCGGTCGCTCGTGGCGCGGCTCGGCGAGAAGGAAAATGCCGGCGCGCTGGTCTCGACGATCGTCAACCTGGCGCATGCCCTGGATGTCGCGATTCTCGCGGAAGGCGTGGAAACCGAGGACCAGGTCATCCTGCTCCGGGCGGCAGGCTGCACGCTGATGCAGGGCTATTATTTCGGCAAGCCGCTGCAGCTGATGCATTCCGACCGGACGGTCGTGCCGTTGGCATTAAAAGCCTAGGAAGACGTCTTCCGGTCACGGATTGCCGAAACGCGCACGCCAGCTTTCGTGACGGGCAGCATCGCGCCGCTCGTAACGATCAAGCGCCTTTTCGGCACTGTCCGCGAACCCGTCTTCCCGCCCCTCCGCAAGCATCGCGATCCGCATCGTGTACCAGGCGGTGACGGCGCCGGGCGTCGTCGCGGCGAACCGGGGAAAATGCGGATCGGGCCCAGAGCCCGGTATCCACTTGCCGGGCAGATCGGGATCCATGACGAATGCGCGGGCCAGACCGACGAAATCGACAGCGCCACTCTCCAGCGCGTCCGCGACCTGGGCCAGGGACTTGAAGCCACCGGTTGCCATTAGCGGCTTCGAGGTGCGGGAGCGGAGGCCGCGCGCGAAATCGACAAAGTAGGGACCTCCGCCGCGGCCGCCGCCAGCCGGCTTGGCGCCCGGGAAATAGGTCCCGCCGCTCACCTCGACCAGATCAATCGACGTCGCGTCGATGAGGCCGACGAGTTCCGCCGCGTCCTCTTCGTGGAGGCCACCCTCGAGCCTGTCGGTGCAGTTCATCTTGAGGGCGACCGGAAAACCGGCGCCGACAGCCGCTCTGACGGCCTCGATCGACTCCATGAGGAGGCGCACGCGGCGCGGCAGGGCTCCGCCCCAATCGTCCGTTCGCCGGTTGAACAGCGGCGACAGGAACTGCGACAGGAGAAAGCCGTGCGCGGCATGGATCTGTACGCCGGTGAAGCCGGCCGCCTTGGCGCGTTCAGCTCCGGCGGCGAAGAGCGCCGGGATATCCCTGATTTCGCCGGCTGTCATCTGCGCGCAGGAAAGGCCGGGCATATCGATGGCCGACGGCCCCCGCGGCCTTCCGAGCGGAGCATAGGCAAGCGCTCCGGCGTGACCCAGTTGTGCCCAGATATGGCCGTGGTTTTCGCGCCCGCATCCGGTCAGGCGGCTGAAAGGCTCGGGATCGGAATCCGGCGCCAGAACCAGGTTTCCCGGCTTTTCCAGGGCGAACGGATCGGTCTGAACCTCGCCCACGATCGCGGCGGCGGCGCCACCCCGCGCCCAGCGCTGATAGAGACATGCCTGATCCCGGGTCGGATTGCCCGCGCCGTCGCCGAGCGAATCGGACATTGCGGATTTGACGAGCCGGTTGCGAAGGACGACGCCACAGGGCAGCGCCAGCGGGCGGGCGAGAATGGCAGCGGCTTTCGTCGGCGCGGCGATGCGGGCCTCCTGTCGAACACTCCCCCGCATTGCAGTCTTTACAGAATGGCGGGTGTGTCAAATTTGCCCTAGCGCATCGCCTCGATCACCTTGTAGCCATCGCTCACCGTCTTTTCCTCGACCCGGCGAAAGCCCGAAGCCAGCGCCTGCTCATAGGGCAGCTTGCGGTTGGCTACCATGAGAAGCCGGCCGCCGGGCTTGAGCGCCTTCGACGCGGTGGCGATGAAGGCCTTGCCGATATCGGGCTCGGAGGCACGCCCGGAATGGAAGGGCGGGTTCATGACGACCCAGTCGAACTGGCGAGCGACCGGTTCCGAGGTCAGGTCCCACCAATGGGTCGAGACCGGGACGGCGCCGGACAGAGCGGCAAGGTTGCGTTCGGCCGCCTTCAGCGACGGGTAATGCGCCTCGTAAAGCGCAAGGCTTTCCGGCCGGCCGCGTTCCAGCACATGCGCGGAGAGATAGCCCCAGCCGCAGCCAAAATCGCCAACGGCGCCGGCAATCCTGTGATCGAAATGTCCGGCGAGCAGGACAGAGCCCGGATCGGGTTTCGCCGAGGAGAACATGCCGGGCGCCGTCTCGAAGCGGCCGTCGGCGAGGGCCGGCGCGGTCTCGGTATCGGCGAAGGCATCCGCCTGCGGCGCCGGGAACCAGAAAACGGTCGCGTGGTGCTTGGCGAGCGACCCGGCGATTTCGGCACGGTCCGCGACCCATTTGCGCAGGCTGGCGATGCCAAGCGTCTTGTCGCCGCACACGGCGACGATGCCGTCCGGCGTGGCCATGCGGGCGGCACGGGCGATCATGGCGTGGTTTTCGACCTTGTGCTTGCCGGCGATGACGAGGCAGCCGGCAAAGCGCTCGCCACTGGTATCGAGGTCCGGAAAGGCCTGGTATCCGGCGCGCTCCAAGGCCAGGAACTGCGGGCGGAACCCCTGTTCGCAAACAAGCGCCGCGCGGAATGCGTCGTCGAGCGGCGCGACTGACGCTGCGGCATTCAGGAAGGCCCAGCGCGCGCCCTCGGCCGGCGGATCGATATCGCCGGAGGCAAAGGGCAGGAACAATGTTTCGACAGCACCGCTCATAACCGGCCGACTTTCCCTGCTGACAAAAAAAGCGCGGGGCAATATGCCCCGCGCCGGTGTCCGTTTGAAGCGGTCGGGCCGATCAGTCGGCCTTTTCTTCGCGCGGGATTTCGTTGCCGGTCTCCTGGTCGACGACCTTCATCGACAGGCGGACCTTGCCGCGCTCGTCGAAGCCCATCAGCTTGACGAAGACCTTGTCGCCTTCCTTGACGACGTCGGTCGTCTTGGCGACGCGCTCCTGTGCGAGCTGGGAGATGTGAACGAGACCGTCACGCGGACCGAAGAAATTGACGAAAGCGCCGAAATCGGCGGTCTTGACGACCGTGCCCTCGTAGATCTCGCCGACTTCCGGCTCGGCGACGATGGAGTGGATCCACTTCTTGGCCGCCTCGATCTCCTTGCCGGAGGCCGATGCGATCTTGACCGTGCCGTCGTCCTCGATGTTGATCTTGGCACCGGTCTGCTCGACGATCTCGCGGATCACCTTGCCGCCCGAACCGATGACGTCGCGGATCTTGTCGACCGGGATCTTCATCTGCTCGATGCGCGGCGCGAACTCGCCGAGTTCCGAACGGCTTTCCGACAGTGCCTTGGCCATCTCGTCGAGGATGTGCAGACGGCCGTCGCGGGCCTGGCCGAGGGCGACCTTCATGATCTCCTCGGTGATGCCCTGAATCTTGATGTCCATCTGCAGCGAGGTCACGCCGTTGGCAGAACCGGCAACCTTGAAGTCCATGTCGCCGAGATGATCCTCGTCGCCGAGAATGTCGGAGAGGACGGCGAAATCATCACCTTCCTTGATCAGGCCCATGGCGATGCCCGCCACCGGCGATTTCAGCGGAACGCCGGCATCCATCAGCGACAACGAGGTGCCGCAGACGGTCGCCATGGAGGACGAACCGTTGGATTCGGTGATCTCGGACACTACGCGCAGCGTGTAGGGGAATTCCTCCGCGCTCGGCAGCAGCGGATGCACGGCGCGCCATGCCAGCTTGCCGTGACCGATCTCGCGACGGCCCGGAGAACCCATGCGACCCGCTTCACCCACCGAATAAGGGGGGAAGTTGTAATGCAGCATGAAGGTTTCCTTGTAGGTCCCCGTCAGCGCGTCAACGAACTGTTCGTCCTCGCCGGTGCCGAGCGTCGCGACGACGATCGCCTGCGTCTCACCGCGCGTGAACACGGCCGAACCGTGGGTCCGCGGCAGAACGCCGACTTCCGAGACGATCGGGCGAACCGTCGAAAGATCGCGGCCATCGATGCGGGTCTTGGTCTTCAGGATGTTGCCACGGACCACCTTGGCTTGCAGCGACTTGAAGACGCTTCCCACCTGCTCGGCGGTCCATTTGGCGCTTTCGCCTTCGGCCGGAGCGAAATGGCCCTTGACCCGGTCCTTGACAGCGTCAACGGCGGTGTAACGGTCCTGCTTGTCGGTGATGGTATAAGCCTTCGCCAGGTCGGCGGAAGCAATGCCGTCCATCTCGGCTTCAAGCGCGGAAAGATCTTCCGGCGAGAATTCGCGCGGCTCGTTGGCCGCCACTTCGGCGAGCTTGATGATGGCGTTGATGACCGGCTGCATGCCGCGATGGCCGAACATGACCGCGCCGAGCATGACTTCCTCGGAAAGCTCATTGGCTTCCGACTCGACCATCAGCACGGCATCCTGCGTGCCGGCGACAACGAGGTCGAGAACGCTTTCCACCATCTCGTCGACGTGCGGGTTGAGCACGTATTCGCCGTTGATGTAGCCGACGCGCGCGCCGCCGATCGGGCCCATGAAAGGCACGCCCGACAGGGTCAGGGCTGCAGAGGCGCCGACCATGGCCAGCACGTCCGGATCATTTTCCAGATCATGCTGCAGAACGGTCAGGACTACCTGGGTCTCGTTCTTGTAGCCGGCGGGAAAGAGCGGGCGGATCGGACGGTCGATCAGGCGCGAGGTCAGCGTTTCCTTTTCCGAAGGACGGCCTTCGCGCTTGAAGAAGCCACCCGGGATCTTTCCGGCGGCAAACGTCTTTTCCTGATAGTTGACGGTCAGCGGGAAGAAATCCTGACCCGGCTTGGCTTCCTTGGCGGAAACGACCGTGGCAAGCAGGACGGTTTCGCCGTAGGTGGCCATCACGGAACCGTGGGCCTGGCGGGCGATCTTGCCGGTTTCGAGAATGAGCGGACGGCCGCCCCATTCGATTTCGACTTTGTGATTGTTGAACATGTCTTGTCCTTGTTGTGCGGGGCATATCCGCGGCCCGGTGGCGGCGGTTCCCCTATCTTCGTTTTGAACGAGCGACGGGCAAGACGACAGGATGCTTGGGTGGGGTGTCTCAAGCAGCCGGCAATCCTGCCCCGAAGCTCCCTCGGGTCTGGCAGCGGTCCTTTCCTGGGGCCCGCCGGCCGGTTTCCGGATTCATGCCATCCGGAGAAGGCAAAAAGCGGACCGGCAGGGCCGGTCCGCCAAAAAATTAGCGGCGAATGCCGAGTTCAGTGATCAACTTCTGATAACGCTCGACGTCCTTGCGCTTCACGTAATCAAGCAGGCTGCGGCGCTGCGAGACCATCTTCAGGAGGCCACGGCGGGAATGATTGTCCTTCTTGTGGTCCTTGAAGTGTTCGGTCAGGTTGGTGATCCGTTCGGTCAGGATCGCAACCTGGACTTCCGGCGAACCGGTGTCACCGGCCTTGGCAGCGAATTTCTGGATGAGCTCAGCCTTGCGCTCAGGCGTAATCGACATCGTATGTCCTTTCGTTATGCGGAGCTTGCGCCCCAGTTGTTCGGGTAAGCCGCCCTGTGCCGGGATGTCGTCCAGCACGGGCCGTTATTCGCATTTTGGTGAATGCTGGCGCGCATATAAGCGAAATGAACCGGAAATACCAGTCCTATTTGCCTGCGCGCCAGCCGTGCACCGTCAGCGTGCGCTGATGATCTTGACCTCGAGGAAATCCTCGATGCCCCATTTGCCGCCCTCGCGTCCGTTGCCGGACTGCTTGTAGCCGCCGAAGGGGTGGCCGGCGCCGAGACCGGCGCCGTTGACCCTCACCATGCCGGCGCGCAGCTGCCGGGCGACGCGCTG
>NZ_JACZCS010000045.1 GCF_014904745.1 Oricola nitratireducens
CCCTTTTCGGCATCACCCGTCGAGAGATAGGCGGCGAGGCCGTAAGGCGTGTCATTGGCAATTTCAACGGCTTCGTCCTCGTCCTCGAAGGGGATCATCACCAGAACCGGGCCGAAGACCTCCTCGCGCGCGATCGTCATCTGGTTGTTGACGTCGGCGAAGACGGTCGGGCGGACGAAATAGCCGCGGTTCATGCCGTCCGGGCGGCCCATGCCGCCGGTGACGAGGCGCGCGCCTTCGGCGATGGCGGTCTCGATGAGGCCCTGGACCTTGTTGAACTGGGCCTGCGAGACGAGAGGGCCGATATGCCGACCGCTTTCGCGCGGATCACCGACCTTAACGGCTTCGGCGGCATCCTTGGCGAGACCGACGACATCGTCATAGACGGTGCGCTCGACCAGCATGCGGGTCGGCGCGTTGCAGGACTGGCCGGTGTTCTCCATGCAGTGATTGACGCCGCGGCGCACCACCTTGGAAAGATCGGCATCGGCGAAGATGATGTTCGGCGACTTGCCGCCGAGCTCCAGCGTGACCCGCTTGACGGTGTCGGCCGCGCCCTTGGAGACGAGCGCGCCGGCGCGCGTCGAGCCTGTGAACGACATCATGTCGATGCCGGGATGGTGCGACATGGCCTCGCCGACGCCCGCGCCGTCGCCATTGACGAGGTTGAAGACGCCCTTCGGGAAGCCCGCCTCGTCGACGAATTCGGCAAAGAGGATGGCGGAGAGCGGCGCGATCTCGGACGGCTTCAGCACGCAGGTGCAGCCCGTCAGCAGCGCCGGGATGACCTTCAGCGTGATCTGGTTGACTGGCCAGTTCCACGGCGTGATCAGGCCGCAGACGCCGATCGGCTCGCGCACGATCACCTGACCTTCGGCGAAGGGCTCTTCCCATTCGAAATTTTTGGCCGCCTGCAGGAAGCCGGCCATGTGCCAGGGGCCGGTGGCCGCCTGATCGTTGATGGCGAAGTCGATCGGGGCGCCCATCTCGAGCGAGATCGCCTCGCCGAGTTCGTTCATGCGACGCTTCATGACGGCGTCGAGTTTTTCGAGCAGCGCAATGCGGACCTCAAGCGGCGTCGCCGCCCAGCCCGGAAACGCAGCGCGCGCGGCCGCGACGGCCTTGTCGACGTCAGCCTTGGTGCCGAGCGAAATCACAGCGCAGACTTCCTCCGTCGCCGGATCGATGACGTCGCAATCATTGGACTGTTCCGGCGCCACCCAGGCACCGTCGATATAGAACTCACGCTTTTCGATCATGGCGATTTCCTTTCCCGTTTTTCCGCTTGGCTACACCACCGCGAACCAATTGAAAACCGGCTATCGCCATACCGCTGCAACCGGTCGCACAGGCGCGACGGCGACGGACGGAAGATCAGGGCTTGAAGACGCGGCGGGGGCGGAACTCGCCCTGCGCGATCTCGCCGATGGCGATCAGCTTGCCATGCTCGAAGGCGCAGGCGTCCTCGGTCGGCAACGGTGCATCGCGGCCGCGCAGGATGACGGGATTGCCGAGACGGATACGGTTCGCCTGGTCGCCGGCGACGGTGATCTGCGGATAGCCATGCATGGCCTCGCCGGTGTCGAGCAGGAACGGATCGAGCGCGGCAAAGCGGGCCGCAAGGCGTGCTTCCACGGCCTCGGGATCGTCCTCTTCGCCGCCGACCGCGGCCTCGGCATCGGCTGCCGCCTTCTGCAACTCTTCCAGCGCGACGGCGTCCTCCTCGTCGAAAGGATCGACGACGGTGCGGCGCAGTTCGACGACATGGCCATAGCAGCCAAGCTCGCGGCCCATGTCGCGGGCGAGCGAGCGGACATAGGTGCCCTTACCGCATTCGACCTGGAATGCAGTGCGGCCGTCGTCATGCGACAGGATGGTCAGGCTCTCGATCTCGACCTCGCGGGCGGGAATGTCGACCGCCTCGCCCTCGCGGGCGAGATCATAGGCGCGTTCGCCGCCGATCTTGATCGCGGAATAGGCGGGCGGCTTCTGCTGGATCGCTCCGGTGTAGTTGGGAAGGATCGCCTCGACGGCGTCGCGCGACGGGCGTTCAACGGATTCGTTCAGGACATCGCCTTCGGCGTCGTCGGTCGCGGTCTCGGCGCCCCACTGGACGGTGAAGCGATAGACCTTCTCGCCCTCCATCACATAAGGCACGGTCTTGGTCGCCTCACCGAGCGCGATCGGCAGGATGCCGGACGCGAGCGGATCGAGCGTGCCGGCATGGCCGGCCTTTTCGGCTTTGAACAGCCACTTGATCTTGGAGACTGCATCGGTGGAGCCCATGCCGAGCGGCTTGTCGAGCACCAGCCAACCGGAGATCGGCCGGCCCTTCTTCTTGCGCTGCCGGGCCATTACTCGTCCCCGTCGTCGTGCTCGAGATCGCGGGCGACTTCGGGCGACCGCAACAATTCGTCGATCTTGGAGAAATTGTCGAAGGACGTATCGGCGCGGAAGCGGAACTGCGGCATGAACTTCATCTGGCTCAGTGCATGGGAGGTCCGTCCACGGATGAACTTCGCGTTGGCGGCCAGCGCCTTGATGACAGGGTCCATGTCGGCGCGGCCGAGTGCGGTGACAAAGACGGTGGCGATCTTCAGATCAGGCGACATGCGTACCTCATTGACCGACAGGACACAGCTTTCGAGGACCGGGTCGCGAACCTCGCCGCGCTGCAAGACCTCGGTCAACGCATGACGCACCTGTTCGCCAACGCGCAACTGGCGCTGGGAAAGGCCTCTGGATGTACCTGATTTTGCCATGAATAAAACAGACGGGACCGTTTGCACGGCCCCGCCTCCATAAATTGCGTCATACAGTTTACAGCGACCGGGCGATTTCCTCGACGCGGAAGCACTCGATCACATCACCGGCGCGAATGTCGTCATAATTCTCGAAGGCCATGCCGCATTCCTGGCCGACCGGGACTTCCGAGACTTCGTCCTTGAAGCGCTTGAGCGTCTTGAGCTTGCCTTCGTGGATGACGACGTTGTCGCGCACCAGGCGCACGCCGGCACCACGCTCGACCTTGCCTTCGGTGACCTTGCAGCCTGCGACCTTGCCGACCTTGGTGATGTTGAACACCTCCAGGATCTCGGCATTGCCGAGGAAGGTTTCGCGGCGTTCCGGCGACAGCAGGCCCGACATGGCCGCCTTCACATCATCCAACAAGTTGTAGATGATGTTGTAATAGCGGATCTCGACGCCGTTTGCTTCCGCGGCGTCACGTGCCTGCTTGTTGGCACGCACGTTGAACGCCATGATCGCAGCGCCGGTGGATTCGGCCAGCGAGACGTCGGTCTCGGTAATCCCGCCGGCGCCCGAATGGACGATGCGGGCCTGAACCTCGTCGGTGCCGAGCTTGTCGAGCGCGCCGATAATCGCCTCGACGGAGCCCTGCACGTCGGCCTTGATGACGAGCGGGAATTCCGCCAGCTCGCTGTCGCGGGCCTGCGCCATCATCTGCTCGAGCGAACCACGCGAACCGGCCTGACGTGCGACGGCCTTCTCGCGGGAGACGCGCTGGCGATATTCGGAAATCTCGCGGGCACGCGCCTCGCTGTCGACGACGGCGACACGGTCACCGGCCTGCGGCGTGCCGTTGAGACCGAGGATCTCGACAGGCAGCGACGGTTCGGCTTCCTTCAACTGCTCGCCATGATCGTTGATGATCGCGCGGACACGGCCCCACTCGTCGCCGGCGACGACGATGTCGCCGATCCGAAGCGTACCGGTCTGGACCAGGACCGTGGCGACGGAGCCGCGGCCCTTGTCGAGCTTGGCCTCGATGACCACGCCTTCGGCGGTGCGGTCCGGGTCGGCCTTGAGTTCCATAACCTCGGACTGCAGCAGGATCGCCTCAAGAAGCCCGTCGAGATTGGTGCCCTTGAGCGCCGAGACCTCGACGTCCTGCACTTCACCGCCCATGGATTCCACGAAGACCTCGTGCTGGAGCAGTTCGGTGCGGACCTTCTGCGGGTCGGCATCCGGCTTGTCGATCTTGTTGATCGCCACGATCAGCGGCACGCCGGCGGCCTTGATGTGATTGATGGACTCGATCGTCTGCGGCATGACGCTGTCGTCGGCCGCAACCACGAGGATCGCGATGTCGGTCGCCTGGGCGCCGCGCGCGCGCATCGCCGTGAAGGCGGCGTGGCCCGGCGTATCGAGGAAGGTGATCTTCTGACCGTCCTTCTCGACCTGGTAGGCGCCGATATGCTGGGTGATGCCGCCGGCTTCGCCGGAGACGACATTCGCCTGGCGGATGGCGTCGAGCAGCGACGTCTTGCCGTGGTCGACGTGACCCATGATGGTGACGACCGGCGGACGCGGCTTCATGTCCTCGGGGTTGTCCTCGACGTCGAAGATGCCTTCCTCGACATCGGCCTCGGTGACACGGCGCACGGTGTGGCCGAATTCCTGAGCGATGAGTTCAGCCAGATCGGCGTCGATCAGATCGCCGGGCTTCATCATCTGGCCTTCCTTCATCAGGAACTTGACCACGTCGACGGCGCGTTCGGCCATGCGCTGGGCGAGTTCCTGGATGGTGATCGTCTCGGGCAGCACGACCTCGCGCGAAATCTTCTCGCGCGGCTCGTTGCTCGCCATGGAGCGCTTGAATTTCTCCTGGCGGCGGCGCATCGCGGAAAGCGAACGCGAACGGCCCTCGCCGTCGGCGCCGACATTC
Organism: Oricola nitratireducens; assembly: GCF_014904745.1. Lineage (GTDB taxonomy): Bacteria > Pseudomonadota > Alphaproteobacteria > Rhizobiales > Rhizobiaceae > Oricola > Oricola nitratireducens. The sequence continues at coordinate 4,688 of NZ_JACZCS010000045.1, forward strand.
GAGAGCGTCAGCTTGCCACGGCGGCGTTCGTCCTCGCGGCGCGGCGCCGGCTTCGGCGGTGCTTCGGCGGCGCGGCCGGGACGGCGCGGACCACCACGGCCCTCTTCGTCCTCGCCACCGGCGCGGCGAGCAGCCGGCTTGGCGGCGGCCGGTTTTTCTTCCTCGGGCTCGGGCGCACGTTTCGCGGCCTCGACCTCGGCGTGTTCGCGCGCGACTTTCTCGGCGGCAAGGCGTTCCTCTTCCTCGCGCTGACGGCGCTCGGATTCGGCGCGCTCCTGGGCGCGGCGCTCATCTTCCTCGGCGCGGCGCTTGGCTTCCTCGGCGGCGCGTTTGCGATCCTCGACCTCGCGAACCTTCGCCTCTTCGAGGGCGCGCTTGCGTGCTTCCATCTCGCTTTCGGAAAGCTGGTTCAGGACCACGCCGCTGCGATCGTCGGCGGCGGGCGCCGGAGCCGGTGCGGCCGGTTTCGGCGTCTCGGCGGCGGGGGCCGGCGCTGCCGCGCGCGGCTTCAGCCCGGCGGAGAGGGATCCCGCAGCCGGCTTTTCGTCGGGACGCGTGAACTTGCGCTTGCGCGTTTCGACGACCACCGATTTCGACCGGCCATGGCTGAAATTCTGCCGGACGGTGCTCTTGTCACCGCCGGAGCGCTTCAGCGTCAGCGTACGTTTGCCGTCCGCGCCGGTTTTCTTGTCGTCCGAAGTTGTATCACTCATTCCGTAGTCTTACCCTTCGCGGTCTTCGCGTTCGCGCCGCCTGATTTCGTATTTTCTGCGCCGAAATGCCGGAAACGGTCGAGAAAAACAAGGCTCCGCAGTGCGGCCTGTCCCGGCTGCCCGTCAATTATCGCAGCATGTATCACATTTCCCGCGCCTAATGCCAAATCCAATTCGCCCTCGGCGAAGGATTTGAACGCGGGGATATCCGGCCCGTCCATATGGTGAACGAAGGCACGGGCCTGGTCTATCTTGCGCACCCCGTCAGGAGCAGCGCCCGGATCGTGCAGCACGGCGAGCGCCGCGCCGCTTCGAACGGCCTTGTCGACCTGGGTGGCGCCCGTCACCACGGCGCCAGCCTTGCGGGCAAGGCCCAACTGGCCGAGCGCCCGCTTGGCTATCAGATGATCGACGAGGGCGCCGAGTTCAAGATCGGCGGTCACTTCCTCCTTCAAGCCGCGGCGAAAAAGCTTCTTCGCGACCGCCTTGTCGATCAGCTCGCGCCTGGCCGTGACCCAGCAGCCACGACCCGGCAGGTTGCGCTTCAGGTCAGGGACGACGTTCCCGTCAGGCCCCGCCACGAAGCGGATCATGTCGTCCGCGGAACCGGCTTCCCCGGTCACGATGCAGGTGCGGTCGTTCATGTCGTCCTTCTTGCCTGCATACATGCCGTGTTCCGATCCGCGCGCCCATGGTTCCAGCCTCAGGCGCCGAAGACGACGCCGGCTTCGCTCGGCGCCTGTTCTTCCGCAGCATCTTCGGTCTCGGCCTCTTCCTCGGCGTCCGCCCGCAGATCCTCTTCGGTGATCCAGCCAACGGCGAGACGGGCGGCGACGACCATGTCCTCGGCCTCGGCGCGGGTGATGCCGAAGGGCGTCAGGACACCGTCATAGATCGTCGTTTCGCCGTCCTTGCGTTCGCGCCAGCCGACGAGATCGTCAGCCGCGCAACCGGCGAAGTCATCCATCGTCTTGATGCCTTCCTCACCGAGCGCGACCATCATCGCGGTGGTGATGCCGGGAACTTCGCGGATCTCGTCGACCACGCCCAATTCCTTGCGCTTGGCGTCGTTCTCGGCCTCGATGCGGTCGAGATGCTCGCGCGCACGGGTCTGGATCTCGGCGGCGGTATCTTCGTCAAAGCCCTCGATGGAGGAAACCTCCTCCGGATCGACATAGGCAACTTCCTCGATCGAGGTGAAGCCTTCGGAGGCCAGAACCTGGCCGACCATCTCGTCGACGTCGAGCGCCTCCATGAAGAGGTTGGAGCGTTCGACGAATTCCTTCTGGCGGCGCGCCGATTCCTCTTCCTCGGTCAGGATGTCGATGTCCCAGCCGGTCAGCTGCGAGGCGAGGCGCACGTTCTGGCCGCGGCGGCCAATGGCGAGCGACAGCTGCTCGTCCGGCACGACGACCTCGATGCGCTCGGCATCCTCATCGAGCACGACCTTGGCGACTTCGGCCGGCTGCAGCGCGTTGACGATGAACGAGGCCGCATCGGGCTGCCAGGGAATGATGTCGATCTTCTCGCCCTGGAGTTCGGCGACAACCGCCTGGACGCGGCTGCCACGCATGCCGACGCAGGCGCCGACCGGGTCGATGGACGAATCGCGCGACACGACAGCGATCTTGGCGCGGGAGCCCGGATCGCGGGCGACCGACTTGATCTCGATGATGCCGTCGTAGATTTCCGGCACTTCCATCTGGAACAGTTTCGCCATGAACTGCGGATGGGTGCGCGACAGGAATATCTGCGGCCCGCGCTGTTCGCGGCGCACGTCGTAGACATAGGCGCGCACACGGTCACCGTAGCGGTAGGTTTCACGCGGGATCAGTTCGTCGCGGCGGATGATCGCCTCGGCACGGCCGAGATCCACGATGACGTTGCCGTATTCGACGCGCTTGACCGTGCCGTTGACGATCTCGCCGACGCGGTCCTTGAATTCCTCGTACTGGTTGTCGCGCTCGGCTTCGCGGACCTTCTGCACGATAACCTGCTTGGCCGACTGGGCGGCGATGCGGCCGAAATCGAGCGGCGGCAGCTGCTCGGCGATGAAGTCGCCGGGCTGGGCTTCCGGATTGCGGTCACGGGCCTGCTCGATCGAAATCTGGGTGGCCGGATCCTCGACCGTCTCCGAGACCTCCAGCAGGCGCTGCAGCTTGATCTCGCCGGTCTTTGTGTTGATGTCGGCGCGGATATTGGTTTCCTGGCCGTAACGCGATTTTGCGGCCTTCTGGATGGCATCGGCCATGGCGCTGATGACGATGTCCTTGTCGATCAGCTTCTCGCGCGCGACCGCATCGGCGATCTGCAGAAGTTCCAGCCTGTTAGCACTGACAGCCATTGTCGTCTCCTCTATGGCGTTCAAGCGTCCGCATCACCGTCGGATGCGACGTCTTCGTCTTCAGTTTCCAGTCCGCGCGCCTGTCGGGCAGCCTTGTCGGCCTTGAGCGCGGCGCGGATCAAATCGTCGGTCAGGATCAGCCTGGCATCGGCAATCGTGTCGAGCGGAATTTCCGCGACCATCGGCTCACCGTGTTTCGCCTTGTCGGCTTCCACCGTGACGGCATTTTGGGTCAGACCAGTGATCGTGCCGCGGAAGCGCTTGCGCCCCTCGACAATCACCGAAGTCTCGATCTTGGCCACGTGACCGCGCCACTTGGCGAAGTCGGACAGGCGCACCAGCGGCCGGTCGATGCCCGGCGACGACACTTCCAGATGATAGGCCCGGTCGATCGGGTCCTCCACATCGAGAAGCGGCGAAATCATGCGGCTGACGGCCTCGCAGTCCTCGACCGTCATGGTGCCGTCGGCGCGCTCGGCCATGACCTGCAGCGTCAGGCCGTTCATGCCCGACAAGCGCACGCGAACCAGCTTGAAGCCGGCCGAGTTGAGAACCGGCTCAATGATCGCGGCGACGCGCGCATCGACGCCGGTTTCCCGGACGATGCGTTGTTCGTCGTTTTCTATCGGCGCCAGATATGCGTCGCTCAAGGGCCTGCGATCCTTACCGCTAAAACAAAAAGAGCGGGTCCTTGCGGGCCCACTCTTGTTCGGATGACCAAGAATTTGACTTCCATATACGCCTCGCGGGCCCGGGACGCAAGGGGCGCGACGCCGGACGCCCGCTGGCGCCGCATTAACCGCCTGCCGCGGCCGCAAAGTCTTCATTAACCATAATCGGGATAAAAAGAGCACGGTTTCAAGTGTGTGTGAGTTGTCATGTTTGCGCGTATTCTGCCGGTTCTGTGCTGCCTTGGACTTGTCGCCGGTTGCGCAAACGATGTTACCCCCCGAAAATTCCACAATGCGCCGGAGATCAAAGGGCCCGAGCTCTCGCTTGCCTTCCTACGGCCGGACCGGCGCGGCATGGAAGACGTGCTGCCGACAAAGGGCCGGCTGGCCGGACGCACGATCCCGGTTTCCTCGGTCTACGATATCAGGCTGAAGCCGCGCGAGGTGGTCCTGACCTTTGACGACGGGCCGGTTCCGGGACGAACGGACAGTATTCTCGACACGCTCGACGAGTTCGGCGTCAAGGCGACGTTCCTGATGGTCGGCGAGATGGCGCATCGTCATCCCGAAACGGTGCGCAAGGTGGCCGCGCGCGGCCATTCGATCGGCAGCCATTCCTGGGGCCATCCGAATCTCGCGAAGATGAGCTTCGACCAGGCGGTCGCCGAGATCAAGCGCGGCGAAGAGGCCATTCGCGCCGCCGGTGCGGGGCCGGTGAAGTTCTTCCGCTTCCCTTATCTCGCCGACACGAGCCGGCTGCGCACCTACATGGCGGCGCGCGGGGTCGTCGTGCTCGATGTCGACATCGACTCGAAGGACTATTTCAAGACCGGCCCGACGCAGGTCGCGGCGCGAACCATGTCGACCCTGCACCGCCAGGGAGGCGGTATCATCCTGTTCCATGACCTGCAGACCCGTACGGCGGCGATGCTGCCGGGGTTCCTCGCGATGCTGAAGCGGGAAGGCTATTCCGTCGTCCACATCGTGCCGGCGGACCGGCCAAGCATGCGGCTCGTCTTCGCGAACTGACGGCTATTTGCGGACAAAGGTCAGATAGGCCGGCGTGCGGCCTTCGCGTAGCGCCTTCGCCTCATAGCGCGTGCCGGGCCAGTTCTCGTAGGGGGCGCGCCAGTCGGAGGCGTTACGCGCCGGCCATTCAAAGGCCGGATGGGCGTGGATGTGCTGGAGCGTCCAGTTGACATAAGTGTCGATGTCGGAGGCGAAGCGGAACAGTGCGCCGGGCTTCATCACCCGGGCGAAACGGTCAAGATTGGCCTCGTTCACGAAACGGCGCTTCCAATGGCGTGGCTTCGGCCAGGGATCGGGATAAAGCAGGTCGATCCCGTCAAGGCAGGCATCCGGCAACCAGTCGAGCAATTGCGTGGCGTCATCGTCGTGGAGGCGGATGTTGGAAACGTCCTCGTCGCCAGCGGCCGAGACGAATTTCGCCATGGAATTGACGAAGGGCTCAACGCCGATGAACCCGGCATCGGGCCGAAGTTTCGCGCGGTGCAGCAAATGCTCGCCGCCGCCGAAACCGATTTCCAGAAGAATCCGGTCCGGATCATGGTCGAACAGCGCCGCGAGATCCGCCGGAGGGGCCTTCGCCAGATCGATCTTCCAAACGGGAAGAAGCCGGCCAAGCTGTTCGGCCTGGCGCGGCTTCAGGGTCTTGCCGCGCCGACGACCGAAGAACGCTTCGGTCGAGCGCGAGCGCCGGATTTCGCCGGTCATTTCAGGCCGAGAGCGGCCTTCAGCGGCTTGGCCAGATCGGTCTTCTCCCAGGAGAACGAACCGTCGCGGCCCGACTTGCGGCCGAAATGACCGTAGGCGGCGGTCTTGGCGTAGATTGGCTTGTTCAGGTCGAGATGTTTGCGGATACCGGTCGGCGACAGGTCCATCACCTCGCGCAGCGCGGTTTCGATCGCCGCGTCGTCGACCTTGCCGGTGCCGTGGGTGTCGACATAGACCGAAAGCGGCTGCGCCACACCGATCGCATAGGAGAGCTGGATGGTGCAGCGCTCGGCAATCTTGGCTGCGACCACGTTCTTGGCGAGGTAGCGCGCGGCATAGGCGGCGGAACGGTCGACCTTGGTCGTGTCCTTGCCGGAGAACGCGCCACCGCCGTGCGGTGCCGCGCCGCCATAGGTGTCGACGATGATCTTGCGTCCGGTGAGGCCGGCGTCGCCGTCGGGGCCGCCGATCACGAACTTGCCGGTCGGATTGATGTACCAGTTGCAGTTCTCGGAGACGGGCATATCGCCGAGGGCCTCAAGAATATAGGGCTCGACGACGGAGCGGACCTTCCCGGAGTCCCAGCTGCCGTCGATATGCTGCGTCGACAGCACGATCTGCGTCACCTCGGCCGGCTTGCCGTCCTTGTAGTGGACCGTCACCTGGCTCTTGGCGTCGGGGCCGAGCTTGGCGGCCTCGCCCTCGCCGGCATGGCGTGCGGCAGCGAGCAGTTCGAGAATCTTGTGGGCGTAATAGATCGGCGCCGGCATCAGTTCCGGCGTCTCGTTGCAGGCATAGCCGAACATGATGCCCTGGTCGCCGGCACCTTCTTCGCCCTGCTTGTCGGCGGCGTTATCGACGCCCTGCGCGATGTCCGCAGACTGGCCGTGCAGCAGCACGTCGACCCGGCAGGTCTTCCAGTGGAAGCCGTCCTGCTCATAGCCGATGGCCCGGATGGCGCGGCGGGCAGCGGAGCGGAACTTCGACGGATTGACCATCGGATGGCCGGTCGCGTCGGTGACGAAATTGCCGGCCTTGTCCTTCTTGAGCATCGTTTCGGGAACGCGCACTTCACCCGCGATGACGACGCGGTTGGTGGTGGCCAGCGTCTCGCAGGCAACGCGCACGCGCCACTTCTCGTCCTCGCCGTGCTTGCGTGCCTCGCGATAGATCAGATCGACGATCTCGTCCGAGATCCGGTCGCACACCTTGTCGGGGTGCCCCTCGGAGACCGATTCGCTGGTGAAGAGATAGTCCTGACGCGCCATGGATAGATCCCCAATAAAAAGACACTGTCCGCCGCCAGATCGGCGGCGGAAATTCCGCCCTCGTTAGGCAAGAGGGCATTTCCGGTCAAGCAAAATCCGGATTTCGCTTAAAGATATAAGGATAAGTGCATATCCCGAATCGCCAAAAGGGGTAGGAACGGGCGTCAGCTGTCGTCCGCCTCGGCCGCCAGCGCCTTGACGAGATCGATAATGCGCCGGCGGATCTTGGAATCCGATATCTTGACGAATGCCCGGTTGAGCTGGAGTCCCTCCGAACTGGACAGGAAGTTGACGACGTAGGACGAGGAATTTTCGCTCATGCCGGTCGCGGAGACCTCGCCATTGTCGCCCGGCGCATCCTCGAAAAAGAAGGATACCGGCACGCCGAGGATGGCGGCGATATTCTGCAGCCGGCTGGCGCCGACGCGGTTGGTGCCTTTCTCGTATTTCTGGACCTGCTGGAAGGTGATGCCGAGCGCCTCGCCCAGTTTTTCCTGGCTCATGCCGAGCATGGTCCGACGGAGCCGGATCCGGCTACCGACATGAATGTCAATCGGATTGGGTTGTTTCTTATTATTGGCCATTTCCTGTCCTTGCCACCACGTGGCTCGTTATCGTTGTTCTTTCCAAGGACCAGTTGGAGCCGGCATGGCGATGCAGCCGACGTAACGGAAACATCATAGCAGTGGACTTCGTGTTATTCAAAGCGTGTCATTTCAGGGGTTGCGGCGGCGATGTGACGCGCGTCCGGCGACGCGTCCACCGGCCGCAAGAATTGCCAAAACGAACAGAATCGACAGGAAGATCCGCCGGCCGTAACGGCGGTAGATCGTCTCGGGCAACGGTGCGCCGGGACGGGCCTCGACGGCGCCCCTGACACCGTAGCCGAGCGCATCGAGCTGGCGTCCATAGGCATCGAATATGCCGGAAATTCCGTTGTTGGCGGCACGCACCAGCGGCAGCCCGTTTTCGACGGCGCGCAGACGCGCCTGATGGACATGCTGGTAAGGCCCGGGCGTGTCGCCGTACCAGGCGTCGTTGGTGACGTTGACGATCATCGTCGCCGGATCGCCATCTGCCTGCATCTCGTAGGGAAAGATCGCCTCGTAGCAGATCGAGGGCAGAACGACGACGCCATTTGGCAACGACAGGGTGCGGCGGGTCTCGGCGGCGGAGTAGCCGCGATCGGCGTCGGCGATCTTCTTGAGGCCGAGGCGCTCGGCAATCGCCTTGAAGGGGAGATATTCGCCGAACGGCACCAGATGCTCCTTGTCGGCGGCGTCGATGATGACACCGTCGGCGTTCAGCGCCAGGATCGAATTGTAATAAGTGGACCCGCCATCGCCGTCGCCCGTCTCGGCGGCGCGCACCGCGCCGGCGAGCAGCGTCTGGTCGCTGTCCAGCGCCTCGGCGATCGCCGCGACCGCATCGGGCGATTCCGTCAGGATGAAGGGAATGGAGGTTTCCGGCCAGACGACGATGGCGGGTTTTTCGCCGGTGGCGTTCGGCTCTGCGGTCAGCGCGAGCAGCGTGTCGAAGATCTCGTTGCGGCGTTCTGTATCCCATTTTTCCGACTGCTCGATGTCCGGCTGGACAATACGGACGAGCGGCGCGCCGGGGTCGGGCGCCGCGGCCCCGGCAAGACGCCAGTAGCCGTAACCCGCATGGGCGCCAAGCAATGCGACGAGAAGCCCCGCGGAAAAACCGGCCCGCCAACGGCCCTGCGCGAACACAGCCGGCAACGAAAAGACGAAGACGGCGAGCGCGTTCATGCCGACGATACCGACGGCGGAGGCCGACTGCATCAGCATGGGAACGGGCATCGCGGCATAGCCGATCGCGTTCCACGGAAAGCCGGTGAAGGCGAAGCTGCGCAACCATTCGGCTACGCCGAAACCAAAGGCCAAAGCGGCGATCCGGCCAATGCCGTCCGACCACATCATGCGCGCCAGAACGGCGGCCAGCCCATAGAAGATTGCAAGGAAGGCCGGGATCGCCAGCACGGCGAAGGGCCAGAGCCAGACATAATCGCCGGCCTCGGCGAAAAGCGCGTTGCCGATCCACCAGAGCCCGGCGACGAAATAACCGAAACCGAACAACCATCCCGTCGCAAAGGCGGGCCATGCCGTGGCGATCCATGAGCGCGAGGGCTTGGCGATGGCGCCGTCGAGCAGCCAGACGAGAAGCGGGAAGGTGACGAAACAGACGGCGAAGATTCCGAACGGGGCCTGGCCAAGCACGGTCAGCGCGCCGGCAAGCACCGCAAGGAGCGATCGCCGCCATCCGGTCATCAGCAATATGCGATTGGCAAAACGCTCCATCCGCCCGCCCGGAACCGAATCAAAATCGTATCGGAGGTTTATCAGCCATCACCCGCGGAGGCGATGTCACTCGGCGTTTTCCGCTGTTTTTAGCGGCTGTTCGGCAAGATTTCCGGCAGGCTCCGGCTTCGCCTCCGGCACGGCGGCATCGCGCTCCGGTTGGTCACGGCGCGCCGGACGCCGTTTGGCGCGCACAATCCGCACCCGCTTGATGCGGCGCGGATCGGCCTCGAGAACCTCGAATTCATAACCGGCGAAAGACGCGATCACCTCGCCGCGCACCGGAATTCGGCCGAGAAGCGAGAAGATCAGGCCGCCGATCGTATCGACATCATCGTCCTCGCTGCGGGCGGCTTCCAGAAACTCTTCGCCGAGCGGCTTGGCGAGCTCTTCAAGCTCGACGCGGGCATCGGCGATAATGGTGCCGTTCTCTTGCTCGGTGAACAGCGCCTCGTCCTCGTCGTGCTCGTCCTCGATGTCGCCGACGACCATCTCGACGATGTCCTCCAGCGAGACGAGGCCGTCAGTGCCGCCATATTCGTCGATGACGAGCGCCATCTGGATGCGCTGCGCCTGCATGCGCGCCATCAGGTCGGCGGCGAGCATCGACGGCGGCACGAAGAGCACCTCGCGAGCGAGCTTCAGCTCCTCGATGGTCCTGTCGAGCTGTACCTTGGAAAGATCGAAATCGGCTGCGCTGTTGTGGCCGACGGTGGCCGTGCCGTTGCGGCGGCGGCGTTTCTTCTCGGCGGCAAGCTTGGTGATCGCGGCGACGACATCGCGGATATGGACCATGCCGCGCGGATCGTCGAGCGTCTCGTCATAGACCGGCATGCGGCTGTGGCCGGATTCCTCGAACAGCTTGAGCAGTTCGCCGAGCGTCGTCTTCTGGTCGACGGCATCGACTTCGGCGCGCGGGATCATCACGTCCTCGACGCGGACCTCGCGCAGCCGCAGGATGTTGTGCAGCATCGCGCGTTCGCCGGGCGTGATCGTCTGGTCCCACTCGCCGTGACCGGCAAGCGCGTCCTGAAGATTCTCGCGAATGGTCGGAGCCGATTGCGGCCGAAACAGGAATACAAGGCGCTGAAGGAATCCCGGGTGGCCGCGTGTCTTGCCGGGGTCAGCGCCGGGACTTCGGGGAACGGTGTCGCCGTCGCCGGCGCTTTCAGGCCGGGCGGCTTCGATGTCATCTCTGGTCATAAGTCGTCGAGTGTTTCAATCATGGGCAGAATAGGGATCGGAAACGCCCATGTCAGCAAGAATTGCGCGTTCCGCAGTCTCCATCTCGTCGGCGTCCATGTCATTTTCGTGGTCGTAACCCAAAAGATGCAAGAAACCGTGAACGACGAGATGACGCAGATGGTCATCGAAAGCCTTGTCTTCAAGCGCCGCTTCGCGCGCGACCGTCTCGTAAGCGATGACAATGTCGCCAAGCATCGGGCCGGGCGGATCGCCGGGCTCGAGCGCGAAAGCGGGAAAGGACAGCACATTGGTCGGCTTGTCCTTGCCGCGCCACTCGGCGTTGAGGCGCTGCATCGACGCGTCGTCGGTGAAGACGACGGAGAGCTCGCTTTGCGCCTCGCGCAGGCCGAGGCGGGCCGTCGCCGCATCGACGCTCTGCCGGGCAATCGCCTGCAATGCGTCCTCGCCGGCCCAGTCGCCGGCCTCGACATTGACGTCGATGGCGATGCCCAAGGTCCTAATCCTGGTTCGGATTCGCGTCGTAGGCGGCGACGATCCGCCCGACGAGCGGATGGCGCACGACGTCCTTCTCGCCGAACCGAACGGTCACGATGCCCGGCACGTCGCTCAGCACGTGCAACGCCTCGACCAGCCCGGACTTGGCGCCGAGGGGCAGGTCGACCTGCGAAGGATCGCCGGTGACCATCATCACAGAATTCTCGCCGAGACGGGTCAGGAACATCTTCATCTGCATGGCCGTGGTGTTCTGCGCCTCGTCGAGGATGACGGCGGCATTGACCAGCGTACGGCCGCGCATGAAGGCGAGTGGGGCGATCTCTATGACTCCTGCGGCTAGCGCGCGCTCGACCTTGTCGGCCGGGATCATGTCGTAGAGCGCGTCGTAGAGCGGGCGCAGATAAGGATCTACCTTCTCCTTCAGGTCGCCGGGCAGGAAGCCAAGCCGTTCTCCGGCCTCGACGGCGGGGCGCGACAGGATGATCCGCTCGACGGCGCCGCGTTCCAGCAGCATCGCCGCGTGGGCGACGGCGAGAAAGGTCTTGCCGGTGCCGGCGGGGCCGACGCCGAAGACGAGTTCGGCACGATCGAGCGCGCGAATATAGGCGTCCTGGTTGGGCGTTCGCGCGAATACCGTCTTCTTGCGCGTCGATATCTGCGCGGCGGCGAGTTTCGCTGGCGCAGCGATGGTCGGCAGCGAAAGCTGGTCGTCGGCCGCGACCGCCATGCGGAGCGCCCCTTCGACGTCGGACGTCACGGGCTCCTCGCCGCCGGCGGCGACCCGGTCATAGAGATAGTCGAGCGCGCGGCGCGCCTGTTCCGTGGCGACGGGTTCGCCGCGGATGGTCACCTGGTTTCCCTTCGAACGGACGTCGACGCCAAGACGCTGCTCGATCAGGGCCAGGTTCTGGTCGAACTGGCCGTAGAGCGCGCGGGCGTGATCGTTGTTGTCGAAGCTCAGGACGATGTGTGCCAGATCCGAGGCACCGGTGGATACGGGATTCACGTTGGCTTTTGCGTTCAAGCCTGAAGTTCCACTTCCCTGTTATGCGCCATCCGCCAGAAGGCTGTTCGCGGATGCCCTGCTGATTCGCACATTCACAATGTCGCCGATTTTTCCGACAGTTTCACTACAAACTACAGGCTGCAGCCAAGGAGAACGGCCGGCGATCTGGCCGAACTCGCGTCCCGGCTTTTCCAGAAGCACCGAAATCGTCTTTCCCTCCAGCCCCTGCATGAATGCGGCCTGCTGTCCGGCGAGCAGCGCCTGAAGGCGCTGCAGGCGTTCCGACTTTAACGCATCGGGCACCTGATCGGCCAGATCGGCGCCCGGCGTGCCCGGGCGCGGCGAATATTTGAACGAAAAGGCCTGTGCATATCCGATATCGCGGATCAGCCGCATCGTGTCCTCGAAATCAGCCTCCGTCTCGCCGGGAAAGCCGACGATGAAATCGCCGGAGAGCGCGATATCCGGGCGCGCGGCACGGATGCGGTCAACCAGCCGGCGGTATTCGTCGGCCGTGTGCTTGCGGTTCATCGCCTTCAACAAGCGGTCCGAGCCTGCCTGCACCGGAAGATGGAGATAGGGCATCAGGCATTCAAGATCGCGATGCGCCTCGATCAGCGCGTCGTCCATGTCGCGCGGGTGGCTGGTCGTGTAGCGCAGGCGCGCCAGACCCTCGATCTTCGCCAATTCGTGCAGCAGCTGGCCGAGGCCCCATTCGCGCCCGTCCGGGCCTTCACCGTGCCAGGCGTTGACGTTCTGGCCGAGGAGCGTGACCTCGCGGACGCCGGCATCGACCAGCTGGCGGGCCTCCGCCACGATCTGGCCGACCGGGCGGGAGACCTCGGCGCCGCGCGTATAGGGCACGACACAGAAGGTGCAGAACTTGTCGCAGCCCTCCTGCACGGTGAGAAAGGCGGTGACGCCGCGCGCCCGGATCTGGCGGGCGTCGTGGGCCGGCAACTGCTCGAACTTGTCCTCGATCGCATAATCGGTCTCGACGAGCTTCACGCCACGGCGGGCTTCGGCGGCAACCTGCGGCAGGCGATGATAGGTCTGCGGCCCGATGACGAAATCGACCACCGGCGCGCGGCGCAGGATCTCCTCGCCCTCCGCCTGGGCGACGCAACCGGCAACGCCGACAAGCACGTCCCGGCCCTCGGCGCGCCGCTTGTCGCGCAGCTTGCGCAGGCGGCCGAGCTGCGAATAGACTTTTTCGGCCGCCTTTTCGCGGATATGGCAGGTGTTGATCAGGACCATGTCGGCATCGTCGATCGTCGCCGTCTCGACATAGCCGTCGGCGCCCAGCGCATCGGTCATGCGCTGGCTGTCATAGACGTTCATCTGGCAACCGTAGGTCTTGACGTAAACCTTGCGGGCATTCGCAGGGGCCGGCGCGGCCTCCCGTTCCAGGATTTCTGCAATGTCGTTCATGCCGGTTCCTTAGCGCTTTTCGTCGCCGGTGAGAAGCGCGGTGCGGCCGCGAAGCGCAACCGAGGACATCTCGCGGATCGCGTCCTCGCAGGCCGCGGCGAGCGCCTTGCGGTCCGGCATGTCGGAGGCCGGAAAGGATTTTCCGAAAATGATCGTCACATCGACCGCACCCTCGGCAAGGACCCGCCACAGATGCGGCCCGAGTTCGATGTCGCCGGGCCATGCCGCCACCGGGCGGTCGTAGCGCCCCATCGGCATGCCGTGGAGATGGGTGTAGACGATGGCGACGGGCTGCACATGGACCGGCTTGTCCGAGGCTCCGGCGGTGACCCCGACCGCGCCGAAGAGCGAGGATTTGAAGGGCAGGAGAAAATTGCCGTCCGCGGTGGTGCCTTCGGGAAACAGGACGATGGCGTCGCCGCGCGAAAGCCTTTTTCGGATTCGGGCGGCCTGTTCGCCGGTCTTGCCGCGCCGGTGGCGCTCGACGAAGACGGTTTCCTGCAGTTTCGCCAGAATCGATACGCCGGGCCAGCCGGCGACCTCGTCCTTGGCGATGAAGGAGACGGGCGCCGCCGCGCCGAGCGCAACGATATCGAGCCAGGAGACGTGATTGGCGGCGATCAGCACGCCGACATCGTCATGGCAGGCCGGCTCGCCGTGGACGCGCAGCCGCAGGCCGATGATGCGCGCGGCGATGCGGTGCCAGAACTGCGGCAGCCGGCGGCGCAATGGCCGTCCGCGGCGGATGGCGATGACCTGGAACGGCGCCAGCACGGCCGTCAACGGCACGAGGAAGCCTACGAAAATCGCCAGACGGACCCGCCGGTTCACGCGCTCCGATCCTTCCCGCCGGCCGGCACGGCGCAGAAATCTTGCAGCGATTTGTCGTATCCCGCGCTCACGTCCTACCCCGACGATACTGCGACGAGCGGTTAACGGAGATCGCGACGCATGACAAGCGCCGCGGACAGGCGGCCCGCGTTGTCACGGTAGTAGTCGGGCCGGCCGCCGACCTCGAAGAAACCGAGCCTACGATAGAGCGAAATGGCGGGCGTGTTGGTCTCGTCGACCTCGAGAAAGATCGATTCGACGCGGTCGCCATGCGCCTTCGACAGCACCGCATGCATCAGCTTGCGGCCGAGCCCGTGACCCTGCCAGTCGGGCGCAACGGCAATCGTCAGGATTTCGGCCTCGCCCGCCGCGGCGCGCGCGAGCACGAAGCCGAGGATGCGCGCCTTGCCCCAGCGCAATTCACGCGCGACATAGCCGAACACCGCCGGCTTGGACAGAAGATCGTGGAACTCGCCATCGGTCCATGGCCGCGAGAACGTGCCGGCATGCAGTTCCGCCATGCAGTGCGCGTGCGAGGCGTCGAGCGGATCGACGACGACATCGAGCGGCAACAGCCAGCCGAGCGGCCACTTCATCGCGCGGACTCCCTGGCGCCGGCGCGCGGCAAGGCGAACCCGGTCTGCGGCTTGGCGTCGGCGCCGCGCAGGTACAGCGGCACCGGGGCATGCGGCGATACCGCCGAAAGCCGGGCAACGGTCGCGACAGAGCCGGTCGCGCGGTCGATTCCCGTTTCAACCGGACGCGCGAGCGCCGCAGCGACGGCGTCCGCGGCGTTGCCGGCGAGAAAATCGACCGAGGCCGGAACAACGGAGGCGGCGTCAGCCGCCTCGACCGCCGCCGGTTCGTCGAACTGAATTCCCGCCGCATCGAAGGACTGGACGAAAATCTGGCCGCGCCCGCCATTGACGGCGACAGTGACGTCGCCGCCGGTTTCGGCTCGGGCATCGGCAGCAATCGCCTCCAGCGTCGTCACGCCGGCGACGGGAATACCGAGCGCAAGGCCGAGGCCGCGCGCGGCGGCAACCCCGACGCGAATGCCGGTGAAGGAGCCTGGGCCGATGGCGACGGCGATGCGGGACAAATCTGCGTAATCGCGGCCCGCCTTTCCGATGACCGCGGCGATGACATCCATCAGCTGTTCGGCATGGCCGCGGCCGATATCGCGCTCCTCGGCCGCCAGCACGCGGTCCGCCGCCTCGTCCCACAGGCAGGCGGAGCAAAAGTTGGCGGCGGTGTCGATGGCGAGCGTGAGCATCGAAACTGGTTATTCAACCGGAGACCCAACCGCAAGCTCGCCAATGGGGCCGGTTGCGCTCAACCTTCGGCGAAAGCCACCGGCGGATCGTATTTCGGCTTCACCACCGTCCTGACCAGAAAGGTCTTGCCGGCATGAGGATCGTCGGCACGTTCCGCGTCAGTCATGTCCTGCCAGGCGGAGGTGACGGCGATCAATCCGTCGCCGACAAAGGCCGGACAGGTCGTCTGGCGAGCCGGGATGTTTATGGTCAGCATTTGCTTTCCGTCCGGTGCGTAGCAATCGAGCGCACCGGCAGAATAGCGTGCGTTCCAGAGATTGCCATCGGCATCGGTGACGGCGCCGTCGAGACCGCCCTTGCGGCCCAACGGATCGAAAAACACCTTCGGTTCTCCGGCCGGCGCGCCGGTTTTCGGATCGCAGGCGACCTTCATCAGCTTGTTGACGCGCGTATCGGTGAAATAGGCCGTCGCGCCGTCGGACGAAAAACAGGTGGCGTTGGGAATGGCGACATTGTCCCAGAGTTTTTCGACCGTGCCGCGGAAATAGCGGTACCATGCGCCGGCGCCGTCCTCGGCCTTCTTGCCCATGGTGCCGAACCAGAAGGCGCCGGACGGGTGCACGCGGCCGTCATTGGATCGGGTCGCGGGATTGTCGGCCTCGACGGCGACATGCAGCGTCAGCCTGCCGGTGGCGTTGTCGAGCACATGCAGCCCGGTTTCGGTCAGGATCAGGTCCCGCCCGGCGTCGATCACCGCCATGGCGCTCGCCATTTCCGGCAGGTCGAGCGCGCTCGCCTTGCCGCTCGGCATGTGCAGCGCATGGCGCCTGCAACCGAGGACATCGAACCAGAACAGCGTCTCGCGGGCAGGGTCGTAGACCGGCCCCTCGCCCAGCTTGCATGCGATTTCGGAAAGGACCGATACGTCGGCCATCGGCTCAGACCTCCAAGGTTCCGGTGAAGACGGCGTCCCATGTGGCGACCGTCTTTTTGGCGCGGAGCGCGATTTCGGCCGGGTCCATGCCGGGCCGGAAGATCGACGAGCCGAGCCCGAACACGCGAATGCCCTGACGTCCATAGGCCTCGAAATCGAGATCGGAAACGCCGCCGACGGCGCCGATGACCAGACCGGGAGGCAGAACCGCCGAGATCGCCTTGATGCCGGCGGGGCCGAGGACGCTTGCCGGAAAGAATTTTAGCCCGGAGGCGCCCGCGGCGACGGCGGCCAGCGCCTCGGTCGGCGAAAACACGCCAGGCATGGTGACCATTTCATGCTCGCCGGCGCGCGCCATCACCGCCGCGTCGATATTCGGCGAAACCAGAAGGCGGCCGCCGGAATCGTTGAGCCGGTCGACATCGGCGGGTGTCAGCACCGTTCCGGCGCCGACAAGGATACGGTCGCCGAACGCGTTGGCGACGATCTCGATGGAGCGGAAGGGATCGGGCGAATTCAGCG
>NZ_JACZCS010000046.1 GCF_014904745.1 Oricola nitratireducens
TGAGCGGATTGCGGGATCACATCATGCCTCCATCCGCGATCAGGATCTGTGCGCTAACCATGCGCGACGCCGTGGATGCCAGAAACAGGCACGGACCGACCATGTCTTCGGGCTGGATCGGCTCCCTGATGCACTGGCGCCCTATCATCGCTGCCAATCCCTCCTCGGTGACCCAGAGGTCCTTCTGACGCTGAGTCATGACCCAGCCGGGCGCGATCGCGTTGACCCGGATATTGTCGGGACCGAGCTTTCCGGCCATGCCCTTGGTCAGGCCGACGATGCCGGCCTTTGATGCCGTGTAGGCGGGCATGTCCCCGATGTTGAGCATGTAGGAGGTCGAGGTGAAATTGACGATCGCGCCGCCACCGGCCGCGCGCATGCCGGGCGCGACCGCCTGGATGGTGAAGAAATGCGGACGCAGGTTGATGGCGAGGTTGTTTTCCCAATAGGCCTCGTCGACCTGCTCGATCTCGTGGCGGTCGTCCCGAGCGGCGTTGTTGACGAGCACCGTGACGGGTCCGTGCGCCTTCGCGGCCCCGTCGACCGCGGCGCGCAGCGCGTCGATGTCGCGCAGATCGGCTTCGAGGAAAAGCGGCGCATGGGCCACATCGGGAGAGAGCCGCGCGACCAGCGCCTCGCTCGCCTGCTTCGCGACGTCGATGAATGCGACCTTTGCGCCCTGGGCGGCGAAACCCTCCGTCAGCGCGGCGCCGATCCCCGATCCGCCGCCGGTGATCAGGACGGACGCATCTTTCAGGTCTTCATAGATCGGCATTGCCACCTCCCGCTGTCTTTTCCCGCGCAAACCCACTGCGATCGGCAAGCGGGTACTTTCGCGGGCCGGACCATATACCACGACCGGAACGGCGGACAGACGGGCGGTGCGGAAATGCGCCGAAGCGTAAATCAGGCGGCGTTGGAGGCCTGTTCTTCGGTCAGGAAGGCATAAAGCGCGTCGGCATCGGAGGTGGCGCGCAGTTTGCCGATGCGGTTCGGATCGCGCAGCACGCGGGCGATGCGCGACAGCGCCTTGAGGTGATCCGCGCCGGCGCTTTCCGGCGCCAGCAGCAGGAACACGATGTCGACAGGCTGATCGTCCAGCGCCTCGAAATCGACCGGGGCATGCAGGCGCGCGAAGACGCCCGCGATGCGGTCGAAATTGGCGAATTTGCCGTGCGGAATGGCGATTCCCTTGCCGACGCCGGTCGAGCCGAGACGCTCACGCTGCAAGATCGTGTCGAAAATCGCCCGGGCGGAGATGCCCGTCAATTCCGATGCCTTTTCCGCGACTGCCTGGAGAAGCTGTTTCTTGGAGCTCACCCTCAAATCCGGGATGATCGCTTCCTGAGTGACAATATCACCGAGATCCATTCGTCTGTCCTTGCGGATAGTCCAAGCCAAGGCACGCGCAGTGTAACGCGTTTCGAACGATTACAACTAAGATTGCTTGATCGAGCCCGGATCTATCCAGCCAATGTTTCCGTCGGCGCGGCGGTATACGAGATTCACGTCCCCGCTGCCTGCATTGCGGAACACATATACCGGGTTGTCCTGCAGGTCCAGTTGCAAAACCGCGGAAGCCACGGGCATCGTAGCCAGTTGCATCGACCGCTCGGCGACCACGACGGGCGCGTAGTCGTCGGGAATGGCTTCGTCGTCGCTTTCGGGCAGAGCCTCGAGGACCCGGTAGGCGTATTCCTCGTTGCGCTGAGCGGCTTCCTCGCTGTTGTGGGACTTCAGCCGGCGCTTGTAGCGGCGAAGGCGTTTTTCGATCCGCTCGGCGGCGGCATCGAAACTGGCTTGCGGATCCAGAGCCTCACCCGTCGCCTGCAAGACGATGCCCGAGTCGAGATGCAGCATGCAGTCGGTCGTGAACCGCGACCCGGCCTTTTCCACAGTCACGTGACCGTTTGCACCGCGGTCGAAATATTTGGAAAGCGCCTCGTCGATTCGGTCCTCGATCCGGATACGAAAGGCGTCGCCAATATCCATGTGTTTTCCCGAAACGCGCAAACCCATTTGCAACTCCCATTGTTTTTGTCTTGAGGCGGCGAGCGCCCAAAGCACAGATTGGGCGAAAGAAGCAAGGCTGTGAAGACAGGCAGGCAGAAAAAAGACGGGCAATCGCGATACGTCGCGTCCGCCTCAGCCATTGGCGACGGCAAGGGCGCGCTTTTCCCGGCGGCGCTGGACCGAGGAGGCGATGTTCATGCCCTCGCGATATTTCGCCACGGTGCGCCGGGCGATGTCGATCCCTTCCTTGCGCAGCATCGTGACAAGCGAATCGTCGGAAAGCACCGCGTCGGGCGTTTCCTTGTCGATCAGGGCGCGGATGCGCTGGCGCACGGCTTCCGAGGAGTGGCTCTCGTCGGTGCCGTCGCTGGCTCCGATGGCGACGGTGAAGAAATAGCGGAACTCGAACATGCCGCGCGGGGTGAGCATGTATTTGTTCGCGCTGACGCGGCTGATCGTCGATTCGTGCATTCCGATCGCGTCGGCGACCATCTTCATCGTCATCGGCTTCAGTGCGCTGACGCCCTGGACGAGAAACGCGTCCTGCTGGCGCACGATCTCGGTCGCCACCTTGAGAATCGTGGTCGCGCGCTGGTCGAGACTGCGCTCCAGCCAGGTCGCGTTCTGCAGGCATTCGCTCATGAAGGTCTTCTCGTCGGGATTCAGGCCGGACCGCGAGATCTGTGTGTAGTAGTCGCGATTGACAAGGATGCGCGGCAGGGCGTCGGGATTGAGCTCGACACGCCAGGTCCGGTCGGCCGCCTCGCGCACCTCGACGTCGTAGATGATCGCCTCGGAGGCGGAATGTTCATAGGCAAGACCCGGCCGCGGATCGAGCGTGCGGATTTCGGCCAGCATGTCGACAAGATCGCCCTCGCCGACTCCGCAAATGCGCGACAAGGTTCGAAAATCGCGCTTCGCAAGCAGCGGCAGATTTTCGATCAGCGCCGCCATGGCGGGATCGAACCTGTCCTTGCGACGCAGCTGCAACGCGAGGCACTCGGCGAGATTGCGGGCGAAGACGCCGGGCGGATCCATCTGCTGCAACACGCCGAGGACGGCGTCGATGTCCTCGACCTCGCAGCCGAGCCGCTCGGCCAGCTCGTCGAAATCGACTTCGATGTAACCACTCGGATCGAGCGAATCGACGAGTTCATGGGCGATGGCGCGATCGGAGACAGTGCGCAGCGTCAGCGCGATCTGCTCGATCAGGTGATCGCGCAGCGACGTCGTGGCCGCGACGATCTCCTGGA
The DNA here is from genome assembly GCF_014904745.1 of Oricola nitratireducens. Lineage (GTDB taxonomy): Bacteria > Pseudomonadota > Alphaproteobacteria > Rhizobiales > Rhizobiaceae > Oricola > Oricola nitratireducens. The sequence goes on from NZ_JACZCS010000046.1 coordinate 3,267, forward strand.
AGTCGAAATCCGAATCCGGATTGGCGCTGAAATCGGTGCCGGTCGTCGCGCCTCTGTGCATGGCCGAAGCCGCGCCAGCCCCGGGATCGGCGTGGCCCGGATCATCCGGAAAGACATTGTCGAGCGAGGTGTCGAGACGGTCGGCGATCGTCGTTGCGCTGACTTCGAGTTCTTCCATCGACGACCAGTCGGACGCCAATTCGCTGTCGCCGATGTCATCCTGGGCCGGTGACGGATTGTCCGCGTCGGACGAATAGTCCTCGGCGCCTGTCGATTCCAGCAGCGGATTGTTCTCGATCTGCTCCTGCACGAAGCGATCGAGCTCAAGCTGCGTGAACTGCAACAGCCTGATCGACTGCAGAAGCTGCGGCGTCATCACCATCGACTGACTTTGACGCAAATTGAGTTTGGCCGATAATGCCATCCCCGTCTGTCCGAACCTCCTACCCGTTACCAAACTGGCCCGAAAATTGCTTATCACGGACCGGCTGTCAAACGGTTAAGCCGAACCGGCCAATACGGCAAGCGCTCCAGGCGGCGGGACAGGCCACTATCCGGTCTTAGAGGGAGAACTGTTCGCCCAGATAGAGGCGGCGGACATCGGGGTTGGCGATGATCTCGTCGGGCTTGCCCTGGGTCAGCACCTTGCCGGCATGAATGATGTAGGCGCGGTCGATCAGGCCGAGCGTCTCGCGCACATTGTGGTCGGTGATCAGCACGCCGATGCCGCGCTGGGTCAGATGGCGGACGAGTTGCTGGATATCGGACACGGCGATCGGATCGACGCCGGCAAAGGGCTCGTCGAGCAGCATGAAAGCGGGATCGGAGGCAAGCGCGCGGGCGATCTCGCAACGCCGGCGCTCGCCGCCGGACAGCGCGATGGAGGGCGCCTTGCGCAGATGGCCGATGGAAAATTCCTCGAGCAGCGCATCGAGCTTCTTCTGGCGCTCCCCGGCGCTTTTCTCGACGACTTCGAGCACCGCCATGATGTTCTTTTCGACTGACAACCCCCGGAAGATCGAGGCTTCCTGCGGCAGATAGCCGATACCGAGGCGGGCGCGCTGATACATCGGCATGGCCGTGACGTCATTGCCATCGATCAGGATATGGCCCTCGTCGACGGGCACGAGGCCGGTGACCATGTAGAAACAGGTGGTCTTGCCGGCACCGTTGGGCCCGAGCAGTCCGACGGCCTCGCCGGCGCGCACGCCCATGGTGGCACCGTCGACGACCTTGCGGCCGCGATAGCTCTTGGTCAGCCCGCGCGCGATCAGCGTGCCCTGCAGGTTGCGGCCGCGCAGGCCGGGCGTATCCGCTGGCTCGGCGGGGTCCGGCTTGCCGGCGCCGCGGCGGAAGAAATTCAGGCTGGACACCGTCGGGCGGCCCTCAATTGCCGCGCGCGGAGCGCGGCTGCAGCAGGATGGTCGGACGCGAACCGGCGTCACCGCAGCCGTGAAGCGTGGCGCGGCCGGTTTGCATCGCAACGGTCAGCTTGCAGCCGGTCGCGACATTGCCGTCCTGGGACAGCGTCACGCGCTTGCCGGAAAGAACCAACACCTGGGACTGCATGTTGAAGACGCCGGTGTCGCCGGTGGCGACCTGCGTACCTGACTGAATGTTGACGCCGCCGGTCGCTTCCAGCCGCTCGATCTGCGACGAGCTGGAAGTCATTGTGGCGCCGGTACCGTCCTTGAGGTAGTGGATCGTCAACTTGCCGGTGCGCAGAATGGTCGGCCCCTGGACGACGCTGACATTGCCGGTAAAGATCGCCACGCTCTTGTCCTCGAGGACCTCGAGTTTATCGCCCTCGATCTGAACCGGCTTGTCGCCGGTCAGCTGAAGCCCGGTATTGCGCGTCGTCTGCGCGTGCGCGACGCCGGGGGCGAGCACCGGGGCAATCAGCAGCAGCACGGCCAAAAAGGCCGGCATGCGGGAAGAGAGCTGTCTGCGCATGGTCGTTCCTTCGTTCATCCGCCCGAACCGGCATCGGGTCCCGCATCGGAAACCGTTGATTTGAATATGGCCGGCTGTACCACAAGTCTGACGCGACTTTCAAAGAGCAATCGTGCGCCATTGTCATCGATCTGCAAGCGATCGGCTTCGATAACGACACCGGGCATGGAAATGCGCACCGGATCGGAGGTCGTGAGCGAACCGGCAGCGAGATCGATCGCCGCCGAGCCGAAATTTGCGCGCATGCCGTCGGTGGTTTTGACAGCGAGCGATTCCTTGAAGTCGAGCGTGTTGGCTTCGGAGTTCAAGACACCGCCGGGCGCCGTGACCTGGGCGCTGACGCCGTTTTCCATCGGCAAAGTGGCCTGGATGTGTTCGAGGTTGATGATGCCGGTTCCCGTCAGGTCCTGAATTGCGCGCGCAGCGCGCACCGAATAGGGTTTGTCGTCTGTGGTGAAGCCGTCGACCTTGGGATTGGCCATGACCAGCTTGCCATCGCGGATGGTTCCGCCGGACAGGTCGAGGGAAACGCCAGGGGCGATACGTTGCAGCCACATGTAGCCGCCCGCGACGAAAATGATCGCGACCGCGATCACCGGCAGCGCGAGCTTGGCGAAGCGGACCCGGCCGGAATGTGAGCGGGCACTGCGGTATGCGCGCTGGCGATCCCCGCCGCGCATTTGCGCCACGCCGCTGCCGCCGATTTTGTCATTTCCGTGCATCAAATGATCTCGCCAAGCCGCCAATGCGCCAATATGGTGATTCCCGAATATCGCCATGAAGTGGTAATGCGTCGGCAAAACGCAAGTTTTCGCCGGCTCCGCATTCGTTCAAGAAACAGGAAAACAGCTCCGGGAACACCATGTCCGATCATTTCGCCGACGACATCATCGACCGCAGACGGCTGCGGCGCAAACTGACTTTCTGGCGTGTCGCGGCCGTCGTGGTAACGCTTGTCTGCCTTTTCGCGATCGCCTACGCCTCCATGACCGAGGAACATTTCGGCGAAAAATCGCGGCCGCATATCGCCAAGGTTAAAATCGAGGGCACGATCCTCGAGGACGAGGCGCTTCTCGGCGTGTTGAAGGAAATCGGCAAGAGCGAGGCGGTCAAAGGCGTCATTCTCTCGGTTGATTCGCCCGGCGGAACAACGGCCGGCGGCGAAGCCATTTTCGATGCGGTACGCAAGATCGCCGCTGACAAGCCGGTCGTCGCCCAGGTCGGCACTCTGGCGGCGTCCGCCGGCTACATGATCGCTTCGGCGGCCGACCACATCATCGCGCGCCAGACCTCGATCGTCGGCTCGATCGGCGTGCTGGTGCAGTATCCGAACCTCACCAAGCTGCTCGACAATGTCGGCGTCGACGTGCGCACGATCAAGTCGAGCCCGCTCAAGGCCGAGCCGGGCATGTTCGACGAGCCGCCGCCCGGCGCCGAAGAGATGATCCGGCGGATGATTCTCGACAGCTACGCATGGTTCAAGAACCTGGTGAAGGATCGGCGCGGGCTCACCGACGCGGAAATCTCCACGCTCGCCGACGGCTCGGTCTTCACCGGCCGTCAGGCGCTCGAGCGCAAGCTGGTCGACGGGCTCGGCGGCGAGGAAGCCGCCAAGGACTGGCTGGTTTCGAAAGGCATCGATGCCGATCTCAAGGTCGTCGAATGGAAGAAACCGGCGCCGGCGGGCGGACTGTTCTGGGCGCGCGCCATGGCGAACTGGTTCGGTTTCGACCTCGGGAAAAAATCCGCCGCCGAGGCGATTTCGCAACGTCTTCTCCTTGACGGTCTGATTTCGGTTTGGCACGTTGGCCGCTGAATGCCGGCATGTCCGACCGGACGGAGGGGCCGCCTTGATCAAATCCGAACTGGTTCAAATCATCGCCAACAGGAATCCGCACCTGTTCCAGCGCGACGTTGAAAATATCGTCAATGCGGTGTTCGACGAAATCACGGACAGCCTGTCACACGGCAACCGGGTGGAACTGCGCGGATTTGGCGCATTCTCGGTGAAGAACCGGCCCGCACGGGAGGGAAGAAACCCGCGTACCGGCGAAAAGGTGGCCGTCGAGGAGAAATGGGTGCCTTTCTTCAAGACGGGCAAGGAACTGCGCGAGCGGCTCAACAAGTAACCGCGTATGCGCCGGGCTTGACAGTCCCGGCGGCTTGCTGGAGTTGATACGCCATGATCCGGCGGCTGATTTCAATTTTCATCCTCATTCCCCTGGCGATCGTGCTGATCGCGCTCGCGGTGGCGAATCGCGGCTCGGCACCGCTGCATTTCGACGTGTTTAATCCGCAGAATCCGGCGCTGACCGTCAATGCGCCGATGTTCATCTGGCTGTTCGCCGCAGCGGCAATCGGCATCATCGCCGGCGGCGTTGGCGCCTGGATCGCGCAGGGCAAGCACCGCAAGCGCGAACGCCGCTACAGGAAGGAGGCCGACAGCCTGCGTTTCGAGGTCGAGGACACCAAGCGCAAGGCGGGCACCGACACAGAGGCCGGCAAGTCGCTCGTCCTGTCGCGCTGAACCGGGACATTTCATGAAATTCATTTCCGCCGAAGACCTCGACCGCCTTTTCACCTTCGAAAAAGTGATCGATGCGCTGGGGCAAGCCTTCGCGACCGGCGTCAACGCGCCGATGCGCCACCACCACACGATCGAGCGGACCGGCGGCGCCGACCAGACGCTGTTATTGATGCCCGCATGGAGCAAGGACGTCACCGACGGCCATATCGGCGTCAAGATCGCGACCGTGACGCCGGACAACGGCAAGATTTCCCTGCCCGCCGTGATGGCCTCCTACATCCTGATGGACGGCAAGACCGGCGCGCCGCAGACGCTGATCGATGGAACCCGGTTGACGCTGTGGCGCACATCCTGCGCCTCGGCGCTTGCTGCGCGCTATCTGGCGCCGAAAGATCCCAACACGCTGCTGGTCGTCGGTGCGGGCGAACTGGCGCCGTTCCTTGCCCGCGCGCATGCCAGCGTGCGGCCGTACAAGCGAATCGTCGTGTGGAACCGGTCCGCCGGAAACGCCGAGAAACTGGCGGCGGCGCTGCAGGCGGACGGGTTCGACGCCAGCGCCACGACCGACCTCGACGCAGCCGTACCGCAGGCCGACACGATCGCCGCGGCGACACTCTCCGGCGTTCCGCTGATCAAGGGCGCGCTGGTGAAACAGGGCACGCATATCGATCTCGTCGGCGCGTTCACGCCGCAAATGCGCGAGAGCGACGACGACTGCATCCGCCGCGCCTCGATCTTCGTCGACACCTACGAGGGCGCGACGAAGGAAGGCGGCGACATCGTCCAGCCATTGAAGACCGGCGTGATGAGCGAAAAGGACATCAAGGCGGACCTGCACGCGCTTTCTTCCGGCACGCATGGCGGCCGGGCCGGCGACGACGAGATCACGCTATTCAAATCGACCGGGGCGGCGCTGGAAGACCTCGCGGCGGCGACCCTAGCCGCGGAGCTTTCAGCCGAAAACTGACCCGATCAGTTCGCCGATCACGAAAAGCAGAACGCAGAGCGCAAGCCCCCGGAAAAAGACGATCGTCACGTTCTCGCGGCAAGGCTTCGGCATCGGCCCCTCTCTCCCAACAGAGATGGATTATCGGAGCAGGCCGCCCGTAGCGTCGATGATGGCAAAGGCCCGTCTTGGTTTTCACCAGCGAATGTTCCATAGACACCGCCTGACGCAATTTCATTGGCCCCGACCTTGGCGAAGAGCGACCCGAAGAGAAAACACCGGCCGAAGAACCGCCCCTCGTCGGCGCCCGCGCGCAAGGATGGCGACGGGCGTCCTGGCGGGTTCCGTCCGCGGCCGAAACATGCTCAGCCCGCCGTCAAGGCGGAGCCGGCCGAGCAGCGCGCGCCGCGCCAGCCGCGCAAAGGCGCCGTACCGCCGGGCGAAGCGCCGCTGATCCTCGAAACGACGGCCGACGCCAATTACGCCCTGCTCGACAGCGGCGACGGCGAGAAGCTGGAACGCTACGGCCCCTACCGGATCATCCGGCCCGAAGCGCAGGCGATCTGGGCAAAGAAACTGCCGCAGGACGAATGGGCGGCGGCAGACGCGGCCTTTACCGGCGACACGGACGAGGAAGGGCTCGGACGCTGGCGCTTTCCGGGCAAGCCGCTCGACGAAACCTGGGAGATGGCGTTCGACGGCATTCCCTATTTCGGCCGCTTCACCTCGTTTCGCCATGTCGGCGTCTTTCCCGAACAGGCGGTCCATTGGCGCGACATGGCAACGCGCATCGGCAAGGCCGGCCGGCAACTGCGTGTCCTCAACCTGTTCGGCTATACGGGCGTCGCCTCGCTGGTCGCGGCGGACGCCGGCGCGCATGTAACGCATGTCGACGCCTCGAAGAAGGCGATCACCTGGGCGCGCGAGAACCAGGAACTGGCGAAACTTTCCGACCGGCCGATCCGCTGGATCTGCGAGGACGCCCTGAAATTCGTGCAGCGCGAGGCGCGGCGCGGCAATTCCTACGACATCATCCTGCTCGATCCGCCCGCTTACGGGCGCGGGCCCGCCGGCGAGATCTGGCAATTGTTCGAGAACCTGGCCGAGATGCTCGACACATGCCGCGACATCCTGTCGGACAGGCCGGTGATGATGACGCTGACAGCCTACGCGATTCGCGCCTCCTTCTTCGCCATGCACGAGATGATGCGCGACGTGTTCACCGGCTTTTCGCATGACGGCCTGATCCAGTCGGGCGAGCTGATCATCCGCGAGGAGGCGAGCGACCGGGCGCTGTCGACGTCGCTCTACAGCCGCTGGATCGCGGAGGAGACGCCATGAGCACACCGATCAGCGCACCGGGCCGGGTAAGGGAAATCACCAGCCTGACCAATCCGATCATCAAGGACATCAGGCTGCTGGAAAAGAAGCGGCACCGCGACGAGACCGGGCTGTTCCTCGCCGAGGGCATGAAGCTCGTCATCGACGCCATCGAGAACGGCTGGACGATCCGTACGCTGATCTATTCCAAAGCCGGCAGGGGACAGGAAAACGTCGAAAAACTCGCCGCGCGCTGCCTGGCGCAAGGCGCCGACGTGCTGATCGTCTCGGAAAAGGTCCTCGGCACGATCGCGCGGCGCGACAATCCGCAGATGGTGATGGGCGTGTTCGAACAGCGCTGGACGGCGCCGGCGGCGATCAAACCGGCCGGCAACGACGTCTGGGTGGCGCTCGACCGGGTGCGCGATCCGGGCAATCTCGGCACGATCATCCGCACCGCCGACGCCGCGGGCGCCAAGGGCGTGGTCCTGGTCGGACAGACGACCGACCCGTTCGCCACCGAAACCGTGCGCGCGACGATGGGTTCGGTCTTCGCGGTGCCGCTGACCCGCATGAGCGAGGCGGAGTTCATCTCCTTCGCCAAGGCCTGGCCGGGGATGGTCGCCGGAACCCATCTGAAGGGCGCCGTCGATTACCGCGAGCCCGACTACACGAAAGAGCCGGTGCTGCTGCTGATGGGCAACGAGCAGGCCGGCATGACCGACGACCTCGCGGACGCCTGTTCGACGCTGATCAAGATTCCGCAGGCCGGCCGGGCCGATTCGCTCAATCTCGCCATCGCCACCGGCGTGTGCCTGTTCGAGGTCCGCCGGCACGCACTCAATTTCGACGGAGACGACGCATGAAACGGCCGTTGACCGCCTTTTCCGTGATCGCGGCAATTGTCGCCGTCGACCAAGTGGCCAAGCTGGCCGTCGAGCGCTTGATGGCCTATCAGCAGCCGATCGACCTGCTGCCGTTTTTCGCGCTTTACCGCACACACAACCAGGGCATCGCCTTTTCGATGCTGTGGGGCCTCGGTCCGGCGGCGCTGATCGCCATCAGCCTCGCCGTCATAGCGTTCGTCCTGTGGCTGTGGCGCGGTAGCCCGGCGTCGCGCGTGCTGTCGCATTTCGGCTACGCGCTGATCATCGGCGGCGCCCTCGGCAACCTGATCGACCGGGCGGCCTTCGGATATGTGATCGACTATTTCCTGTTTCACACGCCGGTCTGGTCGTTTGCCGTGTTCAATCTTGCCGATGCGGCGATCACCGTCGGCGCCGGCCTGATCATATTGGACGAATTGCTTTCCTGGCGGCGCGACCGGGCGGTTGAAAAGCTGGACTGAGCGATATTTTCTGAGAAGTTCAAACTGGGAGAAGCAACATGCCAGATACATTCAAGGCCATCATGGTCTCACGCGACGAGGACAAGAAGCAGTCGGTCGGTGTGGAAACCCTGACCGTCGATGACCTGATGGAGGGCGATGTCGTCGTTTCGGTGGAAGCGACCACCGTCAACTACAAGGACGGGCTGGCGATCACCGGCAAGTCTCCGGTGGTGCGGCACTGGCCGATGATCCCGGGCGTTGATTTCGCCGGAACCGTCGAAAGCTCCGATCATCCGGACTGGAAGCCCGGCGACAAGGTGATCCTCAACGGCTGGGGAACGGGCGAAACCCATTACGGCGCCTATGCCGGCAAGTCGCGCGTCAAAGGCGACTGGCTGATCGCGCTGCCGGAGGGCATGAGCGCGCATGACGCGATGGCGGTCGGCACCGCCGGCTATACGGCGATGCTGTGCGTGCTGGCGCTCGAACGCCACGGCATTACGCCGGAACGCGGCCCCGTGGCTGTCACCGGATCTTCCGGCGGCGTCGGCTCCGTCGCCATCTCGATCCTCGCGAAGCTCGGCTATCACGTCATCGCCTCGACGGGCCGCACCTCGGAAGAGAACTATCTGAAGGGGCTGGGCGCCGCCGAGATCATCGACCGCAACGAGCTGTCCGAGCCCGGCCGGCCGCTCGGCAAGGAACGCTGGGCGGCGGCTATCGATTCGGTCGGCTCGCACACGCTCGCCAATCTTCTGGCGCAGACGCAGTATGGCGGCGCGGTTGCCGCCTGCGGGCTGGCGCAAGGCTTCGATCTGCCGACGACCGTGATGCCGTTCATCCTGCGAGGCGTCTCGCTTCTCGGCATCGATTCGGTGATGGCACCGAAGGCGCTGCGCGAAGAGGCCTGGGCCCGAATCAAGACCGATCTCGACGCGTCGAAGCTGGCGAGCCTGTCGAAAACCATCGGTTTCGACGAGATTATCGAGACCGCGCATGCAATCCTCGACGGCAAGGTGCGCGGACGGGTCGTCGTCGACATGAAGGGGTAAGCCCTCACCCGAATCATAACGGCACGCTTGGTTAAAGTTTTAGCGTCGGGCGAAACGCGATTCTAACCGCGATGCGATAGAAAGTTCGCATGGATATGGGAGCGAACTTTCATCAGCTACAGCGCGCGTGGAACGCGGTCGTCCGCTGGATGGCACCGGTGGCGCCGTCGGGATTCGAATTGCAGCGCAATGAATATCCCGATCTGCACGCGGTTCAGCGCGCCCGCGACGACGCCGAACGGGCCAACCGCGCGAAGTCCCGCTTCCTGGCGATGACGAGCCACGAGATACGCACGCCGCTTAACGGCATTATCGGCATGGGCAAGCTCCTCGCCGACACCGAACTGACGCCGGAACAACAAAATTATGTCGATGCGATCACCGTCTCGAGCGAGGCGCTGCTGACGCTGGTCAACGACCTGATGGAGTTCGCGCGTTTCGAATCGGGTGACCTGGAATTCCATCCGCAACAGACCGCGATCGCGCCGCTGGTCAGCGGCGTGGCGGAATTGCTGTGCGGGCGGGCTTTCGCGAAGGGCATCGATCTCGGCTACTACCTGTCTCCGGAAGTGCCGGAATCCGCGACCTTCGATCCCGGCCGCCTGCGCCAGGCGCTGATGAACATCATCGGAAACGCTGTGAAATTCACCGAGGAAGGCGGCGTCTCCGTCACGGTCGGCTACTGCGACAACATGCTGGAATTCTCGATCCGCGACACCGGGCCCGGCATCGCGATGCGCGACCAGAAACGAATTTTCGATGAATTCGAGCAGGCAAGCATCGGCATCAACCGGCCGCATGAAGGAATCGGCCTCGGTCTCGCAATCTCCAAGCGCATCGTCGAAGTGGCCGGCGGTTCGATCGAACTGACGAGCCGTATCGCCGAGGGATCCTGCTTCCTGATCCGTTTCCCGGTCACCGGCGTCAAGGAAGCGGAACGTCACGACAGGGACCTCGCCGGACGCACGGTCGCCATCCTGAGCCCGAACCCGATCGAGGCCAGGCTGCTCGCACGCGCACTGAAAGACGCGGGTGCCGAGGCCAACATCCACCTGACGCGCGAAAACGCCATCGAGGCCTGCCGGCGCGAACCGGACAACGCGACCCTGATCATCGACAACCGGATCGGCGGCGGCGCGGAAAGCTTTCTCGATCACCACGATCTTTCCGCCAGGCTGATTGCCCTGATCGAGGCAGAGGACCGCGGCTCGACCGGCGCACATTTCAAGGAGGCCGGGCACGCCTTCCTGACCCGGCCGGTGCGCCCGAGCACCCTGATCCGCATCGTCTCGAACACCGCCAGCGCCCTGTCGCTTGCACCGGACACGATGACGAACAACATCGCCATGCGCCCGGAAATCCGCCACAAAACGGGTCTCAACGTACTCGTCGCCGAGGACAATCCGGTCAATGCGCTGCTGACGCTCAGGATGCTGGAAAAACTCGGCCACCGCGTCCACCATGTCGAAAACGGCAAGGCGGCGGTCGACGCGGTGCGCGCCTCGCATCTGCAGGCGGGCATACCCTACGACATCGTGTTGATGGACCTGCACATGCCGGTGCTCGACGGTGTCGACGCGATTTCGGCGGTCCGCCGCTTCGAGGACGAGGTCGAACTCTCGCCGGTGCCGATCCTCGCGCTGACGGCCGACGTGCTGCCCGAGACGCATGTCAACGTCATCAATGCGGGCGCCGACGGCATCCTCACGAAACCGCTCGAACCGGACGACTTTATCGCCCAGATCGCCCGGCTGAACCAGAAAGCCGCGTAGCTCAAACGTTGCGGTTATATTCTTTTGTGATTGGCATCCGGTCTCCAGCGCAAACCGAGCATAGCAACCCTGGTCAAGGGGAATCGCTTCGCGACGACATGCAACAAGACAGGCAACGCGAGGCCGCAGACAACTCCGACCGCGATAAACACCGCAGAATCCTCGATACCTGCGGCCGTCAAACCGCGACGCGCAAAGGACGTTGCGAACACGTGATACAGGTAGATCGTGTAGGAATAGGGACCAAATCGGGCCAGGATGGAAATTCGAGGCAGCGTCATCATCGCGAGCATGCACGCACCGAATCCGAACGCCAGACTTTGCAGATCGCGGTTGTCGACCGAGAAACGACCGGTATCAAGATATTCCGATACGTTGACATAGCTCGCGGCCGCGACCGCCAGAAACGCCAGAGGGATCAGCAGGCCCGTCCTGGCGAAAATCTCGTTCACGTTCCGGTGGAACAACACGCCCAACAGAAAGTACGGAAGCAGGTATATCGCGCCGTAGATCGAAAAGACATTCTGCTCAGGCTTCCAGCCACTCTCATACAAAACCAGCGAACAAAGAAATACCGGCAACGCCGACTTGCCTCGCGTCCAAGCGTCCAGTGGCGCGTAGATCACGAAGATCAGAAAAATCGACATCAGGAACCAGTAGTGCAGGTAGGGAAAAACAGCGAATTGCCATAGCGGCCGTTCCATCTCGAAATGGGTGTCCACCAGTTTCACGGCGATAACGCTCAAGAAGATCGCTACGGTACCCGGCACGATTAGCCGGCGAACCTTACCGATCATGAACCTGGGCAATTCCGGCGGCCTTATCGGCCTGATCGCGAAGACGAGCCCCGAAATAAAGGCGAAAAGCGGCATCCTCAGATCGACGAAAAAATCCGCAAACAGGCGAGCCGGGTGCGGGTAATCGACCTCAAGCCCGTAGGACGGCGACGAGCCGATCACATGATAGGTCACCAGCAAAATGGTGGCGATGATACGCACCGTTTCGATCGGAAGCGCCTTTTCGACCCTTCGTTTCGTCGCGGGAAGATCGGACGATACCGTGGAATAATTAATAGAGGTCAATGATCGCAGCAATCCAGGAAATGGTAGCGGTTTAGGCGAGGATTTATCATGCCCCATCGCAATTGAACGAAACGTGTAAATTTAAAATAGAAATGCTCTTTTGCTGCAGGAAAGTTCCGGAAAGATAATCTTGGCGAAAAGATTCTCGGGTTTCGAGACCTTGCCGGCGAGGAAATGAACGCCAAGCCAGACCTTGAGATCGTCATGCGTTTGTCGCATTAGAAGTCTAGCGAATGAGCAATTCGCCGGCGTGGCCGATTCGACCAGGCCGGTCCGGTTTCACACCCTTCGCCACGAAAAGGGTCGCGGGATGAACATCGCCAACCAGACAGCCCTCGCGGGCACTAAAGCGGGCACGGCACCTTCGTCCCTGATGGATAACCATCCGGCGGACCATGGCGCGCTGCTCGGGGAAATCGGGGCGCTGCAGGCCCGGCTCATCACCGATCCGGCCGAACTCGACGCGTCGCAGCGCCTGCGTTACCGCGTCTTCGGTGAGGAAATGGGCTCCTGTTTTTCGCAGGACGGCGGCGCGAGCGACCGCGACGAGGATTGCTACGACGCCGTCTGCGACCACCTGATCGTTGTCGACACGACGCTTCCCGGCGGCGCGCCGGACCAGATCGTCGGCACGTATCGCCTGTTGCGCGACGAGGTCGCGGCGCAGACGGGCGGCTTCTATTCGGCCGGCGAATACGGCATCGACGCGCTCGTCGCTCGCCACCGCGGCAAACGATTCCTGGAACTCGGACGCTCCTGCGTGATGCCGGCCTACCGTTCCAAACGGACGATCGAACTTCTCTGGCAAGGCATCTGGGCCTATTGCCTGCGCCACGAGATCGACGTCATGGTCGGCTGCGCCTCGTTCCCGGGCGCGGTCGCGCAATCGCATGCGCTGCCGCTGTCATTCCTCTACCAGCATGCCCGCGCCTCGGGCGAATGGGCCGTCGACGCCGCCTGTGCCGATGCGGTTCTGATGGACATGATGCCGGAAGAGGCGATCGACATGAAGACGGCGCTCGCCGCCATGCCGCCGCTGATCAAGGGTTATCTGCGCCTTGGCGCGAAATTCGCCGACACGGCGGTGCCCGACCGCGCCTTCGGATCGACCGACGTTATGGTCATCCTGCCGGTCGCGACGATCAGCGAGCGCTATGTGCGCTACTACGGCGCCGACGCCGGACGCTTCGCTCCCGGCGCCAAGACGGCCTAACTCCGCTCACGCGCTCGCATTGTAGGCGGCGATGGCCGCCATGTTGACGATATCGGCGTCCTTGGCGCCGAGCGACACGATCTGCACCGGCTTGTTGAGACCGACGAGAAGCGGGCCGATTACGGTCGAACCGCCGAGTTCCTGCAGCATCTTGGTGGCGATGGACGCCGAGTGGAAAGCCGGCATGATCAGGACGTTGGCCGGGCCGGACAGACGGCAGAACGGATACTGGCGCATCAGTTCGGCATTGAGCGCGACATCGGCCGCCATCTCGCCGTCATACTCGAAATCGACGCGACGCTTGTCGAGGATGCGCACCGCGTCGCGCACCTCGTTGGAGCGCTCGCCGGGCGGATGGCCAAAGGTCGAATAGGCGAGCATGGCGACGCGGGGCTCGTAGCCCATGCGGCGCGCCATGCCGGCGGCCTCCTCCGCGATGTCGGCCAGTTCGACCGCCGTCGGCATATCGTGGACGGCGGTGTCGGCGACGAGCACGGTGCGGCCACGGCAAAGCGCCAGCGACAGGCCGATCACCCGGTGGCCGGGCCGCGCGTCAATGACGCGGCGCACATCAGCCAGCGCGGTGGAATAGTTGCGGGTCACGCCCGTCACCATGCCGTCGGCGTCGCCGAGCGCGACCATGGTCGCGGCGAAATGATTGCGGTCGTTGTTGATCAGGCGCTGGCAGTCACGGAAGAGGTAGCCGCTGCGTTGCAGCCGCTCATAGAGGAAATCGGCATAGACGCCATTCCTGTGCGACAGGCGCGCATTGATGATCTCGATGCCGGGGCGATCGATATCGGCGCCGGCTTCCCTAGCGGTCTCGCGAAGCTGGTCCTCGCGGCCGAGCAGGATGGCGGTGCCGAGTTGCTGGTTCGCATAGGACACAGCGGCGCGGATCATCTGTTCCTCCTCGCCCTCGGTGAAGACGATGCGCTTCGGATGACGGCGGACGCGCTCGTAGATGCGCTGCAGGGTGGAAGCGATCGGGTCGCGCCGCGCCGACAGTTGCCGCGCATATTCGTCGAAATCGGCGATCTCGCGGCGTGCGACGCCGGTTTCCATCGCGGCCTTGGCGACGGCAACCGGAATGGCGGAAATCAGACGCGGGTCGAACGGTACCGGGATGATGTAGCCGGGTCCGAATTTCGGCCGGTTGCCGGCATAGGCCGCGGCGACGTCGTCGGGCACGTCCTCGCGGGCAAGAGCCGCGAGCGCATGGGCGGCGGCGGCCTTCATCGCCTCGTTGATCTCGGTCGCGCGCACATCGAGCGCGCCGCGGAAGATATAGGGAAAGCCGAGAACGTTGTTGACCTGGTTCGGATAGTCCGAGCGGCCGGTCGCGACGATGGCGTCGGTGCGGATCTCGGCGACCTCCTCCGGCGTGATTTCCGGGTCCGGATTGGCCATGGCGAAGATGATCGGATTGTCGGCCATGGAGCGAACCATGTCATCGGTCAGTGCGCCCTTGACGGAGAGGCCGAGAAAGACGTCGGCGCCGTCGAGCGCATCGGCGAGCGAACGCCTGTCGGTTTTGACCGCATGGGCGGATTTCCACTGGTTCAGGCCGGTCGCGCGGCCCTGATAGATAACACCCTTGGTGTCACAGAGGATGACGTTCTCGTGGCGCACGCCCATCGACTTGACGAGTTCGATGCAGGCGATCGCCGCCGCGCCGGCACCATTGCAGACGATCTTCACCGTTTTCAGGTCGCGGCCGGTCAGGTGCAGCGCGTTGATCAGGCCGGCGGCGGCGATGATCGCGGTGCCGTGCTGGTCGTCGTGGAAGACGGGGATGTCCATCGCCTCGCGCAGCCGCTGCTCGATGATGAAGCAGTCGGGTGCCTTGATGTCCTCCAGATTGATGCCGCCGAAGGAAGGCCCGAGCAGGCGCACGCAATTGACGAATTCATCGATGTCCCTGGTATCGACCTCGAGATCGATGGAATCGACGTCGGCGAAACGCTTGAAGAGGACCGCCTTGCCCTCCATCACCGGTTTCGACGCCAGTGCGCCGAGATCACCAAGACCAAGGATCGCGGTACCGTTGGAGATGACGGCGACCATGTTGCCGCGTGCCGTGTAGTCGAAGGCCTTGGACGGATCCTCGGCGATCGCCTTGACCGGCACGGCGACGCCCGGCGAATAGGCGAGCGAAAGATCGCGTTGCGTCGCCATCGGCTTGGTCGGGTTGATCTCGAGCTTGCCGGGCCGTCCGCGCGAGTGGAAATCCAGCGCCTCCTGCTCGATCACCCGCGGCGCCGAGACCGGCTTTGCACTGGCGGCTGGTTTCGGGGATTTCGGCATGGGCGTTTCCGTCGATTTATTATTGATTGTCCAAACAAGATGGGGAGCTTGTCGTAAGGCTATTTGCCCGGCCTGTAAACGCGACTATGACTGAGAAAATCCCGGGCCAACGCAGGATTCATGCTGACAAAGACCGCACAGGCCGCCGCGCCGACGCCAATGATGGCGCAATATCTGGAGATCAAGGACGCGAATCCGGATTCGCTCCTGTTCTACCGGATGGGCGATTTCTACGAACTTTTCTTCGAGGACGCCGAAATCGCCTCGCGGGCCCTCGGGATCACGCTGACGAAACGCGGCAAGCATCTCGACGAGGATATCCCGATGTGCGGCGTGCCGGTGCATGCCGCCGACGACTACCTGCAAAAGCTGATCGGCCAGGGTTTCCGGGTCGCGGTCTGCGAACAGCTCGAAGACCCGGCCGAAGCGAAGAAACGCGGATCCAAGTCGGTCGTCAGACGCGACGTGACGCGGCTCGTGACCCCGGGGACGATAACCGAGGAAAAGCTGCTCGATCCGTCCGAGAGCAGTTCGTTCATGGCGATCGGGCGGACGAAATCGGGCGGCGGCGACATGGCGCTCGCCTGGATCGACATCTCGACCGGCCAGTTCCGCATCGCCGCGACGGCGCCGGAGCGGCTGCTGTCCGACATCCTGCGCATCGGCCCGCGCGAGATCACCGTCGCCGAGACGGTGTTCGAGGACGAGAAGCTCAGGCCGGTTTTCGATCATCTCGGCTTGGCGGTGACGCCTCTGCCGGCGAGCTTCTTCGACAGCGCGACGGCGCAGGACCGGCTGACGCGCTTTTACGGCGTGCAAACCCTGGACGGTTTCGGCGCATTTTCCCGCGCTGAACTGTCGGCTGCGGCCGGCGCGATCGCCTATGTCGAACGCACACAGATTTCCGAGCGCCCCGCCTTGCAGCGGCCGGAGCGCGAGGATGCCGGCTCGACGCTGTTCATCGACCCGGCGACGCGGGCGAACCTCGAAATCGAACGCACGCTTTCCGGATCGCGCCAGGGCAGCCTGTTGAAATCCATCGACCGCACGGTGACCGGCGGCGGCGCGCGGCTGCTCGCCGAACGGCTGCGCTCACCGCTGACGGATTGCGATGCGATCAACCGGCGGCTCGATTCCGTCACCTTCTTCATGGCCGGAAACGAACGGCTGACCGACGCATTGCGCGGCATCCTGAAATCGGCGCCCGACATGCCGCGGGCGCTGTCGCGGCTGTCGCTCAACCGCGGCGGACCGCGCGACCTCGCCGCCATCCGCGAGGGGCTGGACGCGGCGGCCGAAACTTTAGACCTGATCGCAGCGATCGACCTGCCGGACGAACTCGCGGAAGCGGCGGGCTCCCTTTCGCAAGCGCCGCAGGATGTCGCGAACAGCCTTTCAGCGGCGCTCGACGACGACGTGCCGCTGATGAAGCGCGACGGCGGCTTCGTGCGCTCGGGCCATCACGGCGAACTCGACGAGATGCGGGCGCTGCGCGATGAATCGCGCAAGGTGATCGCCAACCTGCAGACCCGCTACATCGACGAGACCGGCGTCAAATCGCTGAAGATCAAATACAACAACGTGCTCGGATACTTCATCGAGGTGACGCAGATGAACTCGGACGCGCTGACCGGCACGGACGAGGCCAAGGGGCGGTTCATCCATCGCCAGACGCTGGCGAACGCCATGCGGTTCACGACGACGGAACTCGCCGATCTCGAAAGCCGCATCGCCAATGCCGCCGACAGGGCGCTGACGATCGAACTGGAAATCTTCGACCAGTTGCAGGCAGCGGCGATCGCGGCAGCGGACGCGATCCGCGACGCAGCGCATACGCTGGCCGTTCTCGACGTTTCCATCGCGCTGGCGCGGCTGGCGGAATCGGAAGGCTATTGCAGGCCGAAGGTGGATGACAGCCGCACCTTCGCGGTCGTCGCCGGGCGGCACCCGGTCGTCGAACTGGCGCTGCGCAAACAGGCGGCCAACCCATTCGTCGCCAATGATTGCGACCTGTCGCCCGAGGGTGACGGCGACCAGGGCGTAATCTGGCTTCTGACCGGGCCGAACATGGGCGGCAAGTCGACATTCCTGCGCCAGAACGCGCTGATCGCGATTCTCGCCCAGACCGGCTCCTTCGTGCCGGCGGGCAGCGCGCATGTCGGCGTCGTCGACCGGCTGTTCAGCCGGGTCGGCGCTTCCGACGACCTGGCGCGCGGGCGCTCGACATTCATGGTCGAGATGGTGGAGACGGCGGCGATCCTGAACCAGGCCGGCGACCGCTCGCTGGTCATCCTCGACGAGATCGGGCGCGGCACGTCGACCTTCGACGGCCTCTCCATCGCCTGGGCGACGGTCGAGTACCTGCACCAGAAAAACCGCTGCCGGACGCTGTTTGCGACACACTTCCACGAACTGACCGCGCTCGCCGAGACGCTCGCCAGCCTGCACAACGTGACGATGAAGGTGAAGGAGTGGGAAGGCGAGGTGATCTTCCTGCACGAGGTCGGCCGCGGCGCGGCGGATCGCTCCTACGGGGTTCAGGTCGCCAAGCTCGCCGGCCTGCCGGAAAGCGTGGTAACGCGCGCCCGCGACGTGCTGGACCAACTGGAAGCGCAGGGCCGTGACAGCAAGGCGGCGAAGCTCGTCGACGACCTGCCGCTGTTCTCCGCCGAGGTCAAACGCGAAGCCCCGAAACCGGAAAAGAACAACGAACTGGAAGAGGCGGTCGCCGCGCTGACTCCGGACGACATGACGCCGCGCGACGCGCTGGAGGCGCTCTACCGGCTGAAGACCCTGGCGGCAAAACCGAAGTGAAGCCGTGTGACAACGCCATCGCGCTTCTATATGAGGCTCGTTAGAGCCACCGGACCAAATTCTGCCGACACATCATGCAGGACACCATAAATCCGCATTACCCCGCCAGCGATCACGATGCGCTGCGATCCGAGCTGATCGCGATCGCCGACCGCCACGGCGGCGACGGCAGCGGTCACGAAGTTCGGGCCGAAGTGCTGGCGCATCTGAAGACCGTGCTCGCGGAAGATCGCAAGCAGGCCGAAAAGCAATTGTTCGAGGACGGCGGCGGCATCGCCTGCGCGCAGCGGCTGTCGGACGCCATGGATGCGATGATCCGCGCGATATACGATTTCGCGATGAGCCGCGTCTTCCGGGTCAACAATCTGTCGCAGGGCGAACGCCTGGCGCTGGTTGCCGTCGGCGGCTACGGACGCGGCACGCTGGCGCCCGGTTCGGACATCGACCTGCTCTTCGTGCTGCCCTACAAGCAGACGCCGCTCGGCGAGCAGCTCGCCGAATACATCCTCTACATGCTGTGGGACCTTGGCCTGACCGTTGGCCACGCGACCCGCTCGATCGACGAATGCGTAAGGCTGTCGAAGGCCGACACGACGATCTGCACGGCAATCCTCGACATGCGCTATCTCTATGGCGAGGAAGCGCTGTTCAAGGAATTGCAGAAGCGGTTCGACGAAGAGGTGGTCCGGAACACGGCGTCGGGCTTCATCCAGGCGAAGCTCGCCGAACGCGACGCCCGCCACAAGCGCATGGGCGAGACCCGCTATCTCGTCGAACCGAACATCAAGGACGGCAAGGGCGGCCTGCGCGACCTGCAGACGCTGTTCTGGATCGCGAAGTATTTCTACCGGATCGCCGACCGCTCCGACCTGGTCAGGAAAGGCGTGCTGTCACGGGCCGAATACAATCTCTTCGTCAAGTGCGAGGACTTCCTCTGGGCGGTGCGCTGCCACCTGCATTTCCTGACGGGAAAGGCGGAGGAGCGGCTCGGATTCGAGGTCCAGCGCAGCCTCGCCGACCGGCTCGGATACAAGAGCCATCCGGGGCTCAAGGACGTCGAGCGCTTCATGAAGCACTACTTCCTGATCGCCAAGGATGTCGGAGACCTGACGCGCATCATCTGCGCGGCGCTGGAAGAGGAAGAGGTCAAGCAGGCGCCTGCCTTCAACCGACTCCTGCAGACGCTACCGTTCAAGCGGCGCGGTCGCAAGATCCGTGGCACCGACGATTTCATCATTGAAAACAAGCGCATCAACATCACCGGCGAGGACGTCTTCGAGAAGGACCCGGTCAACATCATCCGGATGTTCTGGTTCGCCGACCGCGACGGGCTTGATTTCCACCCCGAGGCGCTGCAACTGACGCGCCGCTCGCTGAAGCTGATCCGCAAGTCGCTGCGCAACGATCCGGAAGCCAACCGGCTGTTCATGGACATCCTGACATCGCGCAAGGATCCGGCGCTCAATCTCCGGCGCATGAACGAGGCCGGCGTGCTCGGGCGTTTCATCCCCGACTTCGGCAAGGTCGTGGCGATGATGCAGTTCAACATGTATCACCACTTTACGGTGGACGAGCACCTGATCCGCACCGTTGACGTATTGTCGAAGATCGAGCGCGGTATCCTCGACGAGGAACACCCGCTTGCCACCTCGATCCTGCCCGACATGCAGGAGCTGCGCCGCATGCTTTATATCGCGCTGTTCCTGCACGACATCGCCAAGGGACGGCCGAAGGATCATTCGATTGCCGGGGCGGAAGTCGCGGAAAAGCTGTGCCCGCGGCTCGGATTTTCCGCGGCCGAAACGGAAACCGTCGCCTGGCTCATCCGCGACCACCTCGTCATGAGCACGGTGGCTCAGTCGCGCGACCTTTCCGACCGCAAGACCATCGAGGATTTCGTCGCCACGGTGCAGACCGTGCAGCGGCTGAAGCTTCTGGTCGTCCTGACCGTGTGCGACATTCGCGCCGTCGGGCCCGGCGTATGGAATGGCTGGAAAGGCCAGCTGCTGCGCACGCTCTATTCGGAGGCCGAACTGGCGATGACCGGCGGCTTCTCGGAAATCAACCGCAAGCAGCGGGCTTCCCATGCGCGCGACGCGCTCACCGAAGAACTGTCGGCGTGGCCGGAAGACGAGCGGCGGGCTTATGTGAAGCAGCACTACGACAACTATCTTCTGACCGTCGATATCGAGGACCAGGTGCGGCACGCGGAATTCGTCCGCGCGGCGCGGGCCGAGGACAAGAAGCTGGCGACCGACGTCAAGACGAACCAGTTCCAGGCGATCACGGAGATCACGGTGCTCGCCCCCGACCATCCGCGCTTGCTTTCGATCATCGCCGCGGCCTGCTCGAGCGCCGGCGCGAAGATCGACGGCGCGCATGTATTCACGACCAGCAACGGTTGGGCGCTCGACACGATCCTGATCAACCGCGAATTCGACGATGACGGCGACGAATTCCGCCGCGCCAAACGGATCGGCAAGGTCATCGAGGATGTGCTGTCGGGACGCGAATACGTGCCCGACATGCTGGCCAACAAGATGAAGCCGCGGCGCGGACTGAAGGCGTTCACGATCGAGCCGGCCGCCGCCGTCAAGAACACGCTGTCGAACCGCTTCTCGGTCATCGAGGTCGAAGGGCTCGACCGGCCGGGCATCCTGTCGGAGATCACCGGCGCGCTGTCCGATCTCAGGCTCGATATCCATTCCGCGCATATCACCACCTTCGGCGAGAAGGTGGTCGACACATTCTATGTCACCGACCTGACCGGCCACAAGATCACCGATCCGGCGCGCCAGAAGCGCATCCGCAAGGTGCTGGCGGACGTGCTGATGGGACGCGGCGACGAAAATCCGGTGGTGCAGGTGAGCGCCGGGCTCGCCAAATCACAGAAGGCTGGCTGACGCATGAGCCTGTTCGGCAAGTTCCTGGGTGTCGGCGGCGCGACATCGGCTAGCCGCGTGCTCGGTTTCGTGCGCGAGGCGATGATCGCGGCGGCGCTCGGCGCCGGGCCGGTGGCCGACGCCTTCTACGCCGCTCTGCGCTTTCCGAACCTGTTCCGAAGACTGTTCGCGGAAGGCGCGTTCAACTCGGCCTTCGTGCCGATCTTCGCCAAGGAAGTCGAGGCGAATGGCGAGGACAGCGCGGCGCAGTTCGCCGGCGAGGTCTTCTCCGTCCTGACGCTCGTCCTCGTCGTGTTCTCGGCCGCGGCGCTCGCCTTCATGCCGTTTCTCGCCGCGACGGTGATCGCGCCCGCCTTCCAGGACACGCCGGAGAAATTCGACCTGACCGTGCTGCTGGCGCGGATCATGTTTCCCTATCTGACGGCGATGTCGCTGGTTGCAATGCTGTCGGGCGTGCTGAACTCGTTCCGTAAATATTTCCTGGCCGCGCTTGCGCCGGTGCTGCTCAACATCGTGCTGATCGGCGTGCTTTTGGCGGCGCTCCGCTACGGCTGGGACCAGCGGGGCATCGGCGTCGCCCTTGCCATCGGTGTCGTCCTGGCCGGACTGCTGCAACTCGGGCTGCTCGTCTACGGGCTGATCCGTCTCGGCTTCCGTTTCAAGCCGCAGCGGCCGCGGCTGACTCCGCAGGTCAGGCGACTGCTCGGGTTGGCCGCGCCGGCGGCGCTGACCGGCGGAATCGTCCAGATCAACCTGGTGATCGGCCAGATCATCGCCTCGCAGCAGGACGGTGCGATCGCGCTTCTGAATTATGCCGACCGCATCTACCAGCTGCCGCTCGGCGTGATCGGCATCGCCATCGGCGTCGTACTGCTGCCGGAACTGGCGCGTGCGCTCGGCGCCAACGAGCAGAAGACGGCGCTGACACTGCAGAACCGCAGCCTCGAATTCGGCCTCGGACTGACCGTCCCGGCGGCCGTCGCGCTGGCGCTGACGCCGGTTCCGTTCATCGCCGTCATCTACGAGCGCGGCGCGTTCTCGGCGGACACTACGCAGGCGGCGGCCGGCGCGCTTGCCGCCTTCGCGATCGGCCTGCCGTCCTTCGTGCTGATCAAGGTTTTGCAGCCGGGCTTTTTCGCGCGCGAGGACATGCGCACGCCGATGTGGTTCTCGCTCGTCTCGCTGATCGTCAACGCCGGCGGCAGCCTGGCGATGTTCCCGCTCATCGGCCATGTCGGTATTGCCGCGGCAACAAGCCTCGCCGGTTGGGTCAACGCGATCCTTCTCGGCGTCACGCTGTGGCGCCGCCACCATTTCCGCCCGTCACCGGAGACGATCCGGCGCACGGCGATGATCCTCGTCTGCAGCGCGATCATGGGACTGGCGCTCTATGGCGCGTGGTCCTATTCGCGCGAGACGTTTCTTGCCTCCGGCATTCTCGTGCGCGCCGGCATCGCGATGGGCCTGATCGCGATCTCGATGCTGATCTATTTTGGCCTGGCGATCGCCACCGGCGCGATCGACCGCTCGATGCTGCAACGCTCGATGACGCGGCAGCGGACGGCGAAAGGCGGCGAATCGTGATGCGGACTTGAAGGTTTCGCGACTGCCTGTCATAAGCCGCGCGCAACCGATCCTCGCATCCGGAGCCAGACTCTGCGACGGGGCCCTCCACCAGCTTCGGGAACACTGAAATGAGCAGCTTCGAACCCCTCGTCTTTTCGGGCGTGCAGCCGACGGGCAATCTCACGCTCGGCAACTATCTCGGCGCGATCCGCAAATTCGTCGCGCTGCAGGAAAGCCACAACTGTATCTATTGTGTGGTCGACCTGCACGCGCTGACGGTCAATCCGAAGCCGCAGGAACTGATCGACGGCACGCGGTCGATCGCCGCGGCGTTCCTCGCGGCGGGCATCGACCCGGTCAAGCACATCGTCTTCAACCAGAGCCGCGTGTACCAGCATGCCGAACTCGCCTGGATATTCAATTGCGTCGCGCGCATGGGCTGGCTAAACCGCATGACCCAGTTCAAGGAGAAAGCCGGCAAGGACCGCGAGAACGCGTCGGTCGGCCTGTTTGCCTATCCGAACCTGATGGCCGCCGACATCCTGGTCTATCGCGGTACGCATGTGCCCGTCGGCGAAGACCAGAAGCAGCATCTGGAACTGGCGCGCGACATCGCACAGAAATTCAACAACGACTATTCGGAGCGCATCGGCGATCTCGGCCTCGGCGTGCCTGTCCAGGTCGGCGACGAGACGGTCAACGGTTTCTTCCCGCTGACCGAACCGCTGATCGAGGGGCCCGCGACGCGGATCATGAGCCTGCGCGACGGAACGAAGAAGATGTCGAAATCGGACCCATCCGACCTGTCGCGCATCAATCTGACCGACACGGCCGACGACATCGCAAAGAAGATCCGCAAGGCCAAGACCGATCCCGAAGCGCTGCCGTCGGAGACCGCCGGGCTCGCTGAACGGCCGGAGGCGAACAATCTCGTCGGCATCTACGCGGCGCTCGCCGACACGACCAAGGAAGCCGTGCTGAACGAATTCGGCGGCCAGCAGTTCTCCGCCTTCAAGCCGGCGCTCGCCGATCTCGCGGTCACCAAACTCAGCCCGATCGCCGAAGAAATGCGTCGCCTGATGACCGATACTGCCCATATCGACTCGGTGCTGGCCAATGGCGCGGAACGCGCCTCGGTGCTGGCCGAGAAGACCCTGGCGGACGTAAAGCGGATCGTCGGGCTGCTCGCCTGACGACCGTGAGCCTGCGCCAATCTGGGCGCTTGATGCCGTCACTGCAGCGTGCCATGTATCGGCCATGTTTACAAAGCGACTGATCAACGAAGCTGGCCACCGACGGAAATTTCTGGCGGTGATCGACGACACGCCCGAATGCGAACGGGCCGTGCTTTACGCCGCGCGCCGCGCGCTCAAGACGAATGGCGGCCTCATCCTGCTGTTCGTCATCGAACCGGGCGATTTCCAGCACTGGCTGGGCGTCGAGCAGGTGATGCGCGCCGAGGCGACCGAAAACGCCGAGGCGGTTCTCGCGAAATACGGCGCCTATGCGCGTGAAAAGGCGGGTATCGAGGCGGAAACCGTCATCCGCGAAGGCGTGCCGGTCGAACAGATCCACGCGCTGATCGAGGAAGACCAGGACGTCGCGATCCTCGTTCTCGCCGCCGGCGCGGCCAAGGAAGGGCCCGGACCGCTGGTCTCGTCCGTCGCCGGGCGCAGCGCGGCATTCCCGATTCCCGTCACCGTCGTGCCGTACAATCTCAGCGACGAGGATATCGAGAGCCTGTCGTAATCCGCGATTCGCGCGAAAAGGCGCATCTCTCGCGCTTGATATGGGCGAGCGACCGGCCTATTTAGAATTATTCCAAACTGTTTGCCGGAGCGACACGATGTTCATCCAGACCGAAGCAACGCCGAATCCCGCCACGCTGAAGTTCCTGCCCGGCAAGGTCGTCCTCGACAGCGGCACCGCCGATTTCCGCGATGCCGACGAAGCGGCCGCGCAATCGCCTCTCGCCGGCAAGCTGTTTGCCATCGATGGCGTGACGGGCGTGTTCTTCGGATACGACTTCGTCACCATCACCAAGGACGACGCATCCGAGTGGCCGCATCTGAAACCGGCGATCCTCGCCGGAATCATGGAGCATTTCATGTCGGATGCCCCGGTGATGGCCGAACAGGGCGCCGGCAACGAAATCGCGCCGGGCGAGGAGTTCTATGACGAAAGCGACGAAACCATCGTCGCCACGATCAAGGAACTGCTCGACACGCGCGTGCGCCCGGCCGTCGCCCAAGACGGCGGTGACATCACCTTCCGGGGCTATCGCGGCGGCACGGTCTTCCTGCACATGAAAGGCGCCTGCGCAGGCTGCCCGTCATCCACAGCGACGCTCAAGCACGGCATCCAGAACCTGCTGCGTCACTTCATCCCCGAAGTGCAGGGCGTCGAAGCCGTCTGATACGCACCACAAGACAAAGAAAAAGCCGGGCTTTTCAGCCCGGCTTTTTTGTTTCCGCGTCATGCGGTTCTACATGACGATGACCTTGGCCCCGACCTCGGCACGATTGTAGAGATCGACAATGTCCTGGTTCATCAGGCGGATGCAACCCGACGACATCGCCTTACCGATCGACCACCATTCCGGCGAGCCGTGCAGGCGGTAACCGGTGTCGCCGCGCTTGTTGTAGAGATACATCGCGCGCGCGCCGAGCGGATTGTTGAGGCCCGGCTGCATGCCGCCACGATATTTCGCGAGTTCCGGCTGGCGATTGATCATTGCCGGCGGCGGTGTCCAGACCGGCCATTCGCGCTTCATCGCGATCCGGGCGGTGCCGGACCATTCGAAGCCTTCGCGGCCGACGCCGATGCCGTAACGCATCGCCCTGCCGTTCTCCATCACGAAGTAAAGATACTTGGCGCCAGTATCGACGACGATCGTGCCGGGCTTTTCCTTCGTCTGGTAACTCACGACCTGGCGGCGATATTGCCGTTCGACCTTGGTAACCGGAATTGCCGGCAGCTTGTAGGCGCCATCGGCCTTTGCCGTGTAGGCATTTACCACCAGGCTCGACCCGGACGTACTGCAGCCTGCCAGTGCCAGTGCCGCCAGAGCGGCTATAAGAATGCGTGACCCCCGCATGGAATTCTCCCGTTTTAAAAAGCCGGCCACGACCTTCCCAGAATCACGCCGACGACCCTACGTAAAACAGTCTTGCAAGACTGTCATCTAGAGCCCATTCATTGATTAACCATGAAAATAAAAATGTGACATTCATCACACACCGGTCAAACGGAAAATGAGGCTGCTGCCCCCGGGGGCGGCGAATCGTGGCAAACTGGATAGATGCCGATAATCGATCTGCACGCGAAAAACCCGCTCGAAGACGGCCGTCAATCGGTCCGTGCGCTCAGAATCCGGCGCGGGGTGCAATTGTTGCTGACGGAAATGGGAGCAGCGCATGTGCCGGAACTGACGCTGGCCAGCGGGCGGCGCGCCGATATCATTGCGCTGTTCCGCGACGGGTCGATCTGGATCGTCGAGATCAAGTCCTCGGTCGAGGACCTGAAGGCCGACAACAAATGGCCGGACTATCGCGATTATTGCGACAGGCTGTTCTTCGCCACGCTGGGCGACGTGCCGCAAGCGATTTTCCCGGAGGATTGCGGGTTCATCCGCGCCGACGAGCATGGCGCGGCACTGCTCGGGGAAGCGCCTGAACACCGGCTGGCGGCGGCGCGGCGCAAGGCGGTCACGCTGCGCATCGCGCAATCGGCGGCGCAGCGGCTCTATGCGGCGGAACTCGCCGGGATCGAACTGCCCGAATAGGCGAATTCAACGCGGCGCGCGCTTGGCGAGGATGCGCTGCAGGGTGCGACGGTGCATGTTGAGGCGACGCGCCGTTTCCGAGACATTGCGATCGCACATCTCGAAGACGCGCTGGATATGCTCCCAGCGCACCCGGTCGGCCGACATCGGATTTTCCGGCGGCGGCGTCTTTTCGCCCGGCATCGTCGTCAGCGCGGCATAGATTTCGTCGGCATCGGCGGGCTTGGCAAGATAATCGACCGCGCCGAGCTTCACCGCGGTGACGGCGGTCGCGATATTGCCGTAGCCGGTCAGCACTATGGCGCGGGCGTCCGGTCGGCGCACCCGGATGGCCTCGATGACGTCGAGACCGTTGCCGTCGCCAAGGCGCATGTCGACGACGGCATAGGCCGGCGGCGCCTTTTTGACTTCGGCCAGACCGTCGGCAATCGTTTCGGCGGTGGCGACGGCAAAGCCTCGGCTCTCCATGGCGCGGGCAAGACGCTGCAGAAACAACCGATCGTCATCGACGATCAGCAGGCTTTTGTCCGGGCCGAGTTCGCTTGAGTCTTCCATCCCATTCACCTGTTTTGATCTCTTTATTACACTCTTCGTACCCTGTCATGCCGCCAGTTGCATGGCCGCGCGCGGCCATTCCACGACAACATCGGCGCCTTTTCCCGAAGAAAATGCGTTCGAGAAGCGCACGGTGGCGCCCGACCGCTCCAGAAGGGTCTTGGCGATGAAGATGCCGAGACCGAGACCGCCGCCACCGTTGCGCTGCCTTTCCGGAATGCGCGGAAGATCGGGTTCGCCGATGCGTTCCAGCATCTCCGGCGGGAATCCCGGACCGTCATCGACAATGCGGATGCGCACCGTGTCCGGCGTCCAGGCGACGCTGATCTCGACGGCCTCGCTGGCGAAATCGACGGCGTTCTCGACCAGATTGCCGAGGCCGTAGATGATGCCCGGATTGCGGCGGCAGACCGGTTCGTTGCCGGCATTCTCCTCGATCCGCGAGCTGATACGGATGCCGAATTCGCGATGCGGCGCGATGACCTCCTCGATCATGGTGCGCAGCGCCATGCGCGCAAGATGGTCCTCCTCGCCGGTTCCAAGCGTGCTCAGCCGCTTGAGGATCTCGCGGCAGCGGTCGGCCTGGGTGCGCACCAGCGCGATGTCCTCGCGCAGGCTTTCGGGCTCGAAGGGTTCGCGCCCCATCTCCTTGGCGACGAGCGAGATGGTGGCGAGCGGCGTGCCGAGTTCATGTGCGGCGGCGGCGGCAAGCCCGTCCAGCGCCGACAGGTGCTGCTCGCGCTGCAGGACGAGTTCGGTCGCCGCAAGCGCGTCGGACAGCCGCCTCGCCTCCTCGGCGACGCGATAGACATAGAAGGCCGTGAAGACGATCGTGGAGACGACGGCGACCCACACGCCGGCGACGAAGACCAGCGGGATCTGCAGCCCGACGCCAGGATACCACGGCAGCGGCAGATGAACGAAAGCGAGCGCCGAAGCAAAGGCGAGGGTCACGGCGGCGAGTAGCGCCGTGTAGCGCGGCGGCAGCGTCGTCGCGGAGACGATCACCGGCACGATGAGCAAGATGCAGAACGGATTGGTCAGGCCGCCGGTCAGCGCCAGCAGGCCGGCCAATTGCGCCACGTCGAAGAGCAGGACGGCAAGGACGCCGATCGGATTCAGGCGCTTGTTGGCCGGAAAAAACCAGGTGAGCGCGATGTTGAGAAGCGCCGCGATCGCGATCAGGATCATGCAGGCTGCGATGGGCAGTTCGAACCGCAGTCCCAGCGCAACCAGGAGAACGGCAGACAGCTGGCCGAGCGTCGCCAGCCAGCGCGTGTTCGTGATTGTCGAGAGGCGCAGGCGGCGATTGTCGAAACCGGTCTCGTGGGCGAGTTCAAATTCCATATGGCGTATATACGGTGCGTGTTTCGTTTTTGAAACGACAACCGCGAATCAGCGTTATCACGGCCGCGGCTTGGCGCGCCGGGTCGCTTCGGCGCCGGCCGGATCCTCCGGCCAGGGATGTTTGGGATACCGTCCCCTCAGGTCGGCGCGCACCGCCGCCCACGACCCCGCCCAAAAGCCGGGCAGGTCCTGCGTGCGCTGGATCGGCCGGTGGGCGGGCGACAGGAGTTCAAGCGTCAGCGGCACCGTGCCGCCGGCGATCGACGGATGGGCCGTGAGGCCGAACAGCTCCTGGACGCGGATGGCGACGACCGGCGCGGAGCCGTCGTCGGGGTAATCCAGCATGATCGAGGAGCCGGTCGGCGCGGTGAAACGCGACGGCGCGTTTTCCTCGATCCGGCGCTGAAGGTCGGGCGGCACAAGCAGCAACAGCGCGTCGCGCAGCGTGCCGGCATTCAGGCCCGACAGGCTGACCGCCCCTTGCAGGAAAGGCGCGAGCCAATTCTCCAGGCTTTCGATGAGGGCGGCATCGTCCATCGCCGGCCAGGGATCGCCGAGACGGACATGCAGCCAGGCGAGACGGGCGCGCAATTGGGAAACCTCCTTCGACCACGGCAAGAGGCCAAGGCCGTTTGCGCGAACGGCCGCAAGAAGCGCCGCCGTCGCCGCCTCGCCGGGCCCGACCTTCACCGGCACGCGCGACAGGACCACCGCGCCAAGCCTTTCGACGCGGCGGGCGGTCAGGCCGCCCTTTTCCCTGTCGAATTCGACCTGCTCGGCCTTCTCGATGCGATCGCCGAGGATGGCCCGGATTTCGGCTTCGCCGACGGCGGCCGCCGAGGTGATGCGGCCCTCGCGCGCGACGCCGGTGACGTCGGCGACGACGACATGGGTCTCGCCGGCCAGCGGCTCGGTCTCGTCCATCGCCGCGCCGCGGCCGTTCGCCATGACGAAGGAACCGCGCCGCGCGCCGCCGCGCGATTTCGCGACCCTGTCGGGATAAGCATCGAGCAGCATCGCGCCGACGGCCGTTTCCTCGCCGCCCGCGGGCAGGGACATGGATGCGACCGTGCGCTTGGCCATGTCACGCAGGCGCGCCAGTTGCGGGCCCTTGCCGCGCAGGGCGGTATCGAACCGGTAGCCGATATCGACGCCCGGACCGGCGGCGCCGCGCTCGGTGACCAGCAGGGCGAGCAGCATGCGCCGGAAGGCATCGTTGCGATCCTTCGCGGCGACGACCATGGCGCCGAGGCGCGCCGGCAGAGCCAGGTCGCGCATCGCGGCGCCCTTCGGCGTCAGGCCGCCGCGCCCGTCGATCGCTCCGAGCATCGTCAGAAGCGCGCGCGCCTCGTTCAGCGCCGGTGCCGGCGGCGGATCGAGGAAACGCAGGCTGGCCGGATCGGCGACGCCCCAGGCGAGGCAATCGAGCAGCAGCGATGTCAGGTCGGCATTGAGGATTTCCGGCGGATCGAAGGCGGCGAGCGCGCGCGTCTGCTCCTCGCGCCACAGCCTGATCGCCACGCCCGGCTCCGTGCGGCCGGCGCGGCCGGCGCGCTGCGTGGCGGCGGCCTGGCTGACGCGGCCGGTCTCCAGCCGGGTCAGGCCGGAGCCCGGATCGAAGACCGGGCGGCGGGCAAGGCCGGAATCGATGACGACGCGCACGCCATCGATGGTGATCGAGGTCTCGGCAATCGCCGTCGCCAGCACGATCTTGCGGGTGCCGGGCGCAGGCGGCTGGATGGCGCGATCCTGGTCGGCGATATCCATCATGCCGTAAAGCGGCGCGAGAAAGGCATCCGCCGGCAGACGGTCGGCGAGCGCGGCGGCGACGCGGCGAATTTCGCCCTGCCCGGGCAGGAAGACGAGCAAGCTGCCCGTCTCGGTGGCGAGCGCCCTGCGGACGACCCGGACGACCGCCTGCTCGGCGGTTTCGGTGCCGGGCCGGTCCTCGTAGCGGATCTCGACCGGAAAGGCCCGGCCCTCGCTCTCGATCACCAGCGCATCACCAAGCAGGGACGCGACGCGCGCGCCGTCGAGCGTCGCCGACATGATGAGGATGCGCAGGTCCTCACGCAGACCTTCCTGCACGTCGAGCGCAAGCGCGAGGCCGAAATCGGCATCCAGGCTGCGTTCGTGGAACTCGTCGAACAGGATCGCGCCAATACCGGCCAGTTCCGGATCGCCGGTGATCATGCGCTGGAACACACCCTCGGTGACGACCTCGATGCGGGTCCTCGGGCCGACCTTCGTATCGAGGCGCATGCGGTAGCCGACGGTTTCGCCGACGGTCTCGCCCAGCAATTGCGCCATGCGGCGCGCGGCGGCGCGGGCGGCGAGGCGGCGCGGTTCGAGGACGACGATCTTTTGTCCTGAGAGCCAAGACGCATCGAGCAGCGCCAGCGGAACAAGCGTCGTCTTGCCGGCGCCGGGTGGCGCGACGAGAACGGCGTTCGGCCGCCTGGCGAGGGCGGTGCGAAGATCGTCGAGAACCTCGGTGACCGGCAGGTCGGGCATGGTGGTCAGCGCCATCGGCAAGCCTCAACCGACCTCGATCACGTCGCCGCCGGCCGCCGCTGCGTCGGCCGCGTCATGGGTAACGAGGATGACCGGCAGGCGGGACCGTTTCGCGCGCTCGAAGACGAGGCCGCGGATCTGGTCGCGCAACTGCATGTCGAGTTTCGAAAACGGCTCGTCGAGGAGCAGGAAGTTCGGCTCGGCGAGAAGCACGCGGGCCAACGCGACGCGCGCCTTCTGGCCACCGGACAGCGTGTCGGGATCGCGGTCGAAGAATCCTTCCAGCCCGACATCGGCAAGCGCCGCCTCGGCACGTTTGCGGCGCGCGGCGCTGCCCGCGACGGCGCGCGGGATCGCAAAAACCAGATTGCCGCCGACCGACATGTGCGGAAAGAGCAGCGGATCCTGGAACAGGATGCCGGCATGGCGCTCCTGTGCCGGAAGGTGGGCGATGTCGCGGCCGCCGCAGATCACCCTGCCCTCGCCGGAAAAGGCGGGATCGAGAAAGCCGCCGATATAGGCGAGCAGGGTCGACTTGCCGGAGCCGGAGGGGCCCATGACCGTCAGCGTCTCGCCGGGACGCACGAGGCGATCGACGGACAGCAGTTCCTGCCCGCCGAGACGGATGCGGACGGCGTCAAGGCGAAGGCCGGCGGTGGTGTCGTCAGGCAAGCGGGGCTCCGGGTCAATTCAGGCGATCTTCATGGCGCGGCGGTTGCGGAAAAGCAACGCCGGGACGAGCGCCGCAAGAGCGAAGCCAAGGAAGGGCAGCAGCATCTGCAGGAAGGCATAGATGCCGATGATGCGCCGGTTGCCGCCGGCTCCGAGCGCGACGGCCTCGGTGGTGATCGTCACCAGCCGTCCGGCGCCGATCAGCACCGTCGGCAGATACTGGCCGACGGAAACCGCGAAGCCGACGGCCATCGCCGCGAGAATGGCGCGCGACAGCATCGGCAGGCGGATGGCGAGAAAGGTCGTTCCGCGTCCCTTGCCGAGGCCGGCGGCGATCGCCTCGTAACGCCGGTCGAAGGCACGCCAGGGCGCCGACAGCGACAGGAAGACATAGGGCAGGACGAAGACGAGATGGACGAAGACCAGCGCCGCCCAGTTGGCGCCGACGCCGCCGTGAACGAGGAACAGTTTCAGCCCGAAGACGAAGCCCGCCTGCGGCACGAGCAGCGGCAGGTAGATGAAGAGCAGAGCGCGGTTGCCGCCGCTGCGCCCGGTTTCCTGTTCGCGCGCGAGGCTGGCGACGACGATCAGCGCCGAGAGCACGGTTGCGGCAAGACCGACCGTGACCGTCGTCGTCAGGGGATCGCCGATGCCCGGCAGGGTCTGCTGCCAGCCGCGCAGCGACAGGGACGCGGGCAGCACATGCGGGAATTGCCAGAGGCCCGAGACCGACCAGAGCGCCAGCAGGCCAAGCCCGCCGAAGATCGCGATCGCCGTCGTCGCCATGGCGAGAAGCGCGACCATGCGGATGCCGGCATCGGCCCGAAAACGCGGGCCACGTTCGCATAGGCGCATCGTCGCCATGGCGCAGAGTTTTTCGAGGCCGAACCAGATCAGAAGCGCGGCGAGCGTGACGCCAAGCTGCAGGACCGCGCCCGCCGACGCCATGAAACGCGCGGTGAGCTCGGGATCGTTCATCCACTGGACGAGGCGGACCGGCAGGGAGGCCGGAGTGGTCGGGCCGAGGATGACGGCGACGTCGACGGCGGAACTGGCAAAGGCAATCACGGCAGAGACGGCGAGCCGGATCTGGCGATAGATCGCCGGCCACGTGGTGAACAGGAAGCCGGCGACTCGGCCGTAGCCGAGCGAGCCGGCGAGCCGGTTCGAGGCGGCAAGCGGCACCTGCGGCAAGGCGGCAAGCGTGATCAGGAGGAGAAACGGCACCTCCTTGACGATCAGCCCGGCCATCAGGGACAGGCCGAGCGAATCGTTGACGATCAGCCAGTCGGGCGGGCGCGTCCAGCCGGTCGCCCAAGGCGAAACAAGCCGGGCGAGAAAGCCGGATGGCGCGATCATGAAAGCAAGACCGAAGGCGGCCGCCGCATGCGGGACGGCGAGCAGCGGCGAAACGAGCGACTGGATGAGGCGGAAGGTCCGCGTCTCCGACCAGCCGCCGACGAAAAGCGCGACCAGCGCGGTGGAGATCGCGGCCGTGACGACGCCGCTCGCCAGCGCAATCAGACAGGACCGCAGCAAGCCCGGCTGACCAAGAACGATGCGGAACGGCTCAAGCGAGATTTCGCTGCCGCCGAGCGCCGGCAGGTAGCCGAATGCCGGCGCCAGCGTCCCGGCAAGACCGGCGATCACCGGCAGGGCAAGGACGGCGATCGCCAGAAGGGGCGCGAAACGGAGCACGGACGGGCCCGACGGTACGCCGCCGGGCGCCTAGTTGGCGACGCCGTAGCGCGCGGCCCATTCCTCCTCGATCATCGCCATCCAGGAGGGATGCGGTTCGGGCAGCGTCGGGCCGAGTTCATCGGGCTTCAGCGTCGCGATGCCGAGATCAAGTTTCTC
Organism: Oricola nitratireducens; assembly: GCF_014904745.1. Classification (GTDB taxonomy): domain Bacteria; phylum Pseudomonadota; class Alphaproteobacteria; order Rhizobiales; family Rhizobiaceae; genus Oricola; species Oricola nitratireducens. The sequence goes on from NZ_JACZCS010000046.1 coordinate 36,781, forward strand.
GAAGCGGGCACGGTCCTTATCGGAGAGCCGGTCCATCGCCAGAACGGTCGGGTCGCCCCAGATGCCCGGATCCTGCTTGCGCGCCTGGGCTTCCGGCGAGAGCAGGAAATTGGCGGTCACGAGCGCGCCGGCCTTGGCGGCGGCGTTGTAGGGGATGGCAACGAAATGCGTGTTCGAGAGCGTGCCACCGGAGAAGGTGAAGGACCGCACCTTGTCCGGCAGCAGGTCGTTGGCAATCGCGCTCGACGCCTCGGCCGGGTTGAAGGCGAAGGTGATGTCGAGTTCACCGTCTGCGAGCAACTGGCTCATCGAGGGATAGTCCTTCGGAAAGGCCTTGGCGCTGCGCCACAGATAGGGATGCAATTGGTCGAGATAATCGAAGAGCGGCTTCGTCAGGCCGGCGAATTCGTCAGGCTTGACCGGCTCAAGCAACTTCGCCGGATCGGCGATCTTTTCCGACAGGACCTGCTTCAGGAAGGTCGAGCCGATGAAATCCGGCGGCTGCGGATAGGAGAAGCGACCGGGCTGTTGTTTTGCCCAAGCGAGCAGTTCGTCGGCGGAATCCGGCAGGCCGGAGGCATCGGTGCGGGCGCTGTCGTAGAAGAAAACCAGCTTCGCCATGCCCCAGGGCGATTCCATGCCATCGGTTGGAATGGTGAAGTCGGTGGTGACCGTCGGCTTCGTTTCGGCATCGACATAGCGCCAGTTCGGCAATTGCGTCGCCCAGCCCGGTTCGTAGAGCAGGCCCTGGCGCTTCATGGAGGCGAAATTTTCGCCGTTGATCCAGATCAGGTCGATGGTACCGCCCGTATCCTTGCCGGCGGCTTTCTCGGTGACGACGGTGGCCACCGCATTGGCCGTGTCGTCGAGCTTCACATGCACCAGCTTGACGCCGAAGCGTTGCTGCAGTTCCTCGCCGACCCAGCCGATATAGGCGTTGATGTTCTGCGAGCCGCCCCAGGCATTCCAGTAGACGGTTTCGCCCTTCGCGTCCTTGAGCACGGCGTCCCAATCCGCCGGATTGACCTCGGCGGCGGTGGCAAGAGTGGTGGACAGAGCGAACGCGGCGAGCGCGGCCAGGACGGTTTTCATGAAGGGTCCCCTCGAAGACACATGCGGATGCGGGAGACCATAGAAGGGCGCGCGGCGAGGTCAATCGCGCTCGCCCTACACGCTTTGTCACATTCCGGTGAAAGGAGCGCGTCAGTCGCGCTGGGCGATGGCGATCTTCTTGACCAGCTTTTCGGGCTGCGGGCGATCGAGATCGACGGCGAGCAGGCCGTTCTTCAGCTCGGCGCCCAGAACGCGCATGCCATCGGCGAGCACAAAAGCCTTCTGGAACTGGCGCGCGGCGATGCCGCGGTGAAGAAACTCGCGCGGTTCCTCGTCCTCGGTCTGCCGGCCACGGATGACGAGCTGCGAATCCTCGGTGGATATATCGAGATCGTCGATCGAAAAACCCGCGACGGCGAGCGTGATGCGCAGGACCTCGTTGCCGTCCTTGACCAGCCGTTCGATGTTGTAGGGGGGATAGCCGTCGGCGCTCTTGGCGATGCGCTCGAGCGATTTCTCAATGGTCTCGAAACCGACAAGCAACGGGCTCGAAAACGTCGGGACGCGCGACATGTCCATGTCCTTCCTTGCAAAGCGACACTTGCGGCGAACCCGTTGGTGGCATTCGCCGGCGCCCTTGATATGGTCCGTCGGTCAAACGATTGCAAGCAACCAGCCGGCAGGAGTGCCATGTCCGACAGACGCGCCATCATCATCGACACCGACCCCGGGCAGGACGACGCGCTCGCCATCCTGCTGGCGCTTGCGAGCGAGGAGTTCGAGGTCATCGGGATCACTACGGTGGCGGGCAACGTGCCGCTGCCGCTGACCGAGAAAAACGCCCGCAAGATCTGCGAATTGGCCGGCAAGCCGGAGACGAGGGTCTTCGCCGGTGCTTCGCGGCCACTCGTGCGCGACCTCGTGACGGCGGAATATGTGCACGGCAAGAGCGGCCTCGACGGCCCCGACCTGCCGGAACCGGCGATGCCGCTGCAAGCGCAACACGGCGTCGACTTCATCGTCGAGACGCTGCGCGAGCGCGCTTCCGGCGAGGTGGCGCTGTGCACGCTCGGGCCGCTGACCAATATCGCGCTGGCGCTGGTCAAGGCGCCCGACATCGCGCCAAAGATCCGCGAGATCGTGATGATGGGCGGCGGATTCTTCGAGGGCGGCAACACGACGCCGGCGGCCGAATTCAACATCTATGTCGATCCGCATGCCGCGGCGACCGTGTTCAAGTCGGGCGTCCCCATCACGATGATCCCGCTCGACTGCACCCACAAGGCGCTGACGACGCACGAGCGCATCGACGCGATGCGGGCGCAGGGCACGAAGGTGACGACGGCCGCGGCCGAGCTGATCGATTTCTTCGAACGGTTCGACGAGGATAAATACGGCACCGACGGCGGACCGCTGCACGATCCCTGCGTCATCGCCTGGCTCTTGAAGCCGGACCTGTTTTCCGGCCGCGATTGCAATGTCGAAATCGAGACCGGGTCGGAACTGACCATGGGCATGACCGTGGTCGACTGGTGGGGCGTCACCGGCCGGGCGAAGAACGCACATGTACTGCGCGATGTCGACGCCAACGGCTTCTTTGGGCTTCTGACCGAGCGGATCGCGCGGCTTTAGAGTTCGCTTCGGTACGGAATCGCCGGCTGGGCGCCGGGCTTGAGACACGTGGCCGCGCCGGCGCGCACGGCAAGATCGAGCGCGTCCGGCCAGGCCATGCCCTCCGCCAATCCCGCGGCAAGATAGCCACAGAAGGTGTCGCCCGCACCCACCGTATCGACCGTCTCGATCACCGGGGCGGCGGCGCGGAACTCGCCGTCGCCCGTCAGCGCGACCGCGCCGTCCGGCCCGAGCGTGACGACGAGCGCGTTGCCCGATTTTTCCACGAAGGCCCGCATGCGCGCCGCGCGATCATCTCCGGGCAGCCGCATCGCCGCGGCCATCAGGTCGAATTCGGTCTCGTTGGCGACGACGATGTCGGCGAGCGGCGCCAGCGCCGGCACATCGTCCGTATAGGGCGCGATGTTGAGGACGGACGTCGCGCCGGCGTGGCGCAGCGCCGCCGACACGGTTTCCGCGGGGATTTCCATTTGCAGGAGGACGATGTCGCCGGTCTCCGGTTTCCGGGCCGTCACGTCGGCTGGCGCGACACGGCCGTTCGCGCCGGCGACGACGGCAATGACGTTTTCGCCCTTCAGGTGATCGACCATGATCAGGGCGACGCCGGTGGAAATGTCAGCGACGGTTTTCACACGGGAGAGATCGACGCCGCCGCCGCGCAACAGTTCCAGCGCGCCGTCCGCCTGGGCATCGGCGCCAACCGCACCGATCATCGCCACCTCGGCGCCGGCGCGGCGTGCGGCAAGCGCCTGGTTGGCGCCCTTGCCGCCGGGCGCGGTGACAAAGGACGGGCCGCGCACGGTTTCGCCCGGCGCCGGCAGGCGCTCGACACGGGCGATCAGGTCGAGATTTATCGATCCCGGAACGACGATCACGGGCACTCTCCTCCGGTCGGATTCGCGGCCGTCAAGCTAGTGGTTTTCCGGCCCCGATGCCAACCGCGCGCCGCACCGGAAATTTCGCAGCAAATTCTTGGCCGAAGCGCTGCAATGCCGTTGACTTGGCCCGCGCAGCCCCTTAAACGATGCCGCCTAGCCAAACCGTGCCCAGATGGCGGAATTGGTAGACGCGCACGGTTCAGGTCCGTGTGCCGCAAGGCGTGGAGGTTCGAGTCCTCTTCTGGGCACCATTTCTTTTTCGCTGCATTCCCTGACCGTCCTTGGCGGAATCACCGGACCCGGCGTCCTGCCTCCCGGTAGCGGCGGCGAAACACCTAGTAGCTCCTATTCCCATTCCATTTCGGAGAAGACCTGCTGGGCGTTGCGCCGCGACAGCGCGTCGAATTGCGTCAGATGGGCAAAGGCCGACTGGTCGACCTCGACCGAACCGATCATGTCACCGCCGGCATCGATGTGTTCGGCGATGCGGGCGCGCAGATTGGCGAGGTAGTCATACGTGTCGGCCTTCGCGCGAGCGAGGGTCGTCGCGTGGCCGTGACCGGGCACGACATGCTCCGGCTCCAGGGCGGCGAAGCTGTCGAAGGCTTCCAGCCACGGGCCGGACAGCGACTGCGGGCCGACGCCGAGAATGCGTTCGACGAAAACGATGTCGCCAGCAAACACGGTGTCGCGCGCGGCGACCCAGACATAGCTGTCTCCGGGTGTGTGCGCGGCGCCCGGATGGACGACCTTGAAATCCAGTCCGCCCAGCGAGAAAGCGTATTCATCGTCGAAAACGGTATCGGCATAGACCGGCTCCGTGCCGGCAAGCGCATCGCCGATGAGTGTCTCCAGCATGGTGAACTGCATCGACTGGCGGTCGCTCTGGTCGGCGACGGCATCGGCGGATGCGATGATGGTCGCGCCTTTCGCCTTCCAGTAGCCGTTGCCGAGCCAGCGGTGGTCCTGGCCGCCCGTATCGATGACGTATTTGACCGGCTCGTCCGAAATCGAGCGGATCGCCGCGTCGATTTCCTCGGCGCCCTTCCAGCTGCCACCGGGGTCGACCAGGACAATACCGTCGCCGGTGACAACGACGCCGAAGGTGGCGTTGTTGGCGAAGTTCTGCGGCGAGCGCTGCTCCATGTCGCCGACGAGCGCATAGACCCCGTCGGTGACCGGCTGGATTTCGAGACTGCCCGCCGATGCGGCCATGCTGGTTGCGAGAACCGCCGCAGCCGCTATTCCTGTTCGAAGGAGGGTCATGCCGCGAGCCAGCCTTCCAGCGCCGCGGCGTCTGGCAGTCCGCCGGCATGAACGAGCTTGCCGTCGATGGAGATGCCCGGCGTCGAAACGACGCCGGCCATCGCGATTTCGGCGTAATCCGTCACCTTCTCGACGTCGACG
>NZ_JACZCS010000047.1 GCF_014904745.1 Oricola nitratireducens
CCGCATCGCGGACCATCTGCTCGGTCGTCTCGCAGCGCTTGCAGCCTGGACCAAAGACCTTCACGTGTTTCATGGTGTTTCTCCGTCAGAAAATGAGGTTGAAAATGTAGCCGACCGCAAGGATCCCGCAGCCGACGACGCCGATGAACACCGCGATCAGCTTCAGCGTCAGCACCTTGCGCAGGATGATCATCTCGGGCAGCGACAGGGCGATCACGCTCATCATGAAGGCGAGTACCGTGCCGAGCGCCGCGCCCTTGCCGAGAAGCGCCTCGACGATCGGGATCACGCCGGCGGCGTTGGTGTACATCGGGATGCCCATCAGCACGGCGGCGGGCACCGACCACCAGGCATCCGCACCCATGATGCGGGCCATCAGGTCGGCGGGAACATAGCCGTGGATCAGCGCGCCGGCGGCGATGCCGACGATGATCCAGATCCAGACCTTGGCGACGATCTCGCGGACCGCCTCGATCCCCTGGCGGTAACGGTCGACGAGGGTCAGCTCGGCGGACGGGATCTCGCCGACCCCGCCGGCATGGATATTGCGGACCCATTCCTGCAGCCAGCCTTCGAGACGCAGCCGCCCGATCACCCAGCCCGCAACGATGGCGACGCCGAGCCCGAAACCGAGATAGGTGACGGCAACCTTCCAGCCGACGAGGCCGAACAGCAGGCCGAGCGCGACCTCGTTGACCATCGGCGCGGCAATGAGAAACGAGAAGGTCACGCCGAGCGGAACGCCTGCGGAGACGAAGCCGATGAACAGCGGCACGGCGGAACAGGAACAGAAGGGCGTCAGCACGCCGAGACCGGCCGCCATGACATTGCCCGCGCCCTCGCGCCGGCCCGAGAGCAGGGCGCGGGTCTTTTCGGGCGAGAAGAAGGAGCGCACCACGCCCATCGCGAAGACGATGAGCGTCAGCAGCATCAGGACCTTGGGAACATCGTAGAAGAAAAACGCAAACGCCTCGCCGGTGTGGCTGTGCCGCTCGACCGGAAGAAGGCCGGTCAGCCATTCGGAGACCGGAACGAGCTGGCGATAGACGAGCCACCATGCGACGGCGAACGCCGCGACGCCGAGCGTCCAGATCCAGCCGGGAGAACCGTGCGGGCGTGCCGGCAAGGTATCGGTATGCGCGCTCATGCCGCTGTCCTTTCGCCATGGTTTTCGGGTACAGCCGCGCCCAGCGCAGCATCGACGATCGCGGCGACCGGGCCGGGCATCGCGGCGTTGCGGCGGTAGCGCACCCATTGCGCGTCGCGGCGGTCGGTCACCAGACCGGCATCCTTGAGGATCTTCATGTGGCGTGACATGCGCGATTGAGTGGCACCGAGGCGCCGCATCAGTTCACAGACGCAATGTTCGCCGCCATCGGACAGCATCGCCATCGCGGCAAACCGCGTCGGCTCCGCCAGGGCGGCCAGTATCTTCACGGGATCAGGCACGGTTCGCACCGGTTGTTTCGCATATGCGCAAATGCGCATATGGGCGGCGCTGAAACCTTGACCCAGATCAAACCAGAATCGGAATTGCCGGCTCGTCCGTCAGCACACAGGCTTCGATCATTCCTTGACGTAGGGCTTGCCATCGGCAGCCGGCGGACGCGAGCGTCCGACGAAACCGGCGACGACGACGATCGTCGCGATATAGGGCGCCATCGCCAGGAATTCCGACGGGATCGGCGTGCGCAACAGCGCGAGCTTCTGCTGTAGCGAATCCGCGAAACCGAAGACAAGCGCGGCGGACAGGGCGCCGACGGGATGCCATCGGCCGAAGATCATTGCGGCGAGGCCGATAAAGCCGCGGCCGCCGGTCATGTTCTCGTCGAAACGGCCGACCGTGCCGAGCGTGAACCATGCGCCGCCGAAGCCGGCGACCATGCCGCCCAGCGTCACGTTGATGTAGCGGGTGCGATAGACGTTGATGCCGAGCGTGTCGGCGGCGCGCGGATGCTCGCCGACGGAGCGCGCGCGCAATCCATAGCGCGTGTAGAACAGGTAATAGGTGGCAACGCCGACCAGGATAAGCGCGCCGTAGACGAACAGGTTCTGGTTGAACAGCATCGGGCCGATCACCGGGATGTCGCCGAGCAGCGGGATCTTGAAGGAGCGGAAGACCGGCGCGTTGTTGAGGAAGCGGTATTCGGCGAAGACCTGGCTGGAGACATAGGAGGTCACGCCGAGCACGAAGAGATTGATCACCACGCCGGCGATGATCTGGTCCATGCGGTAGGTGACGACAAGGGCGGCGAGGATGAAGCCGAACAAGCCGCCGATGACGACGGCGGCGGCAAGGCCGCCCCACCCGCCGAGCAATGACCCCATAAGCGCGCCGGTGAACGCGCCGGCCAGCAGCATGCCCTCGATGGCAATGTTGACGACGGCAACGCGCTCGCACAGCACGCCGGCGAGGCCGCCCAGCGCGATCGGCACGGCGCGCACCATCGTCGCCTGCAACATGCCTACGAGCGAAAAAGACTTGCCGGCGGTCGCCCAGACCAGGAAGGCGGCGACCGTGATGGCCAGACCGATAGCGATCGAGACGGTCGACCATTTCGCGCCGCCGCGCAGAAACTGGCGCGCGCCGAGAAAGGCGAGGATCGCTGCCGCGACGTAATTGAACGGTCCGGCGGGGATGACGAGATTGGGCAAGACCCACGCGTCGCGCGGACGCGAGAGGCCGAAGCTCGCGTCGCCTGCCGTGCCGTAGCCGAAAACGAGGACGACGAGCACCGCGAGCGCAATCAGCACGACGCCGTAGATGCGCGCCTGGCGGTCCTTGTGGGTGTCCATTTTTGCGGCGGGCGCGGTATCGGTCGTGGATGCGGCGGTCATGGCCGGTTACTCCTTGCGTCCCGTCTCGGGTTTCTGGAAACCCCAAGGGAAGATCGCGCGGACAAGAAGCGGCGCGGCGATGAAGACGATGATGAGTGCCTGAATGATGCTGATCAGGTCGATCGAAACGCCGGCATCCACCTGCATCTGGCGGCCACCGGCTTCCAGCGCGCCGAAGAGAAGGCCGGCGAACAACACGCCGATCGGGTGCGAGCGGCCAAGCAGGGCAACCGAGATCGCGTTGAAACCGATGCCGGACGAGAAGCCTGGCGTGGCGCGTTCCAAGACCCCGAGCACCTGGTTGGCGCCGGCCAACCCCGCGAGCGCGCCGGCGGTTCCCATCGCGAACACGATGATCATCGAGGCGCGCATGCCCGCATAGCGGGCCGCGTCAGGGTTCTCGCCGGAGGCGCGAAACTCGAAGCCGGTCTTGGTCTTGAACAGGAGCCAGTGGACGAGGATAACCGCCGCGATCATGACGAAAATGCCGGCGTGAAGGCGCAGGTTCGGATCGATGTCGGTCAGGAGCCGCGGCAGCTGGGCGCTCGGCAGGACAGATTTGGAGACCGGGTCGGAACGGCCCGGACGCTGCATCCAGTCAAGGCCGAGCATATAGGTGAGCAACAGGTAAGAGCTCAGATTGAGCATGATCGTGGTGATCACCTCGTGCGCACCTGTCGCAGCCCGCAGATAGCCGGCGATGGAGGCGTAAAGGCCGCCGGCCACCGCGCCGGCGATCAGGGCCATCGGCATGTGGATGATCCAGGGCAAGTTCGGGAAGGAAAACCCGACGATCACGGCGGCAATGCCGCCCACGACGATCTGACCCTCGGCGCCGATATTGAACAGGCCGGCGCGGAAGCCGAGCGCGAGGCCGAGGCCGGCCAGCACGAGGGGAATCGCCGAAGTCAGCGTCTCGGATATGGCGTTGAGCGAGCCGACGGAGCCCTGCAGCAGCGCGAGGTAGGAACGGCCGATGGTCTCCAGATCAATGGCGGTCGCCAGCATGATAAGGGCGCCGACGATCAAGGCGACGACTACGGCGAAGATCGGGACGATTACGAGATCCTCGAACTCGGCGCGGCCGGGGGCGGCTCGCTGCAGAAGTTCCTGGACCAGGCCCTGCTGATTGGTCGTATCGCTCATGCGTGCACTCCCGCCATGGCAAGGCCAACGGCATTCTTGTCGACCGGTCCGGCGGTCGCATCGAACTCAGCGACGAACTTGCCCTCGAACATGACGAGGATACGGTCCGAGAGCGACATGATCTCATCGAGTTCGGAGGAGACGATCAGGACGCCGTCACCCTCCTCGCGTGCGGCCATCAGGCGGCTGTGGATATATTCGATGGAGCCGACGTCGAGGCCGCGCGTCGGCTGCGAGGCGATGACGAGCTTGGTCTCGCGTTCCAATTCGCGCGCGACGACCATCTTCTGCTGGTTGCCGCCGGACAGGTTGCCGGCCTTGAGATAGACCGACGGCGTACGCACGTCGAAGTCGACCGCGTATTGTGCCGCCGTCTTCAGCACTTCCGGCCACTTGATGGACGGGCCGGAGGAGAAACGATCCTCGTAATAGGTGTTGAGCACCATGTTCTCGTAAACGGTGAAATTGGAGATCATGCCGGACCTGTGGCGGTCCTCGGGAATGTGCGCCATGCCCATGCGATGGCGTTCGCGCACCGAAGCGTGGGTTATATCGCGGTCAAGCAGCTTTACCGTCCCGGCGGAGGCACGCGCGAGACCGGTCAAGGCCTCGATCAGCTCGGACTGGCCATTGCCCTGGACGCCGGCGATGCCGACGACCTCGCCCGAGCGGACATGGAAGGCGACATGATCGACGACGATGTCGTCATTCTCATTGAGCACGACGAGGTCCCTGACGTCGAGCAGCGTCTCGCCGGGCTTGAACGGACCTTTTTCGACATCGAAGGACACCGGGCGTCCAACCATCATCTCGGCGAGTTCCTGTTCGCTCAGCGATTTCGGATCGCCCTCGCCGGTGATCCTGCCGCCACGCAGAACGCTGATCCGGTCGGCGATTTCGAGGATCTCGTGCAGCTTGTGAGTGATGAAGACGATCGCCTTGCCGGAGTCGCGCAGCGACTTGACGATCTCGAAGAAGTCCTCGACTTCCTGCGGGGTCAGCACCGCGGTCGGCTCGTCGAGGATGAGCACCTCCGCCGAACGGAATAGCACCTTGATGATCTCGACGCGCTGCTGGATGCCGACGGGCAAGTCCTCGATCAGCGCGTCCGGATCGACCTGAAGGCCGTATTTCTCGTTGATCTCGCGCACCTGTTTTCGCGCGGTCGCGAGATCGAGATAATCGAAAGGTCCGGTCGGCTCGACGCCGAGGATGACGTTTTCGGCGACCGTGAAGACGGGAACCAGCATGAAATGCTGATGCACCATGCCGATGCCGGCGGCGATGCCGTCGCCCGGCCCCTTGAAGGCCACCGGCTTGCCATCGATCAGGATTTCGCCCTCGTCGGGGAAATAGAGCCCCGAAAGGATATTCATCATGGTGGATTTGCCGGCGCCGTTCTCGCCGAGCATGCCCAGCACCTCGCCCGCGCGAATGGTGAGATTGACATTGTCGTTGGCCGTAACCGGCCCGAAGCGCTTGGTAATGCCCCGTAATTCAACATCCACGGCGTCGCTCTCCCCACTCAACCAGGCACGGGCCCCCACCCCCTGGTG
>NZ_JACZCS010000048.1 GCF_014904745.1 Oricola nitratireducens
AGATCGGCGGGCACTGCATCCTCGAAATCGTGGAACGGGGCGAGGCCGACGCCGCCGTTGGCGAATGTACCGACCAGCACACCGCCCTTGAAGGAGCCGTCGGAGACCTCCTTGATCGCCTGATAGACGGTGGCGTCGACATTCTTCTGAACCGAGGTCAGGATGACGCCCTTGTGTTCGGGATCGGTCAAGTACCAATCGGCGTCGACACCGACAATCTTCAGCTTGTCGGGACCGAGTTCGGCGGCAAGCGCCGCGGAACCAATGCCGACGGGGCCTGCGACCGGCATGACAATATCGGCGCCTTCATCGTAGAGGTTCTGGGCAAAATCACGGCCGTCGGAAAGCGACTCAAAGTTGCCGACGAAAAGGCCTTCCTTCGTTGCGGGATCCCAACCCAGCACCTTCACCGACGCGCCCTTCTGCTTATTGTAGTATTCCGCGCCCCACACGAAGCCGTCCATGAAATCGGTCACTGGACCACCGATGTTGATACCGCCGAAGGTGCCGATCACGCCAGTCTTGCTGACACCGGCCGAGACGTAGCCGGCAAGGAAAGCCGCCTCGTGAGTGGCAAACACCTGGCCAAGGACGTTCGGGATCGCCGGATCGTAGGCGTAGTCGACGATGGAGAATTTCTGGTCCGGATTGGCTTCGGCGGCCGCCTTGGTGGCGTCGCCGAGCAAGAAGCCGACCGTCACGATAATTGCGCAGTCCTGGGACAAGAGCGAGTTGATGTTGGGAACGTAGTCCGTTTCGGCATTGGACTCCAAGACCTTGGCTTCCATACCGAAGTCCTTGGCAGCGCGCTGCGCGCCTTCCCAGGCCAACTGGTTGAACGACCGGTCATCCACACCGCCTGTGTCCGTCACCTGGCAGGCGTTGGAGGCGAATGCCATCGAAACCGAGCCGAGGAGAAGAGCCGTCGAGACGACCGTGCCGCCCATTATCCTGCTGAAATTTTTCATCACTTCACTCCTTCAAAAAACCAGAACCGCAATACAAGCCGAACTTTTCGCCGTTGGGAAGTGATGACTTTTACATCTCTTTTTCCCGAACCGCTTTTTCCGTCCCGTCGGCGCCACCGTAGCACGGCTACGACGTGTATCAACGGTCAAGTTGATCGCCGTCATTGAACCGGCCCGCATTCATTCGCTACAGTTATTCTTCAAAAGAAACATGACGTTGCGTGTTTCACGCACCGAACGCGTTTCGATCCGGAAAACGGAAGCAAGATCATGATGCGGGCAATGCAGTTTGAGGGGGTTGGCAAGCCGCTGAAGATGGTTGAGCGCGAAGTTCCCGCGCCCGGCCCGGCGCAATTGCTGGTCAGGATTTCCGCCTGCGCCGTCTGCCGGACCGACCTTCATCTCATCGACGGCGATCTGCCCGACCCGAAGATCCCGGTGGTTCCAGGCCACGAGATTGTCGGCCACGTGCTGCAAACCGGCGACGGCGTCTCGGATTTCGCCGTCGGCCAGCGCGTCGGCATTCCGTGGCTCGGCCATGTCTGCGGGCATTGCCATTTCTGCGACAGCGGGCGCGAGAACCTGTGCGACGAGGCCAGGTTCACCGGCTACCAGATCGACGGCGGCTACGCGACGCATGCGGTTGCCGACGCCGACTTCTGCTTTGCCCTGCCGGACAGCTACGACGACGCGCATGCGGCGCCGCTTTTGTGTGCCGGGCTGATCGGACACCGCTGCCTTAAGGCAGCGGGCGAGGCGCGGCGCATCGGCATCTACGGTTTCGGCGCGGCCGCGCACATCATCACCCAAGTGGCGATCGCGGAAGGCCGGGAGATCTATGCCTTCACCAGCCCGGGCGATACAACGGCGCAGGACTTCGCGCGGTCACTCGGCTGCGTGTGGGCCGGCGGTTCGAACGCGTTTCCGCCGGTCCCGCTGGAAGCCGCGATCATCTTCGCGCCGGTCGGGCCGCTCGTGCCGGTCGCGCTTGAGGCCGTCGAGAAAGGCGGCACCGTTGTCCTCGGCGGAATCCACATGAGCGACATCCCGTCGATGCCCTACCGCATCCTGTGGGGCGAACGGGTTGTCCGCTCGATCGCCAACCTGACGCGCGACGATGCGCGGGAATTCATGCAGATCGCCGCACGCGTCCATATCGATACGTCGGTGACCACGATGCCGCTGGAGCAGGCGAACGAAGCGCTTGCCAGGCTCCGCGCGGGCAATGTCAGCGGAGCCATCGTGCTCGTGCCCTGAAGGCGCCGGCTGTCATATCCGTATCGCGAATATCGGATTACTTGACCGCGACCGCGCGACAATTTCGCGACATGGGAAGTTTTCGCCCATTTTACGCCGCGGGTATGTCCGTATATGGAAATAATGGCATATTACTGTTGCATATTTTGAAAGAGTGCAATCCCTGGATCCGCGATGAACTTTCTTTCCGCAACGAGGCCCGCCACATCGAAATGCGACGTCTGCCCGGTTCGGGAGAACGGGATTTGCGGTGCCGCCGACCGGCAGGCGCTCGCCGAACTCGACCGGCATTCGCACCTGAAAAATTTCGAGCGGGGCCAGACGATCATGTCGCCGGAGCATAACCCGCCCTTTGTCGGCATTGTCGTGCAAGGCGTGGTCAAGCTGGTGAACAACCGCGCCGATGGCGGCGAAAGCATTGTCGGCCTGCTTTACCCCTCCGCCTTTTGCGGACGCCTGACGACGGAAAGGCTCGGCTTTTCCTGCGAGGCCGTCACGGATGCGGCGATCTGCTGCATCGACCGGACGGTCTTCGACAAGCTGCTGGCGGCGCAGCCGGCAATCGAGGCGCGCCTGCTCAAGGCCACGATGGACGAACTGGACTGGATGCGTGTCTGGCTCGCGCTGATATCGGGACGCACGACCATGCAAAGGCTGACCACCTTCCTGGCCGTCATGGCTTCGCGCGCCGGCACGAGCACCGGCCAAGAGACGGCGACGCGCGACGGAGCATATGTCAAGCTGATCCTCGACCGGCGCGACCTCGCCGAAGTACTCGGCACTACCGTCGAGACGCTGAGCCGGAATTTCCAGTCGCTTGCGCGACAAAACATCATTGAGGTCAAGGGATCGCGGCTGTTTCGCGTCATCGACCAGAATCGGCTGATCTGCGAGTCCGGCGAAACCGGGCGCACCATTTCCAGGGTCGCGGAGGGCCGCCCCTATATCGATCCGGACAGCGCCCGCCCTTGCGGCACGTCTTCGACTGCGGCGGATCGCGATCTGGAAGACGTGAGCGACAAGCGACGCGTCGGGTAACCTGCGCCGGGATCAGGACGCGCCGGACGACAGTTCGATGATCTCGGTGGTCGTCTCTTCCTGGCGCGCCTGGTGGAACTTGCGCTGCAAATCCTGGGCGATGTGCTTCACATTGGAGCGCGCCCGCGTCATGGCGTTCATGCGGGCATCGTTCTCGGCGGCAAATCCGAGCATCAGCGCCTCGCAGATCTCGGTAAAGACATACTCCTCGACAAGGCGCGCGATCAGCAATTGCGGGTCGATCATGGTGAGTGGCGGAACGAGGCTCTGGGCCCGCTCGATGCGGCTGAAATCGAACGGCATCAGCGTCCGCACGGTCAATGCCTGTCCGGACGAGTCCGGATCGACATAGACAACGCTGACGCTCTGCACCTCGCCGCTGTCGAGTCGCGAAAACAGCGCATCGACGATGTTGCTGGCAAGCGCCGGCACTTCCGCCGCATGGGCGACCATGCTGGCCGACCAGTCCGGCGTGATGCCGCGCTCGGCGAACTCCGACAGGCAACGCTGGCCGACGAGCATGAAGCAGCGGTTTTCTCCCTTCTCGCCGAGTTCGAGTGCGCCGGAGACGATCCTCTCGTTGTAGAGGCCACTGAAGCCCTGCGCCGCGCCAACCACGATCCGCAGATGCCTGATGGCTCCGCGCGGCGGTGGCCCGGATTCGCCGGCCGGCGCCATCGACAGGGCTTCGGCCATGGACCGGGCTACCGTCGCCTCGTGCTCGCGGATGGCGCGCAGGTGCTTGCGGGCCTCCTGGGCATGAGCGGCCGCCATCGCCCGCATGGCGACAATGACGCCCTCGATCTGGCCGACATTGGCGATCCGGTCCCTGATTTCGTCGAGATGGGGCATCAGCCGGGCGCCGCGGGCACGGGCTTCTGCGCCCTTGCTGCCGCCTGCCGGACGCAATCGACGAGGATAGCGCGAATCTCCTCGGTGAGTTTCTGCGGATCGGCCCGGAATTCGGCGAGCGCGGGATTGGCGCTGATGACGGCGGGCAGGATGTCCTTGACCGTCTCGATGGCATCGAGCGGCACGTCCTCGAGCGTGCCGGCGTCGAGCGCCGCGAGCAACGCCACCTGGTCCGCTGGGCCGAGAGGTGAAAGACGGCGCTGCGCCAGCAACGCCCCGATGCGGTCGCCATGGGCAATGCGTTTTTTCAGCGATTCGTCGCCGAATCCGCCAAAGCGCGAGAACACCCGCAGCTCGAGATATTGCGCGTAGTCGAGGCGCACCTTTCCGGCGACCTCCTTGAGGGCATCGGTCTGCGCCTTGCCGCCGACGCGGCTGACCGACAGACCGATATCGACGGCGGGGCGCTGATTGGCCGCGAACAACTGGTTCGACAGGACGATCTGGCCGTCGGAGATAGAGATCAGGTTGGTCGGGATATAGGCCGACAGGTTTCCGGCCTCGATCTCCGCAATCGGCAGCGCGGTGAGCGAACCTCCGCCCTTTGCCGGAGACAGCTTGGCGGCACGTTCGAGCAGGCGCGCATGCAGGTAGAATATGTCGCCGGGATAGGCTTCGCGGCCCGGCGGCTGGCGCGCCAACAATGCCAGTTCGCGGTGGGTCACGGCATGCTTGGTCAGATCGTCGAGGACGATCAGCGCATGGCCGCCCCGGTCGCGGAAATATTCCGCGACGGTCATGCCGGCGAAGGGTGCGAGCCAGCGCAGGCCGGGTTCGGCCGTCGCCGGCGCAACGACGAAGACGCAGCGTTCGGGCGCGCCCTTTTCGCGGATAGCATCGATCGCGCGGCGCACGGCGGTCGTCCGCTGGCCGATGGCAACATAGACGCAGACGAGGTCGCTGTCTTTCTGGTTGATGATCGTGTCGACGGCGATCGACGTCTTGCCGGTCGCACGCTCGCCGATGATCAGTTCGCGCTGGCCGCGCCCGATCGCGAAGAGCGCGTCGATGACCAGGATTCCCGTTTCGACGGGCTCGGAGACGAAATCGCGGTCGATGATGGACGGGGCGGGCTTCTCGATCAGTTCGTAGCCGGCCGCCTCGACCGGTCCGCCCTCGTCGAGCGGGCGGCCAAGCGGGTCGATCACCCGGCCGAGAAGGCCTTCGCCGACCGGTATGCTGACAAGGGCATGAGTGCGGTGGACGGGATCGCCCGCTTCGATTTCGACGCCGGGATCGAGCAGCGCCGCCTGCAGGCTGTCGACATCGAGATTGAGTACAAAGGCGCGGCTGCCATCCTCGAAGGCCAGCAATTCACCGAGGCGCGCCGAACCGAGGCCGGAAACATGGATGAGCCCGTCGGCGATCTGGGTGACGCGACCGATCGCTTCGGCCTCCGGACCGAGCTGGACGCGGTCGATGACCCCGAACAGGTTCTCAAGCGCCGTTTCGCCGGCGGGTTTGCGGGGATCAGGCTTGTTCATCGCTGGCCAGAGCCTCCGCCACGCGCCCCAGGTCGGCGGCGAGCGAGTTGTGGACCACGCCGTGGCGCGAACGCAGTTCGAGCCCGGCGATCAGCGAGGGATCGACCTCGACCGGAAGCTGCCCGTCATGCGGCACCGCCGAGGCGATCTTCTTCGTCACCGCCGCCAATTCCGCCTTGCTCAATTCTCGCGGCGCGACAAGCCGCAGATCTTCGCCGGCGGCAAGCACCGCGGCCCGTTCGTCCGCGCCAAGCGCGGCAAGCGCCTCGACCAAACGTTCGGCATAACCGTCGATGCGCGCGTCGGCGGGCAGGCTGTCCATGAGCCGCCGGGTAATGGCAACCGACAATTCGGATGCCCGCCTGATGCGTTGCTCGCGTTCCTCCTCGGCGGCCTGTTCGGCGGCGGCGCGCACCTTGCCCACGACCTCGTCGGCCTGACGCCGGGCCTTCATCAGCAAGTCCTTCTTCTGCGCTTCGGCCTCGGCGCGAGCGTTTTCCAGCAAATCGACCCGCTCGGCGTGGATGCGGTCGCGCTCGGCGCGGGCCTCGGCCTCGGCTTCGTCGGCGGCTTTCCTGGCCTTCCCGGCGTCTTCAAGGACACGCGCCGTCTCGGCCTTGCGCTCGTCGATGATGCGCGCGACGGGGCGGAACAGGAAGCGGGCGAGAAGCCACAGCAAGACCCCGATATTGACGACCTCGAAAAAGAAGGTCCACCAGTCGAACTCCATGAAAACAGGACTTTCCTAGAGGGTATAGGGATTGGCGAAGAGCAGCAGCAGCGCGATGACGAGACAGTAGATCGCCATGGTCTCGATCATGGCGAGGCCGACAAAGAGCGTGCGCGACAATGTTCCGGCGGCTTCGGGCTGGCGCGCGATCGCGTCCATGGCGGCAGCCACGGCGCGTCCCTCGGCGAGCGCCGGGCCGATAGCGCCGAACGACACCGCCAGCGCGGCGGCAATGATGCTCACGATCTTGATATAGTCCATCAGTCGGTTTCCTTTCGAATGTCCTTGCCGCTTTCCGGCAGGCGTGCCGCGCCATTGCCTTCACCGACGGCCGCGCCGATGAAGACCGTGGCGAGCACGGCAAAAATGTAAGCCTGGACGGCGCCCGTCAGCAGGTCGAGCGCCATCAGCGGGATCGGTACGAGGAGGCCCGCGAGCGATAGCACGATGCCGATGACGAAGACGCCGCTCATCACGTTGCCGAACAGGCGCACCATCAGCGAGAATGTGCGGGTGATCTGTTCGATGAGATTGAGCGGGATCATCACCCATGACGGTTCGGCGAATGTCTTCAGGTAGCCCAGCGGACCGTTGACGCGGATGCCGTGATAGATCGTTGCCACAAAGACGACGAAAGCGAGCGCGGCGTCGGTTTCCAGATGCGCGGTCGGCGGCTCGATATGCGGCACCAGCGACGTCCAGTTCGCCGCGAGTATGAACAGAAACAGCGTTCCGACCAGGACGCGGTAGGGCGCGGGATCGCGCTGCATCGTCCCTTCGATCTGCGCGTCGACCGTGATGACGATCAGCTCCAGCACCGTCTGTACCGAACCGGCCACGAAACGCAAACGGCGCGTCAGCAGGACCGCGGCAAGCGTCAGCCCGGCCATCACGAACCAGGTCGTCACGACGATCGTGGTGACCGGGACCGGCCCGATATGGAAGGCAACCTGAACGGAAAGCGGAGAGTCGTTCACAGTTCGGCCTCCGTTTGCGACAGGACACGGCGGCGCGCCAGCAGGATGCCGGCGGCGCCGGCGATCAGGACATGAGCGCCCCATCGCGTAAACAGGAAGAGAAGGCCACCAAGGACCGCAAGCCGTGCGACCTGAATAAGAACGGCGGTCCAGTCGCCGTCAAGGATGCGCTTCGCCACCGTCTTCAGCGACCGGAAATGGAACAGGCCCGCGCCGTAACCCACCGCAAGCGCGATCAGCGCCGCCGCGATCCAGGCGGGCGAAAAGGCAGTCAGGTCGTGCGGCGCAAGCAGGTTCATTGTTCACGCATCCAGCGAAAGGCGAGCCACAGGCCGAGAGCGGCACCCAGCATGGTCATCGCGGTGGAAAAGACTATGCCGGTATGAAACATCCTGTCGATCCAGTGGCCGAGCAGAACGGCACCCAGCACCGGCGTGACGATCATCCAGCCGAGAATGCCGATCTGGCCGAAACGGCGGGCGAGCGACGGTTCCGGGTCCCTGACCAGGAGTTCGTCGCGGTCGGCGGCCTCGCGCGCAGCCTGGCTCAGATGGTTCTGTTCTTTCGCCTTCTTGTCGTCGCTCATTGGAATATCTCGTCCATTGAGGAGCTGACGGACATGCCGTGGTCGGTGGACAGATGGCGCATGATTTGCCGGATCGCACGCGCATGCAAGCGCGCCTGGCTGACGCGGGCTGTACTCGCGGCCTGGGATTCGACCGCACGTTTCTGTTCCACTTCCGTTTCCAGCGCGAGCAGATCGGCGCCGACGACACCTTCGCGGCAGGCGATGCGGATCGTTTTTCCGTCCTCGACCGTGATGACGCCGCCATAAAGCGCGCAGAAGCGCCAGTCATCGCCGGCCTCGCGCCAGCGCACGACGCAGGACTTGAGCACGCTCAGGAGATTGGCGTGGCCCGGCAGGATGCCGAAATCGCCGCTGTCGTCGGCGGCGCGAAACGAGGTGACCTTGTCGGCGCTGACGACGACCTGCAGCGGCGTCGTGACGATCAGCGACATGGTGTGCCTGGTCATGCCGCAGCCTTTCCGGCCTTCTTGCGCGCCGCCATCTCCTTTTCGCGCGCCTCTTCCAGATTGCCGATCATGTAGAGCGAACCTTCCTCCCAGTCGTCGCATTCGCCGTCGAGGATGGCGCGGCAGCCGGCAACCGTGTCGGCAACAGACACCGAGCGGCCGGGCGCGCCGGTAAAGGCCGCGGCGACGAAAAAGGGCTGGGTGAGAAAACGCTGCAGGCGTCGGGCGCGCCCGACGGCGCGGCGCTCCTCGGCGCCAAGCTCCTCGACGCCGAGAAGGGCAATGACGTCGCGCAGTTCGCGGTAATGCTCGATCACCTCGCGCACCCGGCCGGCGACATCGGCGTGCTCCTGGCCGATGACCAGCGGATCGAGCAGGACGGACGTCGTGGCGATCGGATCGATCGCCGGATAGATGCCTTCGGCGGCGAGCTGGCGCGACAGCACAACCATGGAATCGACATGGCTGGCAATCGCGCCGACCGCCGGATCAGTGAAATCGTCGGCGGGCACATAGACCGCCTCGATGGCGGTCACCGAGGCATTGCCGACCGAGGCGATGCGCTCCTGCAGGTCGGCAACCTCGGTTTCCAGCGTCGGCTGATAACCGACACGCGACGGCATGCGCCCGAGCAGGCCGGAGACCTCCGACCCCGCCTGGATGAAGCGGAAGACATTGTCCATCAGGAGAAGCACATTGCGTGCCTTCTCGTCGCGGAAATATTCCGCGACGGTCATCGCCGTCAGCGGCACGCGCCAACGCGTGCCGGGCGGCTCGTTCATCTGGCCGTAGACCAGAACCGTCTGGTCGAGGACGCCCGAGCTTTTCATCTCGTTGAGCATCTCGTGGCCCTCGCGGCAGCGTTCGCCGACGCCCGCGAAAACGGAAATGCCCTCGTAGCCCGACACCATGGCGTGGATCAGCTCCATCACCAAGACCGTCTTGCCGACGCCGGCGCCGCCGAACATCGCCGCCTTGCCGCCCTGGGCGAGCGGTGCCAGCAGATCGATCACCTTGATCCCGGTTTCGAAGATGTCGGTCGCGGCCGTCTGACGCGCAATCGTCGGCGCAGGACGATGGATCGGGCGGCGCGGCGTCTCGGGGCCGAACGGTTCGCCGTTATCGGCAGGATCGCCAAGCATGTTGACCAGGCGCCCGAGCACGGTCTCGCCGACCGGGGCCATGACCGGGTTTCCGGTCAGCGTCACCGGCGCGCCGCGCCACAGGCCCTGGGTCGGTTCCAGCGCGATCGCGCGGACCAAGGTCTCGCCGAGATGCGCCTGCACCTCGGCAACGATGGTGGTCGCGCCGGCATTGACGAGGACCGCCTCGTTGATCTCGGGCAGACCGCCCTCGACCTCGATGTCAAGCACGGGCCCGCGCACGGCGACGACGCGGCCGGCGCGCTGTGCCGCAACGGGAGGTTTCTTCGTCCCGTCAGCCACTTGCCTGCTCCATTCTCGTCCGCCCCGGTTGCGATCGTTTCATGCATGGTAATGCGATTCAACGCCCGCCACCACATTGACCTTCGTCAATCGACGAGAAGGAACCGGTATCAGTCGAGGGTACGGCGGAAGCGGAGCAACGCGATACCGGACAGGACCAGGACGAAGAGGATCAGCGCGGCGATATGGTTGGCTACCGTGTCGAAGGTCGCGCCCTTGAGCATCACCGCGCGCACCATGCGCAGGAAATGGGTGAGCGGCAGCAATTCCCCAAGCCATTGCGCCCAAACGGGCATTCCGCGGAACGGGAAGACGAAGCCGGAGAGCAGGATCGACGGCAGGAAGAAGAAGAAGGTCAACTGCATCGCCTGCATCTGCGTGCGCGCAAAGGTGGAAATCGTGTAGCCGAGCAGCACCAGCGCCAGGACGAAGATCAGCACACCGGCGAGCAGCAGGCCGAGTCCGCCGACGAAGGGTACGGAGAACAGCACCTTGGCGGCGACGAGAATCACCGCGACCTGAACCGCGCCGACGATGAGATAGGGCAGGATCTTTCCGAGCATGATTTCCAGCGGCGTCGCCGGCAGGGAGAGCAGGTTTTCCATGGTACCGCGCTCGAGTTCGCGGGTCAGAGCGATGGAGGTCATCATCACCATGGTCATTTGCAGGATCACCCCAAGGAGACCGGGCACGACGTTGTACTGGGTGATGCCTTCGGGATTGTAGCGCTTGTGCACGACCACCTGGAGCTGGCTGTCCAGCGCGGCTGCGGCCTCTGCGGCGGCCGGTTGCTCGCGCAGCAACGCCTGGGCGGCAACGGTGCCGAGCGTGGAAACGGCGCCCGAGGCAACGGAGGGATCGGTCGCGTCGGCCTCGATGAGAATCTGCGGATGATCGCCGCGCTGGACGCGGCGGGCAAAGTCCGACGGAATCGTGACGACAAACGATACCTCGCCCCTCTCGAACAGCTTCTCGGCTTCCTCGGCAGTCTGGACGATGTGGTTGAAGTGATAGTAGCCGGTCATCTCCAGCGCCGTGACCATGGCGCGGGTGTAGTGATCCTGGCTGGTCGTCACCAGCGCGGTCGGCAGGTGCTTGGGATCGTTGTTGATCGCGAAACCGAACAGCACCAGCAGGATCAGCGGGATACCGAGCATCATGGCGAAGGTGATGCGGTCGCGCCGCATCTGGATCGATTCCTTGTCGAGGATCGCGCCAAGACGACGGAAGGAGAATCCGGGAATCACGACGGCTGCCCTCCCGGGTTGCCCATGAGCTGGATGAAGACGTCCTCGAGGCTGGTGACGCCCGGACGCGCGGTGACGCCGTCCGTCGCCAGCTTCTCGATTGTCTGGCGCAACCGGTCCGCGTCGCGGCCGACCACATGCAGCGTGGTGCCGAAGGGCGCGACCTGATCGACGCCCGGCGCGCCCTGCAGCTCATGCATGATCTGCGCGAGGCCGGTCCCTTCGAGAACGTAGGTGGTCAATCCGGCTTCCGAGACGACCTCGTCGACCGTGCCGCTCGTCAGCACCTTGCCGTGGGAGATATAATGGATGCGATGGCAGCGCTCGGCCTCGTCCATGTAGTGGGTCGAAACCAGCACGGTTATGCCGCCGGCGGCGCGTTCGTGGATCTCGTCCCAGAATTCGCGCCGCGCCTTCGGATCGACGCCGGCGGTCGGTTCGTCGAGCAGCAGCAGTTTCGGCTTGTGCATGACGCAGGCGGCAAGCGCGAGACGCTGTTTCCAGCCGCCCGACAGCTGGCCGGCAAGCTGGCGGCGACGCTCGGTCAGTCCGAGATCCGCCAGCGTGTCGCGGACATAGGTCCGCACGGGATGGAGTTCGTAGAGCCGGGCGACGAAATTGAGGTTCTCCTCGATCGACAGATCCTCGTAAAAGGAGAAGCGCTGCGTCATGTAGCCGACCTCGCGGCGGATGCGCCGGCCCTCGTTGCGAATGTCGAAACCGAGAACCTCGCCGTCGCCCTCGTCCGGCGTCAGCAGGCCGCACATCATGCGGATGGTCGTGGTTTTGCCGGAGCCGTTCGGGCCGAGGAAGCCGGAGATTTCGCCTTCCGCGACCTTCATCGAGACGTGGTCGACGACGGCGCGCCCGGAATAGCGCTTGACCATGTTCCGGACATCGATGACGTCCACTATTTCTGCTCCGGAATGATGGCGTCGACGATCTGGCCGGGTTTCAGCGCGCGCGCCGTCTCGTCCGGCCGCGCCTCGACGAGATAGACGAGCTTCTGGCGGTTATCGAGCGAATAGATGACGGGCGGCGTGAATTCGGGCTCGTCGGAGATATAGCTGATTGTCGCATGCATGCCCGGAGTGCAGCCGTCGCAGCGCACGTCGAGCTTCGTCCCGACCGAAATCGAGGACAGCGCGGTTTCCGGCACATAGACGCGCAGCTTGGTCGCCCCGTCGGGCAGAACCGAAATGATCGGCGCCTGCGGGCCGGCCGTGTCGCCGTCATTGCGGATCACGTCGAAGACCATGCCGTCCACCGGCGATTCCACCGTTCGCTTGCCGAGCCGCCATTTGGCGTTGTCCAGAACCGCTTGGGCCTGGTCGACGGCGGCCTCTGCCGCCGCGATGGCGTCGGGGCGCGCCGGCAGTTGCACGACGGCGAGATTGGCCTCCAGTTCGGCGGTTTTGGCGTTCGCCAGTTCCAGACTGGTGGCCGCGGAGTCGTAACTCGCCTGCGAGGTGATTCCCTGCGCCAGCAGGTCCTTCTGGCGGGCGAGAACCCGGCGCGCCTCGTCGGCCTGGGCGCGCGCCGAATTGAGCGAAGCCCTGACCATCTGGATTTCCTCGGGCCTCTTGCCGACCTTCAGGTCGGAAACCTGACTCCTCGCCTGCGCCAGAGAGGCTTTCGCCTGGGCGACGGCGATCTCGGCTTCCTGACGCTCCATGCGGGCAAGAACCTGGCCGGATTCGACACGGTCGCCGCGGCGGACCTCGACGGATTCGATCTGCGCGGCCTCGATGGGCGCGATCAGGACATAGTCACCTTCGACATAGCCAACGGCGGCGCCGCTCGGCTCCGCGCAGGCAGTGAACAGGCTAGCCACGAGCGGAAGCGCGCACAACAGTCCCATCATCGGCTTATCATCCTTGCGTCGCAGTTCGCGGAATCGGGTTCGCGGAGCAACCTATACGATTTTGGGGCGCCTGCACCAGCCCTTATTGAACTCATGGGTCATTAATTATTTGTGAGGCTTTTGGACCATATTCGGCTTTGCCGGCGCCACAATCGAAGACTAGTGTCAGGCCATGTGCGGAACCGGAAAAAGACGGCCACGATGAGCGCGGAACCGGAACCGCCGGGCAAGCCCGGCATCGATCCGACATGGTCGTCAAGCGCCAAGGACGCCGTCTCGACAGCGCTCGGAACGAGCCGTATCTGGGCGACCTTCGGACACGGAATCGTCAACGAAGTCTACTGGCCGTCGACGGGCCATCCACAAATCCGCGACCTGGGTTTCATCGTCGCCGGTCCGGACGGCTGGACAGAACTCAAGCGCGCATACCGATATTCGATCACGACGCCGCAGGCCTGCGTGCCCCTGCCGCATGTCGTTCACGAAGGTGATGGCTTCCGGCTCGAGCTGGAGTTTCTCGTCCATCCCCTGCGCGATGTGCTGATGATCCGCCACACGCTGTACGGCGACGGATTTCGCCTCTATGCCCTGCTCGCGCCGCATCTGGCGGGGGCGCGCAACAACAGCGCACTGGCCGGCGAGGATCTCCTCGCCCGTGACGACGGAACGGCGTTGTGCCTGCGCAGCGATGCCGGCTTCTCGCGCACCAGTGTCGGCTATGCCGGCTTTTCAGACGGATGGCAGGACTTCGCCCGCAACGGCGCGATGACGTGGACATATCGGCATGCCGGGGATGGCAATATCGCGATGATGGGCGAACTCCCGGTCGCGTCGGGCACGATGGCGCTTGGCTTCGCGGAAACGCCGGAAGGCGCGCGAACGCTCGCCCGGTCCAGCCTTGCCGACGACTACGACGAAACGCGGCGCATCTTCGTCGAGCAGTGGGAAAACTGGGCCCGGACGCTGAGCCTGCCCGACACGTCGCCCGGCATGGCGCGTGAAGCGGAACTGTCGGCCACCGTCATCAAGGTGCATGAGGACCGCACCTATGCCGGCGCGATCGTCGCCAGCCTGAGCGTGCCGTGGGGCAACCGCCACGACGACACCGGCGGATATCATCTCGTCTGGACGCGCGACACGGTGGAGGCATCGCTCGCGATGATCGCGGTCGGGCAGGTCGACGACGCGTTGCGCACGCTCGATTACCTCATCGGCACGCAGGCCGACGACGGAAGCTGGCCGCAGAATTATTTCCCAGACGGGCGCGGTTACTGGAGCGGGCGCCAGCTCGACGAGGTGGCGCTGCCGATATTGCTGGCGGCAAAGCTGAACGCGCGCGGCCGATCGCACCATTCCGACGCTGCGGACGCGATGGTGGGGAAGGCGGCGGAGTTCCTTGCAAGAAACGGCCCGATCAGCCCGCAGGACCGCTGGGAGGAAAATGCGGGCGCAAGCCCGTTCACGCTCGCCGTTTCGATCTGTGCGCTCGTCGCCGCATCCGAAGCGTTCGGGGACGCCGAGCGCGACTACCTGCTGTCGCTCGCCGACAGCTGGAACGAATGCATCGAGGAATGGACCTATTCGGACGGCGGGCCCTACTGCGCCGATTATGACGTCGACGGCTACTATGTACGGCTGGCGCCACCCGAGAACGAGGGCGGGCTTCACGCCACGATCAGCGTGCGCAACAGGGTGCAAGGCAGCATTCCCGCCAGCGATATCGTCGGGCTGGAATTCCTCTATCTGGTCCGCACCGGGCTGCGCGCAGCCAACGACAAGCGCGTGACCGACACGGTCAAGGTCATCGACGCGATGCTGCGCGCCGATACGCCGAGCGGTCCGTGCTATTACCGCTACAATGGCGACGGATACGGCGAACACGAGGACGGGTCGCATTTCGACGGCACCGGCGTCGGACGGCCGTGGCCGCTCCTGACGGGCGAGCGCGGCCATTACGCGGTCGCTGCGGGCGAGGATGCCTCACCCTATCTCGACGCCATGACCCGCATGACCAGTCCGGGTGGCCTGATCCCCGAGCAGATCTGGGATAGTGCACCCATCCCGGAGCTGGGCCTCGAACCGGGAAAACCGGCCGGCAGCGCCATGCCGCTGGTCTGGGCGCATGCGGAATTCCTGAAACTGCTCGCCGCGCAGGCCAACGGACGGCCGGCGGAACTGCTGGATGCGGTCGAGAATCGCTACGGCGGCAAGTGGCGCGGCGCGACGCGCTGGCACTGGCGCGAGACGTGCCCGTTCAGGACCCTGCCCGCCGGCCGGGCGCTGCTGATCGAGGCGACCGAACCCTTTGTGCTGCACTCGGGCCGCGACGGCTGGGATCTCGCCGCGGACCGGCGTTCGGCGCCGACCGCCTTCGGATTTCACGGAGTCGAATTCACCGCCGCGCAACTCGCAAAAATCGGGAAACTGAAATTCACGTTCTATTTTCCCGAACGTGACGCATGGCGCGGCGTTGATTTCGAGATCGCGATCGGCGGTCGACCGGACAATCTTTAGCCGGCAAATTATGAAACGCTGGAGCACGCCCATAAAAGCTTTCCGGACCGTTGCACCCTGCACCAGCTCAGTCAGGAAATTCGGATATCGTCCGATAGCCGGCTAACAATTCTTTCAGGTGCGGACGTCAGGCTCCGACCGGCCGGTGAAACGGGTAATCCCGCCGATCTCGTCGGCGGCGGATATCACGGCCGACAGCGCCTCCTGGGCGTCCCGATGCATCTTCGCCGGATCGGACTCGACGTCCTCGAGATAGACGCGTAGCGTCGCGCCGACGGTTCCGGTACCGGACAGGCGATAGACGATGCGCGCGCCGCCCTCGAAGGCCACGCGGATGCCCTGATTTTCCGACCGCGAACCGTCGACCGGATCGTCATAGGCGAACTCGTCCGCCGTCTCGACCGTGAGCCCGGAAAAGACCTTGCCGGGCAGATCGGCGAGCCTGGCGCGCAGATCATCCACCAGCGTGTTCGCCTTGTCCGTCTCGACGCCTTCGTAATCGTGGCGCGAATAGTAGTTCCGGCCGAATTCGGACCAGTGTACCGTCATCATGTCGGCAACCGCCTGGCGTTTGACGGCGATGATGTTGAGCCACAGCAGAACGGCCCAGAGACCGTCCTTTTCGCGGACATGGTCGGAGCCCGTGCCGGCGCTCTCCTCGCCGCACAGCGAGACGCGGCCGGCGTCGAGCAGATTACCGAAGAACTTCCACCCGGTTGGCGTCTCGTAGCAATCGAGCCCCTTGGCGGCGGCGACGCGGTCGAGCGCGCGGCTGGTCGGCATGGAGCGTGCGACGCCTTTCAGCCCCGCAGCGTAACCCGGCGCCAGATGGGCGTTTGCGGCCAGCACGGCGAGGCTGTCCGACGGCGTCACGTAGATGCCGCGGCCGACGATCATGTTGCGGTCGCCGTCGCCGTCCGACGCCGCGCCGAAATCCGGGGCGTCGGCGGCGAACATGGCGTCCATCAGCTCCTTGGCCCAGATCGGGTTCGGGTCGGGATGGCCGCCGCCAAAATCGGGCGACGGGACGGCGTTGACGACGCTGCCCGCCGGTGCGCCGAGTTTTTCCTCCAGGATCGCCTTCGCATAAGGTCCGGTGACCGCATGCATGGCGTCGAAACGCAGCCGGAAGCCGGACGCGAGAAGGCCGCGGATGGCATCGAAGTCGAACAGTGTTTCCATCAGCGCCGCATAGTCGGCGACGGGATCGACGATCTCGATCTCCATGCCGGCAAGCCGCATGGCGCCCAGCCGCGACAGGTCGATGTCCTGGGTCTCGACGATATCGTAGGACGTTACCTGTCTGGTTGCCTCGAAGATGCGGTTGGTGACGTCCTCCGGCGCCGGACCGCCGTTCGGCGTGTTGAACTTGACGCCGAAATCCTCTTCCGGCCCGCCGGGATTGTGGCTTGCCGACATGATGATGCCGCCGCCGGTCTTGCGGATACGGATCAGGTTGGAGGCAGCCGGAGTCGACAACAGCGCATTCTGGCCGACGATGACCTTTTTCGCGCCGCTCGCCGCCGCCATGCGCAGGATCACTTGGGCGGCGCGGTCGTTGAAGTATCGTCCGTCACCGCCGAGGACGAGCGTCTTGCCGGCTACGCCGCCGATACCGGCCCAGATCGCCTGGACGAAATTCTCCAGATAGTGCGCGCCCATGAAGACGCGGGTTTTCTTGCGCAATCCGGAGGTGCCGGGCTTCTGCCCCTCGATCGGCGTCGTCTGGACGGTGATACGCTGCATCCATTCCTCCTATCGCCCTGACCGGGCCATGATGTCCGCCGTGCGCCGGAACCGTTCGTCATCCGCGAAGCAGGACGCTGCAACCGGCAGGCGGCGGCGCCAGTTCGCATGTTCGAAGACGGTGCCGGGCAGATTGGCCTGTTCCTCGACCCCCAGAATATCCTCAACCTGCAGCGCGACAAGCCGTGAACTGGCATTGGCCAGAAAGGCGTGCATGGTGTCGGGCGATCCGGAATGATCGCCGACCATGTCATCGAAGGCCGCGACATCGCCGTGGCGCTGTTCGGTTTCGAACTGCGCGGCGCCCGGATCCATGTGCCCGAGCCTCTCGCGCCACGCGATATCGAGCCCCTTGCGCCAGCCCAGCCAGGTCGGCAGGTCGTGCGACGCAAACGAGGCCAGCGTCTGCGCGTCGTAGGACGAGGATGGCAGAAAGCCGCGCGAGCCGTGCCAGTCGCGCTCGAAGATCGCGACGCGGCAGCCGAGAATGCCCGACGTGTCGAGGTCGGCGCGCAGTCCTTCGGGGATGTTGCCGAGGTCTTCGCCGATGATCGCCGCGCCGGCGCGCGCCGCCTCGATGCGGGCGACCGCCAGCATCGCCGCCTTCGGCATGGAGACGTAGAGGCCAGGCAATCCCTCTGGACACCAGAAAGCGCGGTCGAAGCCGAGGATATGGTCGATGCGCAAAAGGCCCGAAAAACGGAACTGCTCGCGCAGCGTCTCGGCGAGCACGCAGAACCCGGTATCGGCAAGCGCGCGCGGCGACAGTGGCGCGACGCCCCAGACCTGGCCGTCCGGCGAGAACGCGTCCGGCGGCGCGCCGAGCGACACGCCGCGCGCAAACAGCGACGGATCGGCCCAGGTCTCGGCCCCGGCCGGATGAGTGCCGACGGCAAGATCGAGATAAAGTCCGTAATGCATGCCGGCATCCTGCGCCGCCTTCTGCGCGCCGCCGAGTTGCGTTTCCGCGCGCCATTGCAGCCAGGCATGGAAGCGAACGTGATCGGCATTGGCCGCAGCGAAGTCCTGCACCGCCACGTTTCTCGGATCGCGCAATTCCTCCGGCCAGTCGGTCCAATAGGCACCATGGACGCCGGACAGGGCCTGGTGGATCGCGAAGCGGGCGAGTTCCTCGCCACGCGCCGCGCGCCATGCCGCGAAAGCCGGATCGCTACCGCCCGCCGCAAAACGGGCATAATCCGCTTCCAGCGCATCGCGCCTTGCGGCGAGCGCGGCGGGATAATCGATCAGGTCGCCGTCGCAGGTTCCGGCATCGCCCTCGACCGCGATGTGATTGACGTTCAGGTGCCGTCGGCTCGACGGCGCGTAAGGGCTAAAATTGAGCGGGTCTTCCGGAAAACCGGCGTGAACCGGATTGATGCCGAGAAAGGACGCGCCGAGGCCGCCGAGCGTTCGCGCCGCGCGGGCCAGATCGCCGTAGCTGCCGAGTCCGCCGCCCGACTCCGGCTTCAGGCCGTAGAGCGGCGCCATGACGCCCCAGGCGCGCGGCGGTTCATCGAGACGGTCGGGCGCGACGAGCAACGTCGTCGTGTCGTCACCGACATGAAGCGCGTGGCGTCCCGCCGGAAGCCGCTCGAATTCGATCCGGCCGTCTGACCGGCCTTCGGCGGCATCGCCGTTTTCGAAATGCAGCCGCCACTCGGGCGACCCATCGCCGCAGAATTCGATATGCGTCGGTCGGTCAGCGGATAGTACCAACCATTCGGGCAACCGGCGACGGGCACGATCCTCGCGCAGGAAATGCACGTTTTCCCAGGCCGCGGCATCGTTATCGGCGCCGTATCCGAGCGCGGCCAGCACGGCCCGCAGGCTTTCCGCCGGCGCTTCGCGCCACTGGTTCGAACCGTCATTGTAGCGCCAGACCAGCCCGGCTTCGGTGGCCAGGGCCTCCAGCGCCTCGCTCACGCCGCCTTCTCCAGAACCAGGACGACGACCGATTCCTCGGTAACGGTAATCTTGCCGCCGTGAACGGGTTTCGCTTCCGTATCGGGATGGGCGGTGTCGATCTGCAGGCACCAGATCTGGCCGGGCGGCTCCTGCGGGACGATGACCTCGGTGGCCGGCCCGGCGTTGAAGACGGCGAAGATCGCGTATTCGAGCGCGGCGTAACGCGGCGTGCCGGACGCGGTGCGCATCTCGACGCAAACAAGGCGCAACTGGGGATCCTCCCAGTCGGAGCTGGCCATCGGCTCGCCGTCGGCGCGCCGCCAGAACAGGTCTTCCTTGCCGTCGATGACGCGCTCGCGGGCATGCAGGAAACGCTTCTGGCGCAGGATCGGATGGGCCTTGCGGAACGCGATCATGTGCCGGGTGAATCCAAGGAACGCCTCGTCGGCGTTGTCCCAGTCGATCCAGCTCGTCTCGTTGTCCTGGCAATAGGCGTTGTTGTTGCCGCCCTGGCTGTGTCCGACCTCGTCGCCGGCGAGGATCATCGGCGTGCCCTGGGCAAGCAGCAGAGTCGCCATCATGTTGCGGCGCCGGCGGGCGCGCGCCGACAGGATGGCGATATCGGCGGTCTCGCCCTCGATGCCCATATTGTCGGAAAAATTCTCGTTGTGGCCGTCGGCGTTGTGCTCCCCATTGGCCTCGTTGTGCTTGTGGTTGTAGGCGACGACATCGGCCAGCGTAAAGCCGTCATGGGCGGAGATGAAGTTGACCGACGAGGTCGCCGGCCGGCCGGAATGATCGAACTGCAGCGCCGATCCGGTCAAGCGGTCGGCGAGATCCGGCGCACGGCCCGGATCGCCGCGCCAGAACCGGCGCACGCCGTCCCGGAAGCGATCGTTCCACTCCATGAAGGGCGGCGGAAAGGCGCCGAGCTGATAGCCGCCGGGACCGATGTCCCAGGGCTCGGCGATCAGCTTCACCCGGGCGAGGACCGGGTCCTGGCGCACCGCGTCGAAGAATGAGGCGCCGCGATCGAAGCCGGCGTCGGTGCGCCCGAGCGTCGAGCAGAGGTCGAAGCGGAAACCGTCGACATGCATGTACTCGACCCAGTAGCGCAGCGAGTCCATCACCATGCGCAGTACCATGGGATGATCGAGGTTGAGCGTGTTGCCGGTGCCGGTGTCGTTAACGTAGTAGCGCGGATTGCGTTCGAGCCGGTAGTAGCTGCGATTGTCGAGGCCGCGGAACGAAAGGGTCGGGCCGAGTTCGCTGCCCTCGCCGGTGTGGTTGTAGACGACGTCCATCAGGACCTCGATCCCCGCGGCATGAAACCGCGCCACCATGGTCTGGAACTCGGCGATCGAGGAGTCGTTGAGGTAACGCGGCTCGGGGGCGAAGAAACCGATCGTCTGGTAGCCCCAGTAATTCGTCAAATTCTTCGCCGTCAGGAACTGGTCGTCGAGGAAGGCCTGCGACGGCAGAAGCTCGATCGAGGTGATGCCGAGCTTGACCAGGTAGTCGAGCATCGGCTCCGACGACAGGCCGAGAAAGGTGCCGGGCGGCGTCGCCGCCGGATGCCGCTGCGTCATGCCCTTCACATGCGCCTCGTAGATAACCGTCTCGGCGACAGGCACGTTCGGCGCGCAATCCTCACCCCACGAAAAGGCTGGATCGGCGACGACGCATTTGGGCATGAAGGGCGCACTGTCGCGCGTATCGAAGCTCAGATCGTCGCGTTTGGACCCGGCCTCGTAGCCCATCAGAACGGTCGACCATTTCGGGTGGCCGGTCAGCCGCTTGGCGTAGGGATCGAGCAGGAGCTTGTTCGGATTGAAGCGGTGTCCCTCGTCGGGGCGGTAGGGACCGTGCGCGCGGTAGCCATAGAGCTGGCCCGACCGCAGGCCCGGAACGTAACCATGCCAGACATCGCCATCGCGCTCCGGCAGGTCGATACGGGCAGTTTCCTTCTTGCCGTCTTCGGAGAACAGGCACAGCGTCATGCTGCTCGCATGTTCGGAGAACACCGCGAAATTGACCCCGTCGCCATCAAAGGTCGCACCGATGGGCGCCGCACTACCGGCGCAAATCGTGAATTCGTCACTCATGTGCTCGAACCGAGGCTTTCATAAAGCGCGGCATAGCGCGGCGCGGATGCTGCCCAGCCGACGGGATGGCGCATCGCGTTGCGTTGCATGCGATCCCAAACCGGTTTGTCGGCGTAAAGGTCGCAAAGCTGCAGAAGCGCGCCGGAAAGCGCGCCGGCATTGACCGGGTGGAATTGCAGCCCGGTGGCGACGCCGGCCGTGATCGCCGCGTCGTTTGCGGGAATGATGGTGTCGGCGAGCCCGCCCGTCAGCGCGACGACCGGAATCGTGCCATAGCGCAGGCCGTAAAGCTGGGTCAGGCCGCAAGGCTCGAAACGCGACGGAACGATAACGGCATCGCCGCCGGCCATCAGGCGATGCGACAGTTCGTCGTTGTAGCCGATATGCACCGAAACCTCCGGCATGGTATCCGCCGCCTTGAGCCAGGCCTTTTCGAGCTCGGCCTCGCCGGACCCCAACATCGCCACCTGACCGCCGCGCTCAACGAAGGCCGGCAGCGCCTGCAACAGGACATCGAGGCCCTTCTGGTGGGTCAGGCGCGAGATGACGACGGCAAGCGGCCCGTCCTTGGCGGCAAGGCCCAGTTCCGTAATCAGCGCCGTGCGATTCTCCGCCTTGCGCTTGGGCGACTTGTAGCGCGACACCTGCGGATCGGTCTGGGGATTCCAGACGGTTTCGTCGATGCCGTTGAGGATTCCGACCAGATCCGCCTGACGCGCGCGCAGCACGCCATCGAGCCCCATGCCGAAATCGGGCAACATCAGTTCGCGGGCATAGGTCGGGCTCACCGTCGACAGCTTGTCGGCGAAGACGAGGCCGGCCTTCAATGCATTGATCTGGCCGTAATATTCGAAGCCGTCGGGATGAAACCCCCATTGCGGCAGCCGCAGATCCTTGAGCCGCGCGACGGGAGCCATGCCGTGAAAGGCTATGTTGTGGATGGTCAGGAGCGTCCCGACCTGGTGCGACGCTTCCATCTCGCGCAGATAGATAGGTGTGAGCGCGGCCTGCCAGTCATGCAGATGCAACACCTCCGGCCGCCAGTCCTTGATCCCCTCGACCGCGATCCGCGCCGCGACCCAGCTCAACGCGGCGAAGCGCTCCGGATTGTCCGTCCAGTCGCGCCCGTCGGGACCGAGATAGATCGAGCCTTCCCGGTCATAGAGATGCGGCGCGTCGAGGATCAGCAGATCGACACCGGCCACCTTGGCGGCGATCACCCGCGCCGGTCCGCCCATGAGAGCGTCGTCGCTCCAGACCTCGCTACCCTTGCGACCGAGCACCTTCATGACGGCCGGATAACCTGGCAGGAGCGTACGTAATTTCCAGTCTTGCGCCGCGAGCGCGCCAGGCAGCGCGCCGACGACATCCGCGAGGCCTCCGGTCTTGACCAGCGGCGCACATTCCGACGCCACCGACAGGGCATTTCTCATCCGGCGGCTCTCCTGTCGAGCATATCCTGGGTGATCAGGGTTATTCCGTTCTCGCTGACGCGGAACCATTTCGCGTCCTCTTCGGGATCTTCGCCGACGACGAGACCGGTCGGGATGACCACGCCTCGGTCGATGACGACGTTTGTCAACCGCGCCGACCGTTCGATGACGGCGTAGGGCAGCACGACCGCGTGGTCGAGAACGGAGTAGGAATTGGAGTGAACGCCGGTGAAGAGGAGCGAGTTGCGCACCTCGGTACCGGAGATGATGCAGCCACCGGAGACGAGGCTGGAGACGGCGGTGCCGCGGCGCGTTTCCTCGTCATGGATGAATTTCGCCGGCGGCACGCTTTCCGAATAGGTCCAGATCGGCCAGTTGCGATCCCACAGGTCGAGGTCGGGATTGAAGTCCGTGAGGTCGATATTGGCCTTCCAAAACGCATCGACCGTGCCGACATCGCGCCAATAGGCCGGTGCTTCCGGCACGTGCCTGACGCAGCTCTGGCCGAAACGATGGGCGACGGCCTTGCCCTTCTTGACGATTTCCGGGATCAGATCGCCGCCGAAATCATGCCTCGAATCGGGATTGTCGGCGTCTGCAAGCAGCAAGTCGCGCAGGAAAGGCCAGGAAAACACATAGATCCCCATCGAGGCGAGCGCGACGTTCGGGTCTTCCGGCGTACCCGGCGGATCGGCGGGCTTTTCGAGAAAAGCGGTGATGCGATCCTTCTCGTCGATGGCCATGACGCCGAAGGCGCTGGCCTCCTCGCGCGGAACCGTCAGGCAGCCGACCGTCACGTCCGCGCCGGTCTCGACATGCTGGCGCAGCATGATCTCGTAGTCCATCTTGTAGACGTGATCGCCAGCAAGGATGAGAACGTAGTCGACGTTATAGCTGTCGACGATGTCGATGTTCTGGGTCACGGCATCGGCCGTTCCGAGATACCACTGGTTTTCCTGAACGCGTTGTGAAGCCGGCAAAATATCGAGATATTCGTTGCGTTCCGGGCGAAAGAAGTTCCAGCCGCGCTGACAATGGCGAATTAGCGAATGCGCCTTGTACTGGGTCGCGATCGCCATCTTGCGAATGCCGGAGTTGAGGGCGTTGGACAGGGCGAAGTCGATGATGCGCGTCTTGCCGCCGAAATAGACCGCGGGTTTCGCCCGCTTGTCGGTCAGTTCCTTCAGGCGACTGCCGCGGCCTCCGGCAAGGACAAAGGCCATGCTTCTGTTCGTCAGGCGGGAAAATTCCATGATTGCTTCTCCTCCCTAGGTCTGCCCGTCATAGGTCAAGAAAACGGCCGAAAGCGGCGGCAGTGTCACCGGCGCCGAGGCCGGCTGGCCATGGCGACCCCGGGCCGTCGCCGTGACGTCGCCCATATTGCCGCGATTGCCGCCGCCGTAGATGCCTGCGTCGGTGTTGAGCGCCTCGCGCCACTTTCCCTGCAACGGGAGACCGCAACGCCAGTCGCGCCGTTCAACCGGAGTGAAATTGCATATCACGACCACCGGCGGATCGTCCGGCCCGCCGCGCCTGATCCAGGCAAAAATGGAACCGTCGGCATCATTGGCCTCGATCCACTGGAAACCGTCACTGTCGCAATCCTTAACATGAAGCGCCGGTGTCGCACGGTAGAGCGTATTCAGATCGCGGACCAGCCGCTGCACACCATGATGGGCGGGACGTGACGCCGCATCCCAGTCGACCTCGCCGGCCTGGCTCCATTCCGACGGCTGACCGAATTCGCAGCCCATGAAGAGCAACTTCTTGCCGGGATGCCCCCACATGAAGCCGTAATAGGCGCGCAGATTGGCGAAACGCTCCCAGTCGTTGCCGGGCATACGGCCGAGCATCGACCCCTTGCCGTGCACGACCTCGTCGTGACTGATCGGCAGGATGAAGTTTTCCGAAAAGGCGTAGTGGAGCCCGAAGGTCATCTGGTGATGATGGTACCTGCGGTGGATGGGCTCGCGCTTGATGTAGTCCAGCGTGTCGTTCATCCAGCCCATGTTCCACTTGTAGCCAAAGCCGAGGCCGCCTGTGTCGACCGGACGCGAAACGCCGGGATAGCTCGTGCTCTCCTCGGCGGCGGTCATGATGCCCGAGACCTCACCATAGACGGTGGTGTTCATGCGCTGAAGCATCGAGATGGCTTCGAGGTTTTCACGCCCGCCATGAACATTGGGGATCCACTCGCCCTCCTTGCGCGAATAGTCGCGGTAGAGCATCGAGGCCACGGCATCCACCCGCAGGCCGTCGACGTGGTATTCCTCAAGCCAGTAGAGCGCGTTCGAGATCAGGTAGTTGGCAACCTCGACACGCCCGTAATTGAAGATCAGCGTGTTCCAGTCCTTGTGGAAGCCCTCGCGCGGGTCGGCGTGCTCGTAGAGCGGCGTGCCGTCGAAATGCGCCAGACCGTGCGCGTCGGTCGGGAAATGGCCGGGCACCCAGTCGAGGATGACGCCGATGCCCTTGTCGTGCGCCGCCTCGATGAGATCGCGGAACTCGTGTGGCGGACCGTGGCGGATCGTCGGCGCGTACAGGCCGACCGGCTGGTAGCCCCAAGACCCGTCGAATGGATGCTCGCTGAGCGGCAGGAACTCGATATGGGTGAAGCCCATGTCGTGGACATAGTCGACGAGTTCAATCGCCGCCTCCCTGTAGGAGATCATGCGGTTGTCCTCGTCATGACGGCGTTTCCAGGAGCCGAGATGGACTTCGTAAATGGTGATCGGCGCCGTGTGGGCGTTCCTGCCGGTACGGTCGCCCATCCAGGGGCCGTCTTTCCAGCCAAAACCGGAAATGTCGCGCACGATCGAAGCCGTATGGGGCGGATGTTCGGCGCCGAACCCGATCGGATCCGCCTTCAGCGGCTGCACCGCGCCGTCGGGTCCAACGATACGGTACTTGTAACGAGCGCCCTCGCCGACCTCGGGAATGAAGATTTCCCAGACGCCCGTCGATCCGCGGCGGCGCATGACATGGCGCCTTCCGTCCCACCAGTTGAAATCGCCGACAACGGATACGCGCCTTGCGTTCGGGGCCCATACCGCGAAATGCGTGCCGCGGGTGCCTTCGTGCGTCATCAAATGCGCACCGAGGACCGCCCACAATCGGCGATGCGTGCCCTCTCCGATCAGATACTCGTCCATCTCGCCGATGACCGGGCCGAAGCGGTAGGGATCGTCATAATCCCATGTCTGGCCGTTCGCGGAGCCATGCAGGCGGTACGGCTTGCGGCCGGGAATCTCGCCGAAAAAAACGGACGGGACATCGGGCACCGGCGAAAGCTCCGCCATGGCGCCGTCGATCTCCGCCGACAGCGAATCGGCGCCCGGATCATAGGCGACGAGCCAGGTTTTCTTACCGATTTCATGCGGGCCGAGGACCGCGAACGGATCGTCATGCGTGCCATCGGCGATTTGCCGCGCCACGGCCGGAGGAACAAGCTTGTCGATCGGTTTCGCGGCCTTCATGGGGCCAGCGTATTCGCTTGTCGCCGAATAGCAACAGCGAAACGCGGCGCAATCGGTTACAGTTATGTGACGGAATGGGCTGACCAGATATCCGCCATGTAGCCGCGGATCGTGCGGTCGGACGAGAACCAGCCGGTACGCGCCGTATTCAATGCGGCCATGCGCATCCAGCGATCGCGATCCCTGAAAACCTGGTCGACCTCACGCTGCTTGTCGTAATAGGCCTGGAAGTCGGAACAGACGAGGAAGTAGTCCGACCAGCGCAGGTTCTCGGCGATGTCGGCATAGCGGCCCGGGTCTCCCGGCGAAAAGACGCCGCGCTCGATATCGGCAATGGCACCGGCCAGTTCGGGGCTGGCGTCGATCGCCTTGCGGGCATGGTCGGGAACCGCGCGGCGCGCGACCACTTCCGGCGCGGTCATGCCGAAGAGGAAGAAGTTATCGGCGCCGACGCATTCGCGGATCTCGACATTGGCGCCGTCGAGCGTGCCGATGGTCAGCGCGCCGTTGAGCGCGAATTTCATGTTGCCGGTGCCGGACGCCTCCTTGCCGGCCGTCGATATCTGCTCTGACAGGTCAGCGGCCGGAATCAGCCGCTCGGCAAGCGTGACGTTGTAGTTGGGCAGATAGACCACCTTGAGCAGTTTCGAGGTTACGGGATCGGCGTTGATGATCCGCGCCACGTCGTTGATCAGGTGGATGATCTTCTTGGCGAAGACGTAGCCCGGCGCGGCCTTGCCCGCGAAAATCTTGACGCGCGGCGACCAGTCCGCGTTCGGATTGTCGCGGATGGCGCGCCACAGCGCGATGGTCTCGAGGATGTTCAGATGCTGGCGCTTGTACTCGTGGATACGTTTGATCTGGATGTCGAACATGGCCTCAGGATCGAGTTGCAACCCCTCGGTATCGCGCACGAAATGTGCCAGTCCGGCCTTGTTCTTCGCTTTCGCGTCGGCAAATGCGTCACGGAAACCGGTGTCATCGACATGCGGCTCCAGTTCCGACAGGCGCTCGAGATGGCCGACCCAGTCGTTGCCGATGGTCTTGTCGATCAGGCTGCTCAGCACTGGATTGCACGACAGCAGCCAGCGCCGCGGGGTGACGCCGTTGGTCTCGTTGACGATGCGCTCGGGATGCAGGCGGTTCAACTCGGCGAAGACCGTCTGCTTCATCAGGTCGGTGTGAAGCGCGGAAACGCCGTTGATGCGATGCGCCATGACGAAGGACAGTTCGCCCATCTTGACGCTGCCGTTCTCGATGACCGTCACCTTGCGGCTCGGATTCTGGCGGGCATGCAATTCGTCGATGCGCTCGATCAGTTGCAGGTGACGCGGCAACAGCGCGCCCATCAACCCTTCCGACCAGCGCTCCAGCGCTTCCGGCATCAGCGTGTGGTTGGTGTAGGACAGGCAGGCGCGGGCGATCTCGACGGAGTCCTCGAAATCGATGTCCTTTTCGTCGTGGAGGAGGCGAACGAGCTCCGGCCCGGCAATCGCCGGATGGGTGTCGTTGAGCTGTATCGCCGCCTTGTGCGGCAGCTTGCGCAGATCGTCATATTCGGACAGGAACCGGCGCAGGATGTCGCGCAGCGAAGCGGCGGTGAAGAAGTATTCCTGCTTCAGGCGCAGCGCCTTGCCCTGCTCGGTGGTGTCGTCGGGATAGAGCACGCGCGAGATGGTGCGCGCAAGCGCTTCCGGCTCGGCGGCGGCGGCATATTCGCCGCGGTTGAAACGCTCCAGGTCGAAGACGCGGGTCGATTGCGCGCTCCACAGGCGAAGCGTGTTGGCCCAGTTTCCCCGCCATCCAATGATCGGCGTGTCGTGTGCGGCCGCGATCACGCGCTCCTCGGGTTGCCACAAGGCTTTGCGGCCGGATTCCATGACGGGACCGCCAAAACCGATTTCGAAAGCGCATTCGGGTCGCTCG
Source organism: Oricola nitratireducens (assembly GCF_014904745.1). Lineage (GTDB taxonomy): Bacteria > Pseudomonadota > Alphaproteobacteria > Rhizobiales > Rhizobiaceae > Oricola > Oricola nitratireducens. The sequence continues at coordinate 28,066 of NZ_JACZCS010000048.1, forward strand.
AATTCCCAGGTGTGCCTGCCGGTCAGCCATGTCTCCGGTTCCTCGACCTGGCGGCCGTCGACGAAACGCTGGCGGAACAGCCCGTGCTCGTAGCGGATGCCGTAGCCATGGGCCGGGCAGGCGACGGTGGATAGCGAATCGAGAAAGCAGGCGGCGAGCCGGCCGAGACCGCCATTGCCGAGCGCGGCATCGGGCTCGTTTTCCAGCACCTCGTCAAAGGACACGTCGAAGCCGTCGAAGACGGATTTCGCCTGTTCGAGCAGGCCGAGATTGACGATCGCGTCTTCCAGCAGGCGGCCGATCAGAAATTCCATCGACAGGTAATAGACGCGCTTGTGCTGGCCGGCATAGGTCGCGCGAGTCGCCTTGAACCAGGGATCGACGATATGGTCGCGCACGGCAAGCGACAGCGCCACGCGCCAGTCATAGATGTGGGCGTGCCCGGGATCCTTGCCGAGCGAGTATTTCAAGTGCTGCAACATGCTTTCGCGCAAGTCGGCGTCTGTCATGGTCTATCCCCTGCCGGTCACGGCAAATAAGCAAGCAAAACTGTCTGGATTTGGTCCTGGGAGGCCAAAGTGGATTTAACCGATTATATCGTTCATCGCCCTGCGGTCCGCAACCCGAATGATAAGCCGATGGCATATTGCCTGTCCGGCGTTGCCGCAACGACACGGCAAGGGCCGTACAGGGGCGTTTCATTCTCGGAGAAAACGCTCTAGAACGCGCAACGAAGCGATTTGCAGAGGTGGCGCATGGCCGACAACACGATCCGTTTGCACGAGGGCGACCTGTCAGAGGAGGCGCTCGCGCACTACGGCGACTCCGTCGCCATCGACACAGAGACACTCGGGCTCAATCCACACCGCGACCGGCTATGCGTCGTGCAGCTTTCGCCGGGCGACGGAACGGCGGACGTTGTCCAGATCGCCAAGGATCAGAAAAAGGCGCCGAACCTGGTGAAATTGCTGCGCGACAACAAGAAGACCAAGATCTTCCATTTCGGCCGGTTCGACATCGCGGTTCTCAAACACGCCTTCGGCGTGACGACGAATCCGGTGTTCTGCACCAAGATCGCGTCGCGGCTGACCCGCACCTACACCGACCGGCACGGGCTGAAGGACATCTGCCGCGAGTTGCTCGGCGTCGATATCTCGAAGCAGCAGCAATCCTCCGACTGGGGCGCCGAACAATTAACGGACGCACAACTGGAATATGCCGCCTCCGACGTTTTGCACCTGCACGCGCTGATGGCGGTGCTGAAAGAGAGGCTGGAGCGCGAAGGTCGCGTCAAGCAGGCGGATGCCTGTTTCCGCTTCCTGCCGACACGCGCCGACCTCGACCTGATGGGTTGGCCCGAAGAAGACATCTTCTCGCATAGCTGAGGCACGGTTCGTGGCATCGCCGCTTCTTATTTTCGATTGCGACGGCGTCCTGATCGACAGCGAGGCTATCTATCTCGATGTCGAAATGGCGTATCTGCGCGAGCTCGGCGTGAAGGTCGAGCGGCCCTGGTACATGCGCGAGTTCATGGCGCTCGGGCCAGCGGAATGGCGCATCAAATATGCCGGTCTCATCCTCAGGGAGACCGGAGAGCCGCTTCTCGACACGGGTTTCGAGCAATTGAAGGCGGAATCGCGGCGCCGTGTCGCGGAAGAGCTGAAGCCGGTGGAAGGCGCGGAAGCGATGCTGGAAAGCCTTGGCTGCGCACGCTGCGTCGCGTCGAGCACGCAATTGGCCTTCCTGCACCGGAAGCTGGATCTGGTGGATTTCTCACGGTTCTTCGGCGACGGGGTCTTTTCCGGCGACATGGTGGAACACGGCAAGCCCGCGCCGGACCTGTTCTTGCACGCGGCGCAAGCCATGGGGCATGACGATGGCGACTGCATTGTCATCGAGGACAGCGTCAACGGCGTGCGCGGCGGCAAAGCTGCCGGCCATTTCGTTATCGGCTTCACCGGCGGCAGCCATTGCAGGAAAGGCCACGACATCATGCTCGAAGAGGCAGGCGCCGACATGGTGCTCGACAGCCACGACGCGCTTTCGGAATGGATCGCTGCGGAATTGCAGCCCGCCTGAGCGGTGAAACACTCAGACCTTCTAATACTTTTCGTGGGCATCCTGCACCTCCGCGAGTGACAGGCTGCCCGGTTCGACCCCCTCGGCAACCAGGCGGCGGCCGAGATCGCACAGGAAGCCGTTCACCGGAACCGGGACGCCATGCAGACGGCCAAGCAGAACGATCTCCCCGTTGAGATAGCCGGTTTCGATGGATCCTGCCTTGCGGACAAGGCTCTGTGCCGACGAGGAGCCCGTGCGCGGCGCCCCATTGACCGGCGTGATCTGCATCAGGTCGTCGTGGCGGAACCCCTTTGTATAAGGAATGCCGGCGGTTTCCAGCACCGTTTCAGCCTCCGCGCGGGCCGCATCGGCCAATGGCGACTTGCGGGCGGCTTCGCCCGCCGCCGCGTCCAGGACGTTCGACAGGTTCATCAGCAGTTTCCCGTACTTGCCCGGCATGACATCGGCCTCCGGGAAACCCGCAAAGCCGGCACCGTCCAGGGCCATGCAAATCTCCCGGGTCGTTGAATCGATACCCTTCGGATAGCGGCCGATGTTGAAGACACCCAGTTTCGGCCCGCAATTGACCACGACTTCGCCCGGCTTGACGAAGTCCGCCGGCATCATGACCACCGCGGCATAGACGTTTTCGAACAGCCGCAGGGCCAGGCGCTCGTTTTCGATGCCGTTCTGGGCGCAGACGATCGCCTGGCGCCTGACCCCACATCTTTCGAGGCTTTCGAGCGCCGCTTTCGTGTCCTGCGTCTTCATCGTCAGGAAGATGACGTCGTCGGGCCGGAAAGAAATCTCGTCGGGAGCACCGACACAGGGAAACCTGACGGTATCGTCGCTGACCGGCGTGCGGACCCGTAACCCGTTCCGCTGGATCGCATCGAGCTGGGCGCCACGCGCAATTCCCACGACGTCGTAGCCCGCAAGGGCCAAGCTGGCCGCCAGACCGCCGCCGATGGCGCCTACCCCAAAGATCACAAATCGCATGAACGTACCCCCCTGAACTACGGCCGCGTTCAACCCCCGGCGCGTGTTTTTCCGACTATGCCGACGCGAACCATGACCTCACGCGGAATGTCGTAGGTCTCCAGCAGGTGATGATCGGTCTTCAAACCAAGGTAGTCCCGCTGGATGAACAGCACCCAGGCGCAATCGGCCGCTTCCTGCAGGAGGTCGTCACGATTGCGGTTGGAGCCGGGCGTCGCGTCATGGCGGCGCAGCGCCTCCAATGCATCTTCCAGCTTGCGCCCAATGCGCCCGAGCGCGGCGGCGGTCTCCGCCATCGCCTCGTAGCCGAAAGCGTCGAAGTTCTTTTCCGCTTGCGTGCGGCGTTGCGATGCAAGTGTGCGCGGCGGACGCATAGCCTGTCCGTTGAGTATCTCGTCCGGAAAATCGGGTGCGCCGCAAAAAAGGTCAACGCCAAGGCGAAAAAAAACCCGCCGGACGCGGCCGTCCGGCGGGTTTCGATCGTTCAGGCGCTCGGGCTTAGTTGCCTTCGCGGTTCTTCAGCGCTGCGCCGAGAATGTCGCCGAGCGATGCGCCGGCATCGGTCGAACCGAACTGCGCGACGGCTTCCTTCTCTTCGGCGATTTCCAGGGCCTTGATCGAGACCTGGATGCGGCGCGTCTTCTTGTCGAAGGAGATGACGCGGGCATCGACCTTCTGGCCGACAGCGAAGCGTTCCGGACGCTGCTCGTCGCGGTCGCGCGAGAGATCCGAGCGACGGATGAAGGTGTCGAGGTCGTGGTCGACCAGCTTCACCTCGAGACCGCCATCGGTGACACCGGTGACTTCCGCGGTAACGACCGCACCCTTGCGCAGATCGCCGGAAGCGGCGGCTTCGCCGATCGCATCGCGGCCAAGCTGCTTGATGCCGAGCGAGATGCGTTCCTTCTCGACATCGACGTCAAGCACAACGGCCTTGACCATGTCGCCCTTGTTGTAGGTCTCGATGGCCTGTTCGCCCGGCATGTTCCAGTCGAGGTCGGACAGGTGCACCATGCCGTCGACGTCGCCGTCGAGACCGATGAACAGACCGAACTCGGTCTTGTTCTTGACCTCGCCTTCGACGACGGACCCGGTGGGATGGGTCTGCGCGAAAGCTTCCCACGGATTTTCCAGCGTCTGCTTGAGGCCGAGCGAAATACGGCGCTTGGCCGGATCGACCTCGAGGACGACGACTTCGACTTCCTGCGACGTGGACAGGATCTTGCCCGGATGGACGTTCTTCTTCGTCCAGGACATTTCGGAGACGTGGATCAGGCCCTCGATGCCCGGCTCGATCTCGACGAATGCACCGTAGTCGGTGATGTTCGTGACCGTGCCCTTGATCTTCTTGCCAACCGGATAATTGGTGCCGATGCCATCCCACGGGTCGGCCTGAAGCTGCTTCATGCCGAGCGAGATACGGTGGGTTTCCTGGTTGATGCGGATGATCTGGACCTTGACGGTCTGGCCGATCGACAGGATTTCCGACGGATGGTTGACGCGGCGCCATGCCATGTCGGTGACATGCAGCAGGCCGTCGATGCCGCCGAGATCGACGAACGCACCGTAATCGGTGATGTTCTTGACCACGCCCTCGACCGTCTGGCCCTCTTCAAGGTTCTGGACGATTTCAGAGCGCTGCTCGGCACGGCTCTCTTCGAGAACGGTGCGGCGGGAAACGACGATGTTACCGCGGCGCTTGTCCATCTTGAGGATTTCGAAGGGCTGCGGGTTGTGCATCAGCGGGGTGACGTCGCGCACGGGGCGGATATCGACCTGGGAACGCGGCAGGAAGGCCACGGCACCGTCCAGATCGACGGTGAAGCCGCCCTTGACCTGGTTGAAAATGACGCCTTCGACGCGTTCGCCGTTATTGAATTTCTCTTCGAGCTTGACCCAGCTTTCCTCGCGGCGCGCTTTTTCGCGCGAGAGAACGGCTTCGCCAAGGGCGTTTTCAACGCGCTCGACATAGACTTCGACGGTATCGCCGACTTTCAGCGTGCCGTCCTTGGCCTTGGCGCCGAATTCCTTCAGCGCGATACGGCCTTCGACCTTGAGGCCGACATCGACAATCGCCATGTCTTTTTCGATTGCCGTGATGATTCCCTTGACGACCGAACCTTCGGCGGTGTCGTGGTCTTCAAAAGAGGCTTCGAGGAGGGACGCGAAGTCCTCCACGGTGGGGTTCATATCTGACATTAATGCTCCTGGGGCCCGGAAAGTTTTTCGTCGGGCACAAGCGCCGGTGGTTCGTGTTGCGTTGCTCCAAACGGCAATCCGGCCCTGAAAACTCTTGTCGGGCCAAAATCCGGCGCGGGGACCGCAGTTCGGAAGTTGCTAGCTGTTTTCGCCCAGGGCCGCGTCGACAAAGCGTCTCGCTGCCCGGAACGCCGCTTCTATAGTCATTTCCGATGTATCAAGCAAGTGTGCGTCACGCGCGGGCTTGAGGGGCGAGTCGGCGCGGTTCATGTCGCGCTCGTCGCGCTTGACGATATCGGCGAGAATCGCCTGCTCCTCCGCCTCGCCGCCATTGCCGAGGATCTCGTGGTACCGGCGCCTTGCACGGACCTCGGGAGACGCGATCACGAAGAGCTTCACCGGTGCATCCGGGCAGACGACCGTGCCGATGTCACGACCGTCGAGAACGGTGCCGGGCGGGCGGGTGGCGAATTCGCGCTGGCGCTCGACCAGAACACGACGGACGCCCGGCATGACCGCGATCCGGGACGCCGCTTCGCCGATCTCGTGCGCGGCGAGCACGTCGCGCTGCATGTTGCCGATGTCGAATGCGCGCGCTGCATCCACCGCCGCAGCCTCGTCATCAAGGGGCATGCCGGCGTCGAGCATCGCCTTGGCGACGGCGCGATAGGTGAGCCCTGTGTCGAGATGGCGGAAGCCGTAATGGGCCGCCAACCGGCGCGCCAGCGTTCCCTTGCCCGACGCCGCCGGACCGTCGATGGCGATGGTGAATGTCATGCGAAAAATTCCATCTGCGCGCCGAGCCCGGTCATCAAGTCCATGAACTCGGGAAACGAGGTCGCGATGATCGCCGCATCGTCGACGAATGCGCCATGCTCGGCCGCAAGGCCGAAGACAAGGAAGCTCATGGCGATGCGGTGATCGAGATGCGTCTCGACGACGGCGTCCTTCGTCATCGCGCCGAGGCCCTTGCCGCCCGGATGGCCGCGGACCGACAGCCAGTCCCGGCCCTCGGTGCAATCGACGCCGTTCAGTTCGAGGCCGCGCGCGACAGCGTCGAGCCGGTCGCTTTCCTTGACGCGCAATTCCTCGATGCCGGGCATCACGGTCTCGCCTTCGGCGAAACTCGCCGCGACGGCGAGTACCGGATATTCGTCGATCATCGACGGCGCGCGATCGGCGGGAACGGTGACACCCTTCAGATCCGAGGTGCGCACACGTAGGTCCGCGACATCTTCGCCGCCGGCCCGGCGCTCGTTCATGATGTCAATGACCGCGCCCATCTCCAGAAGCGTGGTGATCAGGCCGGTCCGTGTGGGGTTCATCAGCACATTTTCGATTGTTATGTCCGAGCCATGCACAATCAGCGCAGCGACGAGCGGAAAGGCTGTCGAGGACGGATCGCCGGGAACCGCAATCGTCTGGCCGGTCAGACGGCCCTGGCCGACGATGCCGATGCGGCGCGCGCCGTCGGCCTCGGTGCCTATTTCCAGTTCCGCACCGAAGCCCTGCAACATCTTCTCGGTGTGGTCACGCGTCATCGCCGTCTCGATCACCGTGGTGATGCCGGGTGCGTTCAGGCCGGCAAGCAGGACCGCCGACTTGACCTGCGCGGAGGCCATCGGCACGTGGTAGGTAATCGGATTGGCTGTGCGCGGGCCATGCAGCGTCAGCGGCAGGCGGTCGCCCTCCGACGCCTCGACCTGCACACCCATCAGGCGCAGCGGATCGAGCACGCGACCCATCGGCCGCTTGACGAGCGAAGCGTCGCCGGTGAACCGCGTCAGCATGTCATAAGTGCCGGCCAGGCCCATGGTCAGGCGCACGCCGGTGCCGGCATTGCCGAAATCGAGTACGTCTTCCGGTTCCAGCAGGCAGCCGTTGCCGGTGCCGTGGATGATCCATTCGTCCCCAGCCTTGCGTATATTGGCGCCCATGGCGCGCATCGCATTGCCGGTCGCCAGGATGTCCTCGCCCTCGAGCAGGCCGGTGATGCGCGTCTCGCCGGAGGCCAGCCCGCCGAGCATGAAGGCGCGGTGCGAGATCGACTTGTCGCCGGGAATGCGTACGGTCCCCGACAGGTCGGAGGACCGCCGCGCGGCGGCGGGTTTGAGGGAGACGGAATGGGGCATAAGTGGCGCCTGCGTGACGGATGGCTGTCGGTCACCGGCGCCCTAACACAGGATATCACCAAAATCACCTTGCTTGTCGCAAATGAAGATCGCGGCGGCGCAACGTGAATTGACCTTTGACAGGCATTTTCTTTGTCGTTATGGACCGACGATATTTTTCAGGAAAAACGAGCCCCCGTTCCGCCGCCAAATCAGACGGAACCCAAGGATTTACAAGGACGCGACCGTGGCAAAACCGGAACTTGGAACCAAGCGCATCTGCCCTGAAACGGGCCGCAAATTCTACGATCTGAACAAGGATCCGATCGTCTCGCCCTATACCGGCAAGACCTATCCGCTGTCTTTCTTCGAGGACACGAAGCCCGAAATCATCGAAGAAAAGGTCGAGAAGGTCGTGGAAGCCGAGGCGGAAATCGAGGAAGAAGACGATACGGCAGACGCCGAAGTCGTCTCGCTCGAGGATGCCGAGGAAGAAGAGGACACCAGCAAGGAGGACAACCTGCCCGATCTCGGCGACAATACCGATGACGAGATCGAAATCGACGACGACGAGGACGATACCTTCCTGGCCGACGACGAGGACGACGACGACGACGATGTGACCGGCATCATCGATGTCGCCGGCGGAGACGACGACGAAACCTGACGAAAAGAGCGCCGCGGGGACTTGATCTTGGCGCGGCGCGAATGTATCGAACCGCGATCCGCAAGTCAGCGCGAATTGCGGATACGGTCGGGGCCATAGCTCAGCTGGGAGAGCGCCTGCATGGCATGCAGGAGGTCAGCGGTTCGATCCCGCTTGGCTCCACCAATTTTCTCCATCAGAAGATGGCTATTGCATTGAATTAATAGGTAATTTTTTCTGCATCTTCCGCCTTGCGCCACGCGTGCCCCCTTTTCTGCCCCCCTTCTTGACTGTCTACTGGCGCTTTTCGCATCGATTTTGCGGTGTTACATTTTCGCGCAAATCAGTAGCGGGGCATTTTCGATGACATCGTCAGAATCGACAAAATGGCCAGAAAAGATTCTGCGCCTCAATTGGACACGCGGCCTGATCAGGTTGTGGATTGTTGTTTCGACCTTCTGGATCATCGGTGTATTGAGTGTCGCGTCAACGACCGTAGGTCTACGCGTTTTTCTTCCAGCTTCGTGGGACCCCGTTTTGAACTGTGGAGGAGCGTTCGCTACGCCTGAACGGTGTGATCCGGCTCAACAAGGGCTACCCGATCTTCCAAAAGGATTTTATCTCGAAAGAATCCCGGATGATCTATCCAGTCAACGGTCCGCTGCGTGGGGAGCCTTGTTCATGGTGCCAGCAGCCGGTCTCCTAATTGTTATTCTTGCGGTTCCAGTCGTGCGATTGGCGAGTAGGATAATCATCTGGATGGCAACCGGATTTGCTCACACAAAAACCGAGTAACAACAGTAACCGCCATTCTCACCCCCCGGCGTCACCGGACGCGAGGTATAATTTCGGTATCTGCCGCGCTTACCAAACGCGCGGGCGTCCTACTTTTCTGACAGTCCAGACAAATGAACTGGCCGGTCAGCATCTGCCTCCAGAACATATGGGGGCGAATGAGTGGTGCTTGATTAGATTGTGATCTCTTCCAAATATTCGGAGCCCGGCGCCACGCCTGAAACGAACAGGCGGTCCCTCGCCCTGGTCGCTGCCACATAGAGTAACTGCCTTTCAGTTGAAATGACTTCGTCGAGTTCGAATTCATCGGCGACATCGGCGACGCGGCTGGCGAGCGGAAGGACGCCTTCATCGCACGCGACGACGGCAACCGCACGGAACTCCAGACCTTTCGCGAGATGCATCACGCCTACGAGTGCAGCGGCGTCCTCGGATTGCACCCCCGTCGCCACAGTGCGGAATGCGAGGCCAGCGGACTTTGCGATTGCTCGGGCACGGGGAAGTTGTTCCGTAGTGCGGACGAAGATTGCGATCTCCTCCGGCGCTATGCCGTCGGCGAGAGCGGCGCCGATGAATTCGGCCGCCGCTTCTTTTTCCCCATCCTCGTCATCAGCCACGATGACAGCCGGCTCCAGACCGTCGAACACGGACACTGTGCCGCGCCTATCGTCCTCCAGGCCGTCGACGTCACGGATGGTCCTGGGCAGCAGTCGGTCGGCCACGACCCTAATCTGCTGCGAGGTGCGGTAATTGACCTTCAACGTGAGCGAACGACCGCGCACATCGATTCCCAGACCCTTCCACGAGAAGGGTTGCTGAAAGATGCGCTGGCCGATATCCCCCGCGAAGAACAGCGCGTCCGGCTTGTCGGGAGCGATTGCGGCCAGAAAGCGCAGTTCCGGCACACCTAGGTCCTGCGCCTCGTCAACCACGATGTGCGTGAAAGGCTTTTCGTCACGCCGAGAATAGATCTCCGTTACTGCCTCGAACAGCGCCGCCGGTGTGAACAACGCGCGTTGCCGCAGTGCCTCGCGGACCTGCGAAAAGACTTGCCACAGCCCCTCTCTCTGCTTCTGTCCAAGTCGGTTCTTGCGACCCATGCGCGGCACCTCGGCATATGCTTCCGCACTGTCGATCCGCCAGGCGTCGATGACGTTCTCCCATTCGGATATGAGGAAACGCGGCGAGAAGGAGTTGATATTCGCCGCCTGAGCCGCCTTCCCAATCATCCCGCGCACGGTATCCCGATCCGCGATGTGAGCTTTTCGGCCTGTCGTCAGCGCATGAAGTTCTTCGGCAATCCTGCGGAATGACGCGACGGTGACACGGCTCGCAACGTCTGGATCACCTCCGCCCGCGAGCAGCGCAAGCTTGGTTTCAAGCGCGGCAGCCAGCGGGTCGGAAAAAGTGGTCAACAGTACCTTTGCCTGTGGATCGCGGCGGAGGATCCGTATGACACGGTGTAACGCCACGACAGTCTTACCGGTTCCGGCGGAGCCGGCCACACGGGCGGGGCCAGAATAGTCGCGGTCGACGACGCTGCGCTGCAAAGGATGCAGAAACACCGCCCATTTCTCAAAAGGTGCATCAAGAGCCGCTTGTAATTCGTCCAGTCCTTCCAGCACTCGGAACCGTCGCATCGTATCCGGATGCGCCATCGGGTCTTCGACTTGAGCGGCCGCCGGTTGAAGGATTCCTGTCGCCGCATATTCAAGCAACGCCTCTGCCGCCTCCTGCGGCAAGCGGCCTGCCAACGTGAAAAAGGAATCCTCGTCTACCGCGGAAACATCGTCCAGCCAGTCTTCCGGAACACCGACCGACAGCAGATCATCCTGCGTGAGGTTAGCAAAAATTGGCGGCGTGGGTGCTGCCTGTGCAGAAGGGGTATCGAATGGAATGTCCACCTGCTCCGGCTCTGACGGAGCTGCGACTTCCTCGACTAATTCCCGCACCTCGACGATCTGTACCGCCCCGGTTCTAGGATGGGTTTCGATCCTTCGCCTCTCGGCCCAGTCATAGGCGTCATCGTGATGGTCGACATAAGCCAGCATCAGGCTCGCGCCCGTCTTGTGGACGATAATGCGGATGTCGCGGGACACCCGCACCGACCAGAAATTCGAATCCTTCGATTTATCGATGCGGTGAAACTGAAGACCCGGCCGGTTAGGCTCGGTCATCAGAGTGTAGGCGGTCAATTGCACCTGCTTCTGCTCGTCATTGGCGAGTTTGGCGAGCGATGCGGTGAAGCTGTCGGCGAGGATGGTAGGCACGACCAATCAAACCGACTTTTTGAGTGTGTTCAAAGCCTCAAGTACATAAGTAAACCCCGGCTTCTCGTCGACGCCCTTGACCTCGCGTCCAATTGCACTAATGGCACGGTTCGCAAAGCCACGAATTTGGGCGCGCAACATTTCATCCGCGATAACCGGTGAGCGTGTCAGATAGGAAAAAATTAGCGTCGCCGCGTCCAGGAACACGTCGTGCTTCTTGCGAGCCAAGTCCTCGACCAGAATGAAAAATTGTTCGACTTCGCGTCCAGCGCGCATGACAAACTCGCGAAGCGGCCTTTCAACCCAGCCTAAACCAAGACTTGCATCGAAATCAGGCGACCGTTGTCCGACCCACATACCTTCGCAATAGCAGACGATAGAATTCCTAAAATGTATTAGAGCTTTGTCGTTACTTGAACTCGACACAGCCTGAGCCTTCGATAGCTCACATGCGCCAAGCTTACTCCAAAACTCACTCCTAGCACGCTGAGTGATCTTGGGGTCATCAATCATCACTCGACAAATTCGCTCGGCCTCCGTCTGACCGTAGCCTGAATAATGTTCCATGTTGAACCATCGGCGCATCATAAATATGTCGCGGTACCCCAGTCCTTCCGCATGCTTGAAACAGGACCTAGCTCTCTCGCGAAAATCCGACCCCAACTCGGAATAGGCCTGCCCCAATAGGGACTGCACCCTTGGATTAACCGCAACTGGATCATGCTGCGAGTAGTTCGCTGCGACTCGGACGATCTCTTCATACGATTTCGTTTTGATAAGGCTTTCCATGCTTGCAATCACTGCCGCTTCTTCTCGGCTAACTTTTAGGCCCTCTGACCGAAAATGGTCGACCCTGGTTTTCAAGCCACCTATATGAGGCAGCTGCTCGGACACGATGCCGATAAACGGCCTACAAGGGGGAGTAAGTTCATAAAGCGTCTCACCACTGGTATCTTCAGAGCGAGAGATAAATATACTTCCCGCTTCGCTTAGCCCTTCTCTTAGATGCTCGGGTGACATCTGAGTTAGCCCGCAGAACGCTGAAAATGTTATTGGTTCGCCCAGTAGGTGCAGCCCAGCGAGCACGTATCGAGACTTACCCTGGGTCGATAGGCGATCGTACTCTCTTTGGTATAGATATCGGCGAGCCTCTTCTCCGCCTCTATCGCTAAATGACTGTATAGCCTCGACGTAGTTGCTGCAATGTTTGCGAAGCCCCACGAGTGTTTCTATTAGTAAAGGTAGCCTGCTCGTCACGTCCATTATATGGGGCGTATTCTCCGGCGGCGGTTCAGACACGCTAAAATATTCACAACACTCAGATTGAAATGGGAAATATTCGCTTTCGGGATCTAGCCCCGGCACTTCGATCGAACTATTTAAGGCGTGCGATGGCGGATGCCTGAGGGTGTATAGAATCTTTGTACGGCCATTACCTTTCATTACCTTAAAAAATAATAACTCTTCCCCAGTATCAATTCCTCGCCTACTTATCGCATCGATGTCGTCTATTACTATTAGGCCGGAGAAGTTATCGAATAGTTCTTGCAGGTCTGCGTCCCTAGACGAGCTATCGCTGTCGACGTCGTCCATATTGCGTATACCTGAGTGATGCAATATTTGTGATAACTGTTCATCAAGGTTGGAAAAATCCCTACGTAAGAATGGTTGCTGCTGGCCGCTGTGTGGGTCTAATTCAGACTCTTTACCGGAGATATAGATTACATAGTCGAGGCGATGGCCATCCTTAAAGACTACCTGACTACCAATCTCAGCTAGTTGGCGCGCGAATTCGTGAGCGAGAGTACTCTTTCCCGACCCGCCAGGTCCATGAAGATATACGCGGGGGTTGTCTGAATAGACAAACCAGGTCCAGAGCTGATCTAGTAAGATACCTCGGTTTACGAACTTCTCGATTGTTGCAGGAGAAGGAGGAAGGGATCTATGGACGAGCCCGATGGCTTCAGTTCCTATATCCGAAGGGAGGACTGAGCGATCCGAGTATAATTGAGCAAGGTGGCGCGGTCCGGCTTCAACCACTTCATGGCGGTCGCGGACCCAGAGTATGTTCTGTGGATATTTATCGAGCTTTCGGCGAAGGCGGATCGGCGGATTCTTGCCTCGTCGAGGAACAAGAAGAACTGAGATATTCTCATTACCGCTCTTGAGCGGAACGGTATATTGCTTGCATAGACATTCGATCGTCGCACCGGTGAAATCGCTCAGTGCTCGATTAAAGGATTCGACATCGAAATTTCTCTGGATACCAGCCAGAGACAACTCGCGGTCCCGAACACCAAACACGATAATGCCGCCAAACGAGTTGTGGTAGGCAATCGCTAACCGAAGGATACCCGCACCATAACCTTGTGCAAGTTCTTCGGGAACAGTCTCCTTGTAGTCGATGATATAAGTCTCTTGAACGTGAAACCGCTCGTTTGATGCGTCCCACGCGTCTCCGAGAATGGCGTCGAAAGAGACTGGAAGCTCCTGTATCTCTATCGCCGCTGAGATCTTTGTTAGTTCAGTACGCATATTCCCGCCCTCACACGCCAAATACCTTCAACACTTCGTCGCCGAAGTGATTGATCACCTTCACCGCGATCCGTCCCGTGGCCGGTCGCAGAAACGGTCGGGAGGTGTCGGAATAAAGCGTCTCCCACGCTTCCTGGTCGATCTCGGCCTTCAAGGCGGTCTTCAGCGACTTGTAGGGGTCGTTGGCGCCGAGGAAATAGGCGTGGCGGACGAAGAAGCTTTCCTCGTTGTAGTCGGTGTCGATGAACCAGGCGGCGATGCCCTTGACATCGTCGGAGCGGATTTCGCCGGTCGACGGGTCGAAGATGTCGACGCCGTTGACCTTGACCTGCAACTCGCCGTCTGCGGTTTCGATCAGGTCGACGTCCGGCTCGCCGAAGACCACGAAGAGGTTGCCCTTGCCTGTGTTCTTCAGGTCCTCGGCCATGTGCAGGTCGGGATTCATGCGGGCTTTCAGGATCGGCAGCGGGCCGAGCCGGTTGAGGTCGCTCGCTTGGGCCTCGAAATTGAAGGCACAGGCGATCAGCGCGTCGAAACGGGCGTCGGAGGCTTCTCGCGCTGCAGCGGTGATCTGGCTGCGCGTCAGCGTTCCGAATTCCGGGCCGATCAGAATTCCGGCCCGCTTCTCGCGGCCGTCGCCATCGGTGTAGCGGCCTTCCGCCGCCAGCCAGTTGCCCGGCCACGGATCGACCGAGTTGAACTGGATCGTATCGCGCTTCTCCTGCTGGTGGACGCCGGCGGAGCGGAGGTGGTCGAGCACCATCTGGCCGAAATCCATTTCCGGCACATTTTTCGGGTCGGGCTGCATTCCGCCCTCGCCAGCCCTTATCTCGTCAGCCAACGTATCGTCGCGCGCGGCGATGACTCGGTGTGGCGACAGGCTTTCCACCGTGAATGGGCCGGCGACGCGCACCTTGCCCTTGTCCTCATAGGGACGGTCGTAGAGCGTCTCGACATCGGCCGCCCTGGCTATGGACTCGTCGATCTGCTTCTGACGGGCGATTCTCCCTTCCCACCAGTTTGCGTGCAGCTTGCGCGCCTCGGCATTGGCGAGGCCGGCCTTGCCCTGCCCCTGCTTGCTGTCGAGCCAAGCATCGAGATCGCGCGGGATTTCCCATTCCTCCCAGGCGGTCTGCATGGCCGCATTGAGCTTGTCGCGCAGCGGCTCCAGCACCTCCTGCCAGCGCTCCCAGATCACGTCGATCTCGGCATTGTTGGCGATGGATTTCAGCGTGATGTGCGGCGCACGCTCATAGACGAAGCCCTGCCGGATATCACCAACAGTCGGCGCTTCGGTCTGGATTTTGCCCGAAACCTTCTGCTCCTGCGCGCGGCCTTCCGGGCTATCGGCTAGATGGTAGTAGGAATAACGCGCCGACATCAGCCGGGTGCGGGCCAGCGCCAGCGCCACACGCGAAGTGTCGATAGTGATCCAGCGCCGACCCCATTGCTCGGCCACCGTCGCAGTCGTGCCGGAGCCGCAGGTTGGGTCCAGCACGAGGTCGCCCGGGTCGGTAGACATCAGGACACAACGTTCTATCACCGTTGCGGTGGTTTCGACTACATACCGCTTGTCCGACGCAAACCCAGCTATGACCGTATCCGACCATACATTTGCCAGTCGAATGATTGGGTAATCGTCCTCGTAGTTCACATAAATCGGTGTCTTTCCAACCAAATCGAGGCGGTCAGCTTTTAATGCACGAAGCATTCCCGCCCGGGTTGTTCTCCAGCCGCGCGGGTGAGGATTGAACTTCCTTCCGAAAAGATCGAGATCATATATCGTCGTGGGTTGCTGCGCTGTAAGGTCAGATTGGCGATAGCGCCTTGCGCCCCGAGGAAGTTCGACTAATCCGTCACGCTCTTCGCGCGACATTGGCCGCCTATATCCGTCGCCATGTTGAATGAATCGATAAGCGGCATCGAACGAACCGGATCGTCGCTTGTCCAAGAACAGATCGCGAGCTTTTATTCGTTCTGCAGATTTTGCGAACCAAATTACGTAGTCGAAGACGTTTTGTAGGGTGGCCGTCTTGCCCGTCGGACTGTTGGCGCTACTTGTTTTCTGAAACGCAATCTGACTGACAAAATTCTCCTCTCCAAACACCTCGTCCATCAACGCTCGAACTCGGTGGACATTCTCGTCGCCGATCTGAACGAAGATGGAGCCGCTTTCGGTCAGCAGTTCGCGCGCCACCATCAGCCGGTCGCGCAGATAGGTCAGGTAGGAGTGGATGCCGTCCTTCCATGTGTCGCGGAAGGCTTTGACCTGTTCCGGCTCGCGCGAAACGTCGGCCGCCTTGCCGTCCTTGACGTCGCGCGACAGGGTGGAGACCTGCCAGTTGGAATTGAACTTGATGCCATAGGGCGGGTCGAAGTAGATGCATTGCACCTTGCCCCTCATCGCCTCGCGCTCTGCAAGGCTCGCCATCACCTGCAGGCTGTCGCCTAGGATAAAGCGGTTCGTCCAGTGCTGCGAATGCTGGTAGAACTCTGCACGCGCCTCGGGATCGGTCAGGCCGTTAAAATCGGCGAACAGGTCCGGCGCGCCGATTTCCGTCTCGCGCCGCGTCTCGGTGCGGCGCTTGAGATCATCAATAATCGTCTTGGGGTGAACCTTCTCCTGCACATAGATCGGCGGCGCATTGACCACGAGGTCGGACCAGTCCTGGCGGTCCTTGCCGCGCCAGACGAGTTGCGCATCGCCGAGCTCCAGCTCACCCGTCTCGGCAAGCTGTCGCATTTGCTCCTTCGTGATCCTGATCTTTGCGCCGTTCCAGACGATCTGCGGGTCGAGGTCCGGATCACGATCGCGGGTTTCGCCATTCGCCAGCGGGCGAGGGCGGGGGATTGCCATCTCACGTTCGCCTTCGCCGAGAATCTCCTGCTGCTGCTCGAACAGCGAGGCCATTTCGGCAGTCGGTACGTTGATGCGCCGCGCAGCGTCGTGGGTGAGCGTGTCGATCTCGCGTGGGGCTTTGGCCATTAATCAGTTCCAGCTTTCATGTCGAGGATTCCCCGCCAAGGGTTTCCCGCAATGCCTTTTCATACCGCTGCGACGTCTCCCAGAGGAAATCGGCCGCACGATCCCAATTGTCCTCGACGTTCATGTCGAGGTCGAGCCGACTGGAAAAGAACTTGTCGCTCTCGCCCGGACTCTTTAGCGGGACATCAAGTATGGGTATCAATTCGTCCTGCCAGTGCGCCAGCCGCTCACGTAGTTTTGCCGCCTTGCCGCCTTCTATGGTGCGTATGAACACCCGGACGAAATCTATGCCGGTGGTGATCGAAACGCAGCAACCGAGCTCGGGCAGCGCATGCCAGCGCGCGCCGACGGGCTGCGCCAGACCATAGACCATTTCACCTTTGTGACGACGGATCATGTGCTGCCAGAAGCGCTTGATCACATCCGTCTTGAGATCATTGTAGGGACCGCGCGTGACCATCACTCCTCCTCCGTCGTCCGCCGCTGCATCCTATTCAGCCGCGATCGTCATCTCAGCCTCGAAGCCGTCGTCGTCTCGTTCGTCGTCTTCGCCTTCCTCCGGCACAACCCCCTTGTAGGCTTCCTTGCCCATCGCCTTCTCGATCAGAGCGAGCAGCCTGGCCTGCCTGTCGGCCATGAAGGATTCGAAATCATCCGAGCGAAGAAGCAACGGATCGATCAGGTGCGAGACCAGATATTCGTCCAACTGATTGGGTGCGATCGACGGTGTCGTGGCATTGCCGGCTTCGAGCCGGCCGAGATAGATCGACGGGGCGTCTCCGCCGATGATCCGGTTCGTGCGATAGGAGAGCGGCGTCTTGTTGATGATCGAATCGAAGACGTCCGGCTTGCGACCGTTCTTGCGGCACCAGTCCTGCGGAAAGATATGGTGAATGTCGACGTTCTCGCCGAAGAAGACGATGTGGTCGAACTTCTGGCCGGAGCGGAAATCATGGGCGCCTTCCTTCATCAGAAGTGCGTTGACGCCCTTGTAAGCCGCCGATAGGCGCATTCGCATCGTCTTGAGACGATCCGCGCGGAACATCGTTTCGGAGACGGTGGATGGCTCGGGGCCGTCGGCAAGCCATCTCGGAACTTCCACGAAATCCCTGGCGATGCGGGTGTCGACAGCGGAGCCGTAGAGCTCTCCGAAGACGCCGTTCCAGTACCACCGGACCAGCTTCGCGTGGTTCGCGGTATGCTCCCAGGCATTGCCAACATCAGCTAGGATCGCGGCGAGCGGAACGATCTGCGACTGATAGGGCAGATCGAAAATCCGGTAGATATGCAGCATGTGCAGGAATTTCGCGGCCTGCACGAAACCCCATTCGACCTGTTTTTCGTATTCTTTATAGGCGTCGAGCGGAAGGTTCAGCAGCGCCTGCCGATTGCCGGTGACAGATGGCAGCTCCTTGCCCTGCTTTCCTTCCGCCTCGGCCTGCCTGCGCCGGTCGCGGGTGTGGAAGAGCGAGATCGCCTGTAGGAAATCCGTGTTCGCCACGTTGGCGATGATGCCCACTTCGGCGCCGGCGGGACGCAGCGTTTCGGCAAAGAGCTTGTGGCGGCCGCGCGCGGTCTCGTCTCCGTACCAATCCCTGCGCAGTTCGTGCCCTTCGGCTGCATACATCGCCGTGACGAGTTCGAAAGCGTCAAGCGGCTTGCCGCCGGTGTTGACCTTCTCGAAGACGACGCAGACCGCTTCCTTCGAAGTGGACCTATCCAACGCAATCACCGGCACTCGGTAGTATTTGAAATTTTCGAGAACGAGCCGTTTGAAGTTCCTGAACTCCTCACGGACGTTTTCATGCTCATCGCCACGCCAGTACTTGTCAAAGCCGTCCTGCCAGCGATCCCAGTCGAATACCTTAGTGACGGGATACATTAGCTCTGCGTATTCCCTCTCGGGCGTAGACAGGTCGAGCGTTTCCTCGCGGCCAAAGTCACTGCGTACGATGCGATCTTCCGGAACGCCGATGATCGCCTCTTCGCGATCGGCGGAGGGATCGAGCGCCTTGCGGATGTCGATATAGAACCAGCGCTTTACCTTCTTCTTTTTCGGCGTAACCGTCTCTACGACCTGGTCACGAAGCGTTACCTGATATAGCGATGTCATGCGCTGCTGCCCGTCGAGCAGAAGCGATTGCGGAGAAACACTTTTTGCCGTGGCCGGCGCTCCCTCGACGGGACGCGGTTTGAAATCGACTTCGCCGCCCGTGTCGAGCGTCATCAGCGCCCCGACAGGAAACGCGCGCGAGATCGATGCGATAAGGCTCTTGATCCTGTCCTCGTCCCACACCCAGCTCCTCTGGAAGTCGGGCAGTTGCACTGCGCCCCGATGGCAATCCTCAAGGAGTTTGTTGAGGTCGAAAGGATTTGTCTGAAACGTCGATCCCGCCATCTTCAATTTATCTCCGTTTCAAGTGTCCTGGTCGATGTTCCCGCCGCCAACTCGGCAACAAAACGGCCATACTCCTCTTGGATCGCAAACACCTCGCGGAATTCGGCGAATGCCCAGCGGCCGAAATTCTTAAGATTGTTCACTCCGGGGACCCACAACGCCTCTATCGTCTGCGCCTTGAGTTGCGCATCGAGACCCCGGAATCCCTTGATTTCGACCACCAGGTTGAGCGGGTCGTCAGGGCCATGTCCGTCGTCGACGACGACTATGAAATCGGGGATGTAACGACGTGCGACGGAGCCGTAGAGATACGGCACCTCGAAGCCCAACGCCTGGTTCTTGACGTAGGAAATTGTCGCCGGGTGGCTTTCGACGACGCGGGCGAATTCGGCCTCCCAGTCACTGTCGCAAACTACGTAGTTGATGTGCGACTTGTCCGGCGCAGTTGTCCAAAGATTGGTCTTGGTCGTGTTGAAGGCCACGAAGTAGGTCGAGCCGCTCGGATTGTACGGATCAAGCATCGCTTTCACGATAGGCGAGCCGTCGGCACTCGCCTCGCGCACAATCGCCGCATAGATGAGTGACGCGGCCTTCTCGGCGATCTCGGCATAGGTCAACATGCCGACCTTCGTGCTTCCGGTCGTCTTCAGATGGTTCTGAATCCAGCGGCGCGTGATCGGCTGGATGAGATTGTAAAGGTGATAAGGTGGATCCTGATCGCCATCGCGGAAATACCGCTCGACAAGTCGCTTCGTCAGATGCACCGCCACGGTGTTCGGCCGCATGTCGTCGAGCGCGTCCGGAGAGATGTCGTGCCCTTCGCCGACAAGTCCTTCCAGGCGTGTTTCACAGGGTCCAACCAGTTCAGGTGTCAAAGTCAGCGTCGATTCGGGCGTGAATTCCGCCGAGATCCGGTCCGGAGGGAGCTCCGTGCGATAGCCCGCCACACGCGGAAAATGGATAGCAAGTCGCTCGCGCTCGCGGACGGCGCTGACGCGCGTGACAGGCTTCGGTGGTGTCTTTATCACCTTCTGTGGCTCTGTCGCGAAATCAAACGGGATGCCGAGAATGTCAGCATATTCGGTGTCGAATAGGCCCTTGTCATTTAACTCGTATGACTGACGGCGCAGGCCACGACCGATGACCTGTTCACATAAGAGCTGCGTACCGAAGGCCCGAACGCCGAGAATGTGCGTCACAGTGTTTGCGTCCCAGCCCTCGGTGAGCATCGAGACCGAGACGACGCAACGAATCTGCTCACCGAGCCGGCCTTTCTGGCCGACCGTGTTCATTACCTCGCGCAGAAGCTCGCTATCGGAAATGTTCCCGGCAGCAGCACCCTCACGTTCCTGTTTTTCGCGGCGGAACTGCTCAATTTCTCCGGCAGCCATATCGCGAAAATTGGCATCCAGTGCCTCGCCGGATTCGATTTGCTGAGAGTCGATCAGCAGCGTATTCATGCGCGGCAACGGTTCGCCCGTGTTCTTGTCGTAGTTGCTGAAAAGCTCGAGGTGACCGTGATGGATGGTCTGCAACTCCCCTTCACGCTCGCGCTGCCAGCCGGAAACCCATTCATAGACCAGTTTGGAGCTCGCGGTGTTGTTGCACACGACGATGAAGACCGGCGGCACGGGGATGGGGACGCGCTGCCATTCCTCGAATTCCGTTTTGTAGTGGGTGTAAAGCGAATGTAGCGCGGTTTGTAATTGTGCCGGGATCGACAGCGGATCCAGTTCGCCGGACTTGCCAGCACCCTTCTTGGGCATCGCCTTTCCGATATGGTCCCATAGGTTGCGGTAGACAGGCATTTCTGCATCGATCGCATTGTCGGCGACGGGCACGCGCGGCAGCTTGACGATGCCGCATTCGATCGCGTCGACAAGCGAAAAATCCGACACGACCCAAGGAAATAACGTTCCTTCCTCGTAACCTGATCCGCGCAGAAAGAATGGCGTAGCCGACAGGTCGTAGACCGCCCGCAGGCCGACCTTGCGCTTCAGCGCCTCCAGACCCGAAATCCATAACCGCGCCGCTTCGTTGTTTTTCTTGGCTTCTTCCTTCTCCTCGCCCTTGACCTCGGCTTCCTCGTCCGTCCCCGGCCGCTCGCGGTAGCAATGGTGGGCTTCGTCATTGATGACGACGATATTCTTCAGTGGTAGGAGCTCGCCGCAGGCGCGCGCGAGCATCTCGCCCTCGCTCTCCTGCTTCTCTATCGGCTGCCCGGTGCGTCCCTGCATCAGGCGCTCGCCGACCGGGTTGAGGTCATGCGCCTTGCGGCGCTGGAAGGCATGGTAGTTTGTGATAACGATCTTGGCTTTGCCGAGGTCAGTCATCAGATCGGGCGGTACCAGTTCCCGCGTACGATAGTAGTTGTCAGTGTCGGAGGGATTGAGCACGCGCAACCGGTCCTTGATGGTAATGCCCGGCGCGACAAGCAGGAACCCCCTGGAGAATAGCGTCGAGTTCGGCTGTCGAGCGGCGTTGATCGACTGCCACGCGATGAGCATCGCCATGACTGTCGTCTTGCCGGCACCAGTTGCCAGCTTCAAGGCAAGCCGGAACAGTTCAGGATTGGCATCTCGGTTGGCTTCCTGCAGATGGCGAAAGATGTGCGCGTATTGCTTGCGCCCCCGAGCGACTTCGGCCAACCAGATCGCCGTCTCGACTGCCTCGACCTGGCAGAAGAAGGGCCGCGCGCCGGTAAATTCGTAATGCCGCCAATGCTGAAGCAGGCGCTGCGTGACAGGTGTTACGCCCCAGTCGTTGGGATTCGGCAACGCTCGCCAGGATTCGATGTGGCCCCGGATTTCATTGATAATCGGTGTCGGATTGTAACCGGATGCGTCGTCCTCGCCGGCATCGAACTCCAATGATGCCTGGTCGCGTCCACGTCCGGATTTCGAACGGCGCGCCTTCGGCACCGGTGTGATGTATTTTGAACGTCTTCGTCCTTCGATCGGCGGGTGTTCGAGCGGTTGCCCATCATCACCAAGCGCATGATGGCGGGTCGGCGGCAGATACGGCGAATTGAGGATGGGTTCCGCGTAAAATGGTTTGGTCATGGTCCCGAATCCCCCGGATCGAATCGAGCGCACCTTGCACGCGATAGAACCTGATTATCAACCTGAAGGTGGCGGTGCCGACGCAATTTCAACCATATCGACTGGTTGCCGGAGCCGAAATCGTTCACGCAGTCTGCCCAAATCAAAATACTGACTGATTTCGCAATTTGCTTTGTTTCGACTGCCGACTTCCGCACGCACGACACCCGTAAAGAATGGCTAGAATTGCCGACACCTGCCTGACACGAACGGACGAACATTCGGCCTCGGCTACCATATTATTCATGTGCCTAATATTGGCAGATTCTGTAAAATATTACCCATGGATGGTTCTACCGGGAGATATTCAAACATTTTGGAGGTCAAACGCACCCAAACACAATTTGGAGGCGTGGGACGGACAATCTGCGGCGCTGGAAACCGTCATGGGGGGATTTGCAGACGGCCTCCTATTAAGGAAGGGCGCGGGCGGTGCCTAATGCACTGCGGACCGAAAGCTGCGAAGGAGTACCGGGAGCGCCAGCGGCAGGAATTCCTTAGTGGACGGATTTCCGCGACGGAGTGGAAGCGACACGAGGAGCGGCGCGCGACGAACCGACTGCGCGAAAACTGGAAGAAGTCTCCTTGGAAGCCGGGCCAGACTATCGACCTCGGAAAATGGACCGCCGACTTTGAGCGAAGCTTACGCGAGCACGGGATCGATCCGGTTGCGTTGCCGCCTGCCGTACTCGATTGGGCGCGTTGGAAGTTCCGGCGGTACCGGCTGGATCGGCGCGACGATGCAAAGTGGCGGCGGATTCTACGAGAGGATCTGCCGGACCGGGTTCGCAGCGCCGGTCCATGTCCATCGGATTTGGCAACGTCAACTGACGTGGGTCCAGGGTCCGGAGCGATCAGCCTAACTCACCCGCCGGACCGATCATCAAAGCGTGTGCGGCCGGATCAACCGAAAGCAGTGTCTAAGGTCCGCGTCCGCAAGCAATTCCATCGTGGACGCCCGAGGAAGCACGTCACGATGACCGAGGCCGAGGAAAACGAACTGGCACTATTTCAGGTTAAGCACATTGCAACTCTGCGGCCATTGTATGAGCAATGTCGGAGCAATCGGCAACGGCTAAACGTTATTCACGCCTTACGGTCATTCGTGAGCAATCCAAATGACCGTGGCGCCCAAGAACACTGGATGGCGGTCCTCGAAGCGTTGAAGCCCCACTGAGAGGAAAGGGCGGCATAGAACCGCCCTTTCAGAATATTAGTCCGATTTAGATAACGCCGGCAGTTACAGGCAGGTTGGTATGTATCGTCTGGAAGGACGAGTAGCCCCTGCCCATGCCGTCGTGCCACCGCTTCACCTGATCGGCGGCCCATATCTGGAGTGCGTCAGGATCGTCAGTGATTTCACAGGGGATCACCATATTCGGCGCCAAGAGGCACGCGGGGATTGGTGCGCCACCCCATTTCAGGTGCAGCCTCTTTTCCGTATGGAAGTATTCCCGCAGGAAGATCAGCTTGTGGGAACCTGGCGGGTTGATTAGGATTTCCATGCTCGAATTGTATGCGTGTTTCGGCGGGTGGTCGACACTTCCTATCAAGCGGAGGCGGCGGACGCGCCGCAATTCTTCGTGGTTGATTTCCATAACGAAGAATTTGTCATTGGGGTTGTCCGCGAAGTAGCGCAACGCGTCACGTACGAAGCGTTCACCTCCGTAAATTGCAGGCGTAATGTTTGGCGTTGCGTACACCGTCTTCACGATGAAGCCTTCGCGTTTCAACTCGACGAGTTGCGAACGCAAGAAGTCATTGATTGCGATTATTTCGGAGGGGAGAAGCCTTTCGTTAGGCATCAGTGTTGTCCTCTAGTAGTGTTCGGGTTTGGGCCATTTCAAACCCGCTCGTGATTGCACCCCGGCGTTGTGCTGAGTTATCACCGGTTCGCTTTGGCAGGCATGCGCTACAGCCAAAACAGATTGCAGATAGGCCCCGATCAAAGCTCCGCCGGGGTGTATTTCGCGTAGGTCGCCGGCGGCGACCGATAGTTTGACAGCCGAAGCATATCCAAGGGTGCGCAAGTCGCGCCTCCTAAGGATAAACCTACCTACGCAGGTGCCCCTTGAGGGGCGCACACTGCAGCCGGCACGTGTGTTGGCATAGGTCCGCGCAGGTCCGCACAATTCAAACCTACGCGAACTTACGCGGCGCCAAACCGGATTACCTTTTATCCAAACCAGTGGCAGGCACGGTCGGCGGGATCGCTGGGCCTGGTTCATGCTCGGTCCTCAATTTCCGAACCTTGGTCCGGATCTGACATGACGGCCGGCGTCCCGATCTCAACATAGGCGAAGGAGCGGCGCGCTTGCGGATCACGGTCATTAACCACGCGCAAACAGCCTTCGGCGATCCAGTGCTCGACCATCGCGCGGATACGTGCAAATGCATTGGCCTGCCTCGCGGTCCGGTCTTTGGACGCGAGCCCCCTCGGCCCGATGTCCAGGCACAACGCATCTGCAACCAAGTAGCCGATCCAGTCGGTGGACCGGTGGTCATGGCGAGGCCGGACCCGGGCAGTGACTATTGCAGCCTGTATGACAGCGAGTTCGGATGCGGTGCCGGTCACGGCGCTCGGCGGGATCCAGCTTTCAACGGTTGCTACGGTGTCGCCCTTCGGCCACAAGCCAGCGCCGTTGTTAAGCCGGATAGGAAGCTTGCGCAGCCAACGCGCTTCATGGGCACGGGTGAGGTTTGCCTTACCGTTTTCGATCCGAATGTAATCCCGGCGGTCTTCTTCCGAGATGCCGAAACGAGCGGCCTCTTTCGATGTCATGGGAACGACCTGCTCCACGATACGAGCCGCATCTACAAACGCGGACGCACCGCGCGCTGCACCTGCCCCGGCAGCATCCATATCTGCCCCTGCGATTTTGCTGGTGTGGTGGACCAAAAGAATCGCCACACCCGCGCGATCTGCAATTTCGCGTAGCGCACCCATCAAGAGGTTGATTGCTTCGTTGCTGTTTTCCGGGAGCGTGTGCATGGCTCCCACAGGATCAAGGATCAGTACGTCGATCTTGTTGGTGAGAAGCATGTCCACAAACCAATGGACTACACCGGCAACGCGCTCAGGACCGTTCCTCCCCATGCGGGCGAGACTAAGCGGCAAATCGCGCCCCGTTTCGAGGAAGAGGCGACCGCCCAAGTCCGCGTCTGTTAGTTGGAAATGGCTCAATGCGGCGCCCAACCGACGACGCATCTCGTCCATGGGATCTTCGGCATTGAAATAGAATACCCGCAGTTGGCGAACTGGACTTTCGCCTGCAAGTAACGTGCGACCGGTCGCCATCGCGATGGCTCGTACCAGCGCCAGGACCGACTTGCCGATACCGCCAGGGGAAACCAACGCGCTGATAGCACCATAAATCAGGAGAAATCCATACAGCCACTTACGGGGCGGGATTTGGCTAGGTGCAGGGGCAGTGACCGGTTTGGGTACGTAAGTCGGCAGCACATTGCGTAGTTTTCCCGCGTTTTCGGCGGGGTCCATGGCGTCTTCTCGACGGGCGGCCATTGCGCGGGCTTCGGCTTGGACCTTGGCCGTGTCGTCAAGCCCGCCGTGACGCCGGAAGTCCTCGCGGGCCAGAAACTCCGACGCCGATCCGGCGGCAGTCGGCAGACCAATCGCCACGCGCGCCGACACTTGCGCCTCGAATTCCTCGCAGATCAGCCGCTTGAAGTCCGCCGATGTGAGCGACTGGCAGTGGTCGTGCATACACTGCATCAACCCGCCGCCGATGAAGGCGAAGCCCGTGTCCGCGACCGACGTGTGGTTCTTCGCGTTCGGGCAGATCGCTTCAACCACGCCCTGCCGGACTTGGTGCGGGTTCAGACCGATTTCCTGCGCCATGAGCATGATCGGTTCGGGATTGTTCATGTCGGCGGACCGCTTCAACGATCCGGCCTGCGCCATCGCGTTCAGCTTCGCGCCGTTCGCCAACTCAACAGGCAACGGGGCTTCGCGCCAGTCCGCCCCCGCCAAAGCCTGCCCCATGGCTTCCAAGGTCGCGCGGCGGGACAGGCCCAACTCCAACGCCCACACCTGCGGGAACTTCCCGTCCTCACCCTTGTACTTGTCCTTGTTGTTGGTCCCGCCCGGCAACCGGATATACCGCGCCGGGTCCACGGCCACGGCTGCGTCACTCAACCCCTTGGCCGCGATCAGGGACCGGACTTTCACAACGTCCTGCTCGGCGGCGTCACCGACCATCACCGGCTTGTCCAGCACCCAGCCCCAAGTCTCGTTGCCCTTGGACGTTTCGATCTTGAACGTCGGCTTCGGGAAGCCTGCCGCGATCATCTGTTCCCAATCGGCTTTGGACGCCTTGGTCCCGATGTCGTCGGCGATCACCATCCAGTGCCCGGCGACGTTCGCCACGGACCGGCGCGTTGCGTCCGGCGTCATCAGGCCGATGGCGAAGTAAAGGTTCCGCTCGTCATCCACCGCCAGCGGCGCGTCCCGCCACTCTTTCGCCCGTGCCCCGCTCCACTCGCCCACTTGCGCTGGCAGCGTTTTCGTCGCAGTGATCCACACGTCCTGATAGTCCGCGCCGAAGCATCCTGAGACGAAGTCCCGCAGGTCAGGATCCAACTTCAGTTGCGGGTTGTTACGGTTGTCGTTCTTAGCGCTGGACCCGGCCCCGATGGGCCGTTCCGATGCTTGCGCTGAAAAGTGCGCCATTCGGAAAGTCTCATGTATTCAGAGGGTTGTTGAATTTTTCATCGACCCACCTCGGAAGTGGCGGGGCGGCTTAATTTGCTTAGGCTGCAGCCTTACGCCGTGCTTTCTGCTGTTCAATCCAGTCGACGACTTCGGACAGCGGCCAGCGGCTTGCCCGACCAATTTTTACAGGCTTCGGAAAGAGGTTCTCGCCATTTGCGATTTGTTCATAGATCCGTGAGCGGCACATGCCGGTCAAGGCCATTACCTCATCAAGCCGCAAGAGCCGGTCGGGTTTCAGTTCGGGAGTGAATTGGTGCATTCGCTACGTCCTCGGATTACAATGGACGGACAAAAACACCGACAGAATATGCACGCAACAACTGAATATTGTGAAATCGGTTAATCGCCATAAAAACTGACAGATCAGACAAATACTCACCTATGTTTGTCTGAAATGTCAAACGACTTATTCCGTGCGCCAGCCAAAGCAGGATCTGTTTGTGCCGATTATCAATATGACGAAACTTCTAAATTGGAACTTGTCGCGCGCCGCTTGTACTGCAGTCTTTGGGGTTACTTTTTTCAAACACGCGCGTTCAATACGGTCACATTCCCCTCGAATTGGGTCCCGCGCCCTTCGCAAAAGGCCTCCCAAGCTTCCATCATCAATCGGCGTTTTTTGATAGCTTGTTCGCGACGGTAGCTGCGCTCCACATCCGGAAGTGTATGCGCCAATGCTTCCTCAGCAAGTTCCCGCGCGAAATCGGTATCTGAACCCGCCCAATCCCGAAAAGTGGATCGGAAACCGTGCACTGTATATTGACCAACACCCATTCGTCGCATGACGGCTCGCAGTGTCATGTCCGACAGCTCTTTGCCCTCAGTGTTGCTTTGGAAAATCAGCGCATCTGGCTCAAGCTTTGTAATACCGCGCATGGCGCATTGCCGCGAATAGGCGATTTGGAGAATTTCGATCATACGGCGGGTCAAAATCACCGAGTGGACGTAGGTGCGGCCATTTCGCATTTTGACCTTCATTCTTTCGCCTGGGATGTTCCAGAGTTCCAAATCGAGATCGATTTCCCCCCACCGCGCGAGACGAACTTCTCCTGACCTGTTCGCGCCTAATATCGTGAATTCGAGTGCTAGCGCTCCCATGCTTGTTTTTTGGCGTTCACGAAGCGCTTTGATGAACTCGGGAAGTCTGCTTCTCGGCATCGCAGCGAGTGGTCCTCTGCCCTCCTGTTTGCGCGGCGAAGAAAGGGTAGCGTTGAAGAGCGACCACCGCGCGGGATTGTCCCCGCGAAATGCACGGTTCTGAATTGCGTGGTCGAACACGCGCTCTAAACGCCCTCTAAAACGGGTTGCGGTGATATGCTTTTCATCCCAGATCGGTTGAAGCAGGGCGAGGATGTCATCTCGCGTGATGCTTTCCAGTTTCTTGTCCCAAATCGGGGCAGCATAAGTCTCAAGGCTTTGCCGCCATTGATAACGGTGTTTGGCGTTTCGATATTGCGGCAATTTGGCTTTCAAGTAGTCGCCGACATATGCACCGAAGGACGCTGCCTTCGCCTCGATTTCGCGCGCTTGGCGCTCTTCATCGGCTTGCCGTTTGATCTCCTGAATGGGATCAAGCCCCCGCTGGACCATTTCCCTCGCGTCTTGTGCTTTCTCACGCGCTATCTTTAGCGAAACGCCCCCCGCTCCCGCAGCTCCAAGCCCCATTTCTCTGCGAGGTTGACCTGGAAGTGTGTAGCGAAACAGCCATCGTTTTCCGCCGTTTTCGCTAACCCGCATGAAAAGTCCGCCACCGTCCATATAGTAACCGGGGATTTTGGCAGCCTCGACCGCCTTTGCTGAAAGCCTGTTTATGCCTTTCGCCATTTGTTCAAACCTCTAAGAGATCGATGTCTGGCTTCAGAAACGAGATCGACGGGGTTTTGCAAGGTCCGCGAACAACGCATTCGTGCATCCAGACGGGATTTTCGTATGACAAAATAAGAGGGGGCAGAATACTCCGCCCCCTCTTGTGCCCCCTTTTTGGCGCGGCTGTCAATGGACTTTCTTGGATGGCCCTGGACGAGTCGTTTTGACTAGTTATTGTTTTTACGTAGTTTTTCTCATCTCGAAAAATGCCCCAAGACGAAGTTGGAAGTTTGTTTGGTGGAGCTTGGCTCCACCAAATCCCTCCGGACATCATTCGATCTTCAGACCCCGGCTTGCCGGGGTTTATTATTTGATCCGGTTGCCGGTGCCGTCCGGGACGGCGGCGGCTTTGGTTGACTTAAAACGAAAACTCTTGGTGACAAAACGAAGGCTTTCGAAGATAAGCGCTGCTGGACATAAATTACCTCCGAGAGGCCCGCCGCGCAGCCGGCGTCGACCTCATATCACGGACCGGCAGCATGAATGAGACAAACGGGGCCACAGCGCAGCATTACGACATCCTCGTCATCGGCGGCGGCATCAACGGTGCAGGGATCGCCCGGGATGCCGCCGGACGCGGGTTTTCCGTCTGCCTCGCCGAGGCCGGCGATTTCGGCGGCGGCACGTCCTCGGCTTCGACCAAACTGATCCACGGCGGCCTGCGCTACCTGGAGCATTACGAGTTCCGGCTCGTGCGCGAGGCGCTGATGGAACGCGAGGTGTTGTGGGAGATGGCGCCGCACATCATCCGGCCGCTGCGCTTCGTGCTGCCCTATCACTCGGGATTGCGCCCGGCGTGGCTGCTCAGACTCGGCCTTTTCCTTTACGACCACCTCGGCGGCCGCAAGCTGCTGCCCGGCACGCGGACGCTCGACCTTTCACGCGACGCGGCGGGAAAACCGCTGAAACCGGGTTTCCGCAAGGCGTTCGAATATTCGGACTGCTGGGTGGAGGATTCGCGCCTGGTGATCCTCAACCTGCGCGACGCGCGGGCCCAGGGCGCCGTCATCCTTTCGCGCACGGCCGCCGAAAGCGCCTGTTTCAAAGACGGCAAATGGCGCGCGACACTGCGCGACGTGCGGACCGGCGCGGCGCGGCAGGTGACGGCCTCCGTCGTCGTCAACGCCGCCGGGCCGCGTGTCGACGAGGTGCTGAAGACTGTTTTCGGCCGCAACGACGCGCACAATGTGCGTCTGGTGCGCGGCAGCCATATCGTGGTGAAAAAGAAATTCGATCACGGCAAGCCCTACATCTTCCAGAACGCCGACGAGCGGATCATCTTCGCCATTCCCTATGAGGACGATTTCACACTGATCGGCACCACCGACGCTGAACAGGAGCGGCTCGACGGAAAGCCCGCGATCACGCCGGAAGAGATCGACTATCTGTGCGCGATGGCGAGCGAATATTTCGCCGAGCCGGTGAAAAAGGACGATGTCATATGGACCTATTCCGGCGTTCGGCCGCTTTTTGACGACGGCGCGTCCAAGGCGCAGGAGGCAACGCGCGACTACGTCATCCGCCGAGACGACAAGCTCGGAAACGGCACGCTGATCAACATTTTCGGCGGCAAGATCACGACCTATCGCCGGCTCGCGGAATCCGTGCTCCACGACATCGAGACAATGCTCGGCAAGCGCGAACCGGCGTGGACCAGGGGCGCGACGCTGCCCGGCGGCAATTTCGAAGTCACCGGCTTCGACGAACTGGCGGAACGCATCCTCAAACGTCATCCGTTCGCCGGGCGGGACCTGACCCGTCGGCTGGCGCGGCTCTACGGCACCGACGCCTATGTGATCCTGGACGGTTCGCGATCGATCGATGAACTGGGCCGGCATTTCGGCCACGGGCTCCATGAAGCCGAAGTCCGTTTCCTGATGGAACACGAATGGGCGACGATGGCGGAGGACGTGCTGTTCCGGCGCACCAGGCTCGGCATCCGGATGAGCGCCGAGGAGAAGCAGACGCTAGCGGAATGGATGGACAAACGGCGCGTGATCGCCTGATCGGTAAGCCGAAATGTCGCAAATCAATCGCCGTCGTCGGCGATGTTCCTTTCCATCAGGCGCGAAAACAGCCTCGGTGACAGACGGTTGAGCAACCAGGCCGCACGCGCCACGCGTCCGACCGGGATCATCGCCCGCCCGCGGCGCATGCCGTCGAGGATCACCCTGGCAGCCTCGTCGGCATCCATATAGTCGATCCCGTCGGCTGCGGATCCGGGGCGCGCGATGCCGCCCGGACGCTGTTCGGGATTGCCGAGATTTGTGGCGACGAAGGACGGCGCGGCGATGTGGACGCGCACTCCGTGCGGTTTCTCCTCGGAGGCGAGCGTCCGGAAGAAGCCTTCGAGGGCGTGTTTCGACGCCGAATATGCCGAACGGCGATACAGCGGCGCAAAACCCGCGACCGAGGAAATGGCCAGATGCGCTCCCTTGCTCGCGCGCACTTCCGGCAACAGGGTGGAGGCGACATGGACCGCGCCGAAATAGTTCACATCGAAGACCTTGCGATGGACCTCTATCGGCATGTCGGCGAACAGGCCGATCTGGGTGATGCCGGCGTTGTAGACAACGAGATCGACCGAGGGCCGCGCTTCGGCGATGGCGGCGCAGACCGCGCGCACCTGCGCCTCGTCGGTGAGATCGCAGGCGAAAGTGCTGACCTCGACACCGAGTTTCTTTACCGCTTCCAGTTCCTGCCCCTGCAGATCGAGGATCGCTATGTGCCAGCCGTCGCCCAGCAGCCGGCGCGCCAGCGCGCGGCCGAGACCGCCGGCGCCTCCGGTGATAACCGCGGTTTTCACAGTCCCGCCCCTTGTCGCCAGAGATCGAAGACCTCCGCGCTGGTCTTTTCCGGCACATAGCCGAAATCGATCTTCAGCTTCGTATTGTCGAGAACCGGACGGAACTGCAGGAAGCGCACCTGCTCCGGGCCGTAACGCGACAGGCCGAGCGGGTGGGCGAGGCCGAGCGCGAATTTCAGCAGGCCGGGCGACAGCCACCGGACGGGCTTTCCGAGCGCGGCCGCGAGATCGCGCGTGCCGAGCGCGTCGTCGCCGGCGACATTGTAGATGCCCGACGGGCCGTCGGTCGCGGCGCGCAGAAGGATGCGCGCCAGATCGCGAGTCCAGATGAAGACAAACGGGCTGTCTGAGCCGCGCACGCCAAGTATGCGCTTGCGGCGGAACAACGCCGTGATCTGGTTTTCGATGCCCGCGCCGAGCACCGTGCCGATGCGCAGCACGACCTGTTCCAGTTGCTGGTGCTCGCCGCGGGCGTCCGCCAGCATCTCCTCGACGAGGCGCTTGTGATGAGCGTAAGCGAATTCCTCGTTGCCGCGCAGGCGATCGGTTTCGCGAAGCGGCACCGGGTTGTCGGCATGGTAACCGTAGGCGGCGCCGCTGCTGGTCACGACGATGCGGCGCACGCCATGGGCAATGCAGGCGTCGAGAACCTTGCGCGTCCCCTCGACATCGACGGAATATTCGAACGCGCGTGTCGACCCCTTCGGCGGTGTGACGATCGAGGCAAGATGAACGACGACCTCCGGCCGCCATTCGCCGATCACCGTGTCCGGATCGTCACTTCGGACGTCGAGCGGGCGATATTCGGCATTCGCGGGAAGGCGGGCGGGCGGGCGGATGTCGGTCGCCAGAACCTCCCGGCCGGCCGGCATCTCGGCGAGCAGGGCCTGGCCGATCCCGCCGGCCGCGCCGGTGATCAGGATTCGCGTCATCGCCCGGCCTCCGTGCGCGACATGACCGCGGCCAGCGCCAGCCCGGAGATCGCATGCCAGATACCCCAGAAGGCGGCGACAACGGCCATGCCGCCAAGGCCGTTGAAGAATGCGAAAATCAGGATCAGGCCGAGGCCGGAATTCTGGATGCCGGTCTCGATGGTAATGGCGCGCCGGTCATAGGCGCTGACGCGCGCCAGCGTCGCGGTGAGATAACCGCCGCCGAAGGCCAGCGCGTTGTGGACGATCACAAGGCCCGCGACAGCGCCGGCGAAAGCGAGGAAAAAGTTCCAGTTCGCCGCCAGCGCCAGGACGATGAACCCGATGAAGATCGCCATCGACAACAATTGCAGCGGTCGGCGAATGCGTTCTGTAGTATCGGGTTTGCGCGCATTGAGCAGGATGCCGAGGTAAAGCGGCAGGACGAGCATCAGGAAAACCGTGATCGCGACGGTGACCGGATCGATCGCGGTTTCGTGCAGGATCTTGCGCGTCGGGCCGTAAAGGCTTCCCCACAGCGCGATGTTGAACGGCGTCATCACGATCGCGGAGACCGTGGCGATCGCCGTCATCGATACCGAGAGCGCGGTGTTGCCGCCGGCGCGATGGGTGATGAAATTGGATATGTTGCCGCCCGGACAGGCCGCGACGAGGATCAGGCCGAGGGCGATGGACGGGCGTGGTTCGACGGTGAGGATGAACAGGAACGTGACGACCGGCAGCACGACGAACTGCGAGAACAGGCCGGTGAGAAGCGGCTTCGGCGCCCGAAAGAGGGCGCGGAAATCGGCGGGCTTCAGGTCGAGTGCGATCGAGAACATCACGATGGCGAGGATCGCGTTGAGGAGGTTCAGCGAAGCCGGGCTGAAATGCAGCAGGACGGTGTCGATATCCTTCATCACGCCACCCTTTTCAGTTTGGCGATGCGGGAATTGACCGCGTTCCGGAAGGTCGCCTTGTCGACATAATAGGCCATGCGCGGCAGGTCGATGTAGTTCATGCCGCCGGTCGCCCGTTCGAAACCACGCGCCTTTTCCGCCTTCAGGTTTTTGGCGGCGGCGGTGCCGTCGCGGAGCCCGCGAATGTAGCGGGAAACCATTTCGGCCTGCTCGTGACGACCTTGCCAGCCGAGGCCCGAGGCTTCGACCATCCCCATCAGAAAGACGTCGTCACGCCCGGGATGCATGCAGTTGAGAAAGAGATGCGGCGCATCGCCTTTCCAGTTGAGCAGCGCCGGATCGATGAAGGGGTAATGCAGCCTGTAGCCGGTGGCCGCGAGAACCATGTCGTATTCGCCGCTCGTCCCGTCACGGAAATGGACGGTCTTGCCCTCGAAGCGCTCGACATCGGCGCGGATGCGGATGTCGCCATGGCCGGCGTGGAACAGGATCAGCGAATTGACGACAGGGTGGGATTCGTAGAGCTGGTAGTCTGGTTTCGGGAAGCCATATTTCTCGGGATTGCCGACGAACCATTTCAGGACCAGCCCGTCGACCCGGCGCTTCAGCCACATTGGCAGCCTGATCGCGCCGCCCATCGTGTCGGCGGGCCGGCCGAAAACGTATTTCGGCACGAAATAATATCCCCGGCGCATCGACAGATCGCAAGAGACGCCGTGATGGATTGCATCGACGGCGATATCACAGCCCGAATTGCCCGCCCCGATGATCAGTACACGCTTGCCGTCGAACTGGCGCGGCGAACGGTACCGGCTGGAATGGATCAGTTCGCCGGAAAACTCGCCCCTGAATTCCGGCATGTTCGGCTCCGACAAGGTGCCGTTGGCGATGATGACGCCGGCGAAGACGTCCTCGTGCGCCGCGCCTGCTCCGTCGCGCCAGGTCACGCGCCAGCTTTCGCCATCACCGCCGAGCGGCTCTGTGCTGACGACTTCCGTTTCGAAAAGGTAATGGCGGCGCAGATCGAAATGGTCGGCGAAGCGCCGGAAATAGGTCTTCAACTCGCGATGGGAGGGATATTCGGCGACATCATCATCCATCGGAAAATCGGAAAATTCCGTCATCCGCTTGGACGAGATCAGGTGCGCGGTCTCGTACATGGTCGAGTGCGGACCTTCGATATCCCAGAGCCCGCCAACATCGGAGTGCGCTTCGAAGCCCTGGAAGGCGATGCCCTGTTCGAGCAACGTCTTGGCCATCGCAAGCCCCATCGGGCCGGCACCGATCAGCGCGAATTTTTCGCGATTACGGCCGCCCTTGTCCGGCGCCCGGTCCTTGTTCTGCGTCATGTCTCCTCCCCGGGCGCGACTGCCGCCCGATCCTCACGCTACTATTGAACGATCGTTAAAAATAACGCAAGATGGTTTTATGACCGTACTCGGCACCGAACCCGCGAAGAGAAAACGCGCATCATCGCAACGTTCGCTGGAAACGCGGGCGCGCATTCTCGACACGGCGGAACGGCTGTTTGCGCGCGACGGCTTCGAGGGCACGTCAATCCGCGACATCGCGACGGCGGCGGAGGTTCCTGTCGCGCTCGTCAATTTTCACGGCGGGGCCAAAGAAGACCTCTATTTCACCATCGTCGCGCGGCGAGCCGATACGCTGGCCCGTCATCGCCTGGAGGCACTCGAAGCGGTGAAGGCTTCGGGCGACCCTCTGAGTTTGCGCGCCGTGCTGGACTGTTTCATCCGACCCTATCTCGACCTCGCCGCAACCGGGGGCGAGCAATGGACCGCCTATGCCCGTCTGATCGCCCAAGTTTCCTCCGACGAACGCTGGCGGCCGATCAGCGAACGGTGCTTCGACCCGACAGCAAAACTGTTCATGGACGAACTGGCGGCGCTACATCCTGAAGCCGACCCGCAATGCGTGGCGGGCGCCTTCGTGTTCTCGATCTCGGCGATGCTGTCGCTGGCGACTTCGCGCTGGCGCATCGAGGCGCTTGCCGGCGCCCCGCCCCAAAGCGCTCCGCCGCTCGACAGCTGGGCGGATTTCCTGATCGGTTTCTGTGAAAGCGGCTTTCGCGCCGGGCTCGAAACGAACGCGCCGCGCAATCGCTAGGCGGCGCGGCGATCCTCGGCCAGTTTCCCGCTCAGTTCGGCCGACACGTCGCGAACCCGCTTGCCGATTGCTTCGGTCATTTCGGGTGTCGCGTGTTTTCCGGCGATGGTGACGCAGAGGGTGGCAACGGGACTGTTGCCGCCGTCGAATATCGGCGCGGCAATGCCGGTGACGCCGGGGGTCACCTCGCCATGGGCGACGGCGTAACCGCAGCGGCGGATCTTGCGCAATCCGTCCATGACCTTCTCGACGTCGGCTCCGAGGCCGATCGCGGCCAGTTCCGGCAGGTTCGTCTCGATGGTCGCCAGCAGCTTGCGGCGCGTCAGATGGGCCATGATGGCGCGCGATATGGCGCCCCGCGCCAGAGGCAGCGGCCGGCCTCGCGGGTAGTCGTTTTCCAGGCCTGGCGTTACGCATTCGGACGCGACGACGAGAAGCTTGTTGCCGTACCAGCGCACCAGCAGGGCGGCGCAGGGATAATCGGCGGCGAAGCTTTCGAGATGCGGCTGCGCATAACGGGCGAGCGTATCGGATTTGCGCATCAGGAAATCCATCTCGACGACGCGCGGCCCGAGCGTGAACCCGCCGGACGGCATGGAGGTCAGGAAACCGGCCTCCTTGAGCACCTTCAGATAGCGGTAGAGCGTCGGGCGACTGTAACCGAGCTCAGTCATCAGCTGTTCCGGTGTCCACTCCAGCCGGTCTTCCGTGAAGACATCGAGAAGCGCGAGTACTCGCTCCAGACTGTTCATCTCCGCCACGAATTCATGCCCTCCACATTCGCGCAGCAACCGATGGCTGCATGGTTCCCGGCCGTTGCGGCGAACCGCACACCGGTTGCCGTCGCGCGATGGATGCGCCTGCGGCAAAGTTTTCGCCTCTTAACGGGGAAAGGCGTCGGATGAAAGGGGACGCGAGCACCGGGTCCGAATCGCTGCGTCCGGAAATTCGGTCGCGATGCTGCCGATGGTTGACAATTCCTTCGGCACGATCTTCCTTCGCATCGTTTAATCGTTTAAATTTTTTGCAGACGTGATTTCGAACGGGATAATCCCGTCCAGCGGGAGGAGACAGCGATGAAAACCATCAAGGGACCAGCCCTTTTCCTTGCGCAATTCGCCGGAGACGAGGCGCCGTTCGATTCCTGGGCGTCGATCACGAAATGGGCCGCCGATTGCGGTTACAAGGGCGTTCAGGTTCCGAGTTGGGACGGGCGGCTGATCGACCTCGAAAAGGCGGCATCGTCGAAGGATTATTGCGACGAGTTCAGGGGCGTGGCGGCGGAAAACGGCATCGAGATCACCGAACTCTCCACCCATCTGCAGGGCCAGCTCGTCGCCGTGCATCCGGCCTATGACGAGGCCTTCGACGGCTTCGCGGCGCCGGAGGTGCGCGGCAATCCGAAAGCGCGCCAGGAATGGGCGGTTAGCCAGGTGACGATGGCGCTCGACGCTTCGCGCAACATGGGCATCGGCGCGATGGCGAGCTTTTCCGGCGCGCTTGCCTGGCCCTATGTCTATCCCTGGCCGCAACGCCCGGCGGGCCTAGTCGAGACCGCCTTCGACGAACTGGCAAAGCGCTGGCGCCCGATCCTCGACCATGCCGAGGAATGCGGCGTCGACATTTGCTACGAGATCCATCCGGGCGAAGACCTGCATGACGGGGTGACCTTCGAGATGTTCCTCGAACGCACCGGCAACCACGCGCGCTGCAATATGCTCTACGATCCGTCGCACTACGTGCTGCAGTGCCTCGACTACCTGGAAAACATCGACATCTACCACCAGCGCATCCGGATGTTTCACGTCAAGGACGCGGAGTTCAATCCGACGGGACGGCAGGGCGTCTATTCCGGCTACCAGGGCTGGGTCGACCGGGCGGGACGGTTCCGTTCGCTCGGCGACGGCCAGGTCGACTTCAAGGGCATCTTTTCGAAACTGAGCGCTTACGATTTCGACGGCTGGGCCGTGGTCGAATGGGAGTGCTGCCTGAAGCATCCCGAGGACGGCGCGCGTGAAGGCGCGCAGTTCGTCAAGGATCACATCATCCGCGTGACCGAGAAGGCTTTCGACGACTTCGCCGGCGCGGGCACGGACGAGGCCGCCAACCGCCGCATGCTCGGCATTTCCTGATCAGGGGACAGACATGGCCATCGAGGATTCGAACACAATGGCAGCGCGCCGCATCCGCCTCGGCATGGTTGGTGGCGGACGCGACGCGTTCATCGGCGGAGTCCACCGCATCGCCTCGCGCATCGATGATCGCTACGAACTGGTCGCCGGGGCATTTTCCTCGACGCCGGAGAAATCGAAGGCCTCGGCCGCCGATCTCGGCGTCGCCGCCGACCGCGCCTATGGCGACTATATCGAGATGGCAAAACGCGAAGCGCGGCTGAAGAACGGCATCGAGGCCGTCGCCATCGTAACACCGAACCACATGCACTATCCGGTCGCGCGCGAATTCCTGAAGCGCGGCATTCACGTCATCTGCGACAAGCCGCTGACCTCGACGCTGGCGGATGCGCGGAAACTCGCGAAAGCGGCGGAAGCTTCCTGCGCACTCTTCGTGCTGACGCATAATTATTCTGGCTATCCGATGGTCCGGCAGGCGCGCGAGATGGTGATGAACGGGGATCTGGGCAACATCCGCATCGTCCAGATGGAATATCCGCAGGACTGGCTGGCCGAGAAGATCGAGGACAGCGGCCAGAAGCAAGCGGAATGGCGGACCGACCCGAAACGCTCGGGCCTCGGCGGCGCGATCGGCGACATCGGCACGCATGCGTTCCACCTCGGCAATTTCGTCACCGGCTTGGAGACGGAAGCCGTCCTGGCAGACCTCGACAGCTTCGTGCCCGGCCGCCTGCTGGATGACAATTGCCACGTGCTGCTGCGCTACAAGGGCGGCGCGAAGGGTATGCTCTGGGCAAGCCAGGTCGCGCCCGGTCACGAAAACGGCTTGGCGTTTCGCGTCTACGGCACAAAGGGCGCGCTGGAATGGGTGCAGAAGGACCCGAACTATCTCTGGCACACACCGCTCGGCGAGCCTAGACGGCTGCTGACGCGCGGCGGAGCCGGTGCCGGTGACGCCGCGGCCCGGGTCAGCCGCATTCCGGGCGGCCATCCGGAAGGCTATCTGGAGGGTTTTGCAAATATCTACACTGAAGCCGCCCGGGCCATCATCGCCCGGCGCGAGGGGAAGGCGGTTCCCGACGGCGTCACCTTTCCCGGCATCGGCGACGGTCTGGCCGGCGTCGCCTTCGTCACCGCTTGCGTCGACTCCTCTAAACGCGGCGGCATCTGGGTGAAGTTCGGGGCCTATATGCGGAGCTGACACGAACCGAATTCAAGAATCTACAAAGCCGGCTAATATCTTTTCATATTTTGCGATCAGTTCCGGATCGGGAAATCCGACGCGTAATTCGCGCATCGGATCGTCCGTGGCATTGCGTCCATCCGCTGCAAATTCGGAATAATATTTGCGCGCCAGTTGTTTGTCGTCCAGCGCAATCGCAGCGGCCAACGCGAGTACAACCGCGCGCTTGTCGCCACTGGCAATAATCAGTTGCGCTTCCTGCAAAGCTTCCGGATAGTCACCGCGCCGAAAGGCGTCCAGCGACAGCGGAATTCGCATCCACCCCGGTGGGCCCGGGCTCATGGCAATTCCCGCTTGCACCAGTTCTATACCTAGCTTCCAGTCTCCATAATAAATATAAAAATCGCCGAAATGAGAATACAGATCAGGCTTGGACGGATTAAGAGCAAGAGCTCGCTGGAAATATTTTAGCGCCGCATCCCGCTCACCCATCATCGTGTAAATCATTGCACAGATTTCGTGCGCATTGGCATCGCCGGAGTCAAGAGCGATCGCCCTCATGGCGGCCTCAAGCGCCTCTTGCAACAGAGACGAGCTACCTGGGCTACCAAGACGCGCCCAGTCGAGATATCGCATCAGCGCCCATGACGACCATATCGAGCTATCGCGACTGCCCGCTTCGGTCAGACGTTTCAGACATCTACGGGCATCCGATTCCAATGCGCCTGACTTCCGGAGATCGTAGGCATAAAACTTGATGAGGCATTCGTATTCAGAGATTCCTCTATTGCGGCGTCTCTTGTGCTGCTGTTCCAGTCGCGCAATTGCTTCCGTCCGTATGACGCCGGAGATGCCCGCCAACTGCGGCGCGATGGAACGGACGGCTGCCAGAAGAAGGTCCTGGTATTCGGCATCATTGTGAGGCAGTTCCACGGTACTGGACCAGATCACATTGCGGCTCGCCATATCGCGAAGATGGAATTCGAGCCTGGCGCTGTCATTCACCCCCGTAACACTTCCCGCTATCTGATATTCTGAGGGGCGCAGCTTGGGATGAAAAACCTCATCGGGCATATTCGATGGCAAGCGGCGCACCCTGAGCGACCGGAACTGGGAGAGGTCAATGATCAGTTGCTCCCGGATCCTTTCGACAAGCGCGGCATCGTCGACGTTGGCATCGAATGGCAGAACCTCAACGATCGGGACTTTCGTCGTGTTTTCAGACTCGGCGACGACAATATCTTCTGCATCCCTGGCCAACGGCCCATGCATAACCAGGTGTAGGATCAACCCTCCGGCGGCTAGTATGACCGTAGCCAACAGGCCTTTCAGGATACTCAGTCGCGTGGATGTTATCGGTTTTTCGCGGCCCTGTTCCGAAGTACCTTCGCCAGAACGTCGCAGGATACCAGCTTCAGCATCTTCTCGGTTGGCTTTGGAGAAGGAGGGACGATAGCCCCCGCGCGGGATTTCGATGCGGACAGGGTCGTTGCTTCCCGCTCCCTCGTAATAGGCCGAAAGTGCGGCTCGCAACCGGCTGGCAAAGACGCGAACGACCGGATCAGTTTTCGGATCGAAGGATTCGCGACGGCCCAGCGCCTTGACCGCAATCGCATGCGGAGAGATCGACTCACCACGACCTTCGAGCTCTTCATTCGCCACAAAACGCAAGAAGTGCTCGAGTTTCGGCGAATTTTTCAGGAAACCGGAATCCAATATGCGCCGGAGGGCGTCCTGCGCCTCCGCGGAGTCGACTTTGCCGTCTTTACGCGCGCTTTTCATCCATCAAGCACATAGCCCCGATTCCGCGAAGCGCCAATGCGGCAGTTGAACCCAAATCCGGGTACACTGCTCCATTCGAGCGTTAATGTTTATAGTAAGTGAATACTAACGCTTGTAATTGACGTCAACGCTTCTGTTTCGTCGAGAAGCCGACCCGCAATCCGCCCCAGTGCCGCCCCTTGACGAAGACGGGCGACGACAGGTCCTTCATAAGCTGATATTGACCGCCACCCATGTCGCGGCGGTAGGTCTGCAGCAGGAAGGACTTGGTGTTGCGGCCGGCCGCGAGGCCCGTGCGATCATCAAAGATGCGGCGGTTGCGGCAGTTGGCTGCGTTCCAGACCTGATCGTCGGACTGGGG
The DNA here is from genome assembly GCF_014904745.1 of Oricola nitratireducens. Lineage (GTDB taxonomy): Bacteria > Pseudomonadota > Alphaproteobacteria > Rhizobiales > Rhizobiaceae > Oricola > Oricola nitratireducens. Next base: position 68,984 of record NZ_JACZCS010000048.1, read on the forward strand.
GCGGGAGTATTTGTGATTGTGCGTGGGAAGGTAACCGTTCCTGTCGACTGCCGCGCAGAACACGACGCGCGGATCGACGTCGAGGAACGCTTCCTGAATCGGCGGCATGACCCGGTCGGTGAACTCGGTAAACGCCGTCAGAACCTGTTGCGGATCGGTTCCGGCCACCGGGCGGTATCGCTCGTCGAACAGCGCCGGCATGGAAATCCCGCCGCTATCGACGGCCTGCTCGAACAGGCGCGCGGTTTCCTGCGCAGCCGCGATGCACGCGCGGATGACGGGCGTGTCTTCTGTTTCGATGCCGCTTTCCTCTACCAGGAGGACCATGTCCTCGGAAAAAGATACAAGGTGATCGAATTTCTCGGAGGTATTCGCCAGCTTGGCGGCGTTTTCCTGCGCCATGCTGTCAAGGACCGTGACCTTATCCAGCACATCGACGCAGATCCTGTTCGCGCGCTCCACCGGTTCCGAGATACCGGAAATTTCGTTCGTCATCGTGGCGACGTTCTCGCCGAAGACATGGAATTTGCGCAGGTCCGCATCGATCGTCCCGGAACGCTCGACGGCGGCCGCCGCCTTTTCCGAATTGGACCGGTTCTGTTTCTGCAACACTTCGACGGACGCGCTCAGCTTTTCCAGCCGCGTGATGATGTCGCGCGATACGCGCTCGGTCTGGCCGGCGAGTTGGCGCACGGATTCGGCAACGACCGCAAAGCCGCGTCCGGCGTCACCGGCATGGGCGGCCATGATGCCGGCATTGATCGCCAGCATCTGCGTCTCGGTGGCGATATCCTTGATCGATTCGGAGAAACCATAGACCTCCGACAGCTGACCGACGACCGCATCGAACTCGCCGGAGACCTCGTTGGACGACCGCGCCATGTCCTGAATATCGCGGATGGCCACGGACATCGCATTTTCGATCGACGTCGCCGTATCGCTCAGCCCGTCGCGCACCGAGGCAGCCGAGCCGACCGCCTCGCGCGCCACGGACGCGGCGTCGGCGCTGGTATCGGCGATCTGCCTGAGCGATCCGGTCAGTTCGTGAAACGCCTCGGCCTCCGCAGCCAGGTCCCTGGCGACATCGCCGACCGTGCCGGAAGTATCGGCGATGTTGACGGAAAGATTGCCGAGCCTCGAACCGACAAGGGAAACCGCGTGCGCAAGCCGTTCGTGACCGTCGACGTCCGGAGCATCCGCCGTAAAATTTTCCGGAGGCCGGGCCACCGGACCGTCGGCGTCATCGAGGACTGCCGCGGCGTTGCCGTGAAGCTGTTGCGCCATGCTGAAACCTTTCGACCCGTCCTGCCGTATTCTCGATAGCCCCTGCGAAACCGTATCCGCCTGCCTGCGCCAACGCGTTTGCCGGGCGTTCATGCGTCCGGCGAGAAATCAGATATGCGAAATTTAGCGGGCGATTGTTGTCCGAACCTTTCAGCATTCCGCCGCTGCCCGGCCGGGCTTCGCAAAATTAACGCCTGATTAAGTTCTGCCTGACTAGGATTGCCACGCAACCCGGGCGGCCTCACATCCGCGGCATGAAGCATCAGGGTTGCTTGCCGACAACGGAATGTCATGTTTCCGAGTCACGGGTTGATTCCCACCCTGAATCAGGTCGGCGTTCACACAAATACCCCACAACACTGCCGGCGAACTCATATCGTACCGTGCCTCGGGAACCGATACCATTAAAGCCCGCCTTCTCAGGCGGGCTTTTTTGATATCCGCTGCGCCGCCGCGACAAGGCCTGCGCGTACCATCGCCGAAGCTGTCAGCCGGCGCGACGGAACGCGTCCAGCGTGTGTTCGAGACCGACATCCACCAGGATCTCCTCCAGATCGTGCAGCGTCGACGGAGAGCTTTCGCCGAACGCGTTCTGCATGATCTTGGTGACTTCCATCAGCCGCTGCCGACAGAAGTCGATCTTCTGGATCGCGACGATCTGCTGCGGCGTGAACTCATCGCTTCCGATCGGAAGATCCTCGATCTCGCCGGCAATCATCGCGAGTTCCTGCACGAGCAGGCCGACGAGTTCCGTCTGGTGGATCTCCGCCTCGGTCCTCTGCTCCGCCTTCTGCATCTCCTCTTGCGAGAAATCCTCAAAAGAAATCGACATCGCCGACACTCTCCATTTGCGTGGAAATCTTCTTGGGTTCTGGCTCGGGAACCGCCATTCCGATAAATTTCTGCCGTGCCTTGCCGGTACAAGGCTCGAACTCGATGCGGCGGCCCTGAAAACCGCCGAGGCTGGTCGACACCAGCGTAAGCCCTTCATTGGTGACGAAATTGGTTGCAAATTCCGAGTTCTTCGCGCCGGCATCGCTGCGCGCGTCGAGGACGCGCGCGCCGCCGAACAGTTTGACCTGAAGCCTGCCGCGGGCCGCGCCCTTGGCAAACAATGCGTTCAGCAACTTCTCCATCAGGTAGACGCCGTAACGCCGCGACTGATCGGAACCGTCACGATCCGGATTGCCGGGCAACAGGAAGTGGTTCATCCCGCCGACCTTTGCGACCGGATCGTAAATGCACGCCGACACGCACGACCCGAGCACCGTGGAGATCACCGTTCCCTCGACGTCAGAAACGGCGTAATCGCCCTGGACGATGGGAATTCTCTGAGCCGTTGCCACGTTCAATTGAGCCGTCCCACCACCGATTCGATCGACTTTTTCAGCACATCGGGCGTGAACGGCTTCGCGATCACGTTGTTAACGCCAAGCTTGACGGCGTTCTGGACAACATTGCTGTCCTTTCGTCCCGTCAGGATGATGAATCCGGTCTTGGCGAGCTTCGGGTGCGCCCGAATGGCGCGCAGCAGCTGGAAACCATCGATATCCGGCATGTAGAGATCGGAAATCGCCAGATGCACCGGCTCAGCCGTCAGCTTCTGGAAGGCCTCGCGGCCGTCCTTGGCGACGCTGATATGCTTGATACCCATAGCCTGCAGCGCTTCAACAGTGACCATGCGGCTGGAAATATGGTCGTCGACGACCATGATCCTCAATACGTCAAGCACAGACATTTTGTGTCACCTCCGTTCGACCGCCGAACAGTGCGGTCGTTATTTCTCTTAGTGGCAAAACGAGGTTTGCAGCGCCGAGCCGTGCGGCTGCGGCAGGCATTCCGTAAACAAGACTGGTTGCGCGATCCTGTGCGACTGTGTGCGCGCCGGCCTGTCTGAGAGCGAGCAGGCCTTCGGCTCCGTCGCTTCCCATTCCGGTCAGGAGCGCCGCAGCGCACTTGCCGCCATAGACCTTGGCGACGGATTCGAACATCACGTCGACGGACGGCATATGGCCGGACCGGAGTTCCCCGGGCGTGACGCGACAGACACGTTCGGTGCGCCCGGAAACGGTAAGATGACCGACACCGCCCGGCGCAATGTAGACATGACCGTCCCTGACGGGGATCCCGTCGCGGGCCTCCACAACGGCTGGACCACAGAGACGGTCCAGGCGTTCGGCAAAACTCTTGGTAAAATGTTCCGGCATGTGCTGCGTGACGAATGTCGGCGGACAGTCTGCGGGAAAGCCTGTCAGCACCTCCGTCAACGCCTCGACGCCGCCGGTCGACGCGCCGATGGCGATCGCGTCGAGACCGTGCACTTTCCTGCCGGTTCCGGTCCGCGACGGCTGTGCATGTTCGGCGGCGGGATTGTGGCGCCCCTTGATCGCGGTCTTGGCGGCTGCGGCGGCCTTGACGTTCTCGCACATGTCCTTCAGCGCGGCCTCATCATCCATGCGCGGTTTGGGCAGGCAGGAGAAAGCGCCGATCTCGAGCGCGGCAATGGTGGCGTCGGCACCCTTTCGTGTCCAGCTCGAGATCATCACGACCGGCATCGGCCTCAGCCGCATCAGCCGTTCCAGGAAATCGAGGCCGTTCATCCCCGGCATCTCGATGTCGAGGGTGATGACATCGGGATTGAGCGCCTTGATCATCTGTCGCGCCTCGTCGGGGTTCGCCGCGGTGCCGACGACCTTGATCTCCGGATCCGTCTCCAAAACGGCGGAAATCAGCTTCTGCATCGACGGCGAGTCATCGACGACAATAGTGCGCGCGATCATCGAATTCCCCCGGATGGCACGTGTTTGTAGGTTGTGATCCCGATCTGTTTCAGGCTCGCCGAGGCGGGACCGCTGACCCGTTCAGAATGGCCGATATAGAGATGGCCGTCGGGTTTCAGCACCGAGCAAAAGCGGGAGAAAATTTGCGCCTGCAGGTCCTGCTCGAAATAGATCAGCACGTTGCGGCAGAAGATAACGTCGAATTTCTGCTTGAACGGCCAGTCGTTGAGCAGGTTCAGAAAGCGGAAGGCGATGAGTTCGCGCACTTGCGGGCCGGCTTCGGCCATGTCGCCCGAACGCTTGAAGAAGCGGTCACGAATGCCCGCCGGCATCTTGGCGACCATCTCGGCGTTGTAACGGCCTTCCTTGGCCTTAGCGAGCGAGTTGTGATCGATATCGCTGGCGAGGATCCGGAAGTTGAAGCGGGCGGCCTCCGGGCAGGACTGCAACACGGTGCAGGCGATCGTGTAGGGCTCGCGCCCGTCCGAGCAGCCGGCCGACCACATCCTGACGGATTCGCCGCGCGACATGCGCTCGGCGAGACCGGGCATGACCGCCGTCGCCAGATGCTCGAAGTGATGCGGTTCGCGATAGAAGTTCGTGACATTGGTCGTGATCGCCGAGATGAGCTCGCGGCGTTCTTCAGCGCCGGAGGACGAACCAACCAGATCGATATAAGCGCCGAAATCGGGCATGTGGAGACGCCGCAGCCGCTTGACGAGCCGCGAATAGACGAGGTCGCGCTTGGCTTCCGGCAGGTTTATTCCGGCTTCACCGCGCACCAGCGCCGCGATTGTCGCAAACTGCTTGTCGGTCAGGAGATATTCGCGACCCGCCTCGGGCTTTTGGACCGCTTCTTGAACAGCAGGGATCATGCAGCTTGCATCTCCAGTTCGGGCATTATCGCCTCAAGGCAGATTTCGCAGATGATCCGCTTGTCGATGACAATCACACGGCGGAACATTTCGCTGGACATCGAGGGATTGACCTCGGGCACCGGACGCAGGTGATCCGGGCCGACATCGAGGATGTCGGAGACAGAATCGACCAGAAGCCCGATGGTCTTGTCGTGCACCTGCACGACGATGATGACATGGCGTTCGCTCGGCGTGCTGGATCCCATGCCGAGACGGGCCGAGAGATCCATGATCGGCAGGATGGTGCCGCGAAGATTGATGACACCGACGATATATTCCGGCGAGTGCGGCAGGCGCGTCGCCTGGCTCCAGCCGCGGATTTCGCGCGTCGAGGTGATTTCGACGCAGAATTCCTGCTCGCCGACGCGGAACGCGATGAATTCCTCGCCGCCAATCGTCGTTTGTTCGTTCTCGTCATGCATGGTCTTCACCCCGCCATGGATTGAATGATTTCGGGCCCGGGTTCGCCGGACTGGTGCGACACGATGTGATCGCAATCGAGGATGAGAGCGATCTGACCGTTACCGAGAATGGTCGCCGCGGCGATGCTCGGCACGCGCTGGTAGTTGCTTTCGAGACTCTTGATGACGACCTGCTGCTGCCCCTCGATCGAGTCGACGAGAAAGGCGCCCAAGCCGTTCTTGCCGCCTTCGACGACCAGGATGGTGCCCCTCGTGTAATCGTCACGCCGCTCGGAGAAGCCCAATTGGCGGCCGACATCGATGATCGGGATCAGGCTGTTGCGCATCTTCACGACACGGTTGTTCTTGCCGATCGTGTAGACGTCGCCGGGCTTGAGCGTCGCGGTTTCGAGAACCGCGGAGACCGGCAGCACGAGCGTCTGACCGGCTTCCTTGACGATCATGCCGTCGAGAACCGCAAGCGTCAGCGGCAAGGTCATCGAGAATAGCGAGCCTTCGCCCGGGCGCGACGCGATGTGCACCCGTCCGCCGAGCGCCTGGATCGACTGGCGCACGACATCCATGCCGACGCCGCGTCCGGAGACGTCGGTGATGGTTTCCGCGGTCGAGAAACCGGGCGCGAAGATGAGATTGTCGATGTCGTCGTCGGAGAGCTTGGCGTCGCGCGCCACGATCCCCTTCTCGATCGCCTTGCTGAGCACGCGTTCGCGGTTGATGCCGGCGCCGTCGTCGTTGATCTCGATCACGATGCGGCCGGACGAGTGGTAGGCGGACAGCTTGACCGTGCCCTGGGCGGGCTTGCCCCTGGCCTGCCGTGTCTCCGGATCCTCGATGCCGTGGTCGACGGCGTTGCGGATCATGTGGGTCAGCGGGTCGATCAGGCCCTCGATAACGGTCGTGTCGACTTCGGTGTGCTCGCCTTCGAGCTCCAGCAGCGCCCTCTTGCCGGTGGCGGAGCAAACTTCGCGAATCACGCGCGACATGCGCATAAAGACCGGCTTCACGGGTTGCGCGCGGATCGCCATCACGCCGCTCTGGATTTCGCGGGTGAGGTTCTGAAGTTCGACAAGCGCGAGGCCTGTCGGCGAAGCGGATCCGAAACCGGCCTGGCCGATGCGTTCGGCCAGCATCGCCTGGTTGATCACCAGTTCGCCCATCAGGTTGATCAGCCGGTCCACCTTCTCGGATTCGACGCGGATCGTCTGACTGGCCTTCTTGACCTCTTTCTTTTCGGCTTTGGAACCGGCCCCGGCATTGTCGTTGCCATCGTCGCCCTGGTCGCCATTGCCGGACGCGTTGGCGCCGACAGCGGTCTCGATCGTGTCGACCAATTCGGCTACCGGATTTGCAGGCGCCGGCGCGTCGGCGCTGGCGGTCTCCGGGTCCTGACCGAAATCGTCGATGTCGACCAGATCGGCTGGCGCCGCGTCATCGCCGCTTTCTTCCAGCGCTTGCAGGAACGCGTCGAGGTTTTCGCCGTCGCCGTCGGGCGGCGATCCGCCGATCTCCTCGATCGACAGGACGCATTCGCCGTCGACCCAGTCGAACACGGCCTCGATGTCATCGCGATCGCGCTCGGTTTCGAAATCGATCTGCCATTTGAGATAGCTCTCGTCCGGCGTCAGGTCGTTCAACTTGGGCAATGCTTCCAGATCGCATGTGACGCTGAGCGTGCCCATGTCGCCGAGTTCGCGGAAGAAGCGCAGCGGATCATGGCCCTTGAGATAGAGGCTGGCATGCGGCGCAAAGGAAATCCGGAATGTGCGGCCCGACGGCGCCTCGACTGCGTCAAAAGCCTCGAGGTCGATCATCACCGGCGCGAAATTGATCTCTTCCTCGTCCTCCTCCTCGTGCGCGCCGCCGAGGCCGAAAGCGGTCTCCAGCTCGCCGGCGAGGCCCGAGGAATCCTCTGGTTCGCTACCGGTGCGTTCCGCCTCGATGACGTCCGACAACACGTCGACGGAACGCAGCAGCAGATCCATGCGCGCTTCGTTAACCTGGCTCAGGTCGTTGCGAATCACATCGAGCGCGTTCTCGAAAACGTGTGCGAAAGAGACGAGCGCGTTGTAACCGAACGCGCCGGCACCCCCCTTGATGGAATGCACTGCGCGAAACACGGCATTGACCGTGTCCATGTCCGGGCCATCCGACTGGATTTCATGCAATCCGGTCTCCAGCTCCGACATCTGGTCAGCGCATTCGGCGAAAAATGTTTCTTTGATATCGTCGAGACTCATATGTCCAATCCGGCCTATGGCATGACGCGGTTAACGGCCCTGGTCAGCTTCTCAGGGTCGAAGGGTTTCACGATCCATCCGGTCGCGCCGGCGCTCTGGGCCCGCTGCTTCTTTTCCGGCGCGCTTTCCGTCGTCAGTACGAGGATCGGGACGCGGTTGTATTCCTCGAACTTGCGCACGTTCTCGATGAACTCGAAGCCGTCCATGACCGGCATGTTGATGTCGGTGATGACAACGTCCGGCTGGGATTCACGAAGTTTCTGGATGCCGTCGGCGCCATCCTCGGCCGTTACGACCTCAAATCCCGCGTTCGCCAGGGTGTGGCGGAGCATTTCACGCATGGTTCGCGAGTCGTCTACGGTCAGTATCTTTTTAAGCATGGTTGGCGTCCCCTACTTCCAATTCAGCTGTTGTCAGGCCAAGGGTGGTCAAATTGTCGGCAAAGACCCCGGACTGGCCGGAGAGCTTCATGGCAATACCGTCCTCGCGCCACATGTGGGCGGCGGACAGCAGAACCTGAATGCATGGCGTATCGATCCGCTCCACGGCGCTCGCATCGAGGTCGATCGGATGGGTGCGGGCGGATAAAAGCAGATCCGCGACATGGGTCGCCGTTTCGCCGGGCAGGCTCGCCGGAAGCGTCAGCACACGGCTCTCACCGGTCTCGGTCAGGCATTTCGCCAGCGGATTGGCGGCAACTTTCTTGATCATGGATCAGAACTCCTCCCATTCGTCTTTGATGGCCGCATTGCCCACGCTTCGCCCACGGAATGCGCCCTGCGCGCGCCGGACGATTTCTTTCCTGGGACGGGCTGCGGGACGTGCGGCCTGGGGTGTTGGATTTGGCTGGCGCGAACGGGCTTCGAACTGCCGGTCAGCAACCCTGAATCGTGCGATGAGCGCGGCGAGGTTTTCGGCCTCCTGCGACAGCGAATGGCTGGCGGCGGTCGCCTGTTCGGCCATTGCCGCATTCTGCTGCGTCGCGCTGTCCATGTCGCCGACGGCGGTGTTGAGCTGCTTCAACGCGATGAACTGTTCGTTCGCACCTGACGCGATCTGGTCGACGACGACTGAAATCTCTACGACCTGGCCGGCAATGCGGTGCAATGTCTCGCCGGTCGCGTTGACGAGTTGCGACCCGGAAGAGACCTGGCTCGAGGATTTCGAAATCAGCGTCTTGATTTCCTTGGCGGCGCCGGCGGAACGCTGCGCCAGCTCGCGCACCTCCTGGGCGACGACGGCAAAGCCCTTGCCCGCATCGCCGGCACGTGCCGCTTCGACGCCGGCATTGAGCGCCAGGAGATTGGTCTGGAAGGCGATCTCGTCGATGACCGAGATGATCTCGTTGATTTCGGCTGCGGACTTTTCGATGTCGGACATCGCCGCAAGCGCACGATTGACGACATCGCCGCTGGATTCGGCGTCTCCGCGGGCAGCGTTCACGATCTTGCGGGTGTTTTCCGCGCCCTCGGCGGATTTTTGCACGGTCGCCGTGATCTGATCCAGCGTCGCCGAGGTCTGCTCCAGGGAGGCCGCCTGCTGCTCGGTGCGGCGCGACAGGTCGTCGGATGCGGTGAAAATTTCCTGTGTGCCGGATTCGATGCTCGTCGCGGTGACCGCGATCTGGGTGAAAACGTCGGCTATTCCGCCGAGCGCCATATTGAAGTCGTGGCGCAGACTTTCGAGTTCACCCTGGAAATGCTCGTCGATCTCGCAATCGAGCTCACCGTCGGCGAGACGGTTGAGCGCGTCGCCAAGAATAGCGACGGCGCGGCGGGTCGCCTCGGCCTTTTCGGCAAGGTCGGCGTCGGCCTGAGCCTTGATGTCGGCCATGCGCTGGCGCTCGGTGGCGGCATGGCGCTCGGATTCCAGCTTTTCGGCCGCGACCTCCTTGAAGACCGTCAGCGCCTTGGCGATGCTGCCGACTTCGTCGCCGCGGTGTACATAGGGGACGTCCGCGTCGGTGTGGCCGCGGGCGAGATCGGTCGTGTAACCGGCAATGTTGACGAGCGGGCGGACGACGGCGCGGTTCAGCGCGACGAGGAAGCCTGCGATCAGCAGAAGCGAAATGCCGGCCGCGGCGTAGTAGATCCAGCCGAGCTCGCGCATGTGGGCGTTGCTGTCGGCCTCGACCGATTTGAGGTAGGCTTCGGCCTCCTGCGATGCACGCAAGACGATCGCCTTGTGCTCCTTGAAGCGCTCCTTGAGAACGCCCAGAGACTGGTTGATCTCGGCAGCGCCGAGACCGATGCCGCCGGAATTTTCAAGCTTGGGGAAGAAATTGTTTTCGGCCTCGATCCAGAAGCGATCGAGGACGGTCGGAGAATCGACCGTAATCAGCTTGCGGATATCGTCCGGAATGTCGGCTTTTTCCCAGCGTTTGAGTTGCTCGAAATATGCGTCCTTCTCGGCCCGGTACTCCTGGAAATAGGCATCCCGGTTCCACGGCTCTTGCGAGGCCTGAACGATGGTCAGATAGGCGTCGACGATGAAAGAGCGTGGCGGATTGATGTCGGCGATCAGGTCCTTGCCGGTGACGACGCGATGGTAATCCTCGCTGCCGATCCTGGTCAGTGAATTGCGGTAGTCCGATATGGCTGTGAGCAGCAGAAGAACCACGGCAATGCCCACAGCGAAAAGCTTCAATCCGTTGGACAGATTCAAGCGGCTTTTCGCCGGCCTTTCGGCTCGCATTGACGGATTTTCGGGATAGCCCATGCCGTAACGGCCCCTGGAATGGAGAGGTCTCTAACATTCCGGGAATTCCGGGCCTTGGCGGGGGCATCATGCCGGGCGAAAAAGCCTCCAAGCAGGAACCCACCTAATCCCATTTACCTTAATGAAAATTAAAAATCTCAGGGTTCGCCGTTAATATCCAGAATGCCCTGACGAATGGCGACTATTATGGCGTGGGTACGGTTGACCGCGTTCAGTTTTTTCGTCGCGCTGATGAGGTAATGATTCACCGTATGCGTCGACAGCGTAAGGATGATTCCGATCTCCTCGCTCGTCTTGCCCTCGGCACACCATCGCAAACATTCCTTCTCGCGCACGGTTATGCGACTGGCAGCGCCCGCATGGCCATCGGGACGCAAGGCGATCTGGTCGAGAATCACCTGTGTCAGACCGTGGCAGAAGAAGAGTTGTTCGGCATTCAGCGGATCCGCACCGGGCATCGACTGCGTGACGAATAGCAATCTCTCGCTCGCGGATGAGCGCCTGAAAAAGACATGAAACAGCGAGTTCGACATTTCGGCCCAGCTCTCGCCATGCGAAAGAACGGCGCGTTGCCGAACGACCGGGTCCGCCGAAAAACTCCAGGAAAACGGCGTGGTCACCGATATCGTCTTGCACGTGAAATCCGCCGTCTCGTCGCAGAGGGTATCCCGAATATATGCGGAGACTTGCGGGTCGAGTGACGACTCGATCGTTTCCACGCGGACCCCGCTATTTGTTAGCAGGCGAAAAATTGCATATCGCCGGGACTTGGCTATCGTGCTTATTTCCGCGACGATCGTATCCGGATCGACGTCATTGTCGGCAAGAGTGGCAAGCATGCCTGCCGGAAGGAGTCCAGGGTGCATATCGGGTAACCCGCGCCTCAGATTCTTGTTATTATTATTGTTCAAGACCTCTCCGGGTCCGCAGGTAACGTCAACCATGTTTCTGTAACGGTATCGCGTGTAACGGTGTTACAGAAACATAAATGCATTTGCAACAATCGGTAACGTGACGGAAGATCGCGACCTTAGCGGCCGTATCCGCCATTTCTGCCTAGAAACCTTTTTTCCCCACATTTTCCGTCCTGCCGGGAAAACGCGGGTGAATTTCCGCATCGTCGCGTGAAAAGCTACGCGCAAGCGATGTGCGCCAATATGGCAGAGGCATGCGATTCGACCTACCGGCGCGAAAAACGCCCGCACCGCGAATCGCCGGACGAAACCTGTACATTTGACAAGCTGTCATCGCGACCATGAATCTCATCCAGTACTCGATCGCCGGAACCGCAGCCTGCATTGCAGCGGTCGGAGGCGTCATGCTGCAGGTCACGCTTTCGCAGCCGTCGGCCGAGGCAACGGATCCGCACGCCGATGAGGCCAAGGTCGGCGAGGGTGTCAAGCTTCCGCCGATTCCGGTGCCGATCTACTCGCGCACACAAAAGATCGGCTACTGCGTGATGCGCGTGGAGTTCGACGGCGCGCATACTGATCCGGAGGAGCGACGCATCGCGGTACCGCGGGTGACCAACGACCTCTATATCGAGTTTTCCGCGACCCTGGAGAAGAATGCCGACGGGCCGGCGGAATGCGCCAGCCGGGTGGGCAAGCGCACCGACAAGTTCGTGATCTACGAAGCGGAATTCTACGAGAAGATCATGCCGGGACAGACGCCGTGATCGCGTAACAGTTCAGTTTTCCGTCGACGTTTCCGACGTCGATTCGAAACGCGCGTCGCCGGGCATGCGGACCGAATCTTTCGGGAAAAAATCCAACTGCTCTATCAGCACTTCGGCGATCACCTCGCGTCCGGCCGTCTTGTTGGCTACATCACGCAGTTCGTCGAGCGACTGGCGAAGCCGCGTCCAGCCGACCGGCGTGGCAAGCGCGCCGGCTTCCGCATAGAAGTGGCTGCTCAACGCATCGAAGATCAGCGTCTGAAGCGGGATCATCAACCCGGCCTCCTCCGACGCCACCGTCTTGACGGTGAAACGGCCGGTCACATAGCCGACGATACCGGTCTCGTTGACATAGGGAATCGCGAAGAGATCGGTCCTGAAGTCGTTGAAGCCGACATGAGCTTCGTGTGCGGGCGCGCTGTCCTCCGGCGTCTCGGAATATTGCTGCCCGAAATAGATACCCGTGAGGGTGGCGCCTGCGACCAAGAGCGCGAACAGGATTTGGCCGATCATCCGTAACCTGCAGGTAGTCTCGACATCGACGGATAGGTACCGTCGGATTCGGCGTGTGTGATCGCGTCTCCGAGAATACTGATGACATCCTTTGTCGCGGCCATGTTGGCCCGAAGCGCGGCGGCGTTGTCATCGACCTTCTTGCGCAGGGCGCGCAGTTCCGCCCTGATTTCCTCGTCGACTTCGAAGCGGGATAATTCGCGCGAAACGAGATTGAGTTCATAGAGGCAGCGATTCTTGCGCGCGTTCGAACCCGAAAGCCCGGCTGCGGGATTCGTTCGCAACAGCCTGGTTTCCTCCTCGATCGCGTCGCCAACGCGCAGAAAAAGAAACTTGAGCTGCTTCTTGCTCAGGGCACTCTGGCGCGTTGCCGGTGCTGCTGCAGGTTTCATGCCCGCTTACTCCCTGTTTTGATCATGGACTCGGTCAACTGTTGTCGCCGGAACCGACGGCCGACATCATCTTGCGGATGAAATCGCGACTGATCTCGTTGGTGCCGCTGCGCGCGGCATCGATGGCGCGGGTTTCGGAAGGCGTAGCCTCCGCATCGTTGATCCCATGCAACGCCTGGACGTTTTCGCCGTCCCTGACGAGATATTTGTTGATCTTCGAGGCAACGCCGAAGTCGGTGTTCTTGACCACCTGCGTGGCAATCTGGTCGGCCATCATCGATTTCCAGACACTGCCGGAAAATCCCCCGCCAAAATAGCTTTCGTCGCTGTCGCCCATCATGTTCTTGACCATGTTGGCAACGAGCAACGCCTCGAATTCCTTCGAAGCCTCTTTCGGATCCTTGCCGTGTGCCACCCGCGACAGGTGGCTTCCCATCGTCGCGGCCTTGGCAATGGTCGATGTGCCATCGCCGCCGACAGTACCGGAAGACAGCCGCGCCTGAACGCTTTGCGCCCTGGCGGGATCCGCGGCTCGCGCAACGTCGAGAATGAGATCGGATGGAAATTCGACCGCCATTAAGTCCTGTTCCAGGTGGTCCTGTTTCGTCCGGTCCTAGCTTATCTTGCCAATCTTGCTTGAAGCTGACAGTTGGCGCGCCAAACGCTGATCGAGCGTTTCAGCCTGCGCGACCGCCTCGTCGCGACGCGTCTCGGACGTACGCTGCTCGCCGTAGCGATTTTCGATCGTTTCCAGCTTCTTCTTCTCCTTGAGAAGTTCGTCGCCGGACGCCTTGACCTGCCGTTCGGCATCCGCCTTCTCCGACAGGGTCGTCTGGAAATAGCTGGCGAGCAAATCCGGAAACAGACCGACGATGGGCCCGCCTTCGTCAAACATCCGGTTCAGCTCCTCCAGGGAGCGTTCGGCCGTCGCCGTCCGGTTCTTCGCTTCGGCAAGGTCGCGTTCGCGCATGGCCTTGATCACGCGCTGGAGGCGCAGAAGACGGGCATAATCGGTCGGTTGGCCGCTCATGTCACTGCAGGGTGTAAACGGCGGCGAACCCGGCGCCGAACAGGCTCAGCATGTAGGGTACCGAGAAGTACATGATGAGCAGACCGATCACGAGGATGAAAGGCAGCGAGATGAAATAGATCGGTATCTGGACCGCGAGCTTGTTGAGCAGGCCGACACCCAGATTGACGATGATCGCGAATCCCAGGAACGGGCTGCCGAGGCGCAATGCCACCAGAAAGCTCTCGCGCAAGACATCGACCAGATCGACGAGGAGCAGGCGCGGCGACGGGAATTGGTCGAGCGGCATGACGTCGTAGGAACCGAGCAGTGTTGTGATGACCAGATGATGGAAATCCAGCGTGAAAAGGATCATCAGGGCGGCAAAGGACAGGAAGACGGTCAATTGCGACTGCATCTCGAAGCCCTCGATACTGGCGCCGAGCATGCCGCCATAGCCGATCGCCATGCCGACGCCGGTAATGATGAATTCTAGCGCGAGCAGATAGAAACGGGCGACCAGGCCGAAAAAGCTACCAATGATCGTTTCGCTGACGACCAGCCGCAAAATCAGGATGCCGGACGGATCGGCGAGTTCGGCCTCCATCTTCGGCGCGACGAAGGTCGACACGGCGACCGCCACGGCGAGCGAGGCAAACAAGCGGATCTGTGGCGAGACGCGCGCACTCGACATGCCCGGCAGAACCATGAAGCAGGCGCCAACGCGGCAAAAAACCAGGAAAGCGGTCAGTATGTCGGCGGGCAACGCCGTGATCACGACACCGTTCCGAGAATGCGGATTTCGATACCCTTGCCGATCTCCAGATGCGACAGCACCGGCGTATCGGGATGCAGGCGCTCGACGATCATGCGCACATAGGGCCGCGCCTCCGGCGAGGTGATGATCGCAAAGCGCCGGTTCTGCTTCTTGAACCCCTCGATCGCCTTGTTGACGTCGGCGCCAAACTCCTCGAGCAGGCGCGGATCGATGTCGAACTGGTGAACGTCGCCCTTGGCGTCGCGCTTCAGGCTCTCACGGAAAACGAGATCCCAGCGGTTGCCGAGGCGCAGGACATGCAGAACGCCATGTTCGGTGATGTCGCCGCACAATTGCTGGGCGATGCGGCCGCGCACATGCTCCACGATGGCTTCGGTCCGCCGCGTCGAAGGCGCAATCTCGGCCACCGCCTCGATGATAAGCGGCAGATTGCGGATCGACACGCGCTCGGCGAGCAACAGTTTCAAAACCGCCTGCAGGCCCGGATAGGAGCTGTGCGTGGTGCAGATTTCCTCGGTGAGTTTCCGGTATTCCGGATCGAGACGCTCGATGATCGCCTTCATCGTCTTGTAGGAGAAAAGCTGGGGCAGATTGTTGCGGATCACCTCGCTCATATGGGTGAGCACGACCGCGACATTGTCGGCCGTCGCGATGCGCGCGGTCTTCATGTCGTCGGCAAAGGTTTCGGGAACCGACAGCGCGTCGATGCCGTATGCCGGTTCGCGCACCTTTTCGAAGGGAATGCCCTTCATCTTTTCGGGCTCGGCGAAAACCATGAGTTCGCCGATACGTAAGGAATGTTCCGCGACCACGGTGCCGTGAACCTTGATCTGATAGGCCTTCGGCTCGATGGCGAAATCGTCGGTGATCTGGATTTCCGGCACGATGAAGCCGTAATCGACGGCAAAGCGCTTGCGCATCTTCTTCATGCGGAAGGCCATTTCCTGGCGGTTCGGCACAAGTTTCGCGGCCAGTTGTTTGCCGAGAACGAGTTCGAGGTCGTTGGAGCGCAGCGATTCCTTAACCGAATCGCGTTCCTCGTCCGCCTGCTTGGCGCGGGCGTCGTCGGCTTCCTGTTTTTCTTCCGCGACACGGCGCGCAGCGGCCAGCGGGCGCATATAGCCGATCCCCGCCAATACGCCGGAAAGAGCAACGAAGGGGATGAAAGGCAATCCGGGCATCAGGCCCAGCGCGGCGAGCATGGCGGCGGCGACGAACAAGGCACGCGGATATTTGCCGAGCTGATCGAGAACGGCCTTGTCGGTCGATCCGACTGTCCCGCCCTTGGACACCAGCAGGCCGGCCGCCAGCGAAACGATCAGGGCCGGAATCTGCGAAACGAGGCCGTCGCCGACGGAAAGTTTGGTGAAGACGTCGACGGCCTCGGAAATCGACATGCCGTGACGCGTGTAGCCGATGATGATGCCGCCGACGATGTTGATCGCGGTGATGATCAGACCGGCGATTGCATCGCCGCGCACGAATTTCGAGGCACCGTCCATCGAACCGTAAAACGAGCTCTCCTGCTCCAGTTCCTTGCGCCGGGAACGCGCCTCCTCTTCGTCGATGATGCCGGCAGACAGATCCGCGTCGATCGACATCTGCTTACCGGGAATGGCGTCGAGGGTGAACCGCGCGCCGACTTCGGCAATACGGGTCGAACCCTTGGTGATGACGAGGAAGTTGATAACGACGAGAATGAAGAAGACGACGAGGCCGATGACGAAGTCACCGCCCATGACGAAGCGCGAGAAGCCGCCGATGACGTGTCCGGCGGCCTCGGTTCCATGCTGGCCTTCCGACAGGATCGTGCGGGTGGTGGCGATATTGAGCGACAGGCGCAACATTGTCGCGATCAGCAGAATCGTCGGGAAGGACGAGAAGTCGAGCGGTTTATGGATCCAGAGCGCCACCATGAGGATCAGCACGGATAATGCGAGCGAGAGCGCTAACCCGAAATCGATCAGGAATGCCGGAACCGGAAGGAACAGGATCGTGAGCATCACGACGATGCCAACGGCAAAACCGATGTCGCGGCTGTTGGCTATTTCCGGCTTGTTGGCAACGTCAAGGATGGCCAAGGGAACGAACCTGACTTGGGATGAATTCGCGCGTCATCATTTCGCGATAGCATCCGTTCCTTGCGCCAAGCTTTGGGCGCAGGCTCCAACGGCAAAAAAGGTTCAGAAACCGGTGACGATCCGGCTGAAGATCACGTCGGTCAACCGGCCGATCTGCGCGCCCATGAACGGGGCGGAAACAGAGACGGTCAGAAGGATCGCAACGATCTTGGGAACAAAGGTCAGGGTGATTTCCTGGACCTGTGTCAGGGCCTGGACGAGAGCGATGGTGACGCCGACGATCATCGCGATCAGCACGGCGGGCGCCGATGTCATCAGCACCGTCCAGATGGCATACTGGACAATGTCGAGGGCATCGGCTTCGGTCATCAGCTGATCGTCACGCCACTGGTGACCTGGACCTGTTCGCCCGAATCGAGGACAGCGATGATGCCGTCGTCGAAGACACGCACTTCGTTGATCGTGCCGGTCACGCTTTTATCCGGCGTGGTCAGTGTACGCCCGATAATCGAGCCTGCCTGCTGGAGATGCCCCATGGAAATCAGGTCGTCGAGCTTGGAGTTTGTCTGGATCCCCTGTTCGACATTGGAGAACGTCGCGAGCTGGGCGACGTATTCCGTCGAATCCATCGGCTTGGTCGGATCCTGGTTCTTCAATTCGGCGACCAGGAGCTTCAGGAACGAATTGTAGTCGACATTCGCCTTGGCGCCCGTGGCCGCCGTCGCCGATTGTGTGCTGGTTGCGCTGGTTACGACAGTCATCGCATTTACCCCACTGCTGCTTCCTTGACGGGTCCGTGTTCCTGCAACGTCCTTGCCGTCGCGGGATTCTGGCGGAGAATCTCCGCCTCGACCGGATAGAGGCCACGGATCGTCTTGAGCGCCTCATAGTATTTTTCCTCGATCACAAGCCGGTCGACATGCTTGAGTTCGGACAGGATCTTCTGGTTGGAGAAGGCCGTGATCAGAGCCGGCAGGCTCTCGCGGAAGAGCGGCATCGCCGCTTCCTTGTCACCTGGCGACATGACCATCACCTGGACGATGAAATAGAGCTGGCGCAAGGGCGTGGTCGCGTCCTCGGCCTGCAGGACGTGGTTTTCCAGCAGGAACTGCACGTCATTGAGAAGTTCCAGCGACACCTTGCGATCGACACGGATCACAGCGCCGTTGATGAATATTCTCTCGTTGGCTTTCAGGAAAATCTTGAAAGAGCTTTTCATTCCACCCCGCCCCGAATGATTTTAGTGATGTCAAGCAGACCATCGATATTGTCGGAGTCCCCCTTGCGGATCGCATCGGCTTCGCGAAGGATCCAGATTCCGATCGATATCAGGCTAGCGCGCAATTCCTTCGGCAATGCGTTGTCATTGCTCGCAAGGTCCTCGAGCAGCATCGTCCAGAGCCGAATCGTGAAGTGAATCGCTTCGATACGCACAAAGGAGTTCGGCCCCTCCTGCAACGCCTTGGTCAGGAGTTCGATCGACTGATCAAAGAGTTCTCGCTCCCGTTCGCGGGCATCCGCGGGGGAGTCTTCTTCGATCTCTGCGTAACGCAACATAATCATTTCTTACAACCCATCGGTAACCAAGCCCTAAATTACAGGTAATCCATGATCGAAAGATTCTGGATCCGCGACGTGATTGAATAGGAGACCTCAATCTGCGTCAGCAGCGTATTGAGTTCGATCGACGTCTGGTACGGATCGACCGATTCCAGGTCGCTGGCAAACGTTTCAAGCAACGACTTCTGCGCCGAAAGCGCATCGTTTGCGCGCTTCAACCGTTCTTCAACGAGACCTGTCTGGCCCTGAAGTTTCGTCATGCCGCCCGTGGCCGATCCGGATTGCGAAATGACAAAATTCGAGACGCCCTCCTTCGCTTCGCCACCCAAATTGCTGTCGAAGAGTTCGGTCGCCACGACGGAAGCCATCATCAGTTCCCGAAATGGTTTCTCGTTGGCACTGACGGAGGTATCGGCGGTCACCTCGGGTGAAATTCGCGACTTGATCACCTCGTCGGTCGCGGACGACATGTTCGCGGTCCAGCCCGCGCCGAGGAACAAGGGTTTCACCGCGGTCTCGAGGAAGTTTTCGATGTCGGTTCGGGTGATGTTGGCGGCGGCCGGATCGTTCTTGTCGAAACCGAAATAACCGAGAAAAGCGGCGTCGAAAGCGGCCTTGCCGCCACCGGTGTCGTAATCGGCGATCGGCTGGTTGTCGGTATTCACTCCGCCGAACAGAAACGTACCGTTGATCTGGGTGTTGAGAATGGACGAGGTCTCCGCGACGACATTTTTCGCGGTTTGCTGCGCGGTCGGATACTGGTTGTTGTCGCCCATGACGATACCGACCGCGTTCATCAGGTTGGACGCGAGCGTATTGATGCGGCTCATGCTTTCCTGGGTCATCGTGAGCCGCGTCTGCACCTGGGCGTTCGTGTCCATAAGACGGCCCGTATGATCGACGTCACCGAGGAAGGAGATCAGCTTACGGCTCTCCGAACCGAGCGCGAGGCCACTGTCGGCATACTTGCCGGTCACCATCTCCTGTTGCAGGCGCGGGAGCGTTTCCTGCATGCGCGAAGTGGAGTTACGCAGCGCAAGCGAAACCGCCAGTGTGGATATCGGAGACGTCTTCATCCGTTACCCCACCGACTGCAAGAGCGCTTTGAGCATGTCGTCGACCGCGCTGACGATACGCGCCGAAGCCTGATACGACTGTTCGAGATCGATCAGGATCGCCATCTCTTCATCGATATTGACTCCGGTCGACGAGGTCAGGGCGTTTTGCAGCCTTTCATGCAGCGCGTTCTTGCCGTCCGCAGCCTCCGAGGCCGTCTTGCGCGTCGACTCCAGCCAGCCCAGCGACGATTCCGCGTAGCCCGAAACCGAATAGGTGCCCGCGATGCCGGCACTAATGTCGGTCGGCAACGGATTGCTCATCGCCTCGACATAGTTGATCAGCCGATCGGAATAGCCGGATCCACCCGTTGTGTTGGAGACATAGGCGATGCCGTTCGCTCCGCCGTCACGCAGCAGTTCCGGATTACCGCCAACCGACGGATCGAAGGCGCCGTTCACACCGAGTGTGAGGGCAATGCCGGTGCTGATGGTACCGCTTGCCGGAATGGCCGGGCCGCCGGAATAGGTGAACAGGCCGGCGAGATCCGGCAGGCCGCCGCCAGTGGTGTCGCTTTCGGCAAATGTGGTGACCAGCCCTCGCGCGACTTCGTCGAGCTGGCTCTGCAACTGAACGGCGATCGTGTCACGCATCTGAACCATCGCCGCGAGCGAACCGGTCGAATTGGTATTGGCGCCATCGCCGCCGATGACCGGAACGCCGTCGATCCGGATCGGATTGCCGGTCACGCCGGGAGAATACGATGTCAGCGGGTCGAAGGTGACCGCTCGCGGCACGGTCTCGAACAGGGTGACACCCTGGCTGGTATAAAGCGCATAGTCGTTATTTTTCCGCTGGAGGACCGAGACGGAAACATATTCCGAAATCTGCTTGAGCAGCGAATCGCGCTGGTCAAGCGCGTCATTAACGTCCGCTCCGACGACCGTACCCTGCACGACCTCGTCGTTCACCTGTTTGAAGTTCGCCAGGAGATCGTTCAGATTTCCGACCGACTCGCTGATATTCTGGTCGATCTCGCCACGGTATTCCTGGATGGCGAGCGATGCGCCGTTCAGGCCGTTTGCAAGCTCCTTTGCGTGGTCGACAGCCGAGGATGCCAGCAGCGTGTTCGACGAGTCCGAAGAATAGAGCTGAAGCGCGTCCTCGAAAGACGCGATAAGCGTCGCCGGCGCGGTCACATTGTCGATGCCGTTGACCAGCCGCTGCAGCCTGTCGGTCCCTTCGGAAATGATCGTCTGGGCCTTGCTGTCCGACTTGGCGAGGAGGCTGTCGCGCAGCAAATCCTCATTGGTGTTGCGGCGGACATTGACGACGCGCGCGCCGCTGTCGGTACTGACGAGTATTGAATCGCGGCGCACATAATTCTCGTTGGACGCCTCGGAGATGTTCCGGGACGTCACAACCGTCTGCCGCGCAGTGTTCAGCAGAGAGTTTTGCGCAGTTCTGATTGCCGCCGTGAGTGACATCGTCAAGCCGTCCGATACAGCCGGTTGCCCGGCAACCGCCGGGTCCGGGTTGGTCTATGCGCGAAGAGCTTGGTCATTCGACATCAGCGCTTGAGGTTGAGGAGCACGTCCATGAGATCGGACCCGGTCTGGAAGACCTTGGAATTTGCAGTGTAGTTTCGCTGCGACTGAATCATCTCGGTCAGTTCTTCCGCGATATCGACGTTGGAACCTTCGAGGGCGCCGGACACTATCGATCCGTTGCTGCCGCTGTCCGCAAATCCGAGACGAACCTCGCCGGAGAGATCCGTCGTCTGGAAAAGGTTTCCCGACATGGATGTCATCTGGTCCGGGCTGGCGACGGCGCCGAGCGGAATGCGGAACAGCGCCTGGGTCGACCCGTCACTGTACTGGGCGTACACCGTACCGTCGGCGGAAAAGTCGACACGATCGATGGTCGCGGGCGCGTTGCCGTTGACATCGGTGTCCGAGACCAGAAAGTCCGTAGCGAGCTGCGTCATGTCGGACATGTCGATCGTAAGCGCCTGACCGCCCGGGACGTTGACGACGATCGAACTGGGGCTCGCGCCGTCAAGATCGCCGCTAACCGGATCGAAGTCGATCGTCTCGGTCGACAGGGGACCCGCCGCATAGGGGAACGACGTCCCGGCCGCCGCATCGGCTTGATCGAACACGGCGACTTCCCACGTGTTGGCCGCCGTCTTGGTGTAGTAGATGTCGAGAATGACTTCCGAACCGAGGTTGTCGTAGACAACCATCGAGGTCTTCTGCGAATATTCGCTGCCCAGAGCGTTGGCCGACGGCAAGGTGCCAGTGACGATCTCGTCCGAGGCCGGGAGGTTGGACGCAAACACGCCCTCGGTCGAAGGCGCCGCCGTCAGATCGTTGGATGTCACGACGACGGGCTCGAGTCCGTCAAACCCGTTCACCACGACGGACGGCTCGCCATTGGCGTAGCTGTAACCGGCGAGGTAGTAGCCGGCCGCATTGATGAGGCGGCCATCGGCATCCGGCACGAAGGAGCCGGCGCGGGTCAGGAAGGAATTGCCGTCTGCGTCCTGCACGACGAAAAAGCCGTCACCGTCGATCGCGAGATCGGACGCCGAGGTCGTGTATTGCGGAACGCCCTGCTGCGAAACCGCCTGCCGCACCGAAGTGACCACGCCGCCGGAATTGTAGCTGCTGGAAGATCCATTGACGACAAGGGTCGAGAACTCAATACCGAAACGCTTGTAGCCGGTGGTGTTAGCGTTGGCGATGTTGTCGGCGATGGTCGACAGCTTGCTCGCCTGTCCCTGCATACCGGATACGCCGGTCCGCATCATACCATAAAGGCTCATGAGGAAATCCCTCCTGTTGCGATATCAGCCTACGGTAGCCTCCAAATCTTGTCCGAACCTGCCCCCGGTTGCGCGCGCGCCGGCGTCCTTCGCGGTCGTCTCGGCACGGGCTGTCTCGACCTTCGCCTCGAGCCGGTAGCCGAGGAAACGCTTGGAATCGATGATTTCGTAACCGAGCACCTTGCGCAGCTTCTTGCGCAATTTGGAGATGTGGCTCTCGATCACGCATTCCTCGACGTCCTGCTCGAAGAGCCCGTAAACGGCGTTGTAGATCTGGCTACGCGTTGCGCGGCGGTCACCGTTGGATGCCAAATATTCCAGGATACGGCGTTCGCGGCGCGGAAGCGGAAAACTGTTTCCGTCGATTTCGGGATCGCGTCCGTCGGTGAAGACACGCAACCGGTCGAGTTCGAATACGGAACGGCTCGTATCGCGCCGGCGCTTGATCGCCGTGACCCGCGCCAGGATTTCGCGGACGTGAACCGGCTTGCGGACAACATCGTCGGCGCCCACTTCGAACTGACGCAGTATTTCCGGTAGCGAATTCTGCTCCAGGACGGAAATCACCGGTAGTTTCGTCACCTGGCGAATCTGGTTCACCGGGCAGGATTCACCTTCGGTCTGCCCGACAAGAAAAGCTTCTATAGATTCCATCTCATTAGTGCAGATTGAATCAAGCCAATTCGGAAGTTCTTTTCCCGATACTCCAAATACAGGGTAACCAATACGCTGGAACATGCCGCTGAAACCTTGCTGAACAAGGTCGCGGTCATCAATAACAACTATCATTTGTTAACCCCCGCCCGAATCACTTCATTGTTCGGCACCTCCGGCTTAACGAAAGGGCGAATCTGTCCACAATCGCAATAAGTCACATATTGCTTTGTTAACTAAATTGTGAGGCAAGGCGAATCATCTGAAAGCGGGCGCTCGCAACCGAGAAAACCGCTACACTCGAAAACAATTAAGAGTTGCAGAAACTTTTCGCAGCCGGGGTCCAGTTTCCGACGCCGGTGGCAACCATATTGCGGATGACCCGGCAGACATACTGCTTCTGAGCGCGGTTATTATCCGGGCCCGCATGATACCGGGCGACCGCCATAGACCAGGTTTTGTATTGTTCTTTCAGGGATTTGAGAAATGAAGCGGCGTACATGACATTGCGGGCCGGATCGAACATGGCAATGTCGGACGGAAACTTGTCGCGATGGTAATACTGATTGATCTGCATACAACCCACGTCGATCAAACGGACACCCCGCCTGCGCGCTGCCTCGAATTCGCGCATTGCCTTTTCAACCGTGTCGGGAAATTTTGTTTCGCCTTCGATGTTCATCGCGAAGGGATGCAAACCGCCCTTGAGACCCGATTCCGTCAATCCGACCGCATAAAGCACGCCAATCGGCACGTCATATTTGCGTGCGGCCTTTGCCAAATAGCGTTCACATATGCCCTGATGCTGAATTCCGGACGCCCGAGCAGCGTCAAATGGTGACCCGGCCATCACGGCGAAGGCCGCCATCGCCAGTGTCATTGCCATGTGCCGGAGTGCGCGCGGTGTCATTGGACGCTAATTCCCGATAGTTCTGCCTTGATTCGTTGGGCGTATTTCCGCGGTTTTCCTGGCTCCCGAATTGCTGCCCCGGCGCTTCGCGGTTCGGCGCATTGTGCGCCTGCTGCTGCGCCGTATCGGACCGGTTTGTGGCAACCGAAACATCCGGCGCGGCGATACCCACTGCGCGCAATGCCGACCTGATCGCATCGGAATCCCCGGAAAGCATTTTCGCGGTCTTGTCGGATTCGGCGCGGATCGTCACCCGCAATTCGCCATCCACGGACTGCAACCGGATATGCACGACACCGAGTTCGGCCGGGTTGAGTTGCAGCCGCATCGTCTTGACCGTACCGCCCTGGGATGTGCCAGTCGTAAGCACCAGCCGCGACGGCGACAGGTCCTCGAGATCTCTTGTAACCGCGGCCACAACCTGACGGCCGGCCGGCGTTTCGGGATTTGCTACAGGTTGCTGACCGGCTCCGACGACCGTGACCGGCCTGGCGGTTTCGGCCGACGGGGTCGGGTTCGCCGGGACCGGGCGAGGCATCCGTTCCTCGGCGCCCGAAAGCGCTTCGTCGGCATTGCCTCGTTCCCCACGCGTGCCGGGTTCGCTCGCCCGGGCGGGAATGACCGTGCCCGCCGGACGCTCAACGGGGCCCATGCGCGCCTTGTCACCTGCAACCGGCGCGACGACCGGTGCGCCGTCACCGGCTTTCTTCCTGTCTTCGGACACGACCGCCTGCATCGCGATGGCGGGCTGTTCGTCCCCGCCGGCGACCGCCGCACCGGCAGAGCCTGCCGCCGCCTGCGCGGTATCGGCATTTCCGGCGGCTTTCGCGGCAGCCAGGTTATCGCGATCGCCTTCCTTGCGCGTATCGGCATTCGCCGCCGGCCGGGCCTGCGCAACGGCTGCGGCACCCGCATTTTGCACCCCGGCGGCGTCCGGCCGGACATCCCGCGCGTCGGTTTCGTCCCTGCCCGTCTCGCGTGACGAAGCATCCTCGCTTCCCTCATCGCCCGAATTGTCCGGAGAAGCCGTGTCCCCGGCGGTAACGCGACCGGCATGCAAAATGTCCGACGGTTCCTTTCCGGCAGCGGCGTCCGTGTCATCACCGGACGGCTTCGGTGCAGTCTCCGCGTCTTCGCCTACAGGAGTTTTCGTTCCGTCTTCGCCATTTTTTTGGACCGCGCCGCGCCAGCGCGCATCGGCGATGACCGAATGCGCCTTTCCGCCGGTTTCCCGCGTTTCCTGCTTGTCCTCCTGCGCGCTGTTGTTCCCGGTCCGGTCGAGCGCTTCCTTGAACGCGCTGTGCGCCTTCTCGCTGGCGTGACCGGAAGGCCCCTTGGGCGATGACGCGGGACCGGCGACGGCGGCCGCAACGGCATTGCTGATCATTGGATACCCTCCAGCAACTTGTCGACGCCCTGCAGCGCCTCGCGGGTGCCGCCGACAAAATCTTCGAAATCGTTCAAAACGGGCTCTGTCTGCTGCTTTGGCGCATCGTGGAAAATGCTTTCGCGCCTGCCATTGGCCGGCGTTGCCATCCCGGCGGGAACCGTGGCTTTCGGATCGGTGACCGCATTGGCGACGGCGAGAACGGCACGCAGGAGTTCGCGATCGCCTTCGGCAAGCGGTTTGGTATCGATATTCCGCAACTGGTTGGCGACCTCGCGAACGTTTTCCGAGGTGATTTGGGATATCTGAGTATAGAATCGTTGGCGGGCATCGATTTCGGGATCGACCGCTTGTGATTCGTCCGTGTTCTCGCTGTCTTGCGCCGGCGTCAACTCGGCGACGCGCCTGACCAGTTCGGACTTGCCTTCCACTGTCGCCGTTCGCATCAGGCGCACGGTCACCGCGCTGCGATAGGGTTCCGGCATGAACTCTATGACCTCCATGACGCTCGCCATGTCCATCCATTCGCCCAGCGCGATGACGCCGGCAATGAACTCCTGCGCGAATTGCATGGCGTAGGGCGAGGCAACGAAGCGACGCGCGTAGCGGCTGGATACGCGCAGGAAGGACACCGGATCCTGACGGCGCCTGTGGATGGTCATCAGGCGACGCAGCGCAGCCTCTTCGATCAGCGTTCCGGGCGCGAGGAGCCGTGCGGTGTCGAAATCGGCGCGCGCCTTGTCGTCGTCCCGCGTTACCAGGCCGCGGACCAGTGCAAGCGAAGCGCCGAACAGCCCGCCCGCTCTCAACGGATCGGCGTTCTTCAGCCGCGATTCCGCAACCCGGGCGCCGCCTTTCTGGTACATGAGAATCGCCACAGCGAGTCGAACGAACTCGTCTTCCTTGTGGCCGAGATCCGTCAGATGCGCTTCCAGCGTCGCCGGATTTCCGCCGAGCATCGCGTAGGAGATCAGCGCCCTGGCGTTTTTCGGGTCGGTAAATTCGGAACGGTCGAGCTTGGCGAAACTTTCGTCAATCAGCCTGGTGAGCTCGCGCTGCATTCCAAGCGCCGACTTGTCACCGTCGGCGATCTCGTCCTGCACGCGCTGCAGCGAACGCACGAGCTTGTACGGCTCGGTGTCAAGTCCGCTCGCGTGCACGCCGGACGCAAGCAGAAGCAACGGACTGCACACCGCCGAGGTCACCAGGATTGGCCGCAACGCGCTCATCACGTGTTTACTCCGACGAGAACCTCGATGCGGCGGTTTTTCGGTGAGAGCGGTTCATCGGGAACCAGCAGTTGGCGGTCGGCGAAGCCGGAAATCTCGCGCACGCGGGTTTCCTCCATGCCGCCGCGCAACAGCATGTAATAGGCCGACTGGGCACGGGCGGCAGACAGGCGCCAGTTGTCGTAATCCTTGGACCGGAACGGGCGTGCGTCCGTGTGACCGCGAA
The DNA here is from genome assembly GCF_014904745.1 of Oricola nitratireducens. Classification (GTDB taxonomy): domain Bacteria; phylum Pseudomonadota; class Alphaproteobacteria; order Rhizobiales; family Rhizobiaceae; genus Oricola; species Oricola nitratireducens. The sequence continues at coordinate 95,642 of NZ_JACZCS010000048.1, forward strand.
TGCGGATCCCGCCCTTCTGCTCGCCAAGCACGTTACCGATCTTTTCCAGCGCGATGACGAGATCATGCGAAGGAATCGCCGAACCGACCTCGAACATGGAGATGTCGAAGGCGTCTGTCAGGGAAATGAGGATTTCGTCGCCGGACGGGACAACAGTCAACTCGCCGGCCAATTTCGACCCCTCGCCGAAGGCTTCGGTGAGTTTCTCGGTGATCTTCTCGCGCATCTGCTCGGCCGCCGCCGCGACGGCCTCGGCCTTGCGGACTTCAGCTACCGCCTGCTCCAGTTTCGCGGCATCGCTGGTCTTGTCCTGCGCATCCTTGGCGATGGCCGCAGTCTTTGCCGGATCTTCCGCCCCCGCGACAACCTTCGCGACAGACATGCCTTCCTGACCGGCTTTCATCTCGCCGGTCTTCATCTGGCCCGAATTTTCCTTGCCGCTCGCCTGATCGCCGGCGTGAGCATTGCCGCTGTCGCTTCCCTTGCCGCCCTTGCCGATCGCGGCGGGGGCCGTCTTGTTCTTGTCGGCGACTTCGCCCTGCCCATCGGTCTCGTAACGGCCGGCGAGTTGTCCGCTGTTGTTGGAGGGGCGAACCTCTTCGTTCCAGAAATTGGGCGAGAAGGGATCCATGAAGGCTTCGCCGCCCGCCGCGTCGTTGATGGCATCGTTGCCGTTGCGGCCGCCCTGCTCCTCGATCGCGCGCAGTTCGCCCGGCGCCTGGTGCGCGGCGATCTCGTTGAGGGCAGAGAACGGATCGGCGAAATACTGGGATTCGGTCTTGGATTGCTTGTCGGAGGGCGAGCTTATGGGCTTTTCCTCGGGGAACTGCTCGTTCGGCGCCTTGACCTCGGTTTCCTGCACGCCCTCGGCATCGTGAAGCCCCTTCACGCTGCGGTTCCGGTCGACGAGCTTGACCGGATTGAAGTAGCTGGCGACGGCCTTCTTGGTCTCCTCGTTAGCCGCGTTGATCAGCCAAAGGACGAGAAACAGCGCCATCATGGCCGTCATGAAGTCGGCAAAGGCGATCTTCCAGGCGCCGCCGTGATGGCCTTCTTCGCCTTCGCCGCCGCGCTTGATAATGATGATTTCCTGAACCTTGTCGGGACTGTTCAAGACATGGCCTCCTGAAGCAGTCGGTCGATTTCGGACAGGCGGGTGGCAAGAACGGATCTCTCGACGCGGGCGACAAGGTCGATATCACTGCCCGGGACGAGCCGCACTTGCGAAGCGTCGCCGGACCATTTGTCCATGAACGCCGACAACAGACCTTCAGGCCCGCGCAGTTCGAAACCGACAGCGTCAGTGTCCTCGAGAAGGGCGGCAACTTCCGCGACCAGCGAGTCCAGCGTGTTCGAAACGATGTCGGCACGGATACGGCCGGACACAAGCGGCGCAAGGTCCGCGGCGATGGCTGCGACGACATCTTCCTTGATCTTCGGTATCGCCGTAGTGACAAGGTGATCGAGCGCTTCACGATGGGCTGCCTCGATCCGCTCGATCTCGGCGCGGTGCGCCTCTTCCAGCATTTCATGAGCGGTCGCATCATCCTCCGCGCCCCCGGATCCCTGATCCAGATCCAGGAGATCGGCCGGCGGCAACGCCGCTTCGGACTCATAGAGGCTATCCAAACCGGGCTCGCCGGCAAAAGGATCGGGCAAATCGTCGGCATCCGCCTCGATGTCCGAAAGGTCCAGGTCACTCGTGCCTGTGTCGCCGCCGACATCGGCGAAAGGATCCGCTGGTTCGGCAAACGGATCCGCGTTCAATCCGGTGAACCCGGCCGGCATATCAAGGGTCGTGAACTCGTCCCGCGAAAGCGCCTCGTGAACCAGTGGCTCGAAGCCTGGCTCACGACTCGGCGCGGGACGCGGTTGCGCCTCCGAGAAATCCGGCAGCAGGTGCAGGAGAGCAGAGCGGCTCAAATCAGGCGGCCTCCTGCCTCACCCAACGACGAAGGATCGCCGCGGCGCGCTCCTCGTCGAGATCGACGATCATGGTCAGGCGCTCCTCGGGAGAAGGCCGCATCTTGGCCAGCAACTCGCTCTGGTCGGACGACTGCGACGACGACGGCAACGGCGGGAGACCCGGAAGGGCGGCGAGCCCCATGTCGTCGCTATCGAAGGCCGCGCCAATCGTCGCGTCCTCAAGCGCCGGCAGTTCGCCGCCACCGGAGAATGCCTCCTGCTGGGCCGGGGCACCACCTTTCAGGACATTGACAAGCGGGCGCAGGCCGAGGAACACGACGAGCAATATCGCGGCGATGAATGCAAGGGCATTGATGAACGTGCCGAGGTGTTCGCCAATCATGTCCATCATGCCCGGCTCGGAAAGCGGAACGCCGTCGAAACCGTCCATGAAATCGACCGCGGTCACCTGGACGAGATCGCCGCGATCCTTGGATATGCCGGCGGCGGCAACCGCGAGCTGGCGGATCTCGTCAAGCTTGGCGTCGATCTGCGCCTGGTCGGCGTTGCCGCCCAACGCTTCGACGATGCGTTTCTGATTGACCACGACGGCGATCGACAGCCGGCTGATCGAATAGCCGTTGGTAACGGTCGCAATTCGTTTGGAATTGATCTCGTAATTCGTGGTTTCCTCGCGGCGCTCGCTGCGATCCGATGATGTCGGGGCCGCCCCGTTGCCCTGCGGCGACTGCGGCAGGTTCTGCTCGACGGTTGCCGGATCGCCCGATGACTGCTGAGAGGAGGCATCCTCGCTGCGCACGACCTGGACGGACCGCTCCACGCGCGATTCGGGGTCGTAGATTGTTTCCTCGACCTGTTTCTGGTCGGTGTTGATGTCGGCCTGGACACTGACCCGGAGGTTCATTTCTCCAATATAGGGCGCAAGTGCCTTGTGGACGCTGTCGGCCACCTCGCTCTCGACAGTCGTCTTGATGCCGAGGTTGCTGGTCGCCGTATTGGTTAGCGGATCGTCGCCGGCCGCGAGAAGCCGGCCGGTCGAATCCAGGACCGTGACGTTTTCCGTCTGCAGTCCCGGAACGGCGGCGGCAACCAGATGGCGAATCGCCATGGCGCTCGATTCCGCGGTATCTCCTTCATAACGCACGATGACCGAAGCGGTCGGCGTCTGCTCGGCAAAGCGGAAATTGCCGCGGTCCGCCAGCACGATATGCACGCGCGCGCCCTTGACGCCGCGAATCGTCTGGATCGACCGTGCGATTTCGCCTTCGAGGGCGCGGACGCGCGTCACCTCCTGCATGAAGGCGGTCAGACCGAGCGAGCCGAGATTGTCGAACAGCTCGTAGCCGGTCCCTGAGCCGTTCGGCAGGCCCTTTTCGGCAAGGATCATCCGCGCGCGGCTGGTCTTTCCCGTCGGCACCAGAATCGACGTGCCGTCAGTATTGACATCGAAAGGGATACCCGCGTCGCCGAGCGCCATGCCCATGCGGGTGATGTCGTCGCGTTCCAGCCCGACGTAAATCGGTTCGAAGGCGGGGCGATTGAGGTAAAAGGCGGCAAGACCGACGCCGCTGACAACCAAGAGCCCGATCGCGGCAAGTATCGCCAGCTTGCGTGTTCCCAGCGCGGTCAGGTTGTTCACGATCTGCTGCAACGGCTCAGGCACTGCGTCGACTCCCTATCCAAGACAGGAAATAGACCGCGAAACTTGTGTGAGAGTGTCTTTACGCCGATCCGGCTTCACAATCGCCGGACTTGTACAGCCGGAAAAAGATCAGGGCAGGCTGCCCGGAGGCAGCCCGCCCTTGAATGGAACCGTCAGTCTGATTTCTACTTGAAGAGTGAAAGGATCGTCTGAGCGTTGGAGTTCGCGATCGAAAGCGCCTGGACACCCAGTTGCTGCTGGACCTGCAAGGCCTGCAATTTGGTCGATTCCTCACTCATGTCCGCGTCGACAAGCTGACCGATACCTCGATCGACCGCGTCCATCAGATTCGACACGAAGTCGTTCTGCATGTCGATGCGCGATTTCGATGCACCGAGATTCGAAGCCGACGTCGTCATGCTCTGGAAGGCCGTATCGACGTTGGAGATCATGTCGGCAAGATCCTGATCGTCAATGTTTGCCGCTGTGATGTCGAGCGTGGAGACCGAGACGGTTACTCCGCCGGTACCGGTCGTGGTGAAGTCGGTGTCCAGGATACCAGTTCCCGCAGCGTTGGAATCGAACAATGTGGTCGACGTGATATCGATCGCAATAGTCGACACCGACACGTTTCCGGCACTGTCACGCGAAAACGAAGAGACGATATTCTTCGTCGCCGAGTAGCTGGCAGAGCCCGAATCGACCGAAAGCCAGTTCTCACCGGAGAACGATGCCGACGACGACATGCTGATAAGCTGGTTCTGCAGTTCGCCGATTTCGGACTGTATCTTGCTCTTGTCCACGCCCGGCTCGCTGGCGGCGACGAGCTTCGATTTGATTTCGTCGACGACCTTGATGGCGCTGTTCATCGCGGTATAGGCGACATCCACCTTGCCGGCGCCGAGCCCGAGGGCGTCCTGGACGGTTGAAAGCGCTGAATTGTCCGAACGCATCGTGGTCGCGATCGACCAGTAGGCGGCGTTGTCGGCGGCTTCCGCGACGGAGTAACCGGTTGAAATACGGCCTTGCGTGACCTCGAGGTTCTTGGTGGTCGCCTGCAGGGATTTCAGTGCGGTCATCGCCGCAGTGTTGGTCATTATGCTGGACATGGTGTCCCTCTCCAAATCTCGAAACAAGGGACATTCCGGGTTAGCCGGTACAGTGGCTGGGCATCATGCCCTATCATGCGATATCCACTGTGCTTGGCCTGCAGCTCGGCCAGTATGTCGTTCCATTCGCGTATTCAATTCGAATGCAACTCGAAGTGCCAAACCCCCGTCGGATGTGCGGGCAACCGCCAGCCCATGCATGTACGACCCCTTGCTCCCGGCTGTCGGGAACAATCGTGCAGCGACGAACTTTACGGATTGCCAGGCCACACAAACGGCCACTCGGCGGAACACGGACTCATAACCAAACGGTAGGCTACGCACCGAAGCTTGCGCGAAACGTTTCGCAGCAAGAAAACTCAAATCACACTTGCCAGAGCCTCTTGGGCGTCAATGGCGAATAACACATATAGAAATTAACGAAAATGCTTAACAAAATGCAAAGAACGGGCCGCCCAAGGACGGCCCGTTCAAAAATATTGTCATTTCTGCCGTTATTAACGGAAGAGCGACAAGACAGTCTGCGCGTTCGAGTTCGCGATCGACAGTGCCTGGATACCGAGCTGCTGCTGAACCTGCAGGGCCTGCAACTTGGTCGATTCCTGACTCATGTCGGCATCGACGAGCTGGCCGACACCCCGGTCGATGGCGTCCATCAGGTTGCCGACGAAGTCGCTCTGCATGTCGATGCGCTTCTTGGACGCACCGAGCGACGACGCCGCGTCGGTCATTTCGGTGAGCGCCGCATCCGTCACCTCGATCATGTCATCGAGCTGCGCGTCCGTGGTCGCGGCACTGATCGTAATATCGCTGGCGCCGCCGGCAATCGAGACCGTCGTGGTGTTGGTGCCGGTGCGGTCCTTCGACAGGATGCCATTGGCCGGCGTGTCCACGTCCGTCAGCATGGTCGCGGTTGTATCGATGTCGACGGTCGAGATCGAGACCGTACCGGATGAGTCACGCGTAAAGGAGGCGACGACAGACTGGGTACCCGGTGCGGTCGCGCCGGTTGCAGTATTGAGGTAGTTTTCGCCGTTGAACGACGCGGATGCAGCAATGCCCACGAGCTGGTTTTGCAGCTCGGTGATTTCGGACTGGATCTTGTCCTTGTCGACACCCGGTTCCTTTGCGGCGACGAGCTTGGTCTTGATCTCGTCGACAACCTTGATGGCAGAATCCATGCCGGTGTAGGCGACGTCGAGCGTGGCGGCGCCCATACCGAGGGCATCCTGGACCGTCGACAGCGCCGAGTTGTCCGAGCGCATCGTGGTCGCGATGGACCAGTAAGCTGCGTTGTCGCTGGCGTCTGCAACGGCGTAGCCGGTGGAGATGCGAGCCTGGGTGGTTTCGAGGGATTTGTTGGTCATGGCGAGCGACTTGAGCGCCGTCATCGCCGAAGAGTTGGTCATAATACTGGACATAGTGTCCCTTTCCCAAAACTAACAAAGGAGGGACATTCCGGGTCAACCGGTACAGAAGCCGGGCATCATGCCCCTATCACAACGATAGCCACTGTGACTGGCCGCAACATGCCGGCGAAACATTAAAAAAGCATTGAATGAGTATTTTTAACCATACGCGGCGCGCTTGGCTAACAATCATGGTAAATGAAGAGTAAATATCTATGGTAAACGGATTGTAAACGCCCGTTGTGTCAGACGACTGAACGCACCATGCTTCCGACCAGGACGTTCCAGCCGTCGATCATGACGAAGAACAATATCTTGAACGGAAGGGAGACGACCGAAGGCGGCAACATCATCATGCCCATGGCCATGACGATGGTGGCGACGACGAGATCGATGACGAGAAACGGCAAAACGACAAGGAAGCCGATCTCGAAGCCGCGCCGGATTTCGGAGATCATGAAGGCCGGGACGACAATGCGGATGTCCAGCGTCTGGTCGGCGCCGACATCCTGGCCGCGCTCCTTGGCAAGATCGGAGAAAAGCCGCAGATCCTGGTCGCGCACATTGTTCAGCATGAACTCGCGAAACGGCGCTGCGATGCGACCGAGTGCCTGCTCCTCGGTTATCTGCTCCTGCATCAGCGGTTGCACACCGTCGTTCCAGGCGCGATCGAAGACCGGCGACATGACGTAAAACGTCATGAAAAGCGCTAGGCTGACAAGGACGAGATTGGCCGGCGTCGTCTGCAGTCCCATGCCCGACCGCAAAATGGAAAAGACGATCACGAACCGGGTGAAGCTCGTCACCATGATCAACAGGCCCGGCGCAATCGCCAGAACGGTCAGCAATCCGAAAAGCTGAACAATATAGCCGCTGGTCTGACCGCTGAACCCCTGCGGCAGGGTAAATCCTGGCTGATCCTGGGCCAGGGCCGGGACGGCAAAAAGCGTCAGGACAAACGCGAGGAGGAAGACAGCTCTTTTCATTCGAGTATGAACGACCTCACGAGAACGCGCTTCACCCGCCCCTCCGAACGAATGGCGGCGCGTTCCTGCAGATCCTCGATGAAGTGCTGATAGCCGCTGCCGCCACGCAGATTGTAAAGTTTCATCGTGTGGACATAGGCGAGAATGTCCTGACCGATCGCCTCGGCCAATTCCTGATCGGCGCTCTCCTCGAAGACGAGTGACAATTCCATGCGTATCCATGTGTCGGGTGGATCGAACAGGTTTGTCGTGATCGGTGGAATGTCGACGACGACGATCTTGTGCTCCGGTTTCTCGGGCGGTTCCGCCGCCGCTCCGTGAGCGGGCGTTGCGCCATGGGTCGCCGCCGCGCCATGTCCCGCGGCGGGCGCGTTTTCGACCTTGTGCTCCGTGGAGGATCCACCCGCCATCGTAGCGGGCTTCAGCATCGTCGCGCTGACACCGAACCCGGCTCCGCCGGCGACCAGGGTGATCACCGCGCAGGTGGCCAGGAACATGACCAGGGACGGCCCCTTCTTGCCTGCCTCGAGATTTTCAATGGTCGCCATCGCCGCCAGCCGCCCCGCCGTCAGAATGGAAGATAGAGATCGAGCGCCTGCTGACCGTAAGGCGGCTGCTGGACCTCGGTGATCCGGCCCTTGCCGCCATAGGAAATGCGCGCTTCGGCGATCCGGTCATAGTCGATCGTGTTTTCGGGCCCTATGTCGGACGGGCGAACGATTCCGGAGATCGTCAGAACCCGCATTTCGGCGTTGACGCGCACTTCCTGCGATCCCTGTACCACGAGATTGCCGTTCGACAATTCCGCCACAACTACGGCGGCGACCGAAAGATCGATCGTTTCAGAACGGGTCGTGCCGCCCGTACCCGAAAAATCGGTCGTGGAATCGACATTGGCATCGGCCGACAGGGCTCCGCTTGCGCTTCCGCTGGAAAAGCTGCCTCCGAGACCGATCTTCTTGGTCGACTTCCGGTTGCGCGCGCTCTTGTTATCCAGCTTGGCACGGTCGTTGATCGCGATCTTGATGGTGACGATATCGCCCTTGTGGACGGCGCGGTTGGCCGTGAACAGCGAGGCGGCATGATCGTCCCACGTCGAGTAGCGACGCGCCATCGGCCGCGCCGGATAAACGTCCGGCTTGGTCATCAGCTGTTCGGCGGCCAGATCGCCGCCAACCGGCGACAGGGCGGGCACCTGGCCGATTTCGCGCGGGTGAACGGCGCAACCGGCAAGGCCGGCACCGGCCGCGATCAAGAGCAAAGGCAGCGCCTTCATTTCCGAATTTCCTGTTTATCCGCCGCGGCCGCCATGATCATCGTGACCATCGCGGCACGATCCGCCGACATCTCGTTGAGGATCGTGCCCGCCGTGCGCGCGTTGAGTTTCGAGAGCAGCGCCGCCGACAGTTCACCGGGCAGTTTCTCCATGCGCTTTGCCGCAGCATCAGGACGCATCTTGGAATAGACATCGACCAGGCCCGCACTGGCGGCGGCCGAGAAGGTTTCGCGCCTCTTGGCCCACATTTCGAGTTCCGCGCGCTTGCCCTCGAGCACCTTGATGCGCGCCTCGATCTCATCGCGAAGCGACTGCAGTTCGGCCTTCTGGATCGCGTAACGCCTCTCGCGGGCGGGATCGGCGATATTCGTGCAGAAGCGTTCGATGTCGTCGGCGTTGGCTTGCGGCGGCTGCGAATCGAGCAACGACGCGGTGTGATTCTGGGCAACAGCCGGGCCGGCGGCCGCCAGCAGTCCGGCAATGACCACGGCGAAAGAAAGGGCCGTTTTTGCCGGCAATTTTTCGGCGTGGTTCACGATCATTGCACCACCAGCTCGGCCTGCATTGCCCCGGAACTCTTGATCGCCTCGAGAATTGCGATGATGTCGGTCGGGCCGACGCCAAGGCGGTTCAGGCCCTCAATCAGGCTTTGCAGATTGGTACCATTGACCGTCGCAAGCTGGGTGCCGGTTTCCGCGACATCGATCGTGGTATTGGGCTCGACCGCCGTCTGCCCCCTCGAGAAAGGCAATGGCTGCACGATCGTCGGGGTTTCGCTCACGCGCACGGTCAACGTACCGTGGCTGATGGCAACCTGGGAAATCCGTACATCTTCACCGATCACCACCGTGCCCGTGCTCTCGTCGAGGACGACGCGCGCCGGCGTGTCGGTTTCGACCATCAGGTTCTCGATGCTTGCCACGAAACGCGCCGCAGACACCTTCTGCGGCTTGCGGATCGCGATGGTTCGCGAATCGACCTCCTTGGCCGGCTTCATTCCGAAGTGCTTGGCGCCGTAGGCATTGATCGCGTCGGTGACCGCGATCACCGTGGTGAAATCCGGATTGCGCAATTGCAGCGTCAACGCCTGCTCGGCGTCGAACTCGGCCAGGACTTCACGCTCCACGATCGCGCCGCCGGAAATGCGTCCGGAAGTCGGTATGCCGCGCGAGACGGTTTCGGCGGCGCCCTGTGCCTGGAAACCGGAAATCGAGACCGGCCCCTGCGCAACCGCATAGATTTCTCCATCGGCGCCGCGCAGCGGCGTCATGATCAACTGGCCGCCACCGAGCGATGTCGCGTCACCGAGGGAGGATACCGACACGTCGATGCGCGAACCCTGGCGCACGAAGGCGGGCAGATTCGCGGTGACGATGACGGCGGCAATGTTCTTCAGCCGGGCCCTGCCTCCCGCCGTGGCGATGCCGAGATTGTCGAGCATCGACCGCATCGACTGCTCGGTGAACGGCGCATTGCGCAAGCCGTCGCCCGTGCCCTGCAGGCCGACGACGAGGCCGTAGCCGACAAGCTGGTTGTCGCGGGCGCTCTGGAGGACGGCAATGTCCTTGACGCGCGACTTCGCCAGAACCGGCGAGGCGATGCAGACAGCCGCCGCCAGAAGAAGAAGGAACCTTCTCATCGTGCCTCCACGGAGACAGTGCCGTCCGGCATCACGACACCCGAGATTGTCCGTCCGCTGAGCGTGTTGCGAACCCGGATCGGCTTGCCGTAACCGGCCGACTGAAGCGCGACCGCATCCATGACGATGGAAAGGCCGCCGCTGCGGTAATAGACGGTCGCGGTTTCTCCCGCCTCGATGGCATAGGCTTCGCGCAGCGCACTCGGCACGATGAGGCGATTGGGCAGGATCGTTTTTGCGGCCACCTTGCCGACAATCGACCCGGCGTCGCGAATGACCTGCACGCCATTGGCGAGCGGCCTGCGAAGCGGCGTCTCGACAACGGCGTCGGCCGGCACTTCCTGGCCGGGATAGATGACCCGGTTGACGGTGATCACGACATCCGCATTTTCCGTCGCGAGCGCGGCGGAAATCCAAAGGCAGATGGCCGGAACCAGGATCCCGGCAATGTGAAGCCACCGTTTCATCGGTTTATCTCAACCCGTTGGAGATGACGCCTGCCATCTGGTCGGCGGCCTGAATGACCTTCGAGTTCATTTCGTAGCCACGCTGGGCGGAGATCAACTCGGTGATCTCCTTGACGGGATCGACGTTCGAATCCTCGAGATAACCCTGCTGGATTGTCGCGAAACCGGGATCGCCCGGCACGCCGGCGACAGGCGCGCCCGACGCCGCTGTTTCGGCGAAGAGGTTGCCGCCGAGCGGCTTGAGGCCGGCGTCATTGGCAAAAGTCGCAAGCGAAATCTGGCCGAGATCCTGAAGATCTGTCTGATCTTCCAGCCGTGCGAACACCTGGCCGCTTTTGTTGACGATCACTTCGACGGTGCCCTCGGGAACGGTTATTTCAGGGGAAACCAGAAAACCGTCGGTGGTCACGAGCTGACCGAGCGCGTTGGTGTTGAACGCCCCTGCCCGCGTATACACCGTTTCGCCGCCGGAGCCCTCGATCTGGAACCAGCCGCGGCCGGTCAGCGCGAGGTCGAAACTGTTGCCGGTGCTCGTCAGGGCACCCTGGGTGTGCACGTTACGGATCGCCGCCGTGCGCACGCCGAGGCCGATATTCGCCCCTTCCGGGATCATCGACTGGTTGCCGCTGTTCGGCGTGCCGGCGAGACGCTCGCTCTGGTAGAGCAGATCGGAAAACTCGGCGCGGGCGCGCTTGAAACCTGTTGTGTTCACATTGGCGATGTTGTTGGCGATGACCTCTAGATTGGTCTGCTGCGCATTCATGCCGGTCGCGGCAATGGACAGGGCCTTCATGGACTACTCCTTAGATTTGCATCCGGCTGATTTCGAGAAAGGCGGTGACGATCTTGTCGCGGATGGCGATCGCCGCCTGCAGGTTCTGTTCGGCGCTCATCACCGCGTCGGTGACTTCGCGAATGTCGGCGTCGCCGGTCAGCGCCTGCATGGAGAGTTTCTCCGCATTGCGAAGATCGCCCACGGTCGTTTCGGCGGCGTTCTGCAACGCATCGGCGAAACTCGGCCCGGTCTGCGCTGCCGGAGCGGCGGCGCCACCTGCGGCGCCACTCGCCGCGCCGGAATTGCCGACCCGATCGAAGCCGCGAATGCTTGCCAGCGCGAGATTGAGATCCATCAACGCGCCCTCATCAGGTCAATCGTCATCGAGATGAGATCCCGCGCCTGTTTCAGAACCTGGAGATTGGCCTGATAGGAGCGGTTGGCATCGCGCATATCCGCCATCTCGACCAGGACGTTGACGTTCGGAAACTTCACATAACCCTTGTCATCGGCGGCCGGATTCGACGGATCGTACTCGATCCGGAAAGCGGCTTCGTCCCTGCCGATCGATTCGACGCTGACCTTTGTCGCCTGGGTTGCGCGATCCAGCTCGGCACCGAATGTCACGAGCTTGCGCTGATAGGGATCGCCGCCAGGGATGTTGGACGTCGAATCGGCGTTGGCGATGTTTTCCGACACGATCCGCAGACGTGTCGATTCGGCGTTGAGCCCGGATGCGGCGACCCTGATGGCGGAATCGAGTAAATCCATTACGAACCCTTCGCGGTCATCAGGATCATCCGGTGAAAGGCCCCGACGATCGCAGTGTTGGTTTCGAAGGCGTGGCGGATTTCAGCGGACTTCACGAGTTCGTCTTCCAGCGACACCGGTTTGCCGGCGGTGGTAAGCCCTGCGGGCTTTTCATCGACGACCTTGAAGGACGCGCCCTCCGGCTGAGCGCCGACATGGTTCGGGCTGGTGGCGCCAAGGCGAACCGTTGCGCTGTCGAGCGCAGCCTTGAACGGCTCGACGTCCACGGCCCGGTATCCCGGAGAATCCGCGTTGGCGATGTTGTTTGCGACGGTGGTCTGACGCAGCGAAAGCCATTTCGCCTGGGTCGAGGCCAGTTTGAAAAGATTGACGGCGTCCATGTCGTGTCCCTTCTCTGACGGGACATTACCGGCGGTTTCTTGCGTGTGCCTTGTCGCGGCACGATCAGAGCAAGGTCAGTTCGGGCGCAGGACCTTTTCTTCCGACGTCACGATGTGCCAACCGCGGTCGTCACGCTCGAAGGCAACGGCAAGCGTGCCGTCGGGCAGGCGCGACCGCGGCCGAATCAGATAGACGCCTTCCGAATCGCCGACGAGCGCCCGCGACGCGTCGACGGCAAGAACCTCGAAACGGGCGCCGTTGCTGGGAAACGCCTGTTTCAAATCTCCGCCGGAGACCGCATTCGGGCTGATCTCACCGGTGGTGACCGGATCGACCGCCGGCGGCCGGCGGTCATTCATCACGAACTTGCCGGTTCCGAGGTCAAAAATGGCATTGCCGGATTTAAGAGCCATAATCTCGGCCTCCGGTATGACGCCACCGCGCGAAAACGCCATGCGCGGCGGACCGTAGGAATCAGGATTGAGATAGACATGCCAGGGGAACAGGGCCGCCGCCGTGCCGATGCACAGTCCGACGGCGCTCAAGACGTAGTCGATCGGCTGCATGTCCTTGAACCAGCGCCTTTTCCGGCGAGGCTGCTTATTTTTTCGTGTCATTCTTCAAATGGTCCGCGAGTTCGGCAAAGGGATCGCTGTCCGGCGAACTGGGCTGCGACTGGGTGAGGGCTTCGTAGATACGCGGGACGGCAAGCACGGCCTGGTCGAGTTCGGGATCGACCCCCTGCTGCCATCCGCTCATCATGCGCAGGTCACGCGTTTCCTCGAACAATGCGATCATCGCACGCAATTGCGAAACAAGTTGCCGCTGCTGCTCGTTCCAGGCCTTGTCGGCAAGGCGCGACACCGAAGAAAGCGGATCGACCGCCGGAAAACGCCCGCGATTGGCGATCGATCTCTGCAGCACGAGATGGCCATCGAGAATGCCGCGCAGCGTATCGGAAACCGGATCGTTGTGGTCGTCGCCGTCGACAAGGACAGTGACGATGGCGGTGATCGACCCGCAGGTCGGGCCGCCGGGGCCGGCGCGTTCGAGCAGGCGGGGCAAGTCGGTGAATACGGACGCCGGATAGCCGCGCGAAACCGGCGGCTCGCCAACGGAAATGGCGACTTCACGCAGCGCGTGGGCGTAACGCGTCACCGAATCGAGCAGAAGCAGGACACGTTTGCCGCGGTCCCGGAACCATTCGGCGACCTCCATGGCGCAGTCCGGCGCGCGGCGGCGCATGATCGCGCTCTCGTCGCTTGTCGCCACGACGGCGACCGCCTTTTTCATCCCTTCCGCCCCAAGCGTGTCCTCGAGGAATTCGCGCACTTCGCGGCTTCGTTCGCCGACCAGCGAGACGACGACCACGTCGAAAGCGCTGGCGCGCGCCAGCATGGCCAGAAGCGTCGACTTGCCAACGCCCGATCCGGCGAACACACCGAACCGCTGGCCGACGCATAACGGCGTGAAGATGTCGACGACGCGAACCCCGGTGCGAAAATGTTCGCCGATGCGCGCCCGCATGAGCGGCGAACGGCGCCCCGCAGTCTCGGGCCTGTCGGCGGAGGGGATCAGCGGCCCCTTGCCGTCGACGGGTTCGCCGATGGCGTTGACCACGCGTCCGAGCCACGCCTCGTCCGGACGGGCATGGACCGACCCCTTGCGCAGCACGACATCGTTGATGGAGAGCGACTGCGCGTTTTCGCAAGGCGCCACGAGGATGCGGTCCGGCTCGATTTGGACCACCTCTCCGCGCGCCGCGTGCGGGCCCTGGCCGATCGACACGAAGTCGCCGAGCGACGAATAGCCCGCCATGCCCTCGGCGGCGATGACATTGGGATTGATTGCCGATACCGTTCCGCCACGTTCCAGCGGCCGCGCGTCAATGGCGGCGGAATCAATGGCATGCCTCAATCTGACCAGCGCGTTCATGATCCTCAGCCGCCGTTGAACGCCTTAATGAGCTGGCCCAATGATTCTTCGGTGCTCTGCGACAGGGAGGCCGCCTCCTCGAAGGAGCGCTGAACCATGATGAGATCGGTAATTTCCTGCAATGCGTTGACGTTGGACTGCTCGATATGGCCCTGCACGATTCCGACAGTGCCGTCGTCAACAATCGGATCCGGATCACCACCCACAACGATGCCCGAGTTGCCGAAGCGCTGAAAATCCGGCGGTGGCTTGAAAGCAAACAGGCCGATCGCGGCGACCTGCTTTCCGCCTTGGCGGATGAAACCATCGGAGCCCAGTTCCGGCACACCGCCGGCGGGATTAAGCGTGATCGGCGATCCGCCAGGATCGAGCACCGGATGCCCCAAAAGGGTAACGAGATCGCCATTGTTGGTCATGGTGAAACGGCCGTCGCGCGTGACAACCGTTCCGGCATCCGTCTGGATGCCGAACCATGCGTCGCCGCGCACGGCGAAATCAAGCGGATTGCCGGTTTGTTCCAGGCCGCCGGAGGTCGCATCGAGATATTCTACGCCCTTCGATGCGAAGGAGACGTCTGTCCCGGACACCTGCCGGACAACCTCCTCGAAACGGATCTGGCCGGCGCGAAAACCGACCGTCTGGCTGTTGGCTATGTTCTCAGCGATCGTGGTCAGCCGCATCTCGCGGGCTACCTGGGCCGAAAGGCCAACATAAATCCCCGTTTCCATTGCCGCTCCTACCGCTTCATCTGTGCGATCTGGAGCATCAGGTCCTGGCTGATGCCGTTCGACGAGGTGTTGAAGAGCTGCGCAATTCCAGTCGCTTGCTGGGTCGCAGCTCCATTGTTGACTTCCCACATGGTCGTGAAACGCTCCAGCAGCTTGTCGAGCTTGTCCGGGTCGGCGAGCGTTTCCAGATCCAGGCGCTTGGAGAACATTTCCACCTGCTTGTCGAGATCAGCGCTGGCAATCGAGTCAGGCAGGCCGAGCGTCGTGCGGACCACCTGCGAGAGCGCCGGGTCGGCGAGGATTTGATAGAAACTGTCGATATTGTCGGCCTTGCGCTGGAAATAGAGCGCGAGACGCACACCCTGATTCTCGTCGCCGGCCTGTTCCTCCAGCGTCTGGCGCAGATACTTGTCGACAACACCCTGCTGCGTCTTGGTAAATGAGGTCGCCGCGGTGCCGAAAGACTTAAAGTCGAACGTCTCGGCAAAGTCGGCGTAGCGTTTGTCCGACAGCGAGTTGGCGAAACTGCCGTCCCCGGTGCCTTCCGTCAGAACCTTCTCCATGAAAGCCTTCGCGTACGTCATGTCGCCAAGACCATGCGCCTTCATCGCGAAGCTGAACAGGCGGTAGTCGGATGTGAGGTCCTTGATCGACTTAACGTTGCCGATGTTCTCGAGGTAATAGTCGACTTCGCGTGAAACGGTCGGCTGCTCGGAGACGCGCTGGATCGTCTTGTCGATATCGCTTGCGGCAAGCTTGTAAGAAACGAGCGTGCTGATCATCGGTTTCGCCCCGGATTTGCGCTGTTACCGGCTATAGCGCGTGCGCCTTGCGCGAGCCTGTCGCGCCGTTTCAGGCCAGGCAAAGCCGCCCTGCCAGCCCCGTGCAAGGTTTGGCCTCTAGTTTCCGCGCAGGCAAACAAGCGGGGTAAGCCGTGGGCGTTATCATTGGACTGGTCGTTACGCTGGGGTGCGTGATCGGGGGCTTCATGGCCATGGGCGGCCATGTGGAGGTTTTGGTCCAGCCATTCGAATTCGTGATCATCGGCGGTGCCGCGATCGGCATCTTTCTCGTCGCCAACCCGATGTCCACGGTGAAAGACAGCGGCAAGGCTACGCTCGAGGCGATCAAGAATGGCGTGCCGACCCGCGACGAGTATCTCGAACTGCTCGGCTTGCTGCACCAACTCCTGCGCGAACTGAAAACCAAGCCGCGCAACGAAGTGGAGAGCCATATCGACAATTCCGACGAATCGCCGATTTTCCAGGAATACCCGCTGATCCTGGCCAACAAGGATCTCACCAGCTTCATCTGCGACTACTGCCGCCTGATCATCGTCGGAAATGCGCGTCCGCACGAGGTGGAAGCGCTGATGGAGGAGGAGATCGGCACAATTCGCCACGACAAGCTGAAATCCTATCACGGCCTGCAGGGCATCGCCGACGGTCTGCCGGCGCTCGGAATCGTCGCCGCCGTGCTCGGCGTCGTCAAGGCGATGGGCGCCATCGACCAGAGCCCCGAAGTCCTCGGCGGCCTGATCGGCGCCGCGCTCGTGGGCACGTTTTTCGGCATCTTCCTGTCCTACGCGGTGGTCGGCCCGATCGCCACGAAGATCAAGATCGTGCGCGAAAAGAAGATCCGGCTGTATTTCGTCGCCAAGCAGACGCTGATCGCCTACATGAACGGCTCGTTACCGCAGGTGGCGCTGGAATTCGGCCGCAAGACAATCTCCAACTACGATCGGCCCTCGCTTGACGATGTCGAGAACGAAGCGATGGGAACGGGCGATAAAGCCGCCTGACGATGACCGAAGCCGCGGCCCAACCGGAACAAAGCAACGACGTCTTCGACCGACTGCTCGGCCGCAAGGGCGACGCCATGCGCCTCGACCCGGCAATCAATGCGGTCGTGAAGTTCCTGGGCGCGCGGCTGCAAACGATCCTGCAGAACGCGGGGCTGGAAGCCAGACTGGAAGTCGTGGGACAGCAACATTCCAGCGCTTCTGCGGAGATGGGAAAAAACAGTTCCGGGGCGATTTGCGTCGTTCTGGGGACGAAATCCGCGAATCCGTCCGCCTATCTGATCTGCGACTATTCGGCGGCGAGCATCATCGCCGAGATCATGCTTGGCGGCGATCCGGAATTCGCCTCGCTTTCGGCAAGCCGAGCGCCAACATCGATGGAGCGCGACCTGGTTTGCCAATTCGCCGATCTGACCGGGCAGGCAATTCAGACAACGCTTTCGACACCGGACTGCCCGAAAATGATCCGGCTGGCCCAGAAGGTTGAAGAGATTCGCGACGGCGAGGACGAAGAACCGGTCGTGGCTTTCGAGACAACACTTGTCTTCGGCGAGGCGAAACCGACCCTGACCCTGGCGATCGCCCATTCCCTGCTGTTGCGAATGGCGCGCCCGGTGCGCGAGACGGTCAAGAAGCCGGCCTCCGGCGGCGCCGGAACACAGAACCGCAACGCATTGACCGTGAAAGTGCCCGTTTCGGGATCGATCCAGCTTCCGCCGATAACGCTGGGCGAACTCGCGGCGCTGTGCACCGGCGATGTTCTGGCCCTTTCGACGGAGGCGGACGCCACGGTCAAACTCAAGGTCAAGGGCCGCCCGCTCTACGACTGCAGCCTCGGCCGCAAGGGTGCCAACTACGCCATGTGCCTGCAAAGGCCGCATGAGGCCATGACCGAGGCGCTCAACGGAATCGGCCTTTCCATACCCAATCCCGATCTAGAGGAGACCTATGATGAGTGAGCCGGAGCTTTCCCCGCTCGAAGACCTCGGGCTGCCGATGGACGGTGAAAACGAAGCCGATGCCCTGGACGAGGCGCTGGCCGAACTGCAGGGTGTCATAAATAAGGATCAGGAGATGGGCCCACTCGGCGACGGCTTCGATCCCGACGATTTGGCCGAAACCGCAGCGGCGCAAGCACCGCAGAACGGGCTGCAGGACCTCGTGATGTCCATCCCGGTCCAGCTCGATGTCGTAATCGGATCGGCCGAAATGCCGGTCTCCGAGCTGATGGGCATGGAAACCGGCTCGGTCGTGTCTTTGAACCGCAAGATCGGCGAAGCGGTCGATATCTGCGTCAACGGCACCAAGATCGCGACCGGCGAGATCCAATCTCTTGAGGATGACCCGTCACGGCTGGGCGTAAAGATCATCTCGCTGGAAAAAAGCTGATAGAAATTCGTGAAGCGAATCGCTTCGGAAGCGTGGAATGGCGAAACGGTACGTACTGACAAAACCCCAGAGAGCGGCGGCCGTGCTTGTCGCCATGGGGAAGGGGCGCGCCTCGCAACTCTTGAAATTCTTCAAGAGCGAAGAACTGCGCGTGATGATCGACGCCGCCCACACGCTCAAGAACATTCCCCAGCCCGACCTCGAGGAACTGGTCAAGGAATTCGAATCCGAATTCACGATCGGCGCGGGGCTCATGGATTCGGCCGAAAGCATGGAAAAGATCCTCAGTGAAGCGCTGACCGACGAGGAAATGTACGCGATCACCGGGATGAACGCCGATCCCGGTCCGGCCGAGCCGGCTCTTAGCGTCTGGGAAATGCTGCCCAAGGTCGATATCGACGAGTTGAACGCATTCTTTTCCAACGAATCGCCGCAGCTTTGCGCCGTGGTGCTGTCGAGACTGGATTCGCGCACGGCGGCGAAGCTGATCGAGAATTTGGAGCCCGGCCTGCGAAAGGCGACGGTTGCGCGGCTGATTTCCTCGAAGCCGGTGCCGGAGAACGTCATCCAGAGCGTGGAGAAACGGCTGGACGAGGCTTTCAAACTGACCGACACCTCGTCCGGGTCCGGCGAGGGCGTGACGCGGCTCGCGGAAATCCTCAACGAGATGAAAAAGGACGTCTCCGACGACCTGCTCGAACAACTGACTCCCGTCGTCGGCGAAAAGAAGGTGGAAGGCGTGAAGTCTCGCCTGTTCCGCTTCGAGGACCTGCCCAACATTTCCAAGGAGGCGCGTACCTTGCTGTGCGACGGCCTTTCCACGGAAGTGCTGACGCTCGCCCTGCGCGAAGCCGACGAGGATCTGAAGGAGACCGTGCTTTCCTCGATCAGCCAGCGGACGCGCCGGATGATCGAATCCGAGCTCAGCGCCGGCAAGGCGCGACAAACGGATATCGAACAGGCGCGCAAGTCGATCGCCGCGCTTGCCCTGCGCATGGCCGCCGAAGGGCGCATCGAACTGCAAACCGCAGCCTGATCCGGTCCCGTTGAGCAGGTTTCATGGCTGACGAAGAAGACAAGGAAAGCAAAACAGAAGAGGCGTCGGAGAAAAAAATCCGCGACGCCCTGGAAAAGGGCCAGACGCCCTTCTCCAAGGAAACGCCGATCCTGTTCTCGCTGCTGGCGATCCTGTTCGTCATGACATTCGTCATGCCGGGCCGGATCACCGACATGGCGCAGCAACTCGCGACCATGATGGACCAGTCATTCGAGTACGAGCTGGGCGGCAGCGGCGATATCTACTGGCTGCTGCAACGCGTCATACTGATCGCCGGTGCGATAACGTTGCCGCTTTTTATTGCCCTTATCATCGCCGGCATCGCCGGATCGGCCGCGCAGAATACGCCGCGTTTCGTCGGCGAGCGCATCAAGCCGCAAATGTCGCGGATCTCGCTGATCAAGGGCTGGGAACGGATTTTCAGCGTCAAGGGATTTGCCGAGTTCATCAAGGCCACCGCCAAGCTGATCTTCGCGACGGTGCTGGTCGTGATGATCCTGCACGATCTCGTGCCGCGGATGATGCAGGGGATGAACACGGAAATCGGCGGTTTCCTGCTCGTCGTCAAGGAAATGCTGCTGAAGCTGTTCGCCGCGATCATCTTCGCGATGGTGCTGATCTCGGCGGCCGACTGGTTCTGGACGCGCTTCCAGTGGAAGACCGACCTGAAGATGTCGCGCCAGGAGGTCAAGGAAGAGGTGAAGCAGTCGCAGGGCGACCCGATCGTCAAGGCGCGATTGCGCTCGATTGCCCACGACCGGGCGCGGCGGCGGATGATGAACGCCGTTCCCACCGCCTCGCTGGTGATCGCCAACCCGACTCACCTTGCGATCGCGCTGCGTTACGATCCCGGGAGCGATCCCGCCCCCATCGTCGTCGCCAAGGGCCAGGACCTGATCGCGCTGCGCATCCGCGAACTTGCCGAGGAGAAAGGCATTCCCGTCTTTCAGAACGTCGAACTCGCCCGGGCAATGTACGGGCAGGTTTCGCTTGATCAAATCATTCCATCCGAATTCTTCAAAGCCGTTGCGGAACTGATCTCGATCATCCGGCGACGCGCACAGAAAAGCTGACAACACGATGCTGGCACAGGATATCTGCTTCGAACTTGAACCGCATGTCGCATCCGCGATCGCGAACCTGGCGGCCGAATTGCGCCTTGTCGACATCAGCGACTACATCGCCTATCTGCGCATGGAGCAGTTCGGCTGCATTGCCGACATCGTTCACGACGCCTCGGAGCTTTATTTCACGCCCGGCTTCGTCCGGTTCGACATGGACGGGGAAGCCTCGGCCGATTGGGGCGCCCCGCCCGAAGTCACGCTGATGCTGGTCATCAACAGCGCCCGCGCCAAGGCGCATGTGGCGTTGAAGCTGTGTACCGATCACGCCGAGGTCAAACTCGGCTATGTCAGTTTCGCGGCGGCACTGGAAAGCCGGCACGACAGGGTCGACCTGCTGATCCAGGACATTTCCGCCAATATGGTCGGGTCGAGAAGGCCGGCCGTCCGGCTGCTGCGGCCGACCGCGACGCGTTCGAGCTTCTAGAGCGTGAACGCGTCGTCCTGAGACTCGGCGGGAAGAGGTTCTGCAGATACCAGCCCGCAACGGGACATGACGACGATGCCGGTGAATTCTCCGTCGGCCTTGCTGCCGCCTTCGGTGCAGCCGATGAAGCCGTGAATGAATTGCCCGTCCGGACCTTCAAGCTGTGCCGTGTAGTGAAACGGCTCCTCGAAGCAGGTAAGGCGTTCAAGCAGGCAGAGCAGATCGCGCCGGTCGTGCTCACGGTAGCAGTTCAGAAACTGCCGTATCCCAACGGATTCTCTGTCTGCAGGGAGACCGTGGAAGTCGCGGGCCCGGGAGCCGAGCAGGATCAGGCCCCGATGCAGATCAATGCCAATATGGTCAACGAAAGCATAGCGGTCAAAGCGCTGCAGATCGTTTTCGCTGTTCTCGACTTCCACAAATCCCCGCGAAAGCGGAATCGTGGCGCCGCCGAATATTGCGCGCATGTTCGATCATTCCTTTGGCGCGAGCGGCCGCATGATCGCGGGACGCGCTTTTTGCGCAGTGAGCCGGCAATCCCGCCGGCGAAGCTGTCTGACATGTCATGACGCCGCCTGGACGCCGTAACGTCAACAGTGATTCCCGATCCGGGATTCTTTCGCAATATCAATCATTTGTTAACCTAACTAAACGGGATTTAACTCAAATGCCGCCAACGTCACGTGTAGCGCGGAACATTCCGGATATCCGATCGTTTCCCTTGCATCGCCGAAACCACATGCGAAGGAACACGCCATGACCGCCGACGCACGCAAACAGAACCGGAAACCGGAGACCACCGACCTGACCCGATCCGACCTTGCCGCCGACGAGATGGGCAACAACCAGCTGCAGGGCGACGATCAGGAGAGCGTCCGCAACGAGCGCAAGGCCATTCCGGGCGCCCGCAAGAAGGCGGACGGCGTCATCGAAAGCTTCGAGAAACTGGACAAGAATGCGCGCGCAGAGAAGGATCTGGGGAAAGGCAACCGGTCATCGCACGCCGACTGACCGGCGCCCGATTTCCTATATGATAATCTGGCCACGAGCTCAATCAGGGACTTTTCCATGACGCACGCATTGGCGATCAGGGCCATTACGCCCGTTGCACAGAATGTCTTTTCCTACGACCTCGAAAAGCCGGATGGCTTCACGTTTACGCCCGGCCAGGCGACGGACGTGTCGATCGACCGGGACGGATGGCGCGACAAGAAACGGCCATTCACCTTCACCTCGCTTCCCGATCAGGACACGTTGCAATTCACGATCAAGTCGTATCACGACCACAACGGTGTCACGGACCAGCTCGCGAAACTTCTGGTCGGCGACCGACTGATCGTCGGCGATCCGTGGGGAACGATCGGCTACAAGGGGAAAGGCGTCTTCATCGCCGGCGGCGCCGGCATAACGCCGTTCATCCCGATCCTGCGCCAACTGAACGGCCGCACCGGCCACCTCGCCGACCACACGCTGATCTTCGCCAATCGCGGCGAACGCGACATCATCCTGCGCGAGGAGCTTGAGGCCATGCCCGGTCTCACCGTCCATCACATCCTGAGCCAAGAGGACAAGACCGGCCTTGCCCATGGCCGTGTCGACCGCGCCTTCCTGGAACGAACCGTCACGGATTTCGGTCAAAAATTCTATCTGTGCGGGCCGGATCCGATGGTCGAGGATCTCAAGCAGACGCTCGCCGGGCTCGGCGCCGAAGCCGATGCCCTGGTCTTCGAGAAATAGGCCGGCAGCAGCGCGTCAGGTCAGGCCAGCCCGGCACCGCCGCGGGCAATGCAGCCCCCGTCTCCCTTGCGGCCGCTTCCCATTGCTTTGCCAACCGGCATGTTGAGCAGGTCTTCGAGCTTGCCATTCCCCTCGACGAGATCGGACAGGCGAATGCCGTCGAGCGTCTCGTAGAAGGATTCGACAGCCATATGGAGCGCCGGCCGGAGCCAGCAACTGTCGATCAACGGGCAATTGTTTTCCTTTTCGTCGAAGCACTCGGCGAAGGGGAGATCGGATTCGAAGACCCGGAACACGGCTCCGACCCGGATCTCGTCCGCCGGCATGGCGAGATACATCCCGCCGTTGCGGCCGCGCATCGCGCGGACATAGCCGAGCCGGCCCAGGTGCCGGATGACCTGGCCCAAATGGTTCTTCGACGCGTTGCATTTTTCGGCAATCTCGGACTTGGTGACGCTCTTGCCCGGGTTCACCGCACAAGTCATCAATACTCGCATCGCAAGGTTCGTGCGTATCGTCAGACGCATACTATCACTTCAGTTCCGCACCCGGCGGACCTCCCATTTGGCCGGTAACGATACACGCAGCTTTGAGACCGGAATTTGATCGAGATCATACTTTCTGACTAGAAAATGCTTCGTGCCAAGGGACCACAGCATTTTAAGCATGGTTCCAATCGGCCGTTAAGCTCAACAATCCACCCTTGCAGCCCCGGTTTCGACCATGCTCCTTGAACGCAGGGGTTATCCGGTTGTCGCCTTCCCCGATATCGCAGACCTTCGCCTGACCGGGCTCCCACTTTGCATAACGGACCCTATCGGCAAGTGCGGACCGGGTGTTTTCGCGCCTCCTTTTGTGAATTCCGACACGCAACTGTCACCGTACTGTCAGGAAAGCGTTGCCGACGGGCAGTATGTGCCGGGTCGGGAGGGCTCGTGGCCCCGATCCCCTTTTTCCGTTTCCAAACACTGCAGGAGACTCTCATGATTTCGCGCCGCTCTCTGCTCAAGAGCTCCGCCGCAACCGGCGTCATTCTTTCCGCACCCGCCATCCTGAAAGCCACCGACGCGCTCGCGTCGTCGGGCCAGGTCAATGTCTTCGCATGGGGCGACTACATCCAGCAGAACCAGATCGACAAGTTCGAGGACGAAAGCGGCATCAAGATCAACCTGTCGACCTACGGCTCCAACGACGAAGCCGAACAGAAACTGAAAGCCGCTGGCGGCAAGGGTTTCGACGTAATCTTCCCGTCGGTCACCAACGGCCCCAACTACTATCCGGACGACCTGCTTGCCGAACTCGACGAATCCAAGCTCGTCAACGCGTCGAACCTGATCCCGTCGATGGTCAACGACTCCGTCAAGCTCGGCGGCACCTATCGCGGCAAGCGCATGCTGCTGCCGTTCAACTGGGGTACCGAGGCGATCACCTTCGATTCCTCGATCTTCCCGATGGCCGACGCCGACGTTTCCTTCGGTTCGCTGTGGATGCCGGAAGCCGCCGGAAAGTCGGCTTTCCGCCAGAAGTCGGTCATCATGGGCGTCGGCCTCTATCTCGACTCCATCGGCGAAGTGAAGTCGAACCGCATGCTCGAGGTCTACAAGACCGAGGACGACGCCCGCCGCGTCTGGGACGCCTGTGCCAAGTTCATTATCGGCAACAAGGACAAGATCGCGGCCTTCTGGAACAACGCCACCGAAGCCGAAAACGCCTTCAAGCAGGCCGGCGCCGGCATCGGCCAAACCTGGGACACCACCGGCCTTCTGCTCAACCGCGAAGACGCCAAGTGGAAATACCGCATGCCGAAAGAGGGCGGCATCACCTGGATGGACTCGGTCGGCATTCCGTCCGGCGCCGAGAACATCGAACAGGCCTATGCCTTCATCAACGCACTAATGACACCGGAATTCGGCGGCCTCCTGTCGAAGAACACCGGCTACAACTCGGCTGTCGCGGGCGCCGCCGACTTCGCCGGCGACGATTACAAGAACCAGTTCGCCGAAACCTACAACGCGGAAAATCTCGCCAACCTTTGGTGGTGGCAGGCCGACACGCCGTGGTTCGCGCCGCTGCGTCAGGAATATGTCGACAAGATCACCAACGCCTAAGGGCCTTTGCAACAACCTCCGGGGGCGGACGACCGCCCCCGGTTTTTCCATAACACCGATCTTGCGGGGGCGGGTGCGATGAGCGGCCAGGACGTTGAACTAACCGGTGTGTCGATGACCTATCCGAACGGCTTCACGGCCGTTCAGCCGACCGACCTGACGATCAAGGCCGGTGAATTCTTCTCCATCCTCGGTCCGTCGGGCTGCGGCAAGACGACCATCCTGCGCATGATCTCCGGCTTTCTCGATCCGACGACGGGATCGATCGCCATCGGCGGCGAGCCGATGATCGGCATCGGACCCAATCATCGCCCGACCGCGCTGATCTTCCAGAGCCTCGCGCTGTTCCCGTTGATGAGTGTATGGGAGAATGTCGCCTTCGGACTGGAGGCGCGCGGCGTTTCGAAGACCGCGCGGCGCAAGCGCGCCGAGGAACTGCTCGACCTGGTCGCGCTGTCCGACCAGGAGGACAAGAAACCGGGCGAACTTTCCGGCGGCCAACGCCAGCGCGTCGCGGTTGCCCGCGCCCTCGCGGTCGAACCGGCCGTGTTGCTGCTCGACGAACCGCTTTCCGCGCTTGACCTGAAACTGCGCCAGCACATGCGCGCGGAACTGAAGGACATCCAGCGCAAGACCGAAGTCACCTTCATATACATCACCCACGACCAGGGCGAGGCGCTGGCCATGTCGGACCGCGTCGCCGTGATGAACGAAGGCGCGATCGACCAGGTTGCGTCCGCCGAGGACCTTTACAACCATCCCAACACGCCATTCGCAGCGACCTTCGTCGGCGAGCAGAACGTGTTTTCCGGCAAGGTGAAGACGGTGGCGAACGGCCATGCACAGGTCGAGACGCCGCACGGCATGCTTCTCGGCATGAACAAGCACGGGCTCTCCACCGGTGAAAACGCCATCGTCATGGTGCGCCCGGAGCGTATCTATCTGGAAGATCGCAAGGATCGCCTGGGTCCGCTCCCAAACGAACTCAACCGGATCGAGGCCCGACTGCAACGCCGCGATCTGGAGGGCGCGCTGATCAACATGTATCTCGACGCCGCCGGCCACAGCGTGCACGTCAACCTGCACAACACCGGCGACGCGACGCTCGGGGCGCAAGACGACCATATGCTTCTGTTCACGCCGGACGATACGGTGGTCATGCGGCCAGGCCCGATGGCCCGCGACAAGGCGTGACGCGATGGGCGAGTTGACGAAAATCTATGGCCGCGGCCTGACGTTCCTTTTTGTGGGTCTGGTGACCATCTGGATACTGTTGATGATCGTCGTGCCGCAGATCCGGATGATCGAGCGCGCATTCACCTTCGAGGACCGCGGCGGAGAGACCGCCATGCTGGCGCTCGACATCGACCACGCCTACACCGAGAAATTCCAGATCGAACAGCAGTTGCTGACGCTTCAGCAGCAGGGATCGTCGGGAACGAAGAGCTCTCCTGCCGCGCCTTCGCCGTTCACACCGAGCATGACCGTGCCCGGCGCCGCGCCGACCGCGCCCGGCCCGGGCCTTGCACCTTCGCCGTCCGCATCCCCGCAGAATGCGATGAGCGCGGAAGAGCGCCAGGCAGAAGCCGCAGACCTGCGCTCGCAGATCGCCGCTCTCGAAAGCCGAATCACCGATATGGAGGCACAGGAGGACACCTCGTCGGGCGAAGCCGGCATGAAGGAACGCCTGTCGCTGGACAATTTCACGACGATGAGCGCGCTGCATTTCAAGATCTTCCTGATGACGCTTCTTTATGCGTTCACCGTGACGGTCTTCGCCTTCGTCATCTGTTATCCGGTCGCCTATGCGGCGGCGATGGCGGAAAGCAGGAACAAGCTGACGCTGATCCTGATCGGTCTCGTCATTCCCTATGCGATCAATGAACTCCTGCGCATCTTCTCCTGGGTGATGATCCTGGAAAAGAACGGCATCCTGAACGCGTTTCTGGACGGAATCGGCATCATCGACATGAGCGCCGGCGAGGGTTTCCGCTTCGTCGCGTCGAACGGTGCGGTCTTTACCGTGATGGTCTACGCCTATGTGCTGTTCATGGTGTTTCCGATCTACAATACCATCGACACGCTGGATAAAAGCCAGATCGAGGCGGCGCGCGACCTCGGCGCCTCGGTCTGGAAAATCCACACCCGCGTCGTCATCCCGCACGCCAAGCCCGGCATCGCGGTCGGCTCGATCATGACCTTCATGCTGTCGGCGGGCTCCATTGCGGCGCCCGAAATCGTCGGTCGCGGAATGCATCCGGACTGGTTCAGCCAGTTGATTTACAGGCGTTTCTTCGAAGCCGATTCGTGGAACCAGGGCTCGGCCTATTCACTGGCGCTTCTCACCGCTTGCATCATCTTCATTCTGATCACCATGGCCATCTTCAAGGTGGGCGTGAAGGATATCGCGAAATGACTGCTGCTTCCGACGTCTCCATGGCGGCGCCCCGCGCCGCCGCACGGCGCCGCAGCCGTGACTGGTCCGGCGCGCTGCTGAACGGTTATCTGCTCGTCTTCTTCGCCTACATGTTCCTGCCGCTTGGCTTCATGGTGATCGCCGCCTTCAACGCCGCGCCGACGCCGTCGGCCACAGACTGGCAGGGCTTCACGCTCCGATGGTTCACGGAACTGCCGCAGGACAAGCGCTTCGTGCAGGGACTGTGGCACAGCCTGGCGATCGCCGGCGGCGTAATCGCCTTTTCCATTCCGCTCGGGTTGTCCGGCGCCTTCATCCTGACGCGGATGCAGTCGCGCGTGACGACCGTGCTCTATACCGTGCTCGTCTCGCCGGTGCTGATCCCCGGCATCGTGCTCGGCGTGACGACGATGATCTTCTGGCGCGACTATTTCGGCCTGCAGGCCGGATTGTTCACCGCAATGATCGCGCAGACCTCGTTCATCGCCTCCTACTGCATGCTGATGTTCATGGCGCGGCTGCAGCGCCAGGACCGCGTGCTGGAGGAAGCCGCGCTCGATCTCGGCGCGACGCCGATGCTGGTCTTCCGGCGCATCACGATCCCGTTCCTGATGCCGACGATCCTGACGGCCTGCGTGATCTCGTTCCTGCAGTCGATCGAGAACTACAACACGACCTTCTTCGCCATCGGCAGTTCGTGGACGCTGGTGACGGAAATCGGCAGCCGGATGCGTTTCGGCCTGTCACCGATCATCAACGCGATCGGCGTGATCTTCATCGCGATCACGATCACCGTTGCGGTGACGCACACGCTCGTGACGAGAAAGCGGGCATGAAGGTCCGCTTTTCCTGCCTGCCGGGATACGAGGATATCGTTCCGCGACCGTGCCTCGCGGCCGGAGCGCTGCCCGGCTGGGTCAAAGAGATGCCCGCGAAGGCGCAAAGCGACATCCTCGGCGGCGCCGAGGTGCGCACCGTCAAACAGTGCCCGCCCTTTCTCGACGCGATGCAGGCAGGCATCCTGTTTCCCCTCGCCGCCGACCTGACATTCGAGAACGGGGAATTTTCCTGGGACTGGGGCCTGCCCGCGCATCCGGCAAGCCGCGCGACGCGATCGCCGATCGGCGTGCATGTGCCGGAACAGGCGGCCGGCGTTCCCGGCATCGAACCCGGCCGCTTCGCGGTGAAATTCAACAATTTCTGGACGATCGAATTGCCGGAGGGCTGGTCGATGCTGTTTTCGCATCCGGCCAACTGGCTCGACCTGCCGTTCCGCACCCTGACCGGACTCGTCGATGCCGACCGGTGGCGGGACGGCATGGTGCATTTCCCGGCATTGTGGACGGACATTGATTTCAGTGGAACGCTCGCCGCGGGCACGC
The DNA here is from genome assembly GCF_014904745.1 of Oricola nitratireducens. GTDB lineage: Bacteria > Pseudomonadota > Alphaproteobacteria > Rhizobiales > Rhizobiaceae > Oricola > Oricola nitratireducens. The sequence goes on from NZ_JACZCS010000048.1 coordinate 124,124, forward strand.
CGGTCGCACAGGGCTGGCCGGTGCCGCGCGAAGCGCTGGATCTCGACTTCGCGCCGATGGATGACGAGGCGCTCTCCCGCCATACCGCCCTCCAGGACGGATTGCAGGACGAGCCGGGCCTCTATCGCAAGAGCTACCGGGCGAAACGGGTCTGATCGACGGCAAGCGCGATCCGGCCGCGCGCGCCCTGCGTCAGGATCTTGAGGCGGAGCGCCGAGGATTCCGGTGTCTCCGGCAGGGCCGAGAGCAGCACCTCGCATGCGGCGAGATCGCCGCGATCGCGCAGGGCCGTCGCAAGAGCCGCCACCGATTCCTGCGAGGGCGCGATCTCATGCGCCTTGCGGAGATGGGTCACGGCTTCGGCGCCACGGTCGAGACGAACGAGACAATTGCCGAGATTGAGCAGCGCGTCTGCATCCTCCGGCGCAGAGGCGAGATAGGCCGAAAACTGCTCGGCGGCCGGCGCGAATTCCCGTCCGTCCATCAGCGCCGATGCGAGCTCGAACCGGGCATTGGCATGGCCGGGTTCGAGCGCAAGCGCGCGGTCAAGGCAGGCGATGCGCTCATCGGCACGACCAAGCTGCCTGAGCACGAGCGCCTTGTTGTAAACGACCGAGGCATTGTCCGGCAGGACCCGGGCCAGCGCCTCGACGGCGGCAAGGGCTTCCGGCCAGTCGCCTTGCGCCGCCGCGTTCGCGAATTGTCTGGCGAGACCCTCTGGCAATGATTGCTCCATGTCCGGTTTTTCACATATGGAAGGCGGCGCTGTCACGGATATGACAAGCGGGCTGTTTATGAAACGGCAAATCTACCAATCCGGATTCCACGATGAAACTCGTCCATATCTCCGACATCCACATCAGCCCCGAACACATTCTGGAACTCGACCCGGTCGAGAATTTCAGGAAATGCCTGGCGCATGTGGAAAAGCACCAAAGCGACGCCGACCGGATCGTCATCACCGGCGACCTGACCCATCACGGACTTGCCGAAAGTTACGAGCGGCTGAAGGATATCTTGGCCGGCAGTTCGCTCACCGGAGACCGTGCGCCACGCCTTCTGATCGGCAACCATGACAGCCGCGACAACTTTTCGGCGGCCTATCCCGGCGCCAATCGCGACGAAAACGGTTTCATCCAGTGGACCGAGGACACGCCGGCCGGCGTCTTCGTCTACATGGACACGGTGCAGGCGGGCGAACATGCCGGCTCCTATTGCCCGGCGCGCCAGAAGTGGCTCGAAGCGGCGCTGGAGGATGCCCGGGCGCGCGGCAAACCGGTCTTCCTGTTCATGCATCACAATCCGACGGCGGTGCATGTCGCCAATGCCGACCTGATCGGGATTGCCGAGGAAGCGGAACTGAAGGCGCTGTTCGCGCGCTATCGCGACACGGTGCGGCACATGTTTTTCGGCCATTGCCACTACACGCTGAGCGGATCGGTCGCCGGCATTCCGTTTTCCGCGCCGCGTTCGACGAACCACACTTGCTGGCCCGATTTCTCGGGCATCGCCGAACGCATGGGCTATGGCGATCTGCAGCCGAACTACAATGTCTGTTTCCTCGGCGACGACGACGTCGTCGTCCACTCCATCGACTTCCTCGATGAGGACAAGGTACGCTGGCAGGAAACCAACGACGAAGGCTGGTTTACGGAACTGCCGAACGCGTCGTAAGCGACGGCGCAAACACGTCGAATGCGGGAGGGGTGGCGCACCCGACAGGATTCGAACCTGTGACCTTTGCCTAAGAAAGGCAGAGGTAAGTTGAAAATATCGAGCTGAATCCGAGTTAGATTGATTTTCTGATACAATGGCTTGTCTCCTTTCGATTTTTCATCAATCCAGCTCTGGAGAATGCCGGGTAACACCGGGGTAGCACGGAACGGCTGATTAGCCTTGTAAGCGGGCACCGCTGCAGTTTCATTGCGGCGGCTCCCGAACGACATTCTCGGGTGCTTCATATGTCCGCTTCTTGAGCATGGATCGAGCATTCGGTGAAGGTGACGAATGGCTGAAATGGGGCCGACGGCGGAATGGCGGCTTCTGGTGTCCGAAGAACGATAGCTGACGTTCAGCCCAGTGGGAACAACGTCTGAAGCTGGCTTGGTTTCTGGCATGTCACGATTTCAAGGATAGTAGCCACATCTGGCAATTTGCCAACATTCCGATGAGTTTTCGCCGGGCTTGATGCCGCGCCCCGATTTAGATCACATGGGTGATGCACAATGTGGTCCGTCGGGCAGTTCTGGCTAGGCCAGAAAGCGGCTTGGATACACTGGCTGAGAATTCGGGTTCCCAAAGATGTACAATCCGGGCGGAGAAGAGCCCCCAGCCGCCCCACTTGCCTGGCGACAGCCGCTTTGTGCCGGCTAGACGAGGATACTTCGGTCAAACGGAAACCGGTTCGAGTTTGTCTGGCAGGACTCCGTAAATTGCTGCCCGGCCTACTTGGGTACCGGGGTTCCTGGTGGATTGCGTCGGCTTCGTCGTATCCGCTCCATTGTCCGCCAAGACATCCTAAACATCCCCGGATCGGCGGTCAGGCAAGCTGCGATCCCGGGGACCCTCCGACGCGTCTTCGCCCAGACCCAGGCCGGTTCCGGCCGTCGTCTCGCCTGTGGAACCGTCAAAATCGAGGCCCGGTCGGTCCACGGCGACCGCTTTTTTGGGCGCTTCCGGTTTTTTGGGAAATCCTGACCGAGGTTCAATTCTGATCACTGTTTTCTCCTTGAGTTTGGCACCGTTGAGACCTCACCGACAGGTTCATCTCAAAGATCGCCGGCGCATATGGTCTCGCCAGACTTGTTGTCATTGATCCGCCCGAGCATGCTTTCCAGGCGATGTTTCAGCTTCTTCGTGGCACCCTTGTATGCGCGTTCACGGTTGCCGCATGGTCCGGTGACCACTTCCGGATACCGCCGCTCCGGCTGCGGTGTCGCCCCAACACCGGTCAGGGCGCAACTGCCCGGGGACCCGCAATTCGATACGGGCCGCGAAAATCGGACATTGCGAGGACTCAGGTCAGATCTAAATCCGGCCGGTGAGCAGCAGCACGATGACGACGATCAGGATGACACCGAGGACACCGATTCCGGTATGGCCGAAACCATAACCGTAGCCTCTGAAACGGCCGCTGAAGCCGCCGAGCAGGAAGACGATGAGAATTATGACTAGGATGGTTCCGATCGACATGAACTCGACTTCCATAACCGGCGTCGAACCGGATGATTTTCTCATCCCTGCCCAAGCGCAATTTATCTGATAGTCTCGAATTGAAGAGCGGTGCAAATTTCGATCCGCAACTTCCCTTATGCCATATGCAGGTGTGGGCGTCATTGCTAATTGCAGCGAATGCGTCGGAAATGTCGCAACACTCGGATGCCGCCAGAATGACTACGGGCGACCGACCGTCTCCAATTCCCTATCCGAGCCTAAGGTTACATCATTGCGCCATTTTTGGCGCCGAGAAGGCGATCCACGCACGGCACCGCATTTGCTGGTGAATTGGCAATCAGGACGCAGGGAATGCTTCTCACGCGAATTGGCTACTACAGCGACTTTTTCGCTTACCCAGTGCTGATCGCGGTTTTCGGCGCGGCAGGCGTCATGAATGCCGGTGCCGATGGAGGGGAAGCGTGGATAGCGTTTTTCTTGGGCGGCTTGGCGGTGTGGACGCTGCTCGAATATATTTTGCATCGCTTCGTGCTGCATCACTTGCCCTACATCATGGAGATGCATGAACAGCACCACCGCGATGTGCATGCGCTGGCGGCACGCCCACTTGGCTCAGCGTGGTGTTGTTTCTGGGCCTCGTGTTCTGTCCGCTTCTCCGGCTTCCTGATCTCGCGACGGCGAGCGCTGTTTCGTGCGGGCTCGTGACGGGCTATCTCTGGTATGTCAGCGTGCATCACGCCGTTCATCACTGGCACCCCGCCCATTCCGGTTATCTGTACAGCGTCAAACGCGGCCATGCGATGCATCATGCCGACGAGGCTTACAATTTCGGCGTCACGTCGCGTTTTTGGGACCGGGTTTTCGGTTCGATGCGCCGGCTGCGGCAGGTTCCGTAGATGGGCAATCCGCGTTTCCGTTTTGATATGACGATAAAATGCAACTCTCGGCCGCCCGATTCCTGGAATACCCTCAGCAAACAAAAGCCAGCCTGTTCCTTGTAAAAAATGGCGGCAAGCGCCATATACGGTTGTCGATAGACGGCAAGATTTCCGTGGCCCGCGTATTTTCACTCGCATTGGCCAATTAATTCAAACCCGAAAAACGCGATTTCGACAGTCTGCACATATGCAGATGAGCTATATATACTTATGAAAGGGTCTATCATGACCACAGGAACAGTTAAATTCTTCAATCTTCAAAAGGGTTTTGGGTTCATCGCGCCGGATGACGGCGGCAATGACGCATTCGTCCACATCAGCGCCGTCGAACGCGCCGGAATGAGCGACCTGCGCGAAGGCCAGAAGGTCGGATACGAACTCGTCGCTGACCGCAAGAGCGGCAAGATGTCGGCAGACAGCCTTTCCGACGCAAGCTAAATACCGGTGCCACAGCCGTCGTATGAAACCGGCGGCAGTGGCATTCCCTCCAATCCCGGCCTGTATCCACGCTATCCGACCCGGCAGACGGACCGGGCGACAAAGACCGTCCCCGGAAGGGCCGTGCTCAAGTAACGAAGACCTTACGCCGGACTTGCATAACGGACGCGCGAAACGGCGGCCGCTAGTGCCGGCGCCCCTTGCCGACCACAATGGATTGGCTCCCCTCCGCAACTTATTTCCTGCCTGGCGCCGCCCCGGCAGCCAGCAGCGAAAATTCTCGATGTATCGACCTGCCATCCGGCGAAGCGTTCGAACGCGAGCAGATAATCAGGAGTACATCCATGCGATATATTGGCGAGATTTCCGGAAACGGAACACTGAAGTGCGAAGGGGTCGACATCGCCAGCGCTTCCTATGACTTCGAGAGCTATTCGCGGAAAACCGGCGGTCTGACGGGTTCCGGCGAGATCACGCTTGCGCCAGAGGCGCTCAAATCATGCTTCGGTAGGTCCGGCGTTCAGCTGATGACCGAAGATGGACGTATGTTTAACCTGACATTTCCCGAAAAGCTTATGCGTGAGCCGAATGTCGCCCACGTGGTCGTTTCCGGTGACCTTCCTGCCGAGCGCAATTGGCGCCACTGAGGACCTCCCGGGCTCTCTTTCAATTTCCTGATTCTTCCGGCAGCGCCTTTCCTTCGGGCCAAATCATTGCCGCCATGCGGAACAGCGGGTCGAGAGATCCATTCGATAGACCCACGTCGACACGGCCATTGGTCACGACGCAATGGCCGGAAACACGATCATGAAACCCTTTCCCCTTCTCGCACGCGCGCCCGCATTACCTTGGGACAGCACCGCACCCGTCCGCGAAGAACTTTTTGGCGTCGAGCGACTCGAACTGCATGCGGAAACGCTTGCGGCGGCGCAGCCGGTCACAGACGCCCCTCCGAAGGTCAAGTCGCTGCAAGCGCGGCTCAACGAAAATTCCACTGTTCTGCTGGCTGCCTATCGCGCGAGCGCGGCGGAATTGGAAAACGGGCGCACGATCGTTCCGGCCGCCGAGTGGCTTCTGGACAATTACCACCTGGTGGAGGAACAGATTCGCGAGATCCGGGATGACCTCCCTCCCGGCTACTACCGCCAGCTGCCAAAACTCGCCGCGGGTCCGTTTGCCGGATATCCGAGGGTTTTCGGAATGGCATGGGCTTTCGTCGCTCACACCGACAGTCACTTCGATCCCGAAATCCTGTGCAGGTTCATTGCTGCATACCAGCGTGTCCAGCCGCTCACCATCGGCGAGTTGTGGGCCGTCGCCATAACGCTGCGCATCGTACTCATCGAGAATTTACGCCGGCTGGCGGACCAGATTTCGGCAGCGCGACTGTCGCGCGCCGAAGCCGATGCGCTGGCGGACCATGTCCTGGTGTCGGGATTTTCACCTGACACCGCCATCGCCAGGCTCTCCAAGGCGCCCCTGCCGGAATTGTTTGCCGCACAATTTGCCAAGCGCCTGCGAGACCACGATCCCAGAACGACACCGACATTCGGCTGGCTGGAAGAACGGCTCAACGTTCAGCATGTCTCGATCGACGATGTCGTCCAGCACGCCCAGCAACGCCAGGGCGCCTCGAATGTCACGGTGCGCAACATCATTACCAGCATGCGCCGCATCTCTGACATAGATTGGGCCGACCTTTTCGAGACCGTGAGCCTGGTTGACGTGCGCCTTCGCGCATCAAGCAGCTTCGCCGCCATGGACTTCCAGACGCGCGATTCCTATCGCAGCGCGATCGAGGAACTCGCCCGAGGATCCGCACTGTCCGAACTCGAAATTGCCGAAGAAGCGCTCCGCAACGCTCAGACCGCGGCAGCCGAAGCTTCCGATCCGGCAGAAGCCGAAAGGTTCGGAGATCCAGGCTACTTCCTGATCGCCGAAGGGCGTCGGACGCTGGAACGGGCGACGGGTTTCCGCGCGCCAGCACGCCTGTTGCTGCGCCGTTTCAACATCCGGCTCGGCATTGCCGGTTATGTCGGCACGATCATGGTCATTGCGCTGGCGCTTGTCGGCCTCGCCATCTGGATGTTGGCAATCCCCGCACCGGCGCTGGCGCTCCTTGTGTTTCTCGCAGCGCTCCTTCCGGCAACAGACGTGGCGACGGCGCTGGTCAATCGCGCCATCACCTGGCTTTTCGGCGCGGTGACGCTGCCCGGTCTTGAACTGGCCTCCGGCGCGCCCTCGTCTCTGCGCACGCTTGTCGTCGTGCCGACGCTGCTCACCAGCGAGGCCGACCTGTTCGAGCAGATCGGCCAGCTGGAGGTTCATTACCTGTCCGGCCCGGGCGGCGATCTCACCTTCGCGCTGCTGCTGGACGGCGTCGATGCCGATGCGGAAACGATCGACGGAGAGGACAGCGTGCTCAACGCAGCGGCAAACGCCGTCGAAAACCTGAACCGCCAATACGGTCCGGGTCCGGCGGGCAATCGCTTCATCATTCTCCACCGCAAACGCGTGTTCAACACGGGAGAGAACAAATGGATGGGATGGGAGCGCAAGCGCGGAAAACTGCAGGAACTGAATCGCCTGCTGAGAGGTGCAGCCGACACGACTTTCATTCCCATAAACGGGCAGGCGCCCGTAGTGCCGACCGATGTGCGTTACGTCATTACCCTCGACGCCGATACAAGGCTTCCGCGTGACGCCGCCATCAAGTTGATCGGCAAGATGGCCCATCCGCTCAATCGCCCGAGAATAAATGCCGATGAACAGCGCGTCGTCGGCGGCTACGGCATTTTGCAGCCACGGGTCACGCCCTCCCTTCCAGTGGGGCGCGAAGGGTCGCTCTATCAACGCGTTTTCTCGAGCCCGGGCGGCATGGATCCCTACGCGGCGGCGGTCTCGGACGTCTATCAGGACCTTTTCGGCGAAGGATCCTACACCGGTAAAGGCATCTACGACGTCGACGCCTTCGAAGCGTCTCTTGCCGGGCGGATTCCGGAGAACGCGCTATTAAGCCATGACCTCTTTGAAGGCATCTACGCGCGCGCAGGCCTCGCTTCCGACATCGAGGTCGTCGAGGAGTTCCCGTCCCGCTACGACGTCGCGGCGAAACGCCAGCACCGCTGGACGCGTGGCGACTGGCAATTGCTGCCCTGGATCTTTCGCAAACGAACCGACAAGCATGCCATTACGGCGGTCGGTCTGGGTAAGATCCTCGACAATCTGAGACGGTCTCTGTTTGCGCCCGCACTTTTCGCGACGCTGGGTCTGACCTGGCTCCTGCCGATGCCATCGGCGCTTTGGGGCAGTTTGTTTGTCCTCTGCGCCATAGCGATCCCCGCGTTTCTCCCGATTGCCTTCTCCATTGTGCCGCGCCGCTCCGGTATTCGCATGGGCAGCCACTTCGAGAAGCTCGGGGCCGATATCCGCCTCGCGGCGATGCAGACGGCGCTGTCTTTCTTGTTTCTTCCCGATCAGGCATGGCGCATGGGCGACGCCATCCTGCGAACCATCGCGCGCCTTTTCTGGACCCACCGGCACATGCTGCAATGGACGACCGCCGCGCAATCGGCCGGCGTGGCGCGATTGCGGGTCCGGGGTTTCTACCGGCAGATGGCCGGTGGCACGGGGACGGGTCTGCTGATGGCGGCGGGCGCGGGATTTCTGGCTCCTGCCTCCCTGCCCGTGATTGTCCCGATCGCGCTTTGCTGGCTGGCCGCACCGGCCGTTGCGCTATGGAGCAGCCGCGCGCCGACAGCCGCGGGCCGGCTGGCGCTTGCTCCGGCGGAATCCGACGAGTTGCGACGGATCGCACGACGCACATGGCGGTTCTTCGAAATCTTCGTGACGCCGGAAGACAACATGTTGCCTCCCGACAATTTCCAGGAGGACCCGGATCCCGCCGTCGCGCACCGGACGTCTCCCACCAATATCGGCCTTTATCTGCTTTCCACGGCAGCGGCGCGTGATTTCGGCTGGACCGGCATGGCGGAAACAATCGAGCGGCTGGAGGCGAGCTTCGACAGTCTCGACAAGCTCCCGCGTTTCAACGGCCATTTCTTCAACTGGTACGATACCCGCGACCTTCGCACGCTCGATCCCGCCTATGTTTCCTCCGTGGACAGCGGCAATCTCGCCGGTCATCTGATCGCGCTCGCCAATGCCTGCGAAGAGTGGATGGACGCGCCTTTTGCAGACGATGCGCGACCGGGCATGCTGGACGATTTGCATCTGGTTGCCGAAGCGCTCGATGAGCAAAGCAGAGGATCGGGCGACAAGGCGTCACCATTGGTGATCCTGCTCGACGAAATCGAGACCTTGTTGACGGGCGCCCAGGCGTTGCCGGCAATGTCCCCTGCCCTTGCCCGCCTCGCCGACAAGGCAGCAAACGCCGCAAGGGACATAGCGCCCGCATCCGCACGCTCCGCAATGCCCGAACTGGTTTTCTGGACGGAAGCGCTGAGCCGGAGAATTCGCGAATTCGAACGCGACCGCCTGCTGGCGGAAAACGCGCAAAGCGAGATTCGCGCGAGACTGCACGCACTCGCCGACAGGGCGCGCGGCATGGCCATGGCGATGGATTTTGCGTTCCTGCTCGATCCGGAACGCAAACTTCTGTCTATCGGCTTTTCGTTGGCGGAAAACAGCCTCGACGCCAATTGCTATGACCTGCTCGCATCCGAGGCGCGTCTTGCCAGCCTGTTCGCGATCGCCAAGGGGGATGTTCCGACACGCCACTGGTTCCGGCTCGGCCGTGCCGCAACACCGCTGGGGCGCGGAGCGGCGCTGATATCCTGGTCGGGTTCGATGTTCGAATACCTGATGCCATCGCTTGTCATGCGCGCGCCGGCAGGTAGCCTGCTCAGCGAAACCAACCGACTGGTCGTCAAGCGGCAGCAGGAATACGGAGTTGGCCTGGGTATCCCGTGGGGCGTCTCGGAATCGGCATATAACGCCCGCGACATCGAATTCACCTATCAGTACTCCAATTTCGGGGTGCCCGGGCTGGGACTGAAACGCGGCCTTTCCGAAAACAGGGTGATCGCGCCCTATGCCACCGGCCTCGCCACCATGATCGATCCGCTTGGCGCGCTGAAGAATTACGCCCGGATTGCCGGCTTGGGCGGCAGCGGACCCTACGGTTTTTACGAGGCGCTCGACTTCACCCCGTCGCGCCTGCCCGAAGGACAGGATGTCGCGATCGTGCGCAATGTCATGGCCCACCATCAGGGCATGACCATCGTCGCAATCGCCAATACGCTCCAGAACGGCCGGATGCGCGAGCGCTTCCATCGCGATCCGATGATCATGGCGAGTGAACTGCTCCTGCAAGAGCGCACCCCGCGCGATGTCGCGGTCGCCCATCCGCGCGCCGAAGAAGTCAGGACATCCGCAAGCGAGGCACGGCGCAACACACAGACCACGCGGCGCGTGAAGCCCAATCCGGGCAAGGCGCCGGTCACCCATTTGCTCTCGAATGGCCGCTATGCGGTGATGCTGACCGCTACGGGCGGCGGCTACAGCCGATGGGGCGAGATGGCGGTGACGCGCTGGCGGGAGGACGTCACGCGGGACGATTGGGGTTCGGTCGTTTTCCTGAAGGACGTGCGAAGCGGCGAAATCTGGTCGCCCGGCGTCTATTCGGCGGACACCGCGACACAGAGCCAGGACGTCTTCTTCGCCGAAGATCGCGCGGAATTCATTCGCCATGACGACACGCTGACAACCGTCATGGATGTGCTGGTCTCGGGGGAAGACGACGGCGAAGTGCGCCGGATATCGTTGACGAATTCCGGACGCAAACCTCGCGAGATCGAACTGACGTCCTATTGCGAACTGGTCCTGACCACGCCAGCCACCGACAATGCGCACCCTGCCTTTGCCAAGATGTTCGTCCAGACGGAGTATCTTCCCGAATTCGGGGCGCTCGTCGCCACAAGACGCAAGCGCGCGCCGGGCGAAAGCGAGATCTGGGCCGCCCATTTCGCCGTCGTGGAAGGTGATATCTCCGCCGATCCCCAATATGAATCCGACCGGCTGAAATTCCTCGGACGTGGCAACGCGCTGGGTCGCGCCGCAGCCGTTGTCGGGAACGAGTTGCTCTCGAACACGGTCGGAACCGTTCTCGACCCGATTTTCTCGCTTCGCCATCGCGTTGTCATCGCGCCCGGCAAATTCGCCCGCATCGCCTTCTGGACGCTGGTCGCCTCCTCCCGCGAGGAACTGATGGTGCTGCTCGACAAGCATCACAGCCGTAGCGCCTACGATCGGGTCAAGACGCTGGCATGGACACAGGCGCAGGTGCAATTGCGCCACCTCGATGTCGAACCCGAGGAAGCCGCCGACTTTCAACGGCTCGCGGCGCCGATCCTGTATGCCGACCCGCAATTCCGGGCGTCGCCCGAGGCAATTCTGCACGGCGCCGGCCGCCAGTCCGCGCTCTGGCCGCTATCCATATCGGGCGACCTGCCCATCGTTCTTCTGCGCATTTCGGATATGGAAGACATTCCCCAGGTACGCCAGCTGCTGCGCGCGCACGAATATTGGCGCATGAAGCAGCTTGGCGTCGATCTCGTGATCATCAACGAGCGCACGAGTTCCTATGTGCAGGATCTCCAGATTGCGATCGAGTCGGCGGTCCGAGCGAGCCAGGCGCGGCCCCCGCTGCAGGGGGAGCTTGCCCAGGGCACCGTTCATGTGCTGCGCGCGGATTTGATAAGCGGCGAAGCGCGCGCGCTTCTGATCTCGGTCGCCCGCGTGTCGCTGAGCGCCCGTCACGGCTTGATCGCCGACCAGTTGGCGCGTCTGCCGGCCGCCGAGCTTCCTTCCGCGCCTGTTGTGACCCAAAGGCCGCGACCGCTTGCGCCGCCATCGCCGGAGCCAACCGGGCTCGAATTCTTCAACGGGATCGGCGGCTTCGACAAGAACGGCACCGAATACGTGACCATTCTGCAATCCGGCGACCAGACGCCCGCGCCCTGGATCAACGTGATTGCCAATCCCGAATTCGGTTTTCAGGTCTCAGCGACCGGCAGCGGATATACCTGGGCGCAAAACAGCCGCGAAAACCAGCTTACCCCGTGGTCGAACGATCCAGTCGCCGATCCGGCCGGCGAAGCGATCTATATCAGGGACGAGACGAACGGCGCGGTCTGGAGCTCAACCGCCCAACCGATACGCGATCAAGGCACCTATGTCGCCCGCCACGGCTTCGGCTACAGCCGGTTCGAGCACACGGCCAACGGCATCGCGGCGAGCCTGCTCCAATACGTGCCGCTCAAGGATCCGATCAAGATTTCGCGGCTGACGCTGACGAACCAGACAGACCGCGTGCGGCGCCTTTCGATCACGACTTATGCGGAATGGGTTCTGGGGACCGCGCGCGGCGCCAATGGGCCCTTCATCGCCACCGAGCGCGATGTCGCAACGGGCGCGCTGTTTGCACGCATTCCATGGAACACCGCATTTCCAGAACGTATCGCCTTCGCCGATCTTGGCGGGCGGCAGACGGCCTGGACCGCGGATCGCACGGAATTCATCGGACGCAATCAAAGCCATGACCGGCCATCCGCCCTGTTTGGCGACAAGCCTCTGTCCGGCGCGACCGGTGCCGGTCTCGATCCCTGCGCTGCGTTACAATGCCGGGTCGAACTTGAGGCCGGGGAGTCTATCGAGATCGTTGGGTTCCTCGGCCAATGCGCAACAGGCGACGACGCCGGGGCGCTGATTGCCCGCTACCGCGCGGCTGACCTCGACGCCCTACTTGCCGAGGTGACCGGTCACTGGACCGCCCTGACCGGTTCCGTGCGGGTCAAGACGCCCGATCGGGCGATGGACATCATGCTCAACGGCTGGCTGCTCTACCAGACGCTCGCCTGCCGCATCTGGGCGCGTTCCGGGTTCTACCAGGCCAGCGGCGCCTACGGATTCCGCGATCAGCTCCAGGACGGCATGGCCCTGACATTTGCGCGGCCGTACGAGACGCGCGAACATATCCTGCGCGCTGCGGCCCGGCAATTCGTCGAAGGCGATGTCCAGCATTGGTGGCTGCCGCATTCCGGCCAGGGCGTGCGCACGCGCATTTCCGACGACAGGGTCTGGTTGGCCTTTGCTACCGCCACCTATATCGGCGCTGCAGGCGACCCCGCGATCCTCGACGAAAAGGTGCCGTTCCTTGAAGGGCCGATGCTTGCAGAAGGCGCGCATGATGCCTTCTTCGAGCCGATGGTTTCCGAAGACGTCGCCTCGCTGTTCGAACATTGCGCCCGCGGCCTCGACCAATGCCTGGAACTGACCGGAGCCAACGGTCTGCCGTTGATCGGCACGGGTGACTGGAATGACGGCATGAGCAGGGTCGGAGAGGCCGGAAAGGGCGAAAGCGTCTGGCTCGGCTGGCTTCTGGTGCGCACGATCGCGTTGTTCGCGCCCTTCGCCGAGACGCGGGACCCGGTTCGCGCGAAGCGTTGGCACGCGCATGCGGCCTCGGTCACGACGGCGTTGGAAACCGCCGCGTGGGATGGCGAATGGTACCGCCGCGCCACTTACGACGACGGTTCCTGGCTCGGCTCGGCAGGCTCGGGGGAATGCGAAATCGACTCGATCGCCCAGTCATGGGCGGTTCTGTCCGGCTCCGCCGACCCGGCACACGCCGCGACGGCGATGACGTCGCTGGACCGACGTCTAATCGACAAGGAGAACGGTCTCGCCCTCCTGTTCACCCCTCCCTTCGACAAGACGCCGCGGGATCCCGGCTACATCAAGGGCTATCCTCCCGGCCTGAGGGAAAATGGCGGGCAATACAGCCACGCGGCGATGTGGGCCATTCTGGCCTTCGCCAAACTGGGAGAGACCGAGAAAGCGCATGCCCTGTTTTCCCTGATCAACCCGATCAACCATGCCCTGAACTCCGAAGCCACCGAGGTCTACAAGGTCGAGCCCTATGTGGTCGCCGCCGATGTCTATTCGGTTGCGCCGCATGCCGGGCGCGGCGGATGGACCTGGTATACGGGGTCGGCGGGCTGGATGTACCGCGCCGGTATCGAGGGCATTCTCGGAATTCGCCGCGAGGGCGACGTCCTTGTCGTCGAGCCGTGCATTCCCCGCCAGTGGTCCGGCTTCAGCGCCCGGGTCGAGGTAGAGGGAACATCATGGGATATTTCGGTCACGGCCTCTCGCGAGAGCAAAAACACTGAAATCCACACCGTTATCGATGGCATGCCCGACGCGGCGCAAACCGGCCCGACCCGGCTACCGCTTGATGGCTGCGTGCATGTCCTTGAACTCGAGTTGCCGGTAGGCTTACGCGACGGATGACGGCTTTGGGATCAAGAGCCGACATCTATTGGGAGACTGCTTGGCAGTAGCTAGGGGCGCTAACATGCCGCCTTGCATGTTCGCTCGGATGTCCGCTTTTGGGGTGCGGCTAGGGTCCGCTCAACGACCGACATGGTGAAGGTTTTCGGGTGCCGTCAGGCGTACGAAAGCCTCTCATGCAGGAACCCGCGGGCCACAGGCGAAGGCTATGGAGATTTCGATC
>NZ_JACZCS010000049.1 GCF_014904745.1 Oricola nitratireducens
TCGACCAGCCGTTCCTGATGCCGATCGAGGACGTGTTCTCGATCTCGGGCCGCGGCACGGTTGTGACCGGCCGCGTCGAGCGCGGTATCATTAATGTCGGTGACGAAATCGAGATTGTCGGCATCCGTCCGACGACGAAGACGACCTGCACGGGCGTCGAGATGTTCCGCAAGCTGCTCGACCAGGGCATGGCCGGCGACAATATCGGCGCGCTGCTGCGCGGCGTCGACCGCGAGGGCGTCGAGCGGGGCCAGGTGCTGTGCAAGCCGGGTTCGGTTACGCCGCACACCAAGTTCGTTGCCGAAGCCTACATCCTGACGAAGGAAGAGGGCGGCCGTC
>NZ_JACZCS010000050.1 GCF_014904745.1 Oricola nitratireducens
GGCGAAGAAAAGAGTTTGAGGGAGCGCGGCAGAAGCTGCCGCGCTTTGCCTCTTGAATAAGGAAAAGTCGTATGAACGGCCAGAACATCCGCATTCGCCTGAAGGCGTTCGACCACCGGGTCCTCGATGCATCGACGCGCGAAATCGTGTCGACGGCAAAGCGGACCGGGGCGAGCGTACGCGGGCCGGTGCCGCTGCCGACACGGATCGAGAAATTCACCGTGAACCGGTCGCCGCACATCGATAAGAAAAGCCGCGAGCAGTTCGAGATGCGCACACACAAGCGTCTCTTGGATATCGTCGATCCGACTCCGCAGACCGTGGACGCGCTGATGAAGCTCGATCTCGCGGCCGGCGTTGATGTCGAGATCAAGCTCTGAGCAGGCCGGATTGGGGAAGGATGAACCAATGCGTTCAGGAGTAATCGCACAGAAGCTGGGCATGACCCGCGTCTACAACGACAACGGCGAGCAGTTGCCGGTGACCGTTCTTCGCATGGAGAACTGCCAGGTCGTGGCCCAGCGCACTGAAGACAAGAACGGCTACACGGCAGTGCAGCTCGGTTCCGGCTTTGCGAAGGTGAAGAACACCTCCAAGGCTATGCGTGGCCATTTCGCCAAGGCATCGGTCGAGCCGAAGCGCAAGCTGGCCGAGTTCCGCGTGTCGCCCGACAACATGATCGACGTTGGCGCCGAGCTGACTGCCGAGCATTTCGTGGCGGGCCAGAAGGTCGACGTGACCGGCACCACGCAGGGCAAGGGCTTCCAGGGTGTCATCAAGCGCCACAATTTCGGTGGTGGCCGCGCGACCCACGGTAACTCCGTCTCACACCGTTCGCACGGTTCGACGGGCATGTGCCAGGACCCGGGCAAGGTCTTCAAGGGCAAGAAAATGGCCGGCCATATGGGCGCGACCCGCGTCACGGCGCAGAACCTTGAAGTCGTATCGACCGATGCGGAACGTGGCCTGATCCTCGTGAAAGGCGCCGTTCCTGGTTCGAAGGGCGCATGGATCCTAGTGCGCGACGCGGTCAAGGTCAGCCTGCCGAAGGACGCGCCGAAGCCGGCCGCACTGCGGGCAGCTGCTGAAGCAGCACCCAGCGCTGAAGGGGCAGAATGATGGATATCAAAGTGACCACGCTTGCCGGCAAGTCGGCCGGTTCGCTCTCGCTCTCTGATACGGTGTTCGGCCTTGAGCCGCGTGCGGATCTCATCCAGCGCGTCGTGCTTTGGCAGCTCGCCAAGAAGCAGCAGGGTACGCATCAGTCGAAGGGGCGCGCTGATATCGCACGCACCGGCGCCAAGATGTACAAGCAGAAGGGTACGGGCCGCGCACGCCATTCATCGGCTCGCGCGCCGCAGTTTCGCGGCGGCGGCAAGGCCCACGGCCCGGTTGCACGCAGCCATGAGACAGCCATTCCCAAGAAGGTCCGCGCACTTGGTCTGCGTCATGCACTTTCGGCCAAGGCGAAGTCGTCCGACCTTATCATCGTCGACGATCTGAAGGCGACGGACGCCAAGACGAAGACGCTTCTCAGCCAGTTCTCGGGTCTCGGCCTGGAGAATGCACTGGTGATCGGCGGCGCGGAAATCGACGGCAACTTCAAGAACGCTGCCGCCAATATCCCGCATGTCGACGTGCTGCCGGTTCAGGGTATCAACGTCTACGACATTCTGCGCCGCAACAAGCTGGTCCTTTCCAAGGCAGCGGTCGAAGCCCTCGAGGAGCGGTTCAAATGACGGACATTCGCCACTACGACGTGATCGTCTCTCCGGTGATCACCGAGAAATCGACCTTCGTGTCGGAAAACAACCAGGTCATCTTCAACGTGGCCCGCGACGCTTCCAAGCCGGAAATCAAGGCTGCGGTCGAAGCGCTGTTCGGCGTCAAGGTGAAGGCGGTCAACACAATGCTCCGCAAGGGCAAGGTGAAGCGGTTCCGCGGCATCGTTGGCAAGCAGAGCGACGTGAAAAAGGCGGTCGTGACCCTTGTTGATGGCCAGTCCATCGACATCGCGACCGGGCTCTAACCGGTCGGCCGAGAGGTAATTTGTTATGGCATTGAAAACATTTAAACCAACGTCTCCCGGCCAGCGCCAGCTGGTGACGGTTGATCGTTCAGGCCTGCACAAGGGCGGTCCGGTCAAAGCGTTGACGGAAGGTCTGTCGAAGTCGGGCGGACGCAACAACCATGGCCGCCAGACGTCGCGCAACGTTGGCGGCGGGCACAAGCGTACCTACCGCATCATCGACTTCAAGCGTTCCAAGCGGGACGTCGAAGCCACGGTGGAGCGTATCGAGTACGATCCGAACCGCACCGCTTTCATCGCGCTGCTGAAGTATGATGACGGCGAACTGTCGTACATTCTGGCACCGCAGCGCCTGCAGGCGGGCGATCGCGTGGTGTCGAGCGAGTATGCCGACGTCAAGCCGGGCAACGCGATGGAACTCGGCCGCATGCCGGTCGGCACCATCGTGCACAATGTCGAGATGAAGCCGGGCAAGGGCGGCCAGATCGCCCGTTCGGCAGGCACCTACGCACAGCTCGTCGGCCGTGACCAGGGGATGGCGATCCTTCGCCTGAACTCGGGTGAACAACGGCTCGTTTCCGGCAAGTGCATCGCCACGGTCGGCGCCGTTTCCAACCCGGATCACGGCAACATCAACCTTGGCAAGGCCGGCCGGTCGCGCTGGCTCGGACGTCGTCCGCATGTTCGCGGTGTCGTCATGAACCCGGTCGACCACCCGCATGGCGGCGGCGAAGGCCGGACGTCTGGCGGCCGGCACCCGGTGACGCCTTGGGGCAAGCCGACCAAGGGCAAGAAAACGCGTTCGAACAAGTCTACCGACAAGTTCATCATGCGCTCGCGCCATCAGCGCAAGAAATAATCGAGAGAGGAAAAGCCTATGGCTCGTTCAGTTTGGAAAGGCCCGTTCATCGACGGCTATCTTCTCAAGAAGGCTGACAAGGCCCGTGAGAGCGGTCGTCATGACGTTATCAAGATCTGGAGCCGGCGCTCCACTATCATGCCGCAGTTCGTCGGACTTACCTTCGGCGTCTACAACGGCACCAAGCATATCCCCGTTTCCGTCAACGAGGACATGGTTGGCCACAAGTTTGGTGAATTCGCTCCGACGCGGACCTATTACGGTCACGGCGCGGACAAGAAGGCAAAGAGGAAGTAACCATGGGCAAGCCCAAGGCTCCACGCCGGCTGGCGGACAATGAGGCGCGTGCTGTAACGCGCACGATCCGCGTCAGCCCGCAGAAGCTCAACCTGGTTGCGGCCATGATCCGCGGCAAGAAGGTCGACTCGGCGCTCGCTGACCTGACCTTCTCGCGCAAGCGTATCGCGTCGACCGTGAAGAAGACGCTGGAATCGGCGATCGCCAATGCCGAAAACAACCATGATCTCGATGTGGATGCACTGGTTGTTGCCGAGGCCTATGTCGGCAAGTCGATCGTCATGAAGCGCTTCCACGCCCGCGGTCGCGGCCGTGCAAGCCGTATCGAGAAACCGTTCGCTCATCTCACCATTGTCGTGCGTGAGAAAGAGGAAGCAGGGGAGGCCGCATAATGGGTCAGAAGATTAATCCGATCGGCCTTCGCCTCGGCATCAACCGCACCTGGGATTCACGCTGGTATGCCAATACCGGTGAGTATGGCCAGCTGCTGCACGAGGATCTGAAGATCCGCGAATACCTTATGAACGAGCTGAAGCAGGCTGCCGTTTCGAAGATCGTTATCGAGCGTCCGCACAAGAAGTGCCGTGTGACGATCCATTCGGCGCGTCCGGGCATCATCATCGGCAAGAAGGGCGCGGATATCGAAAAGTTGCGCCGCAAGTTGTCGGAATTCACCTCGGCCGAAACGCATCTCAACATCGTTGAAGTGCGCAAGCCGGAAATTGATGCCAACCTGGTCGCCCAGTCGATCGCCCAGCAGCTGGAGCGCCGCGTGGCGTTCCGCCGCGCCATGAAGCGCGCCGTCCAGTCGGCGATGCGTCTCGGCGCCGAAGGCATCCGCATCAACTGTGCCGGCCGTCTTGGCGGTGCCGAAATCGCGCGTACCGAATGGTATCGCGAAGGACGCGTTCCGCTGCACACGCTGCGCGCCGATGTCGACTACGGCACAGCCGAAGCCGAAACGGCTTACGGCATCTGCGGAATCAAGGTCTGGATCTTCAAGGGAGAAATCCTTGAGCACGATCCGATGGCTTCCGAGCGCCGGGCAACCGAAAATGACAGCCAGGGCACTGGCCGCCGCCGCGATCACGCGTAAGCGGACAGGATTGGAGTAGAAACCGATGTTGCAACCTAAACGGACAAAGTACCGCAAACAGTTCAAGGGCAAAATCCATGGCATTGCCAAGGGTGGCACGGCTCTGAACTTCGGTGAATATGGCCTGAAGGCGCTGGAACCGAACCGAGTGAATGCGCGCGAGATTGAAGCGGCACGCCGCGCGATCACCCGTCACATGAAGCGCGCCGGCCGCGTGTGGATCCGCATCTTCCCGGATGTGCCGGTCACCTCGAAACCGACCGAAGTGCGCATGGGTAAGGGCAAGGGCTCCGTCGACTATTGGGCGGCCAAGGTGAAGCCCGGCCGCGTGATGTTCGAAATCGACGGCGTGTCCGAGGACATCGCACGCGAAGCGTTGCGCCTCGGCGCAGCCAAGCTCTCGGTGCGGACGCGCTTTATCCAGCGTATCGCCGAGTAGGAGTGAAGCTTATGAAAGCCGAAGACGTAAAGGCCATGAGCGCCGACCAGCTCGCCGATGAACTGGCCAAGCTCAAAAAAGAACAGTTCAACCTGCGCTTCCAGAAGGCGACGGGTCAGCTGGAAAAAACCTCGCGTGTACGTGAAGTGCGCCGCGACATCGCCCGTATCAAGACGATCGCCGCTCAAAGCGCGGCCAAAGGAAAGTAACGATGCCAAAACGCGTTCTACAGGGCACCGTCGTGAGCGACAAGAATGACAAGACCGTGGTGGTCAAGGTCGAGCGCCGTTTCACGCACCCGCTGTTCAAAAAGACCGTGCGCCGTTCCAAGAAGTACAAGGCGCATGACGAAAGCAACCAGTTCAAGATCGGTGATACCGTTTTCATCCAGGAAAGCGCGCCGATTTCAAAGGACAAGTGCTGGGTGGTCGTAACCGACCAGCCTGCGTCCTGAACCTAAACCGCAATACATGCGGCTTCCGCGGAAGCCAGCTGGACACAATATAAAAGGCAGCCAGTCATGATTCAGATGCAAACAAACCTCGATGTCGCCGACAATTCCGGCGCCCGTCGTGTTCAGTGCATCAAGGTGCTGGGCGGCTCGAAGCGCAAGTATGCTTCCGTAGGTGACGTGATCGTTGTCTCGGTGAAGGAAGCTATCCCGCGCGGCCGCGTCAAAAAGGGCGACGTCATGAAAGCCGTCGTCGTGCGCACCGCAGCCGATATCCGCCGCGCCGATGGCAGTGTCATCCGTTTCGACAAGAACGCGGCAGTGATCGTCGACAACAAGAAAGAGCCGGTCGGCACCCGTATCTTCGGGCCTGTGCCGCGTGAACTCCGCGCCAAGGCACACATGAAGATCATCTCGCTGGCGCCGGAAGTGCTTTAAGGAGAGACACGATGCAAAAGATCCGCAAAGGCGACGAAGTCGTCGTGCTCACCGGCAAGGACAAGGGCCGCAAGGGTACCGTCGTGCAGGTGATGCCGAAGGACAACCGTGCTGTTGTCGCCGGCATCAATGTCGTGAAGCGCCACCAGCGCCAGACGGCCAACCAGGAAGGCGGCATCATCTCGAAAGAGGCGCCGATCGACCTTTCGAACGTGGCGTTGCTGGACCCGAAAGACTCGAAGCCGACCCGTGTCGGTTTCCGCATGGAAGGCGAACGCAAGGTCCGCTTTGCCAAACGTTCCGGAGAAGTGATCGATGGCTGACGCAAAATACGAGCCGCGGCTCAAGAAGCACTATAACGACACCGTTCGTAAAGAGATGCTCGAGCAGTTCGGCTACAAAAACGAGATGGAAATTCCCCGCGTCACGAAGATTGTCGTGAACATGGGGATTGGCGAAGCGACGGCAGATTCCAAGAAGCCGGCGTCTGCTGCCGAGGACCTCGCGCTCATTACCGGGCAGAAGGCCATTATTACGCATGCCCGCAATTCGATTGCCGGCTTCAAGGTGCGTGAAGGCATGCCAATCGGCACCAAGGTAACGCTGCGCGCCGACCGCATGTACGAGTTCATGGATCGCCTGGTCAACATCGCGCTGCCGCGCGTTCGCGACTTCCGCGGCCTGAACCCGAAAAGCTTCGATGGCCGTGGCAACTTCGCCATGGGCCTGAAGGAGCACATCGTGTTCCCCGAGATCAACTACGACAAGGTCGACCAGATCTGGGGAATGGACGTCATCGTTTGCACGACGGCGAAATCGGACGACGAAGCCCGGGCTCTGCTCAAGGCTTTCAACTTCCCGTTCCGCCAGTAACGGCAAGCGTTAAAAGGAAGAATTACGCATGGCTAAAGTCAGCGCAGTCGAAAAGAACAACCGCCGTCGCAAGCTGGCGGATCAGTACGCCGCAAAGCGCGCCGCACTTAAGGCGATCGTCATGGATCGGTCCAATCCGATTGAAGAGCGCTTCAAGGCGACGCTCAAGCTTGCGGAACTGCCGCGCAACTCCGCGAAGGTGCGCGTGCGCAACCGTTGCGAAGTGTCGGGCCGCCCGCGCGCCTACTATCGCAAACTCAAGATGTCGCGCATCGCGCTTCGCGAACTTGGTTCGCTCGGCCGCGTTCCCGGCATCGTGAAGTCCAGCTGGTAAGGGGAAACAAAGATGTCCATGTCAGATCCTCTTGGCGATATGCTGACGCGTATCCGCAACGGCATGCACCGTTCGAAGGACCGTATTTCGACGCCGGCTTCCAAGCTGCGCGGTCGCGTTCTGGATGTGCTGAAAAACGAAGGCTATATCCGCGGCTACTCGCAGGTCGAGTATTCCTCGGGCAAGTCCGAGTACGAGATCGAGCTGAAGTATTTCGACGGCACGCCGGTCATCCGTAGCATCGAGCGCGTCTCGAAGCCGGGCCGCCGCGTCTATGTCGGCGTGAAGTCGATCCCGCATGTCGCAAACGGCCTCGGCATTTCGATCCTCTCGACGCCGCAGGGTGTGATGGCGGATCACGAGGCACGTGAAAAGAACGTTGGTGGAGAGCTTCTTTGCCGCATCTTCTGATGCGGCAGGCGAGCATGAACCCAGTAAACGGACAGGTTGAAAAATGTCGCGTATTGGTAAAAAGCCGGTAGCTATCCCGGACGGTGTCACGGCCACCGTCGACGGTCAGACCGTGACCGCGAAAGGCCCGAAGGGCGAACTGAAATACGTCGTCAATGACGAGGTTCTGGTTGCAATGGAAGACGGCGCCGTCAGCGTCGAGCCGCGCGACCAGTCCAAGGACGCGCGCTCCAAGTGGGGCATGTCGCGGTCGATGATCCAGAACATCGTCGACGGTGTGAAAGAAGGCTTCGAGCGCAAGCTCGAAATCAACGGCGTCGGCTATCGTGCGGCGATGCAGGGCAAGAACATCCAGCTCTCGCTTGGGTTCAGTCACGAAGTCGTCTACCAGGTGCCCGAGGGTGTCACAGCGGCTACTCCGAAGCCGACCGAAATCGTGCTCACGGGCATCGACAAGCAGCAGCTTGGCCAGGTCGCGTCGGAGATCCGCAAGTACCGGTCTCCCGAGCCCTACAAGGGCAAAGGCGTGAAATATGCGGAAGAGACGATCATCCGCAAAGAAGGCAAGAAGAAGTAAGGATAGCGCGCCATGGCAAAGACCAAAGAATCGACCACGCGCCGTGCGCAGCGCGTTCGCCGTCAGATCAAGAAGGTGGCCAATGGCCGCCCGCGTCTGTCGGTGCACCGTTCTTCCAAGAACATCTATGCGCAGGTTATCGACGATGCTGCCGGCCACACGGTTGCCGCGGCGTCGACTCTCGAGACCGATCTTAAGGGCGGACTGAAGACCGGCGCCGACATTGCTGCAGCTGCAGCGGTCGGAAAGCTGGTTGCAGAACGCGCCGTAAAGGCCGGTATCAAGGACGTCGTATTCGATCGCGGCGCCTACATCTTTCATGGCCGGGTCAAAGCGCTTGCCGATGCGGCACGCGAAGCCGGCCTGAATTTCTAATCTCAACCCGAGTGCTTCCGGAAAAGAACGAAGGAAAAGGATATGGCACAGCAAGATCGTGGAGGTCGCGGACGCGACCGTGGACCACGCGACGAGGCTGAGAGCGAGTTCGTAGACAAGCTCGTTCACATCAACCGAGTGGCAAAAGTTGTGAAGGGCGGTCGCCGTTTCGGTTTTGCCGCGCTCGTCGTCGTCGGCGACCAGAAGGGCCGCGTTGGTTTCGGCCACGGCAAGGCGCGCGAAGTGCCGGAAGCCATCCGCAAGGCGACCGAGGCCGCCAAGCGCGACATGATTTTCGTGCCGCTGCGCTCCGGCCGGACGCTGCATCATGACGTCGAAGGACGCCACGGCGCAGGCAAGGTTCTGCTGCGTGCTGCTTCCGCCGGTACCGGGATCATCGCCGGTGGCCCGATGCGCGCCGTGTTCGAGACGCTCGGCGTCCAGGACGTCGTCGCCAAGTCGCTCGGCACCTCGAACCCGTACAACATGGTTCGTGCGACCTTCGATGCGCTGAAAAGCCAGATGCATCCCAAGGACATCGCCGCACAGCGCGGGCTCAAATACTCCACGCTGCAGGCGCGCCGCCGCGATCTGATCGGCGCCGAAGAATAGACTGATCGAGCTCCTGTCGCCTTTCGACCGGAAGGGCAGGGGTCATTGGAAGGAAACTGACTGATGGCTGACAAGAAGAAGGGCGCTACGATCACTGTCGAACAGATCGGCAGCCCGATCCGCCGGCCGGCTGAACAGGAAAAAACCCTGATCGGTCTTGGCCTCAACAAGATGCATCGCCGCCGCACCCTGGAAGACACTCCGGCCGTGCGTGGCATGATCCGCAAAGTCCAGCACCTCGTCCGCGTTGTGGACGAGGCCTGATAGCGGGGAGAAGAACAATGAATCTGAACGAACTGCGCGATAACGAAGGCGCGCGCCCGTCTCGCAAACGCGTCGGCCGTGGTATCGGTTCCGGCAAGGGCAAGACAGGCGGCCGCGGCGTAAAGGGCCAGAAGTCCCGTTCCGGCGTGGCTATCAAGGGCTACGAGGGCGGCCAGATGCCGATCTATCGGCGTCTCCCGAAACGCGGCTTCAACAACATCTTCGCCAAGGACTTCAACATCGTGTCGCTGGCCCGCGTGCAGGCGGCAATCGATGCTGGCAAGCTCGACGGCAAGAAGACGGTCGATGCCGAGGCACTTGCTGCTGCCGGCGTCATCCGCCGCATAAAGGACGGTGTACGCGTGCTCGCCGACGGCGACCTGAAAGCCAAGGTCAAATTCGAGGTTGCGGGCGCATCGAAGTCGGCGGTCGAGAAGATCGAAAAGGCCGGCGGTTCCATCACGGTGCTCGCAGCCAAGGCAGCTGCCGAGTAATTCCTTGCAAGGGCGGCGGAGCGATCTGCCGCCCTTTCATCACGCTTTTCTTTACTTGCGTCTCTCCGGCATGGCGCTTATCTCCGCACTGAAGTGCGTTGGCCCGGCCGGGCGCAAGCCGGCTGATCGAAGGCCCCCGCCGAACCGGAGAATTCCTCAATGGCATCCGCAGCAGAACAGCTTGCAGCAAATCTGAACTTCGGCGCATTCGCGAAGGCCGAAGAACTCAAGAAACGGATATGGTTCACGCTCGGCGCGTTGCTTGTCTACCGCCTCGGGACCTATATCCCGCTGCCCGGGCTGGACATGAACGCCTTTGCCAACGCGTTTGCCAGCCAGTCGCGCGGTATCCTGGGCATGTTCAACATGTTCTCCGGCGGTGCGGTCAAGCGCATGGCAATCTTCGCGCTCGGCATCATGCCCTATATTTCCGCCTCGATTGCGATTCAGCTGATGACGTCGGTGATACCGGCGCTTGAACAGCTGAAGAAGGAAGGCGAGCAGGGGCGCAAAGTCATCAACCAGTATACGCGTTACGGTACCGTTCTTCTCGCCACGCTGCAGGCCTACGGCATTGCGGTCGGGCTTGAGAGCGCGAACGGGATCGTTGCGGATCCGGGCTGGTTCTTCCGTATTTCTACCGTGGTCACGCTTGTCGGCGGCACGATGTTCCTGATGTGGCTCGGCGAGCAGATCACCGCGCGCGGTATCGGCAACGGCATCTCGCTGATCATCTTCTCCGGCATTGTCGCCGGACTTCCGACGGCGATCGCCGGCACGCTCGAACTTGGCCGTACCGGGGCGATCAAATCCGGGGTGATCATCGCGATCATCGTCGTCGCCATCGCGGTTATCGCGGCGATCGTGTTCGTCGAAAGGGCGCAGCGGCGGCTGTTGATCCAGTATCCGAAGCGCCAGGTCGGTAACAGGATGTTCCAGGGCGACACGTCGCACTTGCCGTTGAAGCTGAACACGGCCGGCGTCATCCCGCCGATCTTCGCTTCGTCGCTGCTGCTGTTGCCGGCAACGCTGGCGGGTTTCTCGAATTCGACGACCTTGCCGGGATGGGCGACAACGATCCTTGCCGCCCTCGGTCACGGTCAGCCGCTCTACATGCTCTTCTATGGCGGCATGATCGTGTTCTTCGCCTTCTTCTACACGGCGATCGTCTTCAATCCGGAGGACACGGCCGACAATCTGAAGAAGCATTCCGGCTTCATTCCGGGAATCCGTCCGGGGCAACGCACGGCCGAGTACATTGATTACGTGCTGACCCGGATCACGGTCATCGGTGCCATTTATCTGGTGCTGGTCTGCATGTTACCCGAATTTCTAATAGCGTCGACCGGCGTGCCGTTCTATCTCGGTGGTACGTCGCTGCTCATTGTCGTGAGCGTGACCCTTGATACTGTCGCGCAAATACAGGGCCATCTGATCGCCCATCAGTATGAAGGCCTGATCAAGAAATCGAAACTGCGCGGGGGGAAACGCGGACGATGAGACTTATCCTTCTTGGACCGCCGGGAGCAGGCAAGGGAACACAGGCACAGCGCTTGGTCGAGAAATACTCGATCCCCCAGCTCTCGACGGGGGACATGTTGCGCGCCGCCGTCAAGGCTGGCACGGAGGTCGGCCAGCGCGCCGAAGCGGTCATGAATGCGGGCAAGCTCGTCTCCGACGATATCGTCAACGCGATCGTTTCGGAACGCATTGACGAGGCAGACTGTGTGAATGGCTTCATTCTCGACGGCTATCCGCGCACGCTGGTGCAGGCCGACGCCGTGGAGGCGATGCTGAAAGGCAAGGGGATCGCGCTCGACGTGGTGATCGAACTGCAGGTCAACGACGAAGTGCTCGTCGACCGGATTTCCGGTCGCTACAGCTGCGCCAGCTGCGGCACGGTCTATCACGATACGTCGAAGAAGCCAGCCAAGGACGGCGTGTGCGACAAGTGCGGGTCAACCGAATTCAAGCGTCGTTCCGACGATCAGCCGGACAAGGTGTGGACGCGGCTGCAGGCCTATTACAAGGAAACCTCGCCGCTTATCGGCTATTATTACGCCAAGGGCCTCCTGAAGAACGTGGACGGATTGCAGTCCATCGACGACGTAGCTGCGGACATCGATCGCGTGTTGGAAAAGCTCTGATCGAAGAGCTCGGATGGCTTCGGCAGTATTTACCCGAAAAAGACCTTTCACGCGGTTGACACATACCGGACTCGGGACTATAGCGGCGCATCTTCCTTGAAAGAATGGTTGAATGTGCCTTCGTGGCGCGATGCCGCTCGGACGGGAAACCCGCATGGGCCGGCCTCCACCGGACGCGGGTCACCAAGAACCGCCGGACAAACCGGCATACATGGAGAACAAAATGGCACGTATTGCCGGTGTTAACATACCGACAGGCAAGCGCGTAGTGATCGCGCTTCAGTACATTCACGGTATTGGCGCGAAATTCGCGCAGGAAATCGTCGAGAAAAACAACATTCCCGCAGAGCGTCGCGTTCACGAACTGACCGATGCCGAAGTGATGGGAATTCGCGAAACCATCGACCGCGACTACCAGGTCGAGGGCGATCTTCGTCGCGAAGTTTCGATGAACATCAAGCGCCTGATGGACCTCGGCTGCTACCGCGGTCTGCGTCATCGCCGCAACCTTCCGGTCCGCGGCCAGCGCACGCACACCAATGCGCGTACCCGCAAGGGTCCGGCGAAGGCCATTGCAGGCAAGAAAAAGTAATTAAGCAAACGGTGCCGCGCCCTTGGCGCGGCTTTCGTTCGCTCCCAGGTGTAGCCGCTGGAACTACGGCGGTGCAGAGATCGAAAGGAATACCATGGCTAAGGATGCCGGCCGCGTTCGCCGCCGCGAGCGTAAGAACATTTCGTCGGGCGTTGCCCACGTCAATTCGACGTTCAACAACACGATGATCACCATTACCGACGCACAGGGCAACACGATTGCCTGGTCGTCGGCAGGCATGCAGGGCTTCAAGGGCTCGCGCAAATCGACGCCGTTCGCCGCACAGGTTGCTGCCGAAGACTGCGCCAAGAAGGCCCAGGAACACGGTATGCGCTCGCTCGAAGTCGAGGTCTGTGGCCCCGGTTCGGGCCGTGAATCGGCACTGCGCGCACTGCAGGCTGCCGGCTTTACGATCACCTCGATCCGTGACGTCACACCGATCCCGCACAACGGGTGCCGGCCGCGCAAGAAACGCCGCGTCTAACATGCTTTGAGGGCGTCGCCGATCCTGCGTCGCCCGGTTTCAGGTCTATTGCCACGATTGGATGGTGGCAAGGAAGCTGAGGGAAACTGCCGTGATACACAAGAACTGGCAAGAACTGATCAAGCCGAAGAAGGTCGAGTTCAAGAGCGGAGGCACCAACAAGGTGAACCTCGTCGCCGAACCGCTCGAGCGTGGTTTTGGTCTGACACTCGGAAACGCGCTGCGCCGCGTGCTGCTGTCGTCGCTTCGCGGCGCGGCTGTCACTGCCGTGCAGATCGATGGCGTCCTGCATGAATTCTCCTCGATTGCGGGTGTGCGCGAAGATGTCACCGACATCGTGTTGAACATCAAGGAAATCGCCATCCGGATGGAAGGCGACGGACCGAAGCGCATGGTCGTGCGGAAGCAGGGCCCGGGTGTCGTCACCGCCGGCGACATCCAAACTGTGGGCGATGTCGAAATCCTGAACCCGGATCACGTGATCTGCACCCTCGACGAGGGTTCCGAGATCCGCATGGAATTCACCGTCGACAACGGCAAGGGTTATGTGCCGGCCGACCGCAACCGCGCCGAAGACGCGCCGATCGGCCTGATCCCGGTCGACAGCCTGTATTCGCCAGTGCGCAAGGTCTCCTACAAGGTCGAGAACACCCGCGAGGGACAGGTTCTCGACTACGACAAGCTCACCATGACGATCGAGACCAACGGCGCGGTCACCGGTGAAGATGCCGTGGCCTTTGCCGCACGCATCCTGCAGGACCAGCTCGGCGTGTTCGTCAACTTCGAAGAGCCGCAGAAGGAAGTCCAGGAAGAACAGGTCCAGGAACTGGCCTTCAACCCGGCGCTTCTCAAGAAGGTCGACGAACTCGAATTGTCGGTGCGTTCGGCCAACTGCCTGAAGAACGACAACATCGTCTATATCGGCGACCTGATCCAGAAGACGGAAGGCGAAATGCTGCGGACCCCGAATTTCGGCCGCAAGTCGCTTAACGAAATCAAGGAAGTTCTGGCGTCCATGGGCCTCCATCTCGGCATGGAAGTTCCCGCATGGCCGCCGGAGAATATCGAAGACCTCGCAAAGCGTTACGAGGATCACTACTGATCGCCGGCGAGCCGGCTAACACTCAAGGAGAAGGCTCATGCGCCACGGAAAATCGGGCCGCAAGCTGAACCGCACTGCCAGCCACCGTAAGGCGATGTTTGCCAACATGGCAGCTTCGCTGATCGAGCATGAGCAGATTGTGACGACGCTGCCCAAAGCCAAGGAAATACGCCCGATCGTCGAGAAGCTTGTGACTCTCGGCAAGCGGGGCGACCTGCACGCACGCCGCCAGGCCATCTCGGCTATTCGCGACGAAGCACAGGTTCGCAAGCTGTTCGACACGATCGCGACGCGCTATGCCGACCGCAATGGCGGCTACCTGCGCATCATGAAGGCGGGTTTCCGCCACGGCGACAGCGCACCGATGGCCGTAATCGAATTCGTCGACCGCGACGTTGACGCGAGAGGTGCGGGCGACCGCGCGCGCGTCGAAGCAGAAGAACAAGCTGCCGAAGAAGCAGCTTAAGTCAGGTCCATCAGGACGACCTGAAAAGGGGCCTTTTAAGGCCCCTTTTTTTCGTTATGGTGCAGCCGAATCCCAGACCTTCCAAGGAGAATGGTTCATGTCTTTTTCCCGGATTTCACGCGTTTTTGTTTTGGCCCTTGTCCTGTTTGGAGCGGCCATACCGGCAGGGTTCGCGCAAGATACCGGGAAGTCGCCAGCAAGCCTTCTCGAGGACCTCTTCGGCGGCAAGGGCAAAATCAGGAACGACGGCGACAGTCCAGGAAATGCGGTAGAACAGGACGGTCGGCGGGTGCCGGTCAGCCGGGGCGAAATGCAGCTGTCGTTTGCGCCTCTCGTCAAGGCGACGGCGCCGGCAGTCGTCAATGTCTATGCGGCGCGTATCGTCCAACAGCGCCAGTCGCCCTTTTCCGGGGATCCCTTCTTTGAATATTTCTTCGGTCCCGGTTTTGGCGGCCAGTCGCGGCCGCGCATGGAGCAATCGCTTGGCTCGGGTGTAATCGTTGACCCTTCCGGCCTGATCGTCACGAACAACCACGTGATCGGCAATGCGGACGAGATCAAGGTCGCGCTGTCGGATGGCGAAGAATTCGAGAGCAAAGTCGTTCTTCGCGACGAGCGGTCCGATCTCGCCGTGCTGCGTATCAACGCGAAACGCGATCTCAAATATCTGAAGCTTGAGGATTCCGACGCGGTAGAGACCGGCGATCTCGTGCTGGCGATCGGCAATCCGTTCGGCGTCGGCCAGACCGTGACGTCGGGGATTGTTTCCGCCGTCGCGCGCAGCCGCATCGGTGTTTCCGATTTCGGGTTCTTCATCCAGACGGATGCAGCCATCAACCCGGGCAACTCCGGCGGTGCGCTGCTCTCGATGTCGGGACGGCTGATCGGCATCAATTCGGCGATCTTTTCGCGCTCGGGCGGATCGAACGGAATCGGTTTCGCCATTCCGTCGAACATGGTCCGGGCGGTGATCGACCAGGCACGCGGCGGGGCCGATGCTTTCGAACGGCCCTATCTCGGCGCGACTTTCGATCCGGTCACGCCGGCGATCGCGGAAAGCCTCGGCATGCAGCGTCCGACTGGCGCTATCGTCAAGGATGTCGAACCGGGAAGCCCGGCCGAAAAGGCCGGAATTCGTCCCGGCGACGTCGTGATGAGCATCGACGGGCATGCGATCGAACATCCGGATGCGCTCGACTACCGGCTGGAGACCGCCGGGCCGGGCAAGAAGGTCACGCTTGCGATGCTGTCGCGGGGCCGCAAGGTCGCGGTCGATATCCTGCTGCAACAGGCGCCCGAGACCGTTCCCGCGCATGAATCGACCATCAGCGGATCGAACCCGCTTTCGGGAGCGAAGGTCGCCAATATTTCACCGCGCGTTCTCAACCGGCTGAATGTCCATTTTCGTGGAGACGGCGTCATCATCACCGAAATCGAGCGCGGCTCGCCGGCCATGCGCGTGGGCTTCCTTCCGGGCGACGTGCTGATACGGATCAATGGCCAGGATATCGGCAAGGTGGATGACGTGAAGGCCGTCGCCGAATCCGGCGGCAGATCCTGGAGTTTCGTCATTAACCGTGGCGGCCGCGTCATTCAACAATATTTCCGGGGCTAGGTCATATATGGCTGACCTGTTCGGAGAGCGCGGTTCAGCGCAGCCCGACACCGCGCACAGGCCGCTTGCGGACAGGCTTCGCCCCAGCCGGTTGGAGGATGTCGTCGGCCAGGATCACCTGACCGGAGCCGACGGGGCGCTGACGCGCATGATCGCGTCGGGCAGCCTCGGCAATG
The DNA here is from genome assembly GCF_014904745.1 of Oricola nitratireducens. Lineage (GTDB taxonomy): Bacteria > Pseudomonadota > Alphaproteobacteria > Rhizobiales > Rhizobiaceae > Oricola > Oricola nitratireducens. The sequence continues at coordinate 16,132 of NZ_JACZCS010000050.1, forward strand.
TGATCTTCTGGGGACCGCCGGGTACCGGCAAGACGACGATCGCCCGTCTTCTGGCCGGGGCGGCGGATCTGCATTTCGAGCAGATATCGGCTATCTTCAGCGGTGTTGCGGATCTGAAGAAGGTTTTCGAATCGGCACGGATGCGACTGCAGAACGGCAAGCAGACGCTTCTGTTCGTCGACGAGATCCACCGGTTCAACCGGGCTCAGCAGGATTCCTTTCTACCCGTTGTCGAGGACGGGACGATCCTGCTGGTCGGCGCTACCACCGAAAATCCGTCTTTCGAACTCAATGCGGCGTTGCTGTCACGGGCCCGGGTGCTGACGCTAAAGCGTCTGGAGGCGGAGCATCTGGAAATACTTCTCGAACGCGCCGAGAAACTTACCGGTCAAAAACTTCCGCTGACGGACGAGGCAAGGGGACTTTTAGCTGTGATGGCCGACGGCGACGGACGCGCCGTGCTGACGCTGGCGGAAGAAGTCTACCGCTCCACCAAGGCCGGCGAAACGCTCGACGCAGAAGGCCTTCGGAGCGTCGTGCAGCGCCGCGCACCGCTCTACGACAAGAGCCAGGACGGTCACTACAATCTCATCTCGGCACTGCACAAGGCGGTTCGCGGGTCGGATCCCGATGCCGCCCTCTATTATCTCTGCCGGATGTTCGACGCGGGCGAGGACCCGCTCTATCTTGGGCGCCGGCTCGTGCGCATGGCGAGCGAGGATATCGGGCTCGCTGATCCGCAGGCACTGACAATCGCTCTCGCCGCAAAGGATGCTTACGATTATCTGGGTTCGCCGGAAGGCGAACTGGCGCTTGCGCAAGCCTGCATCTATCTGGCGACCGCTCCGAAATCCAATGCGGCCTACACCGCCTACAAATCGGCCATGCGCGCGGCGAAGGAATTCGGTTCGCTGCTGCCGCCCAAACGCATCCTCAACGCGCCGACCAAGCTGATGTCGCAGGAAGGATACGGCACCGGCTATCGCTATGACCATGACGAACCGGACGCGTTTTCCGGACAGGACTATTTTCCCGAAGCCATGGGGCGCAAACGTTTCTATGATCCAGTCGAAAGAGGGTTCGAGCGCGATCTCCGAAAGCGGCTCGAATATTGGGCCAATTTGCGCCGTGAAAGACAAAACGAGAGTGATTGAATCGTTCTTGGAAACACTTGGCAACCATCACCGGAAAGAATTAGCCGACAGACGAAATTGACCGGTATCAAGGCGGCACCGGCCGCAAGATTGCACTTTGCGCCGAACGGAGGACGACATGCGCATTCTCATTGCTTACGCCACCATCGAAGGCCAAACCCGCAAGATTGTCCAGCACATGCGGTCGTTGCTGGAGGATGACGGCCATTCCATCCAGCTGGCGGATGCAATCAGCGGCGATGACGTTCCAAAGGCGGATGATTTCGACGCGGTGATCATCGCGGCTCCGGTTCATGTCGGCGCATTTCCGGCGCCGTTGCGCCGTTTCGTCAAGGCGCACGCCGAGACGCTGATGGCAAGGCCCGGGGCCTTCGTTTCGGTGTCGCTGTCCGCGGCATCCTCGGACAAGTCAGAGGTGGAGGAGATCGCCGATATCGTCGAGAAGTTCAGCAAGGAAACCGGCTGGTGGCCCGTATCCATACATCACGCGGCTGGCGCGCTGAAATACACGGAGTACGATTTCTTCCGGCGCTGGATGCTGAAACGCATCGCGGAGAAGGAAGGCGGGCCTGTCGATACGAGCCTCGACCACGAATTCACCGACTGGGTGGCACTCGACGCCTTCGTTCGCACCTTCGTCAAAGAGGCGCCGGGCGTCGCCGGAAAAATCTGACGATCCTCAATCCGGGGCTTTCGAACCGCGGAGGCATGGAGTAGGAGGACTCCATGTCTCATATCCTCCTTGTAGCCCTTGGCGGCGGCCTTGGCGCGTCAGCCCGTTATCTCACCAACCTCGCTGCATTGCGGGTCGCTGGCCCGCATTTTCCGTGGGGGACGATCCTGGTCAACATCATCGGCTCCTTCGCCATGGGCGTCCTGATCGAGACGCTGACCCGGCGTACCGGCACGAGCATGGAGGTGCGCAGCTTTCTTGCCACCGGGTTTCTCGGCGGGTTCACCACGTTCTCGGCATTCTCGCTTGATTTCGCCCTGATGTGGGAGCGCGGCGATCAATGGATCGGCGCCTTGTATCTGAGTGCCAGTGTGGTGCTGTCCATCCTCGCGCTTTTCGCCGGACTCTCCCTGGTGCGAGCGATATCCTGAAAAACCAACCGGGTGTCGAAGATGGCAAGCGTTGAGCAAATCAATGTGGACAGCGACGAAGCGGGCATGCGTGTCGATCGCTGGTTCAAGGCGCATTATCCGGACCTCGCATTCGGCGCGTTGCAGAAACTGCTCCGGACCGGCCAGGTACGCGTCGACGGCGGCCGGGTGAAGGCCGACACGCGGCTCGAACCGGGACAGACCGTTCGCGTACCGCCGATGGCCGCGGAAACGGCGGCTGCCAGGGGACCGGTAACGGCAAAGACGATCCGCAACGATTCCGATGACAACGCGCTCAAGCGCATGATTCTGTTTGAAGACAAGAAGGTGCTGGTGTTCAACAAACCGGCTGGCCTCGCGGTCCAGGGCGGGTCGGGCATCGTGCGCCATATCGACGGCATGCTGGAAGCGTTCCGAAACGCCAAGGGCGAGAAGCCGCGGCTCGTGCATCGTATTGACAGGGATACGTCGGGCATTCTTGTCGTTGCGCGGACGCGCGGCGCGGCGCAGAAGCTGACGACGTCATTTCGCGAGCGCGACACAAAGAAAACCTACTGGGCGCTGGTCAAGGGCGTACCGAAAAAGCGCGAGGGACGAATTTCGACCTGGCTGGTCAAGGAACAAACGCCGGATGGCGACAGGATGCGCATCGCCAAACACGGCGAACCGGGCGCGGACCACGCGGTGACGGATTACCGCGTCGTGGAATCGGCGGGGCAGCGCATGTCGTGGCTGGAGATGGAACCGGTCACTGGGCGGACGCACCAATTGCGCGTTCATGCCGCCTATATGGATTGCCCGATCGTCGGCGATCCGAAATATTTCGAAGACGATTCGAACTGGGAGTTCCCGGGCGGTATCCAGAAAAAGCTGCACCTGCATGCGCGCCGGATCATCATTCCGCATCCGGACGGCGGCGTGATCAACGTGACGGCGCCGCTGCCGCCGCATATGGTCCAGAGCTGGAACCTGCTCGGCTTCAAGGAGACCAACGCGGACATGGAGGACTGAAGAGATGCCGATCCTGAATGGAAGCTGTCATTGCGGGGCAGTCGAATTCACCGTCGAGACGGAAGAAGACGGTCTGCAGAATCTGCGCCGCTGCAATTGTTCGCTGTGCCGTCGCAAGGGCACGCTGATGGCCAGCGTCCCGGAGGACAAGCTCATTGTCACCAAGGGCGAAGACACGCTCACGCTCTATCAATGGAACCTGAAGATCGCGAAACATTATTTCTGTTCGGTGTGCGGGATCTATCCGTTCCACCGGCCGCGCAGCGCGCCGGACACATACGGGTTCAATGTGGGCTGCATCGAGGGCGTCGATCCCTATTCCTTCACGGATGTACCGGTGCGGGACGGGGCTTCGCTCAGCCTTGCCGGCGATCCCGCGTCATAGGGCGCGCCGCAACGCCGCGATGATCTTGCGGCGTTCTTCATCATTGCCGGCGTCCTGCAGGCGCTGCGTCAGCGCGACGATCAAGGCGGCGTAATCATTGTTCCAGTCGGAGAGCAGTTCCGTGCGCGGAACACGCTCGGGCAGGCGTCCCTTCGATTTCGCGTCGCCGGCAACGAGTTCGAAAGCCTCGTCCATTTGCGGCAGGACGATCTTCTCGGGATCGAGGCCGCGCGTCGCGAGCAGGCGGGCCATTTCCTCGCGAGCGTCATCGTCACCGTGATTGAGGAACAGGTGGCCCGCGATCGGACTGCGTTCCATTACCCAGTCCAGCAGTTCGCCCTGGTCGGCATGGGCCGAATAGTTGCCCAGTTGCCGGATCTCCGCCTTGACGAGAAATTCCTTGCCGTGAATGCGCACGACCGGCTCACCGCTGGTGATGTAATATCCCAGCGTGCCGGGCGCCTGGTAACCGACGAAGAGGATCGTGGCGTTGGAGCGCCAAATGTTGTTCTTGATGTGATGCTGAATGCGGCCGGCATCGGCCATTCCGCTTGCGGAAATGATGATCGCGCCGCCGGTTATACGGTTGATTGCCTTGCTTTCCTCGACATCCTGGACGAGGCGGAAACGCGGATCGCGGAAGAGGGCGGCTTCATCGAGTTCGACATCGTCGAGGGTGCCCGCATGCTTGATGAACACCTCGGTAACGGCCTTGGCGAGCGGCGAATCGAGAAACACCGTTGTTTCCGGAAGCTCGCCTTTGGCAAGGAGGACACCGATATCGTGCAACAGTTCCTGGCTGCGCTCGACGGCGAAGGCGGGGATTACGACATTGCCGCCGGCCGAAAGACCGCGTACCAGTTCCTTGCGCAACAATTCGCGCCGCGCCTCCAGCGTGTAGTCGTCGCGTTCGCGGTCACCATAAGTGCTTTCGCAAACGACGTAATCAAAGCCCTGTTCCGCGTCCGGTTCGGGATGGAAGACCTTTTCCTCCGGACCGATGTCGCCCGAGAACAACAACCGCATCGTGTTGCCGTCGGCCGCGTCGGGGATCTTCATTTCCGCCGACGCGGAACCCAGTATGTGGCCGGCGTTCCAATAGCGCACATGAATGCCGGGCGCCGGCTCGAACCACTCGCCGTAATCGTGGGTGCGTAACAGTTCCAGCGTCGCGCGGGCATGTTCCTCGGTATAGATCGGCTCGATCGGATCCTCGCCCTTGCGCTGCCGCTTGCGATTTTGGCGTTCGGTGTTCGAGTTCTGGATCTTTGCCGAATCGAGCAGCATGAAACCGAGGAGGTCGGCCGTGGGCGCCGTGCAGTAGATCGGCCCCTTGAATCCGTACCGCACCAGTTTGGGTAAAAGCCCGGAATGGTCGATATGGGCGTGGGTAAGGATCAGAAAGTCGGCCGCAGGGTCGAACGGGAAAGGCTTGTCGTTAAGCGCGCGGATCGTCTTGTTGCCCTGGAACATGCCGCAATCGACAAGAAACCGCGCCCCGGTGGCCTGAAGCATCGAGCAGGAGCCGGTCACGGTTCCTGCCGCGCCATAGAAGGAAAGCGTCGCCATGCCTGTCTCCCGGATTTATCGCTGCAGCTTGTGTTGCAAATCGGATTGCCGGGGGCAAGGGGCGCGGAGAGTTAACCCGCACCCGGATCTTCGCGTCAGCTGACGGCGACGAGCTCGACGTCGAAGACGAGGTCCTTGCCGGCGAGCGGATGGTTCGCGTCAAGGGTCACCGTGTCGTCGTCGGCTGCAACGACAGTGAGGTAAATCACATTGCCGTCCTGCGCGGAGGCCTGCAGCTGGGCGCCAGGCTGCGCATCGACTTCCGGCGGAAGCGACGCGCGTTCGACCACATGCACGCCTTCCGGATGGTGCGGGCCGTAAGCTTCGTCGGCAATGATCGTGATGGTCTTCGTCTCGCCGACAGCCATGCCGCGCATGGCCTTGTCGAGACCGGGAATGACCTGGCCGGCGCCAAGTTGGAATTGCAATGGATCGCGGCCGTCCGAGGAGTCGAACACGGTGCCGTCGGAGAGTTTGCCAGTATAGTGGATGTGCACGGTAGCTCCGTGCTCTGCTTCAGTCATAACATGCCTTTCGGGGGATTTGGTTCTGGACCGCGCCGTCTTGCAGATCCAATGGTCGTCCGCATGCGCTGCCGGCATACGGGATTTGCATCAGCATACAAGCGCGACGGAGTCTGTAAACCCGTGTGGATTGAAAGCGGGCCAACTTGTGCAAAGCGGTAAAGCGCGGCGCGCGAGCGGGCAGGGACTCGTTTTCTTCACGGCGCGCCGGGAGTTAGCGTCGGTGCAACTCGCGAGCATTTGGCTCACAGGATGTGCCAAAAGAAAACCGGCGGCGCGATGCGCCGCCGGCTGGTTTACCCGTCCCTGCGATTGATGATCAGCAGGAGTAATACATGTCGTATTCGACCGGGTGCGGCGTGTGCTCGTAGCGGATGTTTTCTTCTTCCTTGAGCTCGAGATATGCCTCGATCTGGTCGTCGTCGAAGACGCCGCCTGCCTTGAGGAAGTCGTTGTCTTCGCGAACAGCCGCGATCGCTTCACGCAGCGAGCCGCAGACGGTCGGGATCTCGGCCAGTTCTTCCGCCGGAAGGTCGTAAAGATCCTTGTCCATCGGGTCGCCCGGATGGATCTTGTTCTTTACGCCGTCGAGGCCGGCCATCAGCATGGCGGCGAACGAGAGGTAGGGGTTGGCGGTCGGATCCGGGAAGCGGATTTCGACGCGTTTGCCCTTCGGCGAGTTCGAGAACGGAATGCGGCAGGATGCCGAGCGATTGCGTGCCGAGTAGGCGAGCAGAACCGGTGCTTCGAAACCCGGAACGAGACGCTTGTAGGAGTTCGTCGACGGGTTGGTGAAGGCGTTCAGCGCCTTGGCGTGCTTGATGATGCCGCCGATGTAATAGAGGCAGGTCTCGGACAGGCCGGCATAACCGTCGCCGGCCATCAGCGGCTTGCCGTCGCCCCAGATCGACTGGTGGACGTGCATGCCGGTGCCGTTATCGCCATAGACCGGCTTCGGCATGAAGGTCACCGACTTGCCGTAGGCATGAGCGACGTTGTGGCAGACATATTTGTAGAGCTGCACTTCGTCGGCCTTGAAGGTCAGCGTGTTGAACAGCATCGACAGTTCGTGCTGCGCAGCGGCTACTTCGTGGTGGTGCTTCTCGATCTTCACGCCCATTTCGCCGAGGACCGTCAGCATCTCGGAGCGGATGTCCTGAGCCGAGTCGACCGGGTTGACCGGGAAGTAGCCGCCCTTGACGCGCGGACGATGGCCGAGGTTGCCGGTCTCGTAGTCGGCATCGGTATTGGTCGGCAGTTCGACCGAATCCACCTGGAAGCCGGTTTTGTACATGTCGGTCGAGAACTTGACGTCGTCGAAGAGGAAGAACTCCGGCTCCGGGCCGAAATAGGCGGTATCACCGAAGCCGCCGGACTTCACATAGGCTTCGGCTTTCTTCGCGGTCATGCGCGGATCACGGTTGTAGCCTTCGCCGGTCATCGGGTCGAGAATGTCGCAGAAGATCGCCATGGTGGACTGCGCGTAGAACGGGTCCATGTGGGCGGTCTCGGTGTCGGGCATCAGGACCATGTCCGACTCGTTAATCGCCTTCCAGCCGGCAATCGAAGAACCATCGAACATCACGCCGTCGGCGAACATGTCTTCGTCGACAACGGAGGTTTCCATCGTGACATGCTGCATCTTGCCGCGCGGGTCGGTAAAGCGCAGGTCGACGAACTTGACCTCGTTGTCCTTGATGTTCTTCAAAATGTCATTTGCACTCATTTTTCTTCCCTTTGGTTGAACTGCAAATTGTTGGGGAAACGGTAGGAGGGATCAGATCGCGTCCGCGCCGGTCTCGCCGGTACGAATTCGAACGACTTCCTCGATATTGGAAACGAAGATTTTTCCGTCGCCGATCCTGCCGGTTTGCGCCGCATTGCGGATCGCTTCCATGGCAGCTTCGACGGTTTCGTCGGCAACGACGACTTCGACTTTCACCTTGGGCAGGAAGTCGACGACATATTCCGCACCGCGATAGAGCTCGGTGTGCCCTTTCTGGCGTCCGAATCCCTTTGCTTCCGTGACGGTAATGCCCTGGAGGCCAACCTCCTGCAGCGCTTCCTTCACTTCGTCGAGTTTAAACGGTTTTATGATCGCTTCGATCTTTTTCATGTACAGGCAAGCCTCCACGGTAAAGTCTGGCCCTACACAAGCAGATGGCGTGCCAGTTTTGAAGTGCGCCGTTTTGCCGTAGACAACCGCGCAATCGCCGAACAATCTACACGCGAATTGCACCGCAATTAGGTTCTGGCGATGAAATAGAGCGCTTAATATGGCGCGAATTTAGGCAGGATGCCTAAAACATATGCACGATGACGGGGGTATGTTTGAAAAGCGAGAGTGACGGGCACCGACAAAATACTCTTCTGACATGCGCGGAGATGGGACGGGCTGACGCATGGACGATGGACCATGCCTATGCATCAGGCATGGAGCTCATGGAAAATGCAGGCGCGGCTGTCGCGCGGGTCGTGCTGGAACGGTTCGGCGGTTCGCGCCGCGCACTCGTGCTCTGCGGCCCCGGCAACAATGGCGGCGACGGATATATTGCTGGCCGCATTCTGCATGAAGCGGGAATGGCGGTCTCGCTGTTCGCATTCGGCGAGCCGCGGCCGGGTTCCGATGCCGGCATTGCTCGATGGCGCTGTCCGATGGCAATTCAATCTCCCGCTGATTTCGAGCCAAGCGGAGACGACGTCGTCATTGACGCTGTCTTCGGCGCCGGACTGACACGCGGTTTGCCGGAAAATGTGAGAGCGGTATTCGCCAGGATGCGGTCATCCGGGAGCCGGGTCGTGGCCGTCGATTTGCCGAGCGGTGTCAATGGCGACAGTGGCGCCGATTTGGGAGGCGCGCCTGCCGTGGACGCGACGGTGACCTTCTTTCGCAAGAAACCGGGGCACGCGCTCTATCCCGGCCGCGCGCTGTGCGGCGATCTTGTCGTTGCCGACATCGGCGTGCGCGCCGAAGTTTTCGGAACCGATGCCCCGAAGGTGTTCGAGAATGGTCCTGAGCTTTGGGCGCTCCAGCTGCCGCATGCGCGAGCGGAATGGCACAAGTATGCGCGCGGCCATGCGGCGGTCTATTCCGGTGGGCGGCATGCGACCGGCGCCTCCCGACTCGCGGCGCTGGCGGCGCAGCGCGCGGGGGCCGGCGCGGTGACGATCCTTGGCGCTCCTGATGCGCTCGACATTCACGCCGCGCACGTGACCTCGATCATGCTGCGTCCTTGCGGGCCGGACGATGCCTATGACCGGCTCTGCGAGCTCAAGGGGTGCCGGGCTTGCATATTGGGGCCGGGATTCGGCGATCTTGCCGCGGCTCGGATGATCGCGACCTCGCTACTCGATCAGGCGACAATGACGGGATTGCGCCTCGTGCTCGATGCGGACGGAATCACGGCCTTCGCGCAGAATCACGATGCGTTGTTCGAGGCAGCCAAGGCGGCGGGAGAGCCCGCGCTGGTCCTGACGCCGCATGAAGGCGAGTTCGGCCGGCTGTTTCCGGATCTGGCGGGAGACGCGAGCCTTTCCAAACTCGACAAGGCGCGTATGGCTGCGGTCCGCGCGAATGCCGTCGTGCTCTACAAAGGGCCCGATACTGTGATTGCCGCTCCGGATGGGCGCGCGGCCATCAACACGAATGCGACGCCCGCACTGGCGACGGCGGGGTCCGGCGATGTGCTGGCCGGGTTGATTGGCGGATTGCTGGCGCAGGGCGTGCCGGTTTGGCAAGCGGCCTGCGCGGCAGCCTGGATCCATGGCGAGGCGGGCCGGGCGGCCGGGCCGCTGTCAATTGCCGAGGACCTTGTGGGCGGTGTCGCACCCGCCTTGCTGGCCGCAGCGGCCGGATAGTCACGGCGCGGGCTGGCGCTTGAGATAGGTCCTGGGCGGCGCGCCCATCATGCGCCGGAACATCGTCGTGAAGGCCGCCGTGCTCTCGTAGCCGAGATCGAGCGCGACACGTGTCACGCTATGGCCTGCCGAAAGCCGCGGAAGCGCGGCCATCAGACAGGCCTGTTGACGCCATGTCGACAGGGGCAGGCCGGTCTGCCGCCGGAAGAAGCGCGTGAATGTGCGGCGGCTCATGCCGAGCGTTTCCGCCCAGCGGTCGATGGCCGCGCTCGAAGACGGCGCTTCGATGAAGTCGTGGCACAGGGAGGCGAGCCGTGCATCGGCCGGGAAGGGGAGGCCGAGCGGACGTTCCGGCAGACGCGGAATTTCGTGCATCAGGGCGCCCATGATGAAGATTGTGCGCGGATCGGCCCGGTTTTCGATCGAGAACTCGCTTGCCGCCTCGATCAGGCTGCGCATCAGCGGGGTGAGCGCCGTGACATGCAGATGGCCGGGAAGACCGGGCAGCGCGTCCGGTATGACATAGACCGACCGCATCTCGACTTCGCCGAGGATGTCGACCGCGTGCACGGTGCCGGCGGGCAGCCAGAGCGCGTGCTCGGGCGGCACCATCCAGCGTCCGGCGCTGGTCGTCACCGTCACGATGCCCGTCATGGCATAGAGCAGCTGCGAGCGCGTATGGCTGTGGTCGGCGACGTGGTCGTGGTCCGCGTAGCGGGTCGGGCGAACCAGCACCGTGTCGTTGCTGTTTTCGAGCGTAGCCCACCATTCGCTCTGGAAGCGTTCGATCTCGTGCAGCCTTGCCGGCGAAACGGTCTTCGTTTGGCCCACTCTCGAAAGAAATGGACCAAATCACGAAAGACGGCGCATCTCAAGGCGGATATGGAAAACTTGGACAGGCGCGACGGGAACCGCGCCAGCCTGAGGAGAGACCTGAAGTGAACGCAAATCCGTCCCTCGGCCGCACCGACACGAACAAGGCCGTCTTTACCGTCGTTTTCGCGTTGAGCCTGTGCCATTTGCTCAACGACATGATGCAATCGATGCTGGCGGCCATCTATCCGATGCTGAAGACCAATTACGGCCTGACATTCGGCCAGATAGGTTTCCTGACTTTCGCCTTCCAGGTAACGGCTTCGCTCTTGCAGCCGCTGATCGGCGCCTACGCTGACAAGCGGCCGCTTACCTATTCGCTTCCCGTGGGCATGGCTTTCTCGCTCATCGGCCTTTTCGCGCTGGCCTTTGCCGGTCACTACGCCTTCCTGATCCTCGGGGCCTGCCTGATCGGCGTCGGATCGTCCGTCTTTCATCCCGAATCCTCGCGTGTCGCCCGCCTTGCCTCCGGGGGGCGCCACGGCACTGCCCAGTCGGTCTTCCAGGTGGGCGGCAATATCGGCCAGGCGTCCGGGCCGCTACTTGCCGCCTTCATCGTCGTGCAGTCGGGACAGACGAGCGTCGCATGGTTCTCGCTCGCCGCTCTTCTCGGCATCATCGTGCTGTCGCGCGTGAGCGCTTGGTACGGCGCGCATCGCAGGGCTTCGGCGCGCAAGGGGACCGTGGACCGGACATCGCCGTTTCCGGCGAAAACCGTGAGGCGCACGCTCCTCGTCCTCGTGATGCTGATGTTCTCGAAATTCGTCTACATGGCGAGCATGTCGAGCTATTTCATCTTCTTCCTGATGCATCGCTTCGGCATCGGCGTGCAGGTCGCCCAGATCCACCTCTTCCTTTTCATGGGTGCGGTGGCGTTCGGCACCCTGATCGGTGGCCCGCTCGCGGACCGTATCGGCACCAAGCGGGTGATCTGGGTGTCGATACTCGGCATCCTGCCCTTCACGCTGGCGCTGCCCTATGCGAGCCTCGCCTGGACGACGGTCCTGTCGATGATTATCGGCGTCACGCTCGCCTCCGCCTTTCCGTCGATCATCGTCTTCGCCCAGGAAATCCTGCCGGGCCGCGTCGGCATGGTTGCCGGCCTGTTTTTCGGCCTCGCCTTCGGCATGGGCGGCATTGCGGCCGCGGTGCTCGGCCAACTCGCCGACATTTACGGGATCGACTGGGTCTACTCGGTCTGCTCGTTCCTGCCGGCGATCGGACTTCTTGCGGTCTTTCTGCCTGACATCCGCCGGATGCAGGCGCCGGAGACGGCTCCCGCCGGAGCCTGAGCCCGGATCAGCCGGCGCGTTTCAGGAAATCCTGCGCGGCATGCGGCGCGCGAATCTTACCCTCGTGGATGAAGAAGACGAACACGTCGCGCGGCTTCTTCTCCGGTTTGCGTTCCGGCGCGGCGAGCGGCAGATCATCGGGCACGCCGCCTTCCGCCCAGATCAGGGCGCGCTTTGCCCATTGGTCCATCTGGTCTTCCGGATAGGCGGTGGGAATGGTGTCCTCGCCCTTCTGCAAGCGCGCATAGACGAAATCGGCGGTCACGTCGGCGATGGCCGGATAGGTGAAATGGTCGGCGTAGACGATCGCCGCGCCGTACCGGGCCGCAAGCGAAGCGAATTCCGGGACGGCGAAGCTGTCATGGCGCACCTCGAGCGCATGGCGCAATCGAACGCCGCCATCCTCCTTCGGCAACAGTTTCAGAAAAGCCTCGAAATCGGCGGGATCGAACTTTTTGGTCGGTGCGAACTGCCAGAGGATCGGGCCCAACTTGTCGCCGAGGCCGGAAAGGCGTTGAGCGAAGAATTTCTTCAGCGAGTCGCCCGCATCGGCGAGGATCTTGCGGTTGGTGACGAAGCGGTTGCCCTTGATGGCAAAGACGAAACCGTCCGGCGCATCGGCGCCCCATTTCGCGATGGTCTCGGGTTTCTGGCTGCCGTAATAGGTGGCGTTCACCTCGATCGTGGTGACATGGCGGCTGGCATATTCGAGCTGGCGCCGTTTCGGCAGGTCGTCCGGATAGAAGACGCCTTCCCAGGGTTGGAAGTTCCAGCCGCCCATGCCCGCTCGTATGATTCCGCGTTTGCTCATGCCACATGGTTGAACAAACGGAAAATGAGGGCAACCCGATTTCGAAGAGCCGGCCGGTGTCTCCAGCCGGCTCCTGCCATCTGTTGTTATTTTCCGATGTCTATCTTGCGCGACGGCGATTTGGCTTCCGCCTTTTTCGGCATTACGACTTTCAAAACGCCCTTGTCGAACTTGGCGCTGATCTTGTCCGCGTCGACGCGGTCGGGTACGGGCATCGACCGCTGGAAGGACCCGTAGCTGCGTTCGGTGACGTGGACATTGTCTTTTTCCTCGTCGCGCTCGTGCTTCTTCTCGCCCTTCAGCGTTATGACGCCTTCGCGCACGGTGAGGTCGACATCCTCCTCGGCGAGACCGGGGAGTTCGGCCGTCAGCGTGATCGCGTCATCGTTCTCGGTGACGTCGATCGCCGGATTGACGACGCCAGCGGGCAGGTTCGCCCAGGCTTTGCCCGGAGCCGGCCACCGGCGCTCGCCGCCGAAGAAGCTGCCGACAAGGTCATCCATCTCTTTGCGGAAATCGTCGAAAACCCCACCAGACCACATGGAAGGAACATTGCTTTTCTTGGATTCGGCCATGATTCACTCCTTTATGCTCCCGGCTCCTCCGGGAGTAGCCGGACCCTATTGCGGGTGGAGCGAAAAATCGTTGATCACCGTCAAATTCGGCCTGCGATGGATGAACGGCGTCGGATTATTCCGCCGCCTCGACCCGCTTCTGCGGGCGGCGTTCAAGCAGTTCGCGCAGGAACTGGCCGGTATAGGAGCGGGGCTCGTCGATCACCTGTTCGGGCGTGCCGGTCGCGACGATCTCGCCGCCGCCGTCGCCGCCTTCCGGACCCAGATCGATGATCCAGTCGGCCGTCTTGATGACTTCGAGATTGTGTTCGATGACGACGACCGTGTTGCCGGTGTCGACCAGTTCGTGCAGCACGTCGAGCAGCTTGGCGACGTCATGGAAATGCAGGCCGGTGGTCGGCTCGTCGAGGATGTAGAGCGTGCGGCCGGTCGCCCGGCGCGACAATTCCTTGGCAAGCTTGACGCGTTGCGCCTCGCCGCCGGACAGCGTCGTCGCCTGCTGGCCGATCTTGATATAGCCGAGGCCGACGCGTTTTAGCGTTTCCAGCTTGTCGCGCACAGCGGGAACGGCGGAGAAGAAGTCGACACCTTCCTCGACGGTCATTTCCAGCACGTCGGCAATCGATTTGCCCTTGAAGTGCACTTCCAGCGTCTCGCGGTTGTAGCGGTGCCCGTGGCAGACGTCGCAGGTGACGTAGACATCGGGCAGGAAGTGCATCTCGATCTTGATGACGCCGTCGCCCTGGCAGGCCTCGCAACGGCCGCCCTTGACGTTGAAGGAAAACCGGCCCGGCTGGTAGCCGCGCGCCTTGGCCTCGGGCAATTGCGCGAACCAGTCGCGAATGGGCGTGAAGGCGCCAGTATAGGTCGCCGGATTGGACCGCGGCGTGCGACCGATCGGCGACTGGTCGATGTCGATCACCTTGTCGAGGAGTTCGAGCCCGTCGATACGGTCGTATTCGGCGGGATTCTCGCGCGCGCCATTGATGCGCCGCGCGGCGGCCTTGTAGAGCGTCTCGATCAGGAAGGTCGACTTGCCGCCGCCGGAAACGCCGGTCACCGCGGTGAACAGGCCGAGCGGAATCTCCGCCGTCACGTCTTTCAGGTTGTTGCCGCGCGCGCCCGAAACCTTGATGGCGCGCTTCTTCTTCGGTTGGCGGCGCTCGGCGGGAATGGCAATGGCTTTCGCGCCAGTAAGGTACTGGCCGGTCAGCGAGGCCGAATCGGCCATGACGTCGTTCGGTGTGCCCGATGCGATGACACGCCCGCCATGAATGCCGGCCGCCGGACCAATGTCGACGACGTAGTCGGCGGTCAGGATCGCATCCTCGTCGTGCTCGACGACGATCACCGTATTGCCGAGATCGCGCAAATGCCGGAGCGTTTCGAGCAGGCGGGCATTGTCGCGCTGGTGCAGGCCGATGGAGGGCTCATCCAGAACGTAAAGCACGCCTGTCAGGCCCGAGCCGATCTGCGAGGCGAGACGGATGCGCTGGCTTTCACCGCCCGACAGGGTGCCGGAATTTCGCGAAAGCGTCAGGTAGTCGAGGCCGACATCGTTGAGAAACCGCAGCCGTTCGCGAATTTCCTTGAGGATGCGGTAGGCGATTTCCGCCTGTTTGTCCGAGAAGGTCTCCTCGACGCTATCGAACCATTTCACCGCATTGCGGATCGAGAATTCCGTGACTTCGGAGATGTGCTTGCCGCCGATCTTGACGGCGAGCGCCTCCGGCTTCAGGCGGTGGCCGTGGCAGACGGAACACGGCGTCGCCGACATGTAGCGCTCGATTTCCTCGCGCGCCCATGACGAATCCGTCTCCTTCCACCGGCGCTCAAGGTTCGGGATCACACCCTCGAAGGTTTTGGTGGTCTTGTAGGAGCGCAGGCCGTCGTCGTAGACGAAATCGATCTCGCGATCGCCGGTGCCGAGCAGGATCGCGTCCTGTGCTATTTCTGGCACGGACGACCATTTATCGGTGATCTTGAAGCCGTAGGCCTTGCCGAGCGCATCGAGTGTCTGACGGTAATAGGGCGAGGTGGATTTCGCCCAGGGCGCGATCGCCTCATGCAGCTTGGCTTCCCTTTCGGGCACGACGAGGTTGCGGTCGATCGTTTTCTGGACGCCGAGCCCGTCGCAGGACGGGCAGGCACCGAAGGGATTGTTGAACGAGAACAGGCGCGGTTCGATTTCCGGGATCGTGAAGCCGGAGACCGGGCATGCGAATTTTTCGGAAAACACCGTCCGTTCGTGGGTGTCGTTTTTCGACTTGTTGACCGCGTCGGCACCGGTATCCTCCGGCGGCAGGGGCTTGTCGGCGAATTCGGCGACTGCGAGGCCGTCGGCCAGGCGCAGGCAGGTCTCCAGGCTGTCGGCGAGACGGGCAGCGATATCGTCGCGAATGACGACACGGTCCACCACGACGTCGATATCGTGCTTGTATTTCTTGTCGAGGGCAGGGACGTCGGCGATCTCGTAGAAAGCGCCGTCGACCTTCACGCGCTGGAAGCCCTTTTTCATCAGCTCGGCGAACTCTTTGCGGTATTCGCCTTTGCGACCGCGCACGATCGGCGCGAGGATATAGAGGCGGGTGCCTTCATCCAGCGTCATCAGCCGGTCGACCATCTGGCTGACGGTCTGGCTTTCGATCGGCAGTCCCGTCGCGGGGGAAATCGGCACGCCGACGCGGGCGAACAGGAGGCGCATGTAGTCGTAGATCTCGGTAACGGTGCCAACCGTCGAGCGCGGATTGCGCGACGTCGTCTTCTGCTCGATCGAAATCGCCGGAGAGAGGCCGTCGATCTGGTCGACATCGGGCTTCTGCATCATCTCCAGGAACTGGCGCGCATAGGCCGACAGGCTTTCGACGTAGCGGCGCTGACCCTCGGCATAGATCGTGTCGAAGGCGAGCGACGATTTTCCCGATCCGGACATGCCGGTCATCACGATCAGCCGGTCACGCGGCAGATCGAGATCGACGTTCTTGAGGTTATGTTCGCGCGCACCGCGAATGGAGATGAATTTCTGATCACTCATGAAAGATGCCTATCGCGGCCGGCCCGCGTACTGCCCCTCATTTAAGCATGACTGACGGCTTGTCGAGAGAGGTTAGCCGATCTCTCCTGACTTTGCCCGACTCACAGCATGCATCTTGACAAAGTCATCGACGAAACCCTAGAACATTACAAGAACAAAAAAGACCCTGTGGACAGTGCAGGGCGGTGTGGAGCCTGCATGCGCGCTTGGATAGTGTGGGGTCCAATATTCAAAGCAAATCATGCAGGAGTGTTGGCGTCATGGCTGGCAGTGTGAACAAGGTTATTCTGGTCGGCAATCTGGGCGCCGATCCGGAAGTGCGGCGCATGAATTCGGGTGATGCGGTC
Source organism: Oricola nitratireducens (assembly GCF_014904745.1). GTDB lineage: Bacteria > Pseudomonadota > Alphaproteobacteria > Rhizobiales > Rhizobiaceae > Oricola > Oricola nitratireducens. The sequence goes on from NZ_JACZCS010000050.1 coordinate 32,669, forward strand.
GTCAATCTCTCGGTGGCGACTTCGGAAAGCTGGCGCGACAAGAATTCGGGCGAGCGCCGTGAGCGGACCGAATGGCACCGTGTCGTCATTTTCAACGAGAACCTCGCCAAGGTCGCCGAGAACTATCTCAAAAAGGGCGCCAAGGTTTACGTCGAGGGCCAGTTGCAGACGCGCAAATGGACCGACCAGAGCGGCCAGGACAAATACACGACGGAAATCGTGCTGCAGCGCTTCCGCGGCGATCTCCAGATGCTCGACAGCCGCGGCGAGGGCGAAGGCTCCTATGGCGGCGGCGGGGGCCGGCAGCAGGTGAGCGGGGGTTACGGCGGCGGCCAGGGCAATCAGGGCGGTCAGGGTGGCGGCGCGCCGTCCGGCAATGACGATTTCGTCCGCGACATGGACGACGAGATCCCGTTCTAGGGAGCGACTACGCGATGGCGCCGGCACGCAACGGATACGGGCGGGACGTATCGGCGCTGTCCATCGTCGTGGTCAGCGTCGCGGCGATCCTTGCAACGCTGACGCAGGTCTTTGCCGGCGAGGCCGATGTGGTTTCCGTAAATGCGCGCCAGCAGGGCGCAGGGACATGGCGGTTTGAGGTGACTGTCCGCCACGATGACGAAGGCTGGGACCACTATGCCGACCGCTGGATCGTCGCGGGTCGCGACGGCACCGTGTACGGCGAGCGGGTATTGCTGCATCCGCACGAGAACGAACAGCCCTTCACGCGGTCACAACCCGGCATTACCATTCCCGACACCGTCTCGACGGTCATCGTCAAGGCGCATGACAGCGTGCATGGATTTGGAGGCGCGGAAGTGACTATCGATCTCGACACGCTGCGCCAATGACCAAGTTGCGATCAACGCTTCGAACTCGTCCCGGCGGCTAGTCTTCGTTTCGTGTCCGCTGGAAGGCGTATCGCAGGGTGAATTGATCTATCGCCGTCCGGCATGCGTGATCGATGCGCCGCCGCATTCCCGGCTCGATATGGCGCGCGAAAAGCCAACTGATCAGAACGACGATCCCAATTCCGACAGACGGCGAGAAGAAACGGCCCAAACCTATCTGAAACAAGATGCCAATGATGAAGGCCCCCGAAATCTGATGGACAAGATATAACGGGTAGGTCATCAGCCCCAGTTGCCGTGCTATTTTCCTGTAGAACAGGGAGGGAGTTCGCAGGCGTTCCATCGGAATTGCACAGCCGATGACCGCGACTGCCGCCAGCCAGACGGAAATCGGAAGGATGGCGTTCTGGCCAAATTGGGTAACGCCTGCCGATGACAGGGAAAATGTGTGCAAGGCGGCCACGGAATCCAGTACGGCAAGATACAGGAAGATCGATCGCTCAAACCTGTTTCCCAAAACATATATTTCATGGAATATCATTCCGACGGCGAAGAATGATCCCGTCGTCAGAAGAAAGAACTTTGCCTTGTAGGATTCCGCGACTGCCTGAAGGATGCCTCCATCGGGCGCGCCGGGACCGTATTGCTGATAGAGGACGGCAATCCAGAACATGGTCGATAGAACCGTATAAAAGCGGACAATGCCGCCAATTCGCCTGTACACGTTAAAAAATATCGCGACGGCGATCACCGCGTAAAACAGCGCCTCGACCGTCAGAGTCCATATCGCGCCATCGATCCACGGTCCGCGCGGAAACAGTATGATTGACCGGAACCAACTGGCGATCGACTTGGAAGCGGGTACAGAGGACTCAGTCAGGATGACGATCAGCGCCAGTGCGGAAAACACGATGAGCGCGGGATAGATTCGTGAAAAGCGGCCAATCGCAAATTCCGAAGCCGATTTGTCGCTTGCCGACATCGCGATCACAAATCCGGAAATAACGAAGAAGACATAGACACCAACCCATCCCCACCACGTGTAGCTGACCAGTCCCGGATAGTTGAGCCAGTATCCGGCAATCTCGCCGATGCCGCCGATGGTTTCTTCTGTGCTCGCATAGAAAAAGTAATGATAAGCCACCACGCTCAACGCGGCCAGCAGTCGGAGAACATCCAAAATAACCACGGATTTCTGCGCGCCGGGGGGTGACAATCTAGGGGAATTGGAACTCACACGTCTGCCTTGATGGTTTTCTCAACCGATCAGACATCCGAAATCATGGGTTGTGTAAAGGCGGGAAAACGGCGTTGTCTTCTCGCGCGCGATAAGCCGATCGGACGAGGCGAGGAAGCTCCTCCGCTGTTTGACTGATCTTTACCGGCTCTTCCCTGTGCCGAAACGAACGAGGCGATCGGTTTCGTTGCGTATGCGATCAGGCTGCGATCAGCGCCTTGACGCCGTCGGCGACGAATTGCACGGCAAGCGCCGACAGGATGACGCCGAGCAGTCTCGTCAAAACCGTCCGTCCGGTGGCGCCGAGCAGTCCCTCGACGCGTTCGGCCAGCAGATAGACGCCGTAGGTCAATATGACGATCGCCAGGATGATGCCGATCAGGGCGGCGCGGTCGAGCGCGCTGGAGAATTCGCCCGAAAGCAGAATGGTGGCTGAAATGGCACCGGGGCCGGCCATTAGAGGAATGGCGAGCGGAAAGACGGAAACGCCGTGAATTTCATCCTGGGTAATGGCCCGCTTGGCGGTGTTTTCGTGCCGCTCCTGCCGGCGTTCGAAGACCATTTCGAAGGCAATCCAGAAAAGCAGCAGGCCGCCGGCGACGCGGAAGGCGGGAAGCGTGATGCCAAATAGCGACAGGACCACCGTTCCGGCCAGTGCGAACAGGATGAAAATACCGAAAGCGATGATGCTGGCGCGGAGCGCGACCTGGCGGCGCTCCGCCCGGTTCATGCCGGTCGTCACGGCGAGAAACAGCGGCGCGAGGCCGACCGGATCGATGGTGACGATCAGCGTCACGACCGCTTGTACGAGAAGATCGACGTTCATGTTTCTGCCTAACAGCTGGCTATGGTGCCCGGCAAGAGCGTCGATACGTCAACAAGGCGAGAAATCTGCGCTAAAACATTGGAAAAACTAGTGCGTTCGTTCGCTTTTTCGCGACCGTTCCGCTAATCTCCGGGCAATGATTCTGAACAACAAAGCAAGACTTCATTGAGCGACGAAACACCAATCGACGGTTCGGGCGAAAACGACGGCATCGAACCGGTCTCCATTCTTGAGGAAATGCAGCGGTCCTATCTCGATTACGCGATGAGCGTGATCGTGAGCCGGGCGCTGCCCGATGTCCGTGACGGACTGAAACCGGTCCACCGCCGCATCCTTTACGCGATGCACGAGGGCGGGTTCCACTGGAACCGCAAATACGTCAAATCGTCCCGCATCGTCGGCGACGTCATGGGTAAATATCACCCGCATGGCGACGCGGCAATCTACGACGCCATGGTGCGCATGGCGCAGGACTGGTCGTTGCGGGTGCCGCTTGTCGACGGTCAGGGCAATTTCGGCTCGATCGACGGCGATCCGCCGGCTGCGATGCGTTATACGGAGTCGCGGCTCGAGAAGGTCGCGCACGAGTTGCTGGAGGATATCGACAAGGACACAGTCGATTTCCAGGACAACTACGATGCTTCGGAAAGCGAGCCTGTTGTTCTGCCGGCGCGGTTTCCCAACCTTCTGGTCAATGGTTCCGGCGGCATTGCCGTGGGCATGGCGACCAATATCCCGCCGCACAATCTTTCCGAGGTCGTCGATGGCTGTATCGCGCTGATCGACGATCCCGCGATCACGTTGCCGCAGATCATGGAAATCATTCCCGGTCCGGATTTTCCGACCGGCGGCCTGGTGCTGGGCCGGTCCGGCATCCGGTCGGCCTACGAGACCGGCCGCGGCTCGATTGTCATGCGCGGCCGCGCCACTATCGAGCCACGCAGCGGCGATCGCGAATCCATCGTGATTACCGAGGTCCCTTACCAGGTCAACAAAGCCAGCATGATCGAGAAGATGGCCGAGCTGGTGCGCGACAAGCGTATCGAAGGCATTTCCGACATTCGTGACGAGTCCGACCGGCAAGGCTACCGGGTCGTGGTCGAATTGAAGCGCGATGTCGTCGCCGATGTCGTGCTGAACCAGCTCTACCGGTATACGCCGTTGCAGACATCGTTCGGCGCCAACATGGTGGCGCTGAATGGCGGCAAGCCCGAACAGATGAACCTGCTCGACATGCTGCGCGCCTTCGTCGCGTTTCGCGAAGTCGTCATAAGCCGTCGTACCAAATACCTGCTGCGAAAGGCACGGGACCGCGCGCATATCCTCGTCGGCCTCGCTATCGCTGTCGCGAATATTGACGAGGTGATTCACCTGATCCGCAACGCGCCGGACCCGGCGACGGCGCGCGAGCAGTTGATGACGCGCCGCTGGCCGGCAAAGGATGTTGCGCCGCTGATCCAGTTGATCGACGACCCGCGTCACGGCATCGATCCCGAAGACAACACCTATATGCTGTCCGAGGAACAGGCGCGAGCGATCCTCGACCTGCGCCTGCAGCGCCTGACGGCGCTCGGCCGCGACGAGATCGCCGACGAGTTGAACACGATCGGCGCGGAAATCCGCGACTATCTCGACATCCTGTCGTCGCGGGCGCGTGTTCAGCAGATCGTCAAGGACGAGCTGATCGCGGTACGTGACGAATTCGGAACGCCGCGGCGCACCGAGCTCGCCGAAGGCGGCCCGGACATGGACGACGAGGACCTGATCGCGCGTGAGGACATGGTCGTCACCTTCAGCCACCAGGGCTATATCAAGCGCGTTCCGCTGCAGACCTACCGCGCCCAGCGGCGAGGGGGCAAAGGGCGGTCCGGCATGGCGACCAAGGAGGAGGATTTCGTTACCCGTCTCTTCGTCGCCAATACGCATACGCCGATCCTGTTCTTCTCTTCGCGCGGCATCGTCTACAAGGAGAAGGTGTGGCGCCTGCCGATCGGTACGCCGCAGTCGCGCGGTAAGTTCCTGCGCAACATGCTGCCGCTGCAGGAAGACGAACGCATCACGACCATCATGCCGCTGCCCGAGGACGAGGACAGCTGGGGCGAACTGGACGTGATATTCGCGACGACGAATGGCACGGTCCGGCGCAACAAGCTGTCGGATTTCGTCCAGGTGAACCGCAACGGCAAGATCGCAATGAAACTGGAGGAAGACGGCGCCGAGATCCTGAATGTCGCGACCTGCTCCGAGAATGACGACGTACTGCTGACGACGTCGCTCGGCCAGTGCATCCGCTTCCCGGTCACCGATATCCGCGTCTTTGCCGGGCGCAATTCGGTCGGCGTGCGCGGCATTTCTCTCGGCGATGACGACAGCGTCATCTCGATGTCAATTCTCGGCCACAGCGATGCAACGCCGGCACAGCGAAACGCCTATCTGAAACAGGCCTCCGCGCTGCGCCGCCAGTCCGATGAGGATGAGGTCGAGGACGTTGCGCTGACCAATGAGGAAGCCGAGTCCGAGGAAGGCGCATTTGTCCTCTCCGAGGAACAATTCGCTGAAATGGCGGCGGCGGAAGAATTCGTGCTGACCGTCAGCGAATACGGTTCCGGCAAGCGCTCGTCTTCCTACGATTTCCGGGTGTCCGGACGAGGCGGCAAGGGCATTCGCGCCACCGACACGTCCAAGACAAGCGAGATCGGCACGCTGGTCGCCGCGTTCCCGGTCGATGACGCCGATCAGATCATGCTTGTCACGAATTCCGGCAAGGTGATCCGCGTTCCCGTCAACGGCATTCGTTTCGCCTCGCGCGCGACGAAGGGCGTGAAGATCTTCACAACCGCCGAAGGCGAACGGGTGGTGTCGGTCGAGCGCATCCGCGAGCCGGAGGATAACGGCGAAGAAGAAGGCACCGAAGAGCCCAATACGGAACAGCCCGATACCGAGTGACTCGGGTCCGGTGTTGTGGCTAAGTCGTCTGACGCGGTCACAACAACCGGAGGGCGAATACCTTGATCGATATCCAAGCCTGGCTGGCGTTCGCGATCGCCAGCTTCCTGATCGTCATCGTGCCTGGTCCGACCGTGACGGTCGTCATTGCGAATTCACTGCGGGCCGGAAGCCGGGCAGGGCTGCTCAATGTCGCCGGGACGCAGCTCGGTGTCATGATGATGATCGCGATTCTCGCTGTCGGCTTGAAGACGGTCGTCGCGGTTGTCGGAGAAGCCTTCCTGTTCCTGAAGGTCGCGGGTGCGCTCTACCTGATATGGCTGGGGATCAAGATGTGGCGTTCCGACGGAACGCTCGGCAGCGCCGACTCCGCGGTCAAGGTCCGCTCGCCCTGGGGCTATGTCTGGCAGGGTTTCGTGGTGATCTGGTCGAACCCGAAGGCGCTGTTCCTGTTCGGAGCGTTTATTCCGCAGTTCGTGTCGTCTTCGGGAAATCCGGCGATGCAAACGGTCGTGCTCGGCATGACGTTCGTCGTCGTGGCAACGATCTGCGACAGTGTTTATGCCTTTGCCGCGGGGCGGACGGGCGGTTGGCTCAACCGGCGCAACATACGTCTGGTCGAACGTATTTCCGGCTCATGCCTGATCGGCGGCGGTTTGTGGATGCTGGCTGCCAGACGCTCGGTCCAGTAGGCGACGATTTACCGGTCAGGACTACTTGGCGTCGCGGTTCGGCAGCAGGGCCGGGACGGCGAAAGCGGCGGTTACGATCATCATGGACAGTGCGAAGATGGCGATCATGGTTGTGTCTCCTTTGTTGAGACCGATAGAACCGCAAATGCGTCCGGGCCGATGTGCATTCCGTCACAGTGCCGCGCACGGGTTTCGAAACAGGATCGGGGGAGACCGGCATGCCAGCCACCCGACAGGGACTTAACGCAGCGGCCGCGCTATTGGTTGCATGCGCCATTATGGAGACCACGCCGGCGTACGCTTCCGACCAGATCCTTTGCAATGCTACCGACGGATCGGGGGCGTCGATCGAGATATCGATTGGCCATCTACCGGTGCTTTCCGTTATCGGCGCGACTGTCACTGACGGGTCCGGAACCTGGTCCACTAGCGCGACCGGTGATCAGCATCCGATGGTGTTCGGGCAGGGCTTCTCCGGCGGAAACCGGATCCTCGTCGACTTCACCGATCCGAAAATCGCGCGTATCGTCGTGTCGCTGCGTCTGTTCGAGGCCGCGGCCGACGAGGGCTACGCCGAAGCGGGGATACTGTCCTTCGAGGACAGGACGGTATTCCCGGTTCAGTGCGACAATGGCTAAGGCGCCGGGTCTCCGCCATCTTTCGCGCCGGACGAATCTGGGCTACAGGCTTCGGCCATGAACGAGCACATAGCAATCTACGGCGGATCCTTCGATCCCATCACAAACGGGCACCTCGACGTTTTGCGGGGCACTTTAGCGATCTTCGACAAGGTCATTGTCGCGATCGGCACGCATCCGGGGAAAAAGGGACTTTTCGACTTCGACGAACGCGTCGCGTTGATACGGCAAGTCATTGAAGAGGAGGGCCTGTCCGCCGGGAGCGTTGAGATTGTCTCCTTCGATGGGCTTTTGGTGGATTCGGCGCGCGAACACGGCGCCAAGGCGCTTGTGCGCGGCCTCAGGGACGGTACCGATCTCGATTACGAGATGCAGATGGCGGGCATGAACGAGATGATGGCGCCGGAACTGCAGACGGTATTTCTGCCGGCCAGTCCTTCGGTTCGCACGATTACCGCCACATTGGTACGCCAAATCGCATCGATGGGTGGCGATACGAGCCCGTTCGTGCCGACGTCCGTGCATACGGCGCTGCGCGCGAAATTCGACTAAGCTCCAGTTTTACCGAGGATATTTCCATGCATCTGACGAAACGCGTCTTTCTTACCGCTTGCGCGGCAATCATTGGTCTTGCGCTGTCCCTGCCGGGCGCCTTTGCCCAGGACAGCGATCCCGAGAACACGATGATTATCACGCTCAAGGATGGCGACGTGGCAATCCGCCTGCGTCCCGATCTTGCGCCCAAGCATGTCGCGCAGATCAAGACGTTGGTCCGCAACGGCGAATATGACAACGTCGCGTTTCACCGCGTGATACCCGGCTTCATGGCGCAGACCGGCGACGTGCAGTACGGCGACATGGAAGACGGCTTCCAGCCGCGCCGCGCCGGCACCGGCGGCTCCGATCTGCCCAACCTTCCGGCGGAGTTCTCGTCGGAGCCCTATGTGCGCGGCACCGTCGGCATGGCGCGGGCGCAGGATCCCAATTCCGCCAATTCGCAGTTCTTCATCATGTTCGCCGACGGCGATTTCCTGAACGGCCAGTACACGGTGGTCGGGCAGGTGGTGAGCGGCATGGAATATGTCGACAACATCAAGAAGGGCACGCAGGCCAATAATGGCGCGGTGACCGATCCCGATCGCATGATCAAGGTTGTCATTGCGGCCGACAAACAATAACTCCCCTGCATATTCAAGAATTGGAAAGGCGCCGTGATGGCTTACAAGGACCCGGAAAACACCATTGTCATGGAAACGACCACAGGAACGGTCGTCATCGAATTGCGCCCCGACCTGGCGCCGGATCATGTCGCGCGGATCAAGGAACTGGCGCGGGCCGGCGAATATGACGGCGTGGTCTTCCACCGCGTGATCGACGGTTTCATGGCGCAGACCGGCGACGTTCGGTTCGGCAACAAGAATTCTGACAATTACGACCCGTCGCGTGCCGGAATGGGTGGATCGTCAAAGCCGGATTTGAAGGCAGAATTCAATGACGCGAACCATGCGCGTGGCGTCTGTTCGATGGCCCGGTCGCAGAACCCGAACTCCGCGAATTCTCAGTTCTTCATCGTCTTCGAGGACGCCTCATTCCTCGACAAGCAATATACCGTCTGGGGTCAGGTCATTGAGGGCATGGAAAACGTCGACAAGATCGAGCGCGGCGAACCCGTGCGCGATCCCGATTCCATCGTGTCGATGAAGGTCGCGGCCGACCTCTAGGTTCGGATCTGCCGGCGAGCGAAACCCATGCGCGTTGACGCCTTCGATTTCGACTTGCCGGAAGACCGGATCGCGATCCGGCCGGCATCGCCGCGCGACAGCGCGCGGATGCTGGTGGTCAGGCCGGATGACGGCCTGACCGATTCCCACGTTTTTGACCTGCCGGGTTTCCTCCGGGCAGGCGACGTGCTCGTTTTCAACGACACCAAGGTGATCCCGGCGCAGCTGGAAGGGGTACGGGTCCGCGCGGACGGCGCGCGGGCGCAAATCGGCGCGACGCTGCACATGCGCACGGCGCCGAACCGATGGAAGGCCTTTGTTCGCGGCGCGAAGAAACTGAAGCCGGGCGATGTCGTCGATTTCGGGGCGAACGGGCATGACCTGAAGGCCGATGTCGCGGCCAAGGGCAACGAAGGCGAAGTGGACCTGCAGTTCGACCGGGGAGGCGGCGACCTCGATGCCGCGCTGGCGCTGGTCGGCCATGTGCCGCTGCCGCCCTATATCGCGACCAAGCGGCCAGAAGACGAGCGCGACCGTCGGGATTACCAGACGATCTATGCGCGCGAGAAAGGTGCGGTCGCCGCGCCGACAGCCGGCTTGCACTTCACCGAGCGCCTGTTCGAAACACTCGACGCTGCCGGTATTCACCGTGCTTTCGTCACGCTGCATGTCGGGGCGGGGACATTCCTGCCGGTCAAGGCGGAGGATACGACAGAGCACCGCATGCATGAGGAAATCGGCCATGTCAGCACGGAGACGGCCGCATTTCTCAACGATACGCGCGCGAAGGGCGGGCGCATCGTGGCTGTGGGTACGACCTCGCTGCGGCTTCTGGAAAGCGCCGCGAGCGCGGATGGAGCGGTGCAGGCGTGGTCGGGCGCAACCGACATCTTCATCACGCCAGGCTACCGCTTCAAAGCGGTGGATCTGCTGATGACCAATTTCCACCTGCCGCGTTCGACCCTGTTCATGCTGGTCTCGGCCTTCAGCGGGCTGGAAACGATGCGGACCGCCTATCGCCATGCGATCGATAGCCGCTACCGTTTCTATTCCTATGGCGACGCTTGCCTGCTGTTCCCGCAGACTGAAGGACGATCATGACCACCCCGTTTTCCTTCGAGCTTCTCGCAACCGACGGCGCGGCGCGGCGCGGGGTCGTACATACCGCGCGCGGCAACATCCGCACGCCGGCCTTCATGCCGGTGGGCACGGTCGGCACCGTCAAGGCGATGTATCTCGACCAGGTCCGCGATTGCGGCGCCGATATCATCCTCGGCAACACCTATCACCTGATGCTGCGGCCGGGCGCCGAACGTGTCGCACGGCTTGGTGGCCTGCATGAATTCATCCGTTGGCCCTATCCGATCCTGACTGATTCCGGCGGTTTCCAGGTGATGTCGCTGTCTGCCCTGCGGAAGATGAGCGAGAACGGGGTGACGTTCCAGTCGCATATCGACGGCCAGCGCTACGAGATGAGCCCTGAACGGTCGATAGAGATCCAGGGGCTGCTCGGTTCGGACATCCAGATGCAGCTCGACGAATGCGTCGCGCTGCCGGCCGATCAGGATACGATCACGAAGGCGATGGAGCTGTCGCTGCGCTGGGCCGAACGCTGCAAGACCGCCTTCGGCGACCAGCCGGAGCGAGCGATGTTCGGAATCGTACAGGGCGGGGATAACGAGACCCTGCGCGCGGCGTCGGCGACCGCACTCGCTGACCTCGACCTCAAGGGCTATGCGGTCGGCGGGTTGGCGGTCGGCGAACCGCAGGACGTCATGCTGGCGATGCTGGACGCGACCTGTCCGCTGCTGCCGGCGGACAAGCCGCGCTACCTGATGGGCGTCGGCACGCCGCAGGACATCATACGATCGGTGGCGCATGGCATTGACATGTTCGATTGCGTGATGCCGACCCGCTCCGGGCGGCACGGGCTGGCGTTCACGCGGCGGGGCCGGATCAACCTGAAAAATGCGCGCCATGCCGAGGATCACCGGCCCCTCGACGAGGAATCCTCATGCCCGGCGGCACGCGACTATTCGCGCGCCTATCTGCATCACCTCATGCGCGCCAACGAAATGCTGGGCGCGATGCTGTTGTCATGGAACAACATCCATTATTACCAACAGCTCATGCAGGGCATCCGCGATGCGATCGAGGCCGGGCGGTATGCGGAGTTCTGCGCCGAGACGGAAGCGGAATGGGAGCGCGGCGACATCGCACCGCTCTGACTGCCCGTCACGTCATCCCGGCCGCACCCTCGCGCAGGCTGACGCCGTCGACTTTCCACGATCCGTCGGATTGGCGCTCCATGTAATAGGCCGCGGTATAGTCGGCGCCGTCCGGCCCGCGGATCAGTACTTCCCAGACGAGACGTCCGTCCGCCAGAGGCTCGACGCGGCCGAAGGCATAGTTACCCGGCCGCAGAACGGGCAGATAGCCGTTGCGGACCATCGACATGAAGCTTTCCAGCGTCGGAAAAATACGTTTGATGTCGGGCGAGGCATAGGAATAGGCCCGCGCGAAATCCCCTGACAGGAACGCTTCCAACTGCCGGGTGACAACGTCCTGCGCCTGGCGTTCCGTCGCATTCTGTGCCGCCGCGGCGCCGGTTGACGATATCAGCGCGGCCACTGCGAGGGAGACTGCTGTTTTCTTGAACATCGCCACCTCCTGTTACTCCGCCCGGAGATAGGACATCGTCGCCAGACGGCAATGAGCGCTTGAACGGCCCCGCCAAATGGTGCACATCTCCGCGCCATGTCGAAGCCGATAAAACAACCGCGCAAGGCGCGCGCCATCGACCACGCCGTGCTGCCCGTGGAAAGCCTGGAGGCGGCGCGGGAGCGCTGGACCGCGCTTGGCTTTACCGTCGCTGCCGACGCACGGCATCCGTTCGGGACAGAGAACGCCTGCGTCTATTTTGCAGACGGCACCTTCCTCGAGCCGCTTGCGGTCGCGCAGCGCGAGGACTGCGAGGCGACGGCACGCAAGGGCAATGTCTTTACCGCGCGCGACCAGGCGTTCCGGTTCCGCAATGGTGAGGACGGGTTTTCGGCGCTGGCATTCGCGACGCATGACGCCCGGCGCGATCACAAGGCTTTCCGCAAGACGGGATTTTCCGCCGGCAAGAAACTGGCTTTCTCGCGCAAGTTCACCGGCGCAGACGGCAAGAAGGACAAGGCGGCCTTCCTGCTCGCATTCGCCTCCGATCTGCGATCGCCCGACGTGCTGTTCTTTACATGCGAGCGGGTTGCCGTGCCGAAAGTGGACCGGTCCGGCCTTCAGGCGCATGACAACGGCGCCACGGGAATTATCGAGGTGGTCCTGTCGGAGCCGAATCCGACGGATTTCCAGTACCTTATGCAAGAAGTGGTGAACAATCGCGACGACGAGGCGCATTCCTTCGGTCTCGAAATCGCGGCTTCAAACGGTTCCGTCAACGTGATGACGCCGGAAGGGCTTTCGGTGCATTTCGGCGTCGAGCGCAAGAGCGCCGAGCGGGGACTGCGTCTCGAAGGCATGATCCTGTCGGTTCCGTCGATCGAGGCACTCATCGCGCGTCTTGCCGCGGCTTCCGTCGGTTTTCGCGAATTGCATGGCAGGGTGATCGTCGACGCCGCGCCCGGTCAGGGCTGTTTCCTTGCCTTCCAGGAGCAGGTTTCCAAATGAACGCCAATACGACCGTGGCGGCGGGACAAGTCCGCTTCGCCAACGACGCGCCGCTTTCGCTCATCGCGGGACCTTGCCAGATGGAAAGCCGGGGGCATGCCTTCGACATGGCGGGCGCCCTGAAAGAAATCTGCGACAAGGCCGGCATCGGGCTCGTCTACAAATCCTCCTTCGACAAAGCCAACCGCACATCTCTGTCGGGCAAGCGCGGCCTCGGGCTGGACAAGTCATTACCCGTCTTTGCCGATCTCAAGGCCGAATTCGGCCTGCCTGTCCTGACCGATGTCCACACCGAAGCGCAATGTGCCGAGGTCGCCGAAGTCGTCGATATACTGCAGATCCCGGCATTTCTCTGCCGCCAGACCGACCTGCTTCTTGCAGCTGCGCACACGGGGCGCGTCGTCAATATCAAGAAGGGCCAGTTCCTGGCGCCTTGGGACATGAAGAACGTGCTCGCCAAGGTGGTCGGCGGCGGCAATCCGAATGTTCTGCTGACCGAACGCGGCGCGTCGTTTGGCTACAACACGCTCGTCTCCGACATGCGCGCGCTGCCGATCATGGCGGAAACCGGCGCGCCCGTGATCTTCGACGCGACCCATTCGGTTCAGCAGCCGGGCGGGCAGGGCGGTTCCACGGGCGGGGACCGCCGTTTCGTCGAGACGCTGGCGCGCGCCGCCGTCGCAGTCGGCGTGGCGGGTGTCTTCGTGGAAACCCATCAAGACCCGGATAACGCGCCATCCGACGGCCCCAACATGGTGCCATTGGCTGAGATGCCGCGCCTCATCGACACGTTGATGCAATTCGACAAGGTTGCGAAGTCGCGCTGATCAGCCGTTTTGCAGAATGATGACGCTTTTGCTGTCGGGTGTGGAAGAAGGCTGATTGCACGACGTCAGCAGGCCGAAAGCAATCATGGCGAATGTCAAAATGCCGGCTAATTGTGTCACAGGTGCATCCTCCCAGAGGCTTCACCCCAACTCCCGGACGTTATCCTGAATGGCGATTCGGGCAACTTGATGCCGTCGTAAATGAATTTATGCGGCAGGGCTGTTTCACTTTGTGATCCGCTCGGCTAATGCAACGCCGTAGAATTTTCCATTCAACAGGGATCATTGCCATGAGCGCTATCGTAGACATCATCGGCCGTCAGATTTTTGACAGCCGGGGCAATCCGACCGTGGAAGTCGACGTCATCCTCGAGGACGGCACGCTTGGGCGCGCCGCCGTTCCGTCCGGCGCCTCGACCGGCGCACACGAAGCTGTCGAGTTGCGTGACGGCGGCGAGCGGTACAAGGGCAAGGGCGTCACCAAGGCCGTGGACGCGGTCAATGGGCCGATCTTCGACGCCATCGGCGGCATGGACGCGACGCAGCAGGCCAAGATCGACGCGGCGATGATCGAACTCGACGGCACGCCCAACAAGAGCCGTCTCGGTGCGAACGCGATTCTCGGGGTGTCCCTCGCCGTGGCCAAGGCGGCCGCCACCTATTCGGGCATGCCGCTTTACCGCTATGTCGGGGGCACCAATGCGCACATCCTGCCGGTTCCGATGATGAACATCATCAATGGCGGCGCGCATGCCGACAATCCCATCGACATCCAGGAATTCATGATCATGCCCGTCGGCGCTGAAAGCATCGCCGATGCCGTGCGGATGGGGACGGAAATTTTCCACACCCTGAAATCGGCGTTGCACAAGGCCGGGCACAACACCAGCGTGGGCGACGAAGGCGGTTTCGCACCGAACCTGCGCTCCACTACCGAAGCGCTGGATTTCATCATGTCCGCGGTCTCGGCCGCAGGCTATACGCCGGGCGACGACGTCCGTCTGGCGCTCGATTGCGCGGCGTCCGAATATTACAAGGACGGCAAGTACGAGATGGCAGGTGAGGGCAAGTCGCTGACCGCCGAGGAAAATGCCGCCTATCTGGCGAAGCTCGTCGCTGATTATCCGATCATATCCGTCGAGGACGGGATGCACGAGGACGACTGGGCGGGCTGGAAGATCATGACGGAGCAGCTTGGCGACAAGTGCCAGCTCGTCGGCGACGATTTGTTCGTGACCAACACGGCGCGCCTGCGCGACGGCATCAAGATGGGCGTGGCGAACTCCATCCTCGTCAAGGTGAACCAGATCGGCTCGCTGACCGAGACGCTGGACGCCGTGGAAACCGCCCACAAAGCGGCCTATACAGCGGTGATGTCGCACCGTTCGGGCGAGACCGAGGATGCGACGATCGCCGACCTGGCGGTGGCAACGAATTGCGGGCAGATCAAGACCGGTTCGCTGGCACGGTCCGACCGGCTTGCCAAATACAACCAGCTCATCCGCATCGAGGAAGAACTGGGGCCGCAGGCGCGTTACGCCGGCACCTCTATTTTGCGCGGCTAGGTTTCCGGGCGGAAAAATTACGCCCGACAAGCCTGTTGCTGTGTGCCGCCGTTTAGGCGCGCTTAACCAAAAGCCCCTAATGTCGAAAATTCGATTTAGGGGCTTTTTCATGTGGACCCGCCACCGCCGTCGCTCTCCGTTACGTCATATAATCCTGCCGGTCTTTGCCGCCGGCGTGATGGCCTATTTCGTCCATCACGCACTCACCGGCACGCTCGGACTTGCGTCGAAAGAGGAGTATGAAGGGCGCATAGCTACGCTGCAGTCGGAACTGAACAGCCTCGAAAAGCAGCGCGCCCGGCTGGATAAGAAAACGGCGATGTTGCGCGACGGTTCGCTGGAGCGCGACATGATCGACGAACAGGCCCGTCGATCGCTCGGCGTGACCCGTGCCAACGAAATCGTGATCCTGAACTGAAAACAGCATTAACCGAAATCCAGTTAATTCTGGTTTTTCGACGTGATTATAAGCGTTTATGGCATGACTGCCATTCCGTTTTTGGCATTGCCAACGCGCAGGAGTACGCTACCCTATTCCCTAACATATAACGCTAGGGAGTGACAGCATGGCGACGCGTGCCAAGAAGGCCTCCGCCTCATCGGCGAAGGCGAAATCTTCCACATCTCTGACAGCCCCGCCCCCCGCCGATTTCAACAAGGACGAAGAGCTCTACGCCTATCGCGAGATGCTGCTCATTCGCCGCTTCGAGGAAAAGGCGGGTCAGCTTTACGGCATGGGCTTCATCGGCGGCTTTTGCCACCTCTATATCGGGCAGGAAGCGGTCGTCACCGGCATGCAGATGGCTGCCAAGGATGGCGACCAGGTGATCACCGGCTACCGCGATCACGGACACATGCTAGCCACCGGCATGGAGTCGCGCGGCGTGATGGCCGAACTGACCGGCCGGCATGGGGGCTACTCCAAGGGCAAGGGCGGCTCCATGCACATGTTCTCCAAGGAGAAGAACTTCTATGGCGGGCACGGTATCGTCGGCGCCCAGGTCTCGCTTGGAACCGGACTCGCATTCGCCAACAAATACCGTGACAACGGTGCGGTCGCTTGCGCATATTTCGGAGACGGAGCGGCCAACCAGGGCCAGGTCTACGAAAGCTTCAACATGGCGGCGCTGTGGAAACTGCCGATCATCTATGTGATCGAGAACAACCGTTACGCGATGGGAACCTCCGTCAGCCGTGCGTCTGCCCAGACCGATTTTTCGCAGCGTGGCGCGTCCTTCTCCATTCCGGGCTTTCAGGCCGACGGGATGGACGTGCGCGCGGTCAAGGCCGCGGCAGACTATGCGCTCGACTATTGCCGCTCCGGCAACGGCCCGGTGATCCTGGAGATGCAGACCTATCGCTATCGCGGCCATTCCATGTCGGACCCGGCGAAATACCGCTCCAAGGACGAAGTGCAGAAGATGCGCTCCGAGCACGATCCGATCGAGCAAATCAAGAAGCGCATCCTCGACGAGGGCCATGCCGACGAGGCCGGCCTGAAAGCAATCGACAAGGAGGTGCGCGAAATCGTCTCCGATGCGGCCGACTTCGCCCAGAGCACGCCCGAGCCGGATCCGTCCGAGCTTTACACCGACATCCTGCTTTAAGGGGACCGCACCATGCCAATCGATATTCTGATGCCCGCGCTCTCCCCGACGATGGAGGAGGGCAATCTTGCCAAATGGCTGAAAAAGGAAGGCGACAGCGTCGCATCGGGCGACGTGATCGCCGAGATCGAAACCGATAAGGCGACCATGGAGGTCGAAGCCGTCGATGAAGGCGTCATCGGCAAGATCCTCGTCGCCGAGGGCGCCGAGGGCGTGAAGGTCAACACGCCGATCGCGGTACTGCTGCAGGACGGCGAAAGCGCCGACGACATCGGCAGGGCGGCCGCGCCAGCACCCACGCCGGCACCTGACGCAAAATATGAATCGGCGCCCGCCGCAGCGCCGGTTCCCGCCGCGCCCTCCGAACCTGCAGTCGCTTCGGACCCGGACATCCCGGCGGGAACCGAAATGGTCCCGACGACTGTCCGCGAAGCGCTGCGCGACGCCATGGCCGAAGAAATGCGCCAGGACGAAGCCGTCTTCGTCATGGGCGAGGAGGTCGCGGAATACCAGGGCGCCTACAAGATAACCCAGGGACTGCTCGACGAATTCGGTCCGCGCCGCGTGGTCGACACACCGATCACCGAGCATGGTTTTGCCGGCGTGGGCGTCGGTGCGGCGATGAGCGGCTTGCGCCCGATCGTCGAATTCATGACGTTCAACTTCGCCATGCAGGCGATGGACCAGATCATCAATTCGGCGGCCAAGACGCTCTACATGTCGGGCGGCCAGATGGGCGCGCCGATGGTGTTCCGCGGCCCGAATGGCGCGGCAGCGCGCGTTGCCGCGCAGCACAGCCAGGACTACGCGGCGTGGTACAGCCACGTTCCCGGCCTGAAAGTCATCCAGCCTTACACGGCGGCGGATGCCAAGGGACTGCTCAAGGCCGCGATCCGCGACCCCAACCCGGTGATCTTTCTCGAAAACGAGATCCTCTACGGCCAGACCTTCGACGTGCCGAAGCTCGACGATTTCGTCCTGCCGATCGGCAAGGCGCGGATTCACCGGCCTGGCAACGATTGCACGATCGTCTCCTTCGGCATCGGCATGACCTACGCCGTCAAGGCGGCGGAGGAGCTTGCCGGAGCGGGGATCGATTGCGAGGTGATCGACCTGCGTACGATGCGGCCGATGGACCTGCCGACAGTAGTTGCCAGCGTCAAGAAGACCGGACGGCTCGTCACTGTGGAGGAAGGCTTCCCGCAGTGCTCGATCGGCGATTTCATCGCCAACCAGGTGCAGCGCCAGGCCTTCGACTATCTCGATGCGCCGGTGATCACGATCACGGGCAAGGACGTGCCGATGCCATATGCCGCCAATCTCGAGAAACTGGCGCTTCCGAATGTCGGCGAAGTGGTCGATGCGGTCAAAGCCGTCACCTACGCGGGTTAAGGGGAGAGTACCATGCCGATCAACATTACAATGCCCGCCCTTTCGCCGACAATGGAAGAGGGCAATCTCGCCAAGTGGCTGGTCAAGGAAGGCGATACCGTCGCTTCCGGAGACGTGATCGCCGAGATCGAGACCGACAAGGCGACGATGGAAGTCGAAGCCGTGGACGAGGGAACGGTGGCGAAAATCGTCGTGCCCGCGGGCACCGATGGCGTAAAGGTCAACGCGGTCATCGCGATCCTTGCCGGCGAAGGCGAGGACGTGAGCGAAGCGGCCGCTTCCGGCGGCGCGGCGCCGGCCAAGTCCGAAACCACGGCGGAATCCAAGGCCGAGACGCCCGCGCCATCGAAGGAAGAACCGAAACCTGCGCCAGCGCCGCTGAAGGCCGCGCTGACGCCGACCGTACCGGATGACGTCAAGGCCGGCCCCGCGCCGACAAAGGACGGCGAAAGGGTTTTCGCTTCGCCGCTGGCGCGCCGGATCGCCAAGGCGGAAGGCATCGACATCACGGCGGTTGGCGGCAGTGGTCCGCACGGACGGATCGTCAAGCGAGATGTCGAGGCGGCGATCGCCGGCGGCGCGAAGGCGCCTGCGGCAGCCGAGAAGGCGCCGGCAGCGGCGCCTGCGGCCATGCCGGCCGGTCCGTCGACAGAAGCCGTGCTCAAGCTGTTCGAGGAAGGCTCCTACGAACTCGTCAAGCACGACAACATGCGGAAGACGATCGCCAAGCGGCTGCAGGAATCGAAACAGACGATTCCGCATTTCTATGTTTCGATCGATTGCGAACTGGACGCGCTTTTGAAACTGCGCAGCGAACTGAACTCCGCGGCGCCGCGCAAGGACGACCGCGCAGCCTACAAGCTGTCGGTCAACGACATGGTGATCAAGGCTCTGGCGCTCGCGTTGCGCGACGTGCCGGATGCAAATGTCTCCTGGACCGACGAGGCAATGGTCAAGCACAAGCACGCCGACGTCGGCGTCGCGGTCTCCATCCCCGGCGGGCTGATCACGCCGATCATCCGGCAGGCGGAAATGAAGCCGCTTTCGGTGATTTCCAACGAGATGAAGGATCTCGGCAAGCGCGCCAAGGAACGCAAGCTGCAGCCGCAGGAATACCAGGGCGGCACGACTTCGGTCTCCAACATGGGCATGATGGGCGTGAAGAACTTCGCTGCGGTCATCAATCCGCCGCATGCGACGATCCTCGCGGTCGGGGCCGGCGAACAGCGCCCGGTGGTCAAGGACGGCGCTTTGGCGATCGCGCAGGTGATGACCGTGACGCTGTCGACCGACCACCGCTGCGTCGACGGCGCGCTCGGGGCGGAGCTCCTCGGGGCCTTCAAGGGCTATATCGAAAACCCGATGAGCATGCTGGTGTAGGATCGGCCACGCCATGAAAACCGTGCTCGCCTTCGGCGATTCCCTGACTTGGGGTTTCGATCCCACCGGACCCCGGCGCCATGCGCCGGGGAATCGCTGGCCGGTGGCGCTCGCCGATGCGCTCGGCGGCCGTGTTGACGTGATCGCCGAGGGGCTGAACGGACGCACGACCGCCTTCGACGACCATCTGGGTGATTGTGACAGGAACGGCGCACGGGTTTTGCCGACTCTGCTGGCAACGCACAAGCCGCTCGATCTGGTTATAATCATGCTTGGCACCAACGACCTGAAACCGGCAGTGCACGGCCAGGCCATTGCGGCAAAGCAGGGGATGGCGAAGCTCGTATCGCTGGTGCGCAATCACGACTGGGCGCTCGACGGGGCGACGAATCCCGGAATCCTGCTGATGGCGCCGCCGCCCCTTTGTGAAACCGCCAACCCGGATTTCGCTGCCATGTTCGCCGGGAAGATCGAGGAATCGCACATGCTGGCGTCGATGTATGCCGATCTCGCCGACGATCTGGAGTGCGGATTCTTCGATGCCGCGACAGTCGCGAGGACGACGCCGCTCGACGGAATTCACCTCGACGCGGCCAACACAAAATCCATCGGCAAGGCGCTCGCGCCGGTCGTCTCGCTGATGCTCGGACTTTAATTTGATACGGATCAAGGAGGGACTGGTCTCAGGGCTTAGGGTCAGGTACACGACGTAAAAAAACCGGAGGTATCCCGATGTCCCATGTCCCGCACGAACTGGCCGAAGAATTCCCGGATCTGGCCGCCGAAATTCACCATTTGCGTGAAACGGATGGCCACTTTCACCGGATCTCGAATGAGTATCACGAGTTGAACCGGGCCATTCATCGCGCCGAGACCGATATTGAGCCATGTGACGACTTTCGCATGGAAGAAATGCGGAAACAGCGCATGGCGCTGAAAGATGAAATCTACGGGATGCTGGTCAAGCCCGAACCCGCCGCTGAGGATCTCGAATAGCGGCATCGGCAGGCTTCCACTCCCGCTAATCAGGGCCGCATCCGCGCATGGCGCGGCAAGCGGCAGGAAACGCAAGGAGTGGAAGCGCCCATGTCGAACGCATACGACGTCATCATCATCGGATCGGGACCGGGCGGCTATGTCGCGGCAATCCGGTCCGCGCAGCTCGGGCTCAGGACGGCCATCGTCGAACGCGAGCATCTGGGCGGCATCTGCCTCAACTGGGGATGCATTCCCACCAAGGCGCTGTTGCGCTCGGCCGAGGTCATGGACTTCGCCACCCACGCCAAGAATTACGGCCTCAAGATCGACGGCAGCATCAGCGCTGACGTGAAGGCGGTGGTCGATCGTTCGCGCGGCGTGTCGCAGCGGCTGAACGGCGGTGTCGGCTTCCTGATGAAAAAGAACAAGATCGACGTCATCTGGGGCGAGGCGAAGCTTGCCGGCAAGGGCAAGATCACCGTCGGCAAGACGTCGAAAAAGCCAATGGAACCGCAGCCCCCGGCGCCCAAGGGCACCAAGGGCGAGGGCGAATACACTGCCAAGCACATCATTGTCGCGACCGGCGCGCGCCCGCGCGCGCTGCCCGGCATCGAGCCCGACGGCAAACTGATCTGGACCTATTTCGAGGCCATGGTGCCCCAAGAGATGCCGAAGAAGCTCGTTGTCATGGGCTCCGGCGCGATCGGCATCGAATTCGCGAGCTTTTACAATTCCATGGGCGTCGACGTGACTGTCGTCGAACTGATGCCGCAGGTCATGCCGGTGGAAGACGCCGAGATCTCCGGCATTGCGCGCAAGCAGCTGGAAAAACACGGCCTCAAGATTATCACCGATGCCAAGGTGACCAAGGTCGACAAGAAGGCGAACTCCGTCGTCGCCCATGTCGAAACCAAGGACGGAAAGACGCAGTCCATCGAGGCGGACCGTCTGATCTCCGCCGTCGGCGTGCAAGGCAATATCGAAAATCTCGGCCTGGAAGCGCTCGGCGTGAAGACCGACCGCGGCTGCGTCGTCATCGACGGCTACGGACGGACCAATATCGAGGGCATCTATGCAATCGGCGATGTCGCCGGCCCGCCGATGCTCGCCCACAAGGCCGAGCACGAAGGCGTCATCTGCGTCGAGAAGATCGCCGGCGTGCCGGGCGTTCATGCCATGAACAAGTCCATGATCCCGGGTTGCACCTATTGCCATCCGCAGGTCGCCTCCGTCGGCCTGACCGAAGCGAAGGCCAAGGAGGCCGGCCACGATATCCGCGTCGGCCGCTTCCAGTTCGTCGCGAACGGCAAGGCGATCGCGCTTGGCGAGGACCAGGGCCTGATCAAGACGATCTTCGACAAGAAGACCGGCCAGTTGTTGGGCGCGCATATGGTGGGCGCGGAGGTCACTGAACTCATCCAGGGGTTCGTCGTGGCAATGAACCTGGAGACGACAGAGGAAGAACTGATGCACACGGTTTTCCCGCATCCGACCCTGTCGGAAATGATGAAGGAGAGCGTTCTCGACGCCTACGGGCGCGTATTGAACGCGTAAGGCGAAGGTAATGCCGCTTGCCCGCAACGAAACCTACTGGCAAGCGGTCGGCCGACGCGTGTTCAAGCTCAGCGTTGCCGCCTTCGCGATCCTCGGGCTCCTTGCGGGGATCGCGGCGGCGCGCAACGGGACCGGGGTGCCGATCGGGCCGTTCGTTTTTGCCGGATGGTCCGCGGTGTGGGCGGTCACGCTCATGATGGCGGCGGCCGGCGCCTTGTTCGGCGCCGTCTGGTTGCTTATTTTCAAGGCGTTGGCGCTCGCGTCACGCAGCTAGATCAGAGGACGACATGGTCACAGTGGTCGATACAGTCGAGGGCGCGAAAAAGCCCCGCCATCCGGAAAAGGCACACCGGCCGGACCAGCCGGTCCAGATGCGCAAGCCGGAATGGATTCGGGTCAAGGCGCCAACATCGCGCGGCTATTCGGAGACCCGGGAGATCGTGAAGTCGCACAACCTCGTCACAGTGTGCGAAGAGGCCGGCTGTCCCAATATCGGCGAGTGCTGGGACAAAAAACATGCCACCTTCATGATCATGGGCGAGATCTGCACACGGGCCTGCGCCTTTTGCAATGTCGCGACCGGCAAGCCCGCGCCGCTCGATGTGAGGGAACCTGAAAACGTCGCCCACGCGGTCAAGACGATGGGCCTGACCCACGTCGTCATCACGTCTGTCGATCGGGACGATCTCGAAGACGGCGGCGCGCAACATTTCGTCGAGGTGATCCAGGCGATTCGCGAGCAGGCGCCCGGCACGACCGTCGAAATCCTGACGCCCGATTTCCTGCGCAAGGAAAAAGCGCTGGAAAAAGTGGTTGCCGCCAGGCCGGACGTCTTCAACCACAATCTGGAAACCGTGCCGTCGAACTACCTCACGGTGCGGCCTGGCGCGCGCTATTTCCATTCGATGCGGCTGTTGCAGCAGGTCAAGGAAATCGATCCGACCATCTTCACCAAATCCGGCATCATGGTCGGGCTCGGCGAGGAGCGGAACGAGGTGCTGCAGCTGATGGACGACCTGCGGTCTGCCGATGTCGATTTCCTGACGGTCGGCCAATATCTGCAGCCGACAAAGAAGCATCACCCGGTTATCCGCTTCGTGCCACCGGACGAGTTCAAGTCACTGGAAACGATCGCTTATTCCAAGGGATTCCTGATGGTCTCGGCGAGCCCGCTGACGCGTTCGTCGCATCATGCCGGCGATGATTTCGCACGGTTGAAAGCCGCCCGCGAGGCAAAGTTGCGCGCCGCCTGAACGACAGCGAAACCCGATGCCGAAATTCCAGGATACGACCACCGTACCGCATAGCGCCGCGCAGATGTTTGCGCTCGTCGCCGATATCGAGCGCTATCCCGAGTTCCTGCCGATGTGCGAAGCGCTGAAGATCCGCGAAAGGCGCGAGCGCGGGGAGATGACTCTGCTGGTTGCCGACATGACTGTCGGATACAAGATGGTGCGCGAAACCTTCACCTCGCAGGTACTGCTGAAGCCCGCCGAAAGCATCATCGACGTTTCCTATGTCGACGGTCCGTTCCGCTATCTCGACAACCGCTGGCGCTTCGTGGACCGGGCCGACGACGGAAGCGACGTGAAGTTCACGATCGATTACGAATTCAAGAGCCGGACGCTTGGCGTGTTGATGGGCGCGATGTTCGACAGGGCATTCCACATGTTCTCGAACGCCTTCCAGAAACGCGCCCTGGAAATCTACGGCACCCCGAACCGCAACGCCGCCTCCGCCTAATCGACTGGCGGCACTTCCGGCGCCAGTTTGACCGTTTCCGTCAGGATCTCGATCGCCGTCATCACCGTCGCATGGCGAATGAAAGCGCGGCCGTGGTCGGGAAACACGGCCTTGTGGACAAATGTCGGGGCCCAGCCCGCCGAACAACTGAACCAGACCAGTCCCACAGGCTTCAGGTCGGTGCCGCCGTCCGGTCCGGCGATGCCGGTAACGGCGATGGTCACATCGGCATTGGCGCGGGAAAGCGCCCCTTCGGCCATGGCCGATGCGACTTCGCTGGAGACGGCGCCATAGCGCTCGATCATGTCCGGCGGAACGCCGAGCATGTCGGTCTTGGCCTCGTTCGAATAGGTGACGAAGCCGCGATCGACCATCGCGGAGGACCCGGCGACTTCCGTCAGCGTCGCGGCAATCAGCCCGCCGGTGCAGGATTCCGCCGTCGCGATCGTGACGTTCTTCTCCTTGCAGAGCGCCAGGAGCGCGCCGACATGGTCGAGAACTTCGTCGCCGGCATCATCGCCAAAGTCATTCATTGCTTGCGTTCCCCCTGGTTGCGAAGACTGCCGTGGCTGTTGCGAGCGCGACGATGCCCTCCTGTCTTCCGATGAACCCGATCCGTTCGTTTGTCGTCGCCTTGACGGAAACCCTCTCTATATCGATGCCAACGACCTTGGCAATGGAAGCGCGCATCGCCTCGCGGTGCGGTCCGATTTTCGGGGCCTCGCAAAGAAGCGTGACATCACAATGGGTTATCCGGCCGCCGGCATCGCGGACGAGATTGGCCGCGTGGTCGAGGAAGATATCGGAAGAGGCGCCTTTCCATTGCGGATCGCTCGGCGGGAAGTGGCTGCCGATATCGCCGGCGCCGATGGTCGCCAGAAGCGCGTCGGTCAGAGCGTGAAATCCGACATCGGCGTCGGAATGCCCGGAGAGCTTTCGGTCATGAGGGATTTCGACGCCGCACAGAATAATGTGATCGCCGGAGACCAGCTGGTGCGTGTCGTAGCCGTGACCGACCCGCACGTCGGGAAGGGCGGGGCTTTCATCTGCTTTCAACATCCGTTCGGCCTCCGTGAAGTCTTCCGGGAATGTGAGTTTGGCGTTTGCGCTTTCGCCGAGAACGATCCGGACCGGCAATGACGCCCATTCGAAAAGCGAGGCATCGTCGGTGAATTCGAAATCATGCTCATTGGCTGCACGCTTATGGACTTCGAGGATCGTCTCCAGCGGAAAGACCTGCGGTGTCTGCGCCCGGTAGAGGCCTTTTCGTGGTACGGTGCGCTCGATCATGCCGTCCGCGTCCGCCGCCTTGACGGTTTCGTAAACAGGTAACGCGGGAATGACGCCTGTCCGGGGATCGTCGCGGACAGATCGCGCCAGAGCGTCGAGCAGGACGGCAGAGACAAACGGCCGCGCCGCATCGTGGATGAGGACATGGGTCGGCGGATTTTCCGATTCGGCTAAAGCAGCCAGTCCGAGGCGGACGGAGTCCTGACGCGTCGCGCCTCCCGCCACGGCGTTCGTGTCCGTGGCAACCCCGTTCAGCGCCGCGTCGAGAAGCGCCTTGTCGTCCGCATGACGGACAATGACGACAGGGCAATTCGCATCCCACGCCCGGAACGCCTGAAGCGTGCGCGCGATAACGGCAACGCCACCGAGCAGGCGGTACTGTTTCGGGCCGCTGCCCGGCGCGGCCGCGCGTTCGCCGCGACCGGCGGCGACGATTACGACCCCAAAACTCAGCGTACCCTGCATTTTGGCCTTTTCATTGGGCGTTTGTAGCTGCAAAAGCGGCTTGCGAAAAAAATCCTCGATCCGGCCTGCTTTAACACACGGCGGCGATTGCACAACCGGCGCTGTGTGTCTAGTATTTAGGCAGAAGAGAATTCTGCCTAACATTCAGCCACAGGCGTTATGAACGAAATTGCGGTACCTCTGAAGGTCGGACCGGTCGAAGTCAGGAATCGGATTTTCCTCGCGCCCATGTCGGGCGTGAGCGATCTGCCGTTCCGCAAGCGTGCCTTCGAGCACGGAGCCGGTCTCGTCGTTTCCGAGATGGTGGCCAGCGAGGAGCTTTGCAAGGCGCGGGCCGAAAGCCGCATGCGGGCAAGCAATGGCGGATTGCCGATCCACATGCTGCAATTGGCCGGACGCGAAGCGAAATGGATGGCCGAGGCCGCCCGTATCGCGGAAGGCGAGGGCGCTGATATCATCGATATCAACATGGGCTGCCCCGCCAAGAAGGTGACCGGCGGTTATTCGGGATCGGCGCTGATGCGCGATCTCGACCACGCGCAGGCGCTGATCGACGCAACGGTCGGAGCGGTTTCCGTACCGGTCACGCTGAAGATGCGGCTTGGCTGGGACGAACACACGATCAACGCTCCGGAACTTGCGAAGCGCGCCGAAGACGCAGGCGTCCGAATGATCACGATCCACGGGCGTACTCGCGCGCAGCTCTACAACGGACGGGCCGATTGGCGACGCGTCGCAGACGTTCGCGACGTCGTCAGCATTCCGCTGGTGGTCAATGGCGATATCGGTTGTCTCGCGGACGCCCGCCGGGCGCTTGCGCTGTCGGGGGCCGATGCGGTGATGATCGGACGAGCGGCATACGGCCAACCCTGGCTGCCCGGGGAAATCGCGCGCGAGGCGGGCTTCTCCGGCGCCGGGTGCATAGCCGCACCGGGGCGCGACGATATGGCGGCTTACGTGACGAACCACTACGAGGACATGCTGTCCCAATACGGCGCCGAAACAGGCACTCGCCATGCCCGCAAGCACCTTGGCTGGTATCTCGACCGGCACGCTCCGATATCGCGCGACATGAGCGCGATCCGAAAACAGATCATGACAAGCAACCGCTCAGAAGAGGTTATCCGTTTGATTTCAGTTGTCCTGTGCGAAACCAGCAATGAAACGGTGTTGCCGGCGGAGGCCGCGTAATGGCGTTCACCTTGCGGAAAAAGGCGGAGCTGCCGGATCCCGGCCGCGCGCTGAAGGTTCTCGATACGCTGCGCGACCCTGTCGTGCTGATCGACGCGAACGATTTCATCGCCTTCTCCAATCTGGAGGCGGAGTATTTCTTTTCGTCGTCGCAAGGCCAGCTGGCGAAGTCCAAGATTCAGGATTTCGTTCCGTTTTCCAGTCCTTTGCTGGCGCTTATTGAACAAGTTCGCGAACATGAATCGCCGGTCAATGAATACCGTGTAGATCTGTCGTCACCGCGGCTCGGCTCCGACCGTGTCGTCGATGTCCATGTAACACCAGTAGTAGACGAACCGGGCGCGATGGTGATCGTCTTCCGCGAACGGTCGATGGCCGACAAGTTCGACCGGCAGATGACGCACAGGGGAGCCGCGCGGTCGGTGACGGGGCTTGCCTCGATGCTCGGCCACGAAATCAAGAATCCGCTGTCGGGCATTCGCGGCGCCGCGCAGTTGCTGGAGGCCGCCGTCAGCGACGAGGACCGCGCCCTGACAGGTCTGATCCGCGACGAGACCGACCGGATCGTTTCGCTCGTCGACCGCATGGAAGTCTTTTCCGACGAGCGGCCAATCGAACGCGAACCGGTGAACATCCATGTCGTCCTCGACCGGGTGCAACAGATCGCCGCCTCGGGATTTGCACGCGGAATCGAATTCGTGAAGTTCTACGACCCGTCGCTGCCGCTTGTCCTCGGCAACAAGGACCAGTTGATCCAGGTGTTCCTCAATCTCGTGAAAAACGCGAGCGAGGCGTGCGAAAACCGCGAGCATGCCCAGATCCGGCTGCGCACTGCATTCCGGCCGGGCGTGCGGCTCTCGATCCCGGGCGCCAATGAACGTGTCGCGTTGCCGCTCGAATTCAGTGTCGAGGATAACGGAACAGGCGTTCCGGAAGACATCCAGATGCACATGTTCGACCCGTTCATCACGACCAAGCAGAACGGTTCGGGCCTTGGGCTCGCGCTGGTCGCGAAGATCGTCGGTGATCATGGCGGGGTGATCGAATGCGACTCGCAGCCCAACAAGACTGTTTTCCGCATCCTGATGCCGGCCGCGCCGGCCTCTGCCATTGATCATATCCAGACCGTGTCGGGAGAAAAGCAATCATGAAGGGTACCGTCCTCGTCGCAGATGATGACGCCGCCATCCGCACTGTCGTCAGCCAGGCCCTGTCGCGGGCCGGATACGATGTCCGCGTAACTTCGAACGCATCGACGCTCTGGCGCTGGGTGACAGCGGGCGAGGGCGATGTCGTCGTCAGCGACGTCGTCATGCCGGACGACAATCTGTTCGACCTGCTACCCCGCATGCGCAAGATCAGACCGGATTTGCCGGTGATCGTGATGAGTGCGCAGAACACATTCATGACGGCGATCAGGGCCTCGGAGAAGGGCGCCTACGAATATCTTCCCAAACCGTTCGACCTGGTCGAAATGACCGGGATCGTCGGTCGTGCGCTGGCTGAATCGCGGCGCAAGAGCGACGACGGCCAAGCGGCGGCCGCGCCGAAGGAACATGAGGGCATGCCGCTCGTCGGTCGCTCGGCGGCAATGCAGGACATCTACCGCGTCCTTGCGCGCATGATGCAGTCCGACCTCACGGTGCTGATCAACGGGGAATCCGGCACAGGCAAGGAGCTTGTCGCGCGCGCATTGCATGAATATGGCAAGCGCAAGAACGGCCCGTTCGTCGCCATAAACATGGCCGCGATCCCGCGCGACCTGATCGAATCCGAACTCTTTGGCCATGAGAAAGGCGCGTTCACCGGTGCGCAGGCGCGCTCCACGGGCCGGTTCGAGCAGGCCGAAAACGGCACGCTGTTTCTGGACGAGATCGGCGACATGCCGATGGATGCGCAAACGCGGCTGCTGCGGGTGCTGCAGCAGGGCGAATACATGACCGTCGGCGGCAGGACGCCGATCAAGACCAATGTCCGCATCGTTGCCGCGACCAACAAGGATCTGCGCGCGCTGATCAATCAGGGCCTGTTCCGCGAAGATCTCTACTATCGCCTGAACGTCGTGCCGTTGCGCATGCCGCCGCTGCGCGAACGGCTGGAAGACATCGGCGATCTAGTGACGCACTTCCTTGCGAAAGTTCAGGGCGAAGGCCTCGAAGCAAAACGGATATTGCCGGAAGCGCTGCAACTGATGACGCGCTATCACTGGCCCGGCAACGTGCGCGAGCTCGAAAACCTCATCCGGCGTCTGAGCGCGCTTTATCCGCAAGAAGAAATCACGCCCGAGATCGTCGCCGCGGAACTCGACGCCGGCGAAGGCGCGGACCATGCGCCATCGGGTCTGCTGAACGGAGACGTCACGATTTCGCAAGCTGTCGAACACAACATGCAGGATTATTTCCGCTCGTTCGGAGACGGCCTGCCGCCGCCAGGCCTCTATCAGCGGGTTCTGGCCGAACTCGAGCAACCGTTGATCCTGGCGACGCTTGCCGCGACGCGCGGAAACCAGATTCGCGCGGCCGAGGTCCTCGGGCTGAACCGCAACACCTTGCGCAAGAAGATCAAGGAACACGGACTGAGCGTCTTCAAGGGCGGCGTATAAAACTGTTTGCGTTGTGGCGGTTTGTTGCAAAACCGCCACAATCTGTTGCATGTTGGCTACGCTGACCTATCGGAACTCAAGCGAGTCACCATGCCACTGATGCAGAGCGCCAAGGGCGCCATCGATCTTGGTGTTCACGATCGTGCGCACGCGCGTCGATCGCAGATTCGCGGCATCGCGATCGTCATCTGCGCCCTGGTGACGGCGGGTGTGTCGTTCGCCGTGCTTATCGGCTTGACGCCGATCCAGCCGACCAACAAGGTTACGCTGTCGGCGATCGCCATCAACGGTTTCTTCGTGTTCGCGTTGTTGTGGCTGATCGGCGCGGAATTGCGCCGAATTCTCAAGGCCCGCAAGGCGGGGAAGGCCGCCTCCAGGCTGCATGTGCGCATCATCGGACTGTTCGCCCTGATCGCCGCGGTTCCGGCCATCGCCATTGCCGTCGTAGCCAGTATCACGCTCGATCTCGGTCTGGATCGCTGGTTCGAGATCCGGACCAAGACGATCGTGGATTCATCGCTTCAGGTCGCCGAATCCTACATCAACGAGAATGCGATCAACCTGCGCGACGCCACGATCAACATGGCCTTCGCGCTCGACAGCCAGCGCCGTCTCTACAGTCTTGACCGGGAAGGTTTCCGCCAGTTCCTGACCCAGCAGGCGCGCGGCCGCGGCATGCTTGGCGCCTCCGTCATCCGGCCCGACGGCACCGTGATCCACAGCGCGGACATCAAGGTGGAGCGGCCGTTGCCGGCGCCGCCCAAGGATGCGCTGGAGGCGGCCAAGGACGGTAACCCGGTCATCATTCCGCCGGGTGTGACCAATCTCGTCGGCGCGATCATCAAGCTTCGCGAAATCCCGAATGCGATGATCTACACGATCCGCACCGTCGACGCGAAAGTCCTTGACGCGGTGCAGCTCATGAAGCAGAACCGGGACGAATATACGGGGCTCGAGAACAACCGCACGAACGTGCAGCTCGCCTTCGCCATCCTCTATTTCGGCCTCACGTTGATCATGCTGTTGTCGGCCATCTGGACCGGCATCGCGGTGGCGAACCGTCTTGTGCGGCCGATCCGGCAGCTGATCGGGGCGGCGGAAGAGGTGTCGGAGGGCAATCTCGACATTCGCGTCCCGGTCCGCGCCTCCGATGGCGATGTCGGATATCTCGGCGAGACCTTCAATTCGATGCTCGGCCAGTTGAAGGGACAGCGGGACGAAATCCTTCGCGCGACCGACGTGATCGACGAACGCCGCCGGTTTTCGGAAGCCGTGCTTTCAGGCGTTTCCGCGGGCGTGGTCGGCGTCGACGACGACGGCTGGATTACTGTCGGAAACCTGTCCGCAGCCCACATCCTGGGCACCGGCGACACGATTGCGGCGGGCACGCGATTGGCCGACATCTCACCGCATGTCGCCGAGGCGCTGGACGAAGTGCGCAAGAGCGGGCGGTCGGATGCGCGCAAGCAGGTAACCTTCCTGGACCGAGGCGGGCGCGAGCGGGTGCTCAATGTCCAGATCACACTCGACCGGGAAGTCGGCCCGAGCGAAGAGGCCGGCGTCGATGCACCTATACGTCACACGCATGTGATCACGATTGACGATATTTCCGATCTCGTGGAAGCACAGCGTTCGACAGCATGGGCCGACGTGGCGCGCCGGATCGCCCACGAGATCAAGAATCCGCTGACGCCGATCCAGCTTTCCGCGGAACGGTTGAAGCGCCGGTACGGCAAAGTCGTCGGGGACGATCGCGAGGTGTTCGACCAGTGCACGGACACCATCATCCGGCAGGTTGGCGACATCGGCCGCATGGTGGACGAGTTCTCCTCGTTCGCGCGGATGCCGAAACCCGTCATGGAGAAGAAGGACCTGCGCGAGACGTTGCGCGAGGCGACGTTCCTCGTGGAGGTCAGCCGCACGGGAATCACGTTCGAACGCGATTTCGACAAGCAGGAACTCGTCTGCGACTTCGATGATCGCCTCGTCGGCCAGGCGATCGGAAACATCATCAAGAACGCTTCGGAGGCAGTGGAGGCGCGTCAGGCCGCCAACGCATCCGGCGAACGCGAAGACGGCCACATTCTTGTTCGGGCCTATCACAGCGTCGCCGGCGAAATAGCCGTTGACGTGATTGACAACGGCAAGGGTTTGCCGATCCACAACCGGGCCAAGCTGCTCGAGCCCTATATGACCACCCGGGAGAAGGGGACGGGGCTGGGTCTCGCGATCGTCAAGAAGATCATGGAAGACCATGGCGGGCGGCTCGAACTGCACGATGCGCCCGCAGATTTCTATGAGGGACGCGGCGCGCTGGTCCGGCTGGTATTTCCGGACGCCGGTGCTTCGGCTATCGAAGCCCGGCCGCAGACGGCAGCCGATGACGCAGCGGACACGGCCCGGCCAATAGCCGAGAGGACAGCATGAAAGCGGACATTCTGATTGTCGACGACGAACAGGACATTCGGGAAATCGTTGCCGGTATTCTCGAAGACGAGGGGTATGAGGCGCGTACCGCCCATGACAGCGACAGCGCGCTTGCCGCGATCGCCGACCGCGCTCCGCGGCTGATCTTTCTCGACATCTGGCTTCAGGGAAGCAAGCTCGACGGCCTGGCGCTGCTGGACGAGATCCAAACCATCCATCCGGGCTTGCCGGTGGTCATGATTTCCGGGCACGGCAACATCGAAACCGCCGTTTCCGCCATCAAGCGCGGCGCCTACGACTATATCGAGAAACCGTTCAAGGCGGACCGGCTGGTTCTCATTGCCGAAAGGGCTTTGGAGACGTCGTCGCTGAAGATGCAGGTAAAGGACCTCAAGCGGCGATCGAGCGAGTCCAGCGAACTCATCGGCAATTCGGCCGCGATCAACTCGCTTCGCCAGACGATCACGCGCGTGGCGCCGACCAACAGTCGAATCCTGATTACCGGACCTTCCGGATCCGGCAAGGAACTCGTTGCCCGCGTGATCCACGCCCAGTCCGGTCGCGCCTCCGGTCCCTTTGTCGTCATCAACGCCGCCGCGATCACGCCGAGCCGCATGGAAACCGAACTGTTCGGCACGGAACCGAATGGCGGCGAACGCAAGGTCGGCGCGCTGGAGCAGGCCCATGGCGGCATCCTCTACATCGACGAAGTCGCCGACATGCCTCTGGAAACGCAAACGAAAATCCTGCGCGTCCTGGTCGATCAGGAGTTCGAGCGCGTCGGCGGCGTGCGGCGGGTCAAGGTCGATGTGCGCATCATTTCATCGACGGCGTTCAACCTCGAGGAACTCATCGAGGCGAAGCGGTTCCGCCGCGACCTGATGAACCGGCTGGCAGTCGTTCCGATCGACGTTCCGCCGCTCGCCGCGCGGCGGGAGGACATTCCGATCCTCGTGCAGGCGTTCATGAAACAGATCAGCGACCATACCGGTATCCGGCCGAAATTCATCGGCGACGACGCCATGGCGGTGCTGCAGACCCACGACTGGCCGGGCAATATCCGCCAGCTTCGCAACAACATCGAGCGGCTGATGATCCTGACCCGCGACGAGGCGGAGGATACGGTCATCGGCGTCGACATGCTGCCGGCCGAGATCGGAGAAAATCTGCCGCGGGCGCCGACGGCCGAGGATTCGCATATCATGGCGCTGCCGCTTCGCGAGGCGCGCGAGCGTTTCGAACGCGACTATCTGCTTGCACAGATTTCGCGATTTGGCGGAAACATCTCGCGCACCGCGGAATTCGTTGGTATGGAGCGTTCCGCTTTGCACCGCAAGCTGAAGTCGCTTGGCGTCTGACGTAAACAAACCGGGACGGAATTCCATATGCGGGTAATCATTTGCGGCGCTGGCCAGGTCGGCTATGGCATCGCCGAACGTCTCGCCGCCGAAGCCAATGACGTGTCTGTCATCGACATGTCGGCGGCGCTCGTGCAGCGCATTCGCGACACGCTCGACGTGCGGGGATTTGTCGGCCACGGCAGCCATCCCGACGTGCTGGAAGCGGCCGGCGCGGACCAGGCGGACATGATCATCGCGGTCACGCTCTACGACGAAGTGAACATGACCGCATGCCAGGTTGCGCATTCGCTTTTCGACGTGCCGACGAAGATTGCGCGCATCCGCTCGCAGAGCTATTTGCAGGCGCATTACAACAATCTGTTCTCGCGCGAGCATCTTCCGATCGATGTCATCATCTCGCCCGAACGCGAGGTTGGCGATGTCGTGTTGCGGCGGATCGCTTCGCCGGGCGCGACGGATATCGTGCAATTCGCCGAAGGCAATGTCACGATGATGGCGATCGAGTGCCGTGACGACTGCCCGGTGATCAACACGCCGCTCAGCCAGCTGACGGAACTCTTTCCCGATCTGTCCGCGACCGTCGTCGGGGTATGGCGCAACGAGCGTCTTTTCGTGCCGCATTCCGCTGACCAGCTACTCGCGCGCGACCTCGTTTACGTGATTTCGAGCCGCCAGCAGGTCAAACGCACGCTCAGCCTGTTCGGTCATGACGAGGCGGAGGCGCGCAGGATCATCATTGCCGGCGGCGGCAATATCGGCCTCTACGTGGCTGCCCAGCTGGAAGCGCGTCAATCGCGCGCCAAGGTCAAGATCATCGAGGCGGATCACGCGCGCGCGGTCACGGTCGCCGACCAGTTGCGCCGCACGGTCGTGCTGCATGGCAGCGCACTTGATCAACAGGTACTGGTCGAGGCCGATATCGAGGACAGCGAACTCATGGTGTCGCTGACCAATGACGATCAGGTCAATATCCTGTCGTCGGTGATGGCGAAACGCCTCGGCTGCCAATCGACCCTCGCGCTGATCAACGATCCCTCCTACCAGGGCTTCACCGAAAGCCTGAGCATCGATGCGCATATCAATCCGCGCGCGGTGACGATCTCGCGCGTTCTCCAGCATGTGCGCCGCGGCCGTATCCGGCAGGTCCACAGCGTGCAAAAGGGTCCCGCCGAGGTGATCGAGGCGGAAGCGCTGGAGACATCGCCGCTGGTCGGCACGCCACTCAGGGAACTCGAACTGCCGGAGGATATCCGCATCGGCGCGATTTACCGCGACGGCGAGGTCCTCAAGCCGGACGGCTCGATCAAGATCAAGGCCAAGGACCGGGTCGTCATCTTCGCGCAGTCCACTGCGGTCCGCCGCGTCGAGCAGATGTTCCGCGTGAGCCTCGAATTCTTCTGATGCACCGCCGGGACCGCGATATTTCAGGCGGGACAACGCCGTGCGGACCGTAATCTTCCTGCTCGCCTTTGCGTCCGCGCTGTTTTTCGGCTCTCTGGCAGCGCCGATCCTCGTCGGTTTCGCCTTCGGCGAGGCGGACCAGGTGGTCCGGCTTTCGATCCTCGCATCGAGCGGCGCCTTCGTCTCCACGGTCGTGATGACGGCGTCGCTCGGCTACCGGCATGCGCTGACGCCGAACAGGCTGATTCTCGCCATGGTTCTGGTCTGGCTTTTGCTGGCGCTGATCGGCACGACGCCTTTCGTTCTTGTCATGGGCCTGCCGTTCGAGCAGGCGCTTTTCGAGAGCGTCTCGGGATTGACGACCACCGGCGCCTCGACATTCGCGGCGCGCGAGACCATGCCGCAGTCGATCCTGTTCTGGCGGTCGCAACTGGAGTGGACCGGCGGGTTCTTGACGCTGGCTTCGCTTTTCCTCGTCCTGTCGCCGCTCGCGATCGGCGGCCTGCCGAAACATTCAGTGGCGGCCCATTGGCATCAGGATCTTGCGAGCGACCGTGACGACGGCGTCGATCACCTGAAGCATTACCTGCCGTTGCTCGCCGCCTATGGCGTCGCCTCGGCGCTTGTGTTCTTCGCGTTCGTCGCCAGCGGAGCGGACAGCCTGGGCGCCGCGCATCTGACGATGACGAGCATCTCGACCGGCGGCTTCAATCCACACGACGCGGACCTCGAATCGCGGCACGGGCTCGGTACACTCGCCGTGATGGGGCTGGTGCTTGCACTATCGGCGACAAGCCTTTTCTGGCAGCGCTACGACCTCGGCAATCCGGCGCGGATAATCTGGCGCAACAAGGAAGCCCGATGGGTCATCGCCCTGATCGCCGGGCTTACGGTTCTCTATATCGCGGCGTTTCGTTCGGTTGGCGGCATGGCCGGGCCCGGCGGGCAGGCGACAGCAGTCATCGAGAGCTTTTTCGCCGCGGCATCGGTGATCTCGACTTCGGGGCACGAGATTCGGCCGGGCGTGATCGCGCTGCTGCCGGAAGTGCTGGTGTTCTCGATCACGTTTCTCGGCGCCGCCGTCTTTTCGACGGCTTCGGGCCTGAAGGTTCATCGTCTCGGCGCGATGCTCGTCCAGTCTTTCAGGGAACTCAGCCTTCTGATTTATCCGAGTTCCATCACGCCGACGCGGATCGCAAACGCCGACTATGACGAGCGGACAATCGTCGAAACCTGGCCGGTGCTCATACTGCTTCTTGTCGTAACGGCAATCGGCGTGTTCGCACTTGCCGACGGGCAGGGCACGTTCGAAGCATCCCTGCTGTCGGCGATGGCGCTGGTGCTGAATGCCGGTGCGCTCTACGAAGCTTATATGCCTGTCGGGGCGTCGCCGGAAATGTGGCCCGAATATCGCGATTTCAGCGTTTTCGAACGGCTTGTCGGTTGCATAATCATGCTGCTTGGCCGATTGGAATTCGTGGCCGTCTTTGCAATCCTCAATCTCAAATACTGGTTGAGCCGCTGAATTTCGGAGTTTGCCGTGTCTCGCATCGCCTATGTCAACGGAAGGTACCCGCTCCATCGGGATGCCATGGTGCATATCGAGGATCGGGGCTATCAGTTCGCGGACGGGGTCTATGAAGTATGCGAGGTCGCACGCGGCTACATCATCGACATGACACGCCATCTCGACCGGCTGGCGCGGTCGCTATCGGAATTGCAGATTGGCTGGCCGGTGGACAGGAATGCCCTGGTTGCGATCATGCGCGAGGTCGTGCGGCGGAACCGGGTTCACGACGGGCTTGTCTATCTGCAGGTGACGCGTGGCGTCGCGCGGCGCGACCACGTGTTTCCATCCGCCGACACGAGGCCCTCTCTCGTCGTCACGGCGCGGCGCAGCGATCCCCAGGTTGCGCGGGCGCGCGCGGGCGAAGGGATTTCGGTCATCACCGTACCGGAAAACCGCTGGGAACGCGTCGACATCAAATCCGTCGGACTGCTGCCGAACGTGCTCGCGCGCCAGAAGGCGAAGGAAGAGGGCGCCGCCGAAGCGTGGTTCGTCGACCCCGACGGGTACGTGAAGGAAGGCGCCGCGACCAATGCCTGGATCGTTACGGCGGACGGCGTTCTCGTGACCCGCCCGGCCGATTTCGGCATCCTGCGCGGGATCACGCGGACCACGGTCATGGACGTCGCCGCGGCGCAGGGACTGAAGGTCGAGGAGCGCGGGTTCAGCGTTGAAGAGGCCAAAAACGCACGCGAAGCCTTCATCACCGCCGCGACCACGCTCGTGATGCCGGTGGTTCGTATCGACGGAACAACCGTCGCCAATGGCCATCCGGGCTCGGTATCGCTCGCCTTGCGCGACGCCTTTTTCGACGCCGCCGAGAAGACGCCGGTGTGATCGCGATCCTGCCGAAGCGAATTCCATTGCCGCATCATTAATTTACCGATTGAAAAAAATCGGCGGGGTTTTTACCATAGCGGATTGAAGCTTGCCGAAAACGCGAATATTCCCATAATAGTACAACATACGGAAAAGACATGGCCGAGCGCTCCCAAAATCTGCAAGACCAGTTTCTTAATGCGGTTCGCAAGCAGAAGATTCCTCTGACGATATTCCTCGTGAACGGAGTAAAACTGACGGGCGTGGTCACTTCGTTTGACAATTTTTGTGTATTGCTGCGCCGGGATGGCCACGCGCAGCTCGTCTACAAGCACGCCATCTCGACGATCATGCCGGGGCAGCCGGTGAACATGTTCGAGACCGAAGAAACAGCCGCGAAATCCGATTGAGCGAACATACCGAGAAACCCCCGCAAAACCTCCGCCAGCGCAAGGCAGAAGGGGAGGAACGCGAGCGCGCGCCGACCGTCGCAATCGTTCTGGAACCCGAGCTTCGCGCGCAGGCGCAGGGGACCGAAGCGCGACGTAGCGCCGCCAACCGGCTGCTCGAGGCCGAAGGCCTCGCCGAAGCGATCGATCTCGAAATCGTCCACAGCGCCATCGTGCCCGTCTCCAAACCGCAGCCGGCAACGTTGCTGGGTACGGGGAAGGTCGACGAAATCGCCGGCATCGTCGCCGCGACGGACGCGGGACTGGTCGTCGTCGATCATGCGCTGACACCGGTCCAGCAGCGCAATCTCGAAAAGGAATGGAACGCCAAGGTCCTCGACCGGACCGGGCTCATCCTCGAAATCTTCGGGCGCCGCGCGCAGACGAAGGAAGGCGCGCTGCAGGTGGAGCTGGCGCATCTCAATTACCAGCGCGGCCGGCTCGTGCGAAGCTGGACGCACCTCGAGCGGCAGCGGGGCGGGGCCGGTTTCCTGGGCGGTCCGGGCGAAACGCAGATCGAGGCCGACCGCCGCATCCTGCGCGAAAAGATCAAGCGGCTCGAACGGGAACTGGAAACCGTGCGGCGGACGCGCACGCTGCATCGCTCGAAACGCAAGAAGGTGCCGCTGCCGATCGTGTCTCTGGTCGGCTATACCAATGCCGGCAAGTCGACGCTTTTCAACCGGCTGACCGGGGCAGGGGTCGTCGCCGAGGACATGCTGTTCGCGACGCTCGATCCGACGCTCAGACGCGTACGGCTTCCCGGTGGAACCTGGGTGATCCTGTCCGACACGGTGGGCTTCATCTCCGACCTGCCGACGCATCTGGTCGCCGCCTTCCGCGCAACGCTGGAGGAAGTCCAGGAAGCCGACGTGGTGCTGCATGTGCGCGACATTTCCAGTGACGTCGCCAAGGAGGAGGCCGCCGACGTGGCGCAGATCCTGCGCGATCTCGACGTCAATCCGGAAGACGAGGAGCATGTGATCGAGGTCTGGAACAAGATCGATGCGATCGATCCGGCCACCAAGGAAGAATTGATCGCGCGCGCTGCCGCCGGGGCGCCCGGACAGGCCTCGGTTCCGGTTTCCGCGATCACGGGCGAGGGCATCGATCACCTGCTCAAGGAAATCGAGGACCGCGTCGCCGGAAAGCTAGTCGCGCGGCGCTTCTCGATTTCGCCCGACCGTTACAGCGATCTGGCTTGGCTCTACGAACACGGACAGGTGCGGAACCGCGAGACGGGCGAAGACGGGACCGTGACGGTCGAGGTCGACATGACGGCCGAGAACGCCGCCGCCTACGAGAGACGGTAAGGCACGCGCCGGCGGTTCCGCGCGCGATGCGGGGAGACCGGATTTCCGATGAATGGCAAGCTGGCATGCGTGCTCAAGACGTATCGCCGCGTCCCGCGTCAAGCACGAGCGAATGGCATTCCCTCAGCACGTCGTCGACCTCGTGAAAGGCCCGCTTGCGGTGGCCCGGCGGACGGCCCGGCCGCATCGGATTGAAGCGAGGCGAGCGGTTGAGGCCGAGATCGCGCTTCGCTTTCCAATGAGCGAGGCGGCGGGCCTGGCCGTCGAGATCGTCCAGCGCGCGCTTCAGCGATATCAGGCGGCGGCAGAGGCCGGTGGCGTCGACCGGATCGCCGGGCGTGGGCACGGGCCTTGCCGGCGTCTCCGGCCGGCGCAGATAGACCGGCACCGACCAGTCGCAGGAAAGGGAGCGGACACGCGGGATCGTGCCGGCATAGCGCCTGCGTTGGAAATCGAAGCGCTTGAGGGGATCGAGGAGCGGGAAGGCGGGGATCGCCGTCGCGGCTTTCGCGGAAGCGCGTTCGGGGTCTGCCGCGGGATTGCTAGGAGGGCCGATGACGACCCAGCCGGTGGGGCAGGGCTTCGCGCCCGCCCCGCCGGGTTGGCCGTTTGCCGGCGATGCCGATCGGAGGAACTCGACGACGAGGTCCCGCGCCGCGATGATCACAAGACGACGGAAAGCAGCTTCGGCGGGGCGCAGGATGCGCATGACATGGTTGCGCAGATGGCGCGGCAAAACCGCCGCCATTTCGCCATCGGCCAGCCCGGCCATGACGAACAGCATCGCGACGATGCGCCGGAGCGCGTCACGGTTGCGTTCGATTGCCCGGGGCCAGTTGATCATTCCAAGTTCTCCGCGCTTCGCCTTTCACGGAGAAGGGTAACGGAGGCGGGGAAGCGGTGGATAAGTCGGCAGCCGTTTTTCCGTGCCCGGTCTGGAACGCGTCCCGTCTCGTCCCGGACAACCGAGTCCCCTGGCCGTGGATCCTCGGGGCGACGACGGCGCTGCGCTTGTCTTGGGTCAAGCCCGAGGATGACGACTTGGGATTACGATAGACGCTAATCGCCTGGGTCTGCGACTAGCTGTGAAGCCAAACCATGGCTGGTCATCCTCGGGCTTGCCCGGAGGTTTCACGGCTAAACGCCGGAATTACACGCATCGCGAGGAGCGGCATTCAGTCGGCTGTTTTGGCTTCCTGCCAGAGCGCTTCCATCTCTTCCAGCGTCGCGCCGGCCGTGTCGCGCCCGGTCGCCTGGAGCCGCTTTTCGATATAGCGGAAGCGGGTGAAGAATTTCAGGTTAGCCGCCTCCAGCGCGGCCTCCGGCTCGACATCGAGATGACGACCGAGATTGACCAGCGCGAACAGCAGGTCGCCATATTCCTCCTTGATCTCGCGCTCCTGACCGGACTGCATGGCGTGACGGAGCTCGCCGATTTCCTCCTCGATCTTGTCGAGGATCGGCGGCGCGGTGTCCCAGTCGAAGCCGACGCGCGCGGCCTTGCGCTGCAGCTTGATGGCGCGCATCAGCGCGGGCAAGGCGCGGGGCACGTCGTCGAGGAGGGACGGGCGGTCGACCTCTTCGGCGCCGGCCGCGACCTGCGCGGCCTCGTGCCTTGCCGCCTTCTCGGCCTTCTCCTCGGCCTTGATCTTCTCCCACATGCCCTTGGCGAGTTTCCTGCCGCGCACGCTGTCGTCGCCGAACACGTGCGGATGACGGCGGATCATCTTCCTGGTGATCGCCTCGACCACGTCGCCGAATTCGAACCGGCCGGCTTCCTCGGCCATGCGGGCGTGATAGACGACCTGCAAGAGGAGATCGCCGAGCTCATCGGCGAGATCGACCATGTCGTCGCGCTCAATCGCATCGGCGACCTCGTAGGCTTCCTCGATCGTATATGGCGCGATGGTCTCGAAGGTTTGTTCGACGTCCCACGGACACCCGGTATCCGGATCGCGCAAGGCGGCCATGATTTCAATGAGGCGGGATATGTCGCGCGAAGGGGTCATGCGTCATGCGTAGTGCAAAGCGCGTTTGGCGGCGAGACGCTTGCCGCGCGGCTCCACAGGAAACACGGCCGGCCGGTCAATCGCCGTCGACGAAGGAGAATCCCGCGGACAGACCGATCGCGTCGCCATAGTCTTGGCTGAACCGTTTCTTCAGGTCGGAAAGCGTCGCGCGCAAGCGTTCCAGCTTCTCGCGCTGGCCCGGATCGGCGAGGGCGGCTTCGATAGGATCACCGATGTCGGCGGTTATCCCGATCGCGGTGTCAAGATCGCGCCTGATGTCCTCGGCGATCTGCCGGTCGGCCTCGGGTAACATCGTCGCCATGTTGCCGTTGTCGAACAGATCCTTCAGGCCGCGCAGATAGGCGCCGATGGCCGGAAGTGTGTTTTGCGACCGCCAGAAAAGCGCGAGCCTCGGTTTGTCCTTTTCCGGCGTCTCGCGCAGAAAACTTTGCAGCCGGACGTCGCGGATGGTCTCGGTGCCGTGCACCAATACGCCGAGGATCTGCGCCAGTGCTTCGCGCTCGTCGTGCAGGACGCGGTTGGACGGACCCGGATGCATCCAGACATCGGCGATTCCGTCCGGCTTCCGCCATGCCGTATCGAGCTCGCCGCCAATCGTCTTCAGATTGAGCGCGACGAGAGCGGCATAGTGACAGCGCCTGGCGCCATCAGGGCCGGACAGGATGTCCGATCCGGTGCCGTACAGGGCGTATTCGAGCGCGCTCAGCCCCTGAACGGCGACGCTTTTGGCCACGAGATCGTCGAGCGTCTGCGGATAGCCGCCACTTCCGGCGAACATCGCCTGCAACTGCTTCAGGCCGGTGCCGCGCGGGTCCGGGTAGAAGAGCACGCGTTCGAAGCGGTTCTCGGCGGTGACCGGGCCAAAACGGACCATCTCGATGCCCGCCCATGCAACGACGGCGTCGGAGAACGTCTCGCGCGCGACCGCGAGGCTTTCGCGCGACGGCATTTCGCACAGCGCGTCGATCCGGCCATTCAGCTGTTCCGCGGCAGCATGGAAGCGCGCATATCCCGGGCGGATGAAATCGTTGATCACGTCGGCCATCACGTCGCGAATGGGAGAGCCGGCCGCCGATGCGGCCGTGCAGGCCTGAAACGTCGCAACGAGAAGGAGAAGGGGTGCGCATAAGCGTCTGCGATACATCGTGCTTCCAATCATTCGACTGAGCCGGCATCGCGCGGATCATTCGGCTCTGGGAACCGAATAGCGGGCGCAGCTATGGTTTTTATGACAACCCTGTATGTTTGTCGCATAAGATGGATTATGGAACTGACGGGTTGTTTGATCCTTGTTGCGATCAAATGCAAAACCGCATGTTCTTGACGCCGCATTGAGCGATCAAACTGCGGTTTGCGGCTTATTCGCCGGATTCTCGCGCAGCAACTCATGGCCAACGGACTCAGGAAAAGACTCGCGCAATCTGTCGTGTTTTCCGAGACTTAAAGCCGTTATTTGATCTTTTTCAGGAAGCAAAGCCGATGCCCAGTGCATCAAGCAGACGCAGGAACGGCGGACGGCGGCCGGTCAAATCCTCCTCCGCCAGACCCTTCTGCGCCAGTTGAACGGCGAGACTGCGCAAAGGTTCTGGCGGGAAAGGAACCGGCCAGCGCCGCGTCATTTTCAGGCGCGTGCGCTCGGTGTCCCTGCCCGCAAGCAGATCCAACATGGTCAGCGCCGCAAAGCGGCTCGCCGACACGCCCTGCCCGGTAAACCCCATTGCGTAGGCAACCTGTCCTCCGAATGCGCGGCCGGCAAAGAATGTTGTCCGGGCGGAGGTATCGATGATCCCGCCCCAGGCGTGGGTGAACTTAACATCGGCGAGACTGGGGAATGTTGCCGCAAACTGGGTGGCCAGCCGCTCGAAGCTTTCATCACGTTGCAGATTGGCGGCGTCGCGGCGGCTGCCGTAGTGGTAGATGGCATCATATCCGGCCCAGAGCATCCGACCGTCCGGTGTCTTGCGAAAATAGTGAAACTGGTTGCCGCTGTCGGCAATGCTGAAGTCACCAGTCCAGCCTATGCTCGCCCACTGCGCCGCACTGAGCGGCTCGGTGACAAGCGAATAATCATAGATCGGGATGAAGGCGGCTTTCAGCCTTTTGAGCAATGGCGCCGCCGCATTGGTCGCAAGCACGACCCTGGACGCCATGACATGGGCTTGCGGTGTCTGCAAGACGATGTCCGCCCCTTTGCGTGAGACCCCGGTAACGGCGCTATTTTCAAATATCTCAACACCGTTGGCAAGGCAGACACGCCGCAACTCGCTGACGGTCCTCGCCGGGTGAATCAGGGCGTAGTTGGGTTCGAACAACCCCGCCACATAGGCCGGACTGTCGAGCTTCTCCGCCAGCGCTTCGCCGGATAACAGCGTGCATTCTATCCCGAAGCGCCGGTAGTTTCGGGCCATCGCTTGCAGACCTTCGACCTGCCACGGTGTGGCGGCGACATTGAGTTTGCCCGAGAGCCTGAACCCTGCATCGATGCCGTACTCTTCGAGATCCCGTTCATAATCGACGAGATTTTGCCTGCCCAGCCGGATCAGGGTTTCGGCTTCGCGCGGATGCCGGGCAAGGGCATTGGAGACGCCGTGCGATATCGACGGCGCACAAAACCCACCGGTGCGGCCGCTGGCTTCCCGACCGCATCGCCCAGCTTCGAGCAGCACGATGCGTGCGCCGGGCTGCTGTTCCCTGGCCTTGAGAGCAGCCCAGAGACCGGTAAATCCACCGCCGACAATTGCCAGGTCACAGCTCGTATCCGCAGTCAGCGCAGGACTTGCAGCCCCGGCATCGATTGCGCTGGTCCAGTAAGGCTCGGTGCTGGTGTTGGAAAGGGCCGCGATCATGGCTTGAGGTACCAGCCCCAGCTTCGCGTGTGGTCATAGCGGGTGATCTGCTTGATCTCGCGAAATCCCATGAAGCCCGCCTTGCCGAGTTCCCGCCCGATGCCCGAGGATTTGTAGCCGCCCCACGGCAGCTGAGTGAATGTCGGTTGCGAACAATTGATCCAGATGACGCCGGCGCGCAATTTCGATGCGACGCGTTCGCAGCGCTCGAGATCATCCGACATCACCGCTCCGGCCAGGCCATAGGCGCTGTCATTGGCAAGCGCCAAAGCTTCGTCTTCCGTGTCAAAGGGATTGACGCAGACAACGGGACCAAAGATCTCTTCGCGCCAGATGGCGGCATCGGTGGGCACATCGGCAAAGATCGTCGGCGCAATGTAATAGCCGGTGTTCATCCCTGCCGGCCGGCCGCCACCGGTCACCAGACGCGCCGTGGTGGATTTGCCCGCTTCGATCGCAGCAAGAACCTTGTCATATTGCTGTTTTGACACCACGGGCCCGAGCTTCACGCCTTCAGCCCCGCCCGGTCCGATGCTGATAGCTTCCGTGGCTTCCACCAGCCGTTCCATCAGCCTGGGATAGAGCCCGCGCTGAACCAGGACGCGCGACGTCGCGGAGCACACCTCGCCCTTGTTCCAGAAAATTCCGAACAGGATCCATTCGACCGCTTTCTCAATGTCGCAATCCTCGAAAATGATGAAGGGAGACTTGCCGCCCAGTTCGAGCGAAACGGTGCGGATTCCGGCGGCAGCCGCCGTCATTACCTTGCGGCCCGTCGGCACCGATCCGGTGAACGCCAGTTTGTCGACCAGCGGATGATCCGCCAGCGGCGCGCCGGCCTCTGGCCCGGTGCCGGTGACCAGATTGAAGACACCGGCAGGCAAGCCTGCCGCGTTGATGATCTCGGCCAATATCGCGCAGCTGACAGAACAGAATTCCGACGGCTTGAGCACGATGGTGCAGCCCGCGGCCAGTGCCGGAGCAACCT
The DNA here is from genome assembly GCF_014904745.1 of Oricola nitratireducens. Classification (GTDB taxonomy): domain Bacteria; phylum Pseudomonadota; class Alphaproteobacteria; order Rhizobiales; family Rhizobiaceae; genus Oricola; species Oricola nitratireducens. The sequence continues at coordinate 77,044 of NZ_JACZCS010000050.1, forward strand.
TCCACACCGCCATCAGCAACGGGAAATTCCACGGCGTGATCGCGCCGACGACGCCCAGGGGTTCTGTAACGACGGTGCCGGTGAACGCATCATCGCCGAGATCGACGGACTGCGCGCCATCCGCTTCATGACTCTCGGCAAGATCGGCGTAATAGTTGAACACGACGGCGGCGTCGCCGACATCCCATTCGGCCTCGGGGATCGGCTTGCCGTTGTCGCGGGTTTCCACTGCGGCGATCTCGGTCAGCCGTTCGGTGATGCCCCGGGCGATGCGGCGAAGAGCGGCCGCGCGATCTGCCGCCGGCATCTGCGGCCACGGCCCCTGATCGAAGGCCCGGCGCGCGGAGCGCACAGCCCGATCAACATCCTCTGCGGTGCCAGCCGCGATGCGGGCAAAGGCCGTCTCCGTGGCGGGGTTGATCGCCTCAAAACTTCCGCCTGCGTGCGGTGCGACGAATGCACCGTCGATGTAAAGCTGGGTTGTCTGCATCGGAGGTCTCCAGTCTCAGGATATCTTGCGCCCGCCGGCATCGAGGAACCAGTCGTCGGGATACGGATACCACCAGTCCTGGCGCACGGGTTTGTGATCGAGGATCACCATCTTGGAGCGGCGGAAGGCATCAAGCCCCATGCGCCCAAGCTCGCGCCCGAGGCCGGAGTTCTTCCACCCACCAAAGGGCAATGCGTCATTGTCGATCATCGGATTGTTGATCCAGACCATACCGGCTTCGAGCCGTTCGTGGGCTTCATGGGCCTCTTCCAGCGAGGTGGTGAAGACGCTCGCGCCAAGGCCGAATTCCGAGGCATTGGCACCGGTGATTGCAGCGTCGAAATCGCGGACGCGGACAATCGCCGCGACCGGCCCGAAACACTCCTCGTGCAGGATATCCATCTCCGGCGTGCAGCCGGTCAGAATCGTCGGTTCATAAAACCAGCCGACGTTGTGCTCTGGCGGGACCCGGCCGCCACAGACGACCTTTGCCCCCTTGGCCACAGCGTCAGTCACCAGCCGCTCCACCTTGTCGCGGGCAGCCTCGCTGACCAGGGGACCGATTTCGGACTTGTCCAGCCCATTGCCTATCCGCAAGCGCAGGGTTTCCGCCTTGAAGGCATCGACAAAGGCGTCATGGACGCTGTCCACCACATAGAGCCGCTCGGTCGAGGTGCAAACCTGGCCTGACATGTGGAAGGCGCCGGTCACAGCTCCCGCGGCGGCAACCTCCAGCGGCGCATGGGCCGTGATGATCATCGGGTCCGAGCCACCGGCTTCGATCACCGCGGGTTTCATTTTGGCGGCAGCCGCTGCGGCGACCGCCTGTCCAGCGGCGACCGAGCCGGTGAAGGCGACCGCGTGGGTCTTGCGGCTCTCCACCAGGGTCTTGCCGACCTCGGCTCCGCCCGGCAGGCAGGCAACAAGCCCTGCGGGCAGATCGGCAAACATCTCCATGAAAGCCAGCGTCGACAGCGTCGTTGCCTCGGCGGGCTTGATCACGCAACCATTGCCGGCAGCCAGCGAGGCGGCCACCGTCCAGCACATCAGCAGGATGGGGAAATTGAACGGCATGACATGCACCGACACGCCGAGCGGTTCATATCTGGCGAACTGCAGTGATCCCGCCTGCGTCGTCCCCGCGATCTTGCCCGCTTCATCACGGGCCATTTCCGCATAGTAGCGAAAGATCGGCGCGCAATTGGCGATCTCGCCGATCGCCTCCGGATAGGGTTTGCCCATCTCACGGCTCATCAGGATGGCGCACTCGGTGAAATCAGCCGCGTCGATGCGGTTGGCAAGGGTGTGGAGCGCCTTGGCGCGGGATTTCGCGTCCACGGTCTTCCAGGCCGATTGAGCCTGGTTGACCTTGTCGAGAACCATGTCGATCTCGTCCGGCGTGACGTTGGCGCGCAAGCCGACGTCCGCAAGTGTCGCAGGATCGACCACACGCCTCCCCTGTCCCAGGGATGGGTGGAACTCCGGATTCAGGAAATAACAGGGTTTTTGAATGTCCAGCATGGCAATTCCTTCAGGAAAGAGTGGCCAGCATCCGGCCGGCGTCGCGCCATCCGGGGAGCTTGGCATCAAGATAATCCGCGATCCCGGTGAGGCCGGCCGCTGTCAGCGCTTTTTGCATCTGGATTGCCACGCGGGGCATGAATGCCAGATAGCCGGGTTTGCCGTCGCGCCGCATCAGGCGAATGAACTGTCCCATCAGCCTTGTGTGCCGTTGCGCGCAAAGCAAATGATAGCGCTGCAGGATGTCATCGCGCGTCCCGCAAATGGCTGGCGCCGCGTCCAGATATCGCTCAAGCATCGCCTGCTCCAGGCCGGGGGCAAGATCCCGGCGTGCATCCTGCAACAGCGACGCCAGATCATATTCCGCCGCCCCCACGACACCGTCCTGAAAGTCGAGCAGACCGCAGGCTGCAACGCCCGGGCGGTCTTCGAGCAGCATCAGGTTGTTGATGTGGAAGTCCCGCAAAACCAGGGCCCGAGGCGCTTCGGACAGAGGCGCAAGCGCCCTTTTCCAGATCGCGCGGAATCCGGCGTCGAATTCGCCAGTATCGAGTTCAGCGGCGATCTCGGGAACAAGCCAGTGGGAAAAGCGAGAGATTTCCTCGAGCAGCATGTCCATGTCATAGTCGGGAACAGTCACCGCGCATGCTTGGGGGTGACTGTGCAACCTCAACAGCGCATCGATCGCCAACTGGTAGAGCGCGGTCTCATCATGTCCCTGGGCAAGAAGCTTGCCGTAGGTGTCGACGCCAAAGTCCTCGATCAGAGCCAGACCGACGGCTGGATCCGACCCATAGACGCGTGGCGCGCTCAACCCCAGGGAATTCAGATGACGCGCCAGACGTATGAACGCGGCATAGCCGACCGGATCGGTGCGATCCTCCATCAACAGTCTGCCTTCCCCGGTCAGGCGGCAGTAGCTGCGCGGCGAGGCATCGCTCGGCAAGGGTTCAAGTCCGGCATCGGACAGGCCGTGGCGCGCCAGAAAGACCGCAACCGGCGGTGCCAGACGTGGAAGGGTTGCTGCCATGTTCATCGGATCATGTAGACCTTCTTGATGGTCTCATGAACGGTGCAGACGCCCTTCCAGTCCTGCGGGAAAAATGCGGCGGTGTCCGGCGTGACCTCGATCACGTCGCCGCTTTCATGAACGTAGGTGCATCGCCCTTCGAGGAAGTGGCAGAATTCATCGCGGGTGACATGACATTCCCATTTGCCGGGCGTGCAGATCCAAAGGCCGCATTCGGATTGTCCTTCGGGACCCTTGTGCAGGACCACACCGCTGACCCGGGACTCACCCTCGATCATGGTCGGGATTACGCCCCAATCCACGGTTTCCGTCACCTCGAGGGGGTTGCGCATAACAGGCGTTTTCATCGGTCTGACCTTAGCTGAGCATGTAGATGTTTCGGATCGTCTCGTGGATTTCGGCCTCGCCGGTCCAGCCTGCGGGAAACAGGACGCAGGTGCCGGCCGCCACCTCAATCACCTCGCCATCGTCTGACCGGTAGGTGGCGCGCCCCTTGACGAAATGGCAGAACTCGTCGCGCGGGACCGACAGCCGCCAGCGTCCAGGCGTGCAATCCCAGATCCCGGTTTCGGGACTGTTGTCCGGTCCCTTGGCCAGCAAACGGCCGGTGGAATGGGAGGCCCCGGACAATGCATCCGGCTGGGCGCCCCAATCCACGAGATCGTCAAAGTCACAGGCTGCGTGAATATGCGGCGCACTCGACGCAAGATTGGTCATTTCGCCAACTCCGCCAGCAGCTTTGCCGCCTTCACCGGACCTTCGCAGGACTGCATATGGGTGGATATGCTGGCCAGTCGCTCCTGCATGGCGGTATCGGTCAGGCAGGCTTCGATCCTGGACACCAGCTCATCGTCGGTCCAATCGTACCGGTCCGACCTGAAACCGTAGCCGGTTTCCTGCACGCGCATCGCATTGTCATGGCCGTCCCAGACATAGGGCATGATGATCGCCGGCTTGCCGAAGAACAGGCATTCGGTGAACGAATTGTTGCCGCCGTGATGGATAACGGCATCCACCTGCGGAATGACCGACGGCTGCGGGAACCAGCTATCGATGATCACATTGGGCGGAATATCCGAATAGGCGTCCTTGTAATCGCCCACATTGACAAGCGCGCGGTAGCGCGACTTGCCGACCAGTTCAATGAGCCGCTTAAGCAACTCCGTATCACCGGCCCCCAGCGAACCGAACGAAATGTAGAGCAGCGGACCGTCATTGTTGGCCTTGAATTCCGGTACCGTGTAGTGCTTGTCCTTGCGCACGCAGCCCTCAAGGTATTGGAACCGCGCCGGATCGAGCGGCACATCGCGCTTGTAAGTCAATGGCTGGGGATAGAGCATCAGGTTCAGGTAAGGCGATGCTTCGAAGAACTCGCCCAGCTTGTAGGGCGTTTCCCCGCACTCGACCAGAAACGCGTTGAAATCATCGTGGATTGGCTTGATGACCTCTTCAAACCGGGCGCGGAAAGCGGCATGGCCGGCCTTGTCGTTCTCCGACATGCCTGACAGATGCGGCGGGATCGCCGGATCCTCAATCTCGTTTTCCGAGCAGGAAATGACGCGGACCCAAGGCACGCCGTACTGCTTGATCGCCGGAAACAGGATCACGTTGTCGACAGCGATCACGTCCGGCTTGATCTTCGCCAGCACGCCCGGCAGGTCCTTCTGCGCCCATTTGGCGCTGTCGACGATCGCCTCCCAGCACTCCTTGACGTAGTTGTCGATCTGGTCGATCGGAGCTTTGCGGAAATTCGGAATGTGGCCGTTGATGAAGTCCTCCCAGAACTTTGCCATCTGCTCGGGCGGCATCGGCTCGGAGAGCGCGACGGGATGGGCCTCGAAACCGTAACCTTCATAGACCTCCACAAAGCCGGGGTCCGAGAGGAAGACAGCCTTGTGTCCCATGGCGGTGACCGCCTGCGCGATGCCGACGGAGTTGAGCGCCGGGCCAAACGCGGCCTCGGGGAAGAAGGCGAAGGTTTTCTGTTCCATGATGTCTCCTCTGTTCGTTGTCCTCGGGCCCTTCAGGCCGGAAAGATGTGAGTGTCCCGCGCCAGCCAGCCCAGCGTGATGCGCTGACCGATCTCCGGGCGGTGATTGTCGGCGACGTCGGCGGTCATGCGGGCGACCACCGGGGTGTCCGACAACTCGGTCTCGACGTGCAGAAGCAGGTCGAGACCGTGATAGGCGATGTCCGATACGGTTCCGTCGAAATGATTGTCGCCGGCGTCGCCGAGGAACAGCCGCTCGGGACGCACGGCGGCAATGGCGTCGCCCTCGCCCACTCCGTCGCTCACATGGGCGGTGGCGATCGCTGTGCCGTCCGGTGCGGCGAAGCCGTTGTCGGTGCGCTTGACCTTCAGGAAGTTCATTACCCCGATGAAGTCGGCGGCATAGCGTGAGCCAGGCAGTTCGTAGATGTCCTTCGGTGAGCCCACCTGAAGCAGCGCGCCGTCCCTCATGATGGCGATCCGGTCGGCCATCACCAGCGCCTCCTCCTGGTCGTGGGTGACCATGATGAAGGTGATGCCGAATTCATGCTGCAATCGCTTGAGCTCGAGTTGCATCTCGCTGCGCAGCTTCTTGTCGAGCGCGCCCAGCGGTTCGTCGAGAAGCAGCACCTTGGGTCGCTTGACGAGCGCGCGCGCCAGCGCCACGCGCTGGCGCTGGCCGCCTGACAGCTGATCGGGTTTGCGCTTGGCGAGGTGGCTGAGCTGGATGACGTCGAGGATCGCGTTGACCCGCTCGGTGATTTCCGCCTTTGGCAGTTTTTCCATTTCCAGTCCGTAGGCGATGTTCTGCGCCACGGTCATGTGCGGAAACAGCGCGTAGGACTGGAACATCAGGTTCACCGGGCGCTGGTTGGGCTGCATGTTCGCTATCGAGGATCCCTCGATGAGGATGTCGCCGCCGCTCAGGCTTTCGAAGCCGGCGAGCATGCGCAGAAGCGTGGTCTTGCCGCTGCCGGAAGCGCCGAGAAGCGCGAAGAACTCGTTCTCCCTGATGTCGAGCGAAACGTCATCCACGGCCTTGACCGCGGAGAAGTATTTTTCGACGTTGCGGATGCTTAGAAATGCCTGGGTCATTGGCCGGGAAGACCTCCCTTGTTCAGTCGCTGCGACAGTGCGAGCGCGACGACCGAGACGGATATGACGATGGTTGCGAGTGCGTTGATCTCCGGCGTGACGCCGAATCGGATCATCGCGAAAATCTGCATGGGCAGCGTGATCGACGAACGCCCCGCGCCCGCCGTGAAGAACGCGATGATGAACTCGTCGACCGAAAGCGTGAAGGCGAGCAGCCCGCCCGCGACGATCGCCGGCATCAACACCGGAATGACAACCCGGTAGAGCGTGATCATGGTCGATGCGCCAAGATCGGCGGACGCTTCCACGATCGACCAGTCGAAGCTCTTGAGCCGCGCACGCACGACCGCGCAGACGAAGGCCAGGTTGAAGACCACGTGGCTGACGGTGATCGTGTGCAGACCCATCTTGATGTTGAGCAGCGAGAACATGCTCAGAAGCGCGATCGCGAGCACGATGTCTGGAATGATCATCGGTGCGAATATGATGGTCTCGAGCCACTTGCCGTTGCGGCGGCGGATTTCCACGCCCACCGCCAGAAGCGTGCCGAGGATGGTCGCCAGGATCGTCGAGGAGACGGCGACGATCAACGTGTTGCCGGCAGCCTTGAGGATGTCAGCATCCTCGAGCAGCGATCCGTACCATTTGACGGAAAAGCCGGTCCAGGCCGTGGGCAGGCCGCCCTCGTTGAAGGACAGCCCCACCAACACCGAGATCGGGATGTAGAGAAAGGCGAAGACAAGGCCGAGGATCAAGAGCATCAGCCGGAAGGTGTTGCGGTCAGCCATCGCTTTGCCCCTTGCCGTTGGAGGCGCGCTCGGCGACCACCGCCTGCGCCATCAGAAGCCCGAGCATGACGAGGATCAGCACCATCGAGAGCGCCGCGCCGAAGGGCCAGTCGTTGGCGGTGAGGAACTGGGCGTAGACCAGATTGCCGATCATCTGGAACTGGCCGCCGCCGAGCAGTGCCGGCGTGACGAAATTGCCGATCGACAGCACGAAGACGAAGACGAAGCCGGTGGCGATCCCGGGAACGGTCATCGGCAGCGTGATGCGGCGGAATGTCGTCCAGGCCGAGGCGCCCAGATCACGCGAGGCCTCGGTGACCTCCGGGTTCATCCGCGACAGCGGCGCGTAGCAGGCGAGGATGACGAAGGGCAGATAGTTGTAGACGAGCCCGACGATGACGGTCTGCTCGGTGTAGAGCATGCTCGGCAGCTCGCCGTTGTAACCCAGCCAGCGGGCGATGTTGACGATCAGGCCCTCGCGATTGAGCAGGACGATCCAGGCATAGGTGCGCACCAGATAGTTCGACCAGAAGGGCAGTACCGCGAAAAACAGAAGAGTGGGCTGGCGCCGGCGCGGCATGGCCGCGATCGCATAGGCTGCGGCGTATCCCAGCACGCAGGCGATCGCGGCGGAAAGTCCGGCGATGCCGGCCGATTTCAGGAAAATCCTGAAGTAGAGCGGATCGAAGACCAGCGCGAGGTTTTCGAGCGTCCAAGTGTATTCGATGCCGCCATAGATGCCCCGGCGGAAGAAGGCGAGCACCAGGATCAGCGCACAGGGAATGACCATGAGCGCGGTCAGCCACAGGAGCGCGGGGGTCATCAGCAGAAGGGGACGGCGGTCAGTGGTCATGGGGAGAGCCTGTGCCGGCCGGGCCGGCATTCGACAGGAGGCGCTTCCCGGACATGGGGTGTCCGGGAAGCATCGGCTGGGAGATCAGTTGGCGGCCTTGATTTCGGACACGATGCGCGAATATTCGCGCTGCGCGTCGCCGACATCACGAAGCTGCTCGTATTTCAGCATGTCCGCGGGCTTGAAGGCCATGTTCGGATAGGTCTCCAGCAGTGACGGATCGACACCTTCCATCGCGGCCTGATTGGGCACCTTGTAGAGAATGTTCTCCGCCGCCCAGCGGTGGTTGGCTGCATCGAGGATGTAGTTGACGAAGGCGTAGGCCGCATCCTTGTGTTCGGAGGCCTTGAGGATCACCATGGTATCGACCCAGAGGTCGGAACCTTCCTTCGGGATGACATACTTGATGTCTGCGTTCTCGCCGATGCCGTAGTTGCACCAGCCGTCCCAGGCCTGCACCAGTTCGGCTTCGCCCGACACCAGCTTGGCGTAGAAGGTGGTGTCGTCATAGGCGAGCAGGGTTTTCTTCGCCTCGATCAGCAGATCGCGGACCTTGGCCATCTTGTCCGGGTCGGTCTCGTTGACAGAGTAGCCCAGATCGAGCTGGCCGGCGGCAAGCAGCCAGCGGTCGGTGGCGAGCATGGTGGTCTTGCCGGCCACGTCTTCCGACGGCTTCAGCAGGTCGTCCCACGACGTCGGATCCTTGACCAGGTCGGAGCGGTAGCACAGGCCGGTCGTGCCCCAGGCGTAGGGCACCGAGAAAGCGTTGCCGGGATCGTGCGGCAGTTCCGTCGCCTCCTTGTAGAGGTTGGCGAGATTGGGGATCTTCGAATGATCGAGCGTTTCGGCCAGCCCCAGGTTGTGCAGCACCTCGGCGAATGGCGAGGAGACGAAGACCACGTCATAGCCCGCGCCCTTGGAGGCGATGAGCTTGCCCATGATCTCTTCATTGGTGGCGTGCAGGACAAGTTCGGCTTCGTTCCCGGTCTGCGAATTGAACTTCTCGATCGCGTCGGGGGCCATGTAGCCGTCCCAGTTCGAAATGGTCAGCGGCTCTGCCATGGCCGGCGCACCAAGGGCCGCAACCATTGCGGCCGCGAAGACGCCATTGCGCAAGAAGGCACGGGTGCGCGGGGAATGTCTGGTCATCAAGTTCACCTCCAGGGTCATTGTTGAGACGCCGGTGCGGACGCCCGGCTGTTTTTGACTTGCGATTCTTGGTGATCGCCTCTACTCAAGTATTAATGTCGCAAAAGATACGTCAATTTGTTTTTGCAGTCTTTTTTCGGCAGGCGCGCCAGATACCGAAGTTGAAGCGTTGCGCCGCCTGCCCTGGAGGCATTGGATGATGCGGACCCGGAGCAATACGCGGCAGAACCATTTGAAACTGGCGCGGCGGATCATAGAGGTCGCGCTGGAGCGCGGCATGAACCGCGGCGACCACTTGCCGGAAACCACATTATCGGAAGCCTGCGGCGTCTCCCGAACGCCGATACGATCCGCTCTCAAGTTACTGGAATCAAATGATATTGTACTAAGGCGGGAAGAAGGAGGCTATTTTCTCAATCATTCGCCGGAAGAAATCGGGATCAACGGCATATCGCGACTCGACGACATGGAGGGCTCGCTCGCCGCACGCATCCTGTCCGATCGGGCCGAGCGGCGCATCACCGATGTGCAGTCTGTGAGCGCCCTCGTCCGTCGCTACAACGTCCCGAGATCTGCTGTACTAAATGCGCTAAAAATACTGAGTATTGACGGAGTCGTCGCGCAGTTGCCGGGCCGGGCTTGGGCCTTCCAGCCGTTGCTCGACACGCCCAATGCGCTCGCCGAGAGCCTTTCCTTCCGGCTCGCGCTCGAACCGCAGGCGATCACGGCGCCCGGCTTCGATATGGACAGCCAGAAGGCCGGCTTGCTGCGCCAGCAGATGGAGGATTTTCTCAGGCGCCGCGACGGAAGCATGAGTTCGGTCGAGTTCCTGCATCTCGATTGCGCCTTTCACAGCCTGATCGCGGAAAGCTCGGGGAACCGCTTTGTCTGCGGCGCGCTTCTGGCGCACCAGCGCCTGCGACTGACCACGCAAAAGGATCACAGCATTCCGGATTTCCGGCTCCGGCAATCGCTGGAAGAGCATCTCGACATCCTTGACAGCCTCGAAAGGATGCAGCACCAGCTGGCGGCCGACCAGATGGTGCTGCACCTGCGTCGCTCGCAGATCCGCAAACCGCAAGCCGTCAACCGCGGGTTGCTGCCACTCGCACGGAAGGGAATGGCGTGAACAAACCCGTAATCGCCCTCTTTCCGGAAGCAAGTTTCGGATCCGCTCTCAACTGCGTCGGCATTGCCCAGCAGCTGCAGCGTCAGGGCGCCATGCCGGTCTTCATCTGCCATCAGGGCTTTACCGGCGTCTTTGACGAGTACGGGTTCAAGGAATACCAACTGCCGGCTTCGCCGAAGGCAACCAGCCAACGCACGGAAGAAACCTGGCAAGCCTTCATCAACGCCCATCTCGAGCATTTCAACCAGGATCCGACCACCCAGTTGCAGACCTATGTCCGTCCAACCTGGGATGCCATCGTCGACTCGGCGATCCATGCCGAAAAGGGCCTCGAATCCCTCATCAAGCGGATCAGGCCCGATGCCTTCGTGCTGGACAACGTGATCATGTTCCCGGCCATCGCCAATGCCGGCGTGCCATGGACCCGGGTGGTCTCCTGCGCGGAAACGGAAATCCCCGACCCTGCCGTGCCGCCCTACCTGTCGGGCATGGCAGCCGATGACCCGGAACGCGGGCACTTCGAGGCAGCCTATCTCGAGGCCACCGCCCCGGCCCACCGGCGCTACAATGCCTTTCGCAGGCGTCGCGGTCTTGCCGCCCTGCCCCCGGGCCGGTTTCTGGAAACCTCGCCGCATCTCAATCTGCTGCTCGCACCGGAGGCGGTCCGGTATCAGCGCCAGCACCCGCTGCCCGAGGATCTGTTCGTGTTTCTCGAAGGTTGCGTGCGCGAGGAAGCGCAGTTCGACCCGCCGCCCCTGCCGGTCAATGACGAGCCGATTATCTATCTCAGTTTCGGCAGCCTCGGGGCCATCGACACCGAGCTCATCGGTCGCATGATCGAGGTTTTCGCCACTTTCCCCGCGCGTTTCTTCGTCAACGTTGGAGGCTTTATCGAAAGCTATCAGAAAGTGCCCGACAATGTGTATCTGGGCAGCTGGTTTCCGCAGCCCTCCATCGTCGCCCAGGCCGACCTCTTCATCCACCACGGCGGAAACAACAGTTTTTGCGAAGCGCTCTATTACGGCGTGCCGTCGCTGATCATGCCCTATTGCTGGGACGGGCACGACAATGGCTTGCGGGCGGCGCAAACCGGCACCGGGATCCACATGCAGCGCGACACATGGACACCAGAGCAGCTATGCGATGCGATGCTCACATTGCTGCATGATAAAAGTCTACGAGAGCGGATGCTGCGGATTTCCCGGCACATGACGAAAGCAAACGGGGCTTCGATGGCGGCGAGCTCGATTCTACGCGCACTCGGACAGTGATCTCGCCTTAGGTTCTGTCACAAATCGCAATACCGATTTGCAGGCCCTTGGTTGTAACAATCGAAGCTGCATAGCTGATGCAACACGACGCCGGCATGAATATCGCCGGCCAGATGCGTTGTCTGGCGGGCGATACCGCCCGAAAGAGTTTTAGCAACAGTGCCGAAACCGCATTATCTGGAACTGATATCAGGAACGGACCGAGACGATCCTGGGCGATATGGCGTCGGCCAGAGCCTTCGGGTCGACGCTGAACACGCTGTCCGGCCGTCCGGCCGCCGCCCAGACCGTGTCATAGTCCAGCAGGCTTTCATCGAGATATGTGGCGATCGGCGCCTTGTGGCCGACCGGTGCGACGCCGCCGATGGCGAAACCGGTCTCGTCGCGCACGCGGCGGCCGTCACAGCGCTTTAGCTTCAGTCCGTACTCGCTTGAAATATAGTCGAGATCGGCGTTGTGGTTTCCGGAGACAAGCAGCAGAACCAAGGCGCCCGTGGATGCGTCCTCGAAGACCAGCGACTTGACGATCTGGCCGACTTCACAGCCGCAGGCCGCTGCCGCGTCTTCGGCGGTCCTTGTCGATTGTTCCATAATCCGGAGTTCGATTTCGAGGCCCAGACGCTCGGCGTCATGCGCGACGCGCTCCATGCTCGATCCCGGTTTCGGAACGATGGCTCCAGACATTCTCAGGCTCCCAGTTCGATGACCAGACCGTCATGGGCCGGTTCGACATGATCGGGTGTTTCGCGTTTCACCGTCTCGTAATCCATCGGAATGTGCATGTGCGTCAGATATGTCCGCCTAGGCTTCAGCACGTCGATGACCTCGAGCGCCTCCTCCAGCGACATATGGCTCGGGTGGCGGCGGTATTGCAGCGCGTCGACGATCAGCACGTCGAGACCCTGCATGCGCTCGAGCGTTTCGTCGGGATAGGAACTGACGTCGGAGCAATAGGCAAAATCCCCGATGCGAAAGCCGAGCGAGTGGATCGAGCCGTGACGCTGCAATAGCGGTTCGAAGACGATCGGACCCGCCGGTCCCGTGACCGGAAACGGAACCTGATGGTCAATGGGATGCCGTTTCAGGATCGGCGGATAGGAACTGCCCGGCGGCGTCTCGAAGCAATAGCCGAAGCCCTCGACCAGCCTTGCATAGGTGTCGTCGTCGGCCCAGACGTCCATGAGACGTTTCTGCCACAAGACGAAGGTGCGCAGATCGTCGATGCCGTGAATGTGGTCGGCATGGGGATGGGTGTAGACGACGCCGTCCATCTGGCGGACCTGGGCGGCGAGCATCTGCTGGCGGAAATCGGGCCCGGTGTCGATGACGACGCAGGTCTTTTCGCCCGACGGAAGGATGCGTTCGGCGAGCAGCGAGGCGCGCAGGCGGCGGTTCCTCGGATTGTGCGGATCGCAATTGCCCCAGTCGCCGTTCAGCCGCGGCGTGCCCGGCGACGAGCCGCAGCCAAGCACCGTGTAGCGCATGATGGCATTACCGGCGTCAGGCATCGTGGCGCGGCACCTTCGCAAACAGGCGGTAGAAGTTTTCCGTCGTCGTCGCGGCGATCTCGTCGAGCGTGACGCCGCGCGTATCGGCGAGAACCTGCGCCGTGTTGACCACATAGGCCGGCTCGTTGCGTTTTCCCCGGTATGGCGGCGGCGCGAGATAAGGCGCATCGGTTTCGACCAGCAACCGGTCTGCCGGCAGGTCTTTCGCGATGTCGCGGATGGCTTGCGAATTCTTGAAGGTCAGGATGCCGGAAAAGGAAACGTAACCGCCGAGCGCGATGCCGGTCTCGGCCAATGCGCGGCCCGACGAGAAGCAGTGCAAAATGAAGGGGAAGGCCCCCTTCCCTTCGGTTTCCCCGGTCAGGATCGCGGCCATGTCGTCATCGGCGTCACGGGCATGGATGACCAGCGGCAGGCCGGTGCGTCGCGCCGCCTCGATATGGCGGCGAAAGCCTTCGGCCTGCGCTTCGCGCGGCGCCTTGTCGTAGAAATAATCGAGGCCGGCCTCGCCGATCGCCACGACCTTGTCGCCCTCCGCCAGGCGCACGAGATCGTCGGCGGTGACGTCGAGTTCCTGATCGGCCTGATGCGGATGCGTGCCGACGGAGCAGAACACGTCCTCATAGGAGTCGGCAATAGCGCGGATGCCGTCGAACTTCTTCACCCGTGTGGAGATGGTGACCATGCGCACGATGCCGTTGTCGCGGGCGCGCTGGACGATCGCGTCGCGCTCCTCGGCGAAATCCGGAAAATCCAGATGGCAGTGACTGTCGACAAGAACTGTCATAAGCCTATGACTCTGCTTCCTTTTCCACATAACGCGGGAAGACGCCCGACGGCGCGGGCAACTCCGTGCCCGGCACCAGCATCTTGTCGAGGCTGGCGAAATCGCGCGCATCGGCCGGCGCCGCGACGAGATCGAGCAGCTTGCCGGTCGCCTCCGGCATGTAGGGCCGGGCGAGGATCGCGATGCGGCGCACGGTCTCGGCAACGACATAGAGCACCGTCTTCATGCGGTCCGGATCGGTCTTGCGCAGGGCCCATGGGGCCTGGGCGTCGATATAGCGGTCGGCGGCGGCGACGATGTCGAAGGTGGCCTCGATCGCCTTGTGGATAGCCTGCCTGTCCATGGCATCGCGCGCGGCGGCGAGCGCCGGGGCGCCCGTCGCGAGCAGCGTCTCGTCTTCGGCCGTGAACGCACCATGCTCGGGTACCTTGCCCTCGCAATGCTTGGCGATCATCGACAGCGAGCGCTGCGCCAGGTTGCCAAGGCCGTTGGCGAGGTCGGCATTGATGCGGTTGACGATGGCCTCGTGGCTGTAGGAGCCGTCATTGCCGAACGGCACCTCGCGCATGAAGAAGTAACGCACCTGGTCGAGCCCGTAGGCGTCGATCAGCGCGAAGGGATCGACAACATTGCCGACCGACTTCGACATCTTCTCGCCCTTGTTGAACAGGAAACCGTGCGCGAAGACGCGCTTCGGCAGCTCCACGCCCGCACTCATCAGGAAGGCCGGCCAGTAGACCGCGTGGAAGCGAACGATGTCCTTGCCGATGATGTGCATGGCCGGCCAGTAGCCCCAGCGATCAGCGTTTTCGTCCGGAAAGCCGGCGGCGGTCAGGTAGTTGGTCAGCGCGTCGACCCAGACATACATGACATGGCTGTCGTTGCCGGGAACCGGAACGCCCCAGTCGAAGGTGGTGCGCGAAATTGACAGGTCCTTCAGACCGCCCTTGACGAAGCTCGCGACCTCGTTGCGGCGTTCGGCCGGCAGGACGAAATCGGGATTCTTTTCGTAAAGCTCCAGCAGCTTGTCGCCATAGGCGGACAGGCGGAAATAGTAGCTTTCTTCCTCGACCCACTCGACCGGCGAACCGAGCGGTTCGCGGCGCACGCCGTCTTCGCCGAGCGTCGTTTCGCTCTCGTCGAAATAGGCTTCCTGGCGCACCGAATACCAGCCGCCATATTTGCCGAGATAGATATCGCCATTGGCTTCCATCCGCCGCCACAGTTCCTGGACGGATGTCTTGTGGCGTTCCTCGGTGGTGCGAATGAAATCGTCGTTGGAGCAGCCGAGCGCCTCGACCATGCGGCGGAAAACGGCCGAGTTCCTGTCGGCCAGCTCGATCGGCGCGATGCCTTCCTTTTCCGCGGTCTGCTGCATTTTCTGGCCGTGCTCGTCGGTCCCGGTCAGGAAGAAGACGTCCTTGCCGTCGCAGCGGGCGAAGCGGGCCAGCACGTCGGTCGCGATCGCGGTGTAGGCGTGGCCGATATGGGGAACCCCGTTGGGGTAGAAGATCGGCGTCGTGATGTAGAAACGTTCTTTGGCGGACATGTGTGCTCAAGTGAAATGAGAGTGGCGAGGTGCCCTGCTCTATCCGATTTCATCCGGAAAAGAAAAGGCGAAGGCGTTGAAAAATCAGCCGGCGCGAACGGCTGAAATAAGGTCGTGAACATCCGATAGCATCGACAGAAAGTCCTGCTTGCGGTCCAGATTGAACGCATCGGAAAGGCGCATGTGATCCTGGATCGCCATGTCGGCGATCGCGATCCTTTCGGCGGCGCGCAAATTGCCGCGCCGCGCCGCCATCGTCGCCTCGTTGCGCAGCCGGTCCAGGACCAGCTCGCGCAGGATGTCGCGGTGGACCTCGTTCTTGCGGGCGCCGGCGATCTCGGCGAGCTTGTGCGCCTGCGCCACATCCGGGCGCGGCGATTTCAGGAAAGCCTCGAGCGCTTCCATCAGGTCCAGCCCGCCGAACTGCGCGAAGACGAGGGCGCGGCGCGCGCTGCCGCCGCCGAGCGCGGCGATACGATCGAGCGTCGTTTCGTCGAAATCGGCACCGAGCTGACCGCGAACGATATGCCGGATATCCGCATCGGACAGGGGCGCGAATTTGAGGATCTGGCAACGCGACCGGATCGTCGGCAGAAGGCCGCCCGTCCCGTGCGCGATCAGAATGAAGACCGACCGCGCCGGCGGTTCCTCGAGAAGTTTCAGCAGCGCGTTGGCAGCGTTGCGGTTGAGATCGTTGACCGGGTCGATGACGACGACGCGATAGCTGTCCGCCCCGGCGGCCGTCATCGCGAAGAAGCGCTGCAGGCGGCGGATCTCGTCGACGGTGATCGCCGTCTTGAAACCGGTTCCCTGATCGTTTCGCGGCCGCGAGAGGTAGAGGAGTCCGGGGTGGGCGCCCTGCGCGATCTGTCGAAAAACCGAGGATTGCGGGTCGGGCGCGGGCAATGCCGTATCGGTTATGGCTCGGCGGCTGTCGAGCAATCTGTTTGCAATATGAAACGCTATCGTCGCCTTGCCGATGCCGCGCTCGCCCTCGAAAATTAGCGCGTGATGCAGCTTGTCGTGCGCGATCGATTCAGCGAGAAATTCCAGTTCGCCGGAATGTCCCTGCACGGAGACGCTGAGTTGCGGCGGTGTTATGCCTTCCAGAGCGTCGTGCGTTTCCGGCACATCAATCGCGGTCATGCCGCCTATTCCTTCATTCCGAGGAGTCGTCCCTTCGGATCGACAGCCCGAGGAGACTCGTCCGTCTTATCGAGCTCTGCCGTTCCTATCACAGCGGCGACCGTATCCCAGACGCGTTTGGCGACATCTTCCGGTTCGCCGGACGCGTCCACCACGCGGCATCTTTCCGGCTCGTTTTCGGCGATCTTCAGGAAGGCCGCGCGGCGCAGTTCATGCGCGGAGATATCTTCCTTTTCATAGCGGTCCACCTGGGCCGACGGATCGCGGCGCGCATGCGCGCGCTTCAGGCCCTCTTCCGGCGCCAGGTCGAGAATGATCGTCAGATCCGGCACGACGCCGGCGATCGCAACCCGCTCGAGCGCCTCGACGAAGGCGGGATCGAGGTTTTCGCTCGCGCCCTGATAGACGCGGGTCGAGTCCATGAACCGGTCGACGAGCACGATCCGGCCCTGCTGCAGGGCCGGACGGATCTTCTGTTCGACATGGTCGTTGCGGGCCGCCGCGAACAGCATCGCTTCCAGATAGGGACCGAAGGGTTCGGCCGCGCTGGTGTCGAGCACGACGTGACGCACCGCTTCCGCGCCGGGCGTTCCACCCGGTTCGCGCGAGACGGTGACGGCGAAGCCTTCGCCGCCGAGTTTTTCGGCCAACCGCTTGATTTGCGTCGACTTTCCGGCCCCGTCACCGCCCTCGAAGGTGATGAAGAGCCCTCGCCTCGGCGCGGCGGCCGGAGGCGCGGCATCAGCGCGGGATCCAGCCAAGCAACAGCTCCGTCAATGCGTCGAACGCCCTGCGATGGATGGGGCCGATACCGACGCTTTGCGCCGCGTAAAGCGGCGTTTCCTGGGAAAGATCGTCTCCGATCCAGATCTTGAGCGACGCGATCTTGTCTCCGGCATGCACCGGCGCCGGAACCGGGCCGGTATAGACGACGCGCGCCTTCATCCGGTCGCGGTCGGTAATCGGCAGCAGGATTTCCAGATCGTCCTTGACCGTCACCGGCACCGTCATCTGTGCGCCGCCATAGAGGCGGACATTGCCGATGATCTCGTTTTTCTTGAAGATTTCGTAGGGCTCGAAGGCGCGAATGCCCCAGTCGAGGAGCTTGCGGGCCTCCTCACCGCGCGACCGCTCGTCGGGAAGACCGCTCATCGCGGCGATCAGGCGACGTCCGTCGCGTTTCACGGACCCGACGATGGCATAGCCCGATTCTTCGGTGTAGCCGGTCTTCATGCCGTCCGCGCCGATATCCATGGCGAGCAGCGGATTGCGGTTGCGCTGCAGGATCTTGTTCCAGGTGAATTCGCGCAGCGAGTAGAATTTGTAATATACCGGATATTCGTGCTGGATGTAACGGGCGAGCTTGGCGAGATCGCGCATCGTCACCTTCTGGTCGGGATCCGGCAGGCCGGTCGAATTGCGGAAGACGGAATGTTCGAGACCGATCTTGCGCGCGCGCGCGGTCATTACTCGGGCGAAGTTCTCTTCCGAACCGGCCATTCCCTCGGCAATGACGATGCAGCCGTCATTGGCGGACTGGACGATCACGCCCTTGATCAGATCCTCCAGCCGGATCGACGAGTTGAGCTCGGCGAACATGGTTGACCCGCCGGAGACCGCCCCGCCCTTGCGCCAGGCGTTCTCGCTGACCAGGAATTCGTCATCCATCGTCAGCCGGCCGTTTTTCAGTGCGTTGAAGACGACTTCCATCGTCATCAGCTTGGCAAGCGACGCCGGCGGCACCGGCTTGTCGGGGTTCTTGGAAAAAAGCACGGTCCCGGTATCCGAATCGACGAGGATCGCTTCTTTGGCCCGCGTCTCGAACAATTGCGCCGCCGCCGGCGCGGCCCAGCACATGACCAGGATCAGCGCCAGCGCAAGGCGGGGAACGGAAAAACGCGAAACTCGAGCGTCCATGGAACTTTCCGGAAAAACGAAGCTTTATACCGGGATAGCAAATCCGGCATCGGTTAAGCAACGCCGCGAAGACAATTGAGGTTTATTTCCGGAAGAACCCCGGCCCGCTCAGCGCGACTTCCAGCCGGACGCCGTTTGGCCGAGGGAGGTCATCACGAAGGCGCTGGCAACGCGCATCGACGCGTAGGCGGAAATCGCGACACCATCGGTCGAAATATCCGGACGTTCGCCCGGCAACGGGATATCTTGGGGAATGACGACCTGGGGCGGCCTGGACCCGGTGGACGCGACCGTCGCCGTTTGCGGCGGAATGGTATCGGCGCTTGCCAGCAAGCCGCGGACCGGGCTTGGCACGTTCGTCGGCGTCGGGCCATTCATCGCGATCATCACGCCGGTCGCGGGCTGGCCGAAACGATCCGGCGACGGATAACCGGGCACGCCGCGCACCGACGCCATCAGGAAAGCATCGTCATGGCCGTCCAGCGGGGCCCTGCCCGCATATTCGACCTTCACCTTTGCGGTGCCGCCATGGGTGTAATCGAGCAGTTCGGCGGCACGCTTCGACAGATCGATCACGCGGTCGTCGGCGAACGGTCCGCGATCGTTGACGCGAACGATCAGCGAGCGGCCGTTTTCCAGATTTGTGACGCGCGCATAGCTCGGCAGCGGCATCGTCTTGTGAGCCGCCGTCAGGTGGTTCATGTCGTAGACTTCACCATTGGCGGTCAGCCGGCCGTGAAAGGCCGCGCCATACCAGGATGCGCGTCCGACCTGGACCTTTTTCGGGTTGGCCGTCGGATAATAGGTCTTGCCGGCGACCGTATAGGGCTTGCCGATCTGTTCGCGGCCGCCGCCGCGCGGCAAGCGCGGGCCTTTCGCGACGCGCGGGCTCGCCTCGACGCCGAACGTCCGGGCAGAGAAGAATTCCGGTCCCGACGTCTTGCCGTTCGCCAGATAATAGCCGTCTTCTGAACCGAGGCCGAGCTTCGGCGTGGTCATGGAACACCCCGATACAAACAGGGAAATCGCCGCGAAAGCGGCAAAGGTGGCAGGTGGCGTGGATAGCTGTCGGGAACGCATGGCGGCAACGAGTTACACAAAAACGGGCTTTTGGCCAATCCCGTGAAGGCATGACGGTCACACGATATGTGGCAGCTGCTTATGTTTCCGTTAATTGCGCGCCATGTTTGCAGAATTTACGGCTCGATCCGCGCGCGGCCGCTATAACCGTCGTCTCGACGCCATTGCAGGCGCGTCTCGCTGACCGGCCGCAGGCGGAAGCAGTTCACCTGCGACTTGTACCAGGTCGGAAAACGCTGACAGAGCTTGCCGCCATCGACCCACCATTCGCCCGTTTCCTTCGGCGCGAAATATCTGCCGAGGCCAAGACCACTGCCGTCGCCGGTGACCTCGCCGCTGCGCCGATAATGCAGCGGAAATTCCCCGCCGAGCGGCACCGAGAGATAGACACGCTTGCCGGCGACCAGCGACCGGACCGCCTGGTCGTTTTGCAGCCAGTCCGCCGAGGCGGCCGTAGCCATCGTGATGGCCGCCCCTGCCGCGATTGCGGTGGCGAGCGATCTTGCCGAGAAAATCATGCCGTCCCTCCGTCGATTTGGGATTGCTACGCGACAGGAGGCGGAACGGATTGGCGAAATCACGGAACAAATAACGGCCGACTGTTTTCGGTGTTGCGCGAATTTGCGGTTTCATGCGAAGACGCGGCTTCCGGAGAGGTGGCCGAGCGGTTTAAGGCACCGGTCTTGAAAACCGGCGTGCGGGAGACCGTACCGTGGGTTCGAATCCCACCCTCTCCGCCACCGATTGGACATAAGGTACTGACTTTATTATTCTTTCCTGGGATGCCGAAAAGTCGCCCCCTATTTGCTCCCCCTTCTTTGCATCCCGCCACTTGCGAATTGAATCAACCACACCGGAATGCTCAACGGCGCGATAGTCGCTGACCATGGAAATCTCCTCCCTGTCGCTGCCATAAAATGTGATCGGCAGCCCTGCATCCTCAGCAAGCGTCATTGAATTCAGGGTTCGCCTGCTTGATCAGCGCCGCTCGAGTGGTCCGGTTTGATTGTTCGCGCATGACCACTCGCCAGAAAATCGCGGTCCCGACAGCCGTCAAGGTCCGAAGATCAGGCAGTTACAGCCCGTGTCGCATCGCGGTAGAAGGTAACCGCCATTGATTGACGTCAAAGCAGCCGCCATGCGGCTCTGCCACCTTGCCCCAGCGTCGCGGGCGCCGCCATGATACGGGCAAATAACAGGTTTCGTTTCATGAAACAGCGTATTGCAAAGGGCGGGCCGCTGCGCAGAAGATGAGATTCCGCCGGACGCGATCCGGAGCGAGTTTTACAAGCCCGGCAACACCGGGCGCACAAGGGCAAGAAAGGCCGGACACCATGTTCCCGAAGACTCTTCTGACCGTCGTCAGCAGCGAACAATCGACCGATGGGCTGGGCGAAGCGATTTCGCTTTGCCAGGAATTCGGATGCCATCTTGCCGTCACCGTGATCGGTATCGCGCTTCCCGCAAGTACGACGGCCTACGGGGCCGTACCGGCGGAAATCTGGTCGGAAGAACGTGAAAAAGGGCGCGCCGCGGCAGCCGAAAAGGCCAACGCCATCGAGGCCATCCTCAAGCAGGCCGGCGTTTCCGGCGATGTTGCGCCCTATTTCTGCGAGGAGGGACAGATCGCCGAAATCGTTGGCATGCGCGCACGCTACACCGATCTCGGGCTTGTTTACGAAGCGGCCGATTCGAACCAGCAACTGTCGAAGAAGACGCTGGAAGGGCTCTGCTACCAGAGCGCGCGTCCGTTCCTTGTCGTCCCGAAGGGAACCAAACCATCGCTCAAGCCGAAGCGCGTCATGATCGGCTGGAATTCGTCACATGAGGTGGCCGGCGCGGTGTATTCCGCCCTCGATCTCCTGATTGCCGCCGAAACCGTACATGTCGCGATGGTCGATCCGGAAGGCGGCGAATTCGATCAGGGCGAAGAGCCGGGCGCCGATATCGCGACCTATCTCGCCCGCCACGGCGTCAATGTCACCGTCGATGTGCTCGCATCTGCCGGCAAGAGTATTTCGGAGACGCTGCTGCAGCACGGGAGCGACGTCGCCGCCGACCTGATCGTGGCCGGCGCCTACGGACATTCCCGGCTGCGCGAATTCCTGTTCGGCGGCGCGACCCGCGACCTGCTGGCCAATGACAGGTTCCCGGTGCTGATGTCGCACTGACCCAGCGAACCGATATAACAGGTGCCGGTGGCCATGAAATTCGGCAACCGGCGCCATATTTCTGCGTTAGTGCGAATGGTCGGAACCAAGCGCATAGCAATCGGATTCAAACCAGGTCGATGACATGAGCCGCGACGAAACCGGAAAGGCGCTCACCGCTCCGCCCGATCCCTTTGCCATGCAGCCTGATGCGCTGCTGAGCGCCCTCGCCGTCGACGGCGCGCATGGCCTGACCAGCGACGAAGCGGCCCGGCGCCTTGCTGTATACGGCCCGAACGCCCTTCGCCGGCGCGAGCGGGCAAGCATTTTCGGTGTCCTCGTCAACCAGTTCAAGAGCCCGATCGTATTCCTGTTGGTCGGCGCAGCGGCTCTTGCGCTCGTCTTTGGCGAAACGGTGGAGTTCTTCGCGATCGCCGCGGTACTCGCGATCAACGCAGCGATCGGCTTCATCACCGAGATCCAGGCGGTGCGCTCGATGGAGGCGCTCCGCGAACTGACGAGCCGTTCGGCGCTGGTCCGGCGCGACGGCACGATCATCACGATATCGGCGGAAAAGCTGGTGCCGGGCGATATCGTCGTCATCGATGCCGGCGACGTCGTGGCCGCGGACATGCGACTGATCAGTTCCGCCAATCTGTCGGTGGACGAATCCGCGCTGACCGGCGAATCGCTGCCGGTCGCAAAATCACTGGCGCCGGTGGATCCCGATACCGTGCTCGCGGACCGCACGCCGATGCTGTTCAAGGGCTGTCCGATCACCGGCGGCACCGGCGAAGCGGTCGTGACCGGCACGGGTATGAACACGGAACTCGGCAGGATCACGCAACTGGTCGAGGAGGCCACGCCGGAACGCTCGCCGCTCGAACGCCAGCTTGACCGGTTGAGCCGCCACCTGATCTGGCTGACGCTGGCCATAGCGGCGCTGGTCGGCGTCGCCGGCGTGGTCGCCGGCCAGGACATCACGCTGATGGTCGAGTCCGCCGTCGCGCTCGCGGTGGCTGCGATTCCCGAAGGCCTGCCGATCGTCGCGACGCTGGCGCTGGCGCGCGGCATGCTGCGGATGGCGAAGCACAATGCCCTGATCGAGCGCCTCTCGGCGGTCGAAACGCTCGGGGCGACGACGGTCATCCTCACCGACAAGACGGGAACGCTGACAGAGAACCGGATGCATGCCGACAGGGTCGTGACGGCGACCGGCGAGATGACTTTCGAGCGAGAGGCCGGTGCGTTCATTCTTGACGGACGCCCGTTCCAGCCTGTTGAGACGCAGGATACCGGGTTGCTCCTGCGCGCCGCGGCCCTGTGCAACAACGCCTCGCTCGGCCTCAACGGCGCAGCCGCCGCGGGAGATCCGATGGAGGTCGCGCTTCTCGAGCTTGCGTCGGCGGGCGGCATGCAGCGCGGCGATCTCCTGCGCGACTACCCGGAAGTCGCCGAACACGCCTTCGACACCCACACAAGAATGATGGCGACCGTGCATTCGCATGACGATCGCTTTCTCGTCGCGGTGAAAGGCGCTCCCGAAGCCGTGCTGGACTGCATAAGCGTTGTCGCCAACGGTTCCGGTACATTGCCCTTCGACCGCGAGCAACGGCGGCACTGGTCGACGGTTTGCGAGGTTCTCGCCCTGCAAGGCCTTCGCCTTCTGGCGATCGCCGGCAAGGAGATGCCCGGACGCGACGACCCGGTCTATGACGGCCTGACGCTTTACGGCGTGATCGGTTTCCAGGACCCTCCGCGCTCCGACATCTCGGGCGCAATCGCGGATGCAAAGCGGGCCGGGATTTCCGTCGTCATGGTCACCGGCGACCACGCGGCGACCGCGCAGCATATCTCCGAGGCGGTCGGGCTCTCGTCAACGCAGCAGAAGGCCGTCGAAGGCCGCGATCTCAAGCCCTACGAAGAGATGACGGCGGAAGACAAGATCGAGGCGCGTTCAACCCGGATCTTCGCCCGCGTCGATCCGGAGCAGAAGCTGTCCCTGATCCGGCTGCACCAGGAAGCGGGCGAGGTCGTCGCCATGACCGGCGACGGGGTCAACGACGCGCCGGCGTTGCGCAAGGCCGATATCGGGATCGCGATGGGGCTGCGGGGAACCCAGGTCGCCCGCGAAGCGGCAGACCTCGTGCTGCGCGACGACGCCTTTTCCACGATCATCCACGCGGTGCGCGAGGGGCGGCTGATCTACACGAATATCCGCCGTTTCACGACCTATCTCCTGTCGTGCAATCTCAGCGAGATCCTGATCGTCGGCCTTGCCGTGCTGAGCGGGTTGCCCCTGCCGCTGCAGCCGTTGCAGATCCTTTTCCTGAACCTCGTCACCGACGTGTTTCCGGCCTTCGCGCTCGGCACCATCGACGCGGACCGCAACGTGCTGGCGCGGCCGCCGAGACCGCCCTCCGAACCGATCCTGGCCCGGCCGCAATGGATCGCGATCATCCTGCACGGCAGCGGCATCGCCGCCGTGACGCTGATGACCCTGGTGCTGGCGCTGTACTATTTCCGGCTGGAGGGCGACGAGGTCACCACGATGTGTTTCCACACGCTCGCACTGGCGCAGCTCTGGCATGTCTTCAACATGCGCAACTGGCGCGAAAAGCTGCTGGCAAGCCAAGTGACCCGAAACCACTATGTCTGGCTCGCGATCGCGCTTTGCATCGCCATCCTCGCCGTCGCCAACCTGCAGCCGACGCTCGCCGATGCGCTAAGCCTGGCGCCGCTTCCCGGGAAGATCTGGCTTGCGGTGATGGGTCTCAGCCTAGTGCCCGTCGTCATCCGCGAAATCGCCGCAGCTCTGATGCGGCTGCGCCGCAACGGCTGGTAGCTACCGGCGCACCCAATAGAGCACCAGCGTAAACGCGAACACGCCCAGAACGGCGATCGAATCGTGCCCGAAACCCCAGATGCTCCGGCGGCTGCGCACCAGCAATCCGGCGATGTAGATAATGGTGACGATCAGGCCGGATACGAGCGCCAGGTCGAGCACCGGGTTGAATTCGGCCAGGATCGGGCCCTTGCGGTAGAGGATGTCGGCCGGCCAGACCAGCGCCAGCATCAAGAGGTTGCTGCCGAAAATGTTGGAAATGGCCATCGTATAGGCGCGAATGCGCACGGCGGCGACGGTTGTGCTCAATTCCGGCAACGATGTCACCGCCGCGAGCAGCGTCACGCCAACCAGGCCGGTTCCGAGCCCGGTCTGCTCCGCGATGCGCTCCGACATCAGCACGGACAATGCGCCGGAAACGAGGATGGCAGCGGTCAGGAGCGCGAAACGGAGATTGAGCGCCCCTGCCCCGAGATCGGGAAAACTGCTGACGAAGGGACTTTCCTCATCCGCCGCCTCGCCCGATTCCGGCACATGAACCGGCGTCCACGGGTCGTTTTCGTCGTGGCTGCGCAGCAGTCCGAAGGTGGCTAAATAACATATGCCGAGCAGCGTCGCGCCGATGCCGACATTGAGAACCGTAAAGGTTTCCCCGATCAGCAAAACGGCCAGGAGAAGCGCCAGAAGAAAGGCCAGCGCGACCCCTTCCAGGACGGTCGTCGTCTTGCGTGGATAGGACGTGATCGCGGCGCCGCGGGCAAAGCCGTCGGCGAGCGCCAGGATCGCGAATTGCAACGTTACGCCGCCGAGGAGATTACCGAGCGCGAGGTGGGCATCACCGCCGCCGGCGGCAAGCGCCGTCGTCACGATCTCGGGCAAGGATGTCGCGGTGGCGAGAAAGACCAGACCCATCATCGCGCGACCGATCCGCATCCGGTCGGCGATCTCGTCGGCATAGGCGACCAGCCTGCCGCCGCTGAACCAAACGCCCGCCGCCGCAAGCGCAAACAGCGCCAATGTCAACGGTAACGGCGTTTGAGGTATCAGCCCCTGCACAATCGAACCCTCGGATCCCGGAAGCGGGATGGTTGTAACACGGACCCGCTTGATGCCAATCGGCCGGTCGAAACCGTCAACACGATAACGGCGTGAAACTACCGGATCCTCGGGGCTACCCCCAACATGGCTTCGAGATCGTCTCTCGATTCGCTGGTATGATCCACCAGCCCCGCCGAGTCGAGCAGTTCGAAACTGTTCGCGTCAAGCGGCCGGATCACGTGCTTGCGGACAAGGGTCTGGATATTGCGGCTCAGGGTTTCCGGCGTCGTGCCCAGATAGGCGGCGATGTCGCGCCGCCCGACCGGAAGGGCGATAACCGTCCTTTCCGACTTCGTGCCGTTTTCGCAATAACTGCCGGCCGACCGTTTGGACAGGATAAAAAGGAAAACGGCAATGCGCTCCATGGTAGTGTGGGCAGATGTCATGGCTGCCCATTCTCGGGTCGCATCAAGTTCGTCGAGAACGGTCAACAGCAGTTCGTGCTTAACCTCCGGAAACCGCAGGAGAAAACTCTCGAAGGCCTGACGATCGATGCAACACAGGCTCACATCGGTCGCGGCCTCGTACGAGAAGCGCGAGTTGTCGCTGAAGGCACGGCCGAAGAAATCCGACGGGAACAGCAAACCGACGATCTGTTGCTGACCCGACACCGACATCTTGGTCAGCTTGACGACACCGGTCACCACATTGCCGACGATCGTGGCATCATCGCCCTGGGCAACGATCACCTGTCCCTTTCGAAATTCGCGAAGATGGGAAAGGCGTCCGAGTTCCTGCATGGCCTCCTGCGAGGCGGCGCGGCAAATGGACCGATTACTGACGGCGCAATCTTCGCATTTCCAGCATGAAGTTGGCGAAAACACGATGTGGTTCATATTGCGCCGGCGTGATCCCGAGTGCTGTTTTGAGGCAGGACACCATTCTCCGCCAAGGATGTCAAATTCATGATTGGCCTGCATTCTCTTCGTACAGGAAGGATTTGGCGCAAAATTTTTCCAATTTGGCAGACCGGCGCGAGGATTGATCGCCGTCAATGCCGCCGCATCCGGCAGCACCGATTATTGTCGGCGACAACTGCGAGAAATCCGGTGCAGAGGCAGGCCTGCCTGGCAAGGAAGTACAAATGTCCTTCAACAGCATCCTCGTCCACATGGAATTCGACGGGATATCGAATGCGCGACTGCAATATGCAACCGACATGGCCGGCGATCTCGACGCCTTGCTGATCGGTTTCGCGGCAACGGCGGTTCGTCCCGTTCACATCACGGAAATGGGTGTCGAGACCGACGACACCTATCGCGAGGAGGCGGTCATCCGGAACCGGAAACGGTTCGACGACTTGAAGGCCGAGTTCTTCGCTACTGCCGGTGACGGGCCGAATTCGGCCTGGCGGCAGTCGGAAGACTTGCCGACCCGGGCCCTGACGGCGAATGCGCGGGCCGCCGATCTGGTCATTTCCGGCACCCCCCATGGCGCGATACCCGGCGACATCTATCGCGCCGTCGATCCGGGCGATCTTGTCTGCGATTCAGGCCGGCCGGTTCTGTTCGTCGCCGAAGGCGCGGTCTTCCGGCATCCGCATTGCGCGGTCATCGGCTGGAAGGACACGCCGGAAGCACGCCGGGCGGTGGCTTTCGCGCTCCCCTTCCTGCAATTGTCGAAACGCATCCTGGTTCTATCGGTCGGGGAAGAAAAGAACGGCGGCGCCGAAGAAGGGCTGAACGACGTCGTCCGGTTCCTGATGCGGCACGGGATCGACGCCGACGGCAAGTTCATGGCTGGCAAGAACGGTCCGGAAAATTTCGTCGAGACCGTGCGGGCCGAACAGGCCGACCTGGTCGTCACTGGCGCCTATGGCCACAGCCGAATGCGCGAGCGGATCTTCGGTGGATTTACGCGCACCCTCCTCATGCAACAGGACCTGAACCGCCTGATGATCGGCTAGCGGTTTATGACGATGGCCGTGGCCTTCATGCCGATGGTGCGGATCAGACTGAACAATTTCCTCGCATTGTCCGGATGCAGCCGGATGCATCCATGCGAGACCGGCCGGCCCAGATGGGCGATATCCGTCGTGCCGTGGATGGCGTAACCGCCAAGAAAGAAGACGGAATACGGCATCGGGGCATAGTCATATTTCGTCGAGTACCAGACACGCTCAAGCCGGTAGGGATGAAATGTGCCGACCGGCGTTCGATAGCCCCGGCGGGCGGTCGAAACCGGCCAGTCGTAAAGCGGGCGGCCGCCGCGGCTGACGACCATCACCTGATCGGACAGGTCGATGGACACGATCAGCCGGGCAGCCAATGCCGCCGGTTGGCCTTGCGCCAGTAGCGCAAGGACGAATACGGGAAATATCAGGAAACGCGGTACTCGCATGGCGCGATCCTGGCGCAATTGCGTGAATATGGCGTTTATGAAAATCCGGTCAGGCGTCGCCGCGGCCATCCGCTTTGTGGCTTTGACGAAGGATTTCAATCACTTCCGCGTCCTCGACTTGCGAAAAGTCAACATAATGCGCCCCAACAGCGAAGAACGGGGCCGGTGTCGACAGGCAGACCACCTCATCGGCATGCTGTTCCAGCCGGCGGATCGCGTCCGCCGGCGCAACCGGCAAGGCGAGGATCAGCCGTGCAGGCTTTTGCTTGCGGATCAGGCGCAACGCGGAATTGGCCGTCGCTCCGGTGGCCACGCCGTCATCGACGACAATGACGGTCTTGCCGGCAAGCGGCGTCGGCTTGCGGCCCCCATAGTAGGCCTCGCGGCGGCGTTCGATTTCCGGCAACTGCTTGCGGGCCAGTTCCTCCACGTCGGCGTCGGTCAGGCCGAGTTCGGCCCTGATATCCTCGTTGACCGTCACCTGCATCTCTTCGCCGTCCGTGACCGCGGCGACGGCAAGCTCCGGCTGCATCGGCGCGCCGACCTTGCGGACGAGAATCACGTCGAGGGGAATGCCGAGACCTTCGGCGATCTCGTCGGCGACCGGAACGCCGCCGCGCGGAAGAGCAATGACGACCGAATTGTCCTTCTCGACCTCCGGGAGTCTCGCCAGAAGTTGCCGGCCGGCTTCGCGCCTGTTCTGGAATCGCATTATCGATACCTTTCGATTAGAACATGCTCCAACGGCAAAGCACTGGTTGCATTGACGGCGATCAAGCGATGAAAGACGGTGATGGTGCACATTGCCGCCTTCGACGACAGGAAAGAAAAGGGATCGGGCCTGATGACTGTTAGCAAGCGGACCGCGCTTATCGGCGATATCGGCGGCACCCATGCGCGTTTCGCGATTTGCGACATCGACGAGTTATCGGTGGCGCATTTTGCCGTGTTCGAGACGAAGATGTTCCCGTCCTTGCCGGAGGCCGTAACACACTATCTGGAATCGGTGCCGACAAATCCCGACATCGCCGGCTTCTCGATCGCCGATCCGCTCACCGGTGACCGCATGGGGATCGAGAACTCCACCTGGTCTTTTTCCGCGGCCGAGGTGCAGGCCGCATGCGGCGCGGACAGGATCCACTTCGTCAACAACTTCGAAGCGCTCGCGCTCTGCCTGCCCTATCTGAACGCTCATGATCGCCGCCAGATCAGCGGCGGCCACGCCGTCGAAGGCGCCCCAATGGCCTTGCTCGGAACAGGCGGCGAATTCGGCGCCGCCGTTCTGATCGACGTTTCGGGGAAACGAATTCCCGTTGCGGGCCTCGCCGGTCACACCGCCTTTACAGCGTCAAACGAGCGCGAAATGGCGATACTGTCCCGTGTGGCTGATGAGCACGGCTACGCGCCATTGCAGTCGGTCCTCACGGGACACGGCATCGAGGCGATTCATGCGGTTCTGTGTGGAATGGAGGGTTTGTCTCCGCTCAAGGTTTCGGGAACCGATATTATCAACCTCGCATTTGAGGACGACGACCCGCTGGCACGCGCCACGCTCGATTGCTTCGCGTCCATCCTCGCCCGTGTCGCCGGCGACCTCGCGTTGCTTTATGGCGCGCGGGGCGGCGTCTATCTCGGCCGGGGAATTACGCCGAAAATCGCCAAGGTTCTGGACAGCGAACTGTTCCGCAAAGCCTACACCGACAAGGGCGCCAAGTCGGACTACCTGGCATCCGTTCCGGTCTACGCCATCATGGCCAACGATGCAGGCCTGCGCGGCGCTGCACTGGCGGTGTCCGAACGCTTCCCGATGGAATCCATGGTCTGAGCGGCGGCGCCGCGAGTTAACCGTGCGCGGTCGTGACGCCGTTTTCGTAGAGCGCGAAGACGTCGTCACGCCGGCACAGCACGGTGCCGGGCGTCATGACTGCGGCGGAGCCAGCGGCGATCCCGAAGCGAAACGCCTCGTGCATCGAGTTGCCCTGCTCTAGCCACCACACCATGGCGCCGACGAAACTGTCGCCGGCGCCGACCGCCGAGGCTTCGCGCACATGCACCGAACGCATGCGCACCACGCCGTCCGCGTTGACGAGGATCGCGCCGGACTTGCCCATCGAGACAGCGATATTTTCCGCCGCGCCCTTTTTGACGAGTTCCGAGGCGGCGGCGCAGGCATGGCGTTCGTCGAGCCGCTGACCGACGAGCTTTTCCAGTTCGCTCATGCTCGGCTTGAGAAGGAAAACGCCGCCGTGGTCCATCGTGTGGCGGAGCGCATCGCCCGATGAGTCGAGGACGAAGCGGATGCCCTTCCTCTTCGCGGCGTCGGCCATGCGGCTATAGGTATCGACCGGCGCGCCGAGCGGCAGGCTTCCGCTGGCGACGATATAGTCGCCGTCGTAGTTCTCGATGAAATCGTGAACTGGCTCGATTTCCTTTGGATCGACCGACGGGCCTTCCGGCACGAACCGGTACTCGAAATTGGTGTCGAGTTCGTGGACCATCAGCGCGATGCGGTTCGACCCGGCCATCCCGATACGGTGGCGGCCGATATCGTATTGTGCGAGGAGCCCGTCATAGAGCGGGCCGGTAATGCCACCGGACAGATAGACCAATTCGACCCTGCCGCCGAGTTCGGCAATCACCCGGGCGACATTCGCGCCCCCACCGCCTGCATAGTGCTTCTGGTTCTGGGTGCGCGTTTTCAGAGTCGGGCGCACATGTTCGGCGTCGCAACTGACGTCGATGGCCGGATTGAGCGCGATTGCCAGAATGCGTTCCATCAGTCCCGATCCGTTTTCGTTTCCGCTTCTGCACGCGCCTTGACGACGATCTCGTTGGCGACGCTGCGCACATTTGCCAGGCTTATGGCGGCGACGCGCGCCGCCTCGCGCTGGTCGGCATGCTCGACGGTTCCCTCAAGCGTCACCTGACGGTCCCTGACCGTAACCCGGATCGCGTCCGGCGCAAGGCCCGTCGCAACGCGAATGCGCGTCTCGATCGCGCGGCGGATTGCATCATCGCTCCGTCCCGCATCGTCGGGCGCGGCCTCGAGGATGGCAAGCATCAGGTCCGCGCGACTCACCAGGCCGACCACGCGATCGCCGCGCATCACCGGCACGCGCTTGATGCCGTATTTCTGCATCAGATAGGCGATCCGCGTGACAGGCGTGTGTTCGTCGACGGTCACCGGACGCACGGACATGACGTCCGATACCATCCAGCTTGCGGCCCTGGCGTAATCATGCGCGGTTTCAGCCGCCTCGCCCGTCAGCGGATGTCCGCCGCCGAGTTCCGCGTGACGCAGCAGGTCACCCTCGGTGAGAATGCCGACCAGCTTGCCGCCGTCGTCCATAACCGGCAGTCCGCTCACATTGTTGGCGAGCATCAACTCGATCGCATGACGGATGCCGTGTCCCGGCCCGACCGAGACGACGTCGACCGTCATCACATCCTGAGCGTTCATGACGCCTCCGCTCAGGCGGCGCTGCTTTTGCGCGCCGCCTCGGCTTCGGCGACCTTCCTCTTCACCGCAATGAAGCTGTCCGGCGTGACCGACATGGAGTCAATTCCGCATTCGACGAGGAATTCGGCGAATTCGGGATGGTCGCTCGGCGCCTGGCCGCACAGACCGACCTTGGCGCCGGCGGCATGCGCTTCGCGGATGACGTTGGAAATCATCCACTTGACGGCATCGTCCTGCTCGTCGAACAGGCCGGCCAGCGTATCGGAATCGCGGTCGACGCCCAGCGTCAGCTGGGTCAGGTCGTTGGAGCCGATGGAGAAACCGTCGAAACGCTCCGCGAACTGCTTCGCCAGGATGACGTTCGACGGGATCTCGCACATCACATAGACGAGCAGCCCGTCTTCGCCCCGCTTCAGGCCGTTTTCGGCCATGACTTCCAGAACCTTGTCGGCCTCGTGCACGGAGCGGCAGAACGGGATCATCATGGTGACGTTCTTGAAGCCCAACTCGTTGCGCAGCCGCGCCATCGCCTGGCACTCCAGCGCGAAGCCTTCGCGATAGGCCGGCGAATAATAACGCGACGCGCCGCGGAAGCCGATCATCGGATTTTCTTCCTTCGGCTCGAAACCGGCGCCGCCGAGAAGACCGGCATATTCGTTGGTCTTGAAGTCGCTCATGCGCACGATGACCGGTTTCGGATGGACGGTCGCCGCAATGCGCGCCAATCCGCGCGCGAGCTTGTCGACGAAATATTCCGACTTGTCGGCATAGTCGTGGGTCAGTTCCTCGATCCTGGCACGCGCCTCTTCATCCCTGACCTGATCGAAATGGATCAGGGCCATCGGATGGACCTGGATCTGGTTGTTGATGACGAATTCCATGCGCGCCAGCCCGACACCGTCGGACGGGATCTGCCACCAGCGAAACGCAGCCGACGGATTGGCCATATTGAGCATGACCTGGGTGTCGGTCGCCGGAATATCGCCGAGCGACTCGGTCTTTTCGGTGTACTCGGCGACGCCCTCATAGACGAAGCCCTCGTCGCCCTCGGCGCAGGACAATGTGACCTCCTGCTCGCTGTGCAGCACATGCGTCGCGTCACCTGTGCCGACGATCGCGGGCAGACCCAGTTCGCGGCTGACGATAGCGGCATGTGACGTGCGGCCGCCATGGTCGGTGATGATGCCAGCGGCGCGTTTCATGATCGGCACCCAGTCCGGGTCGGTCGTGCCCGTTACGAGGATCGAACCGTCGATGAAGGATTCGATGTCGTGCGGGCTTTCGATCAGGCAGACGCGGCCGGCGATGACCGAGTCACCGATGGAGAGCCCCTTGGTCAGGACATCACCCTTGGACTTAATCGTGTACGACTTGAAAGACGACAGGTCGCGGCGCGCCTGCACCGTTTCCGGCCGCGCCTGGACGATCGACAGTTCACCCGTCTCGCCGTCCTTGGCCCATTCCATGTCCATCGGGCAGCCGTAATGCTCTTCGATGATGACCGCCCAACGCGCAAGCGTCAGAATCTCTTCGTCGTCGAGCACGAAGGCGGCGCGCTCCTTCTTCGACGTCGGCACGTTTTTCGTCTTCTCTACCTCGTTCGTGTAGATCATCTTGATCGACTTCGCGCCGAGCAGCTTTTCGACGATGGGCTTCAGAGAGGTATCCTTCAGCAGCGGCTTAAAGATCACGAATTCGTCCGGATCGACCGCGCCCTGGACGACATTCTCTCCGAGGCCCCAAGCGGCATTGATGACAACGACCTTGTCGAAGCCGGTCTCCGTATCGATGGAAAACATCACGCCTGACCCGCCCTTGTCGGAGCGCACCATCTGCTGAACGCCGATCGACAGGGCGACCTTCAGGTGATCGAAGCCCTTGACCTGGCGATAGCTGATCGCGCGGTCGGTGAAGAGCGAGGCATAGCAACGCCGGCAGGCGTCGAGCAACTCGCGCTCACCCTTGATGTTGAGATAGGTCTCCTGCTGACCGGCGAAACTAGCGTCCGGCAGGTCCTCGGCGGTCGCGCTCGATCGCACCGCGACGTCGACGGCATCGCGTCCGCAACGCTTTGACAGGTTCCTGTAGAACTCGGCGATTTCCGCGGAGAGTTCGGCCGGGAATTTGCCGCGCAGGATCTTCTTGCGGATGTCCGCGCCGGTTTCAGCCAGCGACGCGTGGCCGTCGGCATAGTCCTGCATGGCGGAGGCGATCACGGGCTTGAGGTCGTTGGCGTCAAGAAAGCGCCAGTAAGCCTCCGATGTCGTCGCGAAGCCGGCTGGAACGGCGATCCCCTTCGATCCGAGCTGGTTGAGCATTTCACCGAGCGAGGCATTCTTGCCACCCACCAGCGGGACATCCTTGCGGCTCGCATCTTCAAGCCAGATCACGGTTTCGGAATTGGTCATCGCTGCGTGCTTCCCTGTTTTCGAGACAATGGCGCCTACACAATCATTGCGTCACCAATACTGCATTGACTGACATCAAATCGATTTTATGCATCTATGTTTGCGGCGGCATGCCCCGACGGCATTACTTTTCTTTCAGTTCGGCCTTTCGGAGCGACATGAGATATTCAACGACATCGGCCTTTTCGTTGTCAAACAGGCGGAATGTCGTCATCGGGAAGTGGTCTTCCTTCAGGAACCTGGTGAAATAGGCGCGGTCGCGCCCTTCCCTGAGAACGATTTCCTCGAAAGGCGGCGCCATCACCGGGTCCGGTTTGTCGGTCGCGCGCAGATGGCACAGCCGGCACCACTGTTCGATCACCGCTTCGCCACGTTTCACGGCGGCGTCATCGGCGCGGGACGCTGATGCGGATAGCGCGAATGCGATCAAAAGGGCGAATCGCAGCATCGGGACAACGGGCCTCCTCCCCCAAATTTGGCCATACCGACCGGCCGACAAACGCAACTGCGCCGCATATCGGGCAAAAATATGCCGATTTCGGCTTGTTTGGCAGCCAAACGGAACCCTTTCACGGCCAAACGGTTGATTTTCAAGCTAGGGGGTTTATGTCAAAGAGCATGAGTGTGCACTGCACAATTTCATCAAGCTGCCGTCTGCTGCGAACCAAACGCACCCTGGACGGCGAATTTCCGGCGCAACTTCGCCGTGAGTTTTCAGCCACGAACCTTCTGCATGCCGGCACTGCTGCGCGCTATTGCCGGACCTATTCGATCTGACCTTTCAACGGGACGACGACACATGACCAAACCGCTTGTCGACAGACGATCTGTCATCGCAGAGACGCGTCCATATTCACGTATCGCCGTCATTGGCGCCGGCGCATGGGGGACTGCGCTGGCAACCGTCGCGCGACGCGCCGGACGCGATGTGACGCTGTGGGGACGCGACCCCGCCGTCCTCCGCTCGATCACCGAAAACCGGCAAAATGTCCGTTATCTTCCCGGTATCGACCTGCCCGAAGGCATCACGGCGACAAGCGACATGGCCGTCGCGCTTTCAGGCGCCGACGCCGTCATGCTGGTCACGCCGTCGCGCACGATCCGGGAGATGAGCCGGACTGTCGGCCGACACCTTGCGCCGGGAACGCCCGTTGCCTTGTGCGCGAAGGGGATCGAGGCCGGCACCGGACGGCTGCTCGCCGACGCCGCGGCCGAGGAAATGCCGGGGCATCCCATCGGCGCGATATCCGGTCCGACCTTTGCCCATGAAACGGCGATGGCCTATCCGACCGCTGTCACGGTGGCATTCGATTTCACGCACGAGGACAGGATCAGCCCGAGCGAGAGCACGGCAGCCAGGTTCGCGCTGTCGCTGAGTTCCGAGACCTTCAGGCCCTATATCTCCGACGACCTGACCGGCGTCGAGATCGGCGGCGCGGTCAAGAACGTGATCGCCATCGCCTGCGGCATGATGACGGGCGCGGGCTTTGCCGAAAACACCCGGGCGGCGCTGATCGCGCGCGGCATGGACGAAATGAAGACGCTTGCCGAAGCGCTCGGCGGCCGCCGTGAAACGGTGACCGGGCTTTCCGGCGCCGGCGACCTGACGCTGACCTGTTCGAGCCGGACATCGCGCAACATGTCGCTCGGCATCCAGTTGGGCGAAGGCATCGCCCGCGACGCCTGTTTCGGTGGCAAGCCGGTCGTCGTCGAGGGCGAGATCAACGCGATATCGGTGATGGACCTCGCGCACCGGATGGGCATCGCCATGCCGATCTGCGATGCGGTCCATCGTGTTCTGCACCAAGGCGCCGATCTCGACACGACATTCGCGCAGCTCTGGTCGCGGCCGATCATGGCGGAACCGAAGGCGCTCGACATCACCATCGAACACCCCGTCATGCCGGCCCCTGTCGGCGGACTTGCGGAGACTGCCGCATGAACCAGCACCAAACGATCACACCACCCGCCCTGCATGAACGGGATTTCGTCCTGGCGACCGACCTCGACGGAACCTTTCTCGGCGGCAGCGAAGACGACCGCGAAACGCTCTATGGCTGGATCGAGGACAACCGGGCGACGATCGGGCTGGTTTTCGTGACCGGACGCGATCCGGAATTCATCGCCGATATCTGCGACGGCACCAGTGTTCCATGGCCCGACTACGTCATCGGCGACGTCGGAACGACGATCGCCAGGGTCGATGCCGGCGGCTCCATCGCGCCGATCGGCGCGCTTGAGGAGGATATCGCCCGGCGCTGGGGAGACCAGGGCGACACGGTTCGCGAGATACTCGACGGCCATCCCGGCCTGACATTGCAGGCAACGCCCTTCCGCTATCGCGTAAGCTACGACCTCGACGCCGCCGGATATCATCCGGGCGCCGAGGACAAAATCGCGGCGCTCGGGCTCGATCACCTGATTTCCGACAACCGGTTCTTCGACGTTCTTCCCAAAGGCGTCAGCAAGGGCCCTTCCCTCAAGCGCCTTGTCGCCCATCTCGGGATCGACGGGCAGCGCGTGCTCGCAGCCGGCGACACGCTGAACGATCTCTCCATGCTGGAATGCGGCCTGCCGGCGGTCGCGGTCGGAAATGCCGAAGACGCTCTCGTCGAACGCGTTTCTCCGCTCGACCATGTCTTCATGGCATCGGCCCACGGCGCGGGCGGCATCCTGGAAGCCGTCGCCGCGTTCAACCTCCATCCGACACCGAAAGGATAAACCATGCCCTCCGACCTTGTTATCGTCTACCACCGCCAACCTTATGAGGAGGTGGTCAAAGACGGGAAAACCGTTTTCCGCGAAAACAAGAGCCCGAACGGCATCGTGCCGACCCTGAAAAGCTTCTTCGGCCATGTCGAAAAAGGCTCATGGATCGCCTGGAAGGAAGCGGAGGATCCCGCCAATCCCGAGTTCGAACGGACGATCGAGATCAGCGACGCGAACGGAAACTACTCGGTATCGCGGCTGCCGCTGACCGCAAAGCAGGTGTCGAGCTTCTACCACGTCACCTCGAAGGAGGCCTTCTGGCCGATCCTGCATTCCTTCAAGGAAAAGTACAATTACGACCCGGTCGACTGGCCGACATTCCGCGAAGTGAACTGGGCGTTCGCGGAAGCCGCGGCGGCCGAGGCCAATCCGGATGCGGTGGTCTGGATCCACGATTACAATCTGTGGCTGGTTCCGGGTTACCTGCGGCAGTTGCGGCCGGATGTGCGGATTTCCTTCTACCATCACACGCCGTTTCCGGCGCCCGACATCTTCAATGTCCTGCCGTGGCGCAAGGAGATCGTCCAGAGCCTGCTGGCCTGCGATGTCGTCGGCTTCCATATTCCGCGCTATTCGTCGAATTTCGTCCAGGTCGCTCGGTCGCTGTTCGATGTCGACGTCGCCAAGCGGGAAAAGGTTGCCGGTGAACTCGTCTCGGATGGAACGGCGCTGGTGGAGCGCTCGGTTCCGACCGAAATCGAGTTCGAAGGCCGGCGCATTCTCGTCAGCGCCTGCCCCGTGGGCGTGGACGTCGATTTCATCAGCGAGCGCGCCAATTCCCGCGACACCGCGAAAAAGGTCGAGATCATCCGCAAGGAACTCGGCGATGCGAAACTGCTCCTGAGCGTGTCGCGCACGGACTACACGAAAGGCGGCATCGAGCAGCTGCTGTCATTCGAGCGGCTTCTCGAACGGCGTCCGGACCTGCGCGAGAAGGTCCGGCTGATGCATGTTTCAGTAAGCGCGAACCGCAAAATGGCCGCTTATGGCCAGATCCAGGGGGAGATCGAACAGATCGCGGGCCGCATCAACGGCCGGTTCGGTTCGCTCGAATGGCAACCGGTCGCGCTGATATCCACGGCGGTGCCGTTCAAGCATCTCATTGCATACTACCGGGCCGCGGACGTCGCCTGGATCACACCGCTTGCCGACGGCATGAACCTCGTCGCCAAGGAATTCGTCGCCGCGCGCACGGATGAGGACGGTGTGCTGGTCCTGTCGGAATTCGCCGGCGCGGCCGTCGAGATGGCGGCGGCGGTCGTCACCAATCCGTTTTCGCACAAGTCGATGGATTCGGCGATCGACCAGGCAATCGCAATGGATCGCAACGAGAAGCGCAAGCGCATGCAGGCGCTGCGGACGACGATCCGGAAATACGATTTGCGCGCCTGGGCGGAGGAACAGCGCCGTCTGTTCGACGCCGTGGACCATGCCGGCAACGAACACGCGACCGGACGGACGCTTTCGGCCGCCTGACCGGCCACGTCCGGATTGCGGTTAACCTCGTCTCAAACCGGCAACGCTAGACTGTACCGATCCAGGAACGGGTCGGACATGGCGCGCATTATTGATACGCTTCGCACGGGAAGCTGGCTGCAAAAGGACCGGATGCTTTTCTATCCGCTGGTGATCCTCGTGATCACCGTCGCGGCGACGGCATATGTGCTTTATTCAAACGGCGGCACGCTTCCGAACGGTTCGCCCTTCGGTTCGGATTTCGTCAGCTTCTGGGTCGCCGCGCGTGAAGCGCTTTCCGGTCATCCGGAAGTCCCCTATCTGGCCGACCGTTTCGCAGCGGCGCAGAACGCGATTTTCGGCGACGGCAATTTCTACGCTTTCTTCTATCCGCCGCATTACCTCGCCTACATGCTGCCCTTCGGCACGCTTCCGTATTATCCGGCGCTTGCCGCATGGACCGGGCTGAGTTTCCTTGCCGCGCTGGCCGTCATCCGCGCCATCGCCGGGAAACGGCCCGAGGCGCTGCTTCTGGCGCTGGCCTTTCCGGCGACGTTCCTGACTTTCGCCCACGGCCAGAATGCCTTCCTGTCGGCGGCGCTGTTCGGCGGTGCGCTCGTCATGCTGCCGCGCCGTCCCGTGCTGGCGGGGATCCTGTTCGGATTGCTGACCTTCAAGCCGCAACTCGGCCTGCTCATCCCGCTCGCGCTGATCGCCGCCGGCCAGTGGCGCACGATCGTCGCGGCCGCTGTCACGGCAGTAGCCGTCGCGGCGCTGTCGGCTGCGCTGTTCGGCGTCGAAACATGGTCGCTGTTCCTTGCCCAGGGCAGCAGCGCGATGGATGCCCTGCGCGAAAACCTCGTCGGCTGGAACAAGATGATTTCCACCTACGCGATGCTGCGGCTCTCGGGGATGGCCGACATGCCGGCGATGGCGCTTCAGGGCCTGGTTTCGCTGATCGCCGCGGGTGCGACCGCATGGGCGTGGCGCCGGCGCAGCCCGGTGCCTTACGAACTGCGATGCGCGTTGCTGCTGACGGCGTCGCTTCTCGCCACGCCGTTCGGACTCAATTACGATCTCTTCGTGCTCGCTCCGGCAATCGCCTTTGTCGCGGCCTTTGGTCTGCGGGCCGGTTTCCCGCCTTTCGCGAAGACCATCCTCGCCATTGTTTACCTGTCGCCCTTCGCGGTGCTCTGGCTGATGGCGGACATGATCGCGATCGCGCCGTTCATCCTTGCCGGGCTGTTCCTGTTTCTTCTCGCCGCCACGATCTCGCCCGGCCGCGGCGCCCATCATACCGGGCCTGTGGCCGCGGAATGAAAAAGGCGCCCCGAAGGGCGCCTTTCGATTGTGCGTATCGCGTGAGCGATTATTGCGGCAGCGTGTCGTCGACGCCCTCGACATAGAAGTTCATGCCGAGCAGCGTGCCGTCATCGGAGACTTCGCCGTCCTTGAGCCAGACGGTTCCGTCCTGCTTGTTGATCGGACCGGTGAAGGGATGCAGTTCGCCGGACTTGATCTTGGCTTCGGTCTCCTCGGCCATCGCCTTCACGTCGTCGGGCATGTTGGTGTAGGGCGCCATCGTCAGGATGCCGTCCTTCAAGCCGTCCCAGCTCTGCTGGCCGCCCTTCCAGGTGCCGTCCATCGCCGCCTTGATTTCCTTGACGTAGTAAGGACCCCAGGTGTCCGTGATCGCCGACAGCTGGGCGTGCGGTCCGGCCTTGATCTGGTCGAATGCCTGGCCGAACGCATGAATTCCGCGCTCTTCGGCGACCTGCATCGGACCGGTGGAATCGGTGTGCTGGGTGATGATGTCGACGCCCTGGTCGATCAGCGCCTTGGCGGCGTCGGCTTCCTTGCCGGCGTCAAACCAGGTGTTGACCCAGACGACCTTGAGCTTGAAATCCGGATTGACGGAGCGCGCTCCGAGCAGGAACGAGTTGATGCCCATCACCACTTCCGGGATCGGGAACGAGGCGATGTAGCCGGCAACACCGGTCTTCGACATCTTTCCCGCGATCTGGCCGATGATGTAGCGGCCTTCATAGAAACGCGAATTGTAGGTGGTCAGGTTCGGTGCGGTCTTGTAGCCGGTCGCGTGCTCAAACTTGACGTTCGGGAACTTTTCGGCGACCGCCACGGTCTGGTCCATGAAACCGAACGAGGTGGCGAAGATGATGCCGCAGCCAGAGCGGGCGAAACGGGTGAGCGCGCGTTCGGCGTCAGGGCCTTCCGGCACGTTTTCGACATAGACGGTCTCGACCTTGTCGCCGAGTTCCTTGTCGACCATCTGCCGGCCCACATCCTGCGCCTGCGTCCAGCCGCCATCGGTCTTGGAACCGACATACATGAAGCAGGCCTTGTACTTGTCGGCCGCCTGCGCGCCGCTGGCGAGCGTAAGCGCCAGCGCCGTGGTCAGGCCGAGGACGAGCTTATTCATTTGTACACCTCTCTACGATTTTGCCGGACCAACCCGGCGGGTTTGGATTGCTGGCGCGCCCGCTCGCCCCGTCAGCGGTCGGGCACGAAGGGCTGTCCCAGCGATGCCGGAGTGTTCATCACGGTCAGCCTTCTGTTTCCGGAGATTATGACAAGAACGACGATCGTTGCCAGATAGGGCAGCGAAGAAAGCAACTGCGACGGGATGCCGAAACCGAGCGCCTGGGCATGCAACTGGCCGATCGTCACCGCGCCGAACAGATAGGCGCCGCCAAGAACGCGCCATGGGCGCCACGAGGCGAAGACGACCAGCGCAAGCGCGATCCAGCCCCTGCCCGCGGTCATGTTCTCCACCCATTGCGGCGTGTAGACCAGCGACAGATGCGCTCCCGCCAGGCCGGCGCAAGCGCCGCCGAACAGCACCGCCGCATAACGGTAGCCGAGCACCGAAATGCCAAGAGCATGCGCCGACTTGTGGTTGTCGCCCACCGACCGGAGCGTCAATCCGGTGCGGGTCCTGAACAGAAACCACATCACACCGGCGGTCAGGGCGATCGACATGTAGAAAATCGGGTCCTGACCGAACAGCAGCCGGCCGACCAGCGGAATGTCGGCAAGACCGGGGATGTGAATGTTGGCGAGCCGCACACCGGGCGAGCCGACAAAGCCCTCTCCGATCATGCCGGACAGGCCGATGCCGAGCAGCGTAAGGGACAGGCCGGTCGCCACCTGATTCGTCGCCAGCGACAGCGTCAACACGGCAAACAGCAGAGACAGGAGTGCGCCGGCGATAATGGCTGCGAGTATTCCGATCCACGGCGATCCGGTCAGCGCCGCGGCGGCGAAACCGCAGACCGCGCCGATGACCATCATGCCTTCGACCCCGAGATTGAGGACGCCGGACCGTTCCACGACCAGTTCGCCCATCGCTGCGATCAGCAGCGGCGTCGCGGCGGTCGCGATGGTCAGCAGGATATTCTGTGCGATTTCCATGATGCCGCCCCTTACGCCTTGACCTTGCCACGCCAGACAACACGCACCTGGTACCGGATCAGCGTGTCGCAACCGAGCACGAAGAACAGCAGCAGTCCCTGGAAGACGCGGGCCACCTTGTCCGAGATGCCGAGAGCCATCTGCGCGCCCTCGCCGCCGAGATAGGTCAATGCCAGCACGAAGCCGGCCGCCACGGCCCCCAGGGGATTGAGCCGGCCGAGGAAGGCGACGATGATCGCGGTGAACCCGTATCCGGGCGAGATGGTCTCGCGAAGCTGGCCGATTGCGCCGGAAACCTCGCAAATGCCGGCGAGGCCCGCCAACCCGCCCGAAAGCAGAAAAGCGAAATAGACCATCTTGCGCGAACTGAATCCGGCAAACCGGCCGGCCCGGGGGCTTTCCCCAAGCACGCGGATCTCGAAACCCTTGATCGTGTAACGCATCATCAGCCAGACCAGCACGGCAGCGACCACCGCGAAGACGATGCCGTAATGGGCGCTGCCCTGAGAAGGCGCGATCTCGCCAAGGCGCGCCGCCGGCGGGAAGCGGATGGAGCCGGGGAAGTTATTGCCGGCGGGGTCACGGAAGACGCCGCGCGCCAGCCAGTCGAGGAACAGTTGCGCCACATAGACCAGCATCAGGCTGGTCAGGATCTCGTTGGTATTGAACCGCGTCTTGAGGAATGCAGGCACCGCCCCCATTGCCGCGCCGCCGGCGAAGCCGAACAGCAGCATGAGCGGCAGGGTCAGGAAATTCTGGAAACCAGGCAGCAATATCGGAATCAGCGAACCGGCGATCCCGCCCATGATGAACTGGCCTTCGGCGCCGATGTTCCAGTTGTTGGAGCGGTAACAGACGGACAGTCCGACGGCGATCATGATCAGCGGCGCCGCCTTGATCGCCAGTTCGTGCAACTGCCAGACCTCGGTCAGCGGCTCGACGAAATAGGTATAAAGTGCGGCCAGCGGCGGCTTTCCGAGCGCGGTGAAGATGATCGCGCCGGCGACGAGCGTCAGCAACAGCGCGATGAAAGGCGAGAGCGCGCTGAACAAGACGGAATGCTGCGGCCGCTTGATGAGTTCGATGCGCATCACACGACCTCTTTTTCATCATGAGCGACGTGGCCGGGTTCGGAGCCGCCCATCAACAGACCGATACTCTCGTATGTCGCCTCTGCGATCGGCACCGGCTTCGACATTGCGCCGTTGTGCATCACGGCGATGGCGTCGGAGATTTCGAACAGCTCATCGAGATCCTGGCTGATGACCAGCACGGCGGAACCACTGCGCGCGAGCTCGATGAGGGCCTGGCGGATGCGCGCGGCCGCGCCGGCATCGACGCCCCATGTCGGCTGATTGACGACCATGATCGCCGGTTGGCGGTCAAGTTCGCGGCCGATGATGAATTTCTGCAGGTTACCGCCCGAAAGCGATGCCGCTTCGGGATCCTCCGCACTCTTGCGGACGTCCATTTCCTCGATAACCCGTTTGGATGCCGCCTCGACAGCGCCCGAGCGGATCGTGCCGAGCGGGCCGAGAAATGCCGACTGATCGGTGCGATAGCGCGACAGGAGCAGGTTTTCAGACAGGGCCATCGCCGGCGCGGCGCCGTGGCCAAGGCGTTCCTCCGGCACAAAGGCCGTACCGGTCAGCCGCCGCCGCGATATGCCCATCCGCCCCACATCCTTGCCGCGCAGACGGACCGATCCGGCTGCGTCCTGCAACACCTCGCCGGAGACAGCCTCGAAAAACTCGCCCTGGCCGTTTCCGGCGACGCCGGCAATGCCGATGACTTCGCCTGCGCGCACGGTCAGCGATATGTCGCGCAGCGGCATGGCGAACGGCGTCGC
Organism: Oricola nitratireducens; assembly: GCF_014904745.1. Classification (GTDB taxonomy): domain Bacteria; phylum Pseudomonadota; class Alphaproteobacteria; order Rhizobiales; family Rhizobiaceae; genus Oricola; species Oricola nitratireducens. The sequence continues at coordinate 120,153 of NZ_JACZCS010000050.1, forward strand.
GGCGGGCCGGCTCAGGTTGCGGATCTCGATCAGCGATTCGCCGGGGCCGCCCTGTGACGCCTCCCGCACGACCTGGTGGATCTCGGTTCCGACCATCATACTCGCAAGTGACGAGGCGGTTTCCTCGCGCGGATTGCAGTGGGCCACCACCTTGCCGTGCCGCAGCACGGTTGCGCGGTCGCACATGCGTTTCACCTCTTCCAGGCGGTGCGAGATGTAGAGGATCGACTTTCCTTCGTCCCGCAGCCGTTCCAGCGTCTCGAAAAGCTTGTCGGCTTCCTGCGGCGTGAGCACCGATGTCGGCTCGTCGAGAATGATGAGGTCCGGTGTCTGAAGCAGGCATCGAATGATCTCGATGCGCTGGCGCTCGCCGACGGACAGGTCTCCGACCATAGAAAAGGGATCGAGCGGCAAACCGTAGCTGTAGGACAGGGCCTGCGCCTTGGCCGCAATCGTGCGGATCGGAATATCGTCATCGAGCGACAGGGCGATATTTTCCGCCACCGTCAGCGAGTCGAACAGCGAAAAGTGCTGAAAGACCATACCTATACCGAGGGCGCGGGCCTGCATCGGATTGACGATGGCGACGGGCTGGCCGCGCCACTTGATTACGCCGCCGTCCGGCTGCAACGAGCCGAACAGCATCTTTACCAGCGTGGATTTGCCGGCGCCGTTCTCGCCGAGGAGCGCGTGGATCTCACCGGGGACGATATCGAAGTCGACACCGTCATTTGCCTTCAGTGTGCCGAAAACCTTGGTGATCCCCTCAACCTGGAGAAGGGTTTGCGGCGCGGCTGTGGTTGCTTCGGCGTCCGTCAAGGAGGCGTGTCCCGGCTTGCAAATTGTTGCTGGACGAAGCTAAGCGCATTCAATCGAGGCGCGCAAACCTGAAAACGCAATCAATTGCCATTTTCCGGGGATTTTTTACCGACTGGTCAGCGACCGAGAGCGCCGCTGCGTCAGTTGGCCCTTCTTCCGGACGGCGAACGGGACTGGACAGGACGGCCCGTCTTCGCCACTTGTTGGGACAGAAATGCCCGAAAGGAATTCGTCGTGAACAGAAGCGATATCGTCGTTGTCGGCGGCGGGCCGGCAGGAATGGCCTCGGCGCTGATAGCAGCTCGACAAGGATATAACGTCGCGCTCGTCGCGCCGTCCGGAACCTTCATCGACAGCGACGACCGCACCACCGCGCTGATGATGCCAGGTATCGACATGCTGAAGGATCTGGGCGCATGGCCGGAACTCGAGGCCGAGGCGACGCCGCTCAGGACCATGCGCATCGTCGACGGTACCAGGCGGCTGATCCGCGCGCCGACGGTGACGTTCGAGGCGCCGGAAGTCGGCGAGGAAGCGTTCGGCTACAATCTCGTGAACCGGGCCTTGAACACGGCGCTTCACCACGTGATCGAGCAGACGCCGGCCATTCGCTGCATCGACTCCATGGCGAGTTCCGCCTCTTTCGGCCCCGACGAGGCAACAGTCGCCCTCGCCAATGGCGAAACGCTTCACACGAAACTCATCATTGCGGCCGACGGGGTCAACTCGCTGCTGCGCGAGGCCGCCGGAATCGGCACGCGAAAATGGACCTACCCGCAAACCGCCGTCGTGCTGACCTTCGCGCATTCGCGCGACCACGGTTTCACGTCGACGGAATTTCACATGGAGTCGGGGCCTTTCGCGCAGGTGCCGATGCGCGGCAAGCGCTCAAGCCTCGTCTGGGTCGTCGAGCCAACGGAAGCCGAACGCATCGCCGCCCTTGAACCGGAAACGCTTGCCGGCATGATCGAACGGCGGATGCAGTCCATGCTCGGGCGCGTCAGCGGCGTTTCGAAGCCGCAGTGCTGGCCGTTGTCGGGAATGATCGCGCACAGATTCGCCGCCGAGCGCCTGATGCTGGCCGGCCAGACCGCACATATCTTCCCGCCGATCGGCGCGCAGGGCCTTAACCTGTCGATGCGGGACATCGCCGATCTCGGCAAATGCCTCGGCGCGGCCGGGACCGATCCGGGCGCTGCAGGAGTAACGGCACGCTACGACCGCCTGCGTCGCGCCGACGTCGCCTCGCGTACCGGCACGGTCGACCTCCTCAACCGGTCGCTGCTGACCGGGTTCCTACCCGTGCAATTCGCACGCGCGGCGGGATTAGGGCTCCTCGCGGCCGTGCCGCCGCTCCGCAACATCGTCATGCGGGAAGGCATGGCACCGGGCGCGGGCTTGCGCAGCCTGTTTAAGCGGCGCGGACCGTTCAGGGAAACAGATCCGGCGGAATCAAGCCGTTCGTCATCGCGTACAGAAGCGCCGTGACCGAAACGACCGAGGCGGTGGTCGTAATCAATACCGAGGCGGATGCGCGCTCGACCCAGACGCCATATTGCTGGGCGATGACGAAGACGTTCGTCGCGGTCGGAAGCGCAGCCAAAAGCACGCCCGAATAGACCCATGTCGGCGGGAAATTGCCGAGCCAGCTCAGCATCACGTAGACGATCAGCGGATGGATGGCGAGCTTGATCGCGACGATGAAACCCATGTCGGACGGCACACGCCTTACAGGGCGCAGCGCCAGCGTCACGCCCATGGCGAACAGCGCGCAAGGCGCGGCCGCATTGGCGAGGTAGTTGAGCAGGGTCTGCGCCGCCGCCGGGGGCTGGAAGGACAGTGCCGCCGCGCCCACGCCGACGATGGTCGCCAGGATGAAGGGATGCGTGAGCACACGCTTCACGACACCGAGTGCGAGGTGCAGCGGCGTCTCGTGCGTGCCATCCTTGCCGGAAAGCGCCATCATCAGCGGCGCCATGATGAAGTGCAGCGTATTGTCGAAGCAGAAGACCAGGGCCACCGGCACCACCGCCTCCTCGCCGAAGGCCAGAAGCGCCAGGCCCGGCCCCATATAACCGATATTTCCGTATGCCGCGGCCAATCCCTTGATCGTGCTTTCGGGGATGTCACCGCCGGAGCGGACGACCGCGATCACGAACATCAGCGCAAACACTGTGTAGGTGCTGAAGGTCGTGCCGACAACGAAACGCCATTGCGTCAGCTGTTCGACCGGGGTGCGCGACAACAGGTTGAAAAACAGGGCCGGCAGCGCGATGTAAATGATGAAGGTGTTCATCCACCCGAGCGCGTCGAGCCTCTGGCGGGTGATCTTGGCGGCAATGAATCCGAGCAGGATCAGGCCGAAAAACGGCAATACCAGTCCGATGACATTCGCCATTGATTCCCTTCCCGGATTCCCCTGCCGCCTCGCGAAGGATTCCAGCACCTATTAGGCGATGCCAGTGTGGTCAAGCCGACGCTCGCGCAAAATCCCGACCCTTGAAAAAGGTACTGCGCTGTCACACATCATGAGCATGGAAAAGCACAAAGCAATAACCGTGACCGCGCGCTATGCGATCGGCGATATCGTTCGCCACCGTCTGTATCCGTTCCGCGGCGTGATCTTCGACGTCGATCCGGAATTCGCGAACACGGAGGAATGGTATGAAGCCATTCCGGAGGAGTTGCGGCCGCGCAAAGACCAGCCCTTCTATCACCTCTTCGCCGAGAACGCGGAGACGGAATATGTGGCCTATGTTTCCGAGCAGAACCTTCTGCCGGACGACAGCGGCGAACCGGTGCGCCATCCGCAGGTGCCGGAAGTGTTCGAGTGGGTGTCGGACGCGAAACGCTATTCGATCCGCCCCGGTCTCGAGCACTGACGCGTCAGCCGCCCGACTCGCCTTTCCTTGCCGCGATCTCGGATATCGCACCGGCAATCGTTTCGGGGTCCTGAGCACCCATCACGGCATATTTGTTGTCGATGATGAAACACGGGACCCCGCTCACACCCATCGACTGCGCGAGCGCGATCTCCTGCTCGACGGCCTCCCGGTCGGAATCGCTCGCCAGAAGCGTTTCGACGATCGACCCGTCCATTCCGCATTCACGGGCGACGCCGAGGAGAACGCCGTGGTCGGCGATGTTCGCCCCTTCCAGGAAATACAGTTCGAACAGGCGATCGACGACGCGCGCCTGAACGCCCTCGCCCGCATTCTGTGCCCAGCGGATCAGGCGGTGGGCGTCGAGCGTATTGGGCGAGACCCTAATCGCATCGAAGCGGAACGGGATGCCTTCCATGGCGCCTGCTTCCTCAATGTTGCGGTAAAGCGCCCTTGCACGCTCCAGTCCGCCGAACTTCTCCGCCAGATAGATATCGCGATCCTTGCCTTCGGGCGGCAACGTCGGATCGAGCTGGAAGGGGCGCCACTGGATCGTGACGGCGATCGCCGGATCGAGTTCCGAAAGCGCCTTCTCGAACCGCTTCTTGCCGATGAAACACCAGGGGCACATCACGTCAGAGATGATGTCAATGTGGATCCCGGTCATTGTACCGACCACCATACCGGGAACTGGTAACCGTAGAGCGGAGTCTTTTCCGGGAATTTCAGGTGGTCCCAATAGGCGACCCAGGATTCGCGGATGTGGTAGAGCGGGATGACGTATTGGCCCGAGATCAGGATGCGGTCGAGGGCGCGGACCGCGGCGGCGAAATCCTCGCGGTCGCGCGCGTTGATCAGCGCCTGGATCATCGCGTCGATCGCCGGGTCGGACGCGCCGGCATAGTTGAACGTGCCTTCGACATCGCGCGATTGCGACCCCCAGCGCCAGATCTGCTCGGCGCCGGGCGACAGCGAAGCAGACAGGGTCGCGGCCGTCATGTCGTAGTCGTAACTTTGCCGCCGGGCCTGAAACTGGGCGTCGTCGACCGTGCGGACGGATACGTCGATCCCGAGCGCGCCGGCGGTTCGTTTGTAGGCGAGCGCCATCTTCTCCTCGCCGAGGCCGGACGTCATGATCTCGAAGGCCAACTGCTTGCCATCCTTCATCAATTTCCCGTCCTGAATCGAATAACCCGCTTCCATCAGTTTCTTCAGCGCTGCGCGCAGGACATTGCGGTCGCGGCCGGACCCGTTGGTTTTTACCGGGTGGTATGTTCCGTCCATCACCGAGGGCAGGACGGCATCGGGGAACGGCGCCAGTAGCGCCTTTTCGCGCGCATCGGCGGGGCGGCCGATGGCGGAGAGCTCATCGGAGTTCTGCCAGAAAGATTCCGTGCGCGTGTAACGGCCGGAGAACAGGTTCCTGTTGACCCATTCGAAATCGAACAGCATCGCCAGCGCCTGGCGGACATTGCGGTCGGAGAACTGCTCGCGGCGCGTGTTGAAGAAGAAACCGAGCATGCTTTGCGGCTTGTTGGAGACGAAGGAGGCCTTCTTCACCTTGCCTTCCTTGACGGCCGGAAAGTCGTAGGCCGTCTCCCACTGGGTCGGATCACCTTCGGGATAGACGTCGAACAGGCCCTTCTTGAAGGCCTCGAACAGGGCCGTCTGATCGCGGAAATATTCGACCGTGATCTTGTCGTAGTTATCGAAGCCACGCTTGGACGGAAGATCTTTCGCCCAATAGTCCGGATTGCGCCTGAAAACGATCCGCGTGCCGGGTTCGACGCTGTCGACGAGATAGGGACCGCTGCCAACCGGCGGCGTCAATGTCGACTGATCGAATGTCGCGACGTCGGTCGCATGCTTCGGCAGGACCGGCATCATCGCGATGATCAGCGGGAATTCGCGGTCCGCCTTGTCGTTGAAGGTGAACTTTACCTTGTTTTCGCCGGTCTTTTCGATCTTTTCGATCTTGTCCATCCGGCTGTTGTATGGCGGTCGGCCCTTTTCCGTCAGAACCTGGTAGGTGAAGATCACGTCTTCCGGCGTGATCGGAACGCCGTCCGACCACCGCGCCTTCGGATTGATCGTGAACTCGGCCCAGGTTCTGTCGGGATCGGTCTCGATCGATTGCGCGATCAGCCCGTACATGGTGAAGGGCTCGTCGCGCGAGCGTTGCATCAGGGATTCATAGACGAGATTGCCATAGTCCGGGTCGACGATGCCGCGCGCGGTCGTGCGCATGCTGGCGAGAATGAACGGATTCAGATTGTCGAACGTGCCGCGCACGCCATAGGTGATCGATCCGCCCTTCGGCGCGTCGGGATTGGCGTAGGGGAAATGGGTGTAATCGGCGGGCAGCGCCGGCTTGCCGTGCATGGCGATGCCATACATCGGCTCGGCGCCCGCATTCGACGCCATGACGGCTGCAACCAAAGCGAAAAATCCGAACCAGCGGCTGATCCGAAAGCCCATATGCGCTTCTCCATGTGTCGGCATCGTGCAGATTCGGAAACTAACACGGGCATTGGGCGAATTCAGCACCGGGCGGGAAATTCATCACATTCACCACGCGGGGCTGGAATTGATAGCGTTGCATGTGTATCACACCGCGCGAAACGCCTCGTCATGGTGTAGCCTTAATTACACAGCACCGGTCCGCTCGACCGAATATCGCAAATAAAAAGGATGCAGCTTCATGCGCGCCAATTTGATCAAGACAATTGCCTTCCTGATGTCAGCGAGCGTCGCTGCGGCGGGCGCGGTGTCGTCCGCCTCCGCACAGCAGCAGAACGCACAGCAGCAGGTGCCGCAGGGCTGGTTCAAGGTCTGCTCGAAACAGGAAGACAACGACATCTGCAACGTCCAGTTCATTCGCGCCGCCAATACCGGCCAGTTGCTGACCGCCGTGAACCTTATCCAGATCACCGGCAAGGTGAACCGCGCCATCTTCCAGATCGCCGTTCCGACCGGCCGCGTCATTCCGGCCGGTATCGGCATGCAGATCGACGGCGGACAGACCCAAAAGATCAACTATGCGATTTGCCTGCCGGATCGCTGCATTGCCGAAGCTCCGCTGACCGATGCGCTTGTCGCTTCGCTGAAAAAGGGCGGCGAGCTGACGCTCACCTCGATCAATTTCCAGAACCAGCCGAACCCGATCCAGGTTTCGCTCTCCGGTTTCACCGCCGCGTTCGATGGCGAGCCGCTGAAGCAGTCGGAAGTCGAAAGCCGCCAGCAGCAGCTGCAGCAGGCCATCGAGAAGCGGCGCGAGGATTTCCAGAAGCGGCTGCTCGAGGAACAGCAGAAGGCCAAGCAGGGCAACTGAGTACCTGTCACAGCAATCAAAACAAAACGGGGCCGCGAGGCCCCGTTTTCGTTTCCGGAGTGCGGTTTTCTATGCGGCCTTCTCGGTCACCGCCTCGGCAAGACGCGCAAGCTTGGTCGCGAGGATCGCGCTGCCCGCCAGACGTTTCGCCGGAGTCGGCCAGTCGCGCGAAAAGAAGATCGACTGGTCGGGCCGGATCTTCGCCATCGAGCCCTGCTCGCCGATGAAAGCGACAAGCCCGGCCGGATCTGCGAATTCCTTGTTGCGGAACTGGATCACGGCACCCTTCGGGCCGGCGTCCAGCTTCTCGACATTGGCCTTGCGGCACAGCGCCTTGATGTAGACGACCTTGAGGAGATGCTCGACGTCGTCAGGCATCGGCCCGAAGCGGTCGGTCAGTTCCGCGCCGAATGCGTCGATATCCCTGATCTCCTCGAGTTCGCCGAGCCGGCGATAGAGCGACAGACGCAATTGCAGATCGCCGACATAGGATTCCGGGATCATGACGGAGGTTCCGACCGCGATCTGCGGCGACCACTGGCCGTGGTCGTCGACCACCTCGCCCTTCATCTCCATCACCGCTTCCTCGAGCATCTGCTGATAGAGCTCGAAGCCGACCTCCTTGATATGGCCCGACTGCTCCTCGCCGAGCAGATTGCCGCCGCCGCGAATGTCGAGATCGTGGCTGGCAAGCTGGAAGCCGGCCCCCAGAGAATCGAGCGACTGCAAAACCTTCAGGCGCCGTTCCGCCGTCTTGGTCAACATCTTGTTGGCCGGCAAGGTCAGGAGCGCATAGGCGCGGACCTTGGACCGGCCGACGCGGCCGCGGATCTGGTACAGCTGCGCCAGGCCGAACATGTCGGCGCGGTGGACGATCATGGTGTTGGCGGTCGGGATATCGAGACCGGATTCGACGATCGTGGTCGACAGCAGCACGTCATAGCGCCCGTCGTAGAAGGCATTCATGATGTCGTCGAGTTCGCCCGGCGCCATCTGGCCATGGGCGACCGCGACCTTCAGTTCGGACACATGCTCGTCCAGGAACGCCTTCACGTCCTTGAGGTCGGAGATGCGCGGGCAGACATAGAAGCTCTGGCCGCCGCGATAGCGTTCGCGCAGCAGTGTCTCGCGGATGATCAACGGATCAAACGGCGACACGAATGTGCGCACGGCAAGCCGGTCCACCGGCGGCGTCGAGATCAGCGACAATTCGCGCACTCCGGTCAGCGCCAGTTGCAGCGTGCGCGGAATCGGCGTCGCCGACAGCGTCAGCACATGGACGTCGGACTTCAGCTCCTTCAGCCGTTCCTTGTGCTTGACGCCGAAATGCTGCTCCTCGTCGACGATCACCAGACCCAGGTTCTTGAAGCTGATGGACTGGCCGAGCAGCGCATGCGTGCCGATGACGATGTCGACGCTGCCGTCGGCGATGCCCTTCTTGGCTTCGGCGAGCGCCTTCGGCCCGGCGAGGCGCGAGGCATGGGCGATATTGACCGGCAGGCCGCGGAAGCGCTCCGAGAAGGAACGGAAATGCTGGCGGGCCAGCAGCGTGGTCGGCACCACGACGGCCACCTGCACACCGTTCAGGGCCGCCACGAAGGCGGCACGGATCGCAACCTCGGTCTTGCCGAAGCCGACATCGCCGCAGACCAGCCTGTCCATCGGCCTGCCGGCGACGAGGTCGCCGACAACGGCGTCGATCGCGGTCAACTGGTCGTCGGTTTCGTCATAGGGAAAGCGGGCCGAAAATTCATCGTAAAGGCCTTCCGGCGGACGCAGGACCGGTGCGGTGCGCGTTTCGCGGGCGGCTGCGATCCTGATCAGATGCCCGGCCATATCGAGCAGGCGTTTCTTCAGTTTCGCCTTGCGCGCCTGCCAGGCGCCGCCGCCAAGCCGGTCGAGCACGGCGGTACTGGCATCCGATCCGTAACGCGACAGGAGTTCGATGTTTTCGACCGGCAGGAACAGCCGTCCGTCGCCGGCATAGACGATCTCCAGGCAGTCATGCGGCGCGCCTGCGGCTTGAATAGTGCGCAGGCCGACGAACTGGCCGATGCCGTGGTCGACATGGACGACGATGTCGCCTTCGGCCAGCGCCGAGGCTTCCGAGATGAAATCGGACGCCTTCTTACGCCGGCGGTGACGCACCAGCCGGTCGCCGAGAATGTCCTGTTCGGCGACAAGCGCGAAGGCTTGGGTCTCGAAGCCGTGTTCGATCGACAGGACCGCGGCCGGAATGCGGGTACGGTTGAACGCCATCGCGACGCCGATGCCGGACACCGTCTCGATGCCCTCGAGCGAATGTTCCTCCAGAATCTGGATCAGGCGGTTCAGCGAGCCCTCGCTCCAACCGGCCAGGAACACGCGCTTGTCGTTCGCCCTCAGGCCGGCGATGTGCCGTGCCGCCATGTCGAAGACATTGGCTTGCTTGTCGGCCCGTTCGAGCGCGAAATTGCGTCCGGAGGCGATGCCGAGGTCGAAGACGGTCACCCCGGCGGTTTCCGGCACGCCGAATGGCGACAAATCGATCGTCAGCCGGGTCGACGCCCGCTTGATCGCCTCTTCCGGCTGCAGGTAGAGCGAGTCCGGCGGCAAGGGCTTGTAGGGAACACCGTCGCCGCCGAGCGCGCCGTCCGACTGGCCTTGTCTCGCCTGATAATGATCCTCGATCATGGTGCGGCGCTCGGTCAGCGCCTCCCTGGTCAGGTTCTCCATCACGACCGGCGCGTCCGGCAGGCAATCGAACAGCGTCGTCAGTCCTTCGTGAAAGAGCGGCAGCCAGTGCTCCATGCCCGCGAAACGCTGCTGGCTGGTGATCGAGGCGTAGAGCGCATCATCGCGGGTCGGCGCACCGAACGTCGAGAGATAGCCCTGACGGAACCGCGCGACGCTTTCGGCCGTCAGCGAAATCTCGCTTGCCGGCTGGAGGATGAATTCCGTCTTCTGGCCGGTCGTGCGCTGGGTTGCCGGATCGAAGGCGCGCACGCTTTCCAGCGTGTCGCCGAAGAAATCCAGCCGGACGGCTTCCGGCGTTCCCGGCGCGAAGATGTCGAGGATACCGCCGCGCACGGCAAATTCGCCGACTTCACGAACGGTCGGGACGCGCTCGAAACCGGCCGTTGCGAGCGTGGTGACGATATCGTCCATGCGGACATGCTGCCCGGGTTTCGCCGATATCATTTGTCCGGCGATCGCGTCGGGAAACGGCATGCGCTGAAGGATGGCGTTGGCCGTCGTCAGCACGACCGCCGGAGACGGTTTCCCGCGCAGTTGCGCGAAACGCGTCATTGCCGCAAGGCGCCGCGCGGAGACATCCGATCCCGGCGACACGCGGTCATAGGGCAGACAATCCCAGGCCGGGAAGTTGATGACCTCGATATCGGGCGCGACGAAGGAAAAGACCTGCTCCCAGTCGGCAAGGCCCGCGCCGTCGCGCGCGACATAAATCACGGGACCGCCATTGGCCGCCGCCTTCGAGCACAATGCGTTGACGACGAAGGGTTCGGCTCCGGCGGCAACACCGGAAAAGACGACGCGCCCGGCGTCGGCCGGAATGTCGGGCACGTCGATCCAGCCTTTTTTGGCTTTCGCGCTCATGGCAGATCTATTCCGTGGAATTCGCAGATCGCACGAAACAGCGGGGTGTCGTGCGATGCCGGAACGGGCCCCTCGCCCGTGAACCACTTGAAAAGATCGCGGTCGAGGACTTCGAGCAGGTCCTCGAAAACCACCAGATCATCGGCCGTCATATGTTCCGAGTGCGCGTCAGCGAACTTGCCGAGCAGCAGGTCCATTTCCTTCATGCCACGATGCCATGCGCGGAATTTCGCGCGGCGGCGGCGCGCATCGAGGTCGGTGACGGTTTCCGGTCCGGACGGGATCATGGCTGCATCTTTGCGGTCAAGGAGGATGGACGCGATATAACGCCGGGACTGGCACTTGTCAGCCTTGATCGGCCCTTCACCGGGATTAAAGATGGCGGCATGCGCCCGAATGTCCTCGATCCCCTGTTTGCGCCCGTCAGCGTTGTCGACGGTATCGGCCCGCGGATCGCGAAACTTCTGTGCAACCTGCTGCCGGTCCCGGAATCGATGCAGGAACCGCGCGTTCTCGGGCTCGTCTTCCATCTGCCGCACTCGATCATCGACCGGCGCAAGCAGCCGGGGATCGCCTTTGCGCCGGAAGGCGCGATCGTGACGCTGAAGGTGCGGATCGACCGCCACCAGCCCTCGCCGCGCGGGCGCAGTAATGTACCCTACCGGGTTTTCGCCCATGACGAGACGGGCGAGATCGGCTTCGTCTTCTTTCATTCCAAACCGGCCTGGCTGGAAAAGACGTTGCCCGTGGGCGAGATCATGCTCGTTTCCGGCCGGGTGGAATGGTTCAACGGACGCCCGACCATGGTGCATCCGGACCATATCGTCAGCGAGGCGAACGCCGCCGACCTGCCGCTCGTCGAACCGGTCTATCCGCTAACGGCAGGCGTTTCGCCCAAGGTGTTGCGCAAGGCGATCCTGTCGGCGCTGGAACGCGTTCCCGACCTGCCCGAGTGGATCGATCCGCATGTCGTTGCAAAACATGGGTTTTCCGGGTTTCGGGAGAGCCTGGCGCGATTGCACGGACCGCGCGACGAGGCCGATGTCGATCTGCAGAATCCCGCGCGACGGCGCCTCGCCTATGACGAACTGCTCGCCGGACAGTTGGCGCTCGGCCTGGTGCGCCGGAAACTGAAGAAAACCGCCGGCCGCGTTTTCCAGGGCAGCGGCGATCTCGCCGCGCGCATTCGCGAGGCCTTCGGCCATCGCTTGACCGAGGCGCAGGAGCGCTCGCTTGGCGAAATCCGTATCGACCAGGAGAAGCCCGAGCGGATGCTGCGGCTTCTGCAGGGCGATGTCGGTTCGGGCAAGACCATCGTCGCGCTGCTTGCGATGGCGAACGTCATCGAATCGGGCGCGCAGGCGGCGATGATGGCGCCCACGGAAATCCTCGCCCGCCAGCACTTCGCATCGATCAGCCCGCTGGCGCGCGCCGCCGGGCTGCGCATCGAGATCCTGACGGGGCGCGAAAAGGGCAAGGCGCGCGATGAAACGCTAGCCGCGCTGAAGGCCGGCGACATCGACATTCTCGTCGGCACGCACGCGCTGTTCCAGGAAAGCGTGCAGTTTCGCGATCTCGGCCTCGCGGTCGTCGACGAGCAGCACCGGTTCGGCGTGCACCAGCGTCTGTTGCTTTCCTCGAAGGGTCAGCACTCCGACATGCTGGTGATGACGGCGACGCCTATCCCTCGGACGCTGGTTCTCACCGCTTACGGCGACATGGACGTCTCCAAGCTCGATACCAAGCCGCCGGGCCGCCAGCCGGTAAAAACCGTCACCGTTCCGCTCGTCCGGCTGGACGAAGTCGTCGATCGGGTCCGCAACGCCATCGCCAACGGTCAGAAGGTCTACTGGATCTGCCCGCTTGTCGAAGAAAACGAGGAGTTGAAGGTCGCTTCGGCGGAGGAACGGTTCGATACCCTGAAAAAGGTCATCAGCGCGCCGCTCGGTCTCGTCCACGGCCGCATGAAGGGCGACGAGAAGGACGCTGTGATGCAGGCCTTCAAGCAGGGCGACATCCGGCTTCTCGTCGCAACCACGGTGATCGAGGTCGGTGTCGATGTGCCGGACGCGACGATCATGGTGATCGAACACGCCGAGCGCTTCGGCCTCGCCCAGTTGCATCAGCTGCGCGGGCGGGTCGGACGCGGCAGCGATCATTCCACCTGCCTGCTGCTCTACAAGGAGCCGCTCGGCGAAGTGGCGCATGCCAGGCTGGCGATCATGCGGGAAACCGAAGACGGGTTTCGGATCGCCGAGGAGGACCTGAAGCTGCGCGGCGAAGGCGAAATCCTCGGCACGCGGCAATCGGGCGCCGCGAATTACAGGCTCGCCTCGCTGGCCGACCACGCCGATCTTCTCGAGATCGCGCGCGACGACGCCCGACTGGTCATCGAAACCGATGCCGATCTGCACTCGGAACGCGGCAAGGCACTGCGCACCTTGCTCTACCTGTTCGAGCGCGACGAGGCGATCCGGCTTCTGCGGGCGGGCTAGGCCTTCTTCGCGGCCTTGAGCCGGGCACGCAGCTTCAGCGCCATGCCTTCCTTGTTCTCCTGGCGCGCCCGCCCGAAGGCGACGGCATCGTCCGGGACGGACATGGTGACCACGCTGCCGGACGCGATGTAAGCGCCGTTGCCGATGCGAACCGGAGCAACGAGCGAAGAATTGGAACCGACGAAGGCATTTTCGCCGATTTCGGTCAGGTGCTTGCCGAAACCGTCATAGTTGCAGGTGATCGTTCCCGCGCCGATATTCGCCTTGGGGCCGATCACGGCGTCGCCGATATAGGTCAGGTGGTTGACCTTGGCGCCCTCGCCGATGACGGATTTCTTGACCTCGCAGAAATTGCCGACCTTGGAGCGTTCCCTGAGATCGGCGCCCGGTCGCAGGCGCGCGAACGGACCAACCTCGGCGCGCTCGCCGATGGTCGCTTGCTCGAAATGGCAAAAGGCGTGGATCCGCGCGCCGGACCGCACCGTCACGCCCAGACCGAAGACGACATTAGGTTCGATGACGACATCGGGTTCGATAACCGTGTCATGGCTGAGGAAAACGGTCTCCGGCGCGATCATCGTCACGCCACCCGCCAGCATGCGATCGCGCGCGCGGCGCTGCCAGATCGCCTCGACGGCCGCGAGATCGGCCCGCGTGTTGACCCCGATCACGTCCTCGACCGGCGCCTCTATAGCAACGACATCACGGCCCTGCTTGCGGGCGATCTCGACCGTGTCGGTCATGTAATATTCACCCTTGGCGTTGGCGTTGCCGACCGCGTCGAGGAATTCGAGAACATGGCGTCCGGAAAACGCCATTATCCCTCCGTTACAGAGGCTTATGCCTTTTTCTTCGTCCGATGTATCACGTTCCTCGCGGATCGCCAGCAAGTGACCGCCGGCCTCGATCAGCCGGCCGTAGCCGAACGGATTTTCGGGCCGGAAGCCGACGACGACGACCGCAGCGCCCCCGGCGAGCTTCGCGCGCGCTTCCTGCATGACCTGCGGGCGCACCAGCGGCGTGTCGCCGAACATCACCAGCACGTCGTCATAGCCCCTGGCGATCGCGTCACGCGCCGCAAGGACCGCATGCGCCGTGCCGAGTTGTTCCGTCTGCTCGTGGAAGCTGGCACCCTCCAGCGCACCGGCGAGCGCGTCGCGGACATCATCGCTGCCGTGCCCGACGACAACGGCGATAGCCTCGCTGCCGGCTGCCCGCGCGGTCTCCGCCACATGGGCCGCCATCGGAATGCCGGCGACCGGATGCAACACTTTCGGCAGGGCGGATTTCATCCGGGTCCCCTGACCGGCTGCAAGGATGATGGTTAGGCAGGTGCGCGCCATGGGTTCAGGCCTCCGGACGGGTAAGATATGCGGCTCAGCGAGCCGCATAGCGGGATTCCCGCGCAAGTTCCATACGACGTGACGGATTTCGGTATTCGCGCGCTTACCGCCGAACTTCGGAAAGACCAGAGACGGCCATCGTTTCACGGAATCGACGACCGTCCCCGACTCCTTGTTTTCACGCAATTCCGGACGGAATACCGGTTTCCACTTTTCCCGGAATTGCTTTAAGGCGGTCACATGTCGACCAACCAGCCTTCGCCCTCGCCGCTTCCCTATGTCGTGATGCTGGCATCGCCGCTCTTCTTCTCCACCAATCTCATTTTCGGCCGCTACGTGACCGGAGAAGTGGCGCCGTTCCTTCTCGCAACGATGCGCTGGGGGGCGGTCGCGCTGATCCTGTCCCCGCTTCTGGTCATGCACCGCGCGTCGGTCGTTCCGCTTGTGCAAGCGCAATGGCGACGGCTCGCCCTACTCGGAATCCTCGGCATGGGCATCTGCGGCGGCGGCATCTATCTCGCGCTGAAATATACCACGGCGACCAATGCGACGCTGATCTACACGACATCGCCGGTGCTGATCCTGCTGCTCGAGCGCATTTTCACCGGGCGGCGCAGCCATGCGCGCGAAGTCGTCGGCACAGCGGTCGCTTTTACCGGGGTCGCCGTCATTGTGCTGCGCGGATCGATCGAAACCGCCCTGTCGCTCTCGCTCAATATCGGCGACCTGCTGGTGTTCGCCGGCGCGGTAAGCTGGGCCGGCTATTCGATCCTCTATCGGTCCGAACCGGTCCGCCAGATCGGCAACATGCCGCTGTTCGGGCTCGTTGCGATCTTCGGGGCGCTCTCCAACCTGCCGGTCGCCCTGTGGGAAATCGGCCAGGGAGACGCCCTGCCGACGGCGCCGCACAGCTGGGCGGCAATCGGCGGAATTGTCTTCATCTCGTCGCTGCTCGCCTTTTCCACCTACCAGTTCGGCGTGCGCGCGCTCGGCGCCTCGATCGCGGGCGTCTTCATGTATCTGCTGCCGCCTTATGGCGTCGGGTTGGCGATCACCTTTCTCGGCGAAGACTTCCAGCCCTTCCATGCGGCGGGAATAGCCCTGGTCATGGCGGGGGTGATCATCGCGACCTTCCCGGCGAACCTGCTTCGCAGGCTGAAGGCGAAAACCGCCTAGCCGAGCGTTCCGAGAACGGGGAAACGCTCCAGCAACCAGAACGACATCGACTGCATGCCGCCGGTCAGGAACAGGATGCCGGCAAGCACCAGCAATCCGCCGATCACCTTCTCGACGGTGCCCAGATGGCTGCGGAACGACTGCATGAAACGCATGAACGCGCCCGAAAACACGGCCGCCAACAGGAACGGGATGCCGAGGCCGGCGGAGTAGACCGCCAGCAGCGCGGCGCCCTCGGCGACACTGTCCCTGGCGCCGGCCAATGTCAGGATCGGCCCGAGGACGGGCCCGATGCAGGGCGTCCAGCCGAAGGCGAAGGCAAGCCCCATGACATAAGCGGCAAACGGATTGGCGGGCGCGCCGCGCGTCTGGAACCTTGCCTCGCGCGAGAACAGGGCGATGCGGAAGACGCCAAGGAAATTCAGCCCCATGACGATGATGACGATACCGGCCGCGATCGCCAGCCAATCCTGATATGCACGCAGGAAGACGCCGATCGTGCTGGCTCCCGCGCCAAGCGCAACGAAGACGGTCGAAAAACCGGCAATGAAGGCGAGAGCGGCGGCAATCAGGGGCAATCTGACGGCCGCGACGGGCGCCTCGGCCACAGCGGCGCCATCCGGGCCTGGCGCGCCGCGAAACTGGTCGACGGAAACGCCCGCCATGTAGCACAGATAGGGTGGCACCAACGGCAGGACACAGGGCGAAAGAAATGAGATCGCACCCGCGCCGAGCGCACTGACATAGGAAACGTCGATGGACATGTATGCTCCGGTCCGGTGTCTGTCTTCGCCGGCCAATCGGCGGCCAGCGCCCGTCTCTTAGGACATAAGCGGCTCACGGTGAAATCACCATTGCGCGCGGCGTCGAATTGCCACGTTTTTTCAACCTCCGGCCGGTGAAACCGGGTTGACCGGATAGGACGTCATCCCTATGAACATCCCGACTTGACGGCAGGTACGCCAGCCGATCGGGAGCGCGTAGCTCAGCTGGTAGAGCAACTGACTTTTAATCAGTAGGTCCAGGGTTCGAACCCCTGCGCGCTCACCAAAAACCACCGAATATCTGAAAATTAAATGCCATTTTCCAGTGTGGAGCAGAAAAGCGTCTCCACCTGCCGAGATGCTTTTGGAGGCCTTTGACGGCGACAAGCGGATTGCCGTTGTTACCTCCACTGATGCTATCGATGATTTGCCTGCCGGCCGTCCAAACAAAGGCCTCGCAGAAGTGTGATGCGAATGAGAGTTCGACGAGGCAGGACGGGTCAAGGTTCTCACAGAGGACTTTTGATGAGCCTCAAGGAAGAATAGCCACGATTGCGGCGCGTAGTGCCTCTCGGTCACGGAGATAAGAGATGCTCGTTGTTCCTCACGGATTTGAAGACAGTGATCTTACGACCAAAATCATCGTTACCGCTGTCTGCGGGGCCGCGATTTTGGTCTACGTTGTCAGTTGGATGAGACGGAAATAAGCGATCGCCGTGGTGGCTGTCTCAAGCTGCCGAGCTTCGTTTCCCGGAAGATATGATTCCCCGGCTCATCAAGGCTGTTGGCGGCGCAAATGCCGGTGCATTTTATGAGCAATCCAGCCAAGGCCCAATCCGGCGCACGCGCCGGTCGCCTTCACGAGAGCATCGTCGATTTGTCCATGACGATCCGGGCGCAAGGTCTGCATCCACTCCAGGCCAAACACGCTGATCATAACGATGATGGCGGCCAGCCAGATCCGCTTGGGATACGCAGCGGCGAACAGGAGGCCGGTGACCATAAACGCCGCCATTCGCTCGACATCCGCGGGCAACGCGGTGTGCGGTCGCAGCTCTATCGGTGAAAGCGTAAAGAAAGCCAGCATGAGCAAAACAAGCCAGGCGACGATGCGAAGGGGCTTTTGTGTCATCCGCTCTCCATAAACGAGTGTTTGCGAGTTGGCGGCCCGAAATTCATTCGTCGCGCCGCCCCGGTGGTCCTTTTACAAGCTTTGATGCCAACACCGTGTCCCGACAATGACGCGCAAGTTACAATTCCGTATGGTTGAAGGGCCTATTCAACCGGAGCTGCATTGCGGTCCAAGCGCCCAAGTTACAGGTGTGATCCTGATTGGTTGCCGGATAAACGCAGCTCCAGGCAGGTCGGATAGTTGATCAAAACATCCAGGGTCCGAGCCCCTGCGCGCTCACCAACAGTCCCGCAATTGTTTCCGCGGAACGGTCGCCTAGCTGCGTGTCATCAAGCTCGCCGGCGTCTCTCCATCAATCTTCGCGAAGGCGCTCCGGCGCTTGTCGCACAGCACGTCTGTTCCTTGAACGCGTCCGCTGAAGCGCCCTGGTCAGTTCGGGCATGGACCTGACCTTACGGTATGTTTTTACTGCCTTTTTCGCCCACAGCGTTAAGCTCGGCGTAACGCTTACTCGCGATCATAGGCCGTCAGTGATTTTCAACGGGATGGGACGGGACGGTTATGGTCGGGGGATTTTCTCTCACTGCGAAGAAGGATTCTCTTCTTTCTATCAAGGTCAAATTTGCGGGGCTTGTTGTCGGCGCAGCCTTGATTTCCTGCGCGGCGGTCGGCGTGATCAGCTACGAGATCGGTAAGAGCGGCTTGATCGACGCCAGCAAGATTAGGCTGGACATGATCGCCGAAAACCAGGCGGCGACGATTTCCTCGGGCATGGTGCGTATCGAACAGGCTCTGTCGGACATTTCGAAGAACAACGCGCTTGGTGACGCGATCGATTCGGCAGCGGCCCTGCTCAACGCGGAAGCACCGGACATCCGGGCAAGTTTCCAGGCACCCGGCATGAGCGTCGAGGAACGCGCCAATTTCGAGGGCGGCGGCCTCAAGCTGATGTATGCGGTGCAGTACGGCAAGATCCACGGTTCGCTGTTCAATGCATGGCAGAACACCGGCGCCAGCGACATCTATCTCGTCAACACCAAGGGCGACATCGTCTTTTCCGCAACCAAGGGACGGGAGTTGCTCACCAATGTCGCGGACCCGGGTAACGAACCGCTGGCGGAGCTCGTCAAAGAGACCGAGGCCGGCGAACTGACCGAAACGCACAAGCTCGGTTTCACTCCCTACGATAGCGAGGATGGCGCGGTGTCGGCATTCGTGGCGCGTCCGCTGGTTTTCAACAGCTGGGGCACGATCAGCCAGAAGGGAACCGTCATCTTCCGGATCTCGGCGCAGAAACTCGCCGCTTTCGTAAAGCCGAAAGGGCTCGGAGACACGATCGACGAGGCGTTCCTGCTTGGCGGCGACGGCAAATTCCGCGCCGGCACGGCACCGGCGGCCATCAAGACGAAGACACCCGCCGATCTGGTACAGGCCGCGGCTGCAGCGAACGCCGGATCCATGTTCGTCACGGCGGGCAATACGGACATGTTCTATTCCTTCACGCCGATCAGCATCTTCGGACAAAAACATCTGCTGGCGATCGGCCAGTCGAAGGAAGCGATTCTCGCTTCGGCCAACACCCTCGCCCTGATGGCATTCCTTGCGACAATTGCCGTCGTGGCCGTCATGAGCATCGCCGGCTATCTGGTCTCGGCAGGGATGACGAAGCCGCTGATCGACCTCGCCGGGCTGATGAACCGCCTGACATCGGGCGACACATCGATCGAGATCGCGTCGACCGCCCGCAAGGACGAAGTCGGCGCAATGGCGCGGGCGCTGGAATCGTTTCGCAAGAACGCGCTGGAAAAGGATTCCATCGAAGCCGAGGCCGTTCAGCGCGACCGCCAGATCACCGAGGAGCGACAGCTTCGCGACGCCGAAAAGGAAAGAAGCGCCCGGGAGCTCGAAATGGTCGTCTCGGCGCTCGGCACCGGCCTTACCAACCTTGCCAACGGCCGGCTTGCCTGGCGTATCGACGAGCCGTTCCCGCAGTCTCTCGACGAGTTGCGGGTCAATTTCAACCGGTCGATGGACCAGCTCGAAACCACGATGAAAGCCATCCGCACCAGCGCGGATTCGATCCGCAGCGGGTCGGGGAGCATGCGCGAATCATCGGAAAACCTCTCGAGACGCACCGAACGCCAGGCGGTCACGCTTGAAGAGAGCGCCTCGGCGCTCGCGGAGATGACCAATTCGATCAACATGGCGCTCGACCGCTGCAATACGGCCGTCGAAGTCACAAGCGACACGATGCAGAACGCCGAGAAATCGTCCAAGGTGGTCAAGGACGCCATCGTCGCAATGCGGCGAATCGAAGGATCGTCCGGTGAAATCCGCAATATCATCGACCTTATCGACCAGATCGCGTTCCAGACGAACCTTCTCGCACTGAATGCCGGCGTCGAAGCGGCGCGTGCCGGCGAAGCGGGCCGCGGATTTGCGGTTGTCGCCGAGGAAGTGCGCGAACTGGCACAACGGTCGGCAAATGCCGCCAAGGAAATCAACCAGCTGATCGGCCGTTCGACGCAGGACGTCGAGGACGGCGTCGCGCTCGTCCTCGAAACCGGCGAGAGCCTCGGCGTCATCGAAACCAATATCGAGGCGATGAACGGGCATATCGGCGTGATCGCCAATACCTCGCGCGAACAGGCGACCCGCCTCGGAGAAATCAGCGCATCCGTCGGCGAACTCGACCAGTTCACGCAGCAGAACGCGGCGATGGTCGAGGAAACCACGGCGTCCGCCTTCTCCCTGTCCGGCGAGGCCGACGAACTGAGCGAGCAGGTCGGGCATTTCTCGGTGAGTGCAGACCACGAGAAGACACGCCGCCAAGCGGCGTGATCCTTTCAAAGCTATCAATGAGCGCGGGGGCATCGCATCATAAAATGCGGTGCCCCTTCCCATTTTTAGGGCCGGTCATTCCGGGGGACGACGGAGATGGCCGAAACGGCCGACGCTCAGATTGCGCTCAGAAGCCGAATGATCGCGCAAGGCCGATGATCTCGCGGATCACGGCATCAGTCGCATACCCGTTGTTCTGGGCAAAATCCCAGACAACGAAGATCACCAGAGCAGCAAGAACGACAAGCGTTTTCATACCGTCAGGATATCACCCGAATCACCAAAGGGAAATGCCCCGACGGAAGGCTGTCCGCCTATCGTTAATCGCGACAGGCGCACCGGCGCGGCCCGGTTCAAAACACCTTGTGCCAGGGATGCCCGGCAGGCGCAGCCTGCGGATGCGATTTCAGGAAATGGTGCAAGACGTGCAGCAGCGTCCTGACATGTTCGCAGTCGCCCTTCTGCTGGGCGGCGCGGATGTCGTCGACGATCATCCGGCCGATTTGTTCGGTGCCGTGCTCGGCATGCGCGAGATATTGGCCGTAAGCAATCGCGGCCATTTCGGGCATGTGTTCATGCTCGGCAATGGCGAGCACTTCCTCTTCGGTGAGGTCGCAAAATCCAAGACAATCTTCGAGCGAGATCATTTGTCAATTAGAGCATATTTTCCGGATCGATGACAGACATGCGGCGTGCGCCCCGCGACGAACCGGCGGTGTGACAAGAACCGTGGAGCCGGTCTACGCTACCTGCAAGTCCGGTCCGGGAACGAACGATTACAGGCCCATGCGTATCGCCACTTTCAATGTGCAAAATCTCCGCCTTAGCGGTTCGCCGGCCGGCGCACGGCTGTCCGGCGCGCAGGACAGGGACGATTCGGGTGCGAGCATGGCGGATGACCGAGCTCTCGATCCGATCGACCGTCTTCTCACCGCAGCGGTTCTGAAACGGGCGGATGCCGATGTCGTCGCGCTGCAGGAGGTCTTCGACCAGGAAACGCTCGACCATTTCCACGACCGCTATCTCGTGAAGGAAGGAGCTGCGCCCTACCCGCACCGTATCTGCATCCCCGGCAATGACGGGCGCGGATACGATGTCGCATTGATGAGCCGGATCGAACCGGAGGACGTGACCAGCCACGCGTCGCTGACGCCCGCCGATCTCGGCCTCGAATGCCTGCCAGGCCGCGATCCCGCCGAACCGGTCTTCCGGCGCGATTGCCTCAGCGCGAGATTCCGCGATCTGGCGATTTTCGCCACCCATTTCAAGGCGCCCTATCCCGACCCGGAAAGCGCGTGGAGCGCGCGGCGGCTGGAGGCGCTGGCGGTCCGTCGGTTGATCGAACGCCGGTTCGAAGGCAAGGAAGACGCCTTCTGGCTGGTTCTCGGCGACCTCAACGAACCCATGGAAGAGCCCCGCGGCGAACGCGCGATCGCGCCGCTGCTCGGGGATTTCTCGAACGATCTCGTGCAGCGCATCCCGGCGGAGCGCCGGTGGTCATATCATTTCGAGGACAGCGGCATCTATTCCCGGCCCGACGCCATGCTCGCCTCGCCCGCGCTAGCGCAGGCATGGCCGGATGCGCGACCCGATTACCTGCGCGAGGGGCTCGGACGGGATGCGGGGCGCTATTCGGGCAAACGCCTGCCCGGCGTCGGCTTCCACCGGCCGCATGCCAGCGACCATGCAGCGCTGGTGATCGAATTCAAAGGCTTGTGACCGCGGATCAGGACGCCGGTCCGCGGTATTTGGCGGTCAGTTCCGGATCCACCTCGCCGCTGTCGTAAACGCCGAGCAACACGCCCTTGCGGCGCGATTTTCCCCGCCCTGCAATGATCTGGTCATCGGAAATCGTCGTGCGCTGGGCCATGCGCCGCGCCCAGCGGGCGAGCCGGTCATACATCATGTCGATGACGTCCTGATGGTCCGGGCTCGCGCCGAGGTCGACATATTCCTCCGGATCGCTCTGCAGGTCGAACAGCATGGGCCGCAGACCGCCTTCGGCATGCATGAACTTCCATTTCTTGTCGGCGATCATGAAGAGGCGCGCATCGCGCGGCGCCATGCCGAGCTTCGCCGCCATCGGCGTCGCCGAATAGTCGTATTCGCTGACCGCGAAGTCGCGCCAGTCCTCCGGCTTTTCGCCACGCAGGAGCAGACGCAGAGACCGGCCCTCGACAATGTGGTCCGGCACCTTGCCGCCGGCCGCCTCGATGAAGGTTGCGGCGAGATCGATGCTTTCGACCAGTTCGTCGCAAACCGAGCCGCGCGTGGCATCGGCCTCCGGCGACGGATCGTAAACGATGAGCGGCACCTTGACCGACTGTTCGTGGAACAGATCCTTTTCGCCCAGCCAGTGATCGCCGAGGTAGTCGCCGTGGTCGGAGGTCAGGACGATCATCGTGTCGTGCAGCCGTCCGGTCTCTTCGAGATATTTCATCAGGCGGCCGAGTTCGTCGTCGCACTGTTTGACAAGGCCCATATAGGCGGGGATCACCTTCTCGCGCACTTCGTCGCGCGAAAACGCCTGGCCGATCGCATTGCCCATGAAGGCGCCGTAGACCGGGTGCGGATCGTCGCGCTCGCCCGGATGGCGGACCGCCGGCAGGATCTGGTTGTGACCGTACATGGCGTGATAGGGCGCGGGCACGATGTAAGGCCAGTGCGGCTTGATGTAGGAGAGATGGCAGAGCCATGGCGCGGTCTCGGTCTCGCGCTGCCGCAGGAAGTCGATCATCCGGCTGGTGAGCCAGGGTGTCTCGGAATCGTCGTTGTCGATGTTGGCGGGCTTGTCGGCATGCTTCATGAACCAGCCCGACGCGATCTCGCCGTCGTCCGCGACGCCGGAATTGGCGAAATCGTGCCAAGGGTTCGACCCGGCATAGCCCTTCGATTTCAGATATTCGTTATAGGGCGAACGTTTCGAGTCGTAGAAGCCGTCCGGGCCTTCGCTCCATAGCCCGTCATCGCGCACGAAAACGTCGAAGCCACATTCGGAAACACGCGCGCCGATGATGCCATCGCGGGCGATGCCCAGACGGGTCATGCCGTCCTCGTCGACCTTCATATGGGTCTTGCCGATCAGCCAGGACTGCATGCCGATCCTGCGCAGGTGATCGCCCAGCGTCTGCTCGCCGACCTTGAGCGGGAAGTTGTTCCAGGCCGCGCCGTGGCTGTGGACGTAGCGGCCGGTATAGAAGCTCATCCGCGAGGCGCCGCAGACCGGCGATTGCACATAGCAGCGCGAAAAGCGGACACCGCGCGCCGCCAGCGCATCCATATGCGGCGTCTCGAGATAAGGATGGCCGGCGCAGCCCAGATAGTCGGAGCGAAGCTGGTCATACATGATGAAGAGGATATTGCGGATCTTTCGCGTCATCGACTTCCAGTGCTCGTCTTACATGCGGGAGCCGTCTTCTCCCGGTTCCGGCGGTCATGTGACTGCAAGTCGGTGCGAAAGTCTATTCCGGCCACCGCCGATTCCGTGGACGTGTACAGGAACGGGCGGCCCGAAGCCGCTGATCAGACCAGCCGGCTCTGTTCCAGCGCGGCCTCGATGAAGCTGCCGAAAAGCGGGTGCGGTTCGAAGGGGCGCGATTTCAGTTCCGGATGGTACTGCACACCGATGAACCACGGATGGTCGGAATATTCGATGGTCTCGGGCAGAACGCCGTCGGGCGACAGGCCGGAGAAGACAAGGCCGCAACCCTCCAGACGCTCCCGATAGTCGATATTGACCTCGTAACGATGGCGGTGGCGCTCCGAAATGTCGGTCGTGCCGTAGATATCAGCGATCTTCGTGCCTTCCTTGAGGGTCGCCTTGTAGGCGCCGAGGCGCATGGTGCCGCCAAGATCGCCGGCCTGAGTGCGCTTTTCGAGCATGTTGCCCTTCAGCCATTCGGTCATCAGGCCGACGACCGGTTCCTTGGCGGGGCCGAATTCGGTGGAAGACGCGCCCGCGATGCCGGCAAGCGAGCGCGCCGCCTCGATACAGGCCATCTGCATGCCGAAACAGATGCCGAAATAGGGAACCTTGCGTTCGCGCGCGAAGGTGGCCGCGGCGATCTTGCCTTCGGCGCCGCGTTCGCCGAAGCCGCCCGGCACGAGAATTCCGTGCACGTTCTCCAGATAGGTCGCCGGGTCCTCGCTTTCGAAGACCTCCGACTCGATCCATTCCAGATTGACCTTCACCCGGTTGGCCATGCCGCCGTGATGGAGCGCCTCGATCAGCGATTTGTAGGCGTCTTTCAATCCGGTGTACTTGCCGACGATGGCGATGGTCACCTCGCCTTCCGGATTGTGGACCCGGTCGGAGACGTCTTCCCAGACCCCCATGCGCGGCTGCGGCGCGGGCTCGATACCGAAGGCGGCCAGCACCTCCTCGTCGAGGCCTTCATCGTGATAGGCTTTCGGAACATCGTAGATCGAAGCGACATCGAGCGCCTGGATGACGGCGGATTCGCGCACATTACAGAACAGCGAAAGCTTCTTGCGCTCGGCTTCCGGGATTTCACGGTCGGCGCGCACGAGCAGGATGTCCGGCGCGATGCCGATGGAGCGCAGTTCCTTGACCGAATGCTGGGTCGGCTTGGTTTTCAGTTCGCCGGCGGCCGGAATATAGGGCATCAGCGTCAGGTGGACATAGACCGCATTGCCGCGCGGCAGGTCGTTGCCGAGCTGGCGGATCGCTTCCATGAAGGGCATGGCCTCGATGTCGCCGACGGTGCCGCCGATCTCGCACAGGACGAAATCGTAGCCCTTGTTGCCGTCGATGACGAAATTCTTGATCTCGTCGGTGACGTGCGGAATGACCTGCACCGTCGCGCCGAGATAATCGCCGCGGCGCTCCTTGGCGATGATGTTCTGGTAGATGCGCCCGGTGGTGATGTTGTCGTTCTGGTTTGCCGAGCGGCCGGTGAACCGCTCGTAGTGCCCCAGATCGAGGTCGGTTTCGGCGCCGTCGTCAGTGACGAAGACCTCGCCGTGTTGATACGGCGACATCGTGCCGGGATCGACATTGAGGTAGGGGTCGAGTTTCTTCAGCCGGACGCTGTAGCCGCGCGCCTGCAAAAGCGCGCCGAGAGCGGCGGAGGCGATACCTTTTCCAAGGGAAGAAACCACGCCACCAGTGATGAATACATACCGTGCCATGGGACTCGACGGATATCCCCTCGAAAACGATTCCGCAAAGGAAAAAACGCCTCGCGTGGATTTACCCACACGAGGCGTCGGTGACTGGAATAAAGATCAGTTGTTGGGAACCGCAGGAGCGGCAGGGGTTTCCGGCGTCGCCGGCGCGTCTGCGCCTGCAGCCGGCGCTTCACTGCCGGCCGCCGGAGCCTGGTCCTGTCCGCCGAGAAGATCGAGAACGCCGCCGGAGTTCGGAACGGGCTGTTCCGTTCCATTCTGCTGCTGCACCTGCGCGGGAACACGGTCGAGAATATCGGTCGGATTCGCGCCGTAGCGTGCGATCAGGCCAAGACCGATCGAGGTCGCGAAGAATGCCGCCGCCAGAATCCCTGTCGTGCGGGTCAGCGTATCGGCCGCACCGCGCGCCGACATGAAGCCGCCGGTTCCGCCACCGCCCATGCCGAGCGCACCGCCTTCGGAGCGCTGCAGGAGCACGACGCCCACAAGGGCGACCACGACCATGAGATGGATGACTATCAGGACGGTTTGCATTTGGTTTGTCTTGTTCTTTCGTTTCGCCGCGCGTCTCTACACGCTCAACCCGGTAATTTGAAGGCCTTATCGGCCCGTCATGCGTTTATTCCGTCACAGATGGCGAGAAAGTCCGCCGCTTTCAAGCTTGCGCCGCCGATGAGGCCGCCATCGACATTGGCAATGGCGAAGATTTCTGCCGCATTGCCGGGCTTCACCGATCCGCCGTAAAGAATGCGCACAGCCTCACCTTCGGCGCCAAAACGCGAAGACATCGTCTTGCGGATGAATGTGTGCATCGCGCCAATGTCATCGTTCGACGGAACGAGGCCGGTGCCGATCGCCCAGACCGGCTCGTAAGCGATGACCGCATTGGTGGCCGTCATGGCGGCGGGAACCGAACCGGCAAGCTGTGCGCCGACGACCTCCTCCGCCTTGCCTGCCTCGCGTTCCTCGCGGGTTTCGCCGACACAGATGATCGCCGTCAGGCCGGCGCGCCAGACAGCCTCCGCCTTGGCTGCGACAACCGCATCGGTTTCGCCGTGATCGGTGCGGCGCTCGGAATGGCCGACGATGATGAAGGACGCTCCGGCGTCGGCAAGCATTTCGGCGGAGATGTCACCGGTATGCGCGCCGCTTTCCTTCGCATGGCAGTCCTCGCCGCCAATGGACAGCGCGCTTTCGGCGGCCACCGCGGCGGCACGCTCGACCAGGGTCGCGGGCACGCAAAGCAGCGTTTCATGCGGAAGGGTGTCTTCGGCATCCAGTCCCGCGCAGACATCGCCGATCTCGTCGAGCGAAGCGGCAGTGCCGTTCATCTTCCAGTTTCCTGCAACGATTGGTGTCACGCCCGGCGTCATGGCTTTCCCTTTCTCATATCCTCGCGTCCTGTTAACGCTTCGGCGCTCCGAGGAAAAGGCCCGCCCGCCCCCGGACGTGCTTGCGTCGCCCGCCAAGCACTCCTAAAAAGCGCGGGAAACGAAATCAGGTCCATCAAACATGCTCGACGGTCTCCGCAAATCCTCCCAGTCCTGGGTCGCCAAGGCGCTTCTCCTCCTGCTCCTTGCGAGTTTCGGTATTTGGGGCGTATCGGGCCAGATGCTTAGCGGCGTCGCCGCCGATGCCGTCGTGACAGCCGGAAAGACAAAGGTTTCCGGGCTTGACTACCGCCTCGCCTATGACAGGCAGATCAACGTCTACTCGCGCCAGCTCGGCGAACGGATCACACGCGACCAGGCGCGCGCCTTCGGCATCGACCGCGCCGTGCTCGGACAGATGGTCGCAGGCGCCGTCCTGGACGAGCAGTCACGGGTGATGCAGCTCGGCCTTTCGCAGGACCGTCTCGCCAAGCTGATCGCCGAGGATCCGGCGTTCCAGGGCGTGAACGGCAAATTCAGCCGCGACAATTTCCGAATGGCGCTGCGAAGCATCGGCATGGACGAAGCCGATTATATCCGCAATCGCGAAGAGGTCGCCGTCCGCCAGCAGATCGTGGAAGCGGTTTCCGACGGCATCAAGGCGCCGCAGGTGATGCTGGAAGCATTCGCCAAGCACAGCGGGGAAAAACGCGACGTCGAGTTCATCACTGTCGGCGAAGGCTCGATCGAGCCGGTCACGGCGCCGGACGAAGCGACGCTGAAGTCGTATTTCGAAACCAAGAAGAACGCCTACCGCGCGCCGGAATACCGCAAGATCGAATATGTGCGCCTGACGCCGGAAGCGATCATCGACGAGGCGTCGGTTTCAGAAGACGACATCAAGGCCGATTACGAGGCCCACAAGGACAAGTACACCACGGCGGAGACGCGGACGATCGAGCAGATCGTCTTTCCCGACGAGGCAGCCGCCACGGCCGCGCATCAGCGCATCCTCGCCGGGCAGAGCTTCGAGGATGCCGTCAAGGACGCCGGCAAGACGATGGCCGACGTCCAGATCGGGACTTTCGAGAAATCCGCCCTGCCCGAGCCGGCCGTTGCCGACGCGGCCTTCGCGCTCGCCAATCCCGGCGACGTCAGCGACGTGGTCGCCGGCGCCTTCGGACCGGTCATTCTGCGCGTGACCGCGATCAATCCCGCTTCCGTCGAGCCGCTCGACAAGGTGAGCGGCCAGATTCGGCACGAACTCGCGCTTATTACCGCTAACGACACGCTGCTCAACATTCACGACGCCTATGAGGATGCGCGCGCCGCCGGCGACACCATGCAGGAGGCGGCTGCCCGCCAGAAGCTTCCGATGCAGATCATCGAGGCCGTCGACGCCGAGGGCCGAACGCCGTCCGGCGAGACGGTGACCAGCGTGCCGGAACAGAAGGACATGATCGCCGCCGCGTTTGATAGCGAGGTCGGCGTCGACAATCCGCCGATCAATGCCGCCAATAGCGGGTTCCTCTGGTACGAGGTCGTCGACGTGACGCCTGCGCGCGACCGTAGCTTCGACGAGGTCTCCGACAAGGTGAAGGCGGACTGGATGGCCGAGGAAACCCAGCGCCGTATCGCCGACAAGGCAAAGGCGCTCGCGGACCGGCTGGCGAAGGGCGAAACCCTTGCCGCGATCGCCGAATCCGAAGGCCTGAACGTTCAGAACAAGTATGGCCTGCAGCGCGGCGCCAACGACGCCGATCTCGGCGCCAACGGTATCGCCGAAATCTTCGACGGCGGCCCGCAGCACAGCGGAACCGCGCCGGCGCCGTCCGGCAACGCCTATCAGGTGTTCAGGGTGACCGGCGTATCGGAAGCCGTCGGCGGCGCCGAAAACCTCGGCGCGGGCGTTCGCGACGGCGTACGCAAGAGCATCGCCGACGATCTGCTTGACCAGATGGTCGCCGAACTGCAAACGATCTACCCGGTTCAGGTGAACCAGAATGCGATGCAGCGCGCGATCAGCGCACGGTAAAAAGGTTCCCATGGACGATCTCAAACCCTTCATTGCGAAAGCGGCGAACGGCGAGGCTCTTTCGAGAGAGGAAGCGCGCGCCGCGTTCGACGTGATGATGTCGGGCAACGCCACGCCGTCCCAAATCGGCGGCTTCCTGATGGCGCTCAGGGTGCGCGGCGAGACGGTCGAGGAAATAACCGGCGCCGTCACCGTCATGCGCGAGAAGATGACACGGGTCGACGCCCCGGCGGGCGCCATCGACATTGTCGGCACCGGCGGTGACAATTCCGGCAGCTACAACGTGTCGACCTGTGCCGCTTTCGTCGCCTGCGGCGCGGGCGCGACGATCGCCAAGCATGGCAACCGCTCGCTTTCCTCGAAATCCGGCTCCGCCGAGGCGCTCGCCGAACTCGGATTCGATCTGGAAGCCAGTCCGGCGACGATCGGCCGATGCATTCGCGAAGGCGGGCTCGGCTTCATGTTCGCTCCGGCGCACCACGCGGCCATGCGTCATGTCGGTCCGAGCCGGGTCGAACTGGGCACGCGCACCATCTTCAACCTGCTCGGCCCGCTCTCCAACCCGGCCGGCGTCACGCGCCAGGTGGTCGGCGTCTTTTCGCCGGAATGGGTGGAACCGCTCGCCGAGGTTCTCAAGGCGCTCGGATCGGAACATGTCTGGGTCGTACATGGCGACGGGCTGGACGAACTGACGACATCCGGCACGACGCAGGTAGCGGAACTCAAGGGCGGCGCCATCTCGACCTTCACGATCACGCCTGAGGATGTCGGGCTGAAGCGTGTCGGGATCGCGGACCTCAAGGGCGGCGATCCGAAGGCGAACGCGGCAGCACTGCGCGAGGTCCTCTCCGGCGCGAAAAACGCCTATCGCGATATCGCCTGCCTCAACGCCGCGGCCGGGCTCATCGTTGCCGGGCTCGCCGGCGATCTCGCGGAAGGACTGCGGAAGGCCGAAGATTCGATCGACCAGGGTCACGCCAAGGCCGTCGCAGACAGGGCGACGCGACTGTCACGTGGCGAAACGGTTTAAGGTGTCTGCATAGATGACTGATATCCTTAAAAGAATAGAGGCTTACAAACGCGAGGAAATCGCCGCCGCGAAAGCCGCTCTCCCCGTGGCGGAGCTCAAGGCGCAGCTTGCCGACGCTGCACCGCCGCGTGGATTTCTCGCCGCGCTCGAAGCGCGCAAGACCGACGGCACGTTCGGCCTGATCGCCGAGATCAAGAAGGCGAGCCCGTCCAAGGGGCTGATCCGCGCCGATTTCGATCCGCCGGCGCTGGCGGCGGCCTATGAACGCGGCGGAGCGGCCTGTCTCTCCGTCCTGACCGACAAGCCCTCCTTCCAGGGATCTCCCGATTTCCTGGCGGCGGCGCGCGCGGCCTGTTCGCTGCCCGCCTTGCGCAAGGACTTCATGTTCGAGCCCTACCAGGTCTACGAGGCCAGGCACTGGGGCGCCGACGCGATCCTCATCATCATGGCATCGCTGAGCGACGACGAGGCACGCGCGCTCGAGGATGCCGCCTTCGAACTGGGCATGGACGCGCTGATCGAGGTCCATGACGAGGATGAGACCGAGCGCGCGCTCAAGCTGTCGTCAAAGCTGCTGGGCGTGAACAACCGCAATCTGCGCACGTTCGAGGTCGATCTCGCGACCTCCGAGCGGCTCGCTTCCATGGTGGGCGGCGACAGGCTGCTGGTCGGCGAAAGCGGCGTTTTCACCCATGACGACTGCCTGCGCCTGGCGCGGTCCGGCATCTCGACATTCCTCGTCGGCGAAAGCCTGATGCGACAGGACGACGTCGAGGCGGCGACGCGCGCCCTGCTGACCGGCAACGCGGCGGCAGACCGGAAGACGGCCTGACATGACAGACGCGAAAACCGGGACAACCGGCAATCTCACCCATCTGAGTGCCGAAGGCGCGGCCAACATGGTCGATGTCGGCGGCAAGGACGACACGGTGCGCGAGGCGGTCGCCGAAGGTTTCGTGACGATGACGCGCGAAACGCTCGATACGATCCTCGCCGGCAACGCGAAGAAGGGCGACGTTATCTCGGCGGCGCGCATCGCGGGCATCATGGCCGCCAAGAGAACCCATGAACTGATCCCGCTTTGCCATCCGCTTCTACTGAACAAGGTGTCCGTCGACATCGAGCCGCACCCCGATCTTCCCGGATTGAGGGTCGAAGCCCTCGCCCGGCTTAGCGGCAAGACCGGCGTGGAGATGGAAGCGCTGACGGCCGCGTCCGTCGCCTGCCTGACGATCTACGACATGGCCAAGGCGATCGACAAGGGCATGGAAATCGGGCCCGTCCGCCTGCTGTCCAAGACCGGCGGAAAGTCAGGCACATGGAAACGGGGCGCGGATTGAGCGGTACGCTGATACCCGTCGCCGAAGCGCGCGCGCGGCTGCTGTCGGACGCCGGGGCGCTGGAAAGCGAAACCGTTGCCATCGACAATGCAGGCGGCCGCGTCCTTGCCGGTGACCTCAAGGCGCTGCGCACGCAACCGCCGATGTCCGTATCGGCAATGGACGGCTATGCGATACGCGCCGCCGATATCGAAACCGCACCGTCGGAGCTCACCGTAATCGGCGAGGTGGCCGCGGGGCACCCGTTCGAGGGCGCCGTCGGCCCGGGCGAGGCCGTGCGGATTTTTACCGGCGGCGTCGTGCCCGCGGGCGCCGACACGGTCACCATCCAGGAAAACGTGACCGTGCTCGACGGCGGCCGCGTTCGAGCCAACCAGGCCGAGCCGACGGGTCGCAACATTCGCCGGGCCGGGCTCGACTTCACCGAGGGCGAGACCGTACTTGCCGCCGGTACGATGCTCGATGCCGGCGCCTTGTGCCTTGCGGCCGCGGCCAACCACCCCGCCCTCGCCGTCGTCCGCCGGCCGCGCGTCGCGATCCTCGCCACCGGCGACGAATTGCTGCCGCCGGGTTCCGAACCCGGCCCGGGCCAGATCATCGCCTCCAACGGATATGGCGTCGCCGCGATCGCACGCGATGCCGGCGCGGAGGTGCTCGATCTCGGCATCGTGCGCGATCGCGAGGACGAGCTTGCCGACGCGCTCGACCGCGCGGAGAATTCGGGCTGCGACATCCTTGTCACGCTCGGCGGGGCTTCCGTCGGCGACCACGATCTCGTCCAGAAGGTCTTTGTCGCCAAGGGCATGTCGCTCGGCTTCTGGAAGATCGCCATGCGCCCCGGCAAGCCGCTGATGTCCGGGCAATATGCCGGGATGCGCATTCTCGGCCTGCCCGGCAATCCGGTGTCGTCACTCGTCTGCGCCCATCTGTTCATGAAGCCGCTGATCGAAAAGCTCGGCAACCGGCCTTTCAGCCAGAGGCGGGAGACTGCGATCCTTGCCGCGCCGCTTCCGGCCAATGACAAGCGCGAAGACTATATGCGCGCCGAAGCGTGGCGCGACGCGTCGGGGGCGCTCCACGTCAAGGCGTTCGCATTGCAGGATTCCTCCATGATCAGCACATTCGCGCTGTCGGACGCGCTGATCGTACGGGCGCCGAAAACGCCACCCGCCGACACCGGCGACAGCGTCGACTCCATTCTTCTGAAATCGATCTAAATTCGCCTCTCATTTAAACGATTGTTAAACACTTGCAGAACACATATGGAACAGATATAGGCCGTTCTGTGTTTGTTTATATTTGATTCCACGAGGGCGAGACGATGCTGACACGCAAACAACTCGAGCTTCTGATGTTCATCAATGAACGTCTGAAGGAATCCGGCGTGCCGCCTTCCTTCGACGAAATGAAGGACGCGCTCGATCTCGCCTCGAAATCCGGCATCCACCGCCTGATCACGGCGCTTGAGGAGCGCGGTTTCATCCGCCGGCTGCCGAACCGGGCACGAGCCCTCGAAGTCATCCGCCTTCCCGACAACATGGCGCCATCCGGCGGACGGCGCGGATTCTCTCCCAGCGTCATCGAAGGCAGCCTCGGCAAACCTCAACCGGCTCCGATGCCGAAAGCGCCTGCCCGTTTCGCCGACAATACTGATGGCGGCGTCGTGCCGATCCCGGTCATGGGAAAAATCGCCGCGGGCGTTCCGATTTCAGCGATCGAACACCAGACGCGCACGCTCTCCCTGCCGCCGGACATGCTTGGCAGCGGCGAGCACTACGCGCTGGAAGTCGAGGGCGATTCGATGATCGAGGCCGGCATATTCGACGGCGACACCGCGATCATCAAGAAGGGCGAGAGCGCCAATGCCGGCGACATCATCGTTGCGCTTGTCGATGACGAGGAAGCAACGCTGAAACGGTTCCGCCGGAAGGGCGCCTCGATCGCGCTTGAGGCAGCGAACCCGGCCTACGAGACACGCATCTTCGGGCCGGACCGCGTCCGGGTCCAGGGCCGGCTCATCGGGCTCATCCGCCGCTACTGAGCGCTGTCACTGCGCCGCCATTCGGGCAGATTGCGTGCGGGGCGTGAATATCGTCGGTGATCCAGCCATGGCCGGACCGGGCCGGGCAAGGCAAACCGGACAGTCAAATCGTTTTCCGCTTCTCCGGACGCCCTGCGGATTTCCGCCGCACCATAAAGCGCAAGCATCTGCGCCGAAATTACCGGCGTCCCGTTCGCACAGCTTTGCGGCGACGGGGCTTTTGCGAAAATAACCATGTCGTAATGCGCGCACGCCGTTTCGACGGAGACCGCCTCCGTGGATATCTGCCCCTGTTTCCCGCCGATTGGCTCCACGACATAGGCGACCTTAAGCGGCGGATCCGCGGAACCCATATGCGCGACGCAAAGCGTATCGTCGCATGCCATGACCGCCGAGTCGCCGGGTTTGACGACATCCGATGCGCCGTAGGCATCTTTCCACTGATCGAGAATGAAGGCGTTCGGCCGGTTCCGGTTGACATGCAACACCGTTTTCCCGCCGCCATTGCTGTCGAGGACCGCGAACTGGCGCGCATCCTCCGATATCACGGCCAGCGGCGGTTTCTGCACGGACCAGACCAGCGACGCGCCGAGGAAGACCGGGACGGCGACCCATCGAAGCCGGGTCGAGAAAAGACAGACAAGCACGAGGCCGGCCGCAAAGGCGAGCAAGGCGACCGGTGGCATCTGGCCGGTTTTTACGGCAGGCGAAATGGCGGCCACCCGTTCAGCGATCTCGATCACCAGCTCGGCCGCCCAGGCCATCGCCTTGAATGGATAGACGTGCAGGCCGAACGGAATCAGGACCACCGCGGCGACGGCGATCGGCATGACCAGCAACGTGACGATCGGCATTGCCGCGAGGTTGGCTAAAAGGCCATAAGGCGCGATCCGTCCGAAGTGATAGGACGCGAAGATGCCCGTCGCGAGGCCGGCGACCAGCGAAGTCACCGCGATCCCCAACGCATAGCGAGAAGCAGTGCCCGCGAGCGCCGCTGTACGGGATTGCGCGGCACGGTCCGGACGCCTGCGCTCGCGGTGGTGCGACCAGTCCTGCCAACCGGCATAGACGGCGATCAGGGCTGCCGTGGCGGCAAAGGACATCTGGAAGCCGGGCCCTGTCACCTCATGCGGAGCGACCACGACGACCGCGATGGCGGCCAGGGCAAGATTGCGCATGGTGACGGCGTTGCGATCGAAAGTGAGCGCGAGCAGCATGATCGCCAGCATCACGAAGGAGCGCTGCGTGGCGACGCCGGCGCCGGCAAGAAAGAGATAGAATGCCGTCGCCGCCAGCGCGCCGGCGGCCGAATACTTCTTGACCGGATGACGCGACGACCAGTTCGGCGCGAAGGCGAAGCCGAGCCGAAGCGTCGCCATCACCGTCGCCGCCACGAGCGCCATGTGCAGCCCCGAAATAGACAGGATATGGGCAAGTCCGGCGACGCGCAGCGCTTCGGTGACATCGTCCGGGATGCCGGACTTGTTGCCGGTGACGAGCGCCGTGGAGACCGCACCGGCGCGTCCGGGCGCCGAACGGCGGATTTCCCGGCTGATGGACTGGCGAAGCCGCTCGAGCGCCAGCGTCACCCTTGCAAGCAGACGGACCGGTTCGGCAAGCCGCACCGGTTTCGGCTTGCCGAGAAAGAAGCCGTTCGCGCCCAATCCGTCAAAATAGGAATGGAATGCAAAATCGTAACCGCCGGGATGGGCCGGTCCGGACGGGGAGGTCAGCCGCACAACTCCGTGAATGCCGCCGCCGATCGCAAATCCCTGCGCCCCGCCGGCCGCCGTGACGCGGATCCGGTCGGGCGCGTAGCGCAATTCGGGCCGCTCGGTCCGGATGACATCGACGGTGAAGCGGGTTCGCCCGTTTGCGCGTTCCTCGATGGCGAGGATGCGCCCTGTCAGCCGCGTCGTCACGTCGGAACCAAGAACGGGCGTCGGATCGAGCCTGGTGTGGGCTTGCGCCAGCGCCATACCCACAACACCGACAAACAGGGCAAGCGCTGCGTGTCGCGCATGGCCTGCACTGCCGCGCAGGACAACCAGAAGGACAGCGAGGACCACGAGACCCGACGCGAGGTTCCACGGCGCCGGCTCGACCGGCAGGCTGAAATAGACAAGAACGCCACAGATCAGCGCGACCGGCAGGAAAAGGAACGCCGTCCCGAGCCCCGCCTCGCGTTGCAAGGCCGCCTGAAACGACCGGCAGGCCGCCATCCGGATTGCCCGCGCGGACGGCAACGCCGGTAATCGGACACGTCGCCGCCGGCGCAAGGCTTCCGGCAAATCACCGATACCGGCCGGCGGCGGAAGATCATCCGCCGGCGGGCGAAGGAACACACGCTCGTCGGACGTCGTGCCGGCTGTTCTTTCCGTTGTGTCACTCATCGGGCGTCCGTTCGGCGTATGCGAGACAACGGTCGCGCCGGAAGGGGCCGCAAGCTTGCGCTCGGCGCGTCGTGTGCTAGACGTGCAGCAAATTCCGCACCAGGCCGCTTCAAAGGCCCGCTAC
Organism: Oricola nitratireducens; assembly: GCF_014904745.1. Taxonomy (GTDB): domain Bacteria; phylum Pseudomonadota; class Alphaproteobacteria; order Rhizobiales; family Rhizobiaceae; genus Oricola; species Oricola nitratireducens. The sequence continues at coordinate 156,014 of NZ_JACZCS010000050.1, forward strand.
TCAAGACAATCGGAGCACAGCATGACTGGCGAGGTCGTCACCCGTTTCGCCCCCTCCCCAACCGGTTTTCTCCATATCGGCGGCGCGCGCACCGCCCTCTTCAACTGGCTCTATGCCAAGCATACCGGCGGCAAGATGCTTCTGCGCATCGAGGATACCGACCGCGAGCGTTCGTCGCAAGCTGCGGTTGAGGCGATCCTGGACGGGTTGCATTGGCTCGGGCTGGAATGGGACGGCGAGCCGTTTTCTCAGTTCGCCCGCGTGGAGCGGCATCGCGAGGTCGCGCTGGACCTGCTCAAGCGGGGCAAGGCCTATTATTGCTATGCCTCCCAGGAGGAACTCGCCGACATGCGCGAGAAGGCGCGCGCCGAAGGGCGTCCGCCGCGTTATGACGGGCGCTGGCGCGACCGCGACCCGTCCGAAGCTCCTGAAGGCGTGTCGCCGGTCATTCGCATCAAGGCGCCCCAGGAAGGCGAAACGCTTGTGCGCGACATGGTGCAGGGCGACGTCCGCTTTCCCAACAAGGACCTAGACGATTTCATCATCCTGCGCTCGGACGGCACGCCGACCTACATGCATGCGGTCGTCGTCGACGACCACGACATGGGCGTGACGCATATCATTCGCGGCGACGACCACCTGACGAACGCCGCGCGCCAGACGGTCATCTTCCAGGCAATGGAATGGGACGTGCCGAACATGGCGCATATCCCGCTCATTCACGGCCCGGACGGCGCCAAACTGTCGAAACGTCACGGCGCGCTCGGCGTCGAGGCCTACCGCGCCATGGGGTATCTGCCGGAAGCACTGCGCAACTACCTTGCACGGCTCGGCTGGAGCCATGGCGACGACGAGATCATGTCGACGGAAGACATGATTTCATGGTTCGACATCACCGACGTCAACAAGGGCGCGGCCCGGTTCGACTTTGCCAAGCTCGAGGCGATCAACGGCCACTACATCCGCGCTGCCGACGACGCCTATCTGATCGAACGCATCGTTTCGCTGCTGCCGGAACTGGACGGTACCGAGAAGATCCGCGCCAAGCTCGACGACAAGCATCGTGCGCAATTGCTGGCGGCGATGCCGGGTTTGAAGGAACGGGCGAAGACACTGACGGAACTGATCGACAGCGCGGCTTATCTCTTCGCCGAGCGCCCGCTCGATTTCGACGAGAAGGCCGCCAACATCCTGACCGACGAAGCACGGGCGGTTCTCGGAAAGATCCTGCCGCAAATGGAAGCGGTAACGGAGTGGAACGCCGATGCCATCGACGCCGTTGTCCGGGCCTTCGCGGAGGCGGAAGGGCTGAAACTCGGCAAGGTCGCTCAGCCGTTGCGCGCCGCGCTCACCGGGCGCAGCACGTCGCCGGGCGTCTTCGACGTGCTGGCCGTTCTGGGGCGCGAGGAATCGCTTTCACGGATACGCGATTGCGCGCCCTGACGGCTTTTTCCGGCATTCGCGAAGGCCTATAATGCAACGCAGCATAGGCCTATCGACCGGCTTGGCAGCAGGCTGCAATTAAGGTAGCAAACCGCACAAAAGAACGATAACTGAGGCTTGTTGCATCGCAATATTTCACGCCATTTCCGTGAAAGTTTTAAACCGAGAAGGGAGACATCATGTCTAAGGATACCGCAAAACTGTCATTTTCGGGTGGAGAGCATGAGTTTTCCGTACGCGAAGGCACAATCGGACCGAGCGTGATCGATATCTCGTCTCTGTACAAGGAGACCGGCGCCTTCACCTACGATCCGGGCTTCACCTCGACAGCATCCTGCGACTCGCAAATCACCTTTATCGACGGCGACGAAGGCGTCCTGCTGCATCGCGGCTATCCGATCGAACAGCTCGCAGAGCACGGCGATTTCCTGGAGGTTTGCTATCTCCTGCTCTATGGCGAACTGCCGACGAAAACGCAGAAGGAAGACTTCGATTTCCGGGTAACGCGTCACACGATGGTGCATGAGCAGATGAACCGGTTCTTCACCGGTTTTCGCCGCGACGCGCACCCGATGGCAGTCATGTGCGGCACGGTCGGGGCGCTGTCGGCCTTCTATCACGACTCGACCGACATTTCCGATCCGCATCAGCGCATGGTCGCTTCGATGCGGATGATCGCGAAAATGCCGACGATCGCGGCCATGGCCTACAAATACCATATCGGCCAGCCCTTCGTTTATCCGCAGAACGATCTCGACTATGCGTCGAACTTCCTGCGCATGTGCTTTGCCGTGCCGTGCGAGGAGTACAAGGTCAATCCGGTGCTCGCGCGCGCCATGAACCGTATCTTCATCCTGCATGCCGACCACGAGCAGAACGCCTCGACTTCGACGGTTCGCCTTGCCGGTTCGTCCGGCGCCAATCCGTTTGCCTGCATCGCCGCCGGAATCGCATGCCTCTGGGGTCCGGCGCATGGCGGCGCCAACGAAGCCGCGCTGAACATGCTGGCGGAAATCGGCTCCGTCGATCGCATCCCGGAATACATCGAGCGGGCCAAGGACAAAAACGATCCGTTCCGCCTGATGGGCTTTGGTCACCGCGTCTACAAGAACTACGATCCGCGCGCCAAGATCATGCAGAAGACGACGCACGAGGTTCTGGGCGAACTCGGCATCAAGGACGATCCGATGCTCGAGGTCGCGATGGAACTGGAGAAGATCGCGCTTCACGACGAATATTTTGTCGAGAAGAAGCTCTATCCGAATATCGACTTCTACTCCGGAATCACGCTGCGTGCGCTCGGCTTCCCGACCAACATGTTCACCGTGCTGTTCTCGGTGGCGCGCACCGTCGGCTGGATCGCGCAGTGGAAGGAAATGATCGAGGATCCGCACCAGCGTATCGGCCGTCCGCGCCAGCTTTACACCGGTGCGCCGAAACGCGACTACCTGCCGATAAACAAGCGTTGATTTGCCGATTGCCGAAACCGGCCGTCCTGCGGGATGGCCGGTTTTTTATTGCCTGGCACCAGAACCGTTCGAAATCGCGTCGAGCACAATCCCGGCCGCGCGCGCGCCGGGGCTCTCCTCAACCGCCATCAGGTCACGTACCGTTCGAAACCCGTCGATCTGCAACGCCGCCGCCTTGCTTTTCGGCGTCACCAACTCCTCGACGCGGCGGGCAAGCATGCCGGGCCGGATCAGATAATCGATATATTCCGGAATGATCGGCCGATCGGCGATGATGTTCGGCAGCGCGGCAGACCATATCGTGATCATCGAGGCAGCGAGACGCATGAACGGGTCAACACGATAACAGCTTATCGCCGGGATACCGGCAAGCGCCAATTCCAGCAGCACGGTACCCGAGGCGGCGAGCGCGGCATCGGCGGTCCGGAAGGCGGCGATCTTGTCCTCATGCGAGGAGGTGATCAGCGGCCCGACCCGCCATCCGGCGGTTTCGCGCTTCAGCGTATCGGCGAGGCGCGGCAGGGTCGGCATCAGGACGCGGAAACGATGGCCGCGTTCGTAAAGTGTCGCGACGGCCTTTTCGAAATCAGGCAAAAGCGCCCTCACCTCTGCGGCACGCGATCCGGGCAGGACAAGAAGGTCGAAGCTTTCCTTTTCGCCGGCAGCGGCCTTCTTGCGGCGTGCCGACCATATGGCGGCGAGATCCGCGTCGACCGCCAGCGGATGGCCGACATAATGGGTTTGCGGCCCGCCCAATTTCTCCATGACGTCCGGTTCGAATGGCAGGATCGCAAGCACGTGGTCGATATGCTCCGCCATCACCCGCGCGCGCCCCGGCCTCCACGCCCACACCGTCGGCGCGACATATTTGATGATCGGCGTTGCCGGAAGCGCCTTTTTCACGCGCTTTGCCACACGATGCGAGAAGTCCGGACTGTCGATCATGACAATGGCGTCGGGTTTCGCGGCGATCAGCGCGGATGCGGTCTGGCGGATGCGGACAAGCAAGCGCGGCAATGTCGCGAGCACACCGGAAACGCCGGTGATCGCGATCTCGGACGCATCGAAGACGCTCTCGAGGCCGAGCGCGCGCAAGCGGTCTCCGCCGACGCCGACCAGCCGCGGCCGGCTGCCGGTCCGCGCCGAAATGGCATCGACCAGATCGACGGCAAGGTTTTCGCCGGACTGCTCGCCGGCAACGATCCCAATGACGAGCGGGCGAGAATCCGCCATCAATCTTCCCCGGCTTTCTCCGGCATCTCCGGATCGATGCCGACGATAAAGAGAGACGCCCTTTTCGCCTGGTCGCAGGTTGTTGCGAAGTCCGAAATGAGCGCTCGCTCCGCCTGCACGGCGATGCCGTTCAAACCCGCTTTTTGCGCATTCTCGACTGTCGCAGACCCGATCGTCGGCAAATCCGCCCGCAGGTCCTGCCCCGGCTTTGCCAGCTTGACGAGAACGCCGCCGCGTTTGCCCTTGATCCGGCCCAGCGCGCGGAGTTCGGCCACACGCTGCAGCATCATGTCAGTACCTTCCGCGCCTTCCAGGGCAACAATCCGTTTTCCGACCGCGACGCATGCCTGGCCGGCATCAAGCGCGCCCAGCGCCATCGCGCCCTTCACGGCAACTGCGATTGTCTCCCGGTCGCGCCGCGACGGTCGCGGCCCGGCGATTTGTCCCCTGTCCGCCAGCAATTCCGGAACCAGTTCGTGCACGCCCCGCACCGGAAATCCGGCCTCCTCGATCATGGATATCACACTGCGCAACAACGCGTCGTCACCGTGGCGCAGTTTCGGCAGTATTCTGGCGGCAAGGCGCAATGTCGTCCAGTCGGGCCTCAGCCGCCACAAATCGGGACGCGCCTTCACGCCGCCGACCATCACCACTTCCTGAGGGTTTACGCGCCGCAATGCGGATAAAAGCACACCCACTTGAGTGGTGTAGACCGTTTCATGTTCGTAGCGCAGGAGTTCGCTGTCCGCTTCCCCCTCAATCGCGAGGATGAAGGGATTGCGGCCGGCTGCGGCGAGGCGTTCAGCAACAAAGACCGGGATCCGCCCGTTGCCCGCGACGATTGCAACGCGGCCCGGTGCCGCCCGGTCACGCAAGCCGGGCGCCATGTCTCATATGCCGTCTTCCAAACGCGCGCGGCGTCCGGTCAACGGTGTGACAAATTTACGTTTGCTGTCACTGAGGACGAACTCGGCGAGATCGCGCACCGGTTCGTTGTCGGGATAGTCGGCAAGCAGGCGCTGGGCATTTTCGCGGAGCGGCCGCCCATTGTCGGCGAACAGTTCCTTGTAAGCATGACGCAGGGCATTGATGTTGTCCCGTGACATGCCGGACCGTTTCATGCCGACCAGATTGAGGCCGGCCAGATAGGCCCTGCTCCCGACAACCATGCCATAGGGAATGACATCGTTCACGACGGCAGCAATGCCGCCGATAAAGGCGTGGTGACCGACCGTGCAGAACTGGTGGACCCCGGCCCCGCCGCCGATGATCACGCGGTCGCCGATGGTCGTGTGCCCGCCGATCATGACATTGTTGGAGAAGGTCACGTAATCGCCGAGCACGCAATCGTGCGCGACATGCGAATAGGCGAGGAACATGCAATTGTCGCCGACGATCGTTTCGCCACGCGCGTTTCCGGTGCCGATATGCATCGTCACGCCTTCGCGGATCGTGTTGTTGCGTCCAATCACTAGTTTCGTGCGTTCGCCCCTGTATGCCGTGTTCTGCGGCTCGGCGCCGAGCACGGCATGCGGAAAGACACGGGTTCCGGCGCCAATGGCCGTATCGCCGGTCACGACGACATGGCTCATCAGTTCGACGTCGTCGCCGATCACGACATGCGGGCCGACATGGCAGAACGGGCCTATCCTGACCCCTTTTCCCAACTCGGCGCCCGTCTCAACGAGTGCGGTTGGATGGATGGAAGGCGACTGGGATTTTGTCACGATAATCAGCTTTCCCCGTCTTCAGGCGAGAGCATCGCGGTGACTTCGGCTTCCGCTACTTTTTCGCTGCCGACCATTGCCACACAACTGTAACGGCAGATCATGCCGCGTTTCTTGACCAGCGTGACATGATATTCGACGACATCGCCAGGCACCACCGGGCGGCGGAACTTGGCATTGTCGATCGTCATGAAATAAACGATCGCCGGCTTGTCCAGATCGAGCGCCCGTATGCCGATTGCGCCGGCGGTCTGCGCCATTCCCTCGATCAACAATACGCCAGGCATGATCGGACGACCGGGGAAATGGCCCTGGAAATGCGGCTCGTTGACGGTGACATTCTTGATTCCGACAGCCGAGCGACCGCTATCGATGTCTACGATCCGGTCAATCAAGAGAAACGGGTAGCGGTGCGGCAGCAATTCCATGATTTCCTTGAGATCGGCCGTCTCAAGTTGTGCTTCCCGCTCGGTGTTATCGGTCATAGGTCAGCCTGTCATTCATCGCGTTTCGGCTTCTTATCGGCGAGCGCAAGTTTGCGCAACTTGGCTGTCTGCCTGAAGAAATCCTTGAACGGCATTGCCGGCACGCCAGCCCAGCGCTCGTTGTCGGGAATATCGTGCATCACGCCGCTCGCCGCGGCGATCTGGACGTTCGAGCCGATCGTCAGATGATCGGCAATACCGGCCCGGCCACCGAGCATGCAACCGTCGCCGAGGGTCACGCTGCCCGACAAGCCGGCGTGGCCCGCAATGACGCAATTCCGCCCTATGACCACGTTGTGGGCAATCTGAACGAGATTATCGATTTTCGTACCCTCGCCAATCACCGTATCGTCAAGCGTACCACGATCGATCGTGGTATTCGCACCGATCTCGACTCGATCCTGGATGATCACACGGCCAAGCTGGGGCATTTTTTCAAGGCCGCCGGCACCTGGAATAAAACCGAATCCGTCCTGGCCAATCTGTGCACCGCCGTGAACGAGAACCCCGTTGCCGATCAACGCATATTGTATGACCGCCCCCGCGCCGATGTGGCAATCGCGGCCAATCTGGCAGTGATCGGCTATCACCGCATTCGCGCCGATAACGGTGTTCCGGCCAACGGCGGCATGATCACCGACAACAGCGCCGGCTTCGATGACCGCCCCGCTTTCGATAACCGCCAGTGCGGATACACGGGCATCGGGATATTCCGGATGACAACCCTCCGACACGGTCACGCGGGACGGGCCGATGCTGTCGGGATAGAGATGCCTTCCAATCCTGGCAAACGCGGCCTGCGGCGCCCTTACGGCGATTTTCGCCGGCCCTTCGGGGATCGATCCGAATTTGTCCTCGGTACACAATACCGCGGCAGCGTGCGCCAACCGGCTCAGGTCGGCTCCAGCCACGAGTTTCTGCACATAGACAAGCGTTCCGGGACGCGCGTCGCTTACCGATGACAATCCGTCTATCGCGTTGTCGCCAAGAGCGTCGTCCGCCAGCCTGCCATCGCACATTTGCGCGATGGCGCGCGCATTCAGCGTTTCACTGATCTTGAGGAATTGGGGAGCGTCGCTATGCACGGGGGAAAACGGCCCGGCAAAAGCCGGGCCAGCGCATCAGAACGCGGTTGAAACAGAGAAGTTGAACCGCTGTTCCTTGTCGGTCGCTTCCTTCACGATCGGCACAGCATAGTCGAACCGCAACGGTGCGAAGGGCGATTGCCAGATCACGCTGAAGCCGGCGGAAGCCCGCCACTCCATGCCCGTATTCACCGCAGTGGCACTGTCGTGACCGAACAGCGTGGCCGCATCCGCGAAGACAGCGCCCTTGAAGCCGAGGTCCGGCGCCAGGAGAGGCAGCGGGAACTGGGCCTCGGCAGTCGCATTCACAAAAGTCTTGCCGCCGATATGTTCGTTCACGCCAGTGGCGCCACCTTCGATCGGACCGATGCCGTTATAGGCAAAGCCGCGGATCTGGCTCGGCCCGAGGCGGAAATGATCGATCGTGCGAATATCCTGGCCGATACCGGTAATGTTGCCGGCCCCAAGCTTGACCGCGCCGACAAGTTCAGCCTCTTCGGAAAGCGTATGATAATAGCTTCCGCTGAATGTCGTCGCCACATGCTTGGCGTCGCCGCCGAGACCGGCCACCTCCTGCGAAAGCCGCAGATAGAGACCTTCATGCGGATCTTGAACGTCGTCGATCGTGTTGTAGGTCAGGCCATAACGGACCGCAGATTTGTTCCAGGTCGTGCCGTAGGCCGCAATATCATTCTGAATCGACGCCGGCGCACTGGCGGTGTTGACGTTCGAGTATTCGCTCTGATCGAACGAGTACCCGATATCCGCCTTCAGATCCTCGGTGATCGGCAACCCAAAGCTGATCGAGCCGCCCTGGTTCGCCGTGTCATAGGTATTGTAGTTTTGCGTACGACGGAACACGCTGGCCGTCGCTGCAAGGCGATACCCCAGGAAATACGGCTCGGTGAAAGACATGTTATAGGTGCGGTTGTCCACGCCACCGCCCACGCCGACGCGGATCGCCTGACCGCGGCCAAGGAAGTTGCGCTCCAGAATGCTTGCCTCGACAGAGACACCGCCGTTGCTGCTCGTGCCGCCAGTTGTGTAGCCGGCGCCGATGCCGAACTCGCCCGTGGACTTGTCGACCGCGTTGACGACGATGATCACGCGGTCCGGCGCAGATCCGGGACGCGTGGTGATTTCGACACGCTCGAAGTAGTCCAGTGCTTCAAGACGCTTTTGCGCACGGCGCAGCAGGATCTGGTTGAAAGCATCGCCTTCGGAAAGATCGAATTCGCGCCGGATCACATAATCGCGGGTACGCGCGTTTCCGACGATTTCGATCCGCTCGATGAAGGCGCGCTGGCCCTGGTCGACGACGTAGGAAACGTCGATCGTGCCTGTCTCGAAATTACGATTGCCGACCGGCGTGACTTCAGCGAACGGGAAACCGGCCGCCGCCAAGCGCTCGGACATCTTGATCAGGGTATTCTCGACCTCCTCGGCGCTGTACGTGGCGCCACTGCGGGTGGAGATCGTCCCGCGCAGATCATCAGCGCTCACGCCGCTGACCGTGCTATCTACGTCGACATTGCCGAACGCATAGCGTTCGCCCTCGTCCACCTCGATCGTGATCATCACGTTGCCGGTGTTCGGATCGATGTCGCCGGAAGACGACAGAACCCGGAAGTCGGCGTAGCCGTGATTGAAGTAGAACCGGCGCAACTGTTCTTCGTCGGCCGCCAGACGCTGGTCGTCATAGACGTCGTTGCGGGTCAACCAAGACAGCGGATTGGATTTCTTCGTCGAAATCACGCTCTGCAAACGGCGATCACTGAACGCATTGTTGCCGACGAAATTGATCTGGGTGATCTTCGTCCGATCGCCTTCCTGAATATTGAAAACGACGTTCACGCGGTTCTCGCCGAGATCGACGACTTCCGCGTTCACGGTCACATCGTTACGACCGATACGGCTGTAGGAATCAATAATCGCCTGGACGTCGTCGTCCATCGTCGCCTGGTCGAATGCACCGCGCGGCTGCAGGCGCACGACCGAACGCAAACTGGCGTCCTTCTGCTTGCGATTGCCGCGGAAAATCACCTGATTCACGATCGACTGTTCAGAGACCGAAACTACGAGCGTCGAGCCGGAAACGGAAACATTGACGTCGGAAAACAAGCCGGTCGCAAACAGGCGCTTGACGGCATCGTCGACATCGGCCGCCGAATAGTTCTTGCCGGCCTTAAAACCGACGAAATCCGAGATCGTCGCGGCAGAGACGCGTTTGTTTCCGCGAACCGAAATGGAACTGACAACAGCCGCTTGGGCCGCCTTCGCGGAAATGAGGTTGAGCGCCAAGCCGCCGCCCACCGCAGGAGTGAGCGCCAATGCCACGGCCGATACGGCGCTTAACAACTTCTGTGCCGGCTTCATTGGGTTGTTTCCCCTATTCCCGTGTTCGCCCCCAAACCGGGTGTCACTTAGATAAATCATTGAATTCACCGTAATACAGCCTTTGAACTCACACGCAAGGGTTCAGGTTAAAATCCGTTTACGATCCGGCTGCGAGTGGCAAAATCGTCACGCGCCACCTTCAGCTATGGTAAACATTTTGCCTAAAATTCGACCTAGCTCCCCCCAAACAGCGTCGAAATGTCGTTCCAGGTCGCAAAGACCATCAGACCGAGAATCAAGCCGAATCCGATGCGATAGCCATACTCTTGCGCCCGTTCCGGCACCGGTTTCCCCCTTAGCGCTTCAAACAGATAGAATACAAGATGCCCGCCATCCAGAATCGGCACCGGCAACAGGTTCAGCAGCCCGATCGAGATGGACAGGATTGCGGCCAGATTCAGCAGTGGGACAAATCCGAGCGTAGCGACCTGGCCCGACATCTGCGCCACGCGGATCGGCCCGCCGATCTGGTCCGCCTTCTCGCGCCCGGTGAAGACGCCCGCGATATAGCCCCCGGTCCGCTGGATCACGAACCAGGTCTCATGCACCGCCATGGCAAATGATTCGCCGACCCCGTATTTCTCGATGCGGTGGCCGCCCGTCTTGGCGTTGTTCACGACGCCGATGACGCCCTGCTCCATCTTGTTGCCGAAGCGGTCCTTGATATCGAGGAGTTTCGGCGTGACATCGAATGTCAGTTCCTTGCCGTCGCGTTCCATCACCATGACGATGGTGGTTCCGGCGCGCACCGACACATAACGCTGCACATCCGAAAACTGCTTCACCGGAATGCCGTCGAGACTGACAAACCGATCGCCGGGCTGCAGTCCGACCTGCTCGGCAACGCTGCCCGGGCGGATTTCGGATACGACCGGATCGGCGATGCCGCGCCCGAAGACCGAGAAAATCGCGGTGAAGATGACAATGGCCAGCACGAAGTTGGCTGCCGGCCCGGCAAACACCGTCGCCGCGCGGCGGCCGACAGACTTGTTCTGGAAAGCGACCGCCCTCTCCTGTGGCGTCAGGTCCGAATCGTCGAAGCCCTCCGGCGTCGAGGCGGCGTTCATGTCGCCGACGAACTTCACGTAGCCGCCCAGCGGAATCAGCGACAACCGCCAGCGCGTGCCGCGCTTGTCGTAGAAACCGGCGATTTCGGGACCGAATCCGACCGAGAACACCTTCGCACCGATACCGCACCAGCGGCCGACCAGGTAATGCCCGAGTTCATGGACGAAAACCACAACGAGCAAAACAAACAGAAACGGAAGCACAGTGCCGATCAGAAAGCCGTTCGTCGAAAACAATCCTGTTACAAAATCCATCACACCCATCCGTCCCTGATCCCGGTTCGCTCGAAAACGCACCCAATTCGGGCGTCAGCAAGGCACCGCTTGTTTCACATCGCCGCAAAGAATGCGTCCGATGGCCGCGCAAAACCGGACGCGAGAATGGAAAGAATCCACAATGCGATTGCCGCGAACACCAGCCCGTCGACACGATCCATCACGCCGCCATGGCCGGGAATGATCCGGCTCGAATCCTTGACGCCGGCGCGGCGTTTCACCCACGATTCGAAGAAGTCGCCAACCTGCGAGACGGCCGAAAGCACGACCGCAAGAAGTGCCGCTAGGTAAAACGGCCGCAGCCCGGCAAGCGCGAAGACCGCTTCAGCGGCGACGACCGACGCGACGAGCCCGCCGATCGCTCCGGACCATGTCTTGTTCGGCGAAACCGCCGTCCAGATCTTTGGCCCGCCGAAATGGCGCCCGGCGAAATAGGCGCCGATATCCGTCGACCAGACGGCTGCAAACAGAAAGAGCACCGCCACGAGGCCGGACACGGACGGCCCGGATTCTCGTAGCATGATCAACGCAACCAGCGCGCCGCCGGAATAGAGGAAACCGGCAACGGACCAAAGTCCGCCGACAAGCACCATCGAAGCGACCGCAAAGAGCAATGTCGCGGCAGCCCAGACGAGCGGCATCGCACCATTGGGCACGACAAGCGCGCCAAGAAAGACGAGACCGAGAAAGAAGAAGCCGAGAAGCCGGATCCGGTCATCCCCGTTCGGACAGACGACGTCGACCCATTCGGCCCAAACAAGCATCGCAATCGCTGTGGAAACGATCGCAAAGAGCCAACCGCCGACCAATGTCGCGAACAACACGACAGCGCCCAGAACAAGGGCAGACAGCACCCGCTCTCTGAGATTGCTCACAGCGCGACATCTTTCGCGGCGGGTACGCCGCCGTACCGGCGCGACCGCGAGGAGTATTCGTCGAGCGCTTTTTGCAGCCAGGACCTGTCGAAATCCGGCCACATGCAGGGCAAGAAGACGAACTCGGAATAAGCCGCCTGCCAGAGCATGAAATTGGAAAGCCGTATCTCGCCGCTCGTCCGGATGACGAGATCGGGATCGGGTTGGCCAGCGGTATCAAGCGCCTCGGAGATTTCGACCTCGCTGATATCGTTCGGATCGCGTCCCTCGGCGGCATATCTCGCGGCCAGGACGGCAAAGGCGCGGCAAATTTCGTCGCGGCCGCCGTAGTTGAAGGCAATGTTGAGATTGAGCGCTGTGTTGTGGCGCGATTTCGTTTCCGCCGTCTCGATCAGACCGAGGATATCGGGCGACAGGCCTTCACGATTGCCGAGAATGCGGATGCACACACCATTGGCGCACAATTCGGCAAGATCGCGGGTGATGAACAGCCTCATCAGTCCGAGGAGGTCGCGAACCTCGGACGGCGGCCTGGACCAATTCTCCGAAGAGAAGGCGTAGAGGGTGAGATGACGAATGCCGAGTTCACCGGCGGCGCGTACTGTCTTGCGCACCGCTTCGACGCCGGCCTTGTGCCCGAAACCACGCGGTCTGCCGCGCGCAGCCGCCCAGCGGCCGTTGCCGTCCATGATTATGGCGACATGGCTGGGAATTACGGCGTCCTGGTTTTCGTTGTCACCGGCCAATGCGATGCGCCTCACTCCTGCATGCGGACATTGCGCATACCCTGCGGACTAAACCTGCATGATTTCCGACTCTTTTTCCGCCAAAAGAGAATCGATCCTGGAAATGGTCTGGTCCGTCTGTTTTTGAACGTCGTCGGACTTCGTCCGGCTGTCGTCCTGGCTGATCTCGCCGTCTTTTTCCAGGCGCTTCAATGTCTCCATACCATCACGGCGGACGTGGCGCACCGCGATACGCGCATTTTCCGCATATTGATGGGCAATCTTGGCCAGTTCGCGTCGACGCTCTTCGTTCAGTTCCGGCAACGGAACGCGAATGGTCGTGCCGTCGGTCATCGGATTGAGGCCGAGCGTCGATTCGCGGATCGCCTTCTCGATCGCCGATACCATTGATTTGTCCCACACCGAGACCGAAAGCATGCGCGGTTCGGGAACCGTGATATTGGCAACCTGATTGATGGGCATTTGCGAACCATAGGCATCGATCGTGATCGGCTCGAGAAGCGAAGGCGATGCGCGGCCGGTCCGCAATCCGCCGAGATCCCCCTGGAACGAAGAGACCGCTCCCTCCATTCGGCGCTTGATATCCTCGATATCGAATTCCTGGCTCATTTCCTTGTCCTTTTCCTGCCTTACAGCGGTCGCTTGTCTGTCACCAATGTCGACCGGCCACCGCCGCGAAGAATATCGGAGAAACCACCACACTCATGAATCGAAAAGACAACAATGGGAATGCGGTTTTCGCGGGTCAAGGCGACGGCGGCCACATCCATCACCGACAATCCGCGGGCGATCACCTCGTCGTGGGTGATGCTGGTGAACCGTTCGGCGTCGGGGACCTGCTTCGGATCGGCGGAATAGACCCCGTCGACCTGGGTTCCCTTGAACAGGGCATCCGCGCCGATTTCGGCAGCGCGCAAGGCGGCCGCGGAGTCCGTCGTGAAATAGGGATTGCCGGTGCCGCCCGCGAAAATCACCACCCGCCCCTGCTCCATGTATGCCATGGCCTTGCGCTGGGAAAAGCTCTCGCACAACTGCGGCATCGCGATGGCCGAGAGGACGACTGCATCCACGCCCTTCTTGACGAGAGACGTTCGCAGCGCCAGCGAATTTATGACGGTGGCCAGCATGCCCATATGGTCGCCGGTGACGCGGTCTCCCCCCTTGGAGGCGACGGCCACGCCGCGGAAAATGTTGCCGCCGCCGATCACGACAGCGACCTGCACTCCCATGTCGATGGCATCCTTGATGTCACCGGCGATTCGGTCAGCGACTTCGACATCGATACCGAAGCCCTGATTGCCCATCAGGGCCTCACCGGACACCTTTAGGAGGACGCGCTTATACATGGGGGAGACGGACATGAAATATCATCGAAAAAGCGGTTGAATCGTGCCTTCCCGATACATGAAGGGCACCACGTTGTCACGCGGTGCCCCATCGCAAAATCCGCAATCCCGAAGATTGCGTGACGTATCGGCTATCAGCCCTTCGCGGCAGCCGCGACTTCGGCGGCAAAGTCGCTTTCTTCCTTCTCGATGCCCTCACCGAGAGCGAAGCGAATGAAGCCGGCGATCTTTGCCGGAGCGCCGATTTCCTTCTCGGCTTCCGCAAGAGCCTTCTCGACCGTCAGGTCCGGATTGATGACGAAAGCCTGCTTCACGAGGCAGACTTCCTCGTAGAACTTGCGCAGGCGGCCTTCGACCATCTTCTCGATGATGTTGTCCGGCTTGCCCGACGCGCGCGCCTGCTCGGAAAAGATCGAGCGTTCGCGGTCGACCGCGGCCTGGTCGAGATCGCTGACATCGAGCGCCAACGGATTGGTGGCGGCAACATGCATCGCGATCTGGCGACCAATGGCGCGCGCTGCCTCCTTGTCGCCGGTCGTTTCGATGGCGACGAGCACGCCAAGCTTGCCGAGACCGTCGCCGACGGAGTTGTGCACATAGGTCGCGACCGTGCCGTCGAGACGCGCCGAACGGCGCAGGTTCATGTTCTCGCCGATGGTCGCAATAGCGTCCGTAACGGTCTCGGCGATCGACTTGGACCCGCCCGGATACGCGGTAGCGGCTACCGCTTCCACGGAACCGTCGGTCGAAAGGGCAGCATTTGCGATGTTGCGCACGAGGTCCTGGAAGGCATCGTTGCGGGCAACGAAGTCGGTCTCCGAATTGACCTCGACAACGACCGCGCCCTTGTCGTCGGACGCGACGCCGACGAGACCTTCAGCAGCGGTGCGACCGGACTTCTTGTCGGCTTTCGCGATGCCTTTCTTGCGCAGCCAGTCGATAGCGGCCTCGATGTCGCCATTGGTTTCCGTCAGCGCGGCCTTGCAGTCCATCATGCCGGCGCCGGTCTGGTCGCGGAGTTGTTTAACGAGAGATGCAGAGATGCTCATCGGTTCGCCTCTTTATGTCGAACGGGTTCGGACGCGCGGTCCGAAAGGGTGACGCACGGGGCATTCATCCATGCCTTGCGCCGATTCATGTAACGGTTTGATGACCGCACCCGGCGATGCCGGGCGCGGATAAGGCAGATCAGGCCTGGGCTTCAGCTGCCGGCTCGGCGGCTTCGGCCGGAGCCTCGGCGGGCGCTTCTTCGGCCGGGGCCTCAGCCAGGACTTCCTCGATCGGAGCCTCGGCGGACGCGCCGATATCGACGCCGGATGCGCCCTGCTGGCGCGCAATTCCGTCAAGAGCGGCGCGCGCAATCAGGTCGCAGTAAAGCGAGATGGCGCGAGCGGCGTCGTCGTTGCCGGGGATAGGGTAGTCGACCACGTCCGGATCGCAGTTCGAATCGACGATCGCGACGACCGGGATGCCGAGACGCTTGGCTTCCTGGATGGCGATCGCTTCCTTATTGGTGTCGATCACGAACATCAGGTCGGGGGTGCCGCCCATGTCCTTGATGCCGCCCAGTGCGCGATTGAGCTTTTCACGCTCGCGCTCGAGGTTGAGGCGTTCCTTCTTGGTGAAGCCCTGCGCGTCGGACGCCAGGATTTCGTCGACCTTGCGCAGGCGCTGGATCGAGTTCGAAATCGTCTTCCAGTTGGTCATCATGCCGCCAAGCCAGCGGGCATTGACGTAGTACTGGGCGCAGCGGCCTGCCGCGTCGGCGACGATTTCGGACGCCTGGCGCTTGGTGCCAACGAAGAGAACGCGACCGCCACCGGCGACGGTATCGGAAACAATCTTCAGCGCCTGGTGCAGCAGCGGCACGGTCTGCGAAAGATCGAGAATGTGAATGTTGTTGCGCGCCCCGAAAATATATCGGGACATTTTGGGGTTCCAGCGGTGCGTCTGGTGACCGAAGTGAACACCAGCTTCCAACAGCTGGCGCATGCTGTAATCAGGCAATGCCATCGTTTTTCCTTTCCGGTTTAACCTCCACGAAGCGAAAAGCGGTTTCCCGCCACCGGTGGGCCCGGCCGGATTTCTCCCGGTTCGAACCCGAACTTCGTGTGTGGAATGAGGCGCGCGATAGCCTATTGGCGCCGGTTTTGCAAGTGCATTGCAGCAAACCGCCGGGAGACGGCGGTCCGCAAGTCTATTTGCAGCTTTCCTGCGGCAGCATGTCGAGGTGGGACAATGCGCCGGTCAGAACGAAATCGCCGTAGTCCATGACGAGATCACGGGTGACGCCGTTCTCATAGAGCTTGAACGATATCTGGTAGTTGGGGAGCGCTTCGCCGGCGTTCTCGCTCTGCTCGTCGAAATAGGAGATCGAGACATTGCGGAAGGGATCAGCCTTCAGCGGGCCGGCATTCTTGCCGTCGCCGTCCGTTCCCGTCTTTTTCTGTCCAACGATGACGGTCGTCGTCATGACGCGGTCGCCATCCTCGGAGCCGTCGAAGACCTTCGTTTCGTAGACGGTCTCACCCTCATCGGCGCGATGGAGCAAATCCAGGATATGGGCGGTCGGGAAAAGCGCCGGTCCCAGAACGAATTCCGATTCCTGCGGTTTCTTCAGGGTCACGATCGTCGAATCGTCCTTGTGAACGGCGCTTCCGGAAAGTTCGCGGTCGAGCCGCTCGTCGACGAAGGATTTTGTGATGAAACGGAAATTCTCGCCGGTGCCGTCCTCATAGGTCGATGTCTGCTGGTCGGTGACCCGGTCGCCGCCCGCAGAAAGAATCCGCGTCACGAAACGGAAGTTCGTCGTGTAGCCGTCGCAGACCGATCCCTGGAATTCATAGACGATGCGTCCGTCCATACCGGTGATGCCCGAACGATCCGAGGCGTCCTTCAGGGCAACGTCGTAAACCGCTCGATGGGCCGCCAGCGGCTGCGCGGAAGCCGTGCCGGGAAACATGCCGGCGGCGGCCGTAACGGAAGCGAAGACGGCGGCGATCAGCTTTGCGGATGTGCGAGTCATTATCGGGTCCTGTTTTTGCGACGACTATAGGTTTTCTCGTGGCGGAAGCGAGGCAAAAGATGCAAGAGAGCATCTGCCACGCCCGATCGTTTGAAGCAAAGGTGACCAGATGACATCGACAATCAGTGAACGGCTCACGGCACTCGGAATCGCCGTGCCGGAGGCCGCCGCACCCGCTGCAAATTATCTTCCGGCGGTGATCAGCGGCAATCTTCTGTACACATCCGGCCAACTGCCGCTGAAAGACGGCGCCATGATCCACAAGGGGCTTCTCGGACGGGACGTGACCGTCGAGCAGGGGCGCGAAGCGGCGAAATGGTGTGCCGTCAACATTCTCGCCCAGGCCCAGGCCGCGCTGAACGATCTCGCCAGGATCAAGCGCATCGTCAAGATCTCGGTGTTCGTCGCCTCGACGCCCGATTTCATCGAACAGCACCTCGTCGCCAACGGCGCGTCGGATTTCCTTGCCGAGGTTCTCGGCGAAACGGGCCGGCATGCCCGTTCGGCCGTCGGTATGGCTTCACTGCCGCTCAATGCGCCGGTCGAGATCGAAGCTATCATCGAATTCTGATCCAACATCATGGTTTCGCCCGATTTTCTCACGCGGCGCCCGATCGCGCATCGGGGCCTGCACGACGCAAGCGCCGGCCGGATCGAGAATTCGTTGCCGGCGTTCGAGGCCGCGATCGAACGCGATTTCGCGATCGAACTCGACGTACAGCTTTCAGCCGACGGTGTCGCGATGGTGTTTCACGACTCGGCGCTGGACCGCCTCACCGGTGAAAACGGACTGGTCGCGGACCGCACCGCGCTGGAACTCGGCGCGATTGAAATCACCGGGTCGCGCGATCGCATTCCGACGCTGGCCGAAGTCCTGACCCTGGTGGCGGGCCGGGTGCCGGTGGTGATCGAGATGAAGGACAACGCGCCGCGCAATCGCGAACTTGCGCTGGCGGTCGCCGGCGACCTCGTCGGCTATTCGGGGCCGGTCGCGGTCATGTCGTTCACCCACCACCTGCTTTCGGAATTCAAACACAGTGGTTCAGCCGTTCCTTACGGGCTGACGGCGGAAGGCACCGGCAAACCGGCCTTCGCGATGCACGAAAAAGTCCTGCCGCTCGGCATTTCCTTCATCTCCTACCACGTCAAGGAACTGCCGAACCACTTCATCGAGCACGTGCGCAAGGATCTCGGTCTGCCCGTCATCACCTGGACGGTGCGCACGCCCGAGGAAGTCGAGGCCACCCGCAGATACGCCGACCAGATGACTTTCGAGGGATTTGATCCGGATCGTTGAGTAGAGGCTTGTTTGCACCGCATCATGCGGTAATTCTCTGTGCATGAACGAATTACCGCAAGGCCATGGCGCACAGGATCAGGCGCGCGAGGGCGACGAATTCGTGATCCGTGTGCGCGACCAGTTTTCAAGCATCGATCATGCGCAGTGGAGCCGCCTTTCCGGCGCGGCCCCCGGCGGTGAAACGGCTTACAATCCCTTTGTCTCGCATGCTTTCCTGAATGCGCTCGAGGAATCGGGCTGCGCCACGGCACAAAGCGGCTGGCACGGCCAGCACCTGACGCTCGAGGACAGCCGGGGCAAGATCATCGCGGCCCTGCCCTGCTACCTGAAATCGCACAGCCAGGGCGAATATGTCTTCGATCACAGCTGGGCCGACGCCTATGAACGCGCGGGCGGACACTATTATCCCAAGCTGCAGTGTTCCGTCCCGTTCACGCCCGCCACCGGGCCGCGCCTGATGGTCTCTGGCGATATCGACACGGGAGCCGCGAAACAGGCGCTTGCCGGCGGCCTCAAGGCGCTGACGACGAAGCTTGGCGTTTCCTCGGCGCATGTGACCTTCGCGACCGAAGCGGATATCGCGGCGCTGACCGCGGCCGATTTCCTGCACCGGACCGACCAGCAGTTCCACTTCCACAATGACGGCTTCGGCGATTTCGACCAGTTCCTGGAAACGCTCGCCTCACGCAAGCGCAAGAACATCCGCAAGGAACGGCAAACCGCGCTCGAAAACGGCATCAGCATCGATTGGCTGACCGGCAGCGACCTGACCGAGAGCGCCATGGACGCATTCTACGAATTCTACATGGATACCGGCAGCCGCAAGTGGGGCCGGCCCTATCTGAACCGGACATTCTATTCGCTGATCGCCGAGAGAATGCCCGACGACATTTTGCTGGTGATGGCCAGGCGAGACGGCCGATACATCGCGGGCGCGATCAACTTCATCGGCGGCGACCGCCTTTTCGGCCGGCATTGGGGCTGTATCGAAAACCATCCCTGCCTGCATTTCGAGGTCTGCTATTATCAGGCGATCGAGTTCGCGATTTCCAACGGACTCGAATATGTGGAGGCCGGCGCGCAGGGCGAACACAAGCTGGCACGCGGCTATCTGCCCGTGACGACGCATTCGGCGCATTTCATTCCGCATGAAGGTTTCCGCAGGGCGGTCGCGGACTACCTCCAACACGAGCGCGCGGAGGTCGCGCATTTCGGCCAGGTGCTGAGCGAACATGCCCCGTTCAAAAAGGGCGATTGACGAAGAAACGCGGCATTGATGCCGATCCCGGACCGGTTTAGGAAATCGGTGAAAGGGAGACCATCATGAGCGCCGAATACGATCCGGACAATATTTTCGCCAAGATCCTGCGCGGGGACATTCCCAGCCACAAGGTTCACGAGGACGACGACTGCATCGTGATCATGGACGTCATGCCGGAATCCGACGGTCATTCGCTGGTGATCCCGAAAGCGCCGTCACGCAACATTCTGGACGCCGACCCCGCCGTGTTGGCCAAGGTGTTCGCGACTACCCAGAAGATCGCGCAAGCGTCCATGCGTGCATTCAATGCCGACGGCGTGGTCATTAGGCAGTTCAACGAGCCCGCCTGCGGCCAGACGGTGTTTCACCTGCACGTGCATGTCATTCCGTGCGTCACGGGCGTTCCGCTGCGCAGGCATGTCGGCAAGATGGAAGACCCGGCGATCCTGGCCGGCAACGCCAGGAAACTGGTCACCGCGCTCGAAAACCAGGTTTAAAACCCCATCATCATCCCGGCCAGAAGGACGGCAAGCGCCGTCGCGACGCCAATCGCAATGCGCTGTCCTCCCAACAGGAACGCGACAAAACCGATCGCCGCCGCGCCGATGCGTAGCGCCAGCGCCGTCTCCGCGAGCACGCCCGAGGGGAAAACGACCAGACGGGCGATCACGGCGGCGACGAGCGCCGTCGCGACGGCGCGCACGAGCACGAAAACCTGGGAGGTCTCGCTCAAACGGCGCCCGAGCAGAACGCCGGTGTAACGCCAGACATCGGTCGCAAACCAGCCTGCGATCAGGATGAACAGGAACGGCCACCACCAGGCATCGAACGCTTGATAGTTCATTGCCCGCCTCCCTTCCCTTTCGCGGAAAACCTACGCCCGATGAAAAACGCCAGCGTGCCGCCGACAAGGCCGGCGAGAAGCAGGTCGAATTTCGGAGCTACGAGATAGAACACCGGTCCCAACGCAAGCCCCAGAACCATCGCGATCTTGATGACATGATCGCGCGCTGTCGCCCAGAGCGACGTCAGGAAATAGATCGGCGTCAGGAAGAACAGCGCACCGAGAACCATCGCGGGAATTCCGGCCGAAAACGTATAAACCACCGCGACAACGATAATGTTGAGCGTCGTCAGCGTGACGGCGAACCCGGCGAAAAAGGCGGTGCGGTGTTGTCTCGGAACGCGTCCGATGCGTTCATTCGCCATCACCCAGGATGTCACCGCCACGAAATGCGACAGAAACAGGAGCGTCAGCGTCCTGGTCTTTTCGGCGCGCAGATCCGGCACGAGGGTCGTGACCATCGGCATCAACCGGACCGAGGACAGGGTAACCGCGATGAATGTCGGCACCAGCGCGGTGCCCGCCTGTATCGCCGCGATCAGCACGACCTGCGCCGGCAGCGCCCAGATCGCGGCGGTCATGAAAACGGCATGCGTCAGATCGATCCCGCTTTCCTTCGCAAAACCGGCAAAGCCGATGAAGGCGCTCATCAGAATGAGCGCGGGCAGCGACACGATATTGCGCATCCCCCGTGCGAACCAGAGAAACGCAGTGCTGTCTTTCGGCTGGCCGGAGGGGAGCGATTGCATGATCCCGCGCTAGCACGCAGCCCGCGCGTTGGCGAGAGCGCCAAAATGAAAAACGGGCGGGAAATCCCGCCCGTTCAACGCTTTGTCCGATCAGCCGAGCCTATTTGCGCGGCACTTTCGGCACGGAAGGCTTCGGTTTCGGCGCCAGCTTGTCGTCCGGGGCCGCAGCGCTGTCGGCGCTGACCGCTGCCTTGCCGGCCGAGGGCTTGCGCTTCGCCGCCGTTTTGCGCGGCTGCTTCTTCGGCTTGGCGCGCGGCTCGTCGGCAATCGATTCGAGCTTCAGTTTCGGTTCGCCGAGTTCGTCCTTCTCGACCGTCACCTTGACCGTGCCGCCCTTCTTCAGCTTGCCGAACAGCACTTCTTCGGCCAATGGCTTCTTGATGTGCTCCTGGATCACGCGGCCAAGCGGACGCGCGCCCATCTTCTCGTCGTAGCCACGCTCGGCAAGCCAGGCGATCGCCTCCTTCGACAGGTCGAAGATGACACCGCGGTCCGAAAGCTGGGCTTCCAGTTGCATAACGAATTTCTCGACGACGCGGTGAATGACCGGCACAGGCAACGGACCGAACGGGATGATCGCGTCCAGACGGTTGCGGAATTCCGGCGAGAACAGCCTGTTGATCGCCTCCGTGTCGTCGCCTTCGCGCTTGGTCGAGCCGAAGCCGATAGCGTTCCTGGCCATTTCGGACGCGCCCGCATTGGTCGTCATGATGATGATCGTGTTGCGGAAATCGACCTGCTTGCCGTTGTTGTCGGTCAACTTGCCATGGTCCATCACCTGCAACAGGATGTTGAACAGGTCCGGATGGGCCTTTTCGATTTCATCGAGCAACAACACGCAATGCGGATGCTGGTCGACACCGTCGGTCAGCAATCCGCCCTGGTCGAAGCCGACATAGCCGGGCGGCGCGCCGATCAGACGCGAAACGGTGTGCCGTTCCATGTATTCCGACATGTCGAAACGCAGCAACTCCACGCCGAGCGACATGGCGAGCTGGCGCGCAACCTCGGTCTTGCCGACGCCGGTCGGACCGGAGAACAGGTAGGAGCCGATCGGCTTTTCCGGTTCGCGCAGGCCGGCGCGCGCCAGCTTGATGGCGGACGCGAGCGACTCGATGGCGAGATCCTGGCCGTAAACAACGCGTTTCAGCTCCTTCTCGAGATTGGCGAGAACCTCCTCGTCGTCCTTGGAAACGGTCTTCGGCGGGATGCGCGCCATGGTCGCGATCGTCGCCTCGATTTCCTTTACGCCGATGGATTTCTTGCGCTTGTTCTCGGGTAGCAGCATCTGGCTCGCACCGGTCTCGTCAACGACGTCGATCGCCTTGTCCGGGAGCTTGCGGTCGTTGATGTAGCGCGCCGACAACTCGACGGCCGAACGGATCGCGTCGTCGGTATACTTGATCTTGTGGAACTCCTCGAAATAGGGCTTCAGGCCCTTCATGATCTCGATGGCGTCCTCGAGGTTCGGCTCGTTGACATCGATCTTCTGGAACCGGCGCACGAGTGCGCGGTCCTTCTCGAAGAACTGGCGGTATTCCTTGTAGGTCGTCGAACCGATGCAGCGGATCGCCCCGGACGACAACGCGGGTTTCAGGAGATTGGACGCGTCCATTGCGCCGCCGGACGTCGCGCCGGCACCGATGACTGTGTGGATCTCGTCAATGAAGAGAACCGCACCGGGCATCTCCTCCAATTCCTTGACAACCTGCTTCAGCCGCTCCTCGAAGTCGCCGCGATAACGCGTACCGGCAAGCAGCGCGCCCATATCGAGCGAGAAGATGGTCGAGGTTGCCAGAACCTCGGGCACATCGCCCTCGACGATGCGTTTGGCGAGGCCTTCGGCAATCGCCGTCTTGCCCACGCCGGGATCGCCGACATAGAGCGGGTTGTTCTTGGAGCGCCGGCACAGGATCTGGATCGTGCGATTGACCTCGGCGGTGCGGCCGATCAGCGGATCGATCTTGCCGTCGCGCGCCTTCTGATTGAGGTTGACGCAATAGGCGCTGAGTGCGTCCTGCGGCTTCTTCTTGCTGGCGTCTTCGCCTTCGGTCGCCGGCCCCTCTGCCCTGCCCTGCTCCTCGGCGCCTTCCGGCGGCCGGGTCACGGACGCGCCGGGGCGCTTGGCGATGCCATGCGCGATGTAGTTCACCGCGTCATAGCGGGTCATGTCCTGCTCCTGCAGGAAGTAGGCGGCGTGGCTCTCGCGTTCGGCGAAAATCGCGACCAGCACATTGGCGCCGGTCACTTCCTCGCGCCCGGACGACTGGACATGGATGACCGCACGCTGGATCACGCGCTGGAAACCGGCGGTCGGCTTGGCGTCCTCGTCGTAGCCGGTAACGAGATTGTCGAGCTCGTTGTCGACATAATCGAGCACGGTCTTGCGGAGCGCTTCGGTATCGACGCTGCACGCGTCCATGACGGCCTTGGCGTCCTGATCGTCGATCAGGGCGAGGAGGAGATGCTCGAGTGTCGCGTATTCGTGCTCGCGCTCGTTTGCATAGGTCAGTGCCTGATGCAGCGACTTCTCCAGGCTTGCGGTGAATGTCGGCATTACTTCTTCTCCATCACGCACTGTAAAGGGTGCTGGTTCTGACGGGCGAAATCCATCACCTGCGTCACTTTGGTTTCGGCTACCTCGTATGTGTAAACGCCACACTCGCCCACGCCGTGATTGTGGACATGCAACATGATCCGCGTCGCCTGCTCACGGTTCTTCTGAAAGAAGCGCTCAAGGACGTGCACCACGAATTCCATCGGGGTGTAATCATCGTTCAAAAGCAGGACTCGGTAGAGGCTAGGCTTCTTGACCTTCGGCTTGGTGCGGGTAATGACTGCAGTCCCGCGCCCTTCACCGCCGCCTTCCTGGCCGTTGTCCGCTTGCATCCATTCCGGCTTGTATCTCATCTTTATCCTGTGTTTGCCCCTGACCCGACTGGCTCCTGCTCCAGTTACTTAGGGATTCACATGGCGATTTTAAGCCCCCTCGGGCACTGCGCAAGCCGTCAAATCGCAACACCACAAACAAACGGCCCGCATGATTTCTCATGCGGGCCGATTCACTCATCCAAATGGATGCTATCTGCGCGAAACCTACTTCGTGACGGAGGCAACGGCCGTTTCGTACGGCTTGTAGGCTTCCTTGGCGAGATCGGCATAGAGCTCGCTCATTTTCGTCGACTGGGCCACAAACGACTCATAGGCCGTTTTCATGTAGTCGGTCTGCAGTTCCATCGCCTTTTCGATCGACTTGGCGGCAGCAAGCTTCTCGAAAGCGGCGACGCCGTCTTCATAGGACTTCTTCGAATAGTCGGTGGCTTCCGACGCAATGGCCTGGATGCCCTGGGTCATCGCGGCGTAGCTCTTCAGGGAGTGATCCATCATTTCCTTGCCGACTTTGTTGGCGTCTTCGAACGATTTCATCATGGTGCACCTGTTTCAATAGAGGGGTGAATTCTCGTCAGTAACGGACGATCGTCCGACCTTGCCCAAATAATAGTGTGCAATGCACAAAATTTCAACATGATTTTTGCAGCGCACAATTTTCTCCTCAATTTTCGAAAAATTGCCGCAACGGCAGTAACTTTCCAGTCACCATAAACCACTTGGTAACGTCGACTGGATATCGTCTCTCAAAGCTCCCGACGGCCCGATTGGGGCCACGCGTTGTTAGTGTTGTCACAGGTGTCCATCGTGTCTTTCAGCAAGCCGCTGCCAATCCATCCCCTGGCGCAAGCAATTTCCACGCTGCTTGCGGCCATGCTTGTCGTCCTCGCGCTCGCCGCATCGGCCGAGGCGAACTCAAAATACGCTTCCTTCGTCATCGACGCGAATACGGGCAAAACGCTCTATTCGCGCAATGCGGACGCGCCGCGTTATCCGGCATCGCTGACCAAGATGATGACGCTCTACATGCTGTTCGAGGCCATGGAGGCGGGCAAGGTGTCGAAGAACACGCGCATCGTGTTCTCCAGGCATGCCGCATCCATGCAACCGACCAAGCTCGGCGTACCCGCCGGCAAGAGCATTACGGCTGAAACCGCGATCCTCGCGCTGGTCACGAAATCCGCCAACGACGCCGCCGCGGCGATCGCCGAGCATCTCGGCGGCAGCGAGAGCAACTTCGCGAAAATGATGACAGCGAAAGCGCACGCGCTCGGCATGTCCCACACGACGTTCAAGAACGCCTCGGGCTTGCCGAATTCGCGCCAGGTGACGACGGCGCACGACATGGCGACGCTCGGCATCGCGCTGCAGGAACATTTTCCGGAGCAGTTCAAATATTTCTCGACCCAAAGCTTCAAATACGGCCGCACCCATCTGCGCAATCACAACCGTCTGCTGGGCAAGGTGCGCGGCGTGGACGGCATCAAGACCGGCTATACGCGGGCATCGGGCTTCAATCTCGTCGCATCGGTGCATACTGGTGGACGCAGCATCGTCGCCGTTGTCATGGGCGGCAAGACCGGCGCTTCGCGCGACGCGCATATGCGGGAACTCCTCGCCAGCACCGTGACCAAGGGCTCCAGGCACAAGCGCGGCATGCTTGTCGCGCGCAAGGGCACCACGCACTTCGCGGATGCGCCCGTCGAGATCGCCGAATTGCCTGCGGAAGAGATCCCGGTTCCTGCTCACCCGGATCGCGCCGACGAGGCGGACGCGACCGTCACCGAGGCCGTCGTGGCGAGTTATGCGGCCGAACCGACGCCGCGCCCCGCCGAACCGCTTGACACCATCCAGACCGCCTCGACCGCGGAGCGGTCCGGCTGGGTGATCCAGATCGCGTCCCTCCCCTCCGAAGACGAGGCTGTGGAATTCCTGCGCAACGCGCAAGACCGTGCGTCGCCGGTGCTTGGCAAGCACGACCCGTTCGTCGAGACGTTCGAGAAAAGCGGCACTGTCTATCACCGGGCGCGTTTTGCCGGTTTCGATTCCAAGTCCGATGCATGGGCAGCCTGCAAGGCGCTGAAGAAGTACAATTATTCCTGTCTTGCTTTCGACAATTCCTGACGGCCTGTTCGCGCCGTCAGCGACCGTTTGAGTGTGTATTGAGTATCAAGGGTCTCAGTCAGTATGATCACGCAAGAGAAAGTCTCGCGCTTCATTAACCCGTTGCGCAAGAAAAGCGTTCCCGCCGAGGTCGGGGTGTACTCGCTGCATCAGGCGGCGATGCGCCTTTCGGACCTCCACAGCGGACGCGCCCGGTTCAAGGCCAAGGATCTTGTAGGCTTCCTCATGTGTCATGGCGCCCGTGTCGTGCGGTCCGGCATGCCGCGGGCCAGCATCCGCATCAGCGTCGTCACGCCAACCAGGCATACGGCGGTCAAGATACGCCTCCAGTAGTTCGGCGCTCTCGCGGTCATCCTTCAGGTCAGCCGCGAGCACGCGCAGATCACCCTCGCCGAGATCGTTCAGCCGTCGGCCCTCGAATTGCCCGGCGAGGATCATCCCGTCCATATCACCGGTATCGTGGTCGAGCTCCATTTCGAGCCAGACGGAGCGAACGGTCGATTTCTGTCCGGTCATTCCGCCCAGTCTTCCCCGCCTGCGCTGACGTCCGTACCAGCCGATCGCCATCATGATCAGCGGCCCGCCAACGACAAAACGCCCCGCAAGACTGAGGATGATCCCGGCAAAGCCCAATGCAATCGGTCCGGCGTAGCGGATCAGGCTTACAATCTGGGCGGGCGGCGCGGATGTGAAATACAATGCGCCGAGGACTGCGAAGGCGACCAGGGCAACAAGCAGGATCAGAACGCTCATGACATGACGCTCTTCACTTGGCGTTCCCTTTCGATCCACCGGAAATATGGGAGATCAACAACCGGTCCTCGCGGGTGCCGCGCTTTTCCAGCGCCTTGAGCCCGCCGGCCGCGTAGACCGCAACGGCAGACAGCAGCCTGGACAGGACCGCGGCCGAAGACCGGTCGAAGCGGAACCAGCCGCCGCGAGTAACCCGGGCGATTTCGCGAAATGCCCGCTCCGCAACCGGATCGTGCCCCTCCTGAAAGACGAAAACCGGCACGCCGCGCAGTCCGAGCTCACCAGCCGCCTGCACGAGGTCGTCGATCTTCTCCTCCATGGCGTCACCGATATAAACAAGCGCATTAATGCGGTTGTGGGCATGTTCCTTGGCCGCGTGTTTAAGGACCTTGAGAATCTGGGTGTGGCCACCGCGGCAATCGATCCGCGCCATCATGTCCGCGAGGGAATTGCCGTCGAACGCCCATTTCGATGACCGGCACTCACCGATCCCGCGAAAATAGACCAGCTGCATGGCGAGATCGCCGACGCCGGCGACGCTCTTGAACATCTCTGCCTGGATGGAGCAGGCAAGATCCCATGTCGGTTGGCGGCTCATCGTGGCATCAAGGGCAAGCACGATCCGCCCGCCGCCCTCGCCGCGCTTCGGGACCGACTTCGCCGCCTTCAGGAAAGCCGCGATATCGGCGCGCGGCGATGCCTGCCGTGCGGCCTCGTCCTTGCGCTTCGTGGAAATCGGTTTCGCCATTGCAGAAATGTGGCATTTTCAAAGGCTCATGCAAGGCAATTCAACCGAGCCAACGCCTTTGGGCAAAGCCGGACCGATCAGATCAGGCCAAGATCGGCGAGTTCGTCACGCATATCGGCGGGCAACGCTTCGATGCCGCTCGCCCCGTTGCCGAGATCGGCAGGCGCATCCTCCGGCTTGTAATATCGCCAGCCCTGAAACGGGCGCTTCGGTTGCGACTGGGTCAGAACGACGTCCGGATCGAGGACGATCTGGCAGCGCGATATCCCCTCGCTGTCGACGATCGGGCGGATATCCACAATCCTCTGGCGGCACTGAACGCGGCCCTTGATCACCCAGTAAATAGAGCCCTCGCCAACGATCTCGCCGGCGCGCTTTGGGAACATCCGGGTGGTGTGGATATGCTCGGCCTTCTTGCCTGCCGCACGCATCTCGTCGCGGCGGAAATCGATCCACGCGCGCAGATCCTCGACGCTGTCGGCGCCAACGCACAGTTTGATGAGGTTCAAAGCCATGCCGTATGGTCTATGGCGCGGCGCGGCCGGGTCAAGCTTTGCGCATTGCCGTCCACAGGCGAAGCGTCAACAGGCGACGACGTTGACCGCAAGACCGCCTTGGCTCGTTTCCTTGTATTTCTCGTTCATGTCGAGGCCGGTCTGGCGCATCGTCTCGACACAGGCATCGAGCGGTACAAAATGCGTGCCGTCGCCCTTCAGGGCGAGCGACGCCGCCGTCACGGCCTTGACCGCGGCAAGCGCGTTGCGCTCGATACACGGCACCTGGACAAGGCCCGCAACCGGATCGCAGGTCATGCCGAGATGGTGTTCGAGGGCAATTTCGGCGGCGTTTTCGACCTGTTCGGGCGTTCCGCCGAGGACTTCGGCGAGCCCGGCCGCGGCCATGGCGGCGGCGCTGCCGACCTCGCCCTGGCAACCAACCTCGGCTCCGGAAATCGATGCGTTGTGCTTGATCAACCCGCCGATAGCCGCGGACGTCAGCAGGAAATTGCGAATGTCCTCGGGTTTCGCCAATTCGTGGAACTTCTGCATGTATTTCAGGACGGCGGGCACGACACCGGCGGCACCGTTCGTCGGTGCGGTGACAACCCTGCCGCCGGCCGCGTTTTCTTCGTTGACCGCCATCGCGAAGGCCGCCAGCCAGTCATTGGCGAGCATCGGATTCGGGCGGTTCGACTGCCAGTCGCCGAGGAGCTGTTCGTGGATCTGGTGCGCACGGCGTTTCACCTTCAGCCCGCCGGGCAAAATGCCCTCGCCGCGCAACCCGCGTTCGATGCAGCCGTCCATCGCATCCCAGACAGCGTCGAGCTCCCGATCGAGTTCCGCCGGCGCGCGTCCGACCTCTTCGTTTGCCCGTTTCATCGCCGAAATCGACAGGCCGCTCTTCTTCGCCATTTGCAGCATTTCGGCGGCATTGCGGAAAGGATACGGCACGTTCGACGGCTTTTCCTTGCCGGTCTCCGCCTTCACCTGCGCCAGTTCGTCCTCGCTGACGACAAAGCCGCCGCCGATCGAATAGTAGACCCGGCGCAACAGCATGCGCCCGTCGCGGTCATGGGCGAGAAAGGTCATCCCGTTGGCATGACCGGGAAGCGGATTGGCGCGGTCGAAGACGAGATCCGCCGCAGAATCGAAATCGTAGCGCGGATGGCCGGCCGGCGAGACGGACTTCTCCGCCTTTATGCGTTGCAGAATACCGTCGATGTCGTCGGGATCGATCTTGTCCGGCTCGTAACCCGCGAGACCCAGAATGACCGCCCGGTCGGTGGCGTGACCGACGCCGGTAAAGGCGAGAGACCCGTGCAGAGAGACCGACAGCCGCGCCACCTCGGCGCCGACAGGACGTGGCCAGTCGCCGTCGCGGATTTCGGCGAGAAAGCGGTTTGCGGCGGACATCGGCCCCATCGTGTGCGAGGAGGACGGTCCGATACCGATCTTGTAGAGTTCGAAGACTGAGAGAAACATGGAACCAATCGCCGTTGCACGTCCGCCAAGCTAGCAGAATGCGGTAATTGCGCGAATTGGGTTCCGACGCGCCTTGGCCATGTTACGACACGGCCAAGGCTTTGGAATAAATTTGGTTTCCGGCGTAGTCCGGAAAAGCCTACTTCGGTAAGGAAGCGGCCACTTCAGCAACGTCGTTCATGCCCATGAGGTACACAACGACCATGACGCATGCGAATCCCGCCACTGCCCAGGCTGTCGTGCCCCAGCAGGATTTCTGGATTTTTTCATCCATCAAGTATTGCCCCTGATTTGGATTGGCGCGGTTTGCCCGCGCTCTTTAGGAGGCGGCCGTATACGCCGGCCGAAATCCTTAATCAATCGCTAATATCGACATGTCAGACATGCGGATAAGGCGCCCCTGAATGCGCGCCGAAGATTCATTCCGTTCTTTCAATATGTTATGTGCATCCTCACGAACCAGCGAACAATCGCTTCACAAATTCAACGAAAGAGTCTCATTTCCGGAGAATTCCATCGATCCGTCCGGTCGCCGCATAAACGGCAAGGCCGACCCATTCGCGCATCGCGAGACTCACTTCCGCAAATGCCTGAATGGCGTCGTCGCGTCCGATTTCGAAGCGTTCGCGCCCGGTCGTGCGGTAATCGACGGGCCAGGCGATGAAGTCGATCCCCTGCTTGCGAAATGCGGCGGCGGAACGCGGCATGTGAAAGGCGGACGTGACGAGAAGCCATTTGCCGGTCGCATCCTTCGGGAGGACAGCCTTGGTGTAAACGGCATTCTGGTATGTGTTCATGGACCTGTCCTCGAGAATGAGGCGGTCCGCCGCTACGCCGAATGCATCGAAGAAGCGTTTGGAAATCGCCGCATCGCCTTCGGTCTCGCCGATGAGGGAAGCTTCACCGCCGCTGACGACGACAGGCACCTTCGGATAAAGCCGCGCCAGACGCACTGCTTCCACAAAGCGATCACCTGATTCGCCGAGTTCGAAACCGCCACGCAACCGTGTGACGTCACCTTCGAAACCACCGCCAAGCACGATGATGCCTGCGACCTCGCCAGCCAAGGGCATAGCCGCCGGCCGCTCGTAGAGATTTTCCAGCGGCTGCAGCGCAAGCTTGCCGATATTCGTTTGCGACGTTCCCAGTACCAGAACGAGGCCCGCTGCGGCCAGCCACGCAATAAGCCACGCGCTCCGGCGAATCGACAACGCCAATAGCGCCGCGAACAGCAGACCGAGCAATCCTATCGGTTGAATGAGTAGCCAGCCGATTTTCGACAGGGGAAAGAACATCGTGCCTCACCGTTCCCTTGTGCGGAAATTCGCCCCGCGAATCCGCTTCCCTTTTCGCTCACGCTTTTAGCATGGTACGCCCCAATCGGAGACGCGAACCGCCTATGCATCAGGCGCGCGCCGTGCAATAGCTGACGCATGCAACCCGTCGCAAACCTGCCCGCCGGTGACAATGGCTGAGCCTGCAAAACGCAGGCGGATCGAGTGGATCGACCTTGCGCGCGGGATCGCCCTCGTCGCCATGGCGACCTACCATTTCAGCTGGGATCTCGAGTTTTTCGGCTATCTCGATCCGGGCACGGCGGGAACCGGGCCGTTGAAATGGTATGCGCGAACGATCGCATCGAGCTTCCTGATTCTCGTCGGCATCAGCCTCGTGTTGGCGCATGGCCGCGGCATTCGCTGGAACGGCTTCTGGAAGCGGTTCGGCATGGTCGTCGCTGCGGCCCTGGCGATCACGGTAGCCACCTATTTCTTCACGCCCGACGCCTACGTATTCTTCGGAATCCTGCACGAGATCGCGCTCGCCAGCGCGCTCGGCCTCGCCTTCCTCCGCTTGCCCGCGATCGCGCTCGCTGCAATCGCGGCGGTATGGTTCAGCGTGCCGTGGTGGGCTGCATCGGATTTCTTTTCGCATCCGGCCCTCTTGTGGCTCGGGCTTTCCCCGATCCCGCCGCGCTCGAACGATTTCGTGCCGGTCTTTCCCTGGTTCGCCGCCGTTCTTGCCGGCATGGCCATCGGACGGTTTCTCGTCGACACGAAGCTGACGACCTGGCTGGCGGACCGCCCGCCGCATGCCGACCCGGCGACAGGAAGCTTGCGTTTTCTCGGCCGGCACAGCCTGATCACCTATCTGGTCCACCAGCCCGTCCTGATCGCCTGCGTCTACCTGTTCTCACTGGTCAGCCCAGTCTCGCATGAGGAGACTTTCCTCAGATCGTGCCGCCACGCTTGCGTGGCCGAAAACGGAAAAGCGGCCTGTGAAGCTTTCTGCAGCTGCGCAGTGGAGCGATTTCAGCGGGACGGGTTGTTCGAAAGCGTATTTAAAGGTGAAATCACACAACAATCCGATGAGCGCGTGGCTGTAATCGTTCAGCAATGCACAATCGATGCGGGGATATATGGAAACTGAACATCACGGTTTTTCCGACCGGCCGAACAGGTTTCCCTGGCCGCCGGTTTTCTATGTATTCTCCCTGGTGGCCGGCTGGCTGATCGAGCTCGTGCTGCCGCTTCCCCTGATCGGTGGCATGGCCGCGGAGATCCTTTTCGGCATCGGCGTGCTGATGATCGGCGGAGCGCTCGCAATCGACCTCGCCGCGATGACCACCATGCATCGCGCCAAAACCACGATCATGCCGCATCGGCGGTCCGACCACCTCGTCACCAAAGGCGTCTTCGCGGTCTCACGCAATCCCGTCTATGTCGCCCACACGATGCTCGTCATCGGTGCCGGGATGATTTCGGGAATTGTCTGGTACTTTCCGCTCGCCTTCATCGCCGCCTATGCGACGCAGAAGTTCGGGATCGAACGCGAGGAAAAGCATCTGGAGTCGCGTTTCGGAAAATACTACCGGGACTACAAGAAGCGCGTGAACCGCTGGATCTGACCCTGACCGTCAGGAGGTGACGCGCAACTCTGCAAGGCGGCCGAGGCAGGCTTCCTCGACCTGTTCGAGTTCGGCGAGCGTATCCTCGATATCCTTACGCTTCTGACGCAACTCCTCGCGCTTTTCGGCGGCCTTGTTGATGATCGTGCGCAACTGGCCGACTTCGCCGGGCGGCGCCTTGTACATCTGGATGATCTCGCGGATCTCGGCGATGGAGAAGCCAAGCCGCTTGCCGCGCAGGATCTGCTTGATCAGAATCCGGTCGGCCGGGCGGAAAAGGCGCGTACGGCCGCGGCGGACGGGATGGATCAGGCCCTCGTCCTCGTAGAAACGCAGGGTACGCGTCGAGATTCCGAACTCCCGCGTCAGTTCCGTAATGGTGTAGTAGTCACGCATACACCGGCTCTTTCAAGATCGGGCGCCAACAGGCGTACATGATTGAGATACTCTTACGTAAAAGTCAAATAAGTGAGCATTCGCCCGGCAACAGGGCACCCGGCCCGCGTGGTTCTAGATAGTAAACCACCAGGCTGCCAATCCCAAAAAGGCAAAGAATCCAACGATATCGGTAACCGTCGTCACGAAAACCCCCGACGCGATCGCCGGATCCGCGCCGACACGGTCGAGCAGCAAGGGAATCAGTATCCCCGCCAGGGCGGCACATACCATGTTGACGATCATCGCCATGCCGATCACGAGGCCGAGCGAGATATTCCAGAACCAGAGCGACGCGACAACGCCGATGACCGCGGCAAAGACGATCCCGTTGATGAAGCCGACGGTCAGTTCGCGGCGAATGATGCGCGAGGCGTTGTAGATATCGAGGTCACGCGTGGCGAGCGCGCGCACGGCGACCGTCATCGTCTGTGTGCCGGCGTTGCCGCCCATGGAGGCGACGATCGGCATCAGCACCGCAAGCGCGACCATCTGCGTGATCGTGGCATCGAACAGGCCGATGACCAGTGAGGCAAGGATTGCCGTGCCAAGATTGACAAGCAACCAGAGGAAACGCGACCTGGTCGTCTCGATCACGGAGTCCGACAGTTCCTCGTCGCCGACACCACCGAGGCGCTTGAGGTCTTCTTCGGCCTCTTCCTGGATGACGTCGACCACGTCATCGATGGTCAGAACACCGACGAGGCGTTCGTTCTCGTCGACGACGGCGGCCGACAGAAGGTCGTATCGCTCGAAGATCTGGGCGGCTTCCTCCTGGTCCATCTCGGCCGGAATCGCGTGCCGCGTCTCGTGCATGATCTCCTCGACCTTGACCGGGCGCGGCGCGCGCAGAATCTGGTCGAGGTCGATCGCGCCAACGAGATGGAATGTCGGGTCGATAACGAATATCTGGGCGAAGGTGTGCGGCAGGTCCTCGCTGTCGCGCAGGTAGTCGATCGTCTGACCGACCGACCAATAAGGCGGCACGGCAACGAACTCGGTCTGCATGCGCCGGCCGGCGCTTTCTTCCGGATAATCGAGCGAACGGCGCAGCCTGATCCGTTCGGTAAACGGAAGCTTCGCCAGGATCTCCGCCTGGTCCTCCTCCTCGAGGTCCTCCAGGATGTAGACCGCATCGTCGGAATCGAGTGCCTGGACGGCGTTTGCGATCTGATCGTTCGGCAGGGCATCGATGATGTCCATCCGGATCGCTTCATCGACCTCGGTCAGGGCGGAGAAGTCGAACCGGTCGCCGAGCAGAATCACCAGTTCGCGGCGGTCCTCGCTATCGAGCGCCTCGATGACATCGCCGAGTTCGGATTCGTGCAGATTGGCGACCGCATAGGCCAGCGTCTCCACATCCTTCGAGGCGATGCACGAAATGATGTGGTCGAGAAAGTCGGCACGGATCGAGCCGTCATCGCTGTAAATGTCAGCGGTGAAAGCCTCGCTCGGCCCCTCGGTCTGTGACGTCTGCGTCTCGGTCACCGATGTGCTCCATCGCCCTGCTGCGCAGCCCCACAGTTAAACTGCTGTAATGAAAATACAATTGCCACCGGCCCCATTCATGCCGGTTTTTTCGGCGGCGCCAGTCAGACGATATCCCGCCAGGCGGGAGGCCGTTCAGAGTTTCTCGGGAACGTTGTCGATTCCGCAGGTGCCGCCGGGGCCGCAGCGCGCCACCCGTTTCAGCGTCAGCCAGCTGCCCGCGACCAGGCCATGACGGGCAATCGCCTCGTAACCGTATTCGGAACAGGTCGGGATATGCCGGCAATTGTTGCCGATGAAGCCGGACAGGGTCAGCTGGTAGAGCCGGATCAGCGATGTCCCGAGCAGCCGTCCGGGCGTTTTCGGCCATTTTCCCTGCCAGTTTCGGCTTCTCGGTGACGGGACCGTTCGATGATCGTGGCTGTGTTCCGCGCACATGGCGTCAGGCCGCGCTCGCGCGCTGTTCGGCGATCTGGTCGAGGGCATCGACGACCGCGTCGAAGACCAGCAATGTCGACGCGTGACGGGCGCGGTAGTCGCGGACCGGCATCAGATATTGCAGGTCGGCGAAACGCCCGGTCGGAGCCGGCCCATTGGATTTCAGCATCGCGATCATCTGTTCGCGCACGTCGCGCAATTCCTGCGCGCTCGCGCCGATGATGTTCTGCGCCATGATCGACGAGGACGCCTGCCCCAGCGCGCAGGCTTTCACTTCCTGGCCGTAATCGACGACCGTGTCGCCATCCATCTTCAGATCGATGGTGACCGTCGATCCGCACAGTTTCGAATGGGCCTTTGCCGAGGCGTCCGGATCGGCGAGCCGCGTCGTGCGCGGGATATTGCCCGCAAATTCCAGGATTTTCGCGTTATAGATATCGTCGATCACAATGCGCTCCGCGTTCCGTCAGCCTGTCGAAACCTGTTTCGCGGCGGTCTTGCGTTTGCAGGACCTGTTTTCCGGTCTCAAATACCATATATGTTTTACAAGTGTGCAGGAACAAGGCATATGCCGCCTGCCGTTGACCAAGAAACCGCAATTGCCGGTTTATTAATATGCCAGTGGTCCGTTTAACTCGTTCCGGCGTAATCAGACCGGAACTACGGGAGACACCTTGATGGATGCCATTGTGAGCTCTTTTCCGAAGTCACAGGAAGACGATCGCGCGACCGAAAAACGCAAGCGCCCGACGCAGGAAGAAGCCGAAGCGGCGGTTCGCACCCTCTTGCTGTGGGCCGGCGACGACCCGGAGCGCGAAGGGCTGATTGAAACCCCGCAGCGCGTGGCGAAGGCCTATCGCGAGATGTTTTCCGGCTACGACATGGATCCGCACGAAGTCCTCGGACGCACCTTCGAGGAGGTCGCCGGCTATGACGATATCGTGCTCGTCAAGGATATCGCCTTTCACTCGCATTGCGAACACCACATGGTGCCGATCATCGGCAAGGCGCATGTCGCCTATCTGCCGGACGGCCGGGTGCTCGGCCTGTCGAAGATCGCCCGCGTCGTCGATATCTTCGCCCAGCGCCTGCAGACCCAGGAATCGATCACTGCTCAGATCGCCGGCACGATCAACGATGCGTTGTCGCCGCGCGGCGTCGCCGTGATGGTGGAAGCCGAACACATGTGCATGGCGATGCGCGGCATCCGCAAGCAGGGTTCGACCACTATCACGACAACCTTCACCGGCAGTTTCAAGAACGATCCCGGCGAACAGGCGCGCTTCATCTCGATGATCCGGAGCAGCGGGGCGGCTTGATCGCCGCGCCGAGGCGGCGTAGAGCCGCCTCATGACCGACATTTCGACACAACCATTCCCACCGCCTGGCCCGAAATCCGAACTGGAAACGGGCAACCTGCTGACGCCCCGCTTCAACGCCGACGGCCTCGTGACCGCAGTCGCCGTCGATGCCGGCGACAATACGGTCGTGATGGTCGCGCACATGAATGCCGAGGCGCTTCGCCTAACGATCGAAACCGGGATCGCGCATTACTGGTCACGCTCGCGCCAGGCGATATGGAAGAAGGGCGAAACGTCCGGAAACATGCAGTCGGTCAAGGAGATCCGCGTCGATTGCGATCAGGATTGCGTTCTCCTGAAAGTCGAGACGGCGGGCGATGGCGCGAATTGCCATACCGGCCGGCACAGCTGCTTCTACCGGATTGTCGAAACCGGTCCCGACGGGCAGACCCGGCTGGTTACCGACGCGGCCGACCAGCCGCGCTTCGATCCCTCAGCCGTCTATGGCGGCGGGGCATGAAGGCGTTTACGAATTCACTGATTTGACACTAATCTGTCCCACACTCGTACATTCAACGATTGGGGGCTTGTCGACCTGTCATGCAGTTAGCCGCATTTTCCCGGCGCAAGGCCGTTGTGACCGATCCGCCCGACATGCCGGGCGATTCGCCTGCGCCGGAGCGCAAGAACGCGATCGCACTGGCGCTTGGCGGCGGCGCGGCGCGCGGTTGGGCGCATATCGGCGTCCTCTATGCGCTCGACGAAGCCGGCATCGAGATCGAGATGATTGCCGGCACGTCGATCGGCGCGCTTGTCGGCGGCTGCTATCTCGCGGGCAAACTGAACGAGCTCGAGCGCTTCGCGCGCTCCCTGAGCCGGCGGCGGATGCTTGGCCTGCTCGATATCCAGTTCGCGGGAAGCGGCCTGTTCGGCGGAACGCGTCTCAACCGCGAGTTGGAATCCCACATGCACGATGTGCAGATCGAGGATTTGCCGAAAACCTATGTCGCGGTCGCCACGGAAATCGCGACCGGCCATGAAATCTGGCTGACGCATGGCGATCTCATCGCCGCGATGCGCGCGTCCTATTCGCTTCCGGGCATTTTCGAACCGGTCGAGTGCAACGGCAAGGTGCTCGTGGACGGTGCGCTGGTCAATCCCGTCCCGGTGTCGGTCTGCCGCGCCCACGAACAGCCGCGCGTCGTCGCGGTCAATCTCAACTACGACCTTTTCGGCCGTTCCGGCGTGGTCAAGCACGGGGCGCCGCGCGCCGAAATGAACGTGCGGGCCACCGACGACAGCGCCAAGCAAACCCATCGCAAGCCGCCGTCGCATCCGGTGCGGCTCGGCATTTCGGGTGTCATGGTCGAATCCTACAATATCATCCAGGATCGCATTTCGCGGGCGCGGCTGGCGGGCGACCCGCCCGACTACTCATTGCACCCGCGGCTTTCAGATATCGGACTTGCCGATTTTCACCGCGCATCGGAAGCGATCGATCGCGGCTATGAAGCCACGATGGACCGCCTGCACGACCTGCAGCGGCTGGTCGCCCTCGTCTAAATCCGGCGGTTTTGGTCAGGCCGAGGCGATATAGGAGCGGATTTCCTCTGCTTCGCGTTCGATATCCTGAATGCGCCGCTTGACGATGTCGCCAATGGAAACGACTCCGATGAGCTTGCCGTCACGTTCCACCGGCAAATGGCGGAAACGTCCTTCCGTCATCAGTTCCATCACTTCGAGAACCGTCGATTCCTCGGTGCAGGTGCGCACCTTGGCCGTCATCAGTTCGGCGACCGGCCTGTCCAGGGCCGCCGGACCTTTATTCCATATCGCCCGGACAACATCGCGTTCCGACAGGATACCCTTGATGACCATGTCCGGCGACGCAACGATGAGCGCGCCGATATTGTGCTTTGCCAAGGCGTCGACGGCATCCATGCCGGTCGACTCCAGAGGCAACGTAAAGACAACGGTACCCTTATCGGCGAGTATTTGCTTGACCATCATGAGCGCAGCTTCCTCCTTGCTTCCCCCACCTGACAGCATGCTCTGCAAGGCGGAGTTTTGCAAGAATGGGTTACCTTTGGTCAGGCACGGCAGAGCGCCGGCGGTCGAAGATCGGGATCAGGAAGAAGCCGGCGAGGAGACCGCCGATATGCGCTTCCCAGGCTATCGGAGCCCCCTGCTGATCGAAGATGTTCAAGCCAATGACGACGTTCATGCCGATCCAGACAAGGAGAAACGGAACGACGCCGCGTGCGCGTAACGTTTCCGGGATCGACAATAGCGGGCCGTCGAACCCCCGGCGCGGATGGCGCCGGTTGGCGCGCAGGCCAAATCGGGCGGCCGCCCCCATGAAGCCCGATACCGCTCCCGACGCACCGATTACCGGGACCTGATCGCCGAAATAGACCAGGAGGTGAGCCAATGCCGCAAAAGCCGCGGTCACGACCCAAAAGGCAATACTGCGCGTCCAGCCGATACGGTAGGCCAGCGGCGACCCGAACACGGCGAGCCAGACGATATTGATCGTCAGATGAACCCAGCCGCCATGCAGGAATGCATAGGTGATCGGCGAAAAGACCGTCGGAAAATCAAGCGTCAGAATTTGCGGCGAATAACGGATCGGGAAAAAGGCGGTCTCGACCAGAAGCCAGGTATCGGCGTCGCGAGACAGAAACCCCCGCAGCACTTGCACGCCGATACAAAGGAGCGACAGCGCGACGATCGCACCATGAAGGTTGAAAACCGGTGGGCGGTGCTGCTCGAATCCCTCGGCAGGGCGCGCCGTTTGCTGCGGGTCGGTCGGGTCTGACGGTGTGGTCATGAGAGGGGCTTGAATCGCATGCCGTGATAATCGGCAAAAAAGAAGGCCATTCAAGCAAAAGCTTGAATGGCCCGGTGGGTCCCCTGCCCCATCCCCTGAATTATGCTGTGTGCTGTGGAACCGGAGGCTCCGTTGTCCAAATCTTGGCAGAGCAGCCGCCGGCCCGCAACGGAAACCATTTGTTAACCTTAATCCCGGACCGCAGTCTCAACTGGCCCGGAATCTGCGCCTTTTCCCGGCAGACGATGGAATTCCGCCCACCTGTGCCAATCCGGCACAGGAGAGCGGCGTCGGGGATGAAGGCAGGCTGGGTCATGCGCCATAAGGACACGATTGAACTATATAAATACTGGAACGAGATAAGGGCGGATCGCGACGCCCCTCTCCGTTCGGAGATCGCGCCTGCCGCGCTGGGGCGGCTGTTGCCGTCGGTCATGCTGCTGGAACGGAATGCCGGCGGCGAGATCGTTTTTCGCCTGGCCGGCACGCGACTCTGCGCATTGAGCTGCAAGGAATTGAAAGGTCGCCCTTTTTCGGGACTGTTCCGTCAGGAAGACCGCACATCGCTGATCAAGATCCTGAATGCGGTCGAGCGTGGCGATTCCGTCGTGGTGCTGGACGCGATTGCGCGCCGGCGCGACGGTGGCAGCGTACCTGCGGAGGTCGCGCTGCTGCCGCTCGTCGACGACAGGACAAGGATCCTCGGGATCGCCACAACAGCGACGACGCCATACTGGATCGGCGCGGAGGCAGCGGAACTGGAGCTTCGTGGCATTCGCTACATGGACCCGAAGGCAGACCTCGTCTTCCTGCAAAGCCGGCCATCCGTGCCTGTCCGGCAACGCTTCGGGGATAGCGGCCGCCCTTCCGTGAACGGGCTTCACGTGCTGAGCGGCATGGGATTATCCGCTCCGAAAAGGGTGCTACGCGCGTTCCGCGTCCTCGACGGCGGCAAGAAGTAATCGATAGGGCAATTCGCGCTATAAAACGGGCGGCGAAATCGACGGACCAATAACCGCCCGTTAACCAGCCGAGCCCTATGCTCCGTGCATATTTCAGACCAACCGGACTGACCGCAGATGCTCGGCGCACAGCAAACAGATTACGAACACGACCGCCGCCAGTACCAAAGGGTCAAGGTACTGCTGCATGGGCGGCTGATGCTGTCCGATCGTTCCGAACACCGATGCCAGGTCACCGACATGTCGCCGGGCAGCGCCTTTCTGGCCACCGAGGGCGCGGCGCAGATCGGCGAGCGCGTCATCGCCTATGTCGATCACATTGGCCGTATCGAGGGCGTCGTCTCCCGAATCATGCCGGAAGGTTTCGCGCTCGAGCTCAATACGACGCCGCGTAAAAAGGCCAAACTCGCCGCACAGCTGACATGGCTCGCCAACAAGCATGAGCTCGATCTGCCGGAAGATCGCCGCCACGAGCGCATCGCACCGCGCAATCCGGCGGGCGTGCTGTCACTCGAAGACGGCCGTCAATACCGTTGCCGCATCATCGACCTTTCGCTCTCCGGTGCAGCCGTCGAGATCGGTGTTCGGCCGGCCATCGGCACACAGGTCACGCTCGGGAACATGCGCGGCCAGGTCGTGCGCCATTTCGACGACGGTATCGCAGTCGAATTTGCGGTCGTTCAACGGCGCGAATCTCTCAAGCAATATCTCGGCTAAGGTCATCTCTCCGGGTTTCGGACAAAAGCGCCTCGTGCAAACGGGGTGCTTTTTTTGGGCATCCATTTGCCGGGCCGGAGATAACGCGTGTGGGCCACGCGCTGCGCGCCTACCCGGATTTCCGGAAAATTTTAGAAAACTTCCATTCAAATTCTATTCAAGTATGTATAGTCTTTTCGAATATTTATACTCTGTCTTGCATTAAATCTACTGCTCGCATTTCGCTATAACTAAAATATTGCGTGCCATGATCGCCTCCATTGGGGAGACGATGGCATGCGAAAATTCAAGAAATATACGCATTCTGTTTTAACCGGACTGGCGGCATCGGCCTTGATGGCAAGCACCGCATCTGCCGCCACACCGATGAAGGTCGGCCGCTATACGAGCCAGCCGATCGGGCATTACGAATTCTGCCAGAAGGTTCCCGACGAGTGCCGCGCGACGGGAAATAATGTGGAACCCGACCGCCTGACCGAAGCGTCCTGGAGGACGATGGTCCGGATCAATGCCGTGGTCAACGCCACGATCACGCCGCGCACCGACATGCAGATGTGGGGCCGCGAGGAAATCTGGTCCTATCCGGTCAAGTATGGCGACTGCGAAGACTATGTACTGCTGAAGCGCCACGACCTGATCGCGGCCGGCTTCAAGCCCTCCAATCTGCTGATCACCGTGGTGCTCCAGCCCAATGGCGACGGCCATGCGGTGCTGACCGTGCGGACGGATCACGGCGACTTCATTCTCGACAATCTCGTCGGCGCGGTCATGGACTGGCGCGACACCCGGTATCACTACCTCAAGCGGCAATCCACGAGTAACGCCGGCAAGTGGGTCGATATCATCGACGAACGCAACAGCGTCGCCCAGGTGCGGTAGGCGTTCAGGAGAAATTCAGGTCCCCGGTCGAGTCCCCAAACCATCCCATCCCCAACGACCGGGTCACAGGAGCCGGCCATCCCTGATGGCCGGCTCTTCTGTTTGGGAAGATATCAATCCGGTTGCCGCGTCAGCCCGGCAGCGAATCGCTTCGCGTTCTCAACATAATGCTCGGCCGATTCCCGCAGCGCCGCGATAGCCTTGTCGTCGAGGCTGCGCACGGCTCGTGCCGGCGTGCCGATGATCAGGCTGCCGTCGGGAAATTCCTTGCCTTCCGTTACCAGAGCGCCTGCGCCTACGAGGCAGTTATTACCGATACGGGCGCCGTTCAGGACGATCGCCCCGATGCCTATCAGGCTGTTGTCGCCAATCGTGCAGCCATGCAGCATGGCCCGGTGACCGATCGTGCAGCCTTCGCCGATATCGAGCGGAAAGCCCATGTCGGTGTGCATGACACAATGTTCCTGCACGTTCGTGCGCGCGCCGATAGTTATGCGTTCATTGTCGCCGCGCAAGACGCAACCGAACCAGACACCGCTGTCCTCGCCGAGCGTCACCTTGCCGATCACGCTGGCGTCCGCGGCGACGAAAGCCGGTCCTCCGCCTTTAGTTTCCGGCGTTGCGCCATCAAGTTCATAGAGTGCCATTTCGATACAATTCCGGTTTGACAGGATCACCGGACGAAAGTGCCTGCTGAGCGCGTGTCCTACAAGACCGCGCGGGCGCTTTCCACGGCGAGTACGCCAAGCGCGCCCGTCCAGACCAGGATGAGAAACGTAAACACGAGGGTGTTGCGCAGCGATTGCGCCACGTTGACCGGCTCGGCCGTTTCAAGAGCGCGAACAAGCAGGACAGGCCCTGCCCCACAAAAAACGGCGAAGGCAGCGGCCATGCCGATTTCGTCCAGGGTTTCGCGGTTGAAGCCCGGCGTGAAGCCGATCACCGCGCGAACAAGATGGAACAGCGCCATCGCAACCGCCGCTCCCGTGACAAAA
The DNA here is from genome assembly GCF_014904745.1 of Oricola nitratireducens. GTDB lineage: Bacteria > Pseudomonadota > Alphaproteobacteria > Rhizobiales > Rhizobiaceae > Oricola > Oricola nitratireducens. The sequence goes on from NZ_JACZCS010000050.1 coordinate 198,788, forward strand.
ACCATGAACGCAACCATCGAACCCACCCCCGATTTACCAAATGTTTACCAAACGCGTATCGAGTGATGCACATTCGATGCCAGAAAATCTGTGCCAAACCGGGCCAGTGCGACGGAAAAATGCCAGCAGCCACAGCAAGCGCCGACGAACGGTTCGATATCAGGAAAGGTCTCCCCGGCCTGGCCATCCGGCTTTTCATCGGCTTCGGGATTCTCGCCTTTCTCTCGGTCGCCATCCTGATCGCCGGAAAGCTTTATGGCCGCTCGCTGGTCCGCGCCGGCCACACCTCGTCAACCGAGCATTTCGAGATCGCGATCGGCAATGATTCCCTTTCGGTGCCGGCGAACACGATCCGCAAGCAGGAACAGCGCCACACGGGCGCGGAGAATCGGATCGACCTCTATCTGTATTGGCCGACGCTTTCGGGATTTCGGGACGATCTCGCCACGGCATTCAACGATGTCGAACCGAAGACGAACTCGATCATCTTCATCTCGATCATGCCGCGGGCGACCACGCGGGACATGGCCGGCCGGTTCGACCCCGTCTACAGGAACGTGATGACGGGGGCGGCGACTGACCTCGATCGCGGCCTGAAGGCGATCGCGCTGTCCCAGGAACATGGATATATCAACGAGCGTCTGGTCTACAGCGCGCCGGATCTGCGCACGGGAAGGCGTTTCGTCGTGCGATGCCAGGACGTAGACGCCACGTCACAGGTCATTCTCGCGCCTTGCGAAACGGACATCCATTTCGGCGAGACACTGACGGCGCAGATCCGCTTCCCGGAGAGGCTTCTGGGCGATTGGCAGAAGCTCAACACGGCACTGCCCGCCTTCCTCGACGGGCTGCTGATCAAGACGGGCGGCTGATCTAGTCTTCGAGGTCGATGTCCAGGATGGACATGGACAGGTCATAGGAAACCTCGCCCTCGTCCTCGATTCGCGTAACGATCCCGAGAAATTCATCGCCGACATAGAGCTCGACCGAATCGGCGATCCGCGGGCGCGGTTTGACCGCAAGAGACGCATTTCCGAAGGTTTTCTGGAAAAAACGCGTAAGTTTCGTCACTTCTTCGGATGTCACGGACAGGCTCCCTGTTTGCGATTATCGTTTGCGTCCTGTGGGCGATGGCAAAACATGATTGGCGCGCGAGCGCAAGCCCGCGACCCCATTCCGCATCGTTTTGAATGATTGCCGCGCGTCAGTCGGATTCGAGCAGCTGATCCATCGCGCGTGACGGCTCGCTGCAGCCGGATCCGCCGACGACGCGCGCCGGCACGCCCGCAACGGTCATCGACGGCGGCACGTCCTTCAGCACAACGGAACCGGCGGCGACCTTGCTGCAATTGCCGATCCTGATATTGCCCAGGATTTTCGAACCCGCGCCGATCAAAACGCCATCTCCGATCTTGGGATGGCGATCGCTGCCTTCCTTGCCGGTACCGCCGAGCGTCACCGAGTGAAGGATGGAGACGTTGTCGCCGATCACCGCGGTTTCCCCGACGACCAATCCGGTGGCGTGATCGAGGAAGATGCCCTTGCCTATGCGCGCGACCGGATTGATATCGGTCTGGAAGACGGCGGACGACCGGCTCTGCAGATAGAGCGCGAAATCGAGACGCCCCTGCTTGAGAAGCCAGTGGGCCAGACGGTGGGTCTGGATCGCGTGAAATCCCTTGAAATAGAGCAGCGGCTCGATGAACCGCGTGCATGCCGGATCGCGGTCATAGACCGCCTGCATGTCGACGCGCACGATTTCGCTCCACGAAGGATCGTCGTGCAGCATGGAGCGGAACGACTGCCGCAGGAGGTCGGCGCCAAGGTCCGGGTGGTCGAGCCGTTCGGAAATCCGGTGAATGACCGCCTCTTCCAGCGTCGGCTGGTTCAGGACGGTCGACAGCATGAAGGCGCCAAGCGCACGATCCTTGGCAATGGCTGCTTCGGCATCTTCGCGGACGGCATGCCAGATAGGATCGAGCGCTTCGACCTGTTTCGGCGATGCATAATTGCGTTGCTGTGCCATGCTGGTCTCCAACATCGGGATCTTGTTCGCTTGTAGATAGCGCATTCGCGCCCCGTTTTAAACGAAGCGCAGTCAATTCTTCGTCAAAAATACTGATTCAGAGGTTAAGCCCGGCTTGAAAGAAACTCGAGCACCGCCTGCTTGAAGACACGGTCGCCGACCGCCAGCATGTGGTCCCGGCCGGGAATGTCCACCACCCGGGCATGTGGCATGAGTGCCGCGAGTTGCTGCGGCGATCCGGCTATATCGTCCTTGGTGCCGACAGCGATGAGCGTGGGCGCTTCGATTTGCGCCACCTGGTCCGGCGTCAGCTTCACGCGCGACGACCTGATACAGGCGGCCAGCGCGACGCGGTCGCTGCCGGTCTGCTCGGCGAACATCCGGAACGCACGGGCGCGCTGGTCGGTGACCAGATCGAGGGAATCCGCGAGCAACCCCTCGGCGATCCCTTCCCAACCGCCGACGCCCTCGACCATACCGATGCCAAGCCCGCCGAAAACGAGCGAGCGCACGGTCTGCGGCGCCGCCAGCGCCATGAAGGCGGAAATGCGCGCGCCCATGGAATAGCCCATGACATGGGCGTCCGGAATCCCGAGATGCTCGAGGAGCGCTACCGCGTCGCCGGCCATTTTGTCCGGCGTGTAGGCTTCGGAGTCATGCGGCTTGTCGCTGTCGCCATGACCGCGATTGTCGATCGCGATCACGCGGTATCCGGCATCGCCAAGCGTCTTCAGCCAGCCGGGACCGATCCAGTTCACGGTCTTGCTGGAGGCAAAACCGTGGATCAGCAGGACCGGCTCGCCGGAAGGATCGCCCTCGTCGAAATAAGCGAGGTTCAATGTGTCGTGTTGGAAACTGGGCATGGCGCGCTCGGTCTTCGGATGTGCTCAAGATGTGTCAATTTTGGTGCCGACTGGCTACCAATTCCGTTGCCAAGACGCTAGTGTGCAGTGCCGAAACGGCCGGTTATCCGGCTGCAAGACAAGACATTTGAAACAGGATTTACCGATGGCAGGCCACGCAACGCCCCATTTCCAGAACGACGCCGGACATGCCCGCATCGAAATCGGCGTCAAGGAGTTCATGTGCGTCGGGGCCAATCCGCCGTTCGATCACCCGCATGTGTTTCTCGACATGGGCGACGAGAACGAGAAGGTATGCCCCTATTGCTCGACGCTCTATGTCTACAACGACAAGCTGGGCGCCGAAGAAACCCTGCCAGAAGGCTGCCTGCTCGAAGCCGCACGCTCGGTTGCGTAACGGGAACGGCTTGAATCGCAGAATCCCGGGCACCGGTGACCGATAAACCCCATATTCTGATCGCCGGCGCGGGTATTGCCGGTTTGACCGCGGCGTTGGCGCTCGCGCGCAAGGGGCTGGCGGTCACGATCGCAGACACTTTCGAGGAGCCGTCGGAAGTCGGCGCCGGCCTGCAGGTCGCACCGAATGCCAGCCGCATCCTGCGCTCGCTCGGCGTGCTCGAAACGCTCGCCGAGAAAGCGGTCGTGCCGAGCTCCATACGCCTCGGCGATGCGACGACCGGCCGGATCCTGCTGGATATGGCGATCACGACGGCCTGGCTGGACCGCATGGGCGCGCCTTACCTGACGGCCCACCGTGCCAGCCTGCACGGAGTGCTCTATCAGGCGGCAATCGCCGATCCTTCCATCACGCTGCTGACCGGCCACAAATTCGTCAAAGCCGACCAGGACAGCACCGGCATAACGGCACATCTGGAGACCGCAAACGGCGAAACCGAAATCTCGGCCGACATCCTGATCGGCGCGGACGGCATCTGGTCAAAAGTGCGTACATCGGTCCCGGGTGCGGCCGAGCCGAAGCCGACCGGCCGGATCGCGTGGCGCGCGATCGGACCAGCCTCGGCGAGTGACGCCAACAAGGTCTCCGCATGGATGGCTCCCGACAGCCACCTTGTCACCTATCCGGTACGCAATTCCGAGACACTCAATATCGTCGCGATCACGCATGGCCGACTCGGAGCCGAGGACTGGGCTCAAAATCCCGATCAGGCGGCGCTGGCACATCTGCTCGAAATGGCGCGCAACGTGGCCGAGCTGGGCGCGATCGACAAGGCAAGCTGGACAACATGGCCTCTCAGTACCGTCGACCCTTCCGGTCCGTGGTACAGCGGACGCGTGCTGCTGATCGGTGACGCGGCGCACGGGATGGAACCGTTTGCGGCCCAGGGTGCGGCGATGGCGATCGAGGACGGCTACGGCGCCGGCCTCAGCATCGCTGCCAATCCCGGCGACCCGGCTGCCGCATTCGCGCGCTACCGGGCGCTACGCCTCGACAGGATCCTGCGCGTCGCCAAACGCACGGCGTTCAATCGCTGGACCTACCACCAGAGCGGCGCAGGGCGGCTTGCCCGCAACATGTTCTTCTCGATGCGTTCGGCGGAGGCTTTCTTCGCCGATCTCGACTGGCTCTACGGCTACCGTATGCCCGAATAAAAAAGCCGGCCCATGGCCGGCTTTTTCAACGGTGATTTGCCGCCTAGTGCAGGATCTGGCTGAGAAACAGCTTGGTACGCTCGTGCTGCGGATTGTCGAAAAACTCATCCGGCTCGTTCTGCTCTACGATCTGGCCTTGATCCATGAAGATGACGCGGTTGGCGACCTGGCGCGCAAATCCCATCTCGTGGGTCACACAGATCATCGTCATGCCTTCCTCGGCGAGACCGACCATCGTGTCGAGCACCTCCTTGATCATTTCGGGATCGAGCGCCGACGTGGGTTCGTCGAACAGCATGATGCGCGGGTTCATACACAGTGAGCGGGCGATGGCCACGCGTTGCTGCTGACCGCCGGAGAGCTGGCCGGGATATTTGTTGGCCTGCTCCGGTATCTTGACGCGCTCGAGGAAGTGCATCGCGCGCTCATCGGCTTCCTTCTTCGGCATCTTGCGCACCCAGATCGGCGCCAGCGTGCAATTTTCCAGGATCGTCAGATGCGGGAAAAGATTGAAGTGCTGGAAAACCATCCCGACTTCGCGGCGCACCTCGTCGATCTTTTTCAGATCGTTCGTCAGTTCGATGCCGTCGACGATGATCTTGCCCTTCTGGTGCTCTTCGAGCCGGTTGATGCAACGGATCATGGTCGACTTTCCGGACCCCGAGGGACCGGCGATGACGATACGTTCGCCGCGCATGACCTTCAGGTTTATGTCGCGCAAGACGTGAAAATCGCCGTACCACTTGTGCATATCGATGATCTCGATCGCCACGTCTGTGTCGGAAACCGTCATTTTGGACCGATCGGCGCGAATTTCCTCGGCAGTGACAGCGTTTTCAGAAGCCATGTTTTTTGATCCTTACCGTTTGTGTCCGGTGTCGAGCTTTCGCTCCATGAATTGCGAGTAGCGCGACATGGAGAAGCAGAAGATGAAGTAGATGAACGCCGCGAAGAAGTAGCCAGTCAACGACTGGACCGGCGACGACCAGGCCGGATCCGAATAGGACGACTGAATCTGGCCGAGGAAATCGAACAGGCCGATGATCAGGACAAGGGTGGTGTCCTTGAACAGCGCGATGAACGAGTTGACGATGCCCGGGATCACCAGTTTCAGCGCCTGCGGCAGAATGATCTTGCGCATCATCTGGGTCCAGTTGAGGCCAAGTGCCATCGCGCCTTCGTACTGCCCCTTCGGAAGGGCCTGGATACCACCGCGTACGACCTCCGCCATATAGGCGGAAGAGAACAGCGCCACGCCGATCAGCGCACGCAGCAGTTTATCGAACGAAACGCCCTCGGGCAGGAACAGCGGCAACATCACCGAGGACATGAACAGCACGGTGATCAGAGGCACCCCGCGCCAGAATTCGATGAAAACGATCGAGGCGAAACGGACGATCGGCATGGCCGAGCGACGACCGAGCGCGAGCGCGATGCCGATCGGAAGCGACGCCACGATACCGGTCAACGCGATGACCATCGTCACCAGCAGACCACCCCATCTACTGGTTCCGACCGGCCGAAGCCCGAAATCGAAACCGAGAATGAACAGGAGCACCGCGAGAGCAACAAACAGGAGGCCGGCCGAGCGGAGTCCCGGCATCGGATCGGATTCCGACAATTTGGCGAAGGCAAATACCACGGCAAGAACGAGAACGGCGGCGATAAGAAGCGGCACGTAAAGCCCACCGACCGCGAAATGGCCGCCGGTCAGCAGGATCAGCGTCGCCACCGGGAAGACGATCGCCATGAACACGATGTTCTCACGCTTGAACGGCGCCGCAGGGATGAGCAGCGGGACCAGTCCGCCGAAGAACATCACGGCGACGACATTGACCCGCCACTGTTCGGCGTCCGGATAACGGCCGTAGACGAACTGGTTGGTATAGGCGCCGACATAGGCCCAGCAGGCCCCGAACCATCCGTCGGGCTGCATGCCGCCCTGGGCTTGCGTCGCGCAAGCGGCACGGTCGGCGCCGGTCCACACGGCGTCGGTGAACAGGAACTCGACCATCGGCGGTATGATTACGTACAGGATGTACAGGCAAAGAAGCGTCAGGAGCGTGTAGGGAATCGACGAAAACAGGCTTTCGCGCAGCCAAGCGACAATGCCCCTCGACGTCGACGGAGCGGGCTGTTCGGAAAGCATGTCATGGCGAACATAGGCGATACCTGCTGTATGGGGCCGGTCACTCATTGTCTTACCTCTCCACCAGCGCCACGCGGCTGTTGTACCAGTTCATGAACGCCGACGTCAGCAGCGATATCGTCAGGTAAGTAAGCATCGTCAGGGAGATGATCTCGACTGCCTGTCCGGTCTGGTTGAGCGCGGTACCGGCAAAGACCGAAGTCAGTTCCGGATAGGCAATCGCAACTGCGAGCGACGAATTCTTGGTCAGGTTCAGATACTGGTTGGTCAGCGGCGGGATGATGATCCGAAGCGCCTGCGGAATGATGACCAGGCGCAATGTCGGTCCGCTGCGAAGGCCGAGCGCATGGGCGGCTTCGGTTTGTCCCTTGCTGACCGCCAGGATTCCAGCGCGAACGATTTCCGCTATATAGGTGGCGGTGTAGGTTGAAAGCGCCACCAGCATCGCGATGTATTCCGGGATGATGGTCATGCCGCCTTTCGGGCGGAAGCCACCCGCAACGGGCACATCCCAGGTCAGCGGCGCGCCGGCTGCGAGGAACACGATGACCGGAAGTAAGACGATCACGGCAAATCCGACCCAGAATGCCGGGAAGATCTGACCCGTCGCCATCTGGCGCGCCCTCGCCCAGCGCCCGATGCCCCACGCGATGACGCAGGCCGCTATGAAGGCGTAGAGCGTGTAGATCGCGCCGTCGCCCCAGACCGGTTTCGGGGCGAAATAGCCACGATTGTTCAACAGGCCGAAGAAACCGAAGTCGAGGCCGTCACGCGGTTGCGGGAGGAGCCGCAGAACGCCGAAATACCAGATGAAAATCTGCAGAAGCAGCGGAATATTGCGCAGGCTTTCCACATAGACCGCGGCAAGCCGGCTCACCATCCAGTTTTTCGACAGCCGCGCCACGCCAATCAGAAAGCCGATGATCGTCGCCAGGATTACGCCGATGACGGCGACGACGAGCGTATTGATAAGACCGACAAGATAGACGCGGCCATAGGTTGATGACGCCTGGTTGTATTCGATCAGCGACTGGCTGATCGCAAAGCCGGCATTGTTGTTGAGAAACGCCCACCCCGACGCGATGCCGGCAGCCTGCAGGTTCGCGTTCATGTTTTTCCAGCCGGAATAGGCCAGATAGGCGACCACCACGGCGAGTACTACCTGGAACAGCCAGCCACGGATTTCCGGATTGTTGAGGAGAGCGACTTTCGGCGCACTGTCGTCGTGTGCGCTTCCAGGTCCATTCGGTGTCACATCGGTAACAGCCATATCGCTTTTCACCTGTTCGTCGTGACGGGCATGTCATTCCAGGCGCCGGTTTCCGGCAGGATGCGGCCGATATCCTGAAATGGCATTCCCGCACGGGGAAAGGAACTCACCCGGCCGAAGAACAGCCGGGTGAGATTGAACCATCCGATTATCGGACCGGCGGTCCGTACTGCAGACCACCCTTCGACCACAGCGCGTTGATACCGCGCGCGATGCCGAGCGGCGTATCCGGGCCGACATTGCGGTTGAAGATTTCGCCGTAATTGCCGACCGCCTTGATGATGTTGGCAGCCCAGTCATTGGAAAGGCCGATGCCGGCGCCGAATTCACCTTCGGTGCCGAGCAGACGCTTAGCGGCCGGGTTGTCGCCGGCTGCCATCTCGTCGACATTGGCCTGGGTAATGCCGAGTTCTTCTGCATTGACCGTCGCGATATGGGCCCATTTCACGATGTTGAACCATTGGTCATCCCCTTGGCGGACGACCGGGCCAAGCGGCTCTTTCGAGATGATTTCCGGCAGGACCTTGTGCTCGCCCGGGTTGGTCAGCTTCAGGCGCTGCGCATAGAGGCCCGACTGGTCGGTGGTGTAAACGTCGCAGCGGCCGGCATCATAGGCGGCGACAACCTCATCCGACTTTTCGAAGGCAACCAGCTCGTATTCCATGTTGTTGGCACGGAAATAGTCGGCCACGTTCAATTCGGTGGTCGTGCCCGTGTTGGTGCAGATCGATGCGCCGGAAAGCTCGAGCGCCGAATTGATGTTCATCGAGGTGCGGATCATGAAGCCCTGGCCGTCATAGTAGTTGACGCCAGCGAAGTTCAGGCCGAGCTGTGTGTCGCGGCTCATGGTCCAGGTAGTATTGCGCGACAAAAGATCGATTTCGCCCGACTGCAAGGCGGTAAAGCGTTCCTTGGCCGAAAGCGGCGTGAACTTCACAGCGTCGCCATTGCCGAAGATCGCCGCCGCGACCGCGCGGCAAAGATCGACGTCCATGCCGGACCAGTTGCCGTTGGCGTCCGGATTGGAGAAGCCCGGGAGCCCCTGGCTCACGCCGCACTGAACAAATCCCTTTGCTTTCACGTCATCAAGCGTCGCTGCGGAGGCGGCAGCAGAACCGGCAATCGCCAGTGTCACTACGCCCAGAACGCCGGTCAGCATCAGTTTTTTCATCGAGTTCAACCTCTTCGTTGCTCACGTTACATCAGACGGGCATGAGCATCGGCTCCGGGCGTCATCAAAATGACATCCGCAAAGCAGCGTTTCGACATGAAACGCCACCGACGCCTCCCTCCACACGGCAAGACAAAGCCAATTTACCAGCACCGTCAAGGGCGAATGACACAATTGTGCCGTAATGAATGAGGGCTTCCCACAGCGCTTTGAATGGCGGATGCACCGACGGCACCCGACGGCCGTCTGAGCTTCATGCGCGTATGGTTCGTGGAAAGGTGACAGTTCCGGAGCCGCATTCACCGATATTTGCTGCTGTCCGGGCAAGCAACGCCGAGGACAGAATGACGACGAATTCAATCCGACAGAAGGTGCGGCCCGAACGCCGGTAAAAACCTTGACGGTTTCTCGAAAGGGCTAACGATTGAGCCGGGGAAACAGCCCGTCGCCATCGAAACTGAAAACCGCGCGGCGGCGCGCCAGCCAGCGCGCCATGGCGAGCGTCATGAGCGCTCCGATCGAAAAGCCCGCCACGACGTCCGAAGGATAGTGCGCGCCGGCGGGAATGCGCGCGCAGGCGAGAACGAACATTCCGGCGGAAAGCGGCCATTTCGCGCGCGGATGCCAGAGCATCAAGAGCACGGCAAGCGCACCGGCCGTTGCGGCATGGCCTGACGGAAAACTCTGGAAGGCGTGATTGAATTCGAAGGGCGAAAAGCCGTAGACGCCGAACTGCTCCACCATGCGGGGACGCGCCCTGCCGACAAACTGCTTGATGATGTTGACCGTGATCCCGGACAACGAAACGGCCGCGAAAATGAAGGCGGCGCGGCCATAGGCCGTCAGCAGCGCGCGCCGGGAAGCGGTGCGGATATCGCGCCAGTCCATGAGCCCGATAATGGCAATGATGATGATGGCGGGAATGATGTACCAGCCCGACTTCATGCTGTCGGTGACGTCGCGCAGAAACTGCAGCGCGACATTCGGGGGCGGTCCGGCGAAGGGCTTGAAATACGGATCGAACACGGCGGCAAGCGCGGTCATAAACACCGCGGTCGCGGCAATCTTCCACATTCGCGCCGTCCATGTCGGCGGCACGCCATCAGCGACCGGGCGCGAGAGGCGGAAAAACAGGCGCCGCGTCGTCGCCGCGCCGCGTCCATACGTTCCCCGAACGGAGCGAACGATTCCGGACGCCGCGTTTGAAATCTTCGGCACATTCTGGTTTGGCGAATTCATCGAAAGCGGTTTTCTCGCTGTTGTCAGAGGCGAGTAACGCCTTCCTTGAGTTTGCGCAAGAAATCGGTCAGGCATGCGTCACGCAACAACCGAGGAGTGCTCCGAATGAACGTCCCGCCGGGCAAGAAGAAAATCGGCATCAACACACAACTCGCCCATGGCGGATACGATCCGCGGGACTATCACGGCTTCGTCAATCCGCCGGTCGTCCACGCCTCGACCGTGCTGTTTCCCGACGCGCAGACCATGAAGACGCGCAACCAGAAATACACCTACGGCACGCGCGGCACGCCGACCTCGGACGCGCTCTGCGCGGCGGTCGACGCGCTGGAAGGCAGCGCCGGGACGATTGCCGTGCCGTCGGGGCTCGCCGCGGTCACGGTTCCGCTGCTGGCATTTCTGTCGGCGGGCGACCACGCGCTATTCGTCGATTCGATCTATTTCCCGACGCGACGGTTTGCCGATTCCATGCTGACCCGGCTCGGCGTCGAGGTGGAGTATTACCCGCCCGAGATGGGCGAGGACATCGCCAGTCTCATCAAGCCCAATACCAGGGTCGTCTTCATGGAAGCGCCCGGCTCCAACACGTTCGAAATGCAGGACGTGCCGGCCATCGTAGCGGCGGCGCGCGCCGCGGGAGCCGTCACGATGCTGGACAACACCTGGGCGACGCCCCTCTATTTCAAACCCCTGGACCACGGCGTCGATATCTCGATCCACGCGGCGACGAAATATCCGGGCGGGCATTCCGATGTCCTGCTTGGCACGGTTTCCGCCAATGAGCGCTGCTGGGAGCGTTTGTGGGATACCTACCTGACGCTCGGGACATGCGCCGGGCCGGATGATGTCTACCAGGTCTTGCGCGGCCTGCGCACCATGGGCGTGCGGCTGGAAAAACATCAGGCGTCGGCGCTCGAAATCGCCAGTTGGCTCGAGACGCAGCCGGGCGTGAAATCGGTGCTTCACCCGGCATTGGAGAGCCATCCCGGCCATGCGATCTGGAAGCGTGACTTCCGCGGCGCCAGCGGGCTTTTTTCCTTCGTCATGGACGGCGGCGGCGAGCCGCAGGCGCACGCGTTCCTCGACGCGCTCGAAATTTTCGGCCTGGGAGCGTCATGGGGCGGTTACGAGAGCCTCGCCGTCCATGTCAGTCTCGGCGACCGGACGGTTTCGGCGCGCGATTATGGCGGCCCGGTCATAAGGCTGCAGATCGGGCTGGAGGACACGTCCGACCTGATGGAGGATATCGCCAGGGGGCTCGTCGCCGCGTCACGGGCATAGCGGTCCGATTGGCGCTTGCGGCAGGACGGCCTCGAACGGCGTCACACAGGTTCCCGCCGGGGCCGGCTGATTGCGAACTCCCGACTGGAGAAGACATCGGCCAGCGAGGGCTCCTCTTCCGGCCGCTCGACGAGATTGAGCCCGGAATGGAGATCGACGATGTGGCTTTTCATGATCTCCTCGGCGGCGTTTGCGTCGTGTCTGGCGAACGCTTCGAGAAGGGCGTGATGCGAATGGCTTTCGCAGGTCGTGTCCGGCCGCTGCCAGTAAAGCGCGATGATCAGGGACGACCGCGACACCAGCGAATGCAGGATTTGCGTCAGAACCTTCTGGTCGGCGATTTCGGCGATCGCCGTGTGGAATGTGCCGGAAAGCGATAGCGCGAGCCCCATGTCGCCGCGCTTCATCGCCTCGTGCTCAGCGGCGATGTGCCGGTTCAGTCTCTCGAGCTGGCTTTCGGTGATCGCCTTGGCCGCCATCCGGGAAATGCGCGGCTCGATCAGGCCGCGCGCCTCGAAGACCTCGTGCGCCTCGCGGATCGTCGGGCGCGAAACGAAAGCGCCGCGATTGCGTTCGATCGTCACCAGCCCGCCATGGGCCAGCGCCTGCAAGGCGGTGCGTGCGACGGTGCGGCTGACGCCGAATGTCTCGCCGACCTCGTCCTCCGCCAGCTTCATGCCCGGGCGGATGCGGTGGCGCAGAATTGCCGATTCCAGCTGGTGGCAGATATCCAGGGCCCGTCCAGGCGGGAGGGAGTAGGATCCGTTCAGGTCACCCGTTACGTTTTGCATCTTATCCTCGAGAACCGGTCCGGGCCGGATGAACCGGTCGATTTGAGATACGCCCAGTCGACGATTCAATCAATGCCGAAATCGTATACAAAATTTGTGCACTCTGTATCCGAACTGCCTAAAAATTGATCGCACAACCTCCGAGAGAATCCTCCTGAAGTCCTTTTTCCGTTTAGTATCAAATAGATGATAACTCTTTCGAGACTGGCACGGTGATTGCAAAGCTTTGCGCATATCCGCGTGGAGCTTCACTATGTCCCAGCCGTCGGCGCTAGAACTTGTCCATCTGACGAAACGCTATGGCGACACGGTCGCCGTCGACACGATCAACCAGAAAATTCCCGGCGGAACCTATACCTGCCTGCTCGGCCCGTCGGGCTGCGGCAAGTCCTCGACGCTGCGGATGATCGCGGGACACGAGACGACCTCATCGGGCGACATCCTTCTCGGCGGCAAGAACGTCACCGATCTTCCGCCGGCGAAACGCGGAACGGCGATGATGTTCCAGAGCTACGCGCTGTTTCCTCATCTCAGCGTTGTCGACAATGTCGCCTTCAGCCTGAAGATGAAGGGCGTCGACAAGGCGGCGCGCCATGCAAAGGCGCGTGAACTCCTCGCCCTTGTCGACATGACGACTTATGGCGACAGGCTTCCCGCACAATTATCCGGCGGCCAGCAGCAGCGCGTCGCGCTGGCGCGCGCGTTGATCACCGAGCCTTCGATCCTGCTTCTCGACGAGCCCCTGTCGGCGCTCGACCCGTTCCTGCGTCTTCGCATGCGCACGGAACTGAAACGCCTGCAGCGCGAACTCGGCATTTCCTTCATCCACGTGACGCACAGCCAGGACGAGGCGCTCGCGCTCGCCGACCACATCATTGTCATGAATGGAGGCCGGATCGAGCAGGACGGGCCACCACAAACGGTGTTCGACGCCCCGCGCACGGAATTCGTCGCGCGCTTCATCGGCGGCCACAACATCGTCGGCGCGGAAAGCGGAAAGCTCGCCGTTCGCGCCGACCGCATTCAGCTGTCGCGCAATAAGCCCGAGGCAAGGGCGCTGACCGCGGTGGTGCAAGCGATCGAATATCTCGGCACCAGCGTCAATGTCGCCGTCGAGGCGCCGGACACCGGCGAACTGAACGTCACCGTCGGCGACACGGCATTTTTCGCCAATCCATTAGAAATCGGCCAGTCCGTCTTCCTGTCGTGGAAGCCGGAGGACGCCCACGCGCTTGCGGCCTGAACCGCAAAAGGCTTGCGGCATCCCGCCGTCGGCCAGCCACCGGAAGGGAAAAGGAGCACCCACCATGAGCACCACGAAGGAAAAGAAGGGCGTCAGCAGGCGCTCCGTTCTCAAGGGCGCGGCGGCGACCGCCGGCGCCGCAATCGGATCTGGCGCGATTACCGGATTTCCGACTGTCTGGGCGCAGAACATCAAGGACGTGACGCTGCGCCAGTTCGGCACCGGTGTGTCGAACCTGAACGACGTAGCCCAGAAAGTGAAGGAAGATCTCGGCTTCACGCTCGAGATGACCGCGCTCGACTCTGACGCCGTCACACAGCGCGCCGCCACCCAGCCCGGCAGTTTCGATATCGCCGATATCGAGTACTGGATCTGCAAGAAGGTCTGGCCGACCGGCAACCTGCAGGCGATGGATACGTCGAAGATCAAGAACTACGACAAGATCGTCGGCATCTTCAAATCGGGCAAGCTGACGCCGGAATCGGTGATCGCCCAGGGTACCGCGCCGCATACGGTCGGCTTCGTCGACGGTCCGGACGGCAAGACCTTCGCCAAGGAAGAGACCGGCTGGATGACCCTCATCCCGACCATCTACAACGCCGATACGCTGGGTATCCGCCCGGACCTGATCGGCCGCCCGATCGAGAGCTGGACGGAACTGCTCAACCCAGAATTCAAGGGCAAGGCCTCGATCCTCGACATCTCGTCGATCGGCATCATGGATGCGGCGATGGTTTGTGAAGCCATGGGCGAGATCAAGTATGGCGACAAGGGCAACATGACCCGCGAAGAGATCGACAAGACCATGGCGATCTTCACCCAGGCCAAGAAAGACGGCCAGTTCCGCGCCTTCTGGAAGACCTTCGACGAGAGCGTCAACCTGATGGCGTCCGGCGAGGTCGTCATCCAGTCGATGTGGTCGCCGGCGATCACGGCAGTGAAGTCGCGTGGCATTCCGTGTGTCTACCAGCCGTTGAAAGAAGGCTACCGGTCGTGGGGCGGCGGCATCGGCCTGTCGAAGAACCTGTCCGGGCTCGAGCTCGAGGCCGCCTACGAATACATCAACTGGTATCTGTCGGGCTGGGTCGGCGGTTACCTGATGCGCCAGGGCTACTACTCGGCCGTTCCGGAAACCTCGAAGGAGTTCATGTCGGAAAACGAGTGGGGCTACTGGTTCGAGGGCAAGGAAGCCACCGGCGACATCACCAGCCCGACCGGCGACAAGCTGGCCAGCGCCGGCGACACCCGCGACGGCGGCTCGTTCTACGAGCGCATGGGCCACGTCGCCTGCTGGAACGCCGTCATGGACGAGAACCAGTACATGGTTCGCAAATGGAACGAGTTCATCGCGGCGTGATGCCGTGATGTGACAGCGGCGCCCCGGTTTCCCTTTTTTCCGGGGCGTCGTCACCGAACAACCGGGCGGACGATCCATGTCGAACCAGACACAAGCCATTCCCCTCGATACGACGGCCTCAACGCCGGGGCGGCGGCGCGCGACCTACGGCCTGTCCGACGCCGTGACCGGCTGGCTGCTTTCCCTGCCGCTGACGCTGGTTCTCCTGTTCTTCCTCGTCCTGCCGATCGTGATGATCGTCATCGTCAGTTTCTGGGGCGCGACCGAATTCTCGATCTATCCGGCCTTCCAGTTCGACAACTACGAATTCCTGCTGACCTCGCCTGTGACCTATTCGGTGTTCCTGAACACCATCAAATATGCGGTTATCACCTGGGCTATCACCCTCGTGCTGGGCTTCACCATCGCCTATTTCCTGGCCTTCCACGTCCGCACGCTGACGTGGCAGATCGTGCTGTTCCTGCTCTGCACCATCCCGTTCTGGACATCGAATATCATCCGGATGATTTCCTGGATCCCGTTCCTCGGGCGCAACGGCATCGCCAACTCGACGCTGATGTCGATGGGCGTGATCGACGAACCGCTCGAATGGCTGCTGTTTTCCGACTTCTCGGTGATCCTCGCCTTCGTGCATCTCTACACGCTGTTCATGGTGGTCCCGATCTTCAACACCATGATGCGTATCGACAAATCGCTGATCGAGGCGGCCTATGACAACGGCGCGACGGGCCTCCAGACGCTGACCAATGTCATCATCCCGCTAACGAAACCCGGCATCATGATCGGCTCGATCTTCGTGGTGACCCTGGTGATGGGCGACTTCATCACCGTGCGGTTCATGTCCGGCAGCCAGAAGGCCAATGTCGGGCGGCTGATCTCGAACGATATCGCGCTGCTGCAATATCCGTCCGCGGCGGCGACGGCGGTGGTGCTTCTCGTCACCGTCCTGATCGTGATCGGCATCCTGCTTCGCTTCGTCGACATCAGGAAGGAGCTCTGACATGGAAAAACGCTCCCGTTCCTTCCATGTCCTCGCCGCGGTTTTCACTCTTTTTCTGGTCTTCCTTTACGGGCCCACAATCACCATCGCGATCCTGTCTTTCCAGGGGCCGCAGGGCGGACTGACCTTTCCGATGCGCGGCGTTTCGCTCAACTGGTTCCACGAACTCTTCCAGCAACAGGCCGTCGGCGATATCTGGGGCAGCTTCGCGCGTTCCCTCGTTCTCGGCCTGATGGTGATGGTAACGACCGTCGTGGTCTCGGTGATGGGCGGACTTGCTTTCCGCAAGCGCTTTCCCGGATCGGGCGTCATCTTCTACCTGATCATCACCTCGCTGGTGATCCCGTCGATCCTGGTGTCTCTCGGCGTCGGCCTGATCTTTTCGCAATCCGGCCTCGACGTGCACTGGTCGACCTCCGGTTTCGGGTCGCAACTGACATGGACCCTGCCCTTCGGGCTCCTGATCATGTTCGCGGTGTTCAACCGCTTCGACAAATCCTACGAGGAAGCGGCGCGCGACCAAGGCGCAACCGCGTGGCAGACGGTCCGCCATGTCGTCCTGCCGATCATCGCGCCGATGCTGATCGGTGTCGCCCTGTTCGGCTTCACGCTGTCCTATGACGAGTTCGCGCGCACGCTCCTGACCGCCGGCAGCTACAACACGCTGCCGCTCGAGATCTACGGCATGACGACGAATGTGACGACGCCCGTCATCTTCGCGCTCGGCACGCTGACCACCGGCTTTTCGCTGATCATCATCGCGGTCTTTCTCGTTGCCGTCCTGATGATGAACCGCCGGCGCGCCCGCCTCGGTTCGGATGCCGGCAAGGGCATGGTCTGATGCACATCCTCGTCATCAACCCGAACTCGACGGCCGCCATGACACGCTCGATCGAGGCGGCGGCCCTCGACGCCGCCCGCGCGAAGACCCGGATCACGGCCGTCAATCCGGACGATACGCCACCGGCAATCCAGGGGCCGGAGGACGGTGCGGCGGCCCTGCCCGGTCTGTTCGCCCTATTCGACCGCGAGGTCTTGGAGAAAGGCGGCTACGACGCCTGCGTTATCGCCTGTTTCGACGATACCGGGCTGATGCCCCTGAAGCGGCGGTCGCCGATCCCGGTCATCGGCATCGGCGAAGCGGCGTTTCTCGCGGCCATGCTGGTCGGCGACAGCTTTTCGGTCGTCACGACACTCGGCGTCTCGACGCCGGTCATCGAGGCCAATCTCGCGGCCTATGGCATCGCCGCGCGCTGCCGAAAGGTTCGCGCCTCGGAAGTCCCGGTGCTCGACCTCGAATCCGACAAGGACAGCGCCTGCGACACGATCGCCGCGGAGATCGCGCTGGCAATCGCGGAGGATGAGCCGAATGCGATCGTGCTCGGGTGCGCGGGCATGGCCGATCTCGCGATGACGCTGTCCGACCGGTTCCGGCTGCCCGTCATCGACGGCGTGGCGGCCGCGATCACGTTTGCGGAGGCGCTGCGCGCTTCCAATGCCGACCGGTGGGCGGGCTCGCGGCGCGGAGAGCGCGTCGCATGACAGCGACGCATGTGCATTTCGACTTTTCGGCGCTTGGCGAGCGCGACCGTTACAAACTCCTGATCGGCACGGTGATCCCCCGTCCGATCGCGTTGGTGACGACGCTTTCCGCCGATGGCCGGCGCAATGCCGGTCCGTTCAGCTTTTTCAACGTGCTGACGCACGATCCGGCGATCGTGGCGATCGGCGTCGAGAACCACGCCGACATGCGTTTCAAGGATACCGCGCGCAATATCCGCGAAACCGAAGAATTCACCGTTCACATTGCCGATCACGCAATGGTCGAGCAGATGGAGGTCTGCGCCATCAGGTTCGGCCCGGACGTGGACGAAATTGCAGAGGCCGGACTGACGACCGTGCCCGGCGAGATGGTGCGTAGCCCGCGTATCCTGGAAGCGCCGGCCGCGCTCGAATGCCGGCGCTTCATGACACTGGAGGTCGGCCGCGCCCGCGAAATCATCCTTGGCGAGGTGCTCGGCATCTTCGTGCGCGAAGACCTCGTCGACGACCGTCTGCATGTGGACCAGCACGGCATGGACGCGATCGGCCGTCTCGGCGGCTACAGCTATGCGCGCACCCGCGACCAGTTCGAGATCAAGACGCAGTCTGTCGAGGAATGGGAAAGCCGGAAGATCCGCTCCTGACACAAGTCCCGTCAGACCGGGAAACGGTTTTTCAGGATAATGGCCCAGGCGGTCCGGTTCAGTTCCTCGATCTTCCTGATCGAATGCCTGATCCGTTCGATCTCTTCATCATCCAGGTCCTGCGACTTGCCGAACTTGATGCCCTGTTTCGTCTCGGCAATCCGCATCAGGATCGTTTTCGCGTGCCCGCCTTCCTCGTCGAACGAGTAGAGGCTGTGATTGTAGTGGTTCTTGTGCTTCAGGATTTCCTTCATCTCGCCAGTCAGCGCGAGGATCTCGTCGCGTGCCGGTCCCGGCACCCGCTCCAGTTTTGCCAGGCGATCCACCAGGTCGAAACGGGCGCGCGTCGTGTTGAGCGTCAGGAAGATGATGATGGCGGTTTCCTTGTCGACGCCCGCTAGGCCGGCGATGATGTGGATCAGAAGCGTCTCGGTGTTTGCCCACGAGTAATTCATCCGCCCGAGAAGCAGCAACACATCGTCGAAACTCTTGAGGGTCATAGCGGTTTCCATCGCCCATTTTCCTAGTTCAGCGCCGGTCCAACCGCTTTCTTCGAGGCATAGTGGTCGAGAAAGATGCCGGCCGCCTCGGTGCGGTTGGTCGCGCCGAGTTTGGAGATGATGTTGTGCATGTGCAGCTTGACGGTGTGTTCCGACAGTCCAAGCTGCTCGGCGATGTTCTTGTTCTGAAAGCCCTGCGAGGCAAGTTCCATGACTTGCTCCTCGCGCCGCGTGAGCTTCCTGAGGCGGCTGCCACCGCCCCTGTTGCCTGCCGGTTTGCGCGGCGCCGGCCTCGCGGCCGAGGTGTCGTTTTCGAGCCGCTTCACGAATGCTTCCATCACTTCCGGCGGGCAGTAATTACCGCCATTCAGCATCAGGCGGATGGCCGAAAGCCAGATATCGAGCCGAAGATTCATCGGAAGGCAGGACCGGACGACTCCACCGCCAAAGAACTCGTTCAAGCACTGATCCGACGGCTCGATCTGGTTGAAGGAGATGCAGATAATCGGGTTAGGAACTATCTGGCCAAAGACGTCTGCCTCGCCGAGCAAAGCGGCGCAAAGCGAGTCGTCGACGACAATCAGCCGCACCTCGCCCTGCGAGCCGGTATACCATCGTCTGGCTTCGTCGATATCCGCGAAACGGCGAAATCCGAAATCAGGGAATTCGTAGGTCAGGTTACGGGTCAAACAATCGGAAAAGGCCTGCGTAGGGCCGATATAGATAATGGTCGGCCGGTCCGGTACCGTGCTCTCTTTCCGCGTTTTCGTTTCGTCTTTCGGAATTTGGTCAAAAGCCGGTCGCATTCTAGTCTCCCTCTACTAGATGCCCCGAAACGACCCGGACTCATTCTTATGCGAGCATATTTCAGCCCTTTTACGTTCCCAGCCGTCGCATCGGGTTTTATCACTAACCCGATCGTTCGCATATACATCGAACGATCAGTCCCGCCCCCAAAAGGCGTTCATTTTCAGTAATCCAATATGGCAATCCGAAGTTTTCCACAGACGGGACTAAATACTCTTCCCCCGCGACCGACGGCATACAGTTCGACACAGATAGATTTATCTAGTCCGGCCAGCGACAAAACAATCAGTTTGACGTAGGGGAACCGACACCGCGCATGTCTTGTTGCCGGATCGCCGGCACAATGCCTTGAAAACACAAAGCTTATCGAACGGCCGGCATATCGGCCCCGGCAAGCCGCAAGTACTAGACCCAATTCACGACTTCATTTCCGGCGCCCCCCCGGACACGATGTGATTCAGGCCGCAACCGCGCGGCGATCACATGCAAACGGGTGCAGGGAATGTCTTGGTCTAAGCGACCGGGCAAACGGGTTCCTTTTGCGTGTCGACGTGTCGACAGCGGCGAAACGCCAGGGAAAGGAGGACACCCCGAAAATCTCACATTTCGACTGTGGGCGGTTCGATCGCGCAAGCGGCCGGGCGCCAAAACCGGACGCGAATGTCCAAGTTAAAACCAGGAAGCTGAATGCCGCTTGTTAGAAGAATGGCGGCGAGGTTTTCCCTGAAATATTTGTGAGGAAAAACCATGTCTAGAAGAAATCACAACCAGGCCCAGCTCGAAGCTCAGGGCCAGGGACAACTCGAAGCTCAGGGTCAGGGGCAGCTTGAAGCCCAAGGCCAGGGTCAGGGCCAACTCCAGGCTTCGCTCCAGGGTCAAGGCCAGGGTCAAGAGCAATCGCAGAGCAGCGAAAGCGTGAACCTGAATGGCAATGGCAATGGCAACGGGAACCTGAATGGCAATGGCAACGGGAACCTGAATGGCAACGGAAACGGGAACCTGAATGGCAACGGAAACGGCAATCTGAACGGCAACGGCAACGGCAACCTGAACGGTAATGCCAATTTCAATGCCAACTGGAATTCGTCCGACTCGACGTCCAATAGCGATTCGACGTCCAGCAGCGCCAGCACCTCGGCAAGCGCAGCAGCCGCGACGGCCAACGTCAACGTCAACATGGAAGGCTATATTCCGACCGATGACGACTTCGCCGACATAGACCTGTCCGGCGGCGCGCATGTCGATCAACTGCTCGTCAATCGCGACGGCGAGATCAACTACAATCCCGGTGACGACGTCTCGATCGAGGATGTCCTCAACGATGCGCTCAACGGCGCCGGCAACGACAGCGGGATCGTTTTCAGTCAGAACAACCATCTGGTCGACAATGACACTCTGAGCAATCCGAGCGTTTCGAATAATGGCGGAACGTTCACCCAGAACGGTGACGCAACCGGCGGCAACGCGACAGCCGACGAAGGCATCAAGGCCGAAGGCGCAAGCGGCGGCGATGCCGATGCCAATGGCGGCAGCGGCGATTATGGCGGCTCCGCATCAGGCGGCTTTGCCGGCGCACTGGGCGGCATCGGCGGTTCGGCCTTTGGTGGCGGAGCAACCGGCGGCGCCGGTGCGGCTGGTGGAACCGGCACGGGTGTCGGCGTCGGCCTCGGCGGACTGGCGGCCGGTGTCGGCCTCGGCGGCGCCGGCGATAACGGCGGTGCAGGCGGTAGCGGCGGTAGCGGCGGTGCAGGCGGCCAGGCGAATGGCGGCACGGGTGGCACGGCGAACCCCGGAGACGGTGGCAGTAACAGCAATTCGGGCGATGGCGGAGCTGGCGGCTACGCCGATCCGGACGCGACCTCCACTGCAAACGCAGCTGTTCCCCCTGGCGGTCCCGGCTTCGCTGCAGCCGCTTCGGGCGCGATTGCCGGTAAGGCAAACGCCGGCGATGGCGGCGATGGCGGCAATGGCGGTGACTCCGGCGATGGCGGAAATGCGACCGGCGGACTCGGCGGTGGCGGCACCGCCGGCCTTGGCGGCCTTGGCGGCCTCGGTGGCGCAGGCGGCTCCGCAGATGGCGGCAATGGCGACGGCTGGGCCAGCGCGAATGACGGCACCGGCACGGGCACCGGCAGAGCCGACGGCGGCGCCGGCGGTGACGGCGGCGGCGCCTTCGGTGGTGTCGCATGGGCCGGCGACGGCCTTGGCGGCATGGCAAGCGTTGGCGCGGCGAATGGCGGCGACGGCGGCGACGGCGGCAACGGCGGCACGGCAACGGCCGGCGCCGGCGGTGACGCCGGCATGTGGGGATCGCACAATACGGCGGACACCTACATCAACGGTCTGTCTGAAGCATCCGCCGACGCGATCCTGGATACCACCGCGTTCAACCAGAGCATCGTGATGGGCGCCAACATCCTCGGCAACACGGTCGACATGACCGTCGTCGGCGGTGACTTCCACGATTCGATCATCGGCGGTGACGATTCTTCGTCATAATCGACTGCGGGACCGGGAAACCGGTCCCCTCCCATACCGGACCGCGCGGGCAAGCCGCGCGGTCCCAATAACGATAATACCAGGTGCCGTGCAGCGGGACGTAACGACACCGAAACGAGGACATGAACGTGTCACTTGATCCGATTACCGAAGCCATCGCGCACTTCATCGGCTTTTTCGAACTGGCAGTGGAGGAAGCACGCGGACGGCTCGACTATGACGAGTTTCGCGCTCTCAAGGCGAAGCAGATGGACGGTGCCGAAATCATCGCCGTCGGCAATTTCGTCAACACGCCTTATCAGCTTCTGGATGTCCAACCGGACCTCCATTACCAGCCCTTCGACCAATCCGTTGTCCCGCTCTGGGCGCGCAGCCACGTAGACGGCCATTATCTTCCGCCTGCCACTGCCGGCGCCGATACGCCACACCCGAATACGCTGCCGGGACTTGGCGGTTTCCTGCTTTCGCTCGGCACGCGTTTCGAATTCACGGTGACACCGCCCGGTTCGATCGCCGTCGTCGCACAGCAGGTCAATCATGTATACGACAACGACTACCTGAACATGACCGACGCCAAGGTCGATACGATGTCCAGCGACTATCTGGACGCCGGACTCGGCGTGCTGGCGGCCGAAGCATCGGATATCGATCCCATCGGTGCCTTGACGCAGCCGGATTCGGAGATCGCCATTGCCGACCTGGTCGAGGAAGTGGCGCGGATCGTCCGAAGCGACCAGGAAGAAGGGCCGTCCGAGGCGCAAATCCATGTCGCGGCGGGCGCCGACGCCGACGGCATTCATTCCAACGGCGTTCGCGTGGACGAGGCCCCTCTCCTTTCCGACTACCTGCCGGAAAACGAGGAACCGGAGGAACCTCAGCCGGTATCCGTTGTCCACGGCGAAGGCCACATCGAGATGCATGGCGACGTGACGCTCGATGCGGGCTCCAACCTGCTCGTCAACGAGGCGTTCATCGGCAGCAACTGGATCGTCGCACCCGTCTTCGCTGTCGCGGGCGATACGGTCCACGTCAATATCGTCAGCCAGGTCAATGTCTGGTCCGACGCCGATACAATCGGAAGCGAATTTTCCGGTTGGCTGGCGCCGGACGCCGCGGCGACCCGGGCGTTCAACATCGCATCCGTCACGCTTGATCCGGCGCCGCCGGCCGATGCGGACGCCGAGCCGGCGCTCTCCGGGCTGCCGGAGCAATGGCATGTGACGCGGCTCGACGGAAATCTCGTGCTGTTGAACTGGATCGAGCAACTCAGCTTCATGACGGATCACGACACGGCGATCCTGACGCATGCGGGCTCGCAGTCGCTGCTACAGACCGGCGGAAATACGACAATCAATTCCTTTTCACTGGGCGAGTTCGGCAACTACTACGATCTCGTCGTCGTCGGCGGCAGCTACCATTACGCCAATGTCATAGAACAGAAGAACATCCTGCTGGACGACGACTTCGTTTGGTCGCAGGGTGACTTCGCCACTTCCGGCCACGCGAGCCTGTCGACAAGCGACAACCTGCTCTGGAACCAGGCCAATATCCATGCCGCGGGCCAGATGCAGTTCGAGTCGATGCCCGACCACTATCTCGAGGCAATGCAAAGCCTCGCGAGCGGCAGCGACGACCTGAATGCGGGAGTTCTCGGCGACGCGGCGTTTGCCGGTTTCGACTCCCTCAGCGTTCTCTATATCTCCGGCAGCATTCTGAGCCTGAAATACATCTCGCAGACCAACATTCTCGGCGACAGCGACCAGATCGCCATGTTCGGCGAGGAACAGGACGGCGTTCCGACGGACTGGACGATCAGCACCGGCTCGAACGACCTTCTCAATATCGCGTCCATCGCCGAGGGGGGCGTCGACTCGACCGTCTATACGGGTGGCGAGATATATTCCGACGCCCTGCTCTACCAGGCCGAATTGATCTCCAACGACCCGTTCGGCGAAATCGGGGCTCCGTCGGATTTGGCAAGCGAGGCGGTCTTGTTTCTTGCCGACGACATGCTCGACCCCGATTGCGACCACGACAACGCCGACGCCGGCACGCATGCGCCTGACACGGTGCATGTGGATGTCATGCAAACCATGCTTGCCTGAGGGGTGCGGGAATGAACGACATCCGTAACTTCCTGAACCGCTCATACGCCCCCTTGAGGGCCGACGAAAAGCCCGTCGCCGATCCGGATGCGCCGCGCGGCGACGCGCTGGACGACCTTATCCGCGAGCTCGACGCGTTGACCGCCGGATTGCAGCGCGAAGCAGGCCGGAGGGCATCGGCCACGGAGGTGGAGGAGGCGAATCCGGCCCCGGACAGCCCCATCTCCGAGCCAGAGGAAAGCGACGGCGAACAGGAGCCTATCGCGGAGATCGTCGATCCGGATCCGATTTCGGAAATTTCCGACCCCGAGCCGGCTGTCGAAACACCCGAACAAAAAATGTACCCGGAGCCTGGCGAGCAGAAACCCGCCGCGGATCCTGCCGGCTGGTCCCCGCGTCAAAACAACGGCGTGCCGCGACAGGAATTCGTACAAGTTCCGAGCACGGGACGGCTCGATCAGGCCACACCTCAACCGGCGGACATGCGCGCCGCGGATGCTCCTGAGCCCGAGGAAATGCGCGCTGCGGATACGCCGCAGCCGGAGGAAATGCGTGTCGCCGAACCGCCGACAAGCGCACCGATCAGCGCGCGCACGATAGACGCCGACAAGGGGCCCGTGAAAACGCGCGAAGCGGAAGCCGGAGCCGGTGGCCCGGCCGACGGCGGGCGTTCGGGATCCGGCAGTGGCGGTGGTGGCGGCCACTTCCACAAGCGGCTCGGCCCGGTCGATTTTTCGCGCAGCCTGAAGGCAGGAGTGAAGGCGGTCCGCTACAACCTGACCGTGGTCATGTTCTTCACACTCGCGACGAACATCCTCGTCCTGGCGATCCCGCTTTATCTCTTCCAGATCTCCGACCGTGTCTTCACCAGCCGCTCGACCGACACGCTCATCATGCTGACCGTCGTTATCGTCGGCGCGGTGATCCTCCAGGTCATCTTCGACGCGATCAGGCGCTTCATATTGATGCGCACCGCCGTCGAGGTGGCTGCGCAGCTGGGCTCTCCGATTCTCAGCGCGGCGGCACGCGCCGCATTGCACAGCAACGGACGCGAATACCAGATACTCGGCGATCTGCAGCAATTGCGGTCATTCCTCGTCTCGGCGACGCTGCTTTCCTTTCTCGACGGACCGTTCACGCCCATTTTCATCGCCGCCATCTTCCTTATCCACACGGATCTGGGGCTGATCGTCGTCACCACCGCGTTGGCGCTTCTGATCATCGCTTTGTTCAACCAGCGGGCGACATCGGCTCCGTTCGCCGAAGCGACCCAATACCAGAGCAAGGCGAACCTGCATCTCGATTCCATGTCGCGCAATTCGCAGATCATCAACGCGCTCGCAATGATACCGGAAGCCGTCAGCATATGGGGCCGCGACACGGCGTCCTCGTTGCGTGCGCAGGTTCACGCACAGGACCGCAACATCATTTCCGCGTCGATCTCGCGCGGCGTTCGCCTGTTGACGCAGATCGCCTTGCTGGGCTGGGGGGCCAATCTCGCGCTTCACGGAGAGATCACCGGCGGCATGGTGATTGCAGGGTCGATCGTCGCCGGCCGGGCGCTCGCGCCGATCGAGGGCGTCATCGAAGGCTGGAACCAGTTCCTGCTGTCGCGCTCGGCCTATGGCCGCATCGCCCAGTTGTTGACCGCGTCGCCGCTGAATTTCGAACGCCTGCGCTTGCCTAAACCGGAGGGCCGCCTCGATGTCGAACGGCTTCTTTACGTCCCGCAGGGCACGAAACGCGTCGTGCTCAACAGCATCAGTTTCGCGCTGCAGCCCGGCGACTCGCTTGCCATCATCGGGGATTCCGGCGCCGGCAAGACGACGCTCGGCAAGATGCTGGTCGGATCGGTCCTGCCGACTTCGGGCAGCGTACGCCTCGACCTGATGGATTTGCGCAACTGGGACCAGCGGCAGTTCGGCGAGAATATCGGATACCTGCCGCAGGACGTCCAGCTTTTCCCCGGCACGATCAAGGGCAACATCGCCCGGATGCGCGAGGATGCGACAGACGCGCAGATATTCGAGGCTGCGGCGCTGGCCGACGTGCACGAAATGATTTCCTCGCTGCCGCAGGGATACGAAACCATCGTCGCGGCCGACGGCTCGCCACTTTCCGGCGGCCAGAAACAGCGCATCGCCCTGGCGCGGGCATTCTTCGGCAATCCGCGCATGGTCGTGCTTGACGAACCGAACTCCAATCTCGACGCCAATGGCGACCAGGCGCTGGCACGCGCCCTCGCCCATGCGAAGGCGAACAGGATAACCGTTATCGCGATCACGCAAAAACCGTCGCTGTTGCGGCATGTCGACAAGATCCTGCTTCTGACCAACGGGACGGTGTCGATGTTCGGCCGCCGCCAGGACGTGCTTCAGGCGCTCTCCAACATGCAGAATGGCGGGCAGATTGGCCCCAATGGCCGGCAGGGCTAGGCGGATGGTCCGCACAGGAGCAGGGCAATGAACAGTCTCGCAACCATCGAACACCTGGAATGGTATTCCGACGTTCCGCGCTCGATCCGCAGACACACGATCATCGGGCTCATTCTCGCCACTGCGACCTTCGGCGGGTTCGGCGCATGGGCGTTTACCGCACCGCTTGCCGCCGCGGTCGTGGCGCAAGGCAGTTTCGTCGCCACCGGCCAGAACAAGATCATCCAGCACCTGGAAGGCGGGATCATCAAGGAGATACTCGTCAGCGAGGGTGATCACGTCGACAGCGGGACTCCGATCATCCGGCTGGACGAATCGTCAGCGCAGGCGAACGAGCGTCAGCTCATTCTGCGTCTCGCCCGGCTCGAAGCCATCAATGCGCGCCTGCTCGCCGAATATAACGGCACGGAGACCGTCGATTATCCGCCCTATCTGGCCGATCAGCGCAGCGATCCGGAAATAGCCGCCATCCTCGACAGCCAGTTGCTCAGTTTCGAGTCGTCTCGGCGCAAGCTGGAAAGTGACCTTCAACTGCTGCGTTCGAACATGGAGTCACTGGAATTCCGCGCGGAGGGCTACGAGACCCAGCGGCTGGCCATGGTGCGTCAGTCGGATCTTCTCAAGGAGGAGCTGGCCGGAAAGCTGCAATTGCTGGAGGACGGCTTCATACGCAAAACCGAGACAAATGCCATCCGGCGGGCCATTGCGGATGCGGAAGGCCAGATCGGACGGCTCGCTTCGGAGGTCTCGGAGACCAAAGCCCAGATCAAGAAGCACCGCGAACAACTCCTGCAGACCGAGGCGAGCTACCGGCAAGCCGCCGTCGATGAACTGCAGTCCATCGATGCGGAACTTGACGGCGTTCGCGAACAGTCGCGCAATGCGCAGAATGTGTTGAAGCGGGTCACCATCAACGCCCCGGTATCGGGGACCGTCGTGCGCATGCATTACCATACGCCGGGCGGCGTGATCGAAAGCGGCAAGAGCATTGCCGAGATCCTGCCGACCGACGTGCCGCTGATCATCGAGACGCAGATACCGCGCACCGATATCGACAGCGTGCGGGTTGGCCAGGCGGCCACCATCCGGCTGACCGCGCTGAACAGGCGCACGACACCGGTGCTCAACGGCAAGGTCTTCTACGTTTCCGCGGACTCGCTACGCGACGCCAACCCGATGCAGCAGCGCGAGGTCTATATCGCCCGTGTGAGCCTTTCCGCGAATGAGATCCAGCGGGTGCCCGGCTTCAGCCCCACGCCGGGCATGCCGGCGGAAATCATGATCCAGACGGCAAAACGAACCTTCTTCGAATATCTGTCGAAGCCGATCGTCGACAGCATGCAGCGTGCCTTCAGGGAGCGGTAGGACTAACCCAGATCAGCGTCCGGGTCTTGGCGGAGACGTCGCGCTCCGGGAGACGGGCAAATGGCTGGATGGCGACCCCGGCAGGATTCGAACCTGCGACCATCGGCTTAGAAGGCCGGTGCTCTATCCAGCTGAGCTACGGGGCCGGACCTGAACTTCATGTCGCCGGGCGGCGGCGCGGTCAAGCGTAACGTCAAATCCGCGATCAGTGGGTCCAGGGCGTCTTGCGGTCGTATTTGAAATTGTCGGAATAGGAGACGGCCCGGCGCTTCGGCTGATTCGGTTCGTCGAGGTGATAGGCGATACCGTGTTTTTCGGCATAGGCGACGGCCTCGTCGCGGGTCGCGAATTTCAGCCGCACCTGCGCCAGCGGATCGCTTGACGACGTATATCCCATCAACGGCTCGACGGTGCGCGCAGAGGCGCGGTCGAATTCGAGAACCCAGATGCCGGTCTTTGCCTTCCCAGACTGCATGGCGGTCTTGGAGGGGCTGTAAATGCGGGCTGACACGGGCGCATTCTCCTTTGACATCATTGTAACGCGTGGTCACCGAATTGGTCGGAGCGGCAGGATTCGAACCTGCGACCCTCTGGTCCCAAACCAGATGCGCTACCAGGCTGCGCTACGCTCCGAACTCCGACGGCGACAATCGCGGAAGCCGTCGCATACAACGGCTTACCCGCAACGGCAACCATCTCTATTTGACGTTCGCCGAAATAATCGGATGAACGAAGCGGTCGCCGGGCGCGATCCCGAGACTGTCGGTCAGCCCGGCATTGATTTCGAGAACGTATCGAACCGGCTCAGCAGACGGCACCGCGGCCGTCGAAAACGGTGTCGTGTGCTTCGCGATGGAACTGACCACGCCGTCCTCGCGCACGAAAAGCATGTCGAGCGGGCGCGGCGTGTTCTGCATCCAGAAGGCAACTTCGCGGGTTTTCTCGAAGACGAACAGCATCGCGCGATTGTCAGGGAACTCCGCCCGGAACATCAAACCGCGCGACCGTTCGTCATTGTCGTCGGCGATTTCGATATCAAATTTCGCGATTTCCTTGCGGTCGCGCATGATCGTCAGCGGCGTCGCGTCGACCGGCAGAAGCATCGGTGCTTCCTGCGCGATCGCGCCGCGCGACGGAGCGATGACGGATACGGCGCCCGCGAAAAGCGCGAAAAGGACGAGTGCAAGTCTTGCCATGGCTTCCGGTCCGTTCAACCGGCTCGACGTTCTAATGTGATGACGGCAATTGTGTGCCGAGGTCGGGATAAATTTCGGCTGCCATGAGGCCCTTGTCGCCGTTCCCGAAACGCACGAGGACGACCTGCCCGGCGCGCAGCTCGGTCAATCCGAAGCGCCGCAACGTCTCCATATGGACGAAGATGTCCTCGGTCCCCTCACCGCGCGTCACGAAGCCGAAGCCCTTCGTGCGGTTGAACCATTTGACGATCACCCGCTCCAGACCGCTGGTCGGCGTGACGTGGACATGGGTCTTCTGTTCGGATTCTCCGGGATGGACGGCCGTTGTATTGTCCATCGAGATCACGTGAAAGGCCTGCAGGCCGCGGTCACCCTGGCGCGCCTGGCAGACGATCCGTGCACCCTCGAGCGCCGTCTGGTAGCCATCGCGGCGCAGGCACGTCACGTGAAGCATGACATCGCCGAGACCTTCCTCATCGGGAACGACAAATCCGAAGCCCTTCGCGACGTCGAACCACTTGATCGCACCCGAGACTTCGATCACCTCCGAATTTTCGGATTGTGAAAGGAGGCGTCCCAAATCGCCTGATGATGAGCCCTTTTCCCCCATGGCAACGCTTTTCTCGATCAACCCACACCTGATTCTCTTCCCCGAGGATAGCATTGCGACATCTAAACACCACAAGCCCGATCTTTTGTTTTGCACATGTCCTTCGAAAAGCTTGCAAGCCTGGCGCAAGCCTCGTGGGTGATTGCGCCTTGCTTTGCCTGCGCGGCGCACTAGAAAACGGACAAACAAGGGAGAAACCACATGCGTTATCTGCACACTATGGTCCGCGTACGCGACATCGATGAATCGCTCGACTTCTATTGCACCAAGCTGGGCCTCGAGGAAGTGCGCCGGATGGACAGCGAAGCGGGCCGCTACACGCTGATCTTTCTTGCCGCTCCCGAAGACGTCGACACGGCGAAGGCCGGTGGCGCGCCGATGGTGGAACTGACCTACAACTGGGATCCCGAGGACTATCAGGGCGGGCGCAACTTCGGGCACCTCGCCTATGCGGTCGACGACATCTACGAGACCTGCGATCGCCTCGCCAAGGGCGGCGTCACGATCAACCGGCCGCCGCGCGACGGACACATGGCTTTCGTGCGCTCACCCGACGGCATCTCGATCGAGATCCTGCAGAAGGGCGAGGCCCTGCCGAAAAGCGAACCGTGGGCTTCCATGCCGAATACCGGGGCCTGGTGAACCGGGCCTACCGGCGCCGGGACCTTGATTTGGCCCTATTTCTCACATAGCGCGAAGATGGCTATTATTGTCCGGCTTCCGCATAAGTCTTTGTTTACCACGGCAATGGCTTATGACGGTTGAGCCGAGGGGTTCGGGGACACAAGGCAAGTCATTGACAGTTCGAACGGGGACATTCCTTAAACGCGCGCCTGCTCGCGGCCTTGCGATGATCGTCGCGGCGACCGGTCTTTCCGGTTGCATGGCCTCGGCGCTCGACGTGCAGTCCACCTTCGCGCCCGAACCGTCGGTCGGGCTATCGCTGGCTGGAGACGATGCCCTGCCGCAGCCCCGTCCCGCCGAAGACCTCGCATCCGCTGACGGGTCCGTGCAGGCGCCTGCCGGTTCCGCGTCCGAGAGCCCGGTCATGGCGCTCGAGGGCGCCGAGCCCACCAAGGGAGCCGCCGCTATCGCTGTCGACGCCGCAGCCACCGGCACGGCCATGTCGGACGAGCAGGCGACGACCGTCGCCTTGGCGCAGCCGGACATGCAATCCGCAACGACCGACGGCACGGGTTCACGCCCTGTCGACGCCGCAACGGCCCGCATCAATAGCGCGACGGGCACGCAGCCACGCGCCATCACCCCGCCGCGCCCGCCGATCGGCGCCATGGGAAAACGGTCAGGTGGCCTGCTTTCGCTCTTTTCCAACAACCGTTCGAGCAGCACGCGCAAGGCGTTGATCCCGCCCGCGCCCGTCGCCGGGGAACCGGCGACCGCCGAATTGTGGAGCGCGCCGAAGAACCCGCCCCCGTCCGCGCCTCCCGCAGTTACCGTCGCCAGCGCATCCGCTGCCGCCGTGCCCGGATTGCCCGGCGTCGACCGGGAGCGGGCACTCGGTCTCAATACGACTGAGACGGCGGCGCCGGCGGACGAACTCGAAGAACGGCCGGTACAACTTGCGTCGGCCGCCGGTCTCGCCCGGCTCGCGCCGAACGGATTGATCAAGCAGCACGACGGCGTCGATGTCGCCTGTCTCAAACCGGCTCTGGTGCGCGTTCTCAAACAGGTCGAACACCACTACGGACGCAATGTCGTGATCACGTCGGGATACCGGAGCCCGTCGCGCAACAAGAAGGCGCGCGGCGCGGAAAACTCGCTGCACATGTATTGTTCGGCCGCCGACATCCAGATCGAGGGCGTAACGAAATGGGAGCTTGCTTCCTATCTACGCTCGATGTCCGGGCGCGGCGGCGTCGGCACCTACTGCTACACGCAATCGGTCCATATCGACATCGGCCCGCAGCGCGACTGGAACTGGCGCTGCCGTCGCCGCAAATAGCATCAAGCTGCTGATTTAAAAGCAATAAGAAGAGAATCGATCGCCAAGGTCAGGCGGTTTTTTCATTGCGCCAGGAGTGCACACAACACGATCGGGGTTTCCCCTGAAAAAACACGAAATCAGCCCGTAAACGGGCTTGCGGACCCGACAGATTCTTTTTATAGACGCCAGACCTTACACGCGCCCTTCGTCTATCGGTTAGGACGCCAGATTTTCATTCTGGAAAGAGGGGTTCGACTCCCCTAGGGCGTGCCACAGGTTCCTTCTTCACGAAAAATCGGTTTGTCAGCTGAATTCGCGCGGGCGAAGTCTGCTTCTTCCGCTGTTCGTCGCGGGCTTTTGCGATCAGCGATAACCGGTATGGAGCCCAACCGGCAGCCAATAGCGATGGGCCTCAAGCGGTATCCTGCGCGCTAAAACGTCCGTTCGAGCAGGCCGTGGGTGACGACCTCTTTTTCAATCGCGAAGTTTGCACGCAGCGTCCTGCGGCTGAGGAAAATCACCGCGGTCGCGCAGATGAAAAGGAGCCACAGGATCGGCGCCATTCGGACATCGTAGGAACTGCCGAACCACCAGTTGTCGTTGTTCAACTCGATGATATGGGTCCTGAACCGGACGACTTCCGTGAAGAGCAGGCCGAAATGGATGCCGACATTGCAGAGGAACGAGGCGGTGGAAAGGTAGGTAACAGACAGAAGCACCGCGAGCAGGAACAGGCCGACAAACAGCTGCCAGTTGTTGCCGGAGAACCAGTAGAGCGGCTCGTCCAGTCGATGCGAAATGACGAAAATGAACGAGGAGAACAGGACCGCGCCGACCGTCACCAGAGCCGTCGTGTTCCAGCGCAGATAGCGCATGAGAAACGTTCGGAAGACGATCTCTTCCGTGAGAGCCACGACCAGTGCGGTCAGCAGCGTCACCACCGTGTCTTCGAAGACCTTGTAGTTGAACGCCGCGATAGCTTCCTGTGAAATCGTCGCCTTTCCGAACAGCCATAAAATCGCGTAGGCCGACACGGACAGGAAAAGCGTTACGCCGCCGAAAATGGCGAATCCGCGAAGCGCCGGCCGCCAGTTCCGGAGATAGAAATACAGGAAACCGAATGGCCGTTCCTTTGCGACGAAGCGGCTGAAGACGGCGACCATCGCGATAACGACCAGCAGTGCCGATACCTGGCCAACACCATTGCCGTCCGTGATCGACAAACCGCTCCCCGTCACCAAGAAGATCGCTTCGAGCAAAAACAGGGGTACGGGCAGGAAGATGAAGAAGAGGATTATCTTGAGGTAACGCAACGGAGTTGTCCCATTGTAGTGGCGTCTCGCGGTGATCCCGTCAGTCCCTGACCCGGGATTCACCAGCGGCATCGCGACGGCGGCTTACGTCTTTTCTTATGGCGCGCCTTGTTGCCAGAGCTTTGCGGCCCTGTCGATATGCTAATCACAGATATGCCTGCGCTTCCCCAGATGCGGCTCCCCGGCGTTTCAGTGCATGCGTAACATCCAGTTGATCATGTCGCGCCAGTCCGTCATGCGGATCGGCGTCCCGTGGCCGCCGGTCTCGAAGCGGACCATGCGCACGGGATAGCCCGGTGTCTGTTGAACGGCATGGTAGAAGGATTCCGCCGCGGCGACCGGGATGACCGAATCGGCGCTGCCATGCGCGATAAAGAGCGGAACCCGGTAACGCCAGGCGGCCGAACCGATATAGCTGTCGCTGCCGAAGGAGCCGAGCAAGGCGATGCCCGCCATCCGCGTGGCCACAGAATCATCCTGTGCGAGCGCGTGGCAAACGGCACCGCCAGCGGACCCGCAGGCCAGGACGAGGCGCGCATTCGGCAGCCGGCGCAACACCGCGAGGATCAGTTCCCGGATCCGCTGCACCGCGTCGTCGCCGAGGTCGCCGCCGTCGGGCGCGATATAGACGCCGGAATTGCGCAGCATCAGGTTCTTGATGCGGTTGAAATTGCCGCCGAAGGTGTAGTCGTTGGCGCCCTGTTTGCGGTCCCCGCCCCTTCCGTGCACATAGACGGTGACCAGCCTGGCGCCCTTCGAGATACCGGCGGCTATGAACCGGATTTCGCCGGCGTCGGTCTGGAGCGTCTGATCCGCCTGGCGACGGCGCGGAATAGGATCGACATAGGCCCGGTTCACCCGGCGTTCCGGCACCTTGTCGCGGCGATTGATGTCGCGCAGTTCGTTGTAATCGACGACGATATAGGCGCCTCCGTCCCGGCTTTCGAGAATGCCGGGATAGGCAAACAGGCGATCCTTGAAGGGCTTGAGCTCGAAGGCCTGTGCGGCACCGGCGAAAAGAACCGGCAGCAGCAGCATACAAAAGACTGAAAACAGCGTCAGGCGGCGCCGTTCACGTCCGCTGCGTTCTGGAATCAATGGACGGGAACTGGACATGGCGCGCACACTATTCCGGTTCCCGAACGATTATCAATCGCCGTGCGCAGGCTTTCCGGCCGCGAGCGCGGCGGCATAGTCCTGCGGCGTATCGAGGTCGACCGCCGCCTGACCGCCAACCTCGACGGTGATCATTTCCTCGCCGCTGCCGGCAATCATGCCGCGGATGCCATGATCGCCCTCGAGCCGATCAACAAGCGCCGACAGGCGTGCAGGCAACCAGACCGGATGGGCCGGTCTTCCGCCAGTGACCGCCTGCACCATGCGTCCGGGATTGGCCGAAGCGGCCTCGCGAACGGCGGTAATGGCCGCCTCCGGCACGAACGGCATGTCGCCCAGAAAGGCGATGACGCCGTCGGCGCCCGCATCCACCGCGGCGCCAAAACCCGCCCTGACAGAGCCGGACAGGCCGTCCGCGAAGTCCGGGTTGTGCACGAAGATGCAATCGAGGCCGGCCAGTGCTTCGCGAACCTTTTCCGCTTGATGCCCGGTTACGACATACACCGGTCCGGCAACACTCGCTCGCGCGCGCTCGACGACGCGGCGGACGACAGCGACGCCCGGTTC
This sequence comes from Oricola nitratireducens, assembly GCF_014904745.1. GTDB lineage: Bacteria > Pseudomonadota > Alphaproteobacteria > Rhizobiales > Rhizobiaceae > Oricola > Oricola nitratireducens. The sequence goes on from NZ_JACZCS010000050.1 coordinate 233,433, forward strand.
GATTTCGAGAAGCAGCTTGTTGCGCGCACCCATGCGCGTCGATCTTCCTGCCGCCAGGACGACGGCCGCGGCCTTTACCGGAGAGTTGACGGCGCCCACCATTCAGCGATCGACGGGGTTCGACTTTTCGCGCGGATGCGGACGGATCGGGATTTCGGTCAGAAGTCCGCCGACACCCATGGCGACGATATCGTCCGGAGTCACCTCGATCCCGGCGCAAAGCCGCTGCAACACCCAATCGAAACCGTTTTCCTTCGGGCTTCGCGCGCAGCCCGGCGCGCCGATGACCGGTTTGCCGGCGATACTGCCCAGAACCAGGAGATTGCCCGGATCGACCGGCATGCCGACATGCAGGACCGTTCCACCGGCCTGTTCGATCGCCTGCGGAACAACGTCCCGGCGATCGGTGACGGCCGATGCGCCGAAGACCAGCAGCATGTCGACGCCGCCGATGAGCGAGCCGATTTCCTCCGACAGAGCCTCAACGGCATGGGCGACACGGCTTTCGTTTTCGAGACGTGCATGCAACTCCTGCAAACGCGCTTCGGTCACCCGCTTCGTCTTGTCGAGCACCGACGCCTTCGTGCCGGTGACGCGCGTCTGCACCATGGCGACCCGCATTCCCTCCGTGAAGGGCCGAACGACCACGGTGCCGGGTTCCTGAACCTCCGCCGCCGCCCGTTCGACCAGCATGCCGGCAACCGCGAAGGGAATGATCTTGACCGTCGCGATCATCTGGCCCGACCGCACGAAGGAGTGGTTCGGCAAAGTGGCGAGCGTGATCGCGGGATCGATCCGGTTGAGCGCCTCGATGCGCTCCGGTTTGACGACGAGAACGCCGTCGGCGACGGCATGGAAATTGACACGGCCGGTACCGACGTCCTCCCTGCGGAACCCTTCCAGTGCGAAGACGTCGGCGATGTGCGCGGCGGCCGCGTCCTCCATCATGTCGCCGGCTTCGGGGATCGCGACCGTAATTTCGGTTATGCCGGCGTCCCGGATGGCATCGATGTCGCCAGCGCCGAGGACATGGCCCTTGCGCAGCCGCTTGCGGTTCGCAAGCTGCAGCGAATGGGCAAGTGTCGCGCCGGCGAGATCGCCGGGGTCGTCAAGAGACCGGATGCCGAACCACATGGCCTAGACGACAGCCATTTGAGGCGAGATCTGCCGCTTTCGGAAGGCCTCGATCACCTGCGCGAGAATCGCGACTGCGATTTCCGCGGGGCTCGACGCGCCGATATCGAGGCCGATCGGCGACGCGATCGTGTCGATCGCCTTCTGCGGCACGCCATCCGCCAGCAGACGCTCGACACGCTTCGCATGGGTCTTGCGGCTGCCGAGCGCGCCGACATAGAAGCACTTCGCCTCCAGCGCCGCCTTCAACGGATAGTCGTCGATCTTCGGATCGTGCGTGATCGCGCACAGCGCGCAATAGGGGTCGAGCGGGCGCTGTTTCAGCACGGCTTCCGGCCATTCCGCGTCGAGGCGAACGCCCTCGAAACGCTCCGGCGTGGCGAAGGCAGTGCGCGGATCGATGATCTCCATGTCGTAGCCGGCAAGCGTTGCCATCGGCGCCATCGCCTGGCTGATATGCACGGCGCCGATTACCACCAGGCGCGGCGGCGGCAGGTGGACGTTGATGAAGAATTCGCGGCCGTCCACCTCGACGACGCCGGACTTTCCGGTTCGAAACGCCCTGTCCAGCGCCCCGCCGAGATCGCCGGCAACACCATCGCCTTCATGCACGACCCTATCGCGGCCGTCGCCGAGATCCGTCACCAGCGCAATCGCCTGGCGTGCCGCGCGCGCGGCGTTCAGTTTCTTGAGCGACTGGGGATCCATGGCCGGTCCTATCCGAGACGTTCGACATAGACGCGGATGCGTCCGCCGCAGGAAAGGCCGACACGCCAGGCGGTCTCGTCGGCGACGCCGAATTCCAGCATCTTCGGTTCGCCGGTCTCGATGACGTCCATCGCATCGGCGATGACCGCCCCCTCGACGCAGCCGCCGGAGACGGATCCCTCGAAATTGCTATCGGCATCGATGACCAGATGGCTGCCGACCGGACGTGGCGCCGAGCCCCAGGTTTCCACCACGGTGGCGACCGCCACGGTGCGGCCTTCGCCCATCCAGTTTTCGGCGACCTTGAGCGGATCGTCATGGAATTGTTCTGACATGTCGTACCTCCTGCCGGCTCACGCGGCGCGATCGAGTTCGCGCAGCCAGTCCATCGGTGTCTTCGTCTCACGATATGGGGACGAACGCGTCCCGAGCGCAAGGCAGAGATCGGAAATCGAGTTCAGCGAATGCACCGGTCGAAATTCGTCGACATGCGGCAGCATCGCGCGCACGCCCTTGGCCCTGGCCTGGAATCCTTCGAAACGTAAGAGCGGATTGAGCCAGATCAGCCGGCGGCAGGACTTGTGCAGGCGCTCCATTTCGTGATCGAGCCCGTCCACCGCGTCACGCTCGAGCCCGTCGGTGATCAACAGCACGACGGCGCCCTGCGACAGCACACGGCGCGACCATTGCCGGTTGAAGGTGGCCAAAGTCTCGCCGATCCGCGTACCGCCCGACCAGTCTTCGACGGTCCTGGTGCAGTCGTCGATCGCGGCGTCGATGTCGCGGTGGCGCATCTGGCGGGTGACATTGGTCAGACGCGTGCCGAACAGGAAGGTGTGGACGTGGCGGCGATGTTCCGTCAGGGCGTGCAGGAAATGCAGGAAGATGCGCGAATACTGGCTCATCGAGCCGGAAATGTCGGCAAGCACCACCAGCGGCGGATGGACGACACGCGGCTCGCGAAACTGAGGGATGATCAGATCGCCGCCGGTGCGCATGGCGTAGCGCATGGTGCGGCGCGGATCGACGCGCAGCTTGTGCGTCGATGCTTTGTAGCGGCGGGTTTTCACCTCGTCGTTCGGCAGGCGCAGTTCGGCGAGCGCCTTCTTTGCCTGGGCGACCTCGGCGGCCGACATCTGCGCGAAATCCTTGTCGCGCAGCACCTCGCGGCCGGAAAAGGTCATGCGCGCATCAACCTCGATTTCGGGCGGTTGCTCCTCCGGTTCGCGTTGCTTGTGGCCCTCGAACATCGCGTCTGCGACGCGCGACTCCCCTGCCCGCTTTTTCTCGCGTTCGCGCGTGTCGGGCGCCTTGGGCGAAAACATCGCCAGCAGCTTTTCGACCAGTTCGCGCGAGCGCCAGTAAAGCCGGAACGCCTCATCAAAGATGACGGTGTCCTCGTGCCGGGTGACGAGGACGGCATGCAGCGTCCAGTAGAAATCATCGCGCGAGCCGATGCCCGCCGCCATCACGGCCTCGATCGCATCGTTGACCGCCGCCGGCCCGACCTTCATCCCGGCCTTGCGCAAGGTGCGGGCGAAATAGACGATATTGTCGGCAAGCCGGCCCTCATGGGCCCGCATCTGTTTTTCCGGTTGCGAGGAAAAGGTTTCCATCGTCACGCCGCGTCGAGTTCGGCCTTCACGTCGTCGAGTATGCGCTTGCCCTCCGAACCCTGCAGCCGGGCGATGTCGTCCTGGTATTTCAGGAGCACGCCAATCGTGTCGGAAATCGTCGCCGGATCGAGCGCGATCTTGTCGAGTTCGGTCAGCGCCGTCGCCCAGTCGATCGTTTCGGCGACACCCGGAACCTTGAACAGTTCCATCTCGCGCAGTTTCTGCACGTAGCGGACGATCTCCTCCGACAGGCGCTGATTGGCCTGCGGCGCCTTGCGGGAGACGATCTCCAGTTCGCGCTCGGCGTTCGGATAATCGACCCAATGATAGAGGCAGCGCCGTTTCAGGGCGTCGTGGATTTCGCGCGTCCGGTTGGTTGTAATGATGACGGCGGGCCGTTCGGCGGCCTTGATCGTCCCGTATTCGGGAATCGTCACCTGGAAATCGGACAGGACTTCCAGCAGGAACGCCTCGAAAGCCTCGTCGGTGCGGTCCAGTTCGTCGATCAGGAAGACCGGCGGACGGCCGGGCTCGCCCGACAGCGCCTCCAGCACCGGACGCCGGATCAGGTAGCGGTCAGCGAAGATGTCGTGCTCGAGCCGGTCCCGGTCTGAAATGCCAGCGGCTTCCGACATGCGGATCTCCAGCATCTGCGCGGGATAGTTCCACTCATAGACGGCCGAGGAAATGTCGAGCCCCTCGTAGCATTGCAGCCGGATCAGCGGCCGGTCGAGCGCCTTCGCCAGCACCTTGGCGATTTCGGTCTTGCCGACGCCCGCCTCGCCCTCGAGAAACAGCGGACGGCCCATCTTGAGGCTGAGATAAAGAACGGTCGCAAGCGGACGGTCGGCGACATAGTCCTGGCTGTTCAGGAGCTCCAACGTTTCGTCGATCGAGGCAGGTAATGGCGTCGGCATCGGATATTCGCTCGCTCCCGGGATATCATCGCTGATGGAAACATAGTGAGCGCGGTTGCAGACGCCAAGTGGAGATTGGGAAAGGATACGGGACGGACATCAACCGCGCCTTTTGCCTTGCCCTCACCCACTGCGCCGTGCATCACAGACACATGAGCGTTCGCTGTTCATTTCCCGGACTGATGTCCTCGCGGAGCCTCGCACAAGCCGCGAGCCTGATCGCCGCCATCATGGCGCCATCGGGCGCGCAGGCGCAGGACACGCCGGCAATCGGCATTTCCGCGCCGATGTCCGGCTATTTCGCGATTCTCGGCGAACAGGTCGAAACCGGCGCCCGTGCGGCGCTCGGTGACGGCGGAGACGTCACGCTTCAGGTTTTCGACGACGAATGCAGCACGGAAGGCGGCGCACGGACCGCCGATGCGATGATCGCGGCGAAGGTGTCGATCGCTATCGGCTTTCCCTGCATCGAGTCTTTCGATGCCGCCATGCCGAAACTCGCCGAAGCCAAAATACCGGTCATCCTCCTGGGCGTGCAGGCCGAGGGCATCACCGAAGAGCGCGAGAAGAATGGCTGGAAGCTGCTGCGGCTCGCGCCCCGCAATTCCGACGAGGCCGACGCGATCGCCGGCTATCTCGCCACGGCCTGGCGCTCGGTCAATTTCGGCATCATCGACGACGGGACGCTTTACGGCCGACAACTGGCCGAAGCGGTGCGTTTCGCGCTCGAAAACGACAATCTGAAACCGGTTTTCACCGACACCTATCGGCCGCAACTGCAGAACCAGATTTCGCTGGTGCGGCGGCTGCGCAAGGCCGGCGCGGCATATGTCTTCATCGGCGGCGACGCCTTCGATGCGGCGATCATCGGCAAAGACGCCAAGGCGGTAGATGTCCCGCTGACGCTGGCTGGCGGCAGCGCCCTCATCGCGCCGCCGACCGATGGCACGCTTGCCGACGGAACCGTACTGGCGGCACTGCCGGACTGGCTGGACCGCGAACCGGCCCGCGACCTTGCGAAAAAGCTGGAGAAGAACCCGGTTGCCGGCGACGGCTATGTCGTTCCGGCCCATGCGGCGGTCGAGATCGCGCTGACCGGCATGGCGGGGCGCGACGACAGCGGCCACGTCGCGATCGAACCGCTGATCGGCAAAACCTTCGGCACGGCGCTCGGCCCGGTCCGCTTCGATGAGAACGGCGACCTGACCCGGAACCTCTACGAAGTCTTCACCGTTCGCGACGGCAGGCTCGAGCCGGTCGATTCCGACAGCAACACGGGAGCTATCCGATGACGGTCTGGGGCTGCGGTTCGCGCAACCTGATCACAGATGTCGCGGGTCTATCGGTCGGCCATTGCGACGATTCTCGCCTGAAATCGGGTGTGACCGCGATCCTTTGCGACGAACCGGCAACGGCGGCGGTGCAAATTCTCGGCGGCGCGCCCGGCACGCGCGAGACCGACCTGCTGGAACCGCACAACACGGTCGAGACGGTCGACGCGCTGGTGCTTTCCGGCGGATCGGCCTTCGGGCTCGACGCGGCATCGGGCGCAATGGCGGCACTCGTGGAAATGGGCCGCGGCTTCGCGGTCGGTTCGCATCGCATTCCGATCGTGCCGGCGGCGATCCTGTTCGATCTTCTGAACGGCGGCGACAAGGAATGGGGCCGCTATCCACCCTATCGCGAACTCGGCTACGCCGCCATCCGGGCCGCCGCGACGGATTTCGCGCTCGGTAGCCACGGCGCCGGCGCCGGCGCGCTCACCGCCGATCTGAAGGGCGGCATCGGTTCGGCGTCGACGGTGCTGGACCATGCCGGCGCGACGGTCGGAGCGCTGGTCGCGGTCAACCCGGTCGGAACCACGACGATCGGCGGCAGCCGGCATTTCTGGGCCGCGCCGTTCGAGATCGGCAACGAGTTCGGCGGCCTCGGCCTGCCGGCGCCATTGCCCGAAGACGCCACGCGCTTGCGGCTGAAATTCCGCGATGCCGGAGAAACCAATCCGCGCGCCAACACGACCATCGCCGTCATCGCGACCGACGCCAGGCTAAGCAAAGCGGAATGCAAGCGGCTGGCGATCGCCGCGCATGACGGTTTTGCCCGGGCGATCTGGCCCTGCCACACGCCGATGGACGGCGATCTGGTCTTCGCCGTTTCGACCGGGCGGACCGCGTTGAAGGGCGGTGCGGATGGCTTCATCGATCTCTGTGCCGCCGCTGCGTCGACCATGTCGCGCGCAATTGCCCGCGGCGTGTATGCGGCGGCGCCCGCAAAGGACGACGTGCTGCCGGTGTGGTCGATGCGGAGCTAGGCGTCCGCCTTTACCGTGTTTGCAGGATTGGGTGCCGCGCCGGTGGACAGGACCCGACGCTGTCACCAGAATGGCAGCCGGGCTGAATCGGCCGTCTGACGCCAGGAGACCCGCATGACCATCCGTCCAGTTCTCGCCTGTCTCGCCCTGATCGCGGCGGGCACGCTCGCATTACCGGCACATGCCGGCGATACCGCGACGCTCAACGTTCTTGGCTTTTCCGCCGACGGCGCAACATTCGCGTTCGAGGAATACGGCGTTCAGGACGGCTCGGGCTTTCCCTATGCGAACCGGTTCTATATCGACACGGCGTCCGACGATTTTGTGCCGGGATCGCCGGTCCGTATCCGTATCGACGACGAGACCGCAAGCATCGAAGACGCACGGGCGCAAGCGAAGACGCAGGGCGAGGCCATCGTTTCCGACACCGACCTCGCGGCCAATCCCGGTTATCTGGCCGGGTTCAACACGGTGACCGAATTGTCGGCCGACCCGTTCCGGATTGTCGTCAATCCGCGTCCGGTCTTTCCGCCGATCGATCCGCCGCTGGAGATCCGGCTGGAGGAGATCCGCTTTCCGGCAACCGGCTCTTGCGCCGGCGTGACCGATATAAGTATCGGCTTCCGGCTCGTGTCGGTCGATACGCACCCCGGCGGCGCCACCGAATTGCTGCACGAAGACAGTTCCGTCCCGTCCAGCCGCGGCTGCCCGACCGGATACCGGATCGGCGGCGTGCAGACCTTCATGCCGTTCCAGGGTCCGTCGGCCTACGCCGTGCTGATCGCCGTCGAAAGCTTCGGTTTCGAAGGGCCGGATTTTCACTGGATGGCGGTCACGCGAAAGGCCAGCCAGCAACAATGACGGCCGACGCGACCTATCGGGACGGAGAGGAGGGTCGGCTCGCGGGCGCCCTGCGCATTCTTGCCGGAGCGCTTGCCTGGGGCGCCATGATGGCGGTCTGCGCCCTCGTCTCCCTGGTTCTGGATCAGCAACGCGGCCTGAGCTACCACGTCGCGCTCATTGTGGCGTATTACCTTGCCGGCGGATTTCTCGCCTACGTGGCAGCGTGGCCTTTTGTGTCATGGGCGGTTTCGCGGTTTTCCGCGCCGCAGCGATTCGGGTTTACAGCGATCCTGCTCACCGGCTTCACATTGGCGGCTACAGCGAGCGTGCTGGCGCTCGACTACCGTATCTATTATTCCGAATGGCACGCCGCGATCTTTTCGCGGACATGGTTCTACCAGCAAGTCTTCACTGCGCTGGGATCGACTTATCAATACCTCGTCATCGGTTCCCGGCTCTACTGGCCGCTGGCACCCGTCTTCCTCCTAGCGACAAGCTGGTGGCTTAGCCGCAAGGCGAGTTGAGCAGGCGGCGGCGGTCTGGTAATTGCAGCGCACAAACCGCAAGAATTTCCGCCCCGAGAACTCCCGCAAAGGCCCACCTCTCCAATGATTCCCCGTTATTCCCGGCCGGACATGGTCGCAATCTGGTCGCCCGAAACGAAATTCCGCATCTGGTTCGAAATCGAGGCTTACGCCTGCGACGCGCTGGCGGAACTCGGCGTGATCCCCAGGGAAGCCGCCAAGACCATCTGGGAAAAAGGCGGAGCGGCGGAATTCGACGTCGCCCGCATCGACGAGATCGAGGCCGTCACCAAGCATGACGTCATCGCCTTCCTGACCCACCTCGCGGAATTCATCGGCCCGGACAGCCGCTTCGTCCACCAGGGCATGACGTCCTCCGACGTGCTCGATACGACGTTCAATATCCAGCTGGTCCGCGCCTGCGATATCCTGCTTGCCGACATGGACCGCGTGCTCGCGGCGCTGAAAGCCCGCGCCTTCGAACACAAGAACACGATCCGCATCGGCCGCAGCCACGGTATCCATGCCGAGCCGACGACCATGGGCCTGACCTTCGCGCGATTCCATGCCGAGATGAGCCGCAACCGCGCCCGCCTCGCCGCGGCCCGGGCGGAAGTCGCGACCGGCGCGATCTCCGGCGCTGTCGGCACCTTCGCCAATATCGACCCGTTCGTCGAGGAGCATGTCTGCGAAAAGCTCGGCCTCGTACCAGAGACCATCTCGACCCAGGTCATCCCGCGCGACCGCCACGCGATGTTCTTCGCCACGCTCGGCGTTATCGCGTCCTCGATCGAGAACGTCGCGACCGAAATCCGCCACATGCAGCGCACGGAGGTGCTGGAAGCGGAAGAATTCTTCTCGCCGGGCCAGAAGGGCTCGTCAGCCATGCCGCACAAGCGCAATCCAGTCCTGACCGAGAATCTGACGGGTCTCGCCCGCCTCGTGCGCATGTCCGTCACCCCGGCGCTGGAAAACGTCGCGCTGTGGCACGAGCGCGACATCAGCCATTCGAGCGTCGAGCGCGCGATCGGTCCGGATACCACCATCACGCTCGATTTCGCGCTGAACCGTCTGGCCGGCGTCATCGAGAAGCTCGTGATCTATCCCGAGAACATGTTGAAGAACATGAACAAGTTCAAAGGCCTGGTCATGAGCCAGCGCGTTCTTCTGGCACTCACCCAAGCCGGCGTTTCTCGTGAGGACGCCTACAGGCTGGTGCAGCGCAATGCGATGAAGGTGTGGGAAGAGGGCAAGGATTTCCTCGAGGAACTGCTCGCCGACAAGGAGGTTCGCGCGGCGCTTTCGGAAGAGGAAATCCGCGAGAAATTCGACCTCGGCTACCACACCAAACACGTCGATACGATCTTCCGGCGCGTCTTCGGCCAGGCCTGACGCCCGGCGATCGACCCGATTGCCCAGTGCGCCGGCACGGTCCGGCATCGGAATGCAATGATGCCGCTCGGCCACATCCTTCTCGCCATCCTGGTCAGCGCGATCTACGGGACGGCCTTCGTCGCGGTCAAATTGTCCGTGACGGAGTTGCCGCCGCTTCTGGTGACGGGCTACCGCTTCCTGTTCGCAGCCATTCCGCTGGTGTTCTTCGTGCCGCGGCCCAAAGTGCCGCCACGCCTGTTGATCGCCTACGGAATCATGCAGGGCGTCATCATGTTCGGGACGATTTTCACAGCGATCCGCCTGGGCATGCCGCCCGGCCTTTCATCCCTGGTCGTCCAGATGCAGGTGTTTTTCACGATCTTCTTCTCGTTCGTCCTGTTCGGCGAAAAGCCCCGCCGGCGCGAGATAGCCGGGGCGGCGATCGCGCTTGCCGGCATCTGCCTGATCGGGCTCGAAAACGCCGATGCCGCGCCGACCATACCGTTCCTGATGGTGATCGCCTCGGCCGCCGCCTGGGGCCTGGCGAACGTCATCGCCAAGGCGGCAAAGCCAGATGCGATGCTCGGTTTCGTCGGCTGGTCGAGCCTCGCTGCGCCGGTACCTCTGTTTGCCCTGTCGATGCTGTTCGAGGGTACGGTTTTCGGTCTTCCGGACCATGTGCCGTCAACGACGGCGATGCTGTCGATCGCTTTTCTCGCCTACCCGACGACGGTCTTCGCCTTCGCCGGCTGGATATACCTGCTGCGCAACCATCCCGCCGCGACGGTGACGCCCTTTGCGCTGCTCATCCCGGTCTTCGGCATGGGATCGACGGCGGCGGTATTCGGCGAGATCCCGACCTCGGTCGCCGCGATCGGCGCAGGACTGGTCTTCTTCGGTCTCGCGGTCAACATGTTCGGATGGCGGCTGCTCGGACGCTAGAGGCCTGCATCGAGCCGGTCGTTCATCTGCTTCAGCGTCTTGCCGCAGAGATTTTCGCAGGGAATACCATCATTGTCGCCATCACGCGCGCGGTCGCCGCATTGGCGCAGGCGATAGACCGCTTCGGTACAGGAACGGATCTGCTTGCAGCTCTTGTGCGGCGTGCAGGAAAAGTTCTGCGCGACACTGCCCGAAACGGCCGCCAGGGAGACCGCAGCCGCAAGCAGCGCCGAGAAGAACGCTGCACCATGCCGCAATGACCCGTGAATTTCCGCCATCCTGGTCTTTGCCCCAACTGCAGCATGCGCCATCCGTTCGCGCCGCGTGACAAGAGTACACGGAATTTGATAGGCTATATGTAAATGTAAAAAGCTGATTTTGTTTCGATATTTCGCGAAATCACGTTTCGCGTATCTACCGTTTCGCACCGATACGGCATGTGAACCGTTCCGCTTCGCGGCCGCCATTTTTACCGGCGAATCTCTCCGCATCCGCAACCCGGATATAGAGGAGAAGAATCATGACGGACTATCGCGATCATTTCTCAACCCGACCGGATATCCCGACCTATCGCGACAGAAGCACGACCGGCTATGCCGGCCCGCTCATCGCGCTTGCGGTCATCGCGGTCCTGATCGCCGGCGTCTTCTTCCTGGCGAGCGGCACACCGCAGACCGGCGTCAGCGGCGATCCGGCGGCCCCGGCGGCAATGGATACGGCACCGGCCGCGCCGGCGACGATGGATACGGCGCCCGCCGCACCGGCTGCAACGGAACCCGCTGCGCAGTAAGGCATTATTCGGCCGAAAACTTCTCATGCGCCGGATTGACAATCGCCGGCAGAATGCCGACCTCCGGCGCATGAAGATCAAAGAAGCCGAAATCCTTATCGTGCCGGGATACACCAATTCCGGTCCCAACCACTGGCAGACGCGCTGGCAGGCGAAGATGGCGACCGCGCGCCGCGTCGAACAGGCCGAGTGGGCAAAGCCCGTGCGCGAAGACTGGGTGGCGCGGGTGCGCGAAGAGATTGCGCGCGCGCACAAACCCGTCGTTCTTGTCGGCCATTCGCTCGGTGTGGCGGCGGCGGTTCATGCCGTCCAGGACGGGGCGGAGAATGTCAGGGGCGGATTTTTCGTCGCGCCGCCGGACGTGGCCAATCCGTCGATCCGGCCGAAACATCTGATGACGTTCGGCCCCTATCCGCGCGATCCGCTGCCCTTTCCGTCCTTCGTGATCGCCAGCCGCAACGATCCGTTTTCGGATTTCGAACAGGCGTCCGATATCGCGGCGAGTTGGGGATCGTTTTTCGTCGATGCCGGCGAATCGGGCCACATCAACGCGGAATCAGGCCACGGCCCCTGGCCCGAGGGGCTCATGGTCTTCGCGGAATTCATGAAACGGCTTTAGGCGCCTGCTGCGGCAAGTATCGCCTTCTGGCCTTCCGCGACGATCCCCGCTTCAGCGCCAAGCGCAATGAAACGGTACCCCATCTCGACATAGCGCGGGACCATGGCCATGTCGGTCGCGAAAATGCCGGCATGCTTGCCCGCAGACTTGGCGATCCCCGCGATGCTCGCCACCGCGTCCTGCATGTCCGGAAGAGCCGGATCGACCGCTGCGCCGCCGGACCATGCAATCGAGAAGTCGGAGGGCCCGACGAACAGCGCGTCGATACCCTCCAGGGCAGCGATGTCTGCCGCAATCGCAAAAGCCTCTCGCGTCTCGATCATCGCCATCGAAACGGTGCGTACATTGGCCGTGTTGAGATAGTCCGATCCACCCGCAATCCCGCGCAAGGACAGAGCTCGCGTCGGACCCCATGAACGCTGTCCGACCGGCGGAAATTTCATCGCGTCGCGAAAGGCGACAGCGTCTTCAATCGTGTTGATCATCGGGGCGATGACGGCGTCGGCCCCCATGTCGAGCGCGCGCGACGCCATGTCGAAGCGTCCGAGCGGCACCCGGACGACAGCGGCCTTGCCGCCACCGATAACCGGAACAAGACCGCGAAGCACGCTGTCGACGTCATGCGCGCCATGCTGCATGTCGAGCGTTATGGCGCCGAACGGTCCGGCGGAGAAATATTCGATAAGCCCCAGGTCAGGCGCAGACGACCAGACGGTGTAGACCGTCTCGCCCGCTGCGAGACGGCCGGACAGAGAATAGTCGCGCATTGGCCGCCCCTTTTTTGAAGACCTCAGCCGTTCTTCACCTGGTCGATGGCCTGGGTCATCAGTTCGTCCATGGTGCGGCGGATCTGATGATCCGACTGGTCGACGCCGGCGGCATCGAAATCGGCCCGGATCTTCGCGAACACGTCGCCGTCGCCGGCTTCCTTGAGATCCGACACGATGACTTCCTTGGCGTATGCTTCCGCCTCATCGCCGGTCTTGCCCAGCTTCTCGGCCGCCCAGAGGCCCAGCATCTTGTTGCGCCGGGCTTCGGCCTTGAAGCGCAGCTCCTCGTCATGGGCAAACTTGTTTTCGTAAGCGTCCTCACGATCTTTCATCGACATGGCGATCTCCATTGGAAGGCTTTGAATGGCGCGCTTCCGCCCCAATCAGATATATGTTGCCACGTCTAAATCAAATGGCCGTGAAAAGATCAACACGCTTCGGCCGCCGTCCGCAGGGTTCGGGAAAAAGACTGGAAATGCCAAGGCTGCGTTTGTGCTTGCCCGCGGTTTGGAGTAAACGGCGCCAATGACACCTGCGGACGCCACTCGCCGCAAACCTCAAGGCAGAGCACCAGATACATGAAACAGCGCCGCCGCATCTACGAAGGCAAAGCCAAAATCCTCTACGAAGGCCCGGAACCGGGCACGCTTATCCAGTTTTTCAAGGATGACGCCACCGCGTTCAACGCCAAAAAACACGACGTTATCGAGGGCAAGGGCGTCCTGAACAACCGGATCTCGGAATACATCTTCACCAGTCTCAACCGGATCGGGATCCCGACGCACTTCATCAAGCGACTCAACATGCGTGAGCAGCTGATCCGTGAAGTCGAGATCATCCCTCTCGAGGTGGTCGTGCGGAACATCGCCGCAGGATCGATGTCGAAGCGCCTCGGCATCGAGGAAGGCACCGTGCTGCCGCGCTCGATCATCGAATTCTACTACAAGGCCGACGCGCTCGACGATCCGATGGTGACGGAAGAGCATGTGACGGCCTTCGGCTGGGCCAGCCCGCAGGAAATCGACGACATCATGGCACTCGCCATCCGCGTCAATGATTTCCTGAGCGGCCTGTTCCTCGGCATCGGCATCCAGCTCGTCGATTTCAAGATCGAATGCGGCCGGCTCTACGAAGGCGACATGATGCGCATCGTCATCGCCGACGAGATTTCGCCCGACTCCTGCCGGCTGTGGGACATCAAGACCAACGAGAAGCTCGACAAGGACCGTTTCCGCCGCGACATCGGCGGGCTGGTCGAAGCCTATCAGGAAGTCGCCCGCCGCCTCGGCATCATGAACGAAACCGAGGTGCCGCGCCCGAAGGGGCCGGTGCTGGTGAAATAAGTCATCCGGAAAAGACCATGATCAAGGCACGCGTCACCGTCACGCTGAAGAACGGCGTTCTCGACCCGCAGGGCAAGGCCATCGAAGGCGCCCTTCACGCGCTGGACTTTTCCGGCGTCGGCAAGGTGCGCCAGGGCAAGGTCTTCGATGTCGAACTCGACACCAAGGACCGCGCCAAGGCCGAAGCAGACCTCAAGGCGATGTGCGAGAAGCTGCTCGCCAACACGGTGATCGAGGACTACGCGGTGGAGATCGCCTGACGATGAAAACCGCCGTCATCCTGTTGCCCGGCCTCAATCGCGACCGCGACATGATCGCTGCGATCACCAAGATTTCCGGCAAGCCGCCGGTCACCGTGTGGCAGACCGACACGGAAATCCCCGATGTCGATCTCGTGGTGATTCCCGGCGGCTTTTCCTATGGCGACTATCTGCGCTGCGGCGCGATCGCGGCACGGATGCCGGTGATGGATGCGATCCGGCGCAAGGCGGAAGCGGGCGTGCGCGTCATGGGCGTGTGCAACGGCTTCCAGATCCTGCTCGAGGCAGGCCTGCTGCCCGGCGCGCTGATGCGCAACGCCTCGCTGAAATTCGTCTGCCGGGAAGTAAAGCTGGAAGTGGTCAACGCCGACACGGCCTTCACCTCGGCCTATAGCCAAGGCCAGATCATTCGCTGCCCGGTGGCGCATCATGACGGCAACTATTTCGCCGACGCCGAAACGCTGAAGCGGATGAACGGCGACGGCCGGATCGTCTTCCGCTATGCCGAGGGGACGAATCCGAACGGCTCTATCGAGGACATCGCCGGCATCGTCAACGAGGACGGCAACGTGCTCGGCATGATGCCGCATCCGGAAAACCTTATCGAGGACGCGCATGGCGGAACGGACGGGCGCGGCATTTTCGAGAGCGCGCTCGGGCTCCTCGGCAAGGTGGCGGCCTGAGACCGCGATGGCGAACCTGAACGGGAAGTCGAAGACAGCCCATCCATCGCGTCACCGGCGTTTCGACAGACCATCGTTCGGCGGATTTTTCCCGACGCTGTTTGCCGGCGCTATCCTGTCCGGCTGCGCTGGAGAGCCCGTCGGCGGCCCGCTGACGATGGAAGTCGACTCGAAAAACGCCGCGGCGATACTCGGGACGATCAACGAAAAGGCGCAGACCTGCTGGATCAGGTCCGGCGACAGGGCGTTCAGGACCCTCGCCGTCATTCCAGAGCTCGACACAAGGGTCGGCAGCCCGCGCCTTCTTGTTGTGGAGAGAGGCAAGTCGGCGGGACTGCCGAAACTCGTGATCCAGGCGGACGGCGATCCGGTGAAGATCACCACTTACGGTCCGCTGGCGGGAACGCCGGTCTCGACCCGCATCAATGCCGATGTCATGGCATGGTCGGCGGGCCGAAGCGGCTGCTAGATCAAACTACTATCGATACCACCAGAACGGCTTGTCTGCCTCGAAGCGGGCCTGGCTGCGCGTGACGCCGATATCGTACAACTGGTCGTCGGTGAGATTGCGCAGATGTCTGCGCGTGCGGTGTTTCACCACGCGCGCGCGCATGATCGCTACAAATACTTTCAGCCAAACATGCAGTGGCACTGCGCCAATGCCGGCAAATGTCCTGTAGCCGATGCGTACAGGGCCATTGTGCGGCACGATTGTATCAATTGATACCATTGTCCTGACCCTTTCAGATTGAGATAGAAACAATGCACCCGTACATTGACTCGGATTGCACCTCAAACTAATAATTGTCACCATGACAAATTGGCTTCCAGACCTGAAAACCGGCGCCGGGCCGCTGTATGTGCGGCTTGCCGGGCGCATTGAAGACGCCATCGAAACCGGCGCCCTGCCCGTCGGATCGAAACTGCCGCCGCAGAGAAATCTCGCCTTCGACCTCGGCGTCACCGTCGGAACGGTCAGCCGCGCCTATTCGATCGTGCGCGAACGCGGCCTGGTTTCCGGCGAGGTCGGCCGGGGCACCTATGTCCTGGCGCGCAATGACAATGTGGTGCGTAACGAGGCCGACAGCATTGTCTTCACACCCGATTCCAATACGCGTATCGCCGAACGGCATAGCGGCGACGAAATGATCCGCTTCGATGCGTCGGCCGCGCCGCTGGTGCCGGTCGCATCCACACTGGAACGCATGACCTCCGAAATCTACCGGGAGCATCCGCTTCAGGTTTCCGACTATATCCGGTCGGTCTCGCCCGACTGGCAGCAAGCGGGCGTCGCGTGGCTGTCGAACCGGCACTGGAAGCCGGAAGCTGCGAACATCGCGCCGGTACAAGGGGTACATTCGGGGATTATCGCCATCATCGCGTCAATGACCGTTCCCGGCGACCGGATCGCCGTCGAGGAGCTGAGCTATGCGAATGTGCCGCGCGCCGCGCAGATGATCGGCCGCCGGCCGATCAGTGTGCCGGTTGACGAATATGGCGCCATACCGGATGAACTGGACCATATCTGCGCCCAGCAACACCCCAAGCTCGTATTCCTGATGCCGGCGATGCAGAACCCGACGCTGGCGGTGATGCCGGAACAACGGCGCCAGGAAATCGCGGCGATCGCGCGCAAGCACAATCTCCTCATTATTGAGGACAATGTCTATGGCTGCCTGCATGAAGACCCCTCGCCGCCGCTAGCCGCGCTGGTACCGGATCTGACGTTCCACATTTCCGGGCTATCGAAATCGGTCTCGGCGGGTTTGAGGGCTGCGTGGATCGCCTGCCCACCGCATACATCCGGACGCGTCCTGACCGCGACGCGCCTGTTGACGGGCGGCAAGATCTTTCTGATGACCGAGCTCGCGGCGCGGCTCGTAAACTCCGGCGCCGCCGACGACATCAGCAAGCTGGTCGCCGCAGAAATCGCCGAACGTGTCGCGATGGTGCGCGAGATCTTTGCCGGTTGCGAGTTCAATTCCTACGAAACCGCGCCCTTCATCTGGCTGAAACTGCCTGAACCCTGGCTGTCCGGTACGTTCAAGACCGCGGCGGAGCGCGAAAAAGTGCTGATCGATTCCGAGGACGAGTTCAAGACCGGGCGTTCGGACAGGACATTTCATCGTGTACGCATCGCATTCTCCAATCCGGTGGATCGCGACGTCGTGCGCAGCGGACTGCTGCGATTGCGTGCGCTGCTCGAGAGCGGCGCCGGCGGATACGAGAGCTACGACTGAGCCTGAGCGAGCCGTCTTTTCCCTTTATCTCCTATTAGGCCGGGAAAAAATCGTCCTGATGGCCGCAAGGGCTTATCAGCCCTTTTAGCGGGCCCGCCTTTTGGTGTATTCGGCTCTCACACACCTTGGCAGCAACCTCCGCACGGCCCTTTATGACCATTCGCAACTCGATCCCGATCACTCCCGAACTCGTCGAAGCCCACGGCATCACGCCCGACGAATATGACCGCATCCTCGAACTGACCGGGCGCGAGCCGACATTTACCGAACTCGGCATCTGGTCGGCGATGTGGAACGAACACTGTTCCTACAAGTCCTCCAAGAAATGGCTGAAGACCCTGCCGACCACCGGGCCGCAGGTGATCCAGGGCCCGGGCGAAAACGCCGGCGTGGTCGATATCGGCGATGGCGACTGCGTCGTCTTCAAGATGGAGAGCCACAACCACCCGTCCTATATCGAGCCCTATCAGGGCGCGGCGACGGGCGTCGGCGGCATCCTGCGCGACGTATTCACAATGGGCGCGCGGCCGGTCGCGGCGATGAATGCGCTTCGCTTCGGCGAGCCCGAACATCCGAAGACCCGCCATCTTGTCTCCGGCGTTGTCGCCGGGGTCGGCGGTTACGGCAATTCCTTCGGCGTGCCGACCGTCGGCGGCGAGGTCGAGTTCGATGCCCGCTACAACGGCAACATCCTCGTCAACGCGTTTGCAGCCGGGATCGCCAAGACCGATGCGATCTTCCTGTCAGAAGCCAAGGGCGTCGGCCTGCCCGTCGTTTATCTCGGCGCGAAGACGGGACGCGACGGCGTCGGCGGCGCGACGATGGCCTCCGCGGAATTCGGCGACGACATCGACCAGAAGCGCCCGACCGTGCAGGTCGGCGACCCGTTCACCGAGAAATGCCTGCTCGAGGCCTGTCTCGAACTGATGGCATCGGGCGCGGTCATCGCCATCCAGGACATGGGTGCGGCCGGACTGACCTGCTCGGCCGTCGAGATGGGCGCAAAGGGCAATCTCGGCATCGAATTGGATCTCGACAAGGTGCCGGTGCGCGAGGAACGCATGAGCGCCTACGAGATGATGCTGTCGGAAAGCCAGGAGCGCATGCTGATGGTGCTCCGGCCCGAAAAGGAAGAGGAAGCCAAGGCGATCTTCCACAAATGGGGCCTCGACTTCGCGATCGTCGGCGAGACCACGGACGACCTGCGGTTCCGTATCCGCCACGAGGGCGAGCAAGTCGCCAACCTGCCGATCAAGGAACTGGGCGACGAAGCTCCGGAATACGACCGTCCGTGGATGACGCCGGCGCAGTACCAGCCAATGGACGCGGCCCAGTTCGCGGAGCCGGAAGATTACGGCGCTGCCATCAGGCAGATCCTGGGATCGCCGAACATGGCGTCCCGGCGCTGGGTATGGGAGCAGTATGACACGCTGATCCAGGGCAATTCGCTGCAGCTCCCGGGCGGCGACGCCGGCGTTGTGCGCGTCGAAGGGCACGAGACCAAGGCGCTCGCCTTTTCCTCCGACGTGACGCCGCGCTATTGCGAGGCCGATCCCTTTGAGGGCGGTAAGCAGGCGGTCGCCGAATGCTGGCGCAACATCACCGCCACCGGCGCCGAACCACTGGCGGCGACGGACAACCTCAATTTCGGCAATCCGCAGAAGCCCGAAATCATGGGGCAACTGGTTCGCGCCATCGAGGGGATCGGCGAGGCCTGCACGGCGCTCGGATTCCCGATCGTCTCGGGCAACGTATCGCTCTACAACGAGACCAATGGCGAGGCGATCCTGCCGACCCCGACAATCGCCGGTGTCGGCCTGCTGCCGGATTATTCGGTAATGGCGCGCATCAACACCATGCAGGACGGCGACACAATCTTCCTGCTCGGCGGCGACGGCACGCATCTTGGCCAGTCGATCTTCAACCGGATCGTCAACGAGCGCACGGACGGACCGCCGCCGCCAGTCGATCTCTATTGCGAGAAACGCAACGGCGACTTCGTCCGCTCGGCGATCCGCAACAGCCAGGTTACGGCCTGCCACGACCTCTCCGACGGCGGCATGATCATCGCGCTTGCCGAGATGTGCATCGCCTCCGGCAAGGGTGCGACGGTCGACGCGGGCGACGCAGCGCCGCTGCATGCGCTCCTCTTCGGCGAGGATCAGGGCCGCTATCTCGTGACGGTCAAGGCGCAGGACGCGCACTTCTTCGCGCTCAACGCGGAAGGCGCCGGCATTCCGTTCCGCGAGCTCGGCAAGGCCGGCGGAGAAAACCTCTCATTGACGGGACCGACCCCGGTGGCCATATCTGTCAGGGAACTGGCGGAAATCCATGAATCCTGGTTTCCCGATTTCATGGACGCCACGAAACACGCCGAAGCCGCAGAGTAGGAGACAAACTTCATGCCCATGAACGCCTCGGAAATCGAGAAATTGATCAAGGCGGGGATACCGGACGCCAAGGTGACGATCCGGGATCTGGCGGGCGACGGCGACCACTATGCGGCGGAAGTCGTCTCGGAGAGTTTCCGCGGCAAGTCGCGGGTCCAGCAGCACCAGATGGTCTATCAGGCGCTGCAGGGAAACATGGGCGGCGTTCTGCATGCGCTCGCGCTGCAGACCAGCGCTCCGGATTGAAATGCCGCAAGACAAGCGAACCGCCGGGCGTTCGGCCCGGAACTGAAAGGAACTAAAATGAGCGGAATCAACGATTTCATCGATCAGGAAGTGAAGGCGAACGACGTCGTGCTTTTCATGAAGGGCACACCCGGATTTCCGCAGTGCGGTTTTTCCGGCCAGGTCGTCCAGATCCTCGACTATCTCGGCGTCGACTACAAAGGCATCAACGTGCTCGCAGACGATGACCTGCGCCAGGGCATCAAGGATTATTCCAGCTGGCCGACCATCCCGCAGCTCTATGTGAAGGGCGAATTCGTCGGCGGTTGCGACATCATCCGCGAGATGTTCCAGGCAGGCGAATTGCAGGATCACATGCAGGAAAAGGGCGTCGCCGTCAAAGGCGCGGCCTGAGAATGCCGGGCGATGTGACGGTGAGATCGTGAGCGCCGTCCCGCTTCCGCCGCACATTGCAGACGCTTTCCGCAAACAGGAGCAATCCTGCCTTGCACTCGGTTCGCCGTTCACGGCGCGCCTTTGCGCCTTCGTCGCCGATGAGGGCGTGCCGCCCGGCCCCGTACACGACCGGCTCGCCGGATGGGCCGGCCGGCTCGATTCCGCGGGAGACGCCCTGCCCTTGCGGCTGACGGGCGCCTTGCACAATCTCGTCCTTGGCGAACGGGACACAACGCTCTCGGACGCCTACCCGCCGAACGAGGCCAGCGACGCGGCCATTCACGATGCAGTGATGGATGCAATTTCGCGCCACGGCGACTTTATCGACGGTTTTCTCGACAATGCACCACAAACCAACGAAACGGCGCGTTCGGCCGTGCTGCTTCCCGCCTTTTTGCATCTGCAAGCGCGTTTCGGGATGCCCTTCGTCCTCTCCGAACTCGGTTCGAGCGCCGGGCTGAACCAGAACTGGCACCGCTATCGCTATGAATTCGGCGGCTGGGGATGGGGTGATCTCGATTCCCCGGTGACGCTCGCCTGCGAAGTGCGCGGCAATGTGCTGCCCGCTCCCCTTCCCGTCTCGGTCCGCGACAGTGGCGGCTGTGACATCGCGCCGATCTCGGTCGGTGACGAACGGGAACGGCTGCGGTTGAAGTCCTATGTCTGGCCTGACCAGCCGGCGCGCCTCGCGCGGCTTCGCGGCGCGCTTGCCGTGGCGCAGGATCATCCGCCGACGGTCCATCCGGCCACCGCCTCGGACTGGCTCGCAGAACGGCTCGCCGAGCGTTATCCGGGCCACGTGCATGCCGTCTTCCACACCATCATGTGGCAATACATGCCGGACGACGAACGGGCGCGCGCGCAAGCCCTGATCGCGGACGCCGGCGCCAGGGCAACAACGGACGCGCCGTTTGCCTGGCTGCGCTTCGAAACCGACGACAAGCCCAATGGCGCGCCGATCGTCGTGACCACATGGACGGGAGATTCGCCCGCTGGCGAAACGGTCACGCTCGGCCGCGGCGATTTTCATGGCCGCTGGGTCGATTGGGGTCCGCCAGTCTGATACCAGACGGCGTGATTCATCCTTCCGGCATGCCCGGAATCTCACTGGATGAAAAATTACCCCGTCCGATGGACTTTTAACGCCGCTTGTCCTTTATGGCGTCGCATAAGAAGGAGTTCGCACCATGACCTGGACCATCTACCTCTCCGGCGAAATCCACACCGACTGGCGCCATCAGATCGAGGACGGCGCAAGGGCCGCCGGCCTGCCCGTCAGCTTCACCGGCCCGGTGACCCATCACGAAGCCTCCGACGATTGCGGCGTCGCCATTCTCGGCGCTGAACCGGACAAGTTCTGGCACGACCACAAGGGCGCGCAGATGAACGCGATCCGCACCCGCACCCTTATCTCGGCCGCCGATATTGTCGTTGTTCGTTTCGGCGAGAAGTACAAGCAGTGGAACGCGGCCTTCGATGCCGGCTATGCGAGTGCTCTGGGCAAGGCCCTCATCGTCATGCACCAGGACGAACATGCGCACGCGCTGAAGGAAGTCGACGCTGCCGCGCTCGCCGTCACCAAGACGCCCGCACAGGTTGTGGATATCCTGCGCTATGTCATAAACGGTGAGTTGGCCGGGTATACCGGTCAGGCGGCTGCCGCCGAATAACCGGACAATCGCTGGACATGCAAAAGCCCGTCAATCCGCCGGAACCGGAAGAACTCGCCCGCATGGGCGTTTCGCGTCCGGAATTCATCGCCATCGTCGCGGGACTGATGGCACTCAACGCGCTGGCGATCGACATCCTGCTGCCGGCGTTTCCGAACATTTCGTCCGCCTACGGGATCGACGGCAACGCGGTCCAGTACATCCTGCTGTCCTATGTCATGGGATTCGGCGGCGCGCAGCTGTTCTTCGGCCCGATTTCCGACCGTTTCGGACGGCGCAAGCCGCTGTTTTTCGGGCTCGCCGTCTACATCCTTTGCGCGATCGCCGGCGGTTTCGCGCCCGATTTCACGACGCTTCTGATTCTGCGCTTCGTCCAAGGCCTCGGCGCGGCCGGAACCCGTGTCATCGCGCTTGCCGTCGTGCGCGACACGCATGCCGGGCGCGCGATGGCGTCGACCATGTCCCTCGTGATGATGGTCTTCATGGTCGTGCCGATCATCGCCCCCTTTATCGGCCAGGGCATCATTCTCGTCGGGCCCTGGCAGCATATTTTCTGGTTCATGGCCGTGCTCGCCATCGTCATGACACTGTGGGGCGCAATCAGACTGCGTGAAACGCTCTCGCCGGAAAACCGGCGGCCATTGGCGGTGAAGGTGATCACTCAGGGCTTCCGGCTCGTGGTGTCGAACCGGATTTCGTTGCTCTACACAATGGCGACGGCATTCTTTTTCGGTTCGCTGTTCGCCTTCCTGAACCTGGCGCAGCCGATTTTCGGCGAGGTCTACGGACTGCACGCCTATTTCCCGCTCGCGATGGCCACCGGCGGTGTTCTGATGTCGATGGCATCGTTGCTCAATGCTCGAATCGTCGAGCGCATCGGCATGCGCCGGCTTTCGCATGGCGCCCTGGTCGGCCACCTCGCCATCAGCGCAGTGGCTTCCGTCTGGTTCTACGGCCACGATGTGCCGTTGTGGCTGTTCATGGCCGTGCTGGCGCTGATCATGCCGCTGTTCGGACTGATCGGCGCCAATTTCAACTCGATCGCGATGGAGCCGCTGGGCAAGGTGGCCGGGACCGCGTCGTCGGTCCTCGGTTTCACGCAGACGGTCGGCGGTGGGCTTGTCGGCGCGGCGATCGGCCAGACCTTCGACGGTACATCGCTGCCGCTGATCGCCGGCAGCGCGCTGACGTCGCTGATCACGTTGCTGCTCGTGCTAATCGCCGAGAACGGTCGGCTGTTCACCAACCCTGGAGCGGACTAAGCCCGTTTCCGGCCGGCGCTATTGGTCCTTCACCGACGGCTGCAGCCCGGCAAAGTCGAAGAGCGACCTGTCGAGCAGATGGCTCGGCCGCACGGTCGTCAGCGCCCGGATCATCGTGTCCTTGCGCCCCGGCATGCGGTGTTCGATATCGGCGAGCATTGCCTTCATCGCATTGCGCTGCAGCCCGTCCTGCGATCCGCACAGGTCGCAGGGAATGATCGGGAAGCGCATCGCCGATGCGAATTTCCCGAGATCGTTTTCCGCGCAATAGGACAAGGGGCGCAGGACCAGCACGTCACCTTCGTCATTGAGCAGTTTCGGCGGCATGGCGGCAAGCCGGCCGCCATGGAAAAGATTCATGAAGAAGGTTTCGAGGATATCCTCGCGGTGATGGCCAAGAACCAGCGCCGAACAGCCTTCCTCGCGCGCGACCCGGTAGAGATGACCGCGGCGCAGCCGCGAGCACAGGGAACAATAGGTGCGGTTCTCCGGGATCTTGTCGGTCACCACCGAATAGGTATCCTGATACTCGATGCGGTGGGCGATCCCGTTTTTCGACAACCAGTCCGGCAGGATGTGCTTGGGAAAACTGGGCTGGCCCTGATCGAGATTGCACGCCAGCAGGTCGACCGGCAGCAACCCGCGCCACTTCAGGTCCATCAACAGCGCCAAGAGACCGAAGGAGTCCTTGCCGCCCGAGAGCCCGACAAGCCAGCGCTGGCCGGGCTCGACCATGGCAAAATCATCGATCGCCTGACGCATGTTGCGCAACAGGCGTTTGCGCAGCTTGTTGAATTCGACTGAGCGCGGCGCATCGGCAAACAGCGGATGGAAGGTGTCCGCGGCGGCGTCTTCAGGTGTCGGCGTCGAAATGTTCATGCGGGCTTCCTAGCCGATCGCCGGGCAAACAAAAAGCCGCCCCGGATACCGGGACGGCTCGAAACCCTGGCGAAGGCCCCGATTAACGCGAGTAGAACTCGACCACGAGGTTCGGTTCCATCAGGACCGGATAGGGCACGTCGCCGAGCGACGGTACGCGCGAGAAGGTCGCGACCATCTTGTTGTGGTCGGCTTCGATATATTCCGGCACGTCGCGTTCTGCGAGCTGGGTCGCTTCGAGAACAAGCGCCATCTGCTTCGACTTTTCGCGCACTTCGATCACGTCACCGACGCGGCAGCGATAGGACGGGATGTTGACGCGCGTGCCGTTGACCATCACGTGACCGTGGTTGACGAACTGGCGCGCGGCGAAAATCGTCGGCACGAATTTGGCGCGATAGACGACCGCATCGAGACGGCTTTCCAGAAGACCGATCAGCTGATCCGGCGTATCGCCCTTGCGGCGCGCGGCTTCCTCGTAGGTCTTGCGGAACTGCTTTTCGGAGATATCGCCGTAATAGCCCTTCAGCTTCTGCTTGGCGCGCAGCTGCACGCCGAAGTCGGACAGCTTGCCCTTGCGGCGCTGGCCGTGCTGGCCGGGGCCGTATTCGCGGCGGTTGACCGGGGACTTGGGACGGCCCCAGATGTTTTCGCCCATGCGGCGGTCGAGTTTATATTTGGACGATTCGCGCTTGCTCATCGCATTTCCTTTCAAAGAGTTGCACCCAAAACCTAAGGTTTCGGATCAAAGGAAACGCACCCTCCTCTGCCGGCCTTTTTCGCCGACTGACAGGACATGCCACGCACGCTTTGCGGCCATGTCCACGGGATACGTCAAAGAAAATGCAGGGCCAACAGACCCTGCACAAGGCGGTATCTATAAAGCTAATGCCGAATAGTCAAGCGCTGCCGGTTCCCTGCCCGTCGTGGCTCCGGCGGTCGACAGATCAAAATCGCGGAGTCACAGTATCCGGTGACAACGGCCAACAACGGGGAATGCCAATGGTTGGTTCCTACGACGCCTACGAGCCCCTGAATACGCCTATAGAGATCGGTCCCGAAATATGGATCGTCAACGGGCCAGTGCTGCAATGGGGCTACGGCATCCCGATCAAATGGCCCTTCCCGACGCGCATGACGATCATCCGCCTGCCGGATGGAGGATTGTGGCTGCATTCGCCGACGCGTCCCGACGAAGCACTGCTGGAAATGATCCAATCGCTCGGGCCGGTGCGCCACATCGTTTCGCCGAACATGATCCATCATGTCTCCATCGGTCTGTGGGCCGCGCGCTTTCCGGACGCGAAGGTCTGGGCGTCGCCGGGTGTCCGCGCGCGCTCGGACGTTACGTTCACCGATGATCTGGCGGATACGCCTCCCGAAGACTGGGCTGCGTCAATCGATCAGCGCATTGCGCGCGGCAGCCGCGTGCTCGAGGAAGCGATCTTCTTTCACCAATCCTCGAAGGTTCTGATCCTCACGGACCTTATCGAAAATTTCGAGGACGAGCGCCTGCACGGTTGGCTCGCCCGCTTCATGTACCGCCTGATTGGCGTTATGGCGCCTGATGGCCACGCGCCGCGCGATCTGCGCGCCACCTTCGCCGGTCACCACGACCGGTTGAGGCCCGTTGTCGAATGGATGCTCGCCTGCAAGCCGGAGAAGATCGTCATCGCGCACGGCAAATGGTTCGAGGAGAACGGCGTGGCTGAAATTCGCCGCGCCTTCTCATGGGTGGACGGGATCGGCTGATGTTTCCAGAGACACCGGCGTCAGGCCAAAGCCTTGCATCAGACGAAGTATTTCCGGCGCGGGATGACCGGAGGTGAAGACCGCCAGATCCGGCTCGTTTGGCCGCACCGGCAATGTCTCCATGTCCCCGGCAAGCGATTTCGCGCGACGCGCGATCGCCTCGGACGTGTCGATCCAGTCGACCGGCCACGGCGCTGTCTTGCGGAACCGGTTGACCAGAAAGGGGTAATGCGTGCAGGCCAGCACGACGATGTCGGTGCGGCGGCCGTCCTTCTCCATAAAGCAGGGCGCGATCTCGCGGCGGACCTCTTCCTCGTCGATCATCTCGCCGCGCATATATGTCTCCGCCATGGCTGCGAGATTGTTGCTGCCGACAAGGCGCACATGGCATTTGCTGCCGTATTGGCGGATCAGTTCGCGCGTATATTCCCGCTTGACCGTGCCCGGCGTCGCCAGCACGGAGACAAGGCCGGAGCGGGTCCGTTCAGCCGCGGGCTTGATCGCCGGAACGGTGCCGACGAAGGTCTCGCCCGGAAAAACCTTGCGTAAGTGATCAATGGCAAGTGTCGAGGCCGTGTTGCAGGCGATCACGCTGAGCGACGGACGGTATTGCGTCAGCAAGACGGCGAATAGTTCCGTGATGTGCCCGCGCAGCGCGTCCTCTTCCCAGGCACCATAGGGAAAGGCCGCATCGTCGGCGACATAGACGAAATGCCAGTCGGGCATCAGCACGCGGGCTTCGCGCAGGACGGAAAGTCCTCCTATGCCGCTGTCGAAGAAAAGCGCGGTACGCGGGCGCTTGTCAGCCATCGGACCGCCCCGCTCCCGTTTGTTTTTTCGTTCGCTTGCCGCCGGCGGATACGCGGCGCGGATCGTCGCCTGGCGACCCGGCGCCGCGCGGATTGGATGGCGAGAAGCGATCGAGGCTGGAGATGATGCCGCGCAGCACGCGGATTTCCTCCACCGAGAAGCCGGGCCGCGTCAGCACGGCGCGAATGCTTTCCAGCTGCACCGGCTTGCGCTCGGGCGGCCGGAAATAGCCGCGGCTGTCCAGCGCCTGTTCGAGCTGATCAAACAGGCCGAACAAATGCTCCTTCGGCGCCGGCGCGAATTCCGGTCCGGAAAATGGCGTGTGGCTCTCGGCCGCGAGACCCGATTTCATCCACTCGTAGCTCATCAGAAGCACGGCCTGAGCGAGATTGAGCGACGCAAAGGCCGGATTGACCGGAAAGGTCACCAAATCGTCGGCCAGACCCACTTCCTCATTGTAGAGGCCGAAACGCTCGCGCCCGAAGAGGATCGCAGTTTTCCCGTCCCGACGGTGCATGGTGCGCAATTCGCGCGCCGCGTCTACCGGGCCGAGCACCGTCTTGAACCCCTCGCGCTGGCGCGCCGTGGTCGCGACGACATACGTGCAATCGGAAAGCGCGTCCGCCACGTTGTCGAAAAGGCTGGCGCGTTCCAGCACGTGAATGGCGCCGCTGGCTGCGGCCTCCACTTTCGGATTGGGCCAGCCGTCGCGCGGCGATACGAGGCGCAGTTCGGCGAGGCCGAAATTCGCCATCGCCCGCGCAACCATGCCAATGTTCTCGCCGAGCTGCGGCTCGACCAGCACGATCGCCGGACCTTCCGCGATCATTTCACGGTGCTTGTCTGTTCCTGCCATGACTTTCGTTCGTTCGATACGGGTGCCTGCACCTGCCACAAACCGGCGCATATGGAAACAAGGAAGCGGCCGAAACAAAGCGCTCGCCGCCTTTCCGTAAATGCGTTTTTCGACCATGGCATTGTTTGCACCGAACATATGGCTTTGCTATAGCCACGCCACTTACCCAAGCCGCGCCCGCGGCGCCCATTCAATCGAGGATTCCCATGGCAAAGATCAAGGTCGACAATCCGGTCGTAGAGCTGGACGGCGATGAAATGACCCGCATCATCTGGCAGTTCATCAAGGAAAAGCTCATTCATCCTTATTTGGATGTCGACCTGAAATATTACGACCTCAGTGTCGAGAAGCGCGACGAGACCGACGACCAGATCACGGTCGATGCCGCGAACGCCATCAAGAAATACGGTGTCGGCGTGAAGTGCGCGACGATCACGCCGGACGAGGCGCGCGTCGAGGAATTCGGCCTGAAGAAGATGTGGCGGTCGCCGAACGGGACGATCCGCAACATCCTTGGCGGCGTGATCTTCCGCGAGCCGATCATCTGCAAGAACGTGCCGCGCCTGGTTCCGGGATGGACACAGCCGATCATCGTCGGCCGTCATGCCTTCGGCGACCAGTACCGCGCGACTGACTTCCGGTTCCCGGGCAAGGGCAAGCTGACGATCAAGTTCGTCGGCGAAGACGGCGCCGAGATCGAGCACGAAGTGTTCGACGCACCGTCGTCGGGTGTCGCCATGGCAATGTACAACCTCGACGACTCGATCCGCGACTTTGCCCGCGCATCGCTGAACTATGCGCTGCAGCGCAAGGTGCCCTGCTATCTCTCGACCAAGAACACCATCCTGAAAGCCTATGACGGGCGCTTCAAGGACATCTTCCAGGAGGTCTACGAGGCCGAATTCGAGGAGCAGTACAAGGAAGCCAAGATCTGGTACGAACATCGCCTGATCGACGACATGGTGGCAGCGGCGCTGAAATGGTCGGGCGGCTATGTCTGGGCCTGCAAGAACTATGACGGCGACGTGCAGTCTGACATCGTGGCGCAGGGATTCGGTTCGCTCGGCCTGATGACTTCGGTGCTGATGACGCCGGACGGCAAGACCGTCGAGGCAGAAGCCGCTCACGGCACGGTGACACGCCATTACCGCCAGCACCAGAAAGGCCAGGAAACCTCGACCAACTCCATCGCCTCGATCTTCGCCTGGACGCGGGGCCTGGCGCACCGGGCCAAGCTCGACGACAACAAGGAACTGGCGAAATTCGCGGCGACGCTCGAGAAGGTCTGCGTCGACACCGTCGAAGGCGGCTTCATGACCAAGGACCTGGCGCTGCTGATCGGCCCGGACCAGCCCTGGCTGTCGACGACCGGCTTCCTCGACAAGATCGACGAGAACCTGCAGAAGGCAATGGCGTAAACGCCGGACGCAAACCAGCCGGAGGGATGCCGTGAACGAGACGTTTCGCACCCTCTGGCGCACCAACCGGCTGTTGATGATCGCGTTCGCGATCGCCCTTTTCTTCACGGTCGTGTTCGGCGCCCGCACGGTCGCCTTCTACGTCTACTGGTCCGGACACCAGAATGTCGCCGTCGCCGGCTGGATGCCGCCCGGCTATGTGGCGAAGTCCTATCGCGTCGATATCGCGGTGGTGCGCCAGGCGCTCGGCCTCGATCCGCAGGCACGTGACCGGCGGCCTATCGCGCGGATCGCGCACGACCGCGGAGTGCCGGTGCAAAGCCTCATTCGCGACGTCAACGAGG
Source organism: Oricola nitratireducens (assembly GCF_014904745.1). Classification (GTDB taxonomy): domain Bacteria; phylum Pseudomonadota; class Alphaproteobacteria; order Rhizobiales; family Rhizobiaceae; genus Oricola; species Oricola nitratireducens. Next base: position 262,569 of record NZ_JACZCS010000050.1, read on the forward strand.
CGCTTGCAAAGGCGAAATCCGGTGAGGCGCCGGCGGGACAATGACGGAGACGATCCTCGCCGTCTTTTCGCTTTACGGCGCGCCGGCGCTGTTCGCGATCATCGCCGCCGGCCAGTTCGGCCTGCCCCTGCCGACCTCGATCCTGCTTCTGACCGCGGGCGCACTGCAGGCCGACGGGAACCTGTCGTTCTGGCAGCTATACGCCTGGGGCCTTGCCGGCGCCGTCGCCGGCGATCACGCGGGTTACGCGGCCGGACGTTTCGCCGCCGCCGCCTTTCGCGACCGGATCGACCGCTCGCGGAGGCTGCAGGAGAATTTGAAGAAGTCCGAACGGTTCACACGCAAATGGGGCGACGGCAGCGTCTTCCTGAGCCGCTGGCTGTTCACGCCGATCGGACCGTGGATCAACCTGACCAGCGGATTGTCTCTGCATCCGCTGCACCGGTTCACGCTCGCCGACATCGCCGGAGAGATCATCTGGATCGGCGGCTATCTTCTGCTCGGAAGCCTGTTTGCGCAATCGATCGCGCAGATTGCCGACATCGTCGCCAATGCCGCCTGGATGATTGGCGCCGGCGTGATCACGATTCTGCTCGGCTGGCAATTGCTGATCCGCTTCAGGCGGATCAGGAAAGCCGGCCGGTAATTTCGTTATCCGGCCATGGCGGATCGCACCGCCTCGATGGCCGCATTCGCGTTGGCGCCTTCCGGACCGCCGGCTTGCGCCATGTCGGGACGGCCGCCGCCGCCCTTGCCGCCAAGCGCGGCTGAAGCCGCGCGTACGAGATCCACGGCATTGAACCTGTCTGTCAGATCTTCGGTCACCGCGACAACGACGCTGCCCTTGCCGTCTTCCGACGACGCGGCAAAGGCAACGACTCCGCTGCCGAGCGACTGCTTGGCGTCATCGGCCATCGGCTTCAGGTCCCGCGGCGACACACCAGAGACGACGCGGCCGATGAATTTCGTGCCGGCGACCTCTTCCGGCCCTTCTGCGGCGCCTCCTGACGGGCCGGCCAGCGCCAACGCCTTCCTGGCCTCGGTCAGTTCGCGTTCGAGCTTGCGGCGTTCCTCGACCAGCGCCTCGAGACGCGGCAGGATCTCGTCCGGATTGGTCTTCAGCGTCGCGGCAATCGCGCGGACGCGATCGTCCTGCTCGGCAAGATATTCGCGCGCGGCCTCACCGGTCAGCGCCTCGATGCGGCGCACGCCGGAGGCGACGGCCGTTTCCGAAAGCACATGGGCTAGCCCGATCTCGCCGGTGGCGCGCACATGCGTGCCGCCGCACAGTTCGACCGAATAGGTCTTGCCCTTCTTCTCGCCACGCTCGGCCGTGCCCATGGAGACGACACGAACCTCATCGGCATATTTCTCGCCGAACAGCGCCATGGCGCCGGTTTCTCGGGCATCCTCCAGCGCCATCAGGCGCGTGCGCACCGGGGCGTTCTGCAGGATGATCTCGTTGGCGATCTCGGCGACGTCGTCGAGTTCCTTCTCGCTCATCGGCTTGGGATGGGAGAAGTCGAACCGCAGCCGATCGGCGGCAACCAGCGACCCCTTCTGGGCAACATGGGTGCCCAGAACCTCGCGCAACGCTTCATGGATGAGGTGGGTCGCCGAATGGTTGGAGCGCAGCCGCGCACGGCGCTCGTGATCGATTTCCAGTTCGACCTCGGCGCCCGGCTTCAACATGCCTTCGGTCACCTTGCCGTAATGGACGAACAGGCCATCGGCCTTCTTCTGGGTATCGGACACCGTGACGAGAACGCCGTCGCCCTTCATCGTACCGCGGTCACCCTGCTGGCCACCGGATTCACCGTAGAACGGCGTCTGGTTGACGATGATGGCGACCTCGTCGCCCTGCCCGGCCTCCTGCACTTCGGCGCCGTCGCGTACCAGTGCGAAGACCACGCCTTCGGCCTTCTCGGCCTCATAGCCCAGGAACTCCGTGGCGCCGAATTTCTCGCGCAGACCAAACCAGACGGCCTCTGTCGCCTGCTCGCCCGAACCGTGCCAGTTGGCGCGGGCTTCGGCGCGCTGGCGTTCCATGGCGGCGTTGAAGGCGTCCATGTCGACGGCGACGCCGCGCTGGCGCAAGGCGTCCTGCGTCAGGTCGACCGGAAAACCGTAGGTGTCATACAGTTTGAAGGCGGTTTCGCCGGGCAGCGCGTCGCCCTTGCCGAGGCCTGCGCTCGCCTCGTTGAGCAGCGTAAGACCGCGGTCGAGGGTGCGGCGGAAACGTGTCTCCTCGAGCAGCAGCGTCTCCTCGACAAGCGGCTGGGCACGCAGGAGTTCCGGATAGGCCTGCCCCATCTCGTGGACCAGCGCCGGCACCAGGCGGTGCATCATCGGATCCTTGACGCCGAGCAGTTCGACATGGCGCATGGCGCGGCGCATGATGCGGCGCAGGACATAGCCACGGCCCTCGTTCGAGGGCAGCACGCCGTCGGCGATCAGGAAGCTCGAGGCGCGCAAGTGATCGGCGATTACGCGGTGGCTGGCGCGGTGCTCTCCCTCCGCCTTCGTCCTGGAGAGTTCCTCCGATGTCGCGATCAGGTGGCGGAACAGGTCGATGTCGTAGTTGTCGTGCTCGCCCTGCAGCACGGCGGCAATGCGCTCGAGGCCCATGCCGGTGTCGATCGACGGCCGCGGAAGATCGGCACGCTCGTCCGGCGTCAACTGCTCGTATTGCATGAAGACGAGGTTCCAGATCTCGATGAAGCGGTCGCCGTCCTCGTCCTGGCTTCCGGGCGGTCCGCCGGGAATGGCTTCGCCGTGATCGTAGAAGATCTCCGAGCAAGGGCCGCAGGGGCCGGTGTCGCCCATCGCCCAGAAGTTGTCGTGGGTCGGGATACGGATGATCCGCTCGTCCGGCAGGCCGGCGATCTTCTTCCACAGCGAGAAGGCGTCGTCATCGGTGTGATAGACGGTGACGAGGAGCTTGTCGGCGGCAATGCCGTATTCTTTCGTGATCAGCTTCCAGGCAAGCTCGATGGCGCGCTCCTTGAAATAGTCGCCAAACGAGAAATTGCCGAGCATCTCGAAGAAGGTGTGATGGCGCGCGGTATAACCGACATTGTCGAGGTCGTTGTGCTTGCCGCCGGCGCGCACGCATTTCTGCGCCGTCACCGCGCGCGAATAGGGCCGCGTCTCCAGTCCGGTGAAGACGTTCTTGAACTGCACCATGCCGGCATTGGTGAACATCAGCGTCGGATCGTTATGCGGCACCAATGCGCTCGATGCGACGACCTCGTGTTCGTTCTGCGCGAAATAATCGAGGAATGTCTTGCGGATGTCGTTGACGCTGCTCATGAATACCTGCCTGAAAAGACCCGGAAATGCCCCGGAAGGGCCTTGCCATAGCCAATCCGGATGCATCCTGTCCAGCATATCGGCGACGGCGCCCGCGCAATCAAGCGGCCATCATCCCCAACAACGAACCCGGCGGCCTTTCCGGCCACCGGGTCGCTGCAGAATCGTTTTGATTTGAGGCGCGAAACCGCGCCGCGATCACGCCTCGGCGACGCTGTCGTCTTCCTGGTCGCCCGGTCCTCCCTGCTCCAGGAATTTCTCGGCGATCAGGCCGGCATTCTGGCGTAGCGCCAGTTCGATCTCGTCGGCGATCTCGACATTGTCGCGCAGGAACTGCTTGGAATTCTCGCGCCCCTGGCCGAGCCGCTGGCTGTTATAGGAGAACCACGCGCCAGACTTTTCGACGATGCCGGCCTTGACACCGAGATCGATCAGTTCGCCGGTCTTGGAGACGCCCTCGCCATACATGATATCGAATTCGACCTGCTTGAAGGGCGGCGCCATCTTGTTCTTGACGACCTTGACGCGGGTCTGGTTGCCGACGACCTCGTCGCGGTCCTTGACGGCGCCGATGCGGCGAATGTCGAGGCGCACGGAGGCATAGAATTTCAGCGCGTTGCCGCCCGTCGTTGTTTCCGGAGATCCGAACATCACCCCGATCTTCATGCGGATCTGGTTGATGAAGATCACCATGGTGTTGGAACGCGAGATCGAGGCGGTCAGCTTGCGCAGCGCCTGGCTCATCAGGCGGGCCTGAAGACCCGGCAGGGAATCGCCCATCTCGCCCTCGATCTCGGCGCGCGGCGTCAGCGCAGCCACCGAGTCGACCACCAACACGTCACAGGCGCCGGAGCGCACCAGCGTGTCGGCGATTTCAAGCGCCTGCTCGCCGGTATCGGGCTGCGAAATCAGAAGATCCTCGAGCGCGACACCCAGCTTGCGGGCATAGACCGGATCGAGCGCATGTTCGGCGTCGACGAAGGCGCAGATACCACCATTCTTCTGGGCTTCGGCGATGGTCTGCAGCGCCAGCGTCGTCTTGCCGGAGCTTTCCGGCCCGTAAATCTCGATGACGCGTCCCTTCGGCAGACCGCCGATGCCGAGCGCGATATCCAGTCCGAGAGAGCCTGTCGAGATCGTCTCGATCTCGACGACCTGCTCGTTGGCGCCGAGCCGCATGATGGACCCCTTGCCGAAGGTCCGCTCGATCTGCGAGAGCGCCGCATCCAGTGCTTTTGACTTGTCCACCTGTTTGTCCTCAACCAGACGCAAACTGTTCTGAGCCATGTTTCCCTCACCCTTAGGTTATCGCCGCATACCGCGCAAACTGCAAATTGTCCCAAATATTTGTACGCTATTTGTTCTTATTTTGCAATCCATCTATCGTATTGAAAAAACACGGAAAAGAGAATTCGTTTTGTTTATGTTCTCTTAACGGTCCTGCGCTGCGCGGCCTAGCATGGCCGTTTCCCCGCGACGTCCGCCATTGATCTTTGCCTGATTCTGCCGACATTGGCGCCGTTAAAACGGTACGGTGCGAATCTGGAGGCAGCGTGGAGCAAATCGCGGACAATCCATTCGCCCTGCTCGGCGTCGGCGGCGCCCATGTCGACCGGATCGGCCGTGTCTCGGGCCGCTACTATCCCGGCGCGTCCAATCCCGGCCATCTGACGTCGTCCGTCGGTGGCGGCGCGCTCAATGCGCTGCGTAATGCCGGGCTGCGCGGCATTGGCGCAACGGGACTGATCTCGGCGCGCGGCGGCGACCATGACGGCGCGATCGTCGGTGACACGATCGAAAAGGCCGGCATCACGGACATGTCGGCGGTGTTTCTCGACCGGCGAACCGCCAGCTACACGGCCATCCTGGATATCGGCGGCGACCAGGTCGCCGGCCTCGCCGACATGGAAATCTACGAGACCGCCCTGCCCCGCCAGTTGCGCCGCAAGGCGCTTCGCGATGCCGTGGCCGACGCGAACGCCCTGCTTGTCGACGCCAACCTGCCCGTCGCGGCGCTGCAAACGATTTGCGATCTAGCTACGGCACCGGTCTACGCCATCGCCATCTCGCCAGTAAAAGCCGAGCGGCTTCTTGCCGTCACCGGCCGGATCGACACGGTGTTCATGAACCAGCGCGAAATGGAGGCGCTCGCTGCCGAAACATCAGTCAAGGGCCTGACGGGACTTGCCGCGCGCGGTTTCAGGCGCGCTGTCGTGACCGGCGGATCCGGACCGGTCCTGGTGCTCGACGGCGACAATCGCTTCGCGGTTTCGCAACCAAAGGCGGTGGAGATCACCGACGTCACCGGCGCGGGCGATGCGCTTGCGGGCGCGACGATCGCGGCGCTGGTGCAATCGCCGGAAATCACGCTCGCCGAAGCAGTGCGCGACGGCATTGCCGCGGCGCAACTGACGATCCGGACGATCGGCCCCATCGCCGAACGGTTGACCGGCGCGGCATTCGCGGCCATTCGGGCGCAAACCGCTATCCATGCACTGCCCGCCGGCATAGAGGACGAAACCACGTGATCTCCACGACCAGATCCAGGGAAGTCGCCGAAGCGCTTGAAACCGGCAAGCCGGTCGTCGCGCTCGAATCGACCATCATCACCCACGGCATGCCTTTTCCGGACAATCTGGCGATGGCGCGGTCGGTGGAGGCGCTGATCCGCGCCGAGGGCGCCGTGCCCGCGACCATCGCGGTGATCGACGGTGTGCTGCATATCGGTATCGAGGACGCACAGGCCGAGGCTCTGGCGCAAGCGAAGGATCCGCTGAAACTGTCACGCGCCGACCTCGCCTTTGCGATGGCGCGCGGGCTTACCGGCGGAACCACCGTCGCGGCGACGATGATGGCGGCGCATATGGCGGGCATCGCCGTGTTCGCGACCGGCGGCATCGGCGGCGTCCACCGCGGCGCGGAAACGAGCTTCGACGTTTCGGCCGACCTGGAAGAACTGGCGCGCACGCCGGTCACGGTCGTCTGCGCCGGCGCGAAAGCCATTCTCGACCTGCCGAAAACGTTAGAGATTCTCGAAACGCGCGGCGTGCCCGTCATCGCCTTCGGCCAGGATGGCTTTCCGGCCTTCTGGTCGCGCGACAGCGGCCTCACCGCGCCGCTGAGGCTCGACGACGTTGCGGCGATCGCCGAGTTCATGGCGGCGCGCACGCAGCTCGCCGCGTTTGGCCATGGCGGCATGCTGATCGCCAATCCCGTTCCCGCCGCCGACGAAATTCCGCTAGGTGAGATGTCGGCGGTGATCGAACGGGCGGTGCGCGAGGCCGAGGAAGCAGGCGTCAGCGGCAAGCAGGTGACGCCTTGGCTGTTGGCGCGCATCCTCGACATCACCGGCGGAAAGAGCCTGAAGACCAATGTCGCGCTGGTCGAGAACAATGCGAGGCTCGCCGCGCAAATCGCCGTCGCCCATACGGCGAAACAGGCAGGCGCCTGACCGCATCGCCGCTGTGACCGAATGCACACCGCCTGCTGGTGGCGTCGCCTAGGCTCTCCTCATCGCCACGGACAAATCCGTGGCCCACAAAGAGGAGACAAGGTAATGAAAACCATCTCGATCAAGACCACCGTCGCCGCCCTCGCAACGGCCGCGACCCTTTTGACCTCCGGCATCGCCCCGATGGCCCAGGCCAGCGCCGGACCGCTCGGCCAGCCGAAGATCATCGCCCCGAATCCGATTCCGCCCGGCCCCTGCGCCACCAAGCCGTGGCTATGCAAGCAAGGTGGTTTCAAGCTGCCGCCTGCCGGTCCCGGCCCGCTGCCGCCGGCTCCGCCGCCGCCTGCCCCGCCAGCTCCGTCGGCGGGCATCGATCCCGGCGCGCTTGCCGCCATGGGCATCGTCGGCGGGCTGATCGCGGGCGCGGCAATCGCCAATGCCGCCAACAAGAACGCGATTCCGGTCGAGCCCGCCAGTGATGCGAACGCGCACCTGAACTGGTGCTATTCCAAATACAAGAGCTTCCGCGAGTGGGATAATTCCTGGCAGCCGTATCACGGTCCGCGCAAGCAGTGCATCTCGCCGTATTACTGAGGCGACGCATCCGGTTGACGCCGGTCATGCTCCCCCGCGCGGCGTCACCCGCTCCCGCCCCGGAAGCCTTGCCAGGCTTTCGGGGTCTGGGTTGACTAAACGGTCATCTGTGCAACCATGTCGCTCCCTGTACGACCACCTCCCGATCAGGAAACCTCCATGGCATCGCTGAAGTCCTTTTCGCTTTTCGCAGCGCTCACCGACGAGCAGGACAAACGGTTTTCGAAGATGGCGCGAATCAGCGATTTCGGCGAGAACGAACTGGTGCTCGACTATGACGACGAGAGCCACAACGTCTTCCTGATCCAGTCCGGCCGGGTGCGGGTCATCCTGCGCATCGCGACCGGCCGCGAGGTGATCCTCGGCGAATTCTCGGACGGGGAGTTCTTCGGCGAACTGGCCGCCATCGACGGCACGACGCGCTCGGCGAATGTCACGGCGATGGTGAACACCCGCCTTCTGACGCTGCCCCGGTCGGCCTTCCTGTCGATCCTGCGCGAGGCGCCCGATGTCTCGCTGCAGCTGATGCGATCGATGTCGGCACTGATCCGTTCGCTCAACACGCGGCTTGCCGAACATTCCTTCCTGCCGGCGAAATACCGGCTCTATTCGGAACTGATCCGGTTGTCGAAGCCACGCAAGGGCCATGACAGCCAGCGCATCGTCACGCCGCCACCGATCCAGCTCGAGCTTGCCGAGCGCATCGGCTGCCGGCGCGAAGTCGTCTCCCGCGAGATCGCGAAAATGGAGCGCGAAAAGGTGGTCGAACGCTCGCGCGGCGGACTGATCCTGGCCGACATGGGCGAACTGAACCGCCGCCTGTCGGAAGGCTGGAACGCCGGCGGGGACTAGTTCTCTTTGCCCCGCCCTTAAGCTCCTCATTTCATTCGTCGCTGGCGGGAACTAGCCGACCGCCACCATCACGGCGCCGACGGCGATCAGCGCGACCCCGCCCCAGCCCATCGTCGACAGGCGCTCGCCGAGAAACAGCGCGCCGATGATCGCGACGAAGACGACGCTGAGCTTGTCGACGGGCGCGACCTGGCCCGCCTGGCCCAGTTGGAGGGCGCGGAAATAGCACAGCCAAGAGGCCCCCGTCGCGAGCCCGGACAGGACCAGGAACACGACCGTCCTGGTGGAGAGAACCGACAGGCTATGATATTCGCCCGTGAACCAGAGCAGCGTACCGAGCGCGACGACAACGACGATCGTGCGCAGGAAAGTGGCAAAGTTGGAATTGATGCCGCCGACGCCGATCTTGGCGAAGATCGCGGTCAGGGCGGCGAAGATCGCGGCAAGTAATGCCCAGAACTGCCACGAATTCGAATATCCATGCATCGGCGTCTCCCTTGCGCAGCCGGTTTGACCGGCCGCACAGTACCAAGGGAGCGCCGGGATAGTGGAAAAAATCCGCAGGAAAACGCAAAGGGCCAGCGCGCAATCGCACAGCAGTCGGTTCCTTGCGTGCCGTTTCAGGCCGCGGAGGATTGGGGCTCCGCACACGACAGCCCGCAAGGCGCGTGCAGGCGCTTACGGTCACCCGAGAAAATCTTCGTAACCGAACCGGATGTCATGGCGCGGAGCAGCGCGCTGTAGTTCGGCTGGAAAGCGATCTCGGAGCCGACGGCCACGCGGCTGCCGCCGGTGCCGCAGACAAGATGATCGCTGCTTGCGCCGAGCAATTCGATCCCTGCCGGCGGCGTAAGGCCGGCCGGATCGATATCCTGATGTCCGACCGCCAGGATCGCCCGCAGGACGTCGCCGCGATCCTCGCGGAACGCCGGTTTGCCGAATGCCGTCTGTGCGATTTCGCCCCAGGGCTGCGACGGTTTGGACTTCATTTCGATCACCTCGGCCACGAGAGTGAAGGCATCGACATACAGGCCGTCTATCGCACGGCGGTGAAGCGGCTCCTGTCCGAGCAAAATGGATTCCCCCAAACGAAGATCATTGATGCGGCCAATGTCCGGAGCGCCGAATGCCCAAAGCAGATTGCTCGAATTGCCGCCGGACACGATACCGGAACGAGGGCAGAAGGTTTCGGCGACGCCGTCCGCCAAACGGGACAGTTCGCCCATATTGCCGGCGTCCGGGGATACGCCGCTTTGGCAAGCCAGATTCGCGCCAATGCCCCTGAGGACGATATTCGGAAACCGGCGCGTCCGGCGCGCGATCTCCGCCAGGTCTCCCGGCATGATTCCTTCCCTCAGATCGCCCAGTTCCACCATCAGGACAACGCCATGCCGGCGTCCGGTCCTTCGGGCGGCGGTCGACAGCGCGCTGATGACATCGAGCTCCGTGTTGAAACTCACATCCGCGTGCGCCACTACCCGGTCGACCTGGCTGAGCATCGGCGAGCGGATAAGCGTGATCGGGACCGTCGCGTTCTCGCGGCGTATCGCCTCGATGTTTTCGATGCGCGAATCGCCGAGCGTGCCTATGCCCGCCGAGAGAAAAGCTTCGGCGATCCTGTAATCGCCCATGCATGCTTTCGTGACGCCGGTTACCGCAACGCCGCGCGCCCGGAGGCGCGCCGCGAGGACCGTCGCATTGTGGCGGATCTTATCGAGGTCGATCTCCAGCCTCGGCGCGATCATGCCGCCGCAGCGTTCAACTTTCCTGCCAGCTGCGGAAACGACGAGAGCACCATGTCGACAAGCAGTTCCTTCGGGCGCGCCAATGCATCGGTCACCGGAATGCCGAGCTGGTCGCGATAGGCCTCGATGGACACGCCGACTTCGGTGTCCGTCATGTTCTCGTGGTTGATCGTGAGACCGATGACCTTCGTGTCGGAAAACGCCTCTATCAGGCGAATCTCGGACATGGGCGTCGGCATCTTCATGTCGGAGAAATCGCATCGGTGCGACCGTCCCGGAGCGTGCTGCAGAATGACGCCGTCGGGAGCGCTGCCGCGCAGGATGAAAGCCGACGTGCAAAATGCCGGGTGGCTCAAGGCGCCCTGCCCTTCGATGATCACGACGTCGGGATTTTCGCCTTCGCAAGCATCGATCACGGTCGCTTCCAGTTCACCACAGCAGAATTGCGATGGCACCGCATCCAGCGCGACGCCATAACGCGACCCCTGGATCAACCCCGTCTGACCGGTCGTCACCATCACCGCCTTTACGCCGGCGCCGACAAGCGCGCGGGTCAGAATGGAGGCGGTAGTCCGCTTGCCGATTGCGCAATCGGTGCCGAGTACAGCGATACGAGGACAATCGAACCCGGCAATGCGACCGCTGAACAAGCGCAAATCATTCTTGGGCCGAGGCTTCCTGACATCGAGGATTTCCACATTCGATGCCTTGCAGGCCGCGGCGAATTCCGGATCCTCATTGAGAAACTCGTGGAGTCCATTGACGATATTCATGCCGCGGCCGATCGCTTCGAGCACGACCTTGCGTTCATGCTTCGACAACATGCCCGTTGCAGGAGCCATTCCGTAGATGAAGTAGTCCGGCAGGCTATCGCAGTGAGCAAGGGCATCTGCGAGGCCGCGGAAAACCGGAATCAGGTTCGGCTTGCCATCGAGGATTTCGCCGGCGTCGCGACCCGCCTTCTGGCTGTCGATGACCGCTATGATGTTGTATCGCTCCGAATGGCGCACCAGCCCGTTGGCTGTCTTGCCGTCAATGGCGCCGAGATTTCCCTCGCAATAGACGATGGCTGTCGGGTTTCGCTTCGCGCCAGCGCGCGTTCCGGCCGCCGGGGCAGTCGCGCGAGGCTTTTGCGCCAGTATTGGGCCAACGACATCCGGCGCTTTCGCCTGCGTTATGGTGGAAACACGGATCATGGAAACTCCTGGGTGGGGAACAACCGCCCGTCGCCGGATCGCATATACCATCCGGCGTTTCCGCGCATTTAAAGCAACGCGGGCGTGTTCTGTTGGGAATTATTCAATTGTTTGCGGATTGCCGAAGGCCGGCGATCCGAAGCGGCGTTGCCAGCCGCATCAACTCGTTTTCAGGAGAGCCAAACGCGCATTGCCCGTTACAGCAGAACGCTGAACAGGATCACGAATGCGCCCTTCGTCAACCAGGGACGTGACGGTCATCCGGGCAATCGGCGACCCGATTGCCCTGAAAGTCATTTTATCTCGCTGAGCAGGGACGCGCAGGCCCTTGCAACGCCGGCACTTGGCCCGTCGCTGCCGGGAAAGACCGCCCAACCGCCATCTTCGACAAATGCGGCCTGTTTGTAGGAACTGACCTTGTTGAAGTCTTCCAGGTTTTTCGACGCATCGGCGGAACGCTGGAACTTGTCCGCGCAAATCGGCGCAAGAACCGCAACGACCGCACTTTTGGAATCGTTCGCACTCTGCCTTTCCGCTGTGCTTCCAAGCACCCAGCCACCCCAGCCGAAGCCGATTGCAATGGCCGCGACAGCGCCAATGGCCGTGCCTTGCAGCAGTCGCGTCAGCGACTCTCCTTTAAACGCAGAAGGTATTTCCATAATATATCCCTTCGCCCGGCGTCTGCCGGGTTTTCAGAATTCATTGCTCTGCATTTCGCGGAGTCGAACGAATACAAATATTTTTCGAGAAGCGCACGCTTTGAACTGGCGTTTACGCTTTGTCTGAATTACAGAAACCAATACGAATGTCAAATTATTACAGATTGTTTCATTTCGTTATCTATCGGATTCTTTCATCCTTCGTGATCCAAATGCCGGCGAATGGTTTTTCGCGGAGATGGTGCAAGAAGACTCCAGGACCGCCTGCCGGCGAAGCGCTCACACCCCGCCCGCAGATGCGACGAGAGTCGGAGCATCGGTCTTGACCTCGGCTGTCATCGGGGCGGCATCGCGCAGTTCCGCATCGGCGAGCAGGTTGCCGACGGCATCGAGACGCCAGTCGATCGCGACCTTCTCGCCAGGAGCAAGGCCCGGAACCCCAATGCAATCTGCGACGGCTACCGGAAAGTCGACGAAACGCACCTGCATGTCCTTGTCCGCTTCGCAGGCTTCGACGGAAGCGTAATGCGGCGCGGGCTCGGGGATCTGGCGGCAGACCATCATCGCGTGGTCGCATCCGAGAATCAGCATGACGGCGGCAGTAATCGGTTCCATTGTCTCGCTCCTTGTCAGGATGAGAAACGGGTAACACCGCGCGAGGTTCCGTGACTGTGCATTGCGTCACATCTCTTTCCCGGCCTTCAGCTCGTCGCCGCCGGCCCCTGGCACTTCCGGTCGAACCTTCGGGCTGCACCCTCGCTTTTCGGCGACGGCTTGTATTCGTTGCAATATATGTTACCTTGGTAACATGATAACGGAGAACGTTATGGAAAAGACCCAGACCGGCGTCCGCATGGCGACACCGCTGCTCAAAGTCCTCAAGGGACTGGCGGAATACAAGGACATGAGCCTCGGCGATCTGCTCGAGGGCATCGTGCTGCATGCCTTCGAGGGGAAGGCGCCATTTTCCGAGGAGACGATCACGGTAATCGACAAGCTGCGCGATGTCTATGACTGCCGGCTGACGGCGGAGAATGCGCACAAGCTGCCCGACGACATAGAGACCGGACGATGAGAAGAGCGTATCGCCATGACATCGCCGTCGACCTGCCGATCGACGAGGCCTTCCCTCTGTTCACGCCGAAGGGCGAGGAGAACTGGGTGCCGGACTGGCAACCGGACTATTTCGCGCCGGAAAACGGCGAGACACAGAAGGACATGCTGTTTGCGACCGGAACCGGTGACGAACGCACCTGGTGGACCTGCCTGGCCTATGAACCGGAAGCCTGCCATGTGCGTTATCTGCGGCTGACGCCCGACAGCCGCGCAGCCTTCGTCGATGTAACGTGCCGCGCCCGTGACGCCCGTTCCACGCTGGTGACGGTCGGCTACGACATCCAGTCGCTCGGGCCGTCCGGCGAAACCTATATCGCGTCGATGACGGAAGAGGCCTTCGCAGAGATGATCGGCGCGTGGCCCTGTCTAATCGGAAGAATGGCCCGCGAGACGCCCCCGCCATCCAGCTAATCTGGATTAGTCCGCTAATCTCGATCAGTTATACTAATATAGATTAGTCTTGCTAATCTGGATCAGTCCACATCCTCAATCTCGACGCCCTCGCCGCCATGGACGCGGTGCGCGAGCGCTGCCTCCATGAACTCGTCGAGATCGCCGTCGAGAACGTCCCCAGGCGCGGATGATTCGACGCCGGTGCGCAGGTCCTTGACCAGCTGGTAGGGCTGCAGGACGTAGGAACGGATCTGGTGACCCCAGCCGATCTCCGTCTTGGTCGCCTCGGTGGCGCTGGCCTCGGCCTCGCGCCGCTTCAGCTCTTCCTCGTACAAGCGGGCGCGCAGCATGTCCCACGCCCTCGCCCGGTTCTTGTGCTGCGAGCGCTCGGCCTGGCACTGAACCACGATGCCGCTCGGGATGTGGGTGATGCGCACGGCCGAGTCCGTCGTATTGACGTGCTGGCCGCCGGCGCCCGAGGCGCGGTAGGTGTCGATGCGGCAATCACTCTCGGCAACCTCGATATCGATGGAATCGTCGATCACCGGATAAACCCAGGCGGACGCGAACGAGGTATGGCGGCGCGCATTGGAGTCGTAGGGCGAGATGCGCACCAGGCGGTGGACGCCCGATTCCGTCTTCATCCAGCCATAGGCGTTGTGGCCCTTGACCAGCAGCGTCGCCGATTTGATGCCCGCTTCCTCGCCGGCCTGGTATTCGACGACCTCGACCTTGAAGCCGCGGCGCTCGGCCCAGCGCGTGTACATGCGCAAAAGCATCGACGCCCAGTCCTGGCTCTCGGTGCCGCCGGCTCCGGAGTGGATTTCGATAAAGGTATCGTTGCCATCGGCCTCGCCGGAAAGCAGCGCCTCGACCGAGCGCTTATCAATCGCGCCCTGCAGGTCGCGAATCGCCTGTTCGGCCTCGGCAATGGTCTCCTGGTCGTCTTCTTCCTCGCCCATCGCGATCAGTTCGACGCTGTCTTCCAGCGTCTGATCGTAGGTGCGGATGGCCGTCACCATCTCTTCGAGGCGCTGGCGCTCCTGCATGAGCTTCTGCGCTTCGTCGGCATTGTTCCAGAGGTCGGGATCCTCGGCGCGGGAATTGAGGTAGTCGAGGCGTTTCAGTGACTGTTCCCAGTCAAAGATGCCTCCTCAGCAGGCTGATCGCCTGCTTGATGTCGTCGACGAGCGTCGCGGTTTCGGCGCGCATTCTCTTGTCCTTCGGATTCGCGTGAAACGGTGTACCGGCGCCGGGTTTTAGGCACCCGGCACGGCCGTGTAAAGGGTGCAGGTCAGAACAGGCCGGACGATCCACTCTGGATGGCTTCCTGGGCGCGCGGCGAGATCTTGCGCTGCTCTTCCATCTGGACCGCGACCGTCTCCAGACCGATGACCTGATAGGAATCCGCCGGGCCGGTGCCGGGCTTGAAGGCCTCGAGAATGGTATCCTCGCCGCCGGTGGCGCGCATGCCGGTCTTGCGGTCGATCTCGACCACGGTCATCCCGGCAGGAAGACGGAAATCGGCGATCGGCTGGTCCTTCAACGCCGCGCTCATGAACTCCTTGAACACCGGCGCGGCGAGATGGCCGCCGGTCGCGCCGCGGCCCATCGGCGTCGGCTTGTCGAAGCCGATATAGACGCCGGTCACCATGTTCGGGGTAAAGCCGACGAACCAGGCGTCCTTTTCCTCGTTGGTCGTGCCCGTCTTGCCGGCGAGCGGACGGCCCATGTCGCGCAGCAACGTCGCCGTGCCGCGCTGAACCACGCCTTCCATCATCGAGGTGATCTGGTAGGCGGTCATCGGATCGAGGACCTGTTCGCGTTTGTCGATCAGTTGCGGTTCGTCCTGGCCATGCCAATCCGACGCATTACAACCCTCGCAAACGCGCTGGTCATGCTTGTAGATCGTGCGGCCGTAGCGGTCCTGGATACGGTCGATGAAGGACGGCTCGATCGAGCGGCCGCCATTGGCGATCACCGCGTAGGCGGAGACCAGACGCAACGCGGTGGTCTCGCCCGAGCCGAGCGCCATGGCGAGGTAGGGCGGCAAATGATCATAGATGCCGAAACGCTCGGCATATTCGGCGACCAGCTGCATGCCCATGTCCTTGGCGAGGCGCACGGTCATCAGGTTGCGCGAGCGCTCGATGCCGAGGCGCAGCGTCGACGGACCTGCATGGGTGCCGCCGTAGTTCTTCGGCTCCCAGACCTGGCCGCCCGAGACGAGCTGGATCGGCGCGTCGAGCACCACCGAGGCCGGCGTGTAACCATTGTCGAGCGCGGCGGCGTAGACGAAAGGCTTAAAGGCGGATCCGGGCTGGCGATAGGCCTGCGTGGCACGGTTGAACTGCGATTCCGAATAGGAAAACCCACCGACCATGGCGAGCACGCGGCCGGTGTTCGGGTCCATCGAGATCAGCGCGCCCGAGACTTTCGGCACCTGCTGAAGTTCGTAGCCGTCGTCTTTCTTCTCGACGTAAACGACGTCGCCGACATGAAGCACGTCGCCGATGCCGCTGGCCTTCTTCCTGTTGCCATCGATGTTCGTGGTCTTGATCCAGTCGAGGCCCGAAGCGGCAAGCTCGATCGTCTCGCGTTCCGGCGCGACGTCGCCGGAAGCCTTGCGGTCGGGGCGCAGGCCGAGCTTCGCGCTCTCCTCGCCGACAGAAAGAACCACGGCAAGGTTCCATTCCGGAACATCGCTCAGACGGTCGACCTTCGCGAGCGGGGCGCCCCAGTCTCCCGACGTGTCAATCGTCGCGACCGGCCCGCGATAGCCGTCATGCTCGCGATCGTATTTGATCAGCCCGTCCTGCAGCGCCTTGCGGGCAAGCACCTGAAGGTGCGGATCGAGCGTGGAACGCACGGACAGCCCACCCTCATAGAGGGCGTCTTCGCCATAGCGTTCTATGATCTCCTTGCGCACTTCCTCGGTGAAATATTCCGAGGCGAATACGTGGTTGGCGGTGCGGCGGAAATGGACGCCAAGCGGCTCGCTCTTGGCGACCTGCGCCTCCTCCTCGGTGACGTAGCCGTTCTCGGTCATCCGGTCGATGATCCAGTTGCGGCGCGCGATCGCCGCCTCCGTGTCGTTATAGGGATCGTAGTTCGACGGTGCCTTGGGCAACGCGGCGAGATAAGCGGCTTCTTGGAGGTTCAACTCGTTGACTGACTTGCCGAAATAGGTCAGCGCGGCGCCGGCGATGCCATAGGCGCCGGACCCGAAGAATATCTCGTTGAGGTAGAGTTCGAGGATGCGGTCCTTGGAATAGGCCTGCTCGATGCGGAAGGACAGCACGGCTTCGCGGATCTTGCGGTCGACGGTGCGCTCGTTGCTCAGCAGGAAGTTCTTGGCGACCTGCTGGGTGATCGTCGACGCGCCGACCATGCGCTTGCCGCTTCCCGAAACGTAAGTCTCGGCGTTGGTGACGACGGCGCGCGCCAAGGCGAGAAAATCCACACCCGAATGGGAGTAGAAGTTCTTGTCCTCGGCCGAAATGAAGGCTGCCTTTACGCGATCGGGAACCGCCTGGATCGGAATGTAGAGACGGCGCTGTTTGGCGAATTCGCCCATCAGCTCGCCATCGGCGGAATGGATACGCGTCATCACCGGAGGCTCGTAGCGGGCGAGCACCTCGTAATCGGGCAAATCCTTGGTCACATTGCCGACATAGATAATCACGCCGGCAGCCACCAGCAGGAACGCAACCGTTCCGATTCCGAAGAAATATCCAATCAACCGAAGCATATCGTCTCTTTCATCTGCGCTACGGCGCCTTGCGCGGAAAAACTACAAGAGTCGCCACACAGTTGTAACCAGCCATCGTACCGAAATTGGACGGCACCGTGGCACCGGTTCAAATATGGCGTGTCCTTTCGGCAACAAGGACGCGCAAACCGAAGTCGAAGATCGCGTTAATCCGATGAGGACTTCGCCGCAAGCCGCCTCGAGGACAGGGCGGCAAACTTTTCGATGGCATCGACCAGCCTGTCGGCGACGCCGCGACGCCACTCGTTCTCGTTCATCAGCTTTTCGTCGTCCTTGTTGGACAAATAGCCGAGCTCGATCAGGACGGAGGGAACGTCGGGTGCCTTCAGCACGCGGAAGCCGGCATAGCGATGCGGATTCTTGATGAGGCGCGCAAAGCCCTTCATGTCTGAGATCGCGAGGCGCGCGAACTGCACCGAAAAGCCGAGCGTCTCGCGGCGCGCCAGGTCGACAAGGATATCGGACACGTCGCTCTCGTCCGCCGGCAATTCCACACCGGCAACGGAATCGGCAAGATTCTCGTTCGCCGCAACCGTTGCGGCGACCTGGTCCGACGCCTTTTCGGAGATCGTATAGACCGTCGCGCCCCGAACGCCGTGCTGACGCAGAAAATCGGCATGGATGGAAATGAAGAGGTCGGCCTCGTGCTGGCGCGCGAATCCGGTCCGGTCGGCCAGCGCGACGAACACATCGTCGTCGCGGGTCATGAAGACCTGCGCCTCGGTCTCGCGGGTCAATGCGTCGCGAAGCGTCTTCGCGAATGCCAGCGTCACATCCTTCTCGAGCGTGCCGCCGACCCCCTTGGCACCGTCGTCGATGCCGCCGTGGCCGGGATCGATGATGATGGTGAAGGGCCTGTCCTTTTCGCGGGTCGCGCCGAGGCGATCGCGTTTCTGCGCTGTGTTGACGACGGCGCTGGTCGTAAGCGACCGGTCGAGCGCCTTCTCGAACGCCTCCTGGCCGGTGACCTCGAGATCGATGACCAGATTGTAGCGGCCGCTTTCCCCCTCGGCGCGCGTCGCCATCTTGCGGATTCGAAACGGGTGGCGCGCCTGGAAGATGATGCGCGAATGGTTGCCGCCCATATCGCCGTAACGCAGGCCGGAAATCAGCCCCTTGTCGCCGACCACGTCGTCGCTGAAACCGTATCCGATCTTGTTGAAATCGAGCACCAGGCGCCAGGGCTTGTCGAGCAGTTGGTGGGAAACGTCGATCGGACGGTCGAATTCGACGACGATACGTGTGACCGAATCATCTCCCGCGATACGCATGTCGAGCGCCACCGGCGCAGGCGCGGCGAACGCCGCAAGCGGCGACAGGACAATCATTATCACGGTCAGAAGCAGTCCCGCCTGGCGCATCAGTCCCCTTCCGCAAGTCCCTTCCGTCGATCAAAGCATGTCGGCTTTCCAGTCGAACAACAACCGTGCCACCGCTGCAATCGTACCGGTTCGATTATGCCATCATGGTTAACCGGTTCTTTACCGCGCCGACCGATGTCAAGCAATTACGGGAATCGGTCGATATCGCCTCGAAATTAAATCGCTTGCAGCGCCGGAACCAAAATTCTAAATTGACAATGCAGAGGAGCGTCAATCCGCACCCTGTCAGTTTCGAAGGTTTCGCCTGCCAGTTTGGTTGTAAGCTGGCGGCAGTATCCACCGGGCTCCATGAATGCGAGCCCAGCTCTTGAACAAGAGCAAATTGAGCCGGCTTCCGTTGGGGAGCCCTAATGTAGTCGTTTTGTTGGCCTTTTCATGGTGTATTTATCGACCAGACCAAACGCAGAGACGCGGCAGAGGCTAGACACTCCCGTTTCTGACGTAGCGTCATGCGCGCTAGCAAAACTTTCAATAAGCAGCAGAACTCGGTCCGCAATGCGTCGGACGAAGCGCACCCGGTTGCAACCTCCGGATGAATGCGCGGCTGCCGGAACAAGAATCAATGTCAAACAAAATGCTCATCGATGCCTCCCACCGGGAGGAAACCCGCGTCGTTGTCGTCAAAGGTAGCCGTCTCGAAGATTTCGATTTCGAATCCGAACACAAGAAGCAGATCCGCGGCAATATTTACCTGGCGAAGGTAACGCGGGTCGAACCCTCCCTGCAGGCAGCGTTCGTGGACTATGGCGGCAATCGCCATGGTTTCCTCGCCTTCTCGGAAATCCATCCCGACTACTACCAGATCCCGCTCGCCGACCGCCAGGCGCTGCTCGCCGAAGAGGCGCGCTTCGCCGAAGAGGAGGAAGAGGAAGAGCAGGAAGCAAGCGATAACCGCAAATCGCGGCGCCGCCGCGGCGGACGCAAGAGCCGGGGGACCAAGCGCGAGACAAGATCCGATGCGCGGTCCGCGGCCCCGGACGCCGAACCGGTCGCGATGGACGACATCCTGGCCGCCTGGGAGGCCCGCGAAACCGTCGAGACCGAAGCCGAAGACGGCGCGGACGACGAGACAACGCCGGAAACGATGGCCGCACGCGCGGCGGACGACGGCAATGTGATCTCCGAAGCGCCCTTCGGCGAGGACGGCGAAGAGAACGAGGAAAACGGGGACGAAACCGGTGAAACCGACTCGGACGATGGCGACGACGAGGATGGCGGTTCCCGCCGCCGGCGCGGTCGCGGTCGTCGTCGCGGCCGGCCCAGCCGCGGGCGCGGCGCCAATGACGACGACGAAAACGATGACGACGACGATTCCGACGACGACGACGAGATCGACACGGTCGGCAGCGATGACGCGATGGAGGAGGCGCGGCCCCGCCAGCGCGTGCAGCGCCGCCAGTACAAGATCCAGGAAGTCATCAAGCGCCGCCAGATCATCCTCGTGCAGGTGGTCAAGGAAGAACGCGGCAACAAGGGCGCCGCGCTGACGACCTATCTTTCGCTTGCCGGACGCTATTCGGTGCTGATGCCGAACACGGCACGCGGCGGCGGGATTTCGCGCAAGATCACCCAGGCGACCGACCGCAAACGGCTCAAGGAAGTCGTCAGGGAACTGCAAGTGCCGCAGGGCATGGGCGTGATCCTGCGGACGGCCGGTGCCAACCGCACCAAGCCCGAGATCAAGCGCGACTATGAATATCTTATGCGCATGTGGGACAGCGTGCGCGACCTGACGCTCGCCTCCACGGCGCCGGCCCTCGTCTACGAGGAAGGCAGCCTGATCAAGCGCTCGATCCGCGACCTCTACAACAAGGATATCGACGAGATCCTCGTCGCCGGCGAGGATGGCTACCGCGAGGCGAAAGACTTCATGCGGATGCTGATGCCGAGCCACGCCAAGATGGTTCAGCCGTGGCGCGAGTCGCAGCCGATTTTCGCCAAGACCGGTATGGAGGCGCAGCTCGACGGCCTGCTCCAGCCGAGCGTCCGGCTGAAATCCGGCGGCTACATCATCATCAACCAGACCGAGGCGCTCGTCGCCATCGACGTCAACTCCGGCAAGTCGACGCGCGAGCATTCGATCGAGGACACCGCGCTGCAGACGAATCTCGAGGCAGCGGAAGAAGTGGCGCGGCAGTTGCGCCTGCGCGACCTCGCAGGCCTGATCGTGATCGACTTCATCGACATGGAGGAGAACCGCAACAACCGTGCGGTGGAGAAGAAACTCAAGGATTGCCTCAAAAACGACCGCGCCCGTATTCAGGTCGGCCGGATTTCGCATTTCGGCCTTCTGGAGATGTCACGGCAGCGCATGCGTTCCAGCGTGCTCGAAAGCACCATGCAGACGTGCCCGCAATGCGGCGGCACCGGTCATGTGCGCTCGCAGCAATCGGTCGCGCTGCATGTCATCCGCTCGCTCGAGGACTTCCTGATGCGCAACGGCCAGCACCATGTCACGGTGCGCACCTCGGCCGACACGGCGCTCTACATCCTCAACCACAAGCGCGACACGCTCACCGACATGGAAAGCCGGTTCGGCCTGCACATCGCGGTGCTCGCCGATCCCGACATCGGCACGGAGCTGTTCGCCATCGACAAGGGTGAAGTGTCCGACCTGCCGCGCGTCCAGCCTGTCCGGCCGGATTACGGCGACCTTGACGAGGACGAGGACATCGAGATCGTCGAGGAAGAGGAAGTATCGGAAGACACCGCGGAAGCCCGGAGCGAGGACGAAGACGAGGACGACGGCCGCAACAAGAAGCGCCGCCGCCGCCGCCGCCGTGGCGGCAAGGGCCGCGAAGACGACGAGACGGATGTCGAGGCACAGTCCGAACCGGACAGTGACGAGGAACGCGGCGAAGACCGCGGCGACCGTGGCAAGAAACGCCGGCGCTCGCGCGGCCGGCGTGGCGGTCGCGACCGGCGGCCGTTCCGCACCCCGGCGGCAGAGCCCGTCGGCCCGCTCGCCGACATGATCGCCGCCGAGGAGGAAGCCGCCAGGCTTGCCGCCGAACAGCAGCGGGCCGAGGCCGAGGCCGAAGCGCAAGACGTGACGGAAGTGCCTGAGGTGGAGGTCATGGCGGAACCCGAGCCGGCGCCCGAAGCCGAACCGGAGGCCATGCCGGCCGAGCCCGAGCCGGTCGCCGTGGAAGCGCCGACCGCGCCGAAAGAGGCTGCCGTCGCCAACGACAATGCGGTCGAGACGCCGGAAGACGAGGAAGAAAAACCTTCACGCCGCCGCGCGACGGCCGAAACGCTCAATCTCGACGTCGAACCGGTGGTGACCTCCGAGGGCGATGCGAAAGAGAAGCCCAAGCGCACCGGCTGGTGGTCTCGCAAGGGTTTCTTCTAGGACGATAAAAGGCGGGTTGATCCCGCCTTTTTCATTTCCGGGAGGCACCGACATGGTGACATGGATCGTCCTTTTACGCGGGATCAATATCGGCGGCCACCATATCGTGCCGATGAAGAGATTGCGTGAACTTCTTGAAAATGCGGGACTTTCCCATGTTCAGACTTACATCCAGAGCGGCAATTGCGTATTCCGTTCCGAGATTGAGGACCGGGACCGCATCGGCAAGACCGTTTCCGGCCTGATCGAGGGCGAGTTCGGTTTCCGTCCGACGGCCTTCGTGCTGACACCGGACGAACTGGAGGCCGCGATCACCAGCAATCCGTTCCCGGCGGACAATCCGAAATTTGTGCATCTGCAGTTTCTCGCCGAACCGCCCGCCAAGGCCGATTTCGACGGATTGCGCGCCGTCGCCCAGCCCGGCGAGGACTTCGCGCTGACCGGCGACGTGCTCTATCTCTACCTGCCGCATGGCGCCGGCCGCTCGCCCGTCGCCCAGAAACTCGGCCAGTTCGTCAAGGCCGACATGACCGGTCGCAACATCGCTTCCGTGATGAAGATCGCCGAATTGGCGCGCGGTCTGACAGGCTAGCGGGCGAGCCATTTCCCCATGCGGTCGAGCGCGCGCGCGACGGTGTCGGTCGAACCGGCATAGGAAAACCGCATGAAGCGCGGACCGTTGACCGGATCGAAATCGAGGCCGGGCGCGGTGGCGACATGGATTTCCGACAGCATGCGTTTGGCGAAATCCATCGAGTCGTTCGTATGGGCGCTGACGTCGCACCAGGCGTAGAACGCGCCGTCCGGCGGCGCGGCGAAGGAAATGCCCATCGCCGGCAGGCGCTCGAGCAACAGTTCGCGGTTGGCGCGGTAGCCGTCCTTGATCGCTTCCAGTTCGCCGGTGCATTCGAAGGCCTTCGGTGCGGCGATTTGCGACAGGTCCGGCGCGGAGATGTAAAGGCTCTGGGCGAGACGCTCGACCTGGCGCACCATATCCTCGGGCAGCACCATCCAGCCGATCCGCCAGCCGGTCATGCAATAGTATTTGGAAAAGGAATTGATGACGATGACGTCGTTGGAATGCGACAGCGCGGTGCGGTCGTCACCGGTGTAACGCAGGCCGTGATAGATCTCGTCGGAGATGAAAGCGATGTCTTCGTCGCCGCAGAAATCCATCAACGCGGCCAGATGATGCCGGTCGGTGACTGCGCCGGTCGGATTGGCGGGGCTGGCGATCAGCAGCGTGTCGATGCGTTTTTGCCGGTGCGCCTTTTCCAAGGCCTCGACAGTCAGCATGTGATCTTCTGCCGGGTCGGTCTCGATCTCGACGGCCTCAAGCGACAAGGCCTTGATAATGTTGCGATAGGCCGGATAGCCGGGCGCTGTGATCGCGACACGGCCGCCGGGATCGGTAACGGCGAGAAAGGCCAGCGAAAACCCCGCCGACGACCCGGTGGTGACGGCAATGCGGCCGACCGGCACGTCGGCACCGTAACGGCTGGCATAGTGCGCCGCGATGGCGCGGCGCGTCTCCATGCGCCCGAGCGCGTCAGTGTAGCCGAGTTTCTCGACGCGCAACGCCGCCGCCGCGGCATCGAGCACGCCCTGCGGCGCGGAAGCCGAGGGCTGGCCGACCGCCAACGACAAGACGTCATGGCCGGCGCTCGACAGCGCATTCGCCTCGCGCAGCACGTCCATGGCATGGAAAGGCTCCACCGCGCCGCGGGCCGACAATATGGTCATCAGGCATTCCCCTTGGTGCAGTCCCGCATTCACGTTCGGGTGTGCGGGCCTTGTTTTTGCTATGATTGACGGGCAAATCGCGTTAGCCCACTTGGCTGTGTGGGCTGTAAAAGCACAGACAACGGAGATTTGCCAATTGGCTAGACGTCTAGCGACGTGGATTACCGCAGGCGCAGTTCTTTTCAGCGCGGCATTTCCCGTGCATGCCCAGCAATCCAGGCTTCCGATCGTGCGCGATGCGGAAATAGAGAAGCTGTTGAGCGACTATGCGACGCCGCTGCTCAAGGCTGCCGGATTGCAAAGCCGCCACACCGAGGTCGTGCTCGTCAACTCGCCATCCTTCAACGCCTTCGTTTCGGGGCGCAAGATCTTCGTCAACACCGGCACGATCATCGAATCGGACACGCCGAACGAGGTGATCGGTGTCCTGGCGCATGAAATCGGGCATCTTGCCGGAGGGCACCAGCAGCGTCTGCGCCAGCAGCTTGACCGGGCACAGACGATCTCGGTCGTCACTGCCCTGCTCGGCATGTCCGCGGCTATCGCCGGCGGCGCCACCGGCAACCGGGCGGCCGCCCACGCCGGCACGGGGCTGGCGATCGGCGGCGCCGAAGCCGCCAAACGCGGCCTGTTGACCTATCAGCGCAGCGAGGAGCTGACGGCCGACCGCTCGGCCGTCAGCTACCTGAACAAGACACACCAGTCGCCGAAGGGGCTGTTGACGACCTTCGAGCATCTGCAGCGCTCGATCGCGCTGATCAGCGACCGAATCGATCCCTACCGGGTCAGCCATCCGATGCCGCGCGACCGCATTTCCGCGCTTGAGGACATCGCGAAGAAAAGCCCGTATTTCAACAAGACCGATTCCGCCAAACTGCAGGAACGCCACGACATGGCGCGCGCAAAGATCCTCGCCTATACGGGCGGGCCGTCGGCGGTGGAAAGCTTTGCCAGGAAGACCAAGAGCCCGCGCGCCGCGCAGTATGGACGCGCGATTGCGACATTCCTCTACGGATCGCCGCGCCAGGCGCTGCCGATGATCGACAAGCTGATCGCCGGCGATCGCTCCAATCCCTATTTCTACGAAATAAAGGGCGAGATCGAGTTGAAGGCGCAGGACGCCAAGGGCGCCGTCGCCGCGTTCAGCCAGGCCGTGAAATACGAAAAGGACGGCTCGGGGCTGATCCAGAGTTCGCTCGGCCATGCACTGGTGCTGGAAGGCGATCCGCAGAGCCTGCGGCGCGCGGTCGGCGAACTGGAAGTCTCGCTGTCGATCGACCCGGTCAATCCGGCCGCCTACCAGCACCTCGCCATGGCCTACGGACGGCTCGGCGATATCGGTAACGCGGATCTGGCCACGGCGGAAGAAAATTTTCATTCCGGCCGGTATAGGGATGCAAAGGCTTTTGCCGCGCGCGCCAAACGCCGTTTCAAGAAGGATTCGCCGGAGTGGCTCCGTGCGGACGACATTCAACGTTTTCAAATCCCGCGGTCTCGCTGACCCACAAGTTTCGAAAGGTCCGTATATGACATTCAGTCTTCGCAAGTTCCTCCTGACATCAGCGGTCGCGGCTACCGTCGTGTTGCCGGCCGCCGCCGGCCCGGCCGCCGCGTTCGATGCGGCGCAGCGCAAGGAGATCGAGTCGATCGTCCGCGACTACCTGCTCGCCAATCCCGAAGTGATGCTGGAAGTGCAGGACGCGCTCGAAGCCAAGCAGACCGCCGCGCAGCGCGATCAGCAGAAGGATGCGATTACCGCGCAGAGCACGAAGATCTTCGACAACGCGACCGATCCGGTTCTCGGCAATCCCGACGGCACCGCCACGGTGGTCGAGTTCTTCGACTACAATTGCGGCTACTGCCGGCGCGCGCTCAGCGACATGGTTTCGATGATGGAGAACGACAGCGAGTTGAAATTCGTGCTGAAGGAATTCCCGATCCTCGGCCCGGATTCGGTCGCCGCGCATCGCGTGGCGTTCGCCTTCAACGATCTCTATCCGGACAAATACACCGCCTTCCACCTGCGCCTGCTCGGGTTCGACGGACGCGCCGATGAGGATGTCGCAATACGCATCGCGAAGGAACTCGGCGCCGACGAGGACGCGCTGCGCGCGAAGATGGCCGATGCCAGCGTCACGCAGCGGATCCAGGCGACCTACAAGCTCGCCAACGACCTCGGCATCAACGGCACGCCCGCCTATGTGATCGGCGACGAAGTGATCTCCGGCGCCCTCGGAGAGGACGTCCTGACCACCAAGGTCGCCAATGTGCGCGCCTGCGGTTCGACTGTCTGCTAGGCGACGCAAAGCGGTTCAGGGTTTTTCGCGTGCAAAATCATGTGCGCATGACGGGTTTTGGCGGGCAAAAGGGGGCAAACCCCTTGCCCGCGGCTCCCGCAAGCACTACCCATCCGCGAACGGCAATTCGCGACAACAACGAATGACGGCGAACCGCGCGATGGCACAAAGCATCCTGATCCTCAACGGCCCGAATCTGAACCTGCTCGGCAGGCGCGAACCGGCGACCTACGGATCACAGACGCTGGGCGACGTGGTTGCGGCCTGCGAAAGCCTCGGCAAGGAACTCGGCTTCGAGGTCTCGGCTTTCCAGTCGAACCACGAGGGCGAACTCGTCGACCGGCTGCAGCAGGCCGGCATCGATGGCACGGGCGTGGTGTTCAATCCGGGCGCCTATTCGCACACTTCGGTGGCGTTGCGCGACGCGATCGCGGGATCGGGAGCGGTGGTTGTGGAGATTCATATCTCCAACATCCATTCTCGCGAACATTTCCGCCATCGCTCATACGTCACCCCGGTGGCGAAGGGCATGATCTGCGGTCTCGGCACCGAGGGCTATTTGCTTGCGATGCGCGCACTGGCCGTTCATATGAGAAACGACGGATAAGAGATATTCGAGGGCAACATGGCTGAACGCAAGCCGGCGATTGACACGGGGCTGGTCAAAGACCTCGCCGCCATTCTGACGGAAACCGACCTCACCGAAATCGAGATCGAGCAGGGCGATTTGCGCATTCGCGTATCGCGCGAAATGCCGGCGCCAGCCTATGTCCAGGCGGCTCCGGTCCCGCAGGCCGCGGCGGCAGCGCCGCAGCCGGCCGCAGCCCACCAGGCACCGCAGGGCGAGGCCGCACCGGCACGCTCCGGCCATGAAGTGCCCTCGCCGATGGTAGGAACCGCCTATCTTTCGCCCGCGCCGGGCGCCGCTCCGTTCGTCGAAGTCGGCCAGACGGTCAAGGAAGGCCAGACCTTGCTGATCATCGAGGCGATGAAGACGATGAACCAGATCCCGGCGACGCGCGCCGGCACGATCACGGAGATCCTCGTCACTGATTCCGAGCCCGTCGAATACGGCCAGCCGCTCGTGGTCATCGCGTAAGGCGGGCGGCATGTTCAACAAGGTTCTCATCGCCAATCGCGGAGAAATCGCACTGCGTGTGCTGCGCGCCTGCAAGGAGCTCGGCATTCCGACGGTCGCGGTGCATTCCACCGCCGACGAAACGGCGATGCATGTGCGCCTCGCAGACGAAAGCGTTTGCATCGGCCCGCCGCCGTCGCGCGACAGCTACCTGAACATCCACCAGATCGTCGCCGCCTGCGAAATCACGGGCGCGGACGCCGTTCATCCGGGCTACGGATTCCTGTCGGAAAACGCCAAGTTCGCGGAGATCCTGGAAGCCCACAACATTACCTTCATCGGCCCGACCGCCGAGCATATCTCGATGATGGGCGACAAGATCGAGGCAAAGCGCACCGCCGCGCGTCTCGGCATTCCGGTCGTGCCCGGCTCCGAAGGCGGCGTGACGGACGAGGACGAGGCAAAGAAGATCGCCGCGGACATCGGCTATCCGGTCATCATCAAGGCGACCGCCGGCGGCGGCGGACGCGGCATGAAGGTCGCGCGTTCGGAAGACGATCTCGTCGTCGCGCTGCAGACAGCGCGCTCGGAGGCGGGCGCCGCCTTCGGCAACGATGCGGTCTATATCGAGAAGTTCCTTGGCAAGCCGCGCCATATCGAGGTGCAGGTGGTCGGCGACGGCGCCGGTGCGGGCATCCATCTCGGCGAGCGCGACTGCTCGCTGCAGCGCCGGCACCAGAAGGTGTGGGAAGAAGCCAACTCGCCCGCGCTCAACGCGACACAACGCAAGGAAATCGGTGAGATCTGCGCCAACGCGATCGCCGAAATGGGCTACCGCGGCGCCGGCACGATCGAGTTCCTTTACGAGAATGGCGAGTTTTTCTTCATCGAGATGAACACCCGCCTGCAGGTCGAGCATCCGGTGACGGAAGCGATCACCGGCATCGACCTCGTGCACGAGCAGTTGCGCGTCGCGTCGGGCGCCGGCCTGTCGGTGCGCCAGAGCGAGATCACTTTCGAGGGTCACGCCATCGAGTGCCGCATCAACGCCGAAGACCCGAATACCTTCGTGCCCTCGCCCGGAACCATCACGCATTATCATACGCCGGGCGGCCTCGGCGTTCGCGTCGATTCCGGCGTCTATGCGGGCTACAAGATCCCGCCCTATTACGACAGCCTGATCGGCAAGCTGATCGTGCACGGGCGCAATCGCGTGGAATGCATGATGCGGCTCAGGCGCTGCCTCGACGAATTCGTCGTCGACGGCATCAAGTCGACGCTGCCGCTTTTCCAGGATCTGGTGCAGAACCACGACATCGCCAATGGCGACTACGACATCCACTGGCTCGAAAAATATCTCGCGGCCAAGAACGCCGACTGACGGTATCGCCGGAACCAATCCCGGAGGCGGCCGCGCGCACGGCAGGAATGCCAGCCGATGACACGTGACGGAAACGAAGTGAAACGGCGCGCCCTGACACCGCAGATCCTGTTGCGCGCCTATGCGGCGGGCATCTTTCCGATGGCCGACGACGCCAATGATCCGGAGATCTTCTGGGTCCAGCCGGAAATGCGCGGCGTCATCCCGCTCGACGCGTTTCACGTTCCCAAAAGCCTCGCCAAGAGGGTGCGCCAGGCGCCCTACGACATCCGCTTCAACACCGCCTTTCGCGCCGTGATCGCCGCCTGCGCGGAAACGACGGAGACGCGCGAGCGCACCTGGATCAACTGGCCGATCCGCGAACTCTATTGCCAGTTGCACGAAATGGGGCACGCGCATTCGGTGGAGGCCTGGGAGGACGACCAACTCGTCGGTGGGCTTTACGGCGTCAGCCTGGGGCGCGCGTTTTTCGGCGAAAGCATGTTTTCGCGCAAGACCGACGCGTCGAAGATCTGCCTCGTGCATCTTGTCGAACGGCTGAAGGAGCGCGGTTTCATCCTGCTGGACACGCAGTTCACGACCGACCACCTGAAGCGGTTCGGCGCCATCGACGTGCCCCACGAGGAATACGAGGACATGCTGGCCGAAGCGCTGATCGGCGAAGCGAAGTTCGGTTGAGTGCGAAGGCGGCTTACTTGTCGGCGGGCTGCTTGCCGGCCGACTGCTCGTCCGGCGGCGGGACGTCGGAGTTCTGCTTGCAGCCTTTCAGCCAGACGTCATAGACCGGATGCTCCACGGCGTTCAGGCCGGGGCTGTCGGCGTACATCCAGCCGGTAAAGATGCGCCGGATCTTGCGGTCGAGGGTGATTTCGTCGACCTCGACAAAGGAATCAGACCCCGGCGCCTCGTTGTCGGTGCGTGAATAGCACACGCGCGGCGTCACCTGCAGCGCGCCGAACTGCACCGTCTCGTTGATATAGACGTCGAAGGTGATGGTGCGGCCGGTGATCTTGTCGATGCCGGAGAACTGCGCCACCGGATTTTCCGACCGCTCGGCCAAGGCCGGCGCCGCGGCAACCGTGGCCGCGAACACGCCGAGAGCCGCCATAGACTTGAGAAAACCGGGCATTGTCGTCCTGTGCAATTTACGGTTCCGCCGAATGACCGGAATCACTAATGCATAGTTGTGGCAGAAGCGCGGTCGCGATGCGACCTGCCGCAGAAAGTCCGCCTATTCGCCGGGCGTCCATGCGTCGTAGTCGCCGGTGACGACCGGACGGCTTTCCGGCGTGTACATGGAGCCATGCGGACGGTAAGCGCCAGAGGTGCCGGTCTTGTTCGGCTTATGCGGCTTCTGCCACTCGCGCGGCTTGTAATCTTCCTTCGACGGCGGCGTGTCGGTGCGATGGTGCATCCAACCGTGCCAGCCCGGTGGAATCGAGGTCGCCTCGGCATAGCCGTTGTAGATCACCCAGCGGCGCGTGCGCCCTTCGGCGTCCTTGCCGCCCTGGTAATAGACATTGCCGAATTCGTCCTCGCCGACGTGTTCGCCCTTGCGCCATGTGTGGAAGCGCGTTCCGAGCGTCTGGCCGTTCCACCAGGTGAAGAACTGAATGAGGAAGTCTTTCATCGTGTCATGTCCGGCGCGGTTTCGTCGCTTCCCCGCTTATGGCGCTGCGAAAGGGCGAATGCAAGCCGATGCGGCGCGCAAATCAGCGCAATTTCATCTTGAAGCCGGCATGCGACTTCACGAAGCCGAGCCGTTCGTAGAATCGATGCGCGCCGGTGCGCACCGCGTTCGACATCAGATCGACCAGGCCGACGCCCTCGGCGCGCCCGAGTTCGACGCAATGACGCATCAGCGCCTCGCCATACCCCCTGCCGCGCATGTCGCCGCGCACCTGCACGGCCTCGATCGTCATCTTGGTGGAGCCGCGTCCGGTAAGCGTGGTGATGAAGGTTATCTGCGCGGTGCCGACGACGGCGCCGTCGGCCTCGATCACCAGAAGCCGGTTGTCCGGGCTTTCCTCGATGCGGCGAAAGGCGGCGAGATAGGCCGGCAGAAAAGCGGGATCGGCCGTGTCGCCGTGGCCGCCCTTGTCGTCGGCGGCGAAGATCGCCGCAAGCGCGGGTATGTCGGCCTCGACCGCATCGCGGATGACCGGATTGTCGTCGGATTGCAGCAAGCGCGTTCCTAACCGATGCTCATCGCCAAAGTCCGGCTGATCTCCTTCATCGACCGCCCGGATTCCTTGGCCCAGCCGTTGAAGGCGGCCTGCACGGACTTCATCGCCGCTTTCGAGGTCGGTTCCTTGTCGACCACGCCCTCGGCGATCAGCCTGGCGGCGACGTCGCGCGACAGGACATAGCTGTCCGCGCCCATGAAGCGGAGGAAATACTGGCCCGTATTGCCGCCAAGGCGCGAACCGCGCTTCTTCAGGAGATCGAGAAGTCCGGCATAGTCCTCCGCCGGCCAGTTGGCGACGAAACCGCCGACGGACCCGTGTTCGGCGGCGAGTTCGCGGAAGAAGACCGCATTTTCCTGCACCGACCGGATCTTGGTGCCGTGGCGCACGATGCGGCTGTCGGAGGACAGGCGGGCAATGTCGTCGTCGTTCAGCATGGCGCAACGGCCGAGATCGAAACCCTCAAAGGCCTGCTCGAAGCCCGGCCACATGGCCTCGACGACCTTCCAGTTGAAACCGGCGTTGAAGATGCATTTCGCCGCGCAGGCAAGCCAGCGGTCGTCGGGAATCGCGGCCAGATCGGATGCCTGCAACGGCGGCTCCAGCAATGCTTCGAGCGCATCCGCGCCGCCCTTGCGATCCGCCGCGATGGCGAAAATCTCCTCAAACGAGCGCATCGTCACCGACTTCCTCGATCGTCACCTTGGGCGGCCAGAACGCGACATGGCCACGCAACTGCTCCGACCACTCGAATGGGCGGTCATAGGTCCAGGCGATCTCCTCGCCGTTCAGGCTGAAATAGGAGGCATCTCCCTTGAGCGGACAATGGGTGCTCTTGTCCTGCAGCGGCTCGAGCGGAGCGATAACGTCATCGAGCGGTATGTAGAGCACCGGATCGTAGACGTCCCTGCCGGTCTCGAGGACACGCAACGCCTGCGTCGTTTCGGCAATTGTCATTCCGCCCTTTCGGATTCGCACCGTCGCCTTGACCGGCTTGATGCGCATGAAGTGGGCGTCGTTGTCCGGGTTATGGATGGTCAGGCGCGTCATTTCTTCTTCCTCGCATCTCCAACGGCGGGACGGTATTCCGCTTTTCGCCGCCGTGCTAGCCTCGGCCCATCACGAACAGGAGAGCGGCATGTCCAGGCGATTTCCCCTCATGGCGGTTTCCGCCGCCCTCGCCCTGTGCGGACCGGCATTGGCACAGGACGGGCCGAAGGGCATCGCCTTCGTGCAGGCGCCCGAACAGGGCGGCGGCGTGTGCACCGGCGCGACGCCGGAAGAAGGATTCGCCTGCGCGGTCAAGCAATGCATGGAGAACGGCGCCGCCGACGCGGACTGTGTCCGCACCAACTGGTGCCAGCCGGCCGGCTGGAGCGTCGACATCTTCGTGCAGCACCAGGAAGGCCCGCACTGGCACGAGGTGATCTGCGGCATGCCGTCGGAAGCGATCGCGAAGGCCGCCGCATCCCATTTGTGCGACATGAACGAACGCGACTACCTGATTGCCTGCACGGTAGTGCAGGTCTACGACCCGGAGGGAATTGTGACTATCACCCCCTAGAAAAGGCTTCCATCCGAATGTAATACTGGCAATGCTAGTAATTTCCCCTTGACGGAAAGACTGCCGGTGAAGGCCTATGTTGTCGAACCAGACGGAACCGCTAAAGATTTAGACGGCCGAACAATATTCTTCTCGTTTGAACGGTTCAAAAATGAGGTCTGTCAACGTGGGCATTGCTTTGTCTGCGGCGCCACTCTCAGCAATCGCTTCAATAGTGAGCACGTCTTCCCTAACTGGTTGCTAAGGCACTGTGGAATACACGATGAGACTTTAAATTTACCAAATGGCGCCGAGGCAAGGTACAGTACATATAAGATCTCCTGCTGCCAGGAATGCAATGGCCTGCTCGCCTATATATACGAGACACCGATAAGCAAAGTAGTTATGGGTGGCTATGATAGCTTATTAGAGTACTTAAGAAGCGGCGGTCATGAAAAGGTTTGCGGCTGGCTGTCCCTAATATTCTTGAAGGTTCACTTAAAAGATTTTCGGAATAGAATTTCGCCCGATCATCGCAAAGACAATGGAATGATCGGCGATCAATATGAGTTAAGCGAATTACATCACATACATGCCGTGGCCCGCGCTGCAACGGCTGGCGTTCAGATTGACAGGGATGTTTATGGAACTCTTGTCATCTTACAATTGGACGCCTCCAAAAAGGAGACCCCGTTTGATTATGCTGATAATTTAGCGGGCCGCACCCTCCTTATTCAGATTAAAGATATTGCTCTTATTTATGTTCTAGACGACTGCGGAGCTACGGGAGGAATGCTGAGTGAGAAGTTAAAAAAGTTGCCACACCCAATATCTGCAATCCAGTTGCGCGAAGTTTACGCGAGACACCTAACCGCTAATATTCACATCAAGAAAAGCCCTAAATTTCGGACAGAGTTTTTTGGACCTGATAAGAAACCTAGAATTACTGTGGATCTTCCAGTTCTGGAAATTTACGACTATGAGCCTAGCATCTTCGGACGAATGTTCGCCGGCGCTCTTGGCAATCTCGCGGAAGGAATAATTGTCGATGGCAGGTCCGGAAAAGAGGCCCTCGAAATCATAGCGACAGGCCGCGTCTCATTTCTATTTGACGAAGAGGGCGAGGTGAGAAATGCCAACATGGAAGAGGGAGACTAGTAGCCCCGACACTGCGATAAAGAATTCGAATGGGGGGCATATCGGAAGCGGCCTTTAGCGACCTCGGAAAAACCGCAAAGGTTTTATCCCTCAAATGGAAATTACTCCCCGCATAAGTGGCGTGTAGAAGGTAAACGGCCCGCGCCTACCAGATCACCTTTTCCATGATGACGGCGGGAATGCCGGAGCCCTTGACGCCGCAATCGGGCGTCGTACCGACCTGCTTGAAGCCATTGCGCTCGTAAAAGGCGACGGCGCGGTCATTGGCTTCCTCCACCTCGAGGCGGATCTTGCGGACATCGGGGAAGCAGGCCTCGACCTCGATCAGCAGCATCTTGCCGACGCCCGCGCCCTGCGCCGACGGGCGGACATAGAGCTGGTGCAGCATCGAGGTTTCGGAATCGATCTGGCTGACGAAGGCCATGCCGGAGATTTCGGCGCCGTCGTCGCAGACGATGAATTCCGAGCGCGGCTTGGACAGACGCTGCTTCAGCGCGGCCACAGAGTGCCAGGAGCCAGTCAGTTCGGCGACCTTCTCCTTGCCGTAGATCGCGTCGTAGGTGTCGTGCCATGTCTCGGACAACATGGCGCTGATGGTCTCCAAATCCTCCAGCGATGCCGTCCGTAACCACATGGCGCGGGTCCTCCTAGTCCTCGATGCCCAGTTTCGATCTCACGAGGCCCTGAACGGCCTGCGGATTGGCCTTGCCGCCTGTCGCCTTCATGACCTGGCCGACGAACCAGCCGGCAAGCGACGGCTTGGCCTTGGCCTGTTCGACCTTGTCGGGGTTGGCTGCGATGATCTTGTCGACTTCCGCCTCGATTGCGCCGGTGTCGGTGACCTGCTTCATGCCGCGGGCCTCGACCACATCGGCCGGATCCCCGCCCTCGTTCCAGACGATCTCGAACAGATCCTTGGCGATCTTGCCGGAGATCGTGCCTTGCTTGATGAGATCGATGATGCCGCCGAGTTGTGCCGGCGATACCGGTGTCTCCTCGACGCCGAGGCCAGCCTTGTTTAGCGCGCCGAGCAGATCGTTGATCACCCAGTTCGCCGCCGCCTTCGCGTCGCGCCCGTCGGCCACCTTTTCGAAATAGTCGGCGATCGCCTTCTCCGAGACCAGAATGGAGGCATCATAGGCAGAAAGCCCAAGAGAAACAAACCGCGCCTTCTTCTCGTCCGGCAGTTCCGGCAGATGCTCGGCGAGCGCGGCGACGAACGCGTCGTCGAATTCGAGCGGCAGCAGGTCGGGATCGGGGAAATAACGGTAATCGTGCGCCTCTTCCTTCGAGCGCATCGAGCGGGTCTCGCCCTTGACCGCGTCGAACAGCCGCGTCTCCTGATCAATCGAGCCGCCATCCTCCAGAATGCCAATCTGGCGGCGCGCCTCGTACTCGATCGCCTGGCCGATGAAGCGGATCGAGTTGACGTTCTTGATCTCGCAGCGCGTGCCGAACTCCCCACCGGGCTTGCGCACGGAGACATTGACGTCGGCGCGCATCGAGCCCTCGTCCATGTTGCCGTCGCAGGTGCCGAGATAGCGCACGATCGAGCGAAGCTTGGTCATATAGGCCTTGGCCTCGTCGGAGGAGCGCAGGTCAGGCTTGGAGACGATTTCCATCAGCGCCACGCCGGAGCGGTTCAGGTCGATATAGGACATGGTCGGATGCTGGTCGTGCATCGACTTGCCGGCGTCCTGCTCGAGGTGCAGGCGCTCGATGCCGATCTCGACATCCTCGAACTCGCCTTGTCTGTCCGGTCCGACCGAAATCATGATCTTGCCCTCGCCGACGATCGGATCCTTGAACTGCGAGATCTGGTAGCCCTGCGGCAGGTCCGGAAAGAAATAGTTCTTGCGTTCGAAGACGGAGCGGTTGTTGATCTGCGCCTTCAGGCCGAGGCCGGTGCGCACCGCCTGTTTGACGCATTCCTCGTTGATGACGGGCAACATGCCGGGCATGGCTGCGTCGACCAGCGAGACATTGGCATTCGGTTCCGAGCCGAACTCCGTCGAGGCGCCGGAAAACAGCTTCGAATTGGAAATCACCTGGGCATGGACTTCCATGCCGATGACGATTTCCCAGTCTCCGGTCGCGCCGGGAACAAAGCGTTTGGGATCGGGAGTGCGTGTATCGATGAGTGACATGAGGTGCTTGTTTTCTTCTCGGGACTCTTCATCCATTCGATAGTGCAACGCAATATTGCCCGCAAGTCGCGTTTTCCCGAATACGGGCGTTCACGCCGTGCGGGAATGCGCGCTAGTCGGTCTGGATGGAAATCCCCCCCTCTCCGACCTTGATGTTGATGCCGGAGGGTTTCTGTCGCTCCTGATAATATTGATAGCCCAGGACCGCGGCGGCGACCGCGAGTACGCCGATGACGATATAGAGAACATTGCGATTCATGACTGGTGGCCTCGTTCGGATCCTGATGCTGCGTACCGTGATACTCGATTTGCCATTGGTGGGAAACATTCGGATGGCCGTCAATGGCGGAGTTCGAGCGTGGCGCCGACCGGGACCATGTCGCGCCATCGCGCTTGATCTCGATCAATGTGGGAGGCCCGGAACGATTGAAAGATATCGGGCAGAATCCGGCTCAATCGAGGGGAGATACCGATGTTGTCCTTGCGCCATTTCTTCGAAGCGCCCGAACGCGGCAAGCTGTTCCACGTCATGGTGGAAAAGCTCGGTCTGGGCGACGCGATCGCGTCGCGGCCGCATGCCAAGGAGGTGATGAAAAGGGCACAGGCGCGTTGCGCCGAGTGCGGACGCGAGGACAGTTGCATGACATGGCTGGCGGAAAACGAAGAGCCGGCCGAGGCGCCCTATTTCTGCAAGAACCACGACATGTTCGAGCGTCTGAAGCACGATATCGAGGCCGAAAACGATTTTCAGGCGGCATAAAGCTTCGCGCTTCCGGCAAATCATCCTGCTGCCTCCCTGCATAGCCGGAAGCGAGGAAAGAGCCCCCGGACCCAGATCCGGGGGCTTTGCTTTTGTCCCAGCCGGCGCGCCTCGCGCTACTCCACCTTCACCTCGGTGCGCTCGGCGGCCGTGATGGTGGCTTGCGTTTCCTTCTTCTCGCCCTGGGCATTGTCGCCCATCGTCGCGACGACGAGATAGTCGCCCGGGTTCAGCGTGATCTGGTATTCCTCGCCATAGGCGCCGTCGAGCTGCTTGCGCTTGCCCTGCAGGTCAGTTTTGGCCTCGAACACGTCGATGCGGTAGGCACCGGGCGCAGACGCATAAAGCACGCCGGCATTGAGATTGACGACGACATCGGTCATCTCGCCGCGCGTCACCGTGACCGGCTGCTGGGCGATCGCCTTGTCGAGCCGGGCCTGCACGATGTAGTCGCCGGGCGGCAGCTTGAACTGGTTGCCGGGGCCGTAACCGCCGTCGAGCTGCTTGCGCTTGCCGTCGAGCGACTTCTTCGCCGACAGGACATCGACGCGCAGACCGCTCCCCTCGACCGCCGGCCCGCCCTCGGCATAGACGGCGTCGATCGCGACGATGCCGATGCCGACAACGATCTTGCGGTCGACGATTTCGCCGGGCGCGAGCGCGACGCTTTCCTCGGCGCTGGCCTTGCCGAGCCGCGCGGAGAGCCGGACATCGCCGGCCGGAACGACCATCGTGCCGCTGCCATATCCGCCATCCTTCTTGTCGCCCGATTCGATGTCGAAGCGTGCGGATTTGTCGACGTCGGCGCCATCGTCGGGAAGGACCGAAACCGAGACGACGCCGGCGCCGAGCGGAAGGTCGCGTTTGATCGCCTCGCCCTCCGTGACCTCGACGGCCGTTTCGACCGTGACCATGTCCTTGCGGTAGCGCAGAAGATAGCTGCCGGGCTGCAGCGTGGTCGTGAACGACGTGTCATAGCCGCCCTCGACAGACTTCTTCGCCGGCGCGCCGTTTTCCAACGGGAAGAAATCCCAGCGGCCGTTGAGATCATAATCAGGTCCGCCCTCGGCGAGAATCGCCTTGAACGTGACGTTGTCGTGCAGCGTCGCCCGCTTTTCGATCTTGCCGGAGATGCAGCACGCGTCCTTCACCTGTTCGGGCGCCGGCTTCTTCAGCCAGCAGCGAGCGTTATCTCCCTGGATCCCCGGCTTCACGAAGGTCCATGCAACGCATTCGTTGTCGCCCGCGCATTCGGACTGGCAGAGCGCGGGATCCGCCGTCGCGAGGTCCAGGCTGCGATAGTCGTTGCCGGGCCGGTCGATGCCGTCCTCCATGCCTTCGCCGATCTTGAAGCTCGGCTCGGGCGGTGCGGCGACCGTCTGGGTCAGCGCGTCGGTCAGTTCGGCGGCGTCTTTCGCCTGCAGGTAGCGGCCGCCGGTGTTCTCGGCGAGGCAGGCGACCTGTTTGCCCTCCTCCTCCGACAGGCCGAAACCGACGACATGGACGGTGAAATCGACGCCCGCTTTCTCGAGCTCGCTGGCGACGGCGCAGGGATCGGCCTCGCAGGTCTCGATCCCGTCGGTGATGAGAATGACCGTCGCCTTGTCCTCGGTGTATTTCAGTGCCTGCGCGGCCTTGCGGACCGCGTCCGACAACGGCGTCTTGCCCTTGGGATTGAGGCCGTTGACGGCCTTGGCGATTGCGTCCCGGGTGCCGGGCGCCGGTGCGACAATCTCCTCGATATCGGAACAGACGCCCTTTTCGCGATGGCCATAGGCGATCAGGCCGAGTTCCATGTCGTCGGGAATGGACGGCAGGACGCCGGCAAGCGTTTCTCGGGCGATCTCGATCTTGGTCTTGCCGTCTATCTGCCCCCACATCGAGCCGGACGCGTCCATGACGATGATGGCCCTGTCGGCGGCAACAGCCGAACCGGCGACGAGGATGGATAATACAGCCGCGGCTGCCAGCACTTTGCGGAACATGACGCCTCCTTCGATGCCTTGATGGCCGAATGTTAGCCTACTTTGCGGAATTGTCGTGCGACGTGTGCGCGAAAATGCACAGCGGCGGTTTTCCCGCGGCGGAGACGCGGCGTCCCGCGTTACCCTGCACCGCCGGACAGCGCCTGCCTCAAATCGGCCCATTCCTCGGCAATCGTGCCGGCACCACGCGCCCGGCCGGCACGGCGATACCAGTAGTCGGCGTTCCAGTCGTCGCCCTCGATGCGATGACAGAGCGCGTGCACCCAGTCGAAATCGGCAATGCCTTCGCGCGCCTGGCAAATTTCGTGCGCCCTTTTCCAGTGCGGGCCGGTTTCGAACCCGCCTGCCCTGAGATGGTCGAGCGCCTC
The DNA here is from genome assembly GCF_014904745.1 of Oricola nitratireducens. GTDB lineage: Bacteria > Pseudomonadota > Alphaproteobacteria > Rhizobiales > Rhizobiaceae > Oricola > Oricola nitratireducens. Next base: position 301,039 of record NZ_JACZCS010000050.1, read on the forward strand.
GATCAGCAAATCCACGTCGGTGGCCATGGCATGTCTCCGGTTTCAGGCGAAGGTCGCCGTTTGCCCGAAAACAATCAAGCCGAACGCCGTTTTGCATCGCCGGTGCGCCGCTGCGGCGCTTTCGGAACATGTATTTCCATTCTCTTTAACGGTAACGGCAAAGCATGAATGATTCGCTCAAGGATTTATTCACTTGATTGGGGGATATTCCCGGGAGAATACGGGAGTTGTTGTGAGTTTCAAGGTCGTCGTTATCAGTGTGATGCTCGCATCAGGCGCGCTTGGTGGCGGGCTGGCCTATTTCAGCGCGAGCGGAACCGTGCCGTCGGTCAAGGTCGTGACATCCGACGCAAGCGACATGTTCCGCAGCACGATGCGCAAGTTCGACGGGCGCGTTTATGTGCGCGGCCCCGATTACGGCATCTGCATCGCCGATTACGGCCGCCACGCCCTCGGCAAGACCAATGCCGAAATCACCTTGTCCTGCGAATGTTTCGACAAGAATCTGCGCTTGCTCAGCGGGTCCGACCGCGAGGCGGCCATTGCAGCGCTCACCCCGTCGGAGATGTCGTCAAAACCCGCGTCCGGCGCTGCGGGAACGCAGGTGGCGGATCTGCACGGGACCAGCGTAACGGCGACACGTGTCTTGCGCAAATGCGGTATCGATCCCGCGCCGAACGGCTTTCTCAGCATGCGCGGGACGATGTAGCGACGCGCCGGAGACCATCATCATTCGGCCCCGGCTCCGCGCGTGCCTACCACCATTTCTCCGGCGTGAACCTGCCCGCCGCCTGTTCGATGACGTGACCGGCGCGGAACAGCGTTTCCTCGTCGAACGGCTTGCCGATCAGCTGCAGGCCGAGCGGCAGGCCCTGATGGTCGAGACCGGCGGGAACGGCGATGCCCGGCAGTCCGGCCATGTTCACCGTTACGGTGAAAATGTCGTTCAGATACATCTTGACCGGATCGGCATGCAGATCTTGATCGGCGATGCCGAAGGCAGCCGACGGGGTCGCCGGCGTCAGGATAGCGTCGACGCCGGCATCGAAGACGGTCTCGAAGTCGCGCTTGATAAGCGTGCGGACCTTCTGGGCGCGCAGGTAATAGGCGTCGTAGTAGCCGGCCGACAGCACATAGGTGCCGATCATGACACGGCGCTTGACCTCGTCGCCGAAACCGGCGGCGCGGGTCTTCTCGTACATGTCAATGATGTCCTTGCCGGGGACGCGCAGCCCGTAGCGCACGCCGTCGTAACGCGCCAGGTTGGACGAGGCCTCGGCCGGCGCGACGATGTAATAGGCCGGCAGGGCGTATTTCGTATGCGGCAGCGAGATGTCGACGATCTCGGCGCCGGCGTCCTTCAGCCAGGCGATGCCCTGCTGCCAGAGCTTCTCGATCTCTTCCGGCATGCCGTCCATGCGGTATTCGGCCGGGATGCCGATCTTCATGCCCTTGACGGACTGACCGACCGACGTCTCGTAATCGGGTACCGGGCGGTCAACGGAGGTCGTGTCCTTGTCGTCGACGGAGGCCATCGACTTCAGCAGGATCGCAGCATCGCGCACGTCACGCGCGATCGGGCCCGCCTGGTCGAGCGAGGAGGCGAAAGCGACCATGCCCCAGCGCGAGCAGCGTCCATAGGTCGGCTTGATGCCGACCGTGCCGGTGAAGGCGGCCGGCTGGCGGATCGAGCCGCCGGTATCCGACGCTGTGGCGCCGGCGCACAGATGCGCGGAGACGGCTGCGGCCGAACCGCCCGACGAGCCGCCGGGGACCAGATCCTTGTTACCGCCCTCGGCGCGCCACGGATTCTTGACCGGACCATAGAACGACGTCTCGTTGGACGAGCCCATGGCGAACTCGTCCATGTTCAATTTGCCGAGCATCACAGCGCCGTCGGCCCAGAGATTGGCTGTGACGGTCGATTCGTAACGCGGCTTGAAACCGTCGAGAACGTGGCTGCAGGCCTGCGTGTGCACGCCTTCCGTCGCGTAGAGATCCTTGATGCCGAGCGGAATGCCTTCCAGCGCCCCCGCCTCGCCCTTGGCGATCCGCTCGTCCGATGCCTTGGCCATGGCGCGCGCCTTGTCCGGCGTCACGGCGACATAGGCGTTCAGAGCGCCGTTGGCATCATCGATGGCAGCAATATAGGCGTCCGTCAGTTCGGTCGCGGTAATCTCCTTTTTCGAGAGCTTGCCGCGGGCTTCTGCAATGGTCAGGCGGGTGAGTTCGGTCATGCTGTCAGCTTTTTTTCATAGAAACGGGAAAAACCGGAATCCGGGTAATCGAGAAAGGCGCCGCATTGGGAGAAGCCGCCTCGCTCGTAGAGCCGCCACGCATCTTCGAAACCGGGCGCTTCCCCGGTCTCCAGCTTGAGGCTCGAAAGGCCGCTTTCGCGCGCCAGCGCCTCGATGCGGCCGAGAATTTGTGCGCCGATCCGTTGGCCACGCATCTCCGGCGGCGTGTACATACGCTTGACTTCGCCCAGGGACGCATCGTGCTTCTTGAGCGCGCCCATGCCGACCGCCCTGCCGTTGCCCTCCCGGGCGACAAAAAGGGTCACACCCGGTTCAGCCATCTGCTCCACCGTGAGCTGGAACTGGAATTCGCGCGGTGTTAGCGGAATCATATAGGCGTTCAGCGCCGCGACCAGCGCGCGCACATCTTCCTGCAGCGGCGTCTCTCGGGCGATGGTGATTGCCATACCGGCTCACTCCACCACCTTCGGGACGAGGAAGAAATTATCGACCGACTCGGGCGCGTTGGCGGTGATGTCGTCAGCCTTGCCGCCGTCGGTCACGACGTCGGCGCGCTTCTTCATCTCCATCGGCATGACGGAAGTCATCGGTTCGACGCCCGATACGTCAACTTCGTCCAGCTGCTCGACGAAACCGAGGATCGTGTTGAGTTCGCCTTCCATTTTCGCCGCTTCCTCGTCGGTGACGGCGATGCGGGCGAGTTTGGCGACGCGCTTGACGGTGGCAAGGTCAACGGACATGGAATTCTCCGGGAGGAATGTCGGTTTTGCCCGCTATAGCGGGCGGAATTGCGCGGCGCAACACGCCGCGCAAGCCGTTATGGCGCAAACGCCTTGCCGACCTCCGGCACGATCACCTTTCCGGCGTCCCCTTCCATCGCCGCAATGAAGGTGTCGGCGTTCGGGTCGAGCATCGGGAATGTCGCGTAGTGGCAAGGAATGACCTTCGAAAGCTCGAAGTAGCGCCGGCAGGCGATCGCGCCGACAGCGCCGCCCATCGTGAAGCGATCGCCGATCGGCACGATGCCGATATCAGGCTGGTGCAGTTCCTGAATCAGCGCCATGTCGGAGAACATCCCGGTGTCGCCCATGTGGTAGATCGTCGGCGCGTCGGGGAAATGCAGGACGAGCCCGCCCGGATTGCCGAGATAGACATTGTCGCCGCCACCGGTCTGGCTCGACGAGGAATGCTCCGCACGCACGAATGTCGTGGTGAAACCGCCGCAATCGACCGTGCCGCCGACATTGCCGGGATTGATCTTTGTCTGATCGACTCCCTGGCCGACGAGATACATGCAGATTTCGAAATTGGCGACCAGCATGGCGCCGGTCTTCTTCAGAATGGGCACCGAATCGCCCAGATGGTCGTCGTGGCCATGGGTGAGAAGAACATGGGTGACACCATCCGACACCTCTTCCCAGCCCCTGCCCCAGGACGGATTTTCCGACAGGTAGGGATCGATCAGGATCTGCGCGTCGCCGGTTTCGACGCGGAAAGCGGAATGGCCGTACCATGTGAGTTTCATCGCGTTGCCTCCTCGTAATGGCTTTGGATTCGCTATAGAAACCCAACATAAGGGCATATTACGGACACACACCACCGGTCATGGCAGAAATCTCGATAGAGGACATTTCGTCCGTCCTGGACAAAGGCCAGGTGATCGCCGGGCTGGACCTCGGAACCAAGACGATCGGCGTCGCCGTCAGCGACCGCGGCCTGTCGCTGGCGACGCCGCGCCCGGTCATCCGGCGCACCAAGTTCACCTCCGACGCGGACACGCTGCTTGCGTTGCTCGCCAAGGAGAATGCCGGTGCGATCATCCTCGGACTGCCGCTCAACATGGACGGCACGGAAGGACCACGGGCGCAGGCGACGCGCGCTTTCGCGCGCAATCTGTCGAACAAGACCGAGTTGCCGATCGCGTTCTGGGACGAACGCCTGTCGACGGTCGCCGCCGAACGATCGCTGATCGAGCAGGACGTATCGCGCGCCAAGCGCGCCGACCGCATCGATTCAGCGGCGGCGGCCTTTATCCTTCAGGGTGCGTTGGACCGGATTTATTCCGCCGGAACCTGAACGGCCTCAGCCGTGTCGAGGTTCTCGGAGATCGCCTCGCCGGCTCCGCGGCGCGCCGCCCACCATTGGCGGATCTGGCCGCGCTTGCGATAGGCGATGATGCCGAAGATCAGAAAGGTGTCGAAGATGCAGGCTTTCAGGAACAGGACCGGGATAGTGGACGGTTCAACGCCGAGGATCGAGCCATAGATCTGGAAGACAAGGTCATGCAGTTCGCGGCGCAGGAACAGGAAGCCGAAATTGATGTCGTAATAGGACAGGCCGAACCAGCTCCAGAACAGAACCAGCGGCGTCAACCAGAACCAGAAGAGAAAGCGCATCGATCTATTCCCCGTCCCGGCCGGATTGCGTCATCGCGGCAAGCCTTGCGCTCGATGTCGCAAGGTGTTTCGCGAAACGCGCGGCAAAGCCATCCTCCTCGGTTTCAGGCGCCGGTGCCGGCAGCAGGACCTCCCAGGCGAATTCGACGCCGCCCGCCGCAAACATCGACAGAAGTGTCGCCACCTGGATGGCGAAAAGCATTCCCGCTGCCTCGCCGGCGCCGCTCAGCGCGGCGGCGATCAGCCACACCGACGCCACCGCGAGAACCAGGCCGAACCCGGCGGCAACCGACATCACCCGTTCGCGATGTTCGTCGTCAGACGAGGTCACCGCGATCATCAGCGCCCACAGCGTGACGGAAAGCGTCGCCACCACGACGCCGGTCAGAATCGCGCGGGCCGTCTCGAAGGTCACCGGGAAAACCGGAAATTCCATCAGCATGCGCTGCAATTCCTGCAGCAGGCCGATACCGCCATGGCCGAGGCCGCCGACGGTCACGCTCGCGAGGAACGCAATCCAGGAAAACAGGATACTGCCGAGAAGAAACCGTCGCATACCATCACCATTGCAGTTGGCCCGACTATCGGCCGCATGGTTTTTGGCCGCAACGTATACCCTTTGTTAAGGTTAATGCCTGTGGACAGACCTTGCCGCACCCCGCCGCAGTGGTGCATGAACGGCTTTTCCCGCCACGACAGGCCCTCCCGCGCATGTTCGCCATCTTCGCCGCCATCCTGCCGATCTTCCTTCTGATCCTGTTCGGCCAGGCGCTCCGCCGGCTTCCCCTGTTCCCGGTGGAATTCTGGCGCGGGCTCGACGTCATGGGTTTCTACGTCCTTTATCCGGCGCTCCTATTCGTGACGATCGTGCAGGCGGATTTCTCGGCGCTGACCTTCGATGTGATCGTCGTGGCACTGGGCATCGCCGGCACGGCGATCGCGGTCGCGACGCTCGCCGTCTGGCCATTGCTGCGTGACCGGTTGTCACTGACCGGTCCGGCCTTTTCGTCGGTGTTCCAGACGACGGTGCGCTGGAACGGCTTCCTCGCCTTCGCGGTCGCCGAAAAGCTGTTTCCGCCGGAGGGCGCGGCCATGGTCGCGCTGGTGATGGCGATCGTCATCATCCCGATCAATGTCGAATCGGTCGCCGCGGTTGCCTGGTTCACCGAGAAGGCGCCGAATATCGGCGGCGTGGCGCGCAAGATCGCGGTCAATCCGCTGGTTCTGGCGGCGGCGGCCGCGCTGATCATGCGGTCCCTGCCCTTTTCCCTTCCCGGGCCGGTCATGGAGATGCTGCATCTCGTCGCGCGCGCCGCGCTCGGCATGGGCCTGATGGCGATCGGCGCCGGCCTGCGCCCGCAGGATGCATTGCGTCCGAACATGGCCGTCCTGCTGGCGGTCGCAAACAAGCTCGCGGTCTTTCCCGCCATGGTGATCACGATCGCGCTGGCGATGGGCCTCGATGGCCAGCAACTGTCCTATCTGGCGCTTTGCGCGGCCGTTCCGACGGCGATGAACGGCTATGTCCTGGCGCGCCAGATGGGCGGAGACGCCGAACTTTACGCCGCCATCGCGACAATCCAGACGGCCTTCTCGTTCCTGTCGATCCCGCTGGTGCTCGGCGTCGTCACTCAGCTTTCGGGCGGATAGAGCGCGTCGAGCAGATTGGCCGCGTCGAAGCGGCTGTCCAGCATGCCGTAGCTCGAACGCCAGGCGCCGCCGAGCCGGGTTTCGGCGAAGGCGTCGGCAAGCCGACCAGCGCCCATTCGGTAAAGTTCCGCCGCGGCCGCGGCCAACGCGAGCTGCTCGACGACGATGCGCGTCGCGCCCTCATCGGTGCGGGCGAGATCGAAGGCGGCATTGAGAACATCGAGCGTGCGCGAGGCGCGGGGGCCAAGATGGCGCGCGATATTGTCGAGGACCGCGTCGTAGAGTTCCGGGGCCCGGCGGAAGACCCGCAACAGGTCCAGCGCCATCACGTTGCCGGAGCCCTCCCATATCGAATTGACGGGTGCCTCGCGATAGTGGCGCGCCAGCGCGAAATCCTCGGTGTAGCCGTTGCCGCCGAGGCATTCCATCGCCTCGCCGATCATTGGCGGCGCCACCTTGCACACCCAGTATTTGACGACCGGCGTCATGGCGCGCGCATAGGCGGACTCCTGCTCGTCGTTCTGGGCGTGATCGAAGGAATGGGCGAGACGCATGACCAGCGCGGTCGCCGCCGCGGTATCGACGGCCATGTCGGCGAGCACGCGGACCATCAGCGGCTTTTCGGCCAGAACCGAGCCGCCGACCATGCGGTGGCGGGCATGGTGGACGGCCTCGGACATCGCCGCGCGCATCAGGCCGGCGGAGGCGACGGCGCAGTCGAGACGGGTCAGCGTTACCATCTCCAGGATGGTGCGCACGCCGTCGCCTTCCTCGCCGATCGCCTGGGCAATCGAGCCGTGGAACTCCGCCTCGGAGGACGCGTTGGAGCGGTTGCCGAGCTTGTCCTTCAGCCGCATGAATTGCATGCCGTTCGGCTCGCCGCCGGACAGGAGCCGCGGTACGAGAAAACAGGTCAGCCCGCCGGGCGCCTGGGCCAGCACCAGAAATGCGTCGCTCATCGGCGCGGACATGAACCATTTGTGGCCGGTCAGCCGGTAGAATCCCTTACCCTCGGGTTTCGCGCCGGTCGTGTTGGCCTGGACGTCGGTTCCGCCCTGTTTTTCGGTCATGCCCATGCCGATGGTCAGGCCGGCTTTCTCGACGGGCGCGCGCTGCGAGGAATCGTATTTCCGCGAGGCGATTCGCGGCGCCCATTCGCGCGCGAGGTCGGGCGCACCGGTCAGCGCGGCGACGGACGCGTTGGTCATGGTCATCGGGCAGAGATGGCCGGTCTCCAGGCCCGCGACCATGTAAAAGGAGATCGCGCGCCGGACGTGGCCTGGAACCGCGCCCTTATCCCGCGCTTCCCAGATCGAACCGGACAGGCCCCAGCCCGCCGAGCGGCGCATCAGGGCGTGATAAGCGGGATGGAACTCGACCCTGTCGATGCGGCGTCCCTGCCGGTCATGGGTTTTGAGGCGCGGGATCTCGACATTGGCAAGCCGGGCAAGATCGACCGCTTCGGCCGAGCGCACATAGGCGCCGATCTGCTGCCATTCCCGCAACTGGGCGTCGGATGCGCCGGACGCCGCCTGCAGCAGCAGCGGATCGTCCTGGAACGCGTTGCCGGACAGCGGCGGGGTCTGGTTGGTCACGTCGTGGGTGGCGGTCACTGGAACTCGGGCCTTCGCTGATTCTCGGATCGGAACGGGACACTACCAGATATCACCCGGCTCCGGTCCACGCACCATCGTATCGAATAAGTTGGCGAAAACGGCACGAAGGGACAAGCGCGCGCTTGCCGCGTCCGTCAATTGCGCCTAGACGCTGGTTTCGAGATGAGCGCCCAGACCGACTTCCCGATCTTCCCGCACCGCCACCTGCTTGGCATGGCCGGGCTTTCCTATCCCGATATCGAAACGCTGCTGGATCGCGCCGACACCGATGTCGACGTGTCGCGGCAGCGCGAAAAGAAAAAGTCGGTCCTGCGCGGGCGCACCCAGATCAACCTGTTCTTCGAGGCCTCGACGCGAACCCAGGCTTCCTTCGAACTGGCGGGAAAGCGGCTCGGCGCGGACGTCATGAACATGTCGGTCGCCTCGTCCTCGGTCAAAAAGGGCGAGACGCTGATCGACACGGCGATGACGCTCAACGCGATGCGCCCGGACATCCTGATCATCCGCCACTCGGCGGCCGGCGCGGCGGCGCTGTTGTCGCGCAAGGTCGGCTGTTCGGTGATCAATGCCGGCGACGGCGCGCATGAGCACCCGACGCAGGCTCTGCTCGACGCGCTGACCATCCGCCGCGCCAAGGGCCGGCTCGACGGGCTCACCGTCGCGATCTGCGGCGACATCCTGCATTCGCGCGTCGCGCGCTCCAACATCATCCTGCTCAACACGATGGGCGCGCGGGTGCGCGTTGTCGGCCCGTCGACGCTGATGCCGGCGGCAATCGCCCAGATGGGCGTCGAAGTCTTCACCTCGATGAAGGAGGGGCTGAAGGACGCGGACGTCGTGATGATGCTGCGGCTGCAGCGCGAACGCATGACGCAGGCGCTGGTGCCGTCGGTGCGCGAATATTTCCGCCACTACGGGCTCGACGCGGCCAAGCTGGCGCTCGCCAGACCGGACGCGCTGGTGATGCATCCCGGTCCGATGAACCGCGGCGTCGAGATCGCCTCGGAGATCGCCGACGGCCCGCAAAGCGTGATCGAGGAGCAGGTCGAGATGGGTGTCGCGATGCGCATGGCGATCATCGAGGCACTGCTCGATCCGCGCAAGAACGAAAGCAGGGCCGCCTGATGATGACCCCGCATCAGGGCACCGCCGTCTACCAGAACGCCCGCATCGTCGATCCCACGCATGGCCATGACGGCGTCGGCACGCTGATCGTGATCGACGGGAAAATCGCCGCGGCAGGCGCCGATGCGCTCAACCAGGGTGTGCCGGACGGCGCCGAGGTGCATGACTGCACCGGGCTCGTCATCGTTCCGGGCCTTGTCGACATGCGCGTCTTCATCGGCGAACCGGGTGGCGAACACCGCGAGACCATCGCGTCCGCAAGCGCCGCGGCTGCTGCCGGCGGAGTCACCTCGCTGGTGATGATGCCGGACACCGATCCGGTGATCGACGACGTGGCGCTGGTCGAGTTCGTATTGCGCACGGCGCGCGAAACGGCGATCACCCGCGTTTTTCCGGCCGCCGCGATCACCAAGGGGCTCAGGGGCGCCGAGATGACCGAAATCGGCATCCTGCTCGATGCCGGCGCTGTCTGTTTCACCGACGGACACCAGACCATCGCCAATGCGGCGGTGATGCGCAACGCGATGCGCTATGCCAAGGATTTCGGCGCGATGATCGCGCACGAAACCCAGGACGCGGATCTTTCGGCCGGCGGCGTGATGAATGAAGGGCTGTTTGCGAGCTGGCTCGGCTTTCCGGGCATTCCGCGCGAAGCCGAGGTGCTGCCGCTCGAACGCGACCTGCGGCTCGCCGCGCTGACCGGCGCCAACTACCACGCGGCGAAGATATCGACCGCGATGTCCGCCGATGCGATCCGCGCGGCCAAGGACAAGGGGCTCGCCGTCTCGGCAGGCGTGTCGATCAACCACCTGTCGCTGAACGAAAACGATGTCGGCGAATACCGCACCTTCTTCAAGCTTTCGCCGCCGCTGCGCCACGAGGACGACCGCCAGGCGATGATCGAGGCGCTGCGCGACGGCACGATCGATGTGGTCGTCTCGTCGCACGACCCGCAGGATGTCGACACCAAGCGCCTGCCGTTTTCGGAATCCGCCGATGGCGCGGTCGGTGTCGAGACGCTGCTCGCCGCCGGTCTTCGCCTCGTCCACAATGGCGACGTGACGCTCTCGCGCCTGATCGAAACCATGTCCACGACGCCCGCAAGGCTGCTCGGCATCGAGGCCGGCACGCTTCAACCAGGCGCTTGCGCCGATTTCACGCTGCTCGACATCGACATGCCCTGGGTGCTCGATGCCAACACGCTGCATTCGCGGTCGAAGAACACCGCCTTCGAGGACGCGCGCTTCACCGGCCGGGTGATGCAGACGGTGGTTGCAGGCAACCGCGTTTACAGCGCATAAAGCGCAACACACGGTCCAACGTCTGACAGCCGGGGCATCATGGATTTCGCCGATACACCGCCATTCGCGCTCATTCTGTCGCTCATCATCGGATACCTGTCGGGATCGGTACCGTTCGGCCTGCTGCTGACGCAAATGGCCGGGCTCGGCGACATCCGCTCCATCGGGTCCGGCAATATCGGCGCAACCAACGTGCTCAGAACCGGCAACAAGAAACTCGCCGCGCTGACCCTGCTGCTAGACGCCCTGAAGGGCATGGTTCCGGTGCTGATGGCCGACCATTTCCTCGGCATTGACGCCGCGGTCCTCGCCGGTCTCGGCGCCTTTCTCGGCCATCTCTATCCGGTCTGGCTGAAGTTCAGGGGCGGCAAGGGCGTGGCGACTTTCGCCGGCATTTCGCTGGGCTTTTCCTGGCATGCGCTGGTGCCGTTTGCCGTCACCTGGATCGCGATGGCCGCCATATTCCGCTATTCGTCGCTGGCGGCGCTGACGGCAAGCGTGGTGACGACAGTCGCCCTCTTCTCTGTCGGCCTCACCGAGATCGGCATGCTCTATATCGTCCTCACCGCGCTCGTCTTCTGGAAGCACCGGCAAAACATTGCCCGCCTGCTCGCCGGCACGGAGAGCAAGATCGGCCAGAAAGCCTGACAGGTGGCGGAGGCGAACGGTAAAGGCGGCAAGCCGGTCCAGTTCGTTCTTTCCGACCGGCAACGCCTCGCGTGGCTGCGTCTCTACCGGTCCGACAATGTCGGGCCAGCGACATTCCGCGATCTGATCAACCATTGCGGCTCGGCCGAAACGGCGCTGGAAATGCTGCCCGACCTCGCCGCGCGCGGCGGCCATCTCAGGAAGATACGCATCGCCAGCGCGGGTGATGCCGAGCGCGAACTGGAGGCCGTCGACCGGTACGGCGCGCGCATCGTCGGCCTGGGCGAGCCGGATTATCCGCCAATGCTGCGCGTCACCGATCTCGCGCCGCCGCTGGTGACGATCAAAGGCAATGCGGATGTGTTCAAGCGTAACTGCGCGGCAATTGTCGGCGCGCGCAACGCCTCGATGACCGGGATCAAGCTGGCGCAGCGCCTGGCGCGCGATCTCGGGACGGCTGGCTACTCGGTGGTCTCCGGTCTTGCCCGCGGGATCGACCGCGCCGCGCACGAAGCATCGCTTGCGACCGGAACGGTGGCGGTGCTCGCGGGCGGTATCGACAAGCCCTGGCCGCCCGAAAACGTTCAACTGCTGGAACAGATCGAAAATGGCGGCATCGGCGCGTCAATCACCGAGAAGCCTTTCGGCCTGGAGGCGCGGGCGCGCGACTTCCCGCGCCGCAACCGCATCATCGCGGCCCTGTCGCTCGGCCTCGTCGTCGTGGAAGCGGCGATGCGGTCCGGTTCGCTGATATCGGCGAGGCTTGCCAACGAACTCGGCAGACTGGTCTTTGCCGTTCCCGGCTCGCCGCTCGACCCGCGCGCGGAAGGCACCAACATGCTGCTGAAGACCGGCGCGATCGTGACGACGTCAGCGGAAGACGTGATCGAGGCGCTGTCACCGCTCGACGAGCGCGCATCGGCCGGACCGAAAGGCCAGATGCCGCTGTTCGAACCCGACGAGACGATGGCGCTTCCGCCCGACGACGATCAGCGCGCGCAGATCCTGTCGCTGCTCGGGCCGGCGCCGGTCGATATCGACGACATCATCGGCCATACGGGGATGACGCCCGCCCAGGTTTTCCTCGCCATCCTGGAACTCGATCTCGCCAAGCGGATCGAGCGCCATTCAGGCAACCGCGTCTCGCTTGTTTCGGCCACGCCCTGAGGCGCCGTCCCGCTCCATGACGTCGCGGGCCTCGATATAGGCCATCTCGAGCAGATAGCTCAGCATGCCGCACTCTTCGCAGCCAGCCATCTGGCGCAACTCTGCAAGCATGGCGCTGACATATTCCAGCCGATCACGATCGGTCTGACGGATTTCGACCACCCAAATCCCCTGTGCGGTTTCGGCTCAGTCCGGTGCCGGACAAGGCGCGCCGCTTCGGCGGCTAAGGCGCGATTCCGCCGCGCCGTGCCCTGCTGACCGACTTTAACACCACTATTAAGGATTGCAAATCTCTTCGCTTCAACCCATGCGTGTATTTGCGGTTATCGAGGGGCAATTCGGCCCCTGCCCCCTTGACCAAACCGCGCCATACCGCCATGTGCGGAGCCTGAGGCGGCGCAAGTCCGCCATTTTTTGACCCCTTTACCCATTTGATCGTCATGGATGTTGTCGTCGTAGAATCGCCCGCCAAGGCGAAAACAATCAACAAATACCTCGGTTCAGGCTACAAGGTCCTGGCGTCGTTCGGCCATGTGCGCGACCTGCCCGCCAAGGACGGTTCCGTGCGCCCGGACGAGGATTTCGCCATGTCCTGGGCCGTCGACACGGCGTCCAACAAGCGGCTGAACGACATCGCGACCGCGATGAAGTCGGCCGACTCGCTGATCCTGGCGACGGACCCCGACCGGGAAGGCGAAGCCATTTCCTGGCACGTGCTGGAAGTCCTGAACAAGAAGAAGGCGCTGAACGGAAAACCGGTCAGGCGTGTCGTCTTCAACGCCATCACCAAGAAAGCCGTCACCGACGCGATGGCCGAGCCGCGCGATATCGACATGCCGCTGGTCGACGCCTATCTGGCGCGCCGCGCGCTGGATTATCTCGTCGGCTTCACGCTGTCTCCGGTCCTGTGGCGCAAGCTTCCTGGCGCCCGTTCTGCGGGCCGCGTGCAGTCGGTAGCCCTGCGTCTCGTCTGCGACCGCGAAAGCGAGATCGAACGTTTCAAGAAAGAAGAATACTGGCAGATCGCCGCGCATCTGAAGACCGAGGCGGGCCAGCCCTTCGTCGCGCGCCTTACCGGGTTCGACGGCAAGCGCGTCACCAAGATGGACATCGGCACGGGCGACCATGCCGCGACCGTCAAGGCAATGCTCGAAAGCGCGTCCTTCCGGGTCGATTCGCTGGAAGCCAAGCCGCAGAAACGCAATCCCGCGCCGCCCTTCACCACCTCGACGCTGCAGCAGGCGGCGTCCGCCAAGCTCGGCTTCGCGCCAGCGCGGACCATGCAGATCGCACAACGTCTGTACGAAGGCATGGATGTCGGCGGCGAGACCGTCGGCCTGATTACCTATATGCGTACCGACGGCGTGCAGATGGCGCCGGAAGCGATCATCGCGGCGCGCGACGCGATCGGCAAGGAATTCGGCGCCAACTACGTGCCGGAGAGCCAGCGCGTCTATTCGACCAAGGCGAAAAACGCCCAGGAAGCGCATGAGGCGATCCGCCCGACCGACTTCATGCGCACGCCTTCCTCGGTGCGCGGCGCGCTCGACGCCGACCAGTTGAAGCTCTACGACCTGATCTGGAAGCGCGGCATCGCCAGCCAGATGGCGTCGGCGGAAATCGAACGCACGACGGTCGAGATCATCGCCGAAGCGAACGGCAAGACCGCTACCTTGCGCGCCACCGGTTCGGTGATCAAGTTCGACGGCTTCCTGGCCGCCTATACCGAGCACCGCGACGACATGAAGCCGGACAGCGACGAGGAAGACGACTCCAATCGCCTGCCCGCGATGACGACCGGCGAGACCCCGTCACGCGACAAGATCGAGGCGTCCCAGCACTTCACCGAGCCGCCGCCGCGCTATTCGGAAGCCTCGCTGATCAAGAAGATGGAAGAGCTGGGCATCGGCCGCCCGTCGACCTATTCGGCGACGCTGACGACGCTGCGCGATCGCGAATATGTCAAGCTCGACGGCAAGAAGCTGGTGCCGGAAGCCAAGGGACGCCTCGTGACGGCGTTCCTCGAAGGCTTCTTCGACCGCTATGTCGAGTACGATTTCACGGCTTCGCTCGAAGAGAAGCTCGACGAGATCTCCGCCGGCAAGCTCGACTGGAAGCAGGTGCTGCGCGACTTCTGGCGCGAATTCTCCGCTCACGTGGAGGAAACCAAGGAACTGCGCATCACCGATGTGCTCGACGCGCTGAACGAACAGCTGGAACCGCTTGTCTTCCCGGCGCGCGAGGACGGCTCGAACCCGCGCATCTGCCCGAAATGCGGCACCGGAAACCTGAGCCTGAAGCTCGGACGATACGGCTCCTTCGTCGGCTGTTCCAACTATCCCGAATGCAACTTCACGCGCCAGCTCGGCGAGGAAGGCCCGAAGGGCGAGGAAGGCGACCTCGCGGACGGACCGAAACTGCTGGGCACCGATCCCTACACCAATGAAGAGATCACGCTGCGCTCGGGTCGCTTCGGGCCTTACGTCCAGCGCGGCGAAGGCAAGGAAGCCAAGCGCTCCAGCCTGCCGAAGGGCTGGAAGGTCGAGGATATCGATCACGAGAAGGCGCTGGCGCTGCTGGCGCTGCCGCGCGACGTCGGCCAGCATCCCGAAACCGGCAAGATGATCTCGGCCGGCATCGGCCGCTACGGCCCGTTTGTCCTGCATGACGGCACCTATGCCAATCTGGAAAGCGTCGAGGACGTGTTCTCCATCGGCCTGAACCGCGCGGTGACCGTGCTCGCCGAGAAGGTGGCAAAGGGGCCGGGACGCGGCCGGTCGACACCGGCGGCGCTGAAGGAACTCGGCGAACATCCCGAGGTCGGCGGCCCGATCACCGTCCGCGACGGGCGCTACGGCCCCTATGTCAATCACGGCAAGATCAACGCGACCATCCCCAAGAATACCGATCCGATGTCGGTGACCCTGGAGGACGCGGTCAAGCTGATCGCCGAGCGGGCGGAGAAATCCGGCAAGAAGGTCGGCGGGGCCAAGGCCAAGAAGGCGACCGCCAAAAAGCCGGCAGCAAAAAAGCCGGCCGCAAAGAAAAAGGCTCCGGCGAAGAAGAAGACCGCCGCCAAAGCCGATGGCTAGACGCAAGGGCGACCCCAAGCCCCAGCCGAAGGAGCGTTCCGCGCATCTGCCGACCCGCGACGACGTCATTGCCTATATCCGTGACAATCCCGACCGCGCCACGAAGCGCGACGTCGCCAAGGCGTTCAACCTGAAGGGCGACGATCGCGTTGCCCTGAAGCACCTGTTCAAGGAGCTGGAAGAGGAAGGCGTCTTCCAGCGGCGCGGCAAACGACTGGTCGCGGCCGGCGCACTGCCGCAGGTCATGGTGCTGACGGTCACCGGGCGTGACGGCGGTGGCGGCCTGCTCGCCCGCCCGCTCGAATGGGACGAGGCCGAACTGGGCTCGCCGCCTCTCATCGCCATTCGCGCGCCGCGTCATCCCAAGCAGCGGCAGCTGGCAGCCGGCGTCGGCGACAGGGTGCTCGCGCGCATCGCGCCGCCGCACGACGAAGACGGCGTCCATATGGCGCGTGTCATCAAGAAGCTCGAAAAGCGCCGCTCCGCGGTTCTCGGCGTTCTTCGCCGGATGGACGACGGCGGCTACCGGCTGGAGCCGGTCGACCGGAAACAGTCCGAACTGATCATCGACCAGGACCAGCTCGCCGACGCAAGCCCTGGCGACCTGGTCGAGGTCGAGGTGACGCGAACAGGCCGCTACGGGCTGCAGCGCGCCGCCGTCACGCAGCGCATCGGCTCGTTCGCGTCGGAAAAGGCGGTCTCGATGATCGCCATTCATGCCAACGGCATCCCGCATGTGTTTCCCGAGGCGGTCATGGCCGAGGCCGCAGCCGCCAAACCGGTCGCGGCTGGAGGCAAGCGCGAGGACTGGCGCGAGCTGCCGCTGGTCACCATCGACCCGCCGGATGCCAAGGACCATGACGATGCCGTCCACGCCGAGCCGGATCCGGACGTCGCCAATCCCGGCGGGCATATTCTCACCGTCGCGATCGCCGATGTCGCCCATTATGTGCGGCCGGGCTCGGCGCTTGACCGCGAAGCGCTGAACCGAGGCAATTCGGTCTATTTTCCGGACCGGGTCGTGCCGATGCTGCCCGAGCGTATTTCCAACGATCTGTGCTCGCTGCGCGAAGGCGAAGACCGCCCCGCCCTTGCCGTGCGCATGATCTTCGGCGCCGACGGACACAAGCGCGGCCACACGTTCCACCGCATCATCATGCGCTCGGCGGCGAAGCTGTCCTACCAGCAGGCACAGGCGGCGATCGACGGCGCGCCGGACGACAAGACCGGGCCGCTGCTGGAGCCTGTCCTGAAGCCGCTGTGGGATGCCTATCACTGCCTCAAGAAGGGCCGTCACGCGCGCGGACCGCTCGAACTCGACCTGCCCGAGCGCAAGATCGTGCTCAACGCGGAGGGCCTCGTCGACCGGATCGTCATCCCCGCCCGTCTGGACGCGCACAAGCTGATCGAGGAGTGCATGATCCAGGCCAATGTGGCAGCGGCCGAGACGCTCGAATCGAAGCGCCAGATGCTGGTCTACCGGGTGCACGACCAGCCTTCGATGGCCAAGGAAGAGGCGCTGCGCGAATTCCTGAAGACGATCGAGATTCCGCTGGCGCAAGGCGCGCAGCTGCGCCCGTCTGCCTTCAACATCATCCTCGACCGGGTCAAGGACACCGACCATGCCGCGCTTGTCAACGAGGTGATCCTGCGCAGCCAGGCGCAGGCGGAATATGCGCCGGAGAATTACGGCCATTTCGGCCTCAACCTGTTGCGCTATGCCCATTTCACATCGCCGATCCGCCGTTATGCCGACCTGATCGTCCACCGGGCGCTGATCCGCGCGCTCCGCCTCGGCGACGGCAAGGACGGATTGCCGGACGTGACGCTCGACCAGTTGCGGGAAATCGCCGGCCTGATATCCGCGGCGGAACGCCGCGCCGTCAACGCCGAACGCGCAACCGTCGACCGGCTGGTCGCATTGCATCTTGCCGACAGCGTCGGCGAAGAGTTCGACGGCCGCGTCGCCGGCCTGTCTTCGGCCGGGCTGTTCGTTTCCCTTCCGGCCTATGGAGCCGACGGGTTCGTGCCTGCCTCGACGCTGGGCGACGAGTATTTCCACCATGACGAGGGTTTGCACGCCATGGTCGGCGAGCGGACCGGGACCGGCTACCGGCTCGGCGATCCGGTGACGATCAAGATCGTCGAAGTTCTGCCACTTGCCGGTTCCATGCGTTTCGAGATGGTCAGCGAGCCGCGCAAGCTTGGCACGTCGACGAAATCGTTCCATAAGGCACGCAAGGGCGCCCGTGGCGCGCCGCGCGGCAAACGCAGCGGTCCCGTCTCCAAGGGGCGCGCAAAATCAGGACGCAGGCGATGAGCGAGACAACATTCTTTCATGCCGGTGAAGCGGCGCGCGACGAGCGCCCGGTCATGCCGGCGGTCAAGCGGGGCTTTTTCGGGCGCTGCCCGAAATGCGGCGAAGGCAAGCTTTTCGGTTCGTTCGTCAAGCCGGTCGACACCTGCGCGGTCTGCGGCGAAGAACTGCACCATCACCGCGCCGACGATTTTCCCGCCTATCTGAACATCCTCATCGTCGGTCATCTGATCGTCGGCGGATTCACGCTGACCGAGGTGATGACCAGCTGGCCCGGCTGGGTGCATCTGGCGATCTGGATCCCGCTGATGCTGCTGATGTCGGTCGTGCTGATGCAACCCTTGAAGGGTGCGGTGATCGGCTTCCAGTGGGCGAACTACATGCATGGTTTCGGCGACGAGGAAGATGTCCTTGAAAGCCATCCCGAGGCCGAAGGCTGAATCACGAACGCATGAGCAATACGGACGAGATCAAGCCCTACGGGAGCGCGCCCTATCGCCGGCCGCGCGACGCAGCGACTCTGATCCTCTTGAAGAAGGATTCGCCGGCGCCGCAGGTGCTGATGGGCCGGCGCAGCGCCAGCCTCGCTTTCATGCCCGGCCTGTTCGTGTTTCCGGGCGGGCGGACCGAACGCGCCGACCTGACGGCGCCACGCGACGGTGCGCTGCACGAAGGCGACGCACAGCGCCTCGTCAAGGGCATGGGCGCGAAGGGAAGCCGCCGCCGCGCCGAGGCGCTGGCTATGTCGGCGATCCGCGAAACGCAGGAGGAGACGGGGCTTTTCATCGGCCGTAACGGCGGCGCGCCGTCGTCGTCCGGTTCGGACGCATGGAAAGCCTTCGCCACAAGCGGCGTCCTGCCCGACCTCTCCGCCATCCGCTTCCTGGCCCGCGCGATCACGCCGCCCGGTCGGGTGCGCCGTTTCGACACGCGCTTTTTCGTCGCCGATGCGGCCCATGTCGCCAACCCCGACGAGCTTGTCGCCAATCCGGAAGAGGAACTCGACGAAGTGCGCTGGGTCGATCTGGCGAAAGCCCCGCATCTCGAGACGCCGGCGATCACCAAGACGATTCTCGCGATCCTCTCGTCACGGCTGGAAGAGGATCCCGAACTTACGCGCGACCTGCCTGTGCCGTTCATCCGGGCGCAAAACAGGCGTTTCGTCCAGACGCTCGAATGACATCTTGACTTTTAGCCCGCAATCCGTAGTTTCCGCGCAAATTCGCCGGCGGTCTTGCAAGTGGCCCGTTTTCGGCTTGCTCTCATAAAACGACAGGTACAGGACCATGGCAAAGGCCACGACGATCAAAATCAAATTGCTGTCCACCGCGGACACCGGCTTCTTCTACGTCACGAAAAAGAACAGCCGCACCTTCACCGACAAAATGGTGAAGACGAAATACGACCCGATTGCCAAGAAGCATGTCGAGTTCAAGGAATCCAAGATCAAATAGGATTCCGCGCATTGGCGCATGACGACGAACCGCCGTTCGAAAGACCGGCGGTTTTTTATTGCCTTATGCAGCGTCGGAGACGACGCGATTGCGGCCGGTGCTCTTGGCCTCGTAGAGCGCCTTGTCGGCGCGCTTGAGCAGGGTCTTCGCGTCCTCGCCCTCGCGGCGGATCAGGCTTGCGACGCCGACGCTGACGGTCACGTCGATCGTCTGCGCGCCATTGTCGATGGCAAATCCGTCCGATTCGATCTGCGCGCGAAGCCGCTCCGCGACCTCGGCGGCAACATGCGGCGGCGTATCCGGCATCACGATGACGAACTCCTCGCCGCCGTAGCGGCAGGCGAGATCCATGCCACGCACATTGACGCGCAAGCGGCGGGCGAACTCGCGCAACACATCGTCGCCGGCCTCGTGACCGTAGGTGTCGTTGACCGCCTTGAAGCGGTCGATATCGGTGATCAGCAGCGCAAGGTGCTTCTCGCGGTTCAATGCGCGGGCAACCAGCGTGTCGAGATGCGTGTCGAGATAGCGGCGGTTGTGCAGGCCCGTCAGGCCGTCGGTGACGGCGAGCTCGATGGAAGCGGCGACATTGTCGCGCAACCCGTCGTGATAGCGCTTGCGGCGCACCTGCGTGCGCAGGCGCGCGATCAGTTCGTTCGGATCGACCGGGCGCACGATGTAATCGTTGACACCGAGTTCGAGCGCGCGCTTGATCAGTTCCTCGTCCTCGGCATCGGCGACGAGAATGATCGGAACGAATCGGGTGCGATCGAGCGAGCGCAGTTGCGAGCAGATCCGTAGCGCATCGAACTCCTTGAATTTTGCGGCGATGAAGACGCAGTCGAAGTCGCCCTCGGCAGCCTGAAAGACACCGGCCTGCGGATCCGCGGCATGCGCGATCTCGAAACCCTTGCGCAGCGGCTTGACCAAACGGCCGAAGGCGGTCTCGCGCTCGTCGATAACCAGGATTTTCGCGCGCGCGGCGGCATCGCCGCCGGCGGCGTCGAACAGCGTGTCGAGGCCGATGTCACGGGCGGTGACGGCGCGCAGCCGCAACTCGTCGGTCAGCATCTTCAGGCGGAGCAGGCTCTTTACCCGCGCCAGCAGCTGGATCTCGTTGACGGGTTTGGTCAGAAAATCGTCGGCGCCGGCCTCGAGTCCGCGCACGCGGTCGGCCATCTCGTCGAGCGCGGTGACGATGACGACGGGGATATGGCAGGTCGCGGCATTGGCCTTCAGGCGGCGGCAAACCTCGAAACCGTCGATGCCCGGCATCATGATGTCGAGAAGCACGAGATCGACCGGCGTCTCGGCGCAAATCGCCAGCGCATCCTGACCGTTTTCGGCGGTAATGACGTTGAAATATTCGGCGGTCAATCGCGTCTCGAGGAGACTGCGATTCGCCTCGATATCATCGACTACCAATATGCGCGCGGTCATGGGACGCGGTCCTGTTTACGATTCAAGCGTCGCCAAGATACGACTTAATGGTTTCGATAAATTTAGGAACCGAAATCGGTTTCGAGATGTAGCCCTCGCAGCCGCCCTGGCGGATCCGCTCCTCGTCGCCCTTCATGGCGAAAGCGGTCACCGCGATGACGGGAATGGCGTGGAGTTCGTCGTCCTCCTTCAGCCACTTGGTGACCTCAAGACCCGAAACTTCGGGCAACTGAATATCCATCAGGATCAGGTCGGGTCGGTGGACGCGGGCGAGATCGAGCGCTTCCAGACCGTTTCGGGTGCGGACCGTCTCGTAGCCGCTTGCCTCGATGAGATCGCGGAAGAGCTTCATGTTGAGCTCGTTGTCCTCGACGATCATGACTGTTTTGGCCATTGTCTTACCCCTGCCGCCTTTTCGCACAACGCTGTCCGGCGCGCAAAACCACTGTCGTTTTTAGCCTAGCCCAACGCTATAACGCGATTCGATTGAGAAAAAGCGAACGGACGACCGATGAGCGACGAGAATGCCGATACGGGCCCGGAAGCAGTCGCGGTGAGCGCGTTGAGCTGGATCGCGGGCCATGACGAGATGCTGAGCCGATTCCTCGCATTGACGGGTATCGAAGCGGGCCAGATCCGCGAAGCGGCCGCCGAACCGGGCTTTCTGGCCGGCGTTCTCGACTTCCTGCTGGCGCACGAGCCGAGCCTTATGGAGTTCTGCAACGAGACCGAGACCGATCCCGAAGTCGTGCAGCGGGCGCGCGAACAACTGCTCGGCAACCCGGGCACTGAATGGCTTTCGACATGACGCCGGAAGAGCAGGACCGCGTCGAGGCGCTGGCGCGCTCGGACCGGCCGCTGGTCGTCTGCGACATCGACGAGGTCGTGCTGGAATTCGTCGGCCCTTTCATGGCGTTCCTCGACAGCCACGGGCACGAATTGCGCACGGACTCCTTCCGCCTGACCGGCAATGTCTACTTCAAGGAGACCGGAGAAGCCTCTGATCAAGCGACGGTTTCCGATTTTCTCGAACGCTTCTTCGGCGAGCATGACACATGGCAGAAGCCGGTCACCGGCGCGCTGGAGACCCTGGCCGGCATCGAGGACTCGCATGGCGCCGACATCGTGTTCCTGACCGCCATGCCGCCGCGCCACCATGCCCGCCGCCGGGCTCTGCTCGACAGCCACGGCTTCTCGCACCCGATGATAGCGACCGAAGATGCCAAGGGCGACGCGGTCAATGCGCTGACACGCCACCATCCCGGCAAGCCCGTTGTTTTCATCGATGACCTGCCGCCGAACCATCTCAGCGTGCTCGGCGCCGTTCCCGAGGCGCTCGGCCTGCACCTGATGGCCTATGAGCCGCTGCGCCCGCACCTGCCACCCATGCCGGACGGCGTGAAAAGCGTGGCGGACTGGAACGCCGCCGCGGCCGAGATCGCCGATTTTCTGGAGAACTGCGGGGCCTGAGGACCTCACAGCGGCAGACGCATGAGCGGGCGTCCGTCCTTGCGTAGCGCCACTTGGGCAAATCCGGCCTTTTCGAAGACGCGCGTCGAGCCGACGAAAAGCCCGACGGATTTCGACTGTTTGGCGCGGTCCATCGGGCAGGCCTCGAGCACCCTCGCGCCGTTTTCGCGGGCGTAGTCGATCCCCGCGGCCACCATGTCGTGCGAGAGCCCCTGCCCGCGTTTCGCCGATCGGGTGAAGAAGCACGAAATCGCCCAGACAGAAGAATCCTCCACCGAGGCGTCGGGGAGCGGCGCCGAAACGCGGCCGGCATTGTTGAATTGCGGCACGTCGGCGCGC
Organism: Oricola nitratireducens; assembly: GCF_014904745.1. Lineage (GTDB taxonomy): Bacteria > Pseudomonadota > Alphaproteobacteria > Rhizobiales > Rhizobiaceae > Oricola > Oricola nitratireducens. The sequence continues at coordinate 323,312 of NZ_JACZCS010000050.1, forward strand.
GGGCCGATCTGCATCCAGGCAACTGCCTCACCTTCGGCATAACCGAGCAGGCCCGGCGGCGGACCGGCCTCGATACGAGCGTGGATGAACGCCTTGTTGTCTTCCGACGAATTGGCCTTTCGCTGTTTGGGCGAAAGACGGAAATAGGTGCACCAGCAGCCGTAACAGGCGCCCTGCCGGCCGAACAAAGCCGCAAAGTCGTCCCATCGATCGGCGCTCAGCGCCACCACCTCCAACTTTGCCATGACGGTATCCTTGCTTGGTGATAACGTCGCCCGCGATATCGCGGGCACGAATGTTCATGGTATGTACTCATCGATGACAGCAGCTGTCAACATCACCGGAACCGGCTTCTGCCGCGACTGCCTGCGCCCGACCAAAGGTGCGGAGAAGCGCTGCCTTGCCTGCGGTAGCCCGCGGCTCGTCCGCCATGCGGAGCTCGACACGCTGTCGATCGGACATATCGATTGCGACGCCTTCTACGCCTCGGTGGAAAAGCGCGACAATCCCGAGCTTCGCGACAAGCCGGTGATCGTCGGAGGCGGAAAACGCGGCGTGGTGTCGACCTGCTGCTACATCGCGCGCGTCAATGGCGTGCGTTCGGCCATGCCGATGTTCAAGGCGCTGGATGCCTGTCCGGACGCCATCGTCATCAAGCCGGACATGGAGAAATACGCACGCGTCGGCAAGGAAGTGCGCGAGATGATGCGCGAACTGACGCCACTGGTCGAGCCGATCTCCATCGACGAGGCGTTTCTCGACCTGACCGGCACGGAACGGCTACACAGGGACACCCCGGCGCGCGTGCTGGCGAAATTCGCCAAGCGTGTCGAGACCGAGATCGGCATCACCGTCTCGGTGGGGCTGTCCTACTGCAAGTATCTGGCAAAGGTCGCCTCAGATCTCGAAAAGCCACGCGGATTTTCCGTCATCGGCGAAGCGGAGGCGCTCGACTTCCTGCGCGACAAGCCGGTGACGCTGATCTGGGGTGTCGGCAAGGCCTTCGCCGCCACGCTCGAGAAGGACGGCATCCGCACCATCGGGCAATTGCAGCGAATGGAAGAAACGGTGCTGATGAAGCGCTATGGCGTGATGGGGCGGCGGCTCTATCACCTGTCGCGCGGCGAGGACGACCGGGCGGTGCATGTCGAGCACGAAGCCAAGAGCATTTCCGCCGAAACGACCTTCAACGAGGACTACGCCACCGCCGCCGACCTGCTGCCGGTTCTGCGCGCCTTGTCGGAGAAGGTATCGGAGCGTCTCAAGGCAGCGGACCTGGCCGGCCGCACGGTCACGCTGAAACTGAAGGACAAGGCGTTCCGCACCCGCACGCGCAACCGTCAGCTGCCCGACCGCACGCGGCTTGCGGACAGAATTTTCCGGGTGGCGGCGCCGATGCTCGAAAAGGAACTGGACGGCACGCAATACCGGCTGCTCGGCGTCGGCGTTTCGGATCTGGCGCAGGATACAATGGCCGACCCGTTCGATCTCGTCGACACCGACGCGGAGCGGCGCGCCAAGGCGGAAGCGGCCATGGACAGGGTGCGTGCCAAATTCGGCAATCGCGCCGTTGAGACAGGATATACCTTCGGGACGGGCAGTCGCGGCAAACCTCAGCGCGATCAAGACGGTTAGGTGACCTTCTTGCCTTAATTTTTCCTTAAAATACCCGCTTCGTTGCAGTGCAGCATCTGTTGCACGCGCCTCCTTGCGGAGCGCGTCTTGTGCTCATGAAACGAGGGTAAAGCATGCAACGTCGCCATTTCACGTTTGCGATGGCCATCAGCGCGTTAGCGACAACAGCACTCGGGCGGCAAGCCCTGGCGCAGAACAACCAATCAGCAGAGAAAGCAGGGGGGCCCGACGGCAGCTTCACATTCGACTTCGACATCCTGACGGACGAAGCACGCAAACGTGCCTCGAGCGACTATGTACCGCCCGACGAGACATTGCCTGACGCGCTCGCCAAACTCACCTATGACGACTACCGGCGCATCAACTTCAATCCCGAGCGGACGCTGTGGCGGGGCCATGCACCCTTTGGTTTGCAGGCGTTTCACCTCGGCTGGCTGTTCAAGGCACCGGTCAACGTCTTCACCGTGGGCGGCGGCATGGCGCGCCGCGTGGACTTCTCGGCCAAGGATTTCATCTATCGCGAACCACTCGATGCGGAGAAGATGAAAGACACCACGATGCCGGGTGTCGCGGGCATCCGTATCCAGTATCCGCTGAACTCTCCCGATGTCATGGACGAGCTCGTCGCCTTTCAGGGAGCGAGCTATTTCAGGGCGCTCGGACGCGGCTCCCGATACGGGCTTTCGGCGCGCGGACTTGCCATCGATACGGCCTCTCCGGACCCCGAGGAGTTCCCGGTCTTTACCGATTTCTATGTCGAAGAACCGAAGGAAGGCGACGGCGTACTGACCCTCTACGCCGCGCTGAACAGCCCGAGTGTCACCGGAGCGTACCGATTCCTGATCACTCCTGGTGACACGACGCAAATGGAAGTGACCGCACGCATCTTCCTGCGCAAGACGGTCCAGCGCCTCGGGATCGCGCCGCTGACCTCCATGTTCCTGTTCAACGGGCTGAACCGCCACGCTTTCGACGACTATCGCGAAAGCGTGCATGACAGCGAAGGGCTGAAGATCGTCCGCTCCAATGGTGACGAGTTGTGGCGGAGCCTGAACAACCCGGAAAAGCTGGCGACTTCCTTCTTCAGCGAGGAAAACCCGCGCGCCTTCGGCCTCTTTCAGCGTTCCCGGGATTTCGGGAAATACGAGGATGCCGGAGCGCATTACGAGATGCGCCCCTCGCTGTTGGTCGAGCCGCTCGACAACTGGGGCCGCGGAACAATCGCACTGATCGAAATTCCCACGGATCTGGAGGTCAACGACAACATCGTCGTGTTCTGGGTGCCGGACGGGGCGATCGAGGCCGGCCAGAAGCAGGAATTCCGCTACCGGCTGACCTGGGGATCGATCGAGGAAGACGAAACCCGCCTCGCCCGTGTCGTGAACATCGCGACAGGAACCGGCGGCGTGTCGGGCGTCAGTGACGAGGAAAAGGATCCGGCGCGCAAATTCGTTGTCGATTTCGAAGGGGGTGCACTGCGGAACCTTTCGCCCGATGCGGACGTTAAGGCCGTGGTGAACCTCAGCGACGGAAAAGTCGTGCACGCGGCGGTTTCCCGAATAGAAACATCGGCGCAATGGCGAATGGTCCTCGACCTGACACTCCCCGACCATGTTCCGGTCGAAATCAGCGCATATCTCGCGCAACGCGACATGCGCCTTTCCGAAAACTGGCTTATCCAATGGAGAGTTGGCGATGAACAGCGGTCATAACGGCAGCGCCGCAATTTCCCAACTGGAGCGACAGCTGGCCCCGCCGGCGGCGCCGATGACGATGCCCGAACAGATCATCGAGCGCAAACGCGGCGTCGCAGGGCTGCTCGCCCTGTTCGCGCTGCCATTCCTTGCTGCCAGGTAACGCGTACGGACGAGGACAAGGACTGTGGTGTATCTGCGACGTTCGGCATCGTTCCTGTTCAGCGTAACGATTGCGCTGACCGCGTCATGGCTGGCTGCCGATGTGTTTCTCGCCGACGGCTTCGATCCGGTCGACGTGGTGCGCGTGCTGCTTCTGGCCACGACCTCGGGCTGGATCGCCTGGGGCGCCTCGCTTGCCATCCAGGGCGTGGCGGGCCCTGCCCCGGGAAATCCGGACCGGGAAAACAAGGCGCCGCTGAAAAGCGAGAAGATCGCGATCCTGGTTCCGGTCTACAACGAGGATCCCGTCGCCGTCCTGTCACGCGTGATGGCGATGGCGCGGTCGATCGACTCGCTAGGCGAAGCCGCCCGGTTCGAGTTCGTCATACTATCCGACACACGTAACGAAGAGATCGCGACCCGCGAGGTGCATCGCTTCCTGCAGATGAAACAGGAAGGCCCCGGGGATGTGCAGTTCTTCTACCGGCGCCGCGACCTGAATACGGGCAAGAAAGCGGGTAACATCGCCGATTTCCTTCGCAGCTCGGGCGGGCGGTACGACTTCCTCATCATCCTCGACGCCGACAGCCTGATGGAAGGCGAAACGATGATCGAGATGACGCGGCGCATGGAAGCGGAGCCGAAACTCGGGCTGCTCCAGACCCTGCCGAAGATCATCCATGCGCGATCATGGTTTGGCCGCGCGATCCAGTTCTCGTCCTCTTTCCACTCACCCTATTTCGCCAGCGGTCTGGCTGCCATGCAAGGCAGCACCGGCCCCTTCTGGGGCCATAACGCCATCGTGCGCACCCAGGCCTTCGCGGAATGCTGCGGCCTTCCCGCCCTGGAGGGAAAACCGCCTTTCGGCGGCCACGTCCTGAGCCACGACTATGTCGAGGCCGCAATGCTGGCCCGCAGGGGCTGGACGGTGCGTGTCGATCCCGATCTCGAAGGCTCCTATGAGGAAGGACCCGACAACATCATCGATTTCGCCAAGCGCGACCGGCGCTGGTGCCAGGGCAATCTGCAGCATGCGCGGCTGCTTTCGGCACCCGGCCTGAAGGCGTGGAGCCGGTTCATCTTCGCACAGGGCATCATGGCCTATCTCGCCTCGCCTTTTTGGCTGCTTTTCCTCCTCGCATCGATCGTCGCGCCGCTGATGGCGCCACCTCCGAACTATTTTCCGGTGCCGCACATGCCCGCGATCTTTCCGACGCCCGAGACGGCGCAGGCGGTGACCCTGCTGGTCGGCATTTTCGGGCTTTTGATCGGACCGAAATTGCTGATAGCGCTCCGTGCCGCCCTGTCGCGCGAGACCGCTTCCTTCGGCGGCACTGCTGCGGTGATGATCAGTTCGGCTTTCGAGATCGTGTGGTCGAGCATCCTCGCCCCGATCACCTTGATGTTCCAGAGCCGGTCCGTCCTGCAGGTGCTGCGCGGCGCCGATGGCGGATGGCCGGCTTCGAACCGGGATGCCGACGCCATCGGCATGCGGGAAGCCTGGGCCGCATCCTGGTGGATCATGTGCACCGGCCTCGTTCTGTTGTTCGGTTCGGCGCAGTTCGAGCCGAATCTGTTCTACTGGTTCCTGCCGATCACCATGCCGCTGATCGGCGCGCCGGCGATCATCAACTGGTCGTCGACCCGCGAAAGCGGGAAGCTTGCAGCCGAGAGCGGGGTGTTCCTGACACCGTCGGAACTCTCCCCCTCTCCGGTAATCCGGGACTACGAGGCCAACCGGCTGCGCTGGCAGGCCGCCCATGCCGCGGATACTTCCGACACGGCTACCGAACCCGTTGCCGGCGCCGCGAACGCCGGCCCGGTTGCGGTCTGACGTTATGAGCCAGCCGTTCATCCCGACAACAACGGGGCGCGACCGCCGCCTCGACGTCTTTCGCGGCCTCGCATTGCTGACCATCTTTATCAATCATGTGCCAGGCAATCCGCTGGAACATCACACGTCGCGCAACTACGGCTTCTCGGACGCGGCTGAAGGTTTCGTGCTGATGTCCGGCATCGCTGTCGCGCTCGCCTATTCGGGCGGTTTTTTCCGGCATGACTACCGCCGGTCCGCGGGGCGGATGTTGCGCCGCGCGCGGACGCTCTATTTCGTGCATATCCTGACGATGGCGCTGGCGCTGGTGATCGTCGGCGCCGGATTCCATGTCTTCGGCGCGGAAGGCGTCGCCAAGGGCGTCAACTTCACGCGGTTCCAGACGGACACGTCTCTCGCGCTTCTCGGGTTTCCGCTGCTCGGCTACCAGATTGGATATTTCAACATCCTGCCGCTCTATGTCGTGCTGCTGATCGCCGGCATAGGTTTCCTGCATGTCGGCACCCGCAATGTCCTGGCAATGCTCGCGATAAGCGTCGCCCTGTGGGCAGTCGCGCATCTCACCCATATCAATTTCCCCAACTGGCCGGGCGTCGGCGGGTGGTTCTTCAATCCGATCGGATGGCAACTGATTTTCGTCGTCGGGATCGCCATCGGCCTGAGCGGCAAGACCGGGCGCAATCTCGTTCCGTTCAACTGGCTCCTTTATGTGGCAGCGTGGGCAATGGTGATCTGGTCGGGCTTCTGGGTGAAGATGGAGATGGGCGCAATCCCGGGGCTGGCCGCGCTGCCCGACCTCTTCTCCAATTCGGACAAGGGCGCGCTCGCCTTCCTGCGCCTGGTCCATGTTCTTGCGCTGGTCTACGTCATCATCAATACGCACTGGATTGGCTGGCTGACGTCGACATGGCTCTTCCGGCCGGTTGCCCTGATCGGCCGAAACGGGCTCGCCGTTTTCGCGACCGGTTCGGTGTTGGCGATTTTCCTGCAGGTCCTGTTCGAGGCATGGCCGAAGGGCGACGCGATCAAGATCGCCATTCTGGCGGCGGGCCTCGCGATCCAATTCCTCATCGCTCTCTATTTCGACACCCGCAAGACGGAAACGCGTTCGCGCGCGGCGCGAGGCAGCATACAGCCGCTTCCTTCCCGCCTGCAGTCTGCCGTCTCTCCCGAAGCGGAAATCGCGCCTTCCTGACCGCAGGATCGGGGTCAATCATCGTCCGCATTGTCCATATTGTCGGACAGGCCTTCCGGATGCGGTCCGCCGTTATTGGCGCTGCTGGTCGTAATGGCCATATGGTGCGTGATGCGCCAGAGATGATAGGCGGTGCGGTGCAGCCAGCGCGCAGCGTCAAGGCGAAGCAGCGTCGTTCCCGTGCCCACCTCGCCGTGAGCCGCGGCGTCGATCGTCCGTTCGCGCACAACGTGGCGCTGCTCGCGCAGGATTGCCCGCAGCTTGTCGAACCGGCCTTCGAGACCGGCGGCATCGCCCGTTTCGGCAAACCGGGCCGTCAGGCTACGCATGACGCGCGCCAGCCGCCAGAGCCTCTTGTCGCCGCGCAGCGCACGAATGCGCGCCGTCTGCTGACAGCGGTTGAGCAGCCGGTTGGCGTGATCGAGCGCATGCATCGCCGACAGAAAACGATCATGCAACCGCATGCCGTCATGGTCGGTCCGGATGCGCTCCATGTAGCGGCGCGTGGCGTCGAGCGCGTCACGCAATTCGAGCAGGCGCGCCGGATCGAGTTCGCGTGCACCACCCGGGGAGAGCAGATTTTCCACACCGCGCGCAAGTTCAAGCGCGATCGCGCGGATCGTGGTGATGGCCGCATCGAGGGCTGCGGACGGGCTGGCAAGCAACCGCTCGTCGAGCCTGTCGATGAGCGGCGTGCCGCTTTCCGGCACCAGGCGCATGATGAAGCGCGCAAATGCATTGGTGAACGGCAGGACGAGGATGACGCCGAGCGTGTTGAACAGGGTGTGGAAGGCGACGAGCGCGAACTGGGCATCGCCGCCGGCGGCAAGATAATCCTCCGCCTTCCAGACGTAGAAAGGCAGGATGAGGAAGGCCATCACGCCCGTCGCCAGATTGTAGATGATGTGGGCATAGCCGGTGCGGCGCATCGCGGTCGACCCGCCGAGGACGGCCAGGACCGTCTTGAAAGTCGTGCCGACATCCATGCCGATCACCATCGCGCCGGCCTGGGTGAACGATATCGCACCGGCATGCAAAGCGACAAGGGCAGTAGCAACGCCGGCGCTGGACGACTGGGTGACAAGCGTGATCGCGATGCCGATCAGCACGAGTTCGAAACGGCCGAGGATCGTGTCGCCGGGAAAGCTGGCGGGCGTTACGATGCCTTCCAGCGCCGCGAGGCCCGCCTGCATCATGTCGATACCGATGAAAAGCAGCGCGAAGCCGGCAATGCCCATGCCGAGCTGCGCGAGGCGCCCGGAGGCGAATATGCGCAGGACGACGCCAGTCAGAACCAGCGGCATCGCGGCCAGGCCGAGCTTGAACTTGAAACCAAGCGCGGCGACCAGCCATCCGGTGATCGTCGTGCCGATATTGGCGCCGAAAATGATGCCGAGCGCATGTGGAAAGGTCATGAGACCCGCGCCAACCAGGCCGATGGCGATGACCGTCGTCGCGCTCGAGGACTGGATCAGCGCGGTCGTCGCCGCACCGGTTGCGGCGCCCGACAGCGGGCTCCTCGTGAAGGCGGCGAGGACCTGACGCAGCCGGTCGCCCGCGAGCGCGCGCAGGCCGTCGGTCAGCAATAGCATGCCGAGGAGAAACAGGCCGATGCCGCCGGCCGCCTGCATGAGATCCGGAATCATGCCCCTTTGTATCCCGCCAATCACAGTGCGAATAGCGGCATCGAAGCGTTCGCGTCGCGCCCGAGCCGGTTCGTTGTTGGACGGCGGCGCAGCGCTGGCACGGGAAATTCGAGCGGCATCCATTGGAGGCCGCACAAGGACACACTATATTGCAGGTCACGCGGGCGGATTCGAACTGCCTGCGTATCCCGGTTTAACCGCTATGCGCGAGAAAGGATTGTTGATGATTGTGCTGGCACCCCGGAAAGCCGGGCGGAGGCACGGATAGGTTCACCGGGCAGTTGTCGCGGCAAGTGTCGCGCGGCCGGTACACCTCCGCAATCTCCGCCATCGGCTGAATTCCCGAACGTTGCCCGGCCTATGGCTCGCGACGCATTCGGTGTTTTTTCCTGGCTGATCCGGATTATCCGGTGATAGCCGCTACCGGTGTTGGACACATGACCATCAATCTTTCCGAACTGGCCGAATTCGGCTGGAAATCCCATTTCACATCACAACTCGATCCCGAGGATTTCGAAACGCTGGTGCCGGCACGGGTGACCGCCGTGCACCGCAGCGCGCTGGAAGTCGTCGGCGCGCATATCGCCACATCCGTTCCACCCTATTCATCTCACGATGATGATGATGGTGCCGCGACGGTGGGCGACTGGCTGCTGATCGACCCGCAAACAACCCGCGTCAGGCGTGTGCTGGACAGGAAAAGCCTGATCAAGCGCCGCGCTGCCGGGACGGGACGGCGCTCGCAGTTGATCGCTGCGAATGTGGACACGCTGTTCATTGTCACCTCCTGCAACGAGGATTTCAATGTCGCCCGCCTGGAGCGGTATTTGGCGCTGGCGCGCGAATCCGGCGTAACGCCCGTGATCGTGCTGACCAAAGCCGATCTGACGGACACGCCGGAGGATTTCGAGCGCGCTGCCGTCCGGCTGATGCCGGCGCTTTGTGTCGAGACGGTCGATGCGCGCGATCCGGCAAGCGTCGAGCGTCTTGCCGCATGGTGCGGGCGCGGCGAAACGATCGCGTTCGTCGGATCGTCGGGCGTCGGCAAGTCGACCCTGATCAACACTTTGATCGGTACGCAGGAGATCGCCACCCGCGGCATAAGGGAAGACGACGCCAAGGGTCGGCACACGACGACCGGCCGGACGCTGCATCGCCTGCCGGCCGGCGGCTGGCTGCTCGACACGCCGGGCATACGCGAACTGCAGCTGACCGACGTTCATTCCGGTATCGACGACGTGTTTTCCGATATCGTCGAAATCGCGAAATCCTGCCGTTTCCGCGATTGCGGACATGACGGGGAACCGGGATGCGCCGTCGCCAAGGCGATCGCCGACGGCAAGCTGGAGGCCGACCGGGTGCCTCGTTGGAAAAAGCTTCTGGCCGAGGAAGCGCACAATTCGGCAAGTCTTGCGGAACGGCGCGCCCGGAACAAGACATTCGGCAAAATGGTCAAGCGCGTCATGAGCGAGAAGAAGCACAAGCGCTAGGGCCGGCAATACTTCGAATCCGACCGAGCCGCCTCGCATCCGCGAGGCGGCTCGGCTAAGCTTCGCTACAAACAGCAAGCCGCAGGGATTCGACTCATGGCCGAACAACGCTCCGCCCGTCTCGCCGTCCTGATCGACGCCGACAACACCTCCGCCAAGATCGCCGACGGGCTGTTCGAGGAAATCGCCAAGATCGGCGAAGCGAGCGTCAGGCGCATCTACGGCGATTTCTCCAGCACCCGCATGAGAAGCTGGAACGAAATCCTGGCCAGCCATGCCATCGTGCCGCAACAGCAATTTGCCTACACCTCCGGCAAGAACGCCTCCGACATCACGCTGGTGATCGACGCCATGGACCTTCTGCATTCGGGACGTTTCGACGGCTTCTGCCTCGTTTCGTCGGACAGCGATTTCACCCGACTTGCGTCGCGCATCCGCGAACAGGGCATCGACGTTTACGGATTCGGCGAGAAGAAGACGCCTGAGAGCTTCCGCCAGGCCTGCCGGCGGTTCATCTACACCGAGAACCTGCTGCCGGAGACGGCGGCCCCGCAGGACAAGGCACCGAAGCGCGAGACAGCCTCGAGTGCGATCCCGCTGATCGAAAAGGCAATGGAGCAGCTGGAAACCGAGGAGGATGCCTGGGTGACGCTCGGCGCGGTCGGCACGCAGCTCTCCAACCTGTCATCGGATTTCGACCCGCGCACCTTCGGCTCGCGCAAGCTTTCCGATCTCGTGAAGAAGACCGGTGCCTTCGAGATCGACCATCCGGAAGGCGGCTCGATCCGGATCCGGAAAAAACAGGCGGCAAAGGGCCGGAAGTAGCGCCGAGGCACGCAACCTTCTGCGGGCATTGGCGCTAAACTGCGCCATGTTCGGCGATTCGCCCTTACCTGCGCCAACGATGCGCGTCCTGGTTCTCGGCGCCTACGGTCTCATTGGCGCGGGGGTCAGCCGCCATTTGCGTGGCTACGGATATGCCGTCACCGGGCTTGGCCGGAACGCCTCGACGGCGCGGCGTGTTCTGCCGGAGCTGAACTGGATCGTGCGCGACATGGCGGCAATGCGCTCGCCGGACGAATGGCTGTCCGTGATCGACGGCTTCGATGCGGTGGTGAATTGCGCCGGCGCGCTACAGGACGGCCCGCGCGACGCCTTGCAGGCCATCCACGTCAATGCCGTTACTGCGCTGGCGCGAGCCTGTTCGGAACGCAATGTGCTGCTGGTACAGATTTCGGCGGCGGGCGTGTCGCCGGAAGCTTCGACGCCTTTCATGCGCACCAAGGCCCAGGGCGATGCAGCGATCCGCGCGATCGGCGGCGACTACACGATCCTGCGGCCCGGACTGGTGATCGCGCCCTCCGCTTATGGCGGCACCGCGCTTCTGCGCATGCTCGCCGCCTTTCCGCTGGTGCAGCCGATCGCCCATCCGGATGCGCCGGTGCGCACGATTTCGCTCTATGACCTGGCGACAGCCGTCAAGATGGCTATTCGCGGCGATCTGGGATCGCAGCAGACGATCGATCTCGTCGAAGACAAATCCCGTTCGCTCGGCGCGGTGGTTGCGGCGATGAGGCAATGGCTGGGCTTCGCGCCGGCGCGCGCGCAGATCGTCATGCCGCCCTGGGTCACGAGATTTGTCAGCTTCTGCGCGGACGGCCTCGGACGACTGGGCTGGCGTTCGCCGCTGCGGCACACGGCAATGGAGGTGATGCAGGACGGCGTCGACGGCGACCCGTCATGCTGGCGCAACCTGACGAGCCGGATCATCTCTCCCTTCGAGGCGACGCTCGCCGCCACGTCGGCGCGCACGGAGGACCGGATCGCCGCGCGTCTGGCCCTGCTTCTACCGTTCATGGTGGGCGCCCTATTTTTCCTGTGGGCCATGTCGGGGGTCGTCGGCTTCTGGCAAGCCGAGGCGGCATCGGGCGTGCTGACGGCCGGCGGCTGGCCCGACGGTCTGGCCAAAGGCGCCGTACTGCTCCTGTCGGCCGTCGATCTTCTCCTGGCGGCGCTGCTTCTGGTGCGCCGTTTCGCGGCCCTCGCCTGTCTTCTGATGGCGGCGCTGGGCGTGATCTATCTCGTCGCCGCGAGCGTCTTCGCGCCGTGGCTGTGGACCGATCCGCTCGGCTCGCTGGTCAAGATCGTGCCGGCCGTCGCGCTGGCGCTCGCCTGCCGCGCCCTGCTGCAGGAACGATGATGGTCTATGAAATCGCGCTGCGCTGGCTGCATGTCATCGGCGCCTGCGTGCTGCTCGGCACCGGCGCCGGCATCGCCTTCTTCATGCTCATGGCGATGCGGACGGCCAAACCGGCGCTGATCGCCCATACTGCCTCGACCGTCGTCATCGCCGACACGATCTTCACGGCGACGGCCGTCATCGTCCAGCCGGTCACCGGCTATCTGCTGGCGCGCGAAGCCGGCTGGCCGCTGTCGGAGGGATGGATCGTGCTCTCGCTGATCCTCTACGCCGTCACCGGCCTGTTCTGGCTGCCGGTGGTCTGGATCCAGATCCGCCTGCGCGACCTCGCGCGGCGGGCAGAGGCGGACGGAACGGCCCTGCCCGCGCGCTTCCACCGGCTCTACCAGATCTGGTTCGCTTGCGGCTTCCCGGCTTTCGTGGCGGTGCTTTCCATCGTCTGGCTGATGCTGGCAAGGCCTGCTATCGATTTCTGACGGAGGTGACGATGCCAGCGCTCAAGGCCGGAACGGTCTATTTCATGCTTGTGTTCGCCGCGGGTTTCGTGCTCGGCACGATCCGGGTCCTCGCCGTCGTGCCGATGGCCGGCGAGACGGTCGCCGTACTGATCGAAACGCCGGTCATGGCGACCATCTCCTGGATCGCCTGCCGCTTCATCATCCGCCGGTTCGATGTGCCGGCCATTCTCGCCGACCGTGTGACGATGGGAGGCTTCGCATTCGCCCTGCTCATGGTCGCGGAGATCGGCGTCGCATGGCTGCTCGGTCAACGCTCCCTGTCCGGCTATTTCGCGCATTACGCGACAGTGGCCGGCGTTATCGGTCTCGCCGGCCAGATCGCCTTCGCGGTCTTCCCGGCGCTGCAATTGAGATTTCCCGAAAAAGCCGGTTCCTAGACCAGTTCCACATCTACCACCCCGGGGATCGCCTTGACGGCGCCGGCGATCGGCGGCGAGATCAGATAGGTCTCGGGCAGCGCGATCTCGACCTCACCGCCGCCCTCGCCCTTGATGACGATCAGCGAGACCGGGCTGTCGCCCTTCTTCTTCAGATGGGCGGCGATGCTTTTAACCGGCGACGGATCGCGCAGATAGATGCGCAGCGCGTGGTTCTGGCGGTTGGCCTCGTCATCGAGGCGCTGCACCTTGTTGGCGCGCAGGCTGATGCCCTCCTCGCGGTTCTCGGCGCCCACTTCCAGCACGACCGACTTGCCGGGCTCCATCATGTCCTCGTAGGCCAGGAGGATCTCGGAGAACATGATCACCTCGAACTGGCCGGTCGCGTCCGACAGGACGAAGATGCCCATCTTGTTGCCGGTGCGGGTGCGCCTGACCTGCTTGGAAGCGACCGTTCCGGCGAGCCGACCCGCCGTCGCGCCGCGTTTCACGGCGAGCGCGAAATCGGCATATTGCTGCACCCGCATCTTTTGGAGCACCGGCGCGTAGTCGTCGAGCGGATGGGCGGAGAAATAGAAGCCGAGGACTTGGAACTCGCGCATCAGCTTCTCCGACATCGTCCAGGGATCGGTGACCGGAAGATGCAGGCGCTCCGGCTCGACCGCCGACAGCGTGCCGAAAATATCGGCCTGTCCGCTTTCGGCCTGATCGACGGCGCGTTGCGACAGGCCCATGATGCGGTCGATGCCGGCGACGAGCGCCGCGCGGTCGAGGCCGAAACAGTCGAGCGCGCCGGCGGAGATCAGGCCTTCCAGCGTGCGCCGGTTGACGATGCGCGTGTCGATGCGATTGGCGAAGTCCTCGAGGCTCTCGAAGGGCTTGTCGCCGCGGCGCTCTACGATATGGTCGACCGCGGCCTCGCCGACGCCCTTGATGGCGGCCAGCGCATAAAAGATCGTCTTCTCGGCGACCTCGAAGGGGCGATAGGAGGTCTGCACGGAGGGCGGTTCGACCTCGATGCCGAGCCGCATCGCGTCGCGGCGGAAATCGTTCAGCTTGTCGGCGTTGGCCATGTCGTAGGTCATCGACGCGGCGAGGAACTCGGTCGGGTAATGCGCCTTCAGATAGGCGGTCTGGTAGGAAACGATGGCGTAGGCCGCGGCGTGAGACTTGTTGAAGCCGTAGTCAGCGAACTTGGCGAGCAGGTCGAAGATGAAATCCGCCTGCGGTTTCGAGACGCCGCGCTCGGTCGCGCCCTCGACGAAGATGCCGCGCTGCTTTTCCATCTCGGCGCGGATCTTCTTGCCCATGGCGCGGCGGAGCAAGTCAGCCTGTCCGAGCGTATAGCCGGCCAGTTCCTGGGCGATCTGCATCACCTGCTCCTGGTAGACGATGACGCCCTGCGTCTCCTTTACCAGGTGGTCGATCTTCGGATGGATCGAGGCGATCTCCTCCTCGCCATGCTTGCGGGCATTGTAGGTCGGGATGTTCTCCATCGGGCCCGGCCGGTAAAGCGCGACCAGCGCGATGATGTCCTCGATGCGGTCCGGCTTCATGCCGAGCAGCGCCTTGCGCATGCCCGCCGACTCCACCTGGAACACGCCGACCACCTCGCCGCGCGCCATCATCTCGTAGGTCGGCTTGTCGTCGAGCGGTAAATTGCCGAGGTCGATCTCGACGCCGCGGCGCTTGATCAGGTCCACAGCCGTCTTCAGGACGGTCAGGGTCTTCAGGCCGAGGAAGTCGAACTTCACCAGCCCCGCCTGCTCGACCCATTTCATGTTGAACTGGGTGACCGGCATGTCGGAACGCGGATCGCGATACATCGGCACGAGCTTCGACAGCGGCCGGTCGCCGATGACGATGCCGGCGGCGTGCGTCGAAGCGTGCCGGTAAAGGCCTTCGAGCTTCAGCGCCATGTCGAGCAACTGCCCGACGATCGGCTCCTTGTTCTTTTCCTCCTCGAATTTCGGCTCGCCCTCGATCGCCTTGCCGAGTGGCGTCGGATTGGCCGGATTGTTCGGCACCAGCTTGCAGAGCCGGTCGACCTGGCCGTAGGGCATTTCGAGCACGCGGCCGACATCGCGCAAAACGGCGCGCGCCTGCAATGTACCGAAGGTGATGATCTGGCCGACCTGGTCGCGGCCGTAGCGCTCCTGCACGTAATGGATCACCTCCTCGCGGCGGTCCTGGCAGAAATCGATGTCGAAGTCCGGCATCGAGACGCGGTCCGGATTGAGGAAGCGCTCGAACAGCAGCGAGAAGCGCAGCGGATCGACGTCGGTGATGGTCAACACCCAGGCGACCAGCGAGCCAGCGCCGGAACCGCGGCCGGGACCGACCGGAATGTCGTGCGCCTTGGCCCACTTGATGAAGTCGGCAACGATCAGGAAGTAGCCCGGGAACTGCATCTTCTCGATGATGCCGAGTTCGTATTCCAGCCGCTCGTCATAGTCGCCGCGCGTATAGCCTTCGCTCATGCCCTGTTCTTCAAGGCGCTTATCGAGACCCTCGCGCGCCTGGCGGCGCAGTTCCGCGGCCTCGGCTGCGACAGCCTCGTCGTGGCTGACGCCTTTCGCGTCGGCGGCGAAGCGCGGCAGGATCGGCTTGCGGGTCTGCGCATAGTAGGAACAGCGTTTCGCGATCTCGACGGTATTCTCGACGGCCTCCGGCAGGTCCTCGAACAGCTTCACCATCTCGGCTTCCGGCTTCAGCCAGTGGTCCGGCGTCAGGCGGCGGCGCTCGTCGATGGACAGCAGCGAGCCCTCGGCTATCGCGATCAGGGCGTCATGCGCCTCGAAATCATCGGGCTTGAGGAAGAAGGCCTCGTTGGTGGCGACCAGCGGCAAGCCGTGCGCATAGGCAAGTTCGACCGTCGCGTGTTCGACGGCGCGGTCGTAGCCCTTGTGGCGCTGCAGTTCGACATAGAGCCGGTCGCCATAGACCTGCTTCAGCAGCAGCAGCCGCTGTTCTGCCACCGGCTGGTGGCCGTCGGCGATCATGCGGCCAATGGGCCCGCGCGGTCCGCCCGTCAGGCAAATGATGCCCTCGGCGTATTCGGCCAGCCAGTCGGCATGCAGTTGCGCGCGCGCGCCCTCGCCGGTGTCGAGATAGGATTTCGAGACCAGTTCGACGAGGTTGGCATAGCCCGTCTCCGTCGCCGCGATCAGGACGATGGATTCCGAAGCTTCCCTCAGCGAGACCTTGCCGTTGCCGCTGCGCGGCGTCGCAAGATCGTCGCCGAAGACGAGATCGAGCTGGCAACCGATGATCGGCTGGATGCCGGCTTCCGACGCCTTCTGGGCGAATTCCAGTGCGCCGAACAGGTTGTTGGTGTCGGCGATGGCGATCGCCGGCATGCGGTTGGTTTCGGCAAAGCCGATAACCTTCTTGAGCGGCAAGGCGCCTTCGAGCAGCGAATAGGCAGAGTGGACGCGCAAATGGACGAAATGCGGATCGGCGAGCGCCTCACCATTGCCTTGCGTGTCTTTCCGGTTTTCCGCACCCATATCTCTGACCAATCCCCGCGCCCGTTCCACAGCATTTCACATGCCGTAACAGAGTCGTCCTTGGCGCACTATGGGAGGGTGGGCGGCGCAGGTCCAGCATTGCCGGGAGCGGGTCCCGGCATCGCTGTGGATAGGCAGTCTCAGAGCGCGTTAACGCAAATCGAGAAGGTCGCGACAAACGCGGCGATGGAAACGAAAGAAGCGATATCGCGGAGGATGAGGGTCATGGATCAGTCTCCTTGTTTTGCGTCTGTCTCTTTTATGTTCCATCTATGTTCTCTTTTCAAGGGAAAAGAGTCCTATCATTAGCCCGCCCATTATCGCGGTTAACGGAGGGTGAATCCGGTCTCAGCCGGTATAGGGGATGATGCGGCCGTCCTCGAGCGTGACGACCCGGTCCATGCGTTCGGCGAGCGCGTGGTTGTGGGTCGCGACCAGGGCGGCAAGCCCGGACTGGCGGGCCAGCGCCGACAGTGCCTCGAAGACATAGCCGGAGGTTTCCGGATCGAGGTTTCCGGTCGGTTCGTCGGCGAGAAGGATCAACGGCGCATTGGCGACCGCGCGGGCGATGGCGACGCGCTGCTGTTCGCCACCAGACAATTCGGCCGGACGGTGCTCCGCGCGCGGCCCGACGCGCAGATAATCCAAAAGCTGGCGCGCGCGCTCGGCGGCCTCGGCACTTGGCAGGCCCCGAATCATCTGCGGGATCATGACGTTTTCCAGCGCCGAGAATTCCGGCAGCAGATGATGGAACTGGTAGACGAAGCCGATATCGTTGCGCCGCCGCGCCGTGCGCTCCCCGTCGGAGAGCGTGCCACATGCCGCGCCCGCGATATAGACCTCGCCGCCGTCGGGGCGCTCGAGGAGACCGGCGGTGTGCAACAGCGTCGACTTGCCTGCGCCGGACGGCGCGACGAGCGCGACCATCTCGCCCGTTTTCAGTTCGAAATCGGCGCCCTTGAGGATTTCAAGCTGGTGATCGGCCTCGACATAGGAGCGCTGGACGCCCTCCAGGCGCAGAACGCTTTGAGCGGACGCCATCACTCGTACCTCAGCGCTTCGACCGGATCGAGCTTGGCGGCCCGCCAGGCCGGCAAGATCGCGGCGAGGAAAGACAGGCCGAGCGACAGGAAGATGACGGCTGTCGTCTCGTAAGGATTCATCCTGGCGGGAATTTCACTGAGGAAACGGATCGTCGGATCCCAGACATCGGTGCCGGACAACCAGTTCATCACCCGCTGTATGCCCTTGATGTTCCAGCATACGAGCAGCCCGAGGATCAGGCCTGCCATGGTGCCGACGAAACCAACACCGATGCCGGCCATGATGAAGATGCGCATCACCGCCGCCTGAGTCGCCCCCATGGTGCGCAGGATGGCGACACCCCTCGCCTTCTCCTTGACCATCATGATCAGGCTCGCGACGATGTTCAGCGAGGCGACCACGACGACGATCGACAGGATCAGGAACATGGCATTGCGCTCGATCAGGAGCGCGGAAAAGAACGCCTGGTTGCGCTGGCGCCAATCGGAGATGTAGACGGGCCGCCCCGCCGCCTTTTCGACTAGGGGCTTGTAGCTGTCAACGGCGTCGGGATCATCGACGAAAGCCTCGATCACCTGCGCCTGGCCCTCCTGATTGAAATAGAGCTGGGCCTCCTCCAGAGGCATGAAAATGATCGACTTGTCGTATTCCGACATGCCCATCTGGAAGATCGCGCGGACAGGATAGGACTTCACGCGCGGCGTCGTGCCGAAGGGCGTTACGTCTCCTTCCGGCGAGATCACCTTGATCAGATCGCCAACCACCAGCCCGAGGTCGAGCGCCATGCCCGTTCCGATCGCGACACCGTCACCGGTCAGATAGGATTCGACGGAACCTTCCTTGATGTTCTTGGAGATCGAATCGAGCTTGACGAAATCCTCGCCGCGAATGCCGCGCACGAGCACGCCTGATCCGGCGCCGGAATTGCCGGTCGCCAAAGCCTGCCCCTCGACGATCGGCATGACCATTTTCACGCCATGCACCTTGGCGATACGGGCGGCGACTTCCTCGTAATCGGTAAGCGGCGTGTCGACAGGCGAGATCACGAGATGGCCGTTGAGGCCGAGAATACGGTCGAGCAGTTCGGCGCGGAAACCGTTCATCACCGCCATGACGATGATCAGCGCGGCGACACCAAGCGTGACGCCGACCAGCGAAATGATCGTCACGATGGAGACGGCCGCTTCCTTGCGGCGCGGCTTGAGATAGCGCCAGGCGACCAGCCGCTCGAAGGCCGAGAACGGGTGCGCAGAACCGTTTCGCGGCGCGGGCCCGGATGTCACTTCTGTTTCGGCGACAGCGCTCACGCGTTCAGGCACCCTTGGCGATCAGGTTGACGGCGGCTTCCGGCGAAAGTTCCTGCTTCTCGCCGGACTTGCGGTTCTTGACCTCGACCACGCCGGACCCGATCCCGCGCGGGCCGACGGTCACCTGCCAAGGCAGGCCGATCAGATCCATGGCGGCGAATTTCGCGCCGGCGCGTTCGTGGGTGTCGTCGAGGAGAGGATCAACCCCGGCGGCGGCGAATTTCGCGTAGAGGTCGTCCGACCACGAGTCGCAGCCGGCGTCGCCGGGCTTCATATTGATGATGCCGGCGCCGAAGGGCGCCACGCTTTCGGGCCAGATGATTCCATTGTCGTCATGGGAGGCTTCGATAATGGCGGCGATGAGGCGGGTCGGCCCGATCCCGTAGGAACCCATCGAGACGGCATGCTGCTTGCCGTCCGGGCCCGTCACGACGGCGCCCATCGGCTCGGAATACTTGGTGCCGAAATGGAAGATATGGCCGACCTCGATGCCGCGCGCCGACAGGCGCTCGGGAATCGGCGTCTTTTCCCACTCGGCCTCGTCATGCATTTCGTCGGTCGCCGCATAGGGCGTCGTCCATTTCTCGACGATCGATGCCATTTGCGCATCATCGGTGAAATCGACATCGGCGCCGGGCACATCCATTTCCAGATAATCGCGATGGCAGAAGACCTCCGATTCACCGGTGTCGGCGAGGACGATGAATTCGTGGCTGAGGTCGCCGCCGATCGGGCCGGTGTCGGCGCGCATCGGGATCGATTTCAGGCCGCAACGCTCGAAGGTGCGCAGATAGGCGACGAACATGCGGTTGTAGGCCGCCCGGGCGCCCTCGAAGTCGAGATCGAAGGAATAGGCGTCCTTCATCAGGAACTCGCGGCCGCGCATGACGCCGAAACGCGGACGGATCTCGTCCCGGAACTTCCACTGGATATGGTAGAGGTTGAGCGGCAGGTCCTTGTAGGACCGCACATAGGACCGGAAGATGTCGGTGACCATCTCCTCGTTGGTCGGACCATAGAGAAGATCGCGCTCGTGGCGGTCGGTGATGCGCAGCATCTCCTTGCCGTAGTCGTCGTAACGCCCGCTTTCGCGCCAGAGGTCTGCCGACTGGATTGTCGGCATCAGGATCTCGATGGCGCCGGAACGGTTCTGCTCCTCGCGAATGATGTTACAGACCTTGTCGAGAACCCGCTTGCCGAGCGGCAGC
The DNA here is from genome assembly GCF_014904745.1 of Oricola nitratireducens. Lineage (GTDB taxonomy): Bacteria > Pseudomonadota > Alphaproteobacteria > Rhizobiales > Rhizobiaceae > Oricola > Oricola nitratireducens. The sequence continues at coordinate 343,131 of NZ_JACZCS010000050.1, forward strand.
ATGGAATAGATGCCGGCGGCCTGCTGGCGGATCATGCCGGCACGCAGCATCAGCCGGTGCGAGACGATCTCGGCTTCCTTGGGATTCTCTTTCAGAAGGGGCAGAAAATAACGCGACAGACGCATGGCGGGTTCCAGAAGGGTATAGTTCGTTTCGTACGAGAATCAGGCGCAATTCCGGCGTGACGGCAGTGTTCATAAAGCGGTTCGGGCACAAATGGAAACGGTTCTCTTTCCAATGGCCGCGCCTCGGCGCAAACACCGCGCCGGCACCACCGGACGGGGGCCGAGTTCACCTTCTACTTTACATCAACACGCGGGCTTCATTTTTTCGGTGACAACGGCGCCAAGCATTGCTACGAAAGGTTCCGGTTTTATTCGGCGAAAGCCGGATAAACCGGTGAACGCGGCCAAAGTCTTGGGAGGATCAGATTTTCCGCGCTCGGTAATCGAGCTGCGACGCTGTCAAAACAGCGGACGAAAATCAGGCCCGTTCTGAGTGGCAGGGTGCAAGCCCTGCCACTTAATTTTTTGGATCATGGTATTGGTATTCCGGCACGATCCGCGGAAGGTCGTCGAAGCCGTATCCCATGACCGCGGTCACGACATAGAACGCGCCGAAGATCACGAGCGATACCAGCGTCGTCAGCACGATCTTGCGCAGCAGCGCGGGCTTCACCGGCGCGCCATGGTCGGTGCCCAGGGTTATGTCGTTATTCTCGATCTGGCTGCGCACGCCGACGGGCAGCATCGTGAACAGCACGAGCCACCAGATGACGAAGAAGATGGCGATTATCGATACCCAACTCACGGTTCAGACCTGCTCCAGTTCGATGAGGGTGCCGTCGAAATCCTTCGGGTGAAGGAACAGCACCGGCTTGCCATGCGCACCAGTCCGCGGTTCGCCGTCGCCGAGCACGCGCACGCCCTCAGCGCGCAGCGCATCGCGCGAAGCGATGATGTCCTCGACCTCGTAGCACATGTGGTGAATGCCGCCGGACGGATTCTTTTCCAGGAAGGCGGCGATCGGCGACCGGTCGCCAAGCGGCTCCAGCAACTCGGTCTTGGTGTTGGCCAGTTCGACGAAGACAACCGTGACGCCGTGTTCGGGCAACGCCTGCGGCGCGGACACCTTCGCGCCGAGAACATCGCGATATTTGCGCGTGGCGGCCTCAAGATCCGGCACGGCGATGGCGACATGGTTCAATCGTCCAAGCATGGTGATCTCCAATAACGCGTCTAGGCGCTCGATACGAGCACGCTGACCAGCGGCTTCTTGCCCCAGGCATTGCGCGCGGCGGCGCGTACCGCGCCGTGTACGGCGCGCTCGACCAGATCGAGATCCCGGCGGCGCGCGCGCGGAATGCTCTCGACCGCTTCGACAGCCGCGTCATACATCAGATCCTCGATATCTTCGCCGCGGGCGTCGGTCTGCGGTACGCCGATGGCGACGATTTCGGGATCGGCGCTCAGTTCGTGATGCTTGTTCAGCACGATGGAAACGGCGACATGCCCGGCAAATGACAAGCGGCGGCGGTCGGCGATGCCGAGTTCCTCTTCGTCGCCGATCAACGCGCCGTCCTTGAAGACCTGGCCGTGCGGCACGTCATCGGCAATCTCCGGATCGCCAGGCGCCAGGCGCACCATATCGCCATTGCGTGCCGGAACCACGTCGCGGATGCCGCATTCGGTCATCAGTTTGGCATGGGCGGCAAGATGGGCTGCCTCGCCGTGGACCGGCACGCCGATGGCGGGACGCGTCCACTTGTACATCTCGCGCAATTCGTTGCGGCGGGGATGGCCGGAGACATGCACCAGCGCATCGCCATCCTCGATGACCTCGATGCCCATGTCGATCAGGCGGTTCTTGGTCTCGATCACCGCCTTCTCGTTGCCCGGAATCATGCGCGACGAATAGACGACGGTATCGCCCGCCGTCAGCGCCACATCGCGCATTTCGTCGCGCGACAGCTTGGCGAGCGCGGCGCGCGATTCGCCCTGCGACCCCGTCAGGATGATGACGACCTTCGAACGCGGAATATAACCGAAGTCCTCTTCGGACAGGAACGGCGGCAAGCCTTCCATGTAACCGAGCTCCCTGGCGACATCGACAACGCGTTTCATCGACCGTCCCAGCAGCAGAACCTCGCGGCCGCAGTCGCGTGCGGCTTCGGCAATCGAACGGATGCGCCCGACATTGGACGAGAAGGTGGTAACAGCCACCCTGCCCTCGGCCGCCTCGATCACCTTTCGAAGGCCGTCCGAAACGTCCTGCTCCGACGGCGAGACTCCCTCGCGCATGGCGTTGGTGGAGTCGCAGATCAGCGCCAATACGCCCCGGTCGCCGAGCTTCTCGAAGGCGTTGCGGTCCGTCTTCGGCCCCATCGCCGGTTCGTCGTCGTCCTTCCAGTCGCCTGTGTGCAGGACGGTGCCGAGCGGCGTGGTGATCGCAAGCGAGACCGGCTCCGGAATGGAGTGGGTGACCGTGACGGTCTCGATCTCGAAAGGACCGGCCTGAAATTTACCGCCCGGCTGGAACACGGTAACGTCGATCTTGGGTGCCCCGGGCTCCGATTGCGCCTTGGCCTCGAGCAGACCGGCGGTGAACGCGGTCGCGTAAACGGGCAGCGTGCCCTCGGGAGAAATGCGCGGATAAAGCGTCAGGACCGCGCCGTAATGGTCCTCATGCGCGTGCGTGATAATCATCGCGCGCACATTTTTGCGCTCAGACTCCAGAAAGCGGATATCGGGCAGCACGAGATCGACACCCGGCAGGTTCGGCCCCGGGAAGGTCACGCCGCAGTCGACGACGATCCATTCGCGGTTACCCTTGGGGCCAAATCCGTACATCGCCAGATTCATGCCGATTTCACCCACGCCGCCAAGCGGCACAAACACCAATTCTTCCATGCTCATTCTTGTTCTTTTTCGAGCGCGTATCCGGCGCCGCCTGTCAAATTGTCAAAGAAAAGATCACCAGCGGAAATCGGCTGGATGGCCCCCTGCCGGGTACGGAGAAGCAGAATTCCGTCGGCATCGATACCTTCAAATAGGCCTTCCACCCGCTCGGTTGCAAGGTTGACGGTAATGGATTCCCCCAACCCGTGCGCGTGGGCGAGCCAGCGGTCGCGGATCGCCGCCATGCCGCGGCCTCCATCCCAGAGCGCCAGAGCCTTGTCCATGGCCCGCGCCAGATGGGCGAACAGCGTCGCCGGCGTGGCGCTTATGCCTTCGCGGTTCAGCGCCGTCGCCGGATAAAGACCCGGATCGGGATGGCTGACGATGTTGATGCCGCAGCCGATGACGACCGCCAGACGCCCGTCGCGCAGGATCTGGCTTTCGAGCAGCATGCCGCAGCATTTCGCGCCGTTCAGCAGGATGTCGTTCGGCCACTTGATGGAAAGCAGCGTGCCGGGCGGCAGTCCGCAGGCGGCGATCGCCTCACGCACGGCGACGGCGACGACCAGCGGCAGCGCGCCGAGCCCGGCAACCGGCGCCGGATTAATCAGCAATGCGGAGGCGTAGAGATTGCCCGGCGGCGACGACCATTCGCGGCCGCGCCGGCCGCGTCCCGAGAGCTGTTCGGCGGCGGTGATCCAGAGATTGCCGAGATCGCCGGCAGCCGCCAGCGCCATGGCTTCCGCATTGGTCGAACCGACGGCCATCAGGTTCAGGTGCCGCCAGGCCGGCAGGCCCTCGATCGCTGATCCCGTCACGGGCCGGTCCCGGCTCCCGGGCTCAGAAGAGCGCCCGGGCGGCCGCCTCGGCGGACATGGCGATCGGCCCGCCGATCAGGACATAGCCGAGGACGAAGAGGCCGGAGACGCCCATGACAAGGCGCAGTTCGCCCGCCGCCGGGACGAAGCCGCCGACGGACTCGTCGAACCACATGATCTTGATGATGCGCAGATAGTAGAAGGCGCCGACGACCGATGCGAGCACGCCGATGATCGCGAGCGGATAGAGCCCGGCCTCGACGGCCGCGAGAAAGACATACCACTTGCCCCAGAAGCCCGCGAGCGGCGGAATGCCTGCAAGCGAGAACATCAGGATCGTCAACAGCGTCGCCATCACCGGGTTGGTCGAGGAAAGGCCGGCGAGATCGTCGATGTTCTCGACATTGCCCTCGTCCTTGCGGCGCATCGCGAGGATGAAGGCGAAAGTGCCGAGCGTCATCGCCAGATAGATCGTCATGTAGATGATCACGCCCTTGACGCCGACCATCGTGCCGGCGGCGAGGCCGACAAGCGCATAGCCCATGTGGCCGATCGAGGAGTAGGCCATCAGGCGCTTGATGTTGCGCTGGCCGATGGCCGCGAACGCGCCGAGCACCATGGACGCGATCGAGATGAAGACGATGATCTGCTGCCAGTCGGACGTGACCGGGCCAAACCCGTCGATGACGACGCGCACGAACATCGCCATGGCCGCCATCTTGGGCGCGGCAGCGAAGAAGGCCGTCACCGGTGTCGGCGCGCCCTCATAGACATCCGGCGTCCACATGTGGAACGGCACAGCCGAGATCTTGAAGGCAAGGCCCGTGATCAGGAATACGAGGCCGAACAGCACGCCGATGGAGCGGCCGGTTCCGGTCAGCGCGTCGGCGATCGCGGCGAACTCGATATGGCCGGTGAAGCCGTAGATCAGCGAGATGCCGTAGAGCATCATGCCGGACGACAATGCGCCGAGAACGAAATATTTAAGACCTGCCTCGGTGGAACGGACGCTGTCGCGGTTGATCGCGGCGAGGACATAGAGCGCCAGCGACTGCAGTTCGACACCCATATAGAGCGTCAGCAGGCTGTTGGCGGATACCATCAGCATCATGCCGAGGGTCGCAAGCACGATCAGGATCGGGAATTCGAACCGGTCGAATTTCTCGGCGCGGGCGAAACCGACCGACATCGCGAGCGCGACGATCGAACCGATCAAGGTCAGCGTCTTCATGAAGACGGCGAAACCGTCCTGGATATAGACGCCGCCAAAGGCAGTGCCCTCGCCGCCGATAAACAGCATCCAGCCGAGGGCGGCAATCAGAAGCGCGACAGCAAGACCGGTGACGGTCGAGTTGGCGCGGCCGGCCGGTGCGAACACGCCAACCATCAGCAGCGCCATCGCGCCGATCGCGAGGATCAGTTCGGGAAGCGCCAGCGAGAGGCTCTGGGACAACATTTCGGCGGACATGACTATCTGGCTCCCCGGATCAGTTTACCGCCATCGCGACATCGGCTGCGGCGCGGGCCGCATCGATTGCCGCGGAATAGTCGGACAGAAGCGCGTTTACGGACGCGGCAGTGACATCGAAGACCGGTGCCGGATAGACACCGAAGAAAATGGTGAGCGCGATCAGCGGATAGAGGATCACCTTCTCGCGCACCGACAGGTCGAGCATTGCTTTGAGGTTTTCCTTCTCCAGCACGCCGAAGATCACGCGGCGGTACAGCCACAGCGCATAGGCCGCAGACAGGATCACACCGGTCGTCGCGAAGAGCGCGAACCAGGTCGAGACCTGGAAGATGCCCATCAGCGTCAGGAACTCGCCGACGAAGCCGGACGTGCCCGGCAAGCCCACATTGGCCATGGTGAAGATCATGAAGGCGACGGCGTAGCGCGGCATGATATTGACGAGACCGCCATAGGCATTGATCTCGCGGGTGTGCATGCGGTCATAAACGACGCCGACGCACAGGAACAGCGCGCCCGAAACGAGGCCGTGCGACAGCATCTGGAAGATCGCGCCGTCGAGCCCCTGGTGATTGGCCGCGAAGATGCCCATGGTCACGTAGCCCATATGGGCGACCGAGGAATAGGCGATCAGCTTCTTGATGTCTTCCTGCATCAGGGCGACCAGCGACGTGTACATGATCGCGATCACCGACAGGGTGAAAACGAAATCGGCATAGTGGGCCGAGGCGACCGGGAACATCGACAGCGAGAAGCGGATAAGGCCGTAGCCGCCGAGCTTCAACAGGATGGCGGCAAGGATGACGGAGCCGGCGGTCGGCGCCTCGACATGCGCGTCGGGAAGCCATGTGTGGACCGGCCACATCGGCATCTTGACGGCGAAGGACGCGAAGAAGGCCAGCCACAGCCAGTTCTGCATCCCGACCGGGAAGTCATGCGCGAGCAGGTCCGGGATCGAGGTCGTGCCCGCGTTCCAGTACATCGCCATGATGGCGAGCAGCATCAGCACCGAGCCGAGCAGCGTGTAGAGGAAGAACTTGAACGAGGCATAGACACGGCGCTTGCCGCCCCACACGCCGATGATGATGAACATCGGGATCAGGCCGCCTTCAAAGAAGACGTAGAAGAGCACGATGTCGAGGGCGCAGAAGACGCCGACCATCAGCGTTTCGAGCACCAGGAAGGCGATCATGTAGGCCTTGACGCGCTTCTGCACGGCTTCCCAACTGGCCAGGATCGAGAGCGGCATCAGGAAGGTGGTCAGGATGACGAACAGCATGGAAATGCCGTCGACGCCCATGTGATAGGAAATCCCGCTGTCCAGCCAGTCGACCTTCTCGACAAACTGGAAGCCCGGATTGCTGGTGTCGAAGCCCACCCAGATCAGCAGCGAAATGACGAAGGTGAAAGCCGTCGTCAGCAGCGCGACCATGCGGATGTTACGCCGCGCGATTTCGCTGTCATCGTTGATGAACAGGATGATCAGAACGCCGACGAGCGGCAGGAACGTAACCAGAGAAAGGATCGGCATACCGGCCATCAGACGCTGCCCCCGAGCATCATCCACGTAACAAGCGCGGCAACACCGATCAGCATCGCGAACGCATAATGATAAAGGTACCCGGTCTGCAGTTTCACGACCCGGGTGGTCACCTGGCGGACACGCATCGCGATTCCGTCGGGACCGAAGCCGTCGATCAGCCAGCCGTCACCCCACTTCCACAGGAAAGTGCCGAGACGCATGACCGGCTTGACGAACAGGAAGTCGTAAAGCTCGTCGAAATACCACTTGTTGAGAAGGAACTTGTAGAGCCCCTCGTGCTGCGCGGCGAGCGCCTTGGGCGCCTGCGGCGAGCGGATATACATGTACCAGGCGATCACCAGACCGAGCACCATGACGATGAAGGGACTCAGCTTCACGAACAGCGGCACCGAGTGCATGTCGGCGAGGATGTGGTTGTCCGGGCCGGCGACCAGCGCGGCGCGCCAGAACTCGTTGTACCAGCCCTCGTGATGCGCGCCCTCGGCGGCATGGCCGATGAAGGACTCGTGGAACAGGAGGCCCGCGAACAGTGCACCGGCGGCCAGAACGAAAAGCGGGATCAGCATCACCGGCGGCGATTCATGGACATGGTGCATCACATCGGCGGATGCACGCGGCTTGCCGTGGAAGGTCATGAAGATCAGCCGCCAGGAATAGAAACTCGTGAACAGCGCCGCGATCACCAGCAGGCCGAAGGCGAAGCCGGAGGCCGGATTGTGGGCGACGAAGGAGCTCTCGATGATGGCGTCCTTGGAGAAGAAGCCGGCGGTGCCGATCAGCGTGCCCGGCAGGCCGACGCCGGTCAGCGCCAGCGTGCCGACCACCATCATCCAGTAGGTCATCGGGATGTGCTTGCGCAGCCCGCCCATCTTGCGCATGTCCTGCTCGTCGGAAACGGCATGGATGACCGAGCCTGCGCCGAGGAACAGCAGCGCCTTGAAGAAGGCATGGGTGAACAGGTGGAAAATCCCTGCCCCGTATGCGCCGACGCCGAGCGCCACGAACATGTAACCGAGCTGCGAACAGGTCGAGTAGGCGATGACGCGCTTGATGTCGTTCTGGACGAGGCCGACGGTGGCGGCGAAGAAGGCGGTAATCGCGCCGACGGTCGTGACCACGGTCAGTGCGGTCGGGCTCAGTTCGAACAGCGGCGACATGCGCGCCACCATGAACACGCCCGCGGTCACCATGGTCGCTGCGTGGATGAGCGCGGAGACCGGCGTCGGGCCTTCCATCGCGTCCGGCAACCAGGTGTGCAGCAGGAACTGCGCCGACTTGCCCATCGCGCCCATGAAGAGCAGCAGGCAGACGATCGTCAGCGCATGCGCCTTGTCGAGGTGATAGCCGAGGAAGGTCAGGACCGTGCCGCCATCCGCCGTTGCCGCCTCGGCGGCGCCATGGGCGCCTTCGGCGGGCAGGAAGGACGCGGCATTGGCGAAGATAGTGCCGAGATTGACCGAGCCGAACAGGACGAAGACGCCGAAGATGCCGAGCGCGAAACCGAAGTCGCCGATGCGGTTGACGATGAAGGCCTTCATCGCGGCGGCGTTGGCCGACGGTTTCTTGTACCAGAAGCCGATCAGCAGGTAGGACGCGAGACCGACGCCTTCCCAGCCGAAGAACATCTGCACGAGGTTGTCCGATGTCACCAGCATCAGCATGGCGAAGGTGAACAGCGACAGGTAGGCGAAGAAGCGCGGCCGGTTCGGATCGTGGTGCATGTAGCCGATCGAATAGACATGCACGAGCGCCGACACGGTGTTGACGACGACGAGCATCACCGCGGTCAGCGTGTCGATGCGCAGAGCCCAGTTCACGTCAAGCGTGCCCGTCGTTATCCAGCGCAGCACGTGGATGGTGAAGACCGGTTCCTCGGAAAAGGCGACCGTGGCAAACGCGATCCACGACAGCGCCGCGACCAGGAGCATGATCCCGGAGGTGATGTATTCGCTGGCCTTGGCGCCGATCGAGTTGCCGAAAAGCCCGGCAATCAAGAACCCGACCAGCGGCAGAAAGACAATGGCGTGATACATGGTGCCGTCAGCCCTTCATCATGTTCACGTCTTCGACCGCGATCGATCCGCGGTTGCGATAGAAGACGACAAGGATTGCGAGGCCGATGGCGGCCTCGGCGGCGGCCACCGTCAGCACGAACAATGCGAAGACCTGGCCGACCAGATCGTGCAGATGCGCGGAGAACGCCACGAAATTCAGATTCACCGACAAGAGGATCAGTTCCACCGACATCAGGATGACGATGACGTTCTTGCGGTTGAGGAAGATACCGAACACGCCGATCACGAAGAGGATCGCACTGACGGCCAGATAGTGGGAAATGGTGATGGTCATGGGCCTCAGATCCCCTTGCCTGTCTCGACGTCGACCACTTCGATCGCATCGGCCGGCGTGCGCGCGACCTGTCCGGCCATGTTCTGGCGCTTCACGTTCGGGCGCGGCGCGCGCAGCGTGAGCACGATGGCGCCGATCATGGCGACCAGCAGCACCATGCCGGCAATCTGGAAGTAGAAGATGTAGTCGGTGTAGAGAATGTCGCCGAGCGCGGCGGTGTTGTGGCGCACCGCCGGGTCGGGCGTCGGCAGCGCGGTGACCGCGGGCGCGACGATGTGGGTGGCGTTGCCCGCCAGCACGATCAGCAGTTCGGCGGCGAGCACGACGCCGACGACGGCGCCGATCGGCGCGTATTCGAGCGCGCCGCGTTTCATCGAGGCGAAGTCGACGTCGAGCATCATGACGACGAACAGGAACAGAACCGCCACCGCGCCGACATAGACAACCAGCAGGATCATCGACAGGAATTCCGCGCCCGTCAGCAAAAACAGCGCCGCCGCGTTGAAGAACGTCAGGATCAGATAAAGCACCGAATGCACGGGATTGCGCGCGGCAATCACCATGAATGCGCTAAGAATCGCGATGAAGGCGAAGAGGTAGAAGAACGCCGCCCCTAACCCAGTAATCATGATCGCTTCCCCGATCTCCCTTTCCGGTCCCCGCATCGACGTGCCGGCCCCGGAGTTCCACTACCCTGGCGGGCAGCGTTTGAAATGGTTCGTTCCCCTAGCGGTACGGCGAATCGAGCGCGATGTTGCGCGCGATTTCGCGCTCCCACCGGTCGCCGTTCTCCAGGAGTTTTTCCTTGCTGTAATAGAGTTCCTCACGGGTTTCCGTGGCGAACTCGAAATTCGGTCCCTCGACGATGGCATCGACGGGGCAGGCTTCCTGGCAGAAGCCGCAATAGATGCATTTCACCATGTCGATGTCGTAGCGCACCGTGCGCCGCGTGCCGTCATTGCGGCGCGGTCCGGCCTCGATGGTGATCGCCTGCGCCGGGCAGATCGCCTCGCAGAGCTTGCAGGCGATGCAGCGTTCCTCGCCGTTCGGATAGCGGCGCAGCGCGTGCTCGCCGCGGAAGCGAGGACTAACCGGCCCCTTCTCGTGCGGGTAGTTGAGCGTGAATTTCGGCGCGAAGAACCTGCGCATCGACAGAAAGAAAGCGCCGACGAATTCCTGCAGCAGCAGTGCCTTGGCGGCTTGTGTGAGCGTACTCATCGTTCCATGCCTCCGTTTCTCAGGCCCAGCCCGTCAGTTTCAGGAATGCCGCGGTCGCGAACACCATGAACAGCGAGATCGGCAGGAACACCTTCCAGCCGAGCCGCATCAGCTGGTCGTAGCGGTAGCGCGGCACGAAAGCCTTCACCATGGAGATCATGAAAAAGACCATGCAGAGCTTGAGCACGAACCAGAAGATGCCCGGCAGCCAAGTGAACGGCGCGAAATCGAACGGCGGAAGCCAGCCGCCGAGGAACAGGACCGTCGTCAGCGCGCACATCAGCAGGATGGCGATATACTCGCCCAGCATGAACAGCATGTAGGGCGTCGACGAATATTCGATCATGTGGCCGGCGACGAGCTCGGATTCGGCTTCCACCAGGTCGAAGGGCGGGCGGTTTGTCTCGGCAAGCGCCGAGATGAAGAAGATCACGAACATCGGCAGCAGGCCGAGCCAGTGCCAGTCGAGGAAGGTGTTCGGCAGGCCGAGGCGCGTGCCGATGCCGTCCGTCTGGGCCATCACGATGTCGGACAAATTGAGCGAGCCGACGCAGAGGAGCACGGTGACGATGACGAAGCCGATGGAGACCTCGTAGGAGACCATCTGCGCGGCCGAGCGCAGCGCGCCGAGGAACGGGTATTTCGAGTTCGACGCCCAGCCGGCCATGATCACGCCATAGACCTCGAGCGAGGAGATGGCGAAGACATAGAGGATGCCGACATTGACCGAGGCGATCGACCAGCCGTCGGCAAGCGGGATCACCGCCCAGGCGGCGAGCGCCAGCGTCGCCGACACGAAGGGCGCGAGCAGGAAGATGCCCTTGTTCGAACCCGACGGGACAATGGGTTCCTTGAGGACGAATTTCAGAAGGTCGGCGAAGGACTGCAGCAATCCCCACGGGCCGACAACGTTCGGTCCGCGCCGCGACTGGACCGCGGCCCAGATCTTGCGGTCGGCATAGAGAATGAACGCCGTGAACACCAGGAGCGCGACCAGCAGGACGAGCGTCTGCAGCAGAATGATCAGCCCGGGAATGACGTAGGTTTCAAACATGGATGCTGTCCGTTTCCTGTCCCTGTCCCTGCATCATTCAGCGGCTTGCGCAAAGCCGTTGCGCGCGAGGCTCGAACATTCGGCCATGACGGCGGAGGCCCGCGCGATTGGGTTGGTCAAATAGAAGTCTTTGACCGGCGATGCAAATGCTGACTTGCCCAATCTGCCGCCTTTTTTCGCAAGCGCAGCAATATCGCCCGGATTTGCGGGTTCGATGGTATCGAGACGGGCAAAATGCGGGTGGGCTTCGTAGAGTTTGGCACGCAGTTGCGCCAGCGAATCGAAGGGCAGCTTGTGGCCGAGCACGTCGGAAAGCGCGCGCAGGATGGCCCAGTCCTCCTTGGCGTCGCCAGGCGCGAAACCGGCGCGAGTCGTCATCTGGACGCGGCCCTCGGTGTTGACATAGGTGGCCGATTTTTCCGTGTAGGCGGAAGCCGGCAAGATCACGTCGGCATGATGGGCGCCGATGTCGCCATGGGTTCCGACATAGACGGTGAAGCCGCCCTGTTTGCGCTTGCGCAGGTCGAGTTCGTCGGCGCCGAGCAGGAACAGGACATCCGTATCGGCCACCATCTTGGCCGCGTCCTTGCCGTCCTTGCCCGGCACGAAGCCGAGATCGAGGCCGCCGACGCGCGCCGCGGCGGTGTGCAGGACGGCGAAGCCGTTCCAGTCGCCCTTGGTCGCACCGGTTGCTTCCGCGATCTTGGCGGCGAGGCCGAGAACGGTGCCGCCGTCGCCGCGCGCCAGGGCGCCCTGCCCGACGATGATCATCGGGCGCTTGGCGGCCTTCAGGGTGCGGAAGAACTTGTGCTTGCCGTCGGCCAGTTCGGCCAGCGTTTCGGGGCCGGACCCCAATTGTTCGTAGTCGTAACGCAGATCGCCCATCTCGCCGATGACACCGATCTTGATGTCGTTGGCACGCCACGTCTTGCGGATGCGCGCGTTCAGGACCGATGCCTCGAAGCGCGGATTGGCGCCGACGATCAGGATCGCATCGGCATCCTCGATGCCTTCGATGGTCGGATTGAAGACATAGGAGGCGCGTCCGAGCGACGGATCGAGCGCCGCCCCGTCCTGGCGGCAATCGATGTTCGGCGAACCGAGCGCGCCCATCAGGCTCTTGAGCGCATACATTTCCTCAACGCCGGCGAGATCGCCCGCGATTGCGCCGATCTCCTCGCCCTTCCTGCCCGACACCGCGGCCTTGATCGCGGCGAAGGCGTCGGTCCAGGACGCCGGCGCCAGCCGCCCGTCCTTGCCGCGCACATAAGGCCGGTCGAGGCGCTGGGTGCGCAATCCGTCCCAGATGAAGCGGGTCTTGTCGGAGATCCACTCCTCGTTCACGGCCTCGTTGACGCGCGGCATGACGCGCATGACCTCGCGGCCGCGGGTATCGACACGAATCGCCGACCCGACCGCGTCCATCACGTCGATCGATTCGGTCTTCGACAATTCCCAGGGGCGGGCGTGGAATTCATACGGGCGCGAGGTGAGCGCGCCGACCGGGCACAGGTCGATGACATTGCCCTGCAGTTCCGAGGTCATCGCCTGTTCGAGATAGGTGGTGATCTCGGCGTCCTCGCCGCGGCCGATCAGGCCGAGTTCGGAAATGCCGGCCACTTCCGTCGTGAAGCGGACGCAGCGCGTGCAGTGGATGCAGCGCGTCATGATCGTCTTGACCAGCGGGCCGATATACTTGTCCTCGACGGCGCGCTTGTTCTCCTGGTAGCGCGAGGCGTCGACGCCGAAGGCCATCGCCTGGTCCTGCAGGTCGCATTCGCCGCCCTGGTCGCAGATCGGACAGTCGAGCGGGTGGTTGATGAGCAGGAACTCCATCACGCCTTCGCGGGCCTTCTTGACCATCGGCGTGTTGGTGAAGACTTCCGGCGGCTCGCCATTCGGACCGGGACGCAGGTCGCGCACGCCCATGGCGCAGGAGGCCGTCGGCTTCGGCGGGCCGCCCTTCACCTCGACGAGGCACATGCGGCAGTTGCCGGCGATCGACAGGCGCTCGTGGAAACAGAAACGCGGCACTTCCGCGCCCGCTTCCTCGCACGCCTGCAGAAGCGTGTAGTGATCCGGGACTTCGACCTCGTTGCCGTCAACCTTGATCATTGCCATGATGCGAAATCCAACCTTCAGTTCCTAGGCGCAGCGCTGCGTCTGCCAGAGTTTGACATGCGGCAGGTGCGCCCATCCAAATGCTTCATCGGTGTCGCCGTGACGGGCGAGATGCTCGAGCTTGCCGCGTGCCTCGGCGAGCGTCGGGACATGCCCTTCCTCGACCCACCACATCGCGAAATGATGTTCGGCGAGCGCCTTAAACCACTCCGCCTTGCGGCGGTAAACCTGTTTGTGCACCGTGTTCCAGACAAAATGCTCGAGATGCTCCGGTGTCTGCCAGACACTCATGTTGATGATCAGCGTCGGATCATCAAACACCTGAATATCCAGCGCATTTCCGGATTCTTCCTGCAGCCGCCAGACAAAGCCATCCGACCGGTCGGCGACGGCGTTGACCGCGTCGAGCCGGTTCACGAAGCCGGCGATCCGCGGATCGTCGAGCGCGTAAACCGGCTTGGCTATGTTGACTTCTGCAAGGTGCATCCGGGAACCGCTTTCCTTACTTCTTTTCCGCCAGAGCGGCTGCCTGCGCGATCCAGTCATCGCGCTCGATGCGGCCCTTGAACTGCAGGTAGTCGTCGATCCAGGCGACCTCGTAGGGCGTCCAGTCCGCGACCTGCGCGTATGTCCAGATGCCGAGGCTGTTGAGTACCTGCTCCAGCTTCGGCCCGATCCCGGCGATCGCCTTGAGATCGTCGGGCATATCCGGCTTGTCCATCGCTTTCGGTTTGACGAAGTCCTCCGGCATGATCGGTTCGATCTTGCCCGTGGCGACCGGCGCCTCCTCGGTCGCAGGCGCGGCCTGCGGCGTCATGGCGACGGGTTCGGGCTTTGGCTCCGGCAACTCGAACGTCGCCTTGGGCATTTCGGCCTTCGCCTCGGGAGCGGCGGATTTGACTTTGGCCTTCGGCTTTGCCGGCGCAGGGGCTTTTTTCGGGGCGTCGGCCTTGACCGGCGGCTGATGCGCGACCGGATCCTCTTCCTTCGTGTCGTCGAAGGAACCGGTGGCAATATCGAAATTCAGCGGATTGGAAAGGCCATAGAGTTCGGAATGCCCGCCGGTCGTCTCGTTGGCGAGCATGTTGGCCGCCTGCATGGCGCCTGCCATGGTGCCCGCCATCATGCCGAAGAACTGGCTGGCCATGCCCATGCCGACAGCGGATGCCGCGACCATCGCGCCCATCGGGTGGGCGGCGAGGTTCGACATGCCGGCGAGCTGCGGCAGGGCCGCGCCGGACATCCATTCCGCCGCTTCCTTCTGCATCTCGGTCATGTCGCCAGCCAGTGCGGCAAACGGGTTGTTCTTGGTCATCGTTTCATCCGGGAAATTAGACATAGACATCAGTCCCTCCTTGGGCTCTACGCGTCTGTTCCGTTCCCCCTGCCTTCAACGTTTCCTCTTTGCGCGGTTGGTTCCGCGAACCGGGCCGTCACCGACCCGCTGTCAGTCTCATTCCGCTGCTTCGAGCACCGGTTTTGCCTGGTGCGCGTTGCGCGAAAACTCGTCGATGCGCTGCTCGATCTCCGGACGGAAGTTGCGAATCAGGCCCTGGATCGGCCAGGCCGCAGCGTCGCCGAGCGCACAGATCGTGTGGCCCTCCACCTGCTTTGAGACCTCCAGCAACATGTCGATCTCGTGTTTCTGGGCGTTGCCGGTGACCATGCGCTCCAGGACCCGCATCATCCAGCCGGTGCCCTCGCGGCACGGCGTGCACTGGCCGCAGCTCTCGTGCTTGAAGAAGGCCGCGATGCGCCAGATCGCCTTCACGATGTCGGTCGACTTGTCCATAACGATCATGCCGCCGGTGCCAAAGGAGGACTTCACGTCGCGCATGCCATCGAAATCCATGATGGCATCCATCATGTCCTCGCCGCGCACGACCGGGCACGATGCGCCGCCGGGAATGACGGCGAGCAGATTGTCCCAGCCGCCGCGAATGCCGCCGCAATGGGTTTCGATCAGTTCGCGGAAGGTCAGGCCCATCGATTCCTCGAAGGTGCAAGGATTGTTGACATGGCCGGACACCATGAACAGCTTGGTGCCGACATTGTTCTCGCGGCCGAACGACGAGAACCAGGCCGCACCGCGGCGCAGGATGGTCGGGGCGACCGCGATCGATTCGACGTTGTTGACGGTGGTCGGGCAGCCGTAGAGGCCGACATTGGCCGGGAACGGCGGCTTCAGGCGCGGCTGGCCCTTCTTGCCCTCCAGGCTTTCGAGCAGCGCGGTTTCCTCGCCGCAGATATAGGCGCCGGCACCATGGTGCAGATAGACGTCGAAGTCCCAGCCGCACTTGTTGTTCTTGCCGAGAAGTTTGGCCTCGTAGCACTCGTCGATCGCTGCCTGAAGCGCCTCGCGCTCGCGGATATATTCGCCCCGAATGTAAATGTAGGCGGTATTCGCGCCCATGGCGAAACCGGCAAGAACGCAGCCCTCGATCAGCGTGTGCGGATCGTGGCGCATGATGTCGCGGTCCTTGCAGGTCCCGGGCTCGGATTCGTCGGCATTGACGACGAGATAATGCGGCCGCTCGCTCGGCTGCTTGGGCATGAAGGACCATTTCAGCCCGGTCGGGAAGCCGGCGCCACCGCGCCCGCGCAGGCCGGACGCCTTCATCTCGTTGATGATCCAGTCCTTGCCCTTGTCGATCAGCGCCTTGGTGCCGTCCCAGTGGCCACGCGCCATCGCGCCCTTGAGGCTCTTGTCGCGCAAGCCGTAGATATTGGTGAAAATTCGATCCTTGTCAGCGAGCATCGTTCAGTTCCTTCACCGCGGCTCTTTGCCGAAGACCTTGACGTATTCGTCACGGCCGCCCTTGGCGAGCGCCTTGGCCTGCTTGACCCAGTCCTCGCGCTCGATCCGGCCCTTGAATTTCAGATAGTTGTCGACCCATTCGCGCTCGGCCTTCTTCCAGCCCGCGATCTGCTTGAAGGTGTAGATGCCAAGCGAATGGAGCGTGCCCTCGATCTTCGGGCCGACGCCGGAAATCATTTTCAGATCGTCCGGCGTGGCGGGCTTGTCGATGCCGGCGGGCCGGTTCTTGTCGTCAAGCGACGGCACAGGGGCCTCCGCCTTTTTCGCCACGGGTTTTGCCGCCGACGGCTTGGCGCGGCCAGAGGCCGTCGCGGCGACCCTCATGGTCGCGTTGCCGCCCTCGACGGTCTTTTCGACCGGCTTCTTCTTCGGCGTGACCGATCTCGCGGTGCTGGCGATCTTGACGGTGGAGCTCGACGATTTTTTCGCAGCCTTTTTCGGCGCGTCCTCCAGAAGCGTCGTCGGACCGCCAACGGGCGCGGAATAGATGCGGTCGATCTGCGGTCCCGGCTTGACGGAAGCGCCCTTGCCCGCCTCGAAGGCGTCGATGATCTCTTCGAGCCGCTCCGGCGTCAGGTCCTCGTAGGTGTCCTTGCCGATCATCACCATCGGCGCGTTGACGCAAGCGCCCTGGCACTCGACCTCTTCCCAAGACAGCGTGCCCTCCCCATTCAAGGCGAGGGGATCGTGATTGATCCGGTTCTGGCAGACCTTCTTCAGCTCCTCGGCGCCGCGCAGCATGCAGGGCGTCGTGCCGCAAACCTGGACATGCGCCTTCGTGCCGACCGGCGCGAGCATGAACTGGGTGTAGAAGGTCGCGACCTCGAGCACGCGGATGCGCGGCATATCAAGCGTCTCGGCGACATGCTCGATGGCCGCGCGCGTGACCCAGCCATCCTGTTCCTGCGCCAGCATCAACAGCGGAATGACGGCCGACTGTTCGCGGCCCTTGGGATATTTCTTGATCCACTTCCTGGCCTCTGCGGCCATGGCGCGCGAGAACTTGAACTCGGCCGGTTGGACGTTTTCTTCTGCGAGACGACGAACGGACATTAGCGGTCCACCTCACCAAACACGATATCGAGGGAGCCGAGGACGGCGGAGACGTCGGCCAGCATGTGGCCGCGGCAAATGAAATCCATCGCCTGCAGATGCGCGAAACCCGGCGCGCGCAGCTTGACGCGATAGGGTTTGTTGGAGCCGTCGGAGACGAGGAACACACCGAATTCGCCCTTCGGCGCCTCGACGGCGGCGTAAACCTCTCCGGCCGGCACGTGGTAGCCTTCGGTGTAAAGCTTGAAGTGATGAATCAGCGCTTCCATCGAGCGCTTCATCTGGCCGCGCTTCGGGGGGACGATCTTGCCATCCGTGTTGGAGACCGGGCCGGTCGCCTCGGTGCCGAGCAGGCGGTCGACGCACTGGCGCATGATGTGGGCCGACTGGCGCATCTCCTCCATGCGGATCAGGTAGCGGTCGTAGCAGTCGCCGTTCTTGCCGATCGGGATCCGGAAATCCATCTCGTCGTAGCACTCGTAGGGCTGCGACTTGCGCAGGTCCCATTTGGCGCCCGATCCGCGCACCATGACGCCGGAGAAGCCCCACGCCCAGGCGTCTTCCAGCTTGACCACGCCGATATCGACGTTGCGCTGCTTGAAGATGCGGTTGCCGGTCAGAAGCGTGTCGAGGTCGTCGACGACCTTCAGGAACGGATCGATCCAGTTGCCGATATCCTCGATGAGCTGCTGCGGCAGGTCCTGATGGACGCCGCCGGGGCGGAAATAGGCGGCATGCATGCGCGCGCCGCAGGCCCGCTCGTAGAACACCATCAGCTTCTCGCGTTCCTCGAACCCCCAGACCGGCGGCGTCAGGGCGCCGACATCCAGCGCCTGGGTGGTAATGTTGAGGAGATGCGAGAGGATGCGGCCGATTTCGGAGTAGAGAACGCGGATCACCTGCCCGCGCTTCGGCACCTCGATGTCCATCAGGCGCTCCACCGCCAGCGCGAAGGCGTGTTCCTGGTTCATCGGCGCGACATAGTCGAGGCGGTCGAGATAGGGCACGGCCTGAAGATAGGTCTTGGCCTCCATCAGCTTCTCGGTGCCGCGATGCAGCAGGCCGATATGCGGATCGACGCGCTCGCAGACCTCGCCGTCGAGCTCGAGGACGAGGCGCAGCACACCGTGCGCGGCCGGATGCTGCGGGCCGAAATTGATGGTGAAATTGCGGACGTTGTGTTCGGTCATGATTTGGCCTTCTCATCACCCGGCAGCACGTAGTCCGTGCCTTCCCAAGGCGAAAGGAAATCGAAATCGCGGAATTCCTGGCGCAGCTTCACCGGCTCGTAGACGACGCGTTTCTGCTCGTCGTCGTAACGCACCTCGACGAAGCCCGTGAGCGGGAAGTCCTTCCTGAGCGGATGACCCTCGAAACCGTAATCCGTCAAAAGACGCCGCAGGTCCGGATGGCCGGAAAACAGGATACCGTACATGTCGTAGGTTTCGCGCTCGTACCAGTTGGCGCCCGGGAAGACGCCGACCGCGCTCGGAATGGCCGTGTCCTCGTCGGTCTCGACCTTGATGCGGATGCGCTGGTTCAGGGTCGGCGACAGGAGATGATAGACGACATCGAAACGGCGGTCGCGGCCCGGATAGTCGGCCGCGGTGATGTCGATGATGGAGACGAATTTCAGCTGCACATTGTCGCGCAGCGCGGTCAGCAACTGAATCAGGCTGCCGATGCTCGTCGTGACCGCCAGTTCGCCAAACGCGATATGCGTCTCGTAGTCGATACCGTCCAGCTCGTCGGAAAGCGTGCTGACAAGATCCTGTAGGGTTTCTGTCGTGGCCATCTTGATTGCGGCTCCGTTGCCTTTCGACCGATCAGCGTTCGATCGTGCCGGTGCGGCGGATTTTCTTTTGCAGGAGAAGGACGCCGTAGAGTAGCGCCTCCGCGGTCGGCGGGCAGCCGGGCACGTAGATGTCGACCGGCACCACGCGGTCGCAGCCGCGCACCACGGAATAGGAATAGTGATAGTAGCCGCCGCCATTGGCGCAGGAGCCCATGGAGATGACGTAGCGCGGCTCCGGCATCTGGTCGTAGACCTTGCGCAGGGCGGGCGCCATCTTGTTGGTCAGCGTGCCGGCGACGATCATCACGTCGGACTGGCGCGGGGAACCGCGCGGCGCGAAACCGTAGCGCTCGGCGTCATAGCGCGGCATCGACGTCTGCATCATCTCGACGGCGCAGCAGGCCAGACCGAAGGTCATCCACATCAGCGAGCCGGTGCGCGCCCAGGTGATCAGTTCGTCCGTCGAGGTGACGAGAAAGCCCTTGTCGGCCAGCTCGTTGTTCATCTCGCCGAAAAAAGGATCGTCGGCGCCTGCGGGCTTGCCCGTCTTCGGATCGATGACGCCCTTTGGCTGCGGCGCGACGAGCGTGGTATCGCTCAATCCCATTCGAGCGCTCCCTTCTTCCATTCATAGATGAAGCCGATCGTCAGGACGCCGAGAAACACCATCATCGACCAGAAGCCCAGCATGCCGATCTTGGAGAAGGAGACCGCCCAGGGAAACAGGAAGGCCACTTCAAGATCGAAGATGATGAACAGGATCGAGACAAGATAGAATCGCACGTCGAATTTCATGCGGGCGTCGTCGAAGGCGTTGAACCCGCACTCATAGGCCGACAATTTTTCGGGATCCGGATTCTTGTGGGCGACGACGAAGGGAGCGATCAGCAGAGCCCCTCCGATGACGGCGCTAACGACAAGAAAAATGATGATCGGCAAATAGGATGCGATGACTGCGTCCATGGTCTGGCTTCACCAATTCGTTGCGCGGCGGGAGTGTCCCTTTCCCCTCCCGGGGAATTCGCAAACAGACGCCCGCGCCGCTGTTCCGATGACCACGGGTTAGACCTTGGGACGTTTCTACGCAAGTGCAACATAAGCCAAAATATGCGTGAAACTTCGTTCAAAAGCGCGTTTGCGCCTGCGCGATGCGCCCGCGCATGCGGCAACGCAAAACGTGCAAAAAACGCAATATATAAAAGAAGAAAAATGGCGCGAGTGACGGGGCTCGAACCCGCGACCTCCGGCGTGACAGGCCGGCACTCTAACCAGCTGAGCTACACCCGCGCATTGCTTCGACTTGCGGGCCGAAGCGTGAGCGGTCACTTAAGCGGTTCCCCATACCCTGTCAAGCGCGCTGCAGAGCTTGTGTCGCGTTTTTGTGAAAGGGCGAAAATGCGTGCCGCCCGGGCGGTGTGCGAGCGTCGACAAACGCTTGCATCGGCGCGCATTCCCGCTTAGATACGCGCCACGGTCCGGGCGGTTAGCTCAGTTGGTAGAGCGCTTCGTTTACACCGAAGATGTCGGGAGTTCGAGCCTCTCACCGCCCACCAATCTTTTCAATGACTTAGCGGTTTAACTACCAGCAACCGCCACGAAAACCGCCACGAAAACATGCCCCGGAACTCTGGGCTTCCGACGTCAAGAATCGGCAGATAACGGCGTTTAAGTGCAGAAGACGTTAACTATCAGACGAGGGCTTTCGAGGCCTTTTCGAGGTCTGCGAACCACCTGTCTTCGACCGCCTTCGCGGCCTCCCATGGGGACGGTGCAATGCCGGCGCTGTCGGCGCCCCAGGGCACAGCCGGGACATGCCCTTGGTAGCTCCAGTACCACTGCCCAGCGGCCGGTGCCTGGCCCTACAGGTAGATGCGCCCGACGCTGCCACGGTGCTCCGGCGCAGCGCATGCGAAATCGTTGTCCCGTTCGGACCACGTTCGCCGCCAGCGCAGCTTGAGTTCGATGTCCGCGTCGTTGCCCATGTTCGTCCGGCATACCGCTTGAACCGGAACCGGGCAAGAACGTCCCTGCCCCGCTGATTCGTGTTCTCCGGCTTCCCGGGTCAGGCAGCCTCGCCGTCCGGTCGTCCATCCTCCAGAGCCGGGCACTGCGTCGAGCGCGGTCCGCTGGCGCGGCCGGCGCAAACGGGCTTTAGATCTTTCCTGGATCCTGCCAAGTACGGTCTCCGACTGCAGGAACAGGAGACTGACTCATGGCACACGGACGACCCGGCGGCGACGGAGGCGCAATCGGCGCTGTCTATGGAAGCATGGCGGCAGCGGCCGTGGGCGGCATGATGGCGTTCCCGCTCATCCACGTCGCGGCGCGCGTCTACTGGCTGCTGTGGCCTGTAACCGTTCCGGCATCGATCGCCTACCTGGCCTTCGGCGCGTTCGGCGACGAAACCCTGCTGATCTGGCTGCGAGTGAAACTCTCTGCGGCGACGTGGCTGCGAGAGACGGCGTTCCTCGCCCTTACGGACCCGGTCTCGCTTGCCATTCACAACCCGGTCATCTTCGGTGTCATCGCACCCGTCGCTACGTGGTGCGGCCTCTTCGCGTTCTTCTGGCTCCGCCTCCACGTCGGTCGAGCCCTTCGCCGCCGTCGGCTCGCCCGTATCTAACGGAACCGCCTACAAAGCACGAGTTGCGTTAGATATGGGATCCGACGACGAGACCGCCGCGCTTTACAGGCGCTTCCGCGACATCCTGCACGAAGAGCCGTCCGCGGAAGCCGCACTGCGCGAGTACCGCCTGAGAGAGGCGCGGGAAGCGATCCTCCGGCAGTTGGACATCGACCGCCGGAACGCCGTCGAACGCGGCATTTGGGAACTGTACCGCAATTCCCGGGTCGCGCCCGCGCTCGATGCGATGTCTGACGATTAGTCCGCGCCCCCAGCGCTAGGATTTCGACACGCGGGGCCCTTCAAATACGGATTTTGACACGCCTCCCGGAGACGCGACTGGAACGACCGCCGCGTATCGACTAGGGGGTCAGCCGCAAGACAGGGCAAGGCATCGCCGACGGGCGAGACGCGCGCGGAGCGGCGGAATCGCGCGATGTTTCGGTTCTGTTGCCACAGAACATCCGGCAAGTCGGAGAAGACAGAAGTCAGTTCATGAAAGGCGACGGCGGCTCCTCCAGCCGCAGCCGCGCCTCCTCGGCCGAAATCGGGTACGTCACGACCGCGTTTACGTATCCCCACGCAATTACGGCGACCTCGAACGCGATGTCGTCGTCTGGCTCGCCTACCAGGCGGTAGCGCCGACCCGACCGGGTCTCGGCCTCGCCGGCGGCGGCATCGATCCGGACGAGCGCCGTCGATATCCTCCCCTTTGCCTCGCGGTCGGCACGCAGCCCGGCGAGATGCATGTCGCCGGACGGGTGCATCAGGATGCCCCACCTGACAAGCGCGACCTCTGGCTCCTCGTCGGCGGGAGGCGCGAGCATCAGGACTGAGCCCTTCCTGTTTCCGTCATCGACCGCTCCTCCCCTCGCTCCGGATGGTTCCTTCGGTTGCCGCCGATCGTTTTGCCAGCACGCGGCCAATCCAAACGCCGACGGCACCTGTTTGTTCGCGCCGGGTGCCCAGTCTGACTCGCGACATGGGATTCGCTTCCCTCGCCGTGGTGGGCCGCCTTCCCTCCGGCTAGAGACGAAGGGTTCGGCATCGGCGCGCATGGCACCAACGGAAGGCGCGTCGGTCGATGCGGAACCGCCCGCCATACGCACTCGGTGAACTGCGTATAGCGGGCGGTACAGTAGGTTTGTTGGCTACTGTAACGGCCCGCGCAGACGGGATGCTGGAGACGATCCGGGAAAAGTCTCCAGCGGGCACTGCAGACAATACGCGGACTGTCCATAGCGGCGCGTTACGATCAATCTGGCGGATAAACGTAATGGCGGTTATGGCCTGTTCGGCAGATGGCCATAACGGTGTCTCGGCCACATATGATGCACGGAGGATCATGGCCTGAAATCGTGGCGAATGCCTCCATGACCACAACCTACCCTGGACCGACCGGATAACACACGTGCGATCTCCTTCGCGAAGCCGGAAAGTTGCCATCTGCGGCATCTTGGATGAATGGCCGAAAGGGGGCCGGAAGCGGACTATCGGGTATTATACCGAAGGACAGATTAGCAGCCGCCACGCCCCCCGTCCGAGCGTTCCGTGCGAAGCGCGATCCGTTCTTCGGTGGAGCTTGAGTCGAGAGATGATGCTTGGAAGTCAAGAAACTCCAAATATAGTACTTTGATCACACTTTTAGAAGCGGGATGCGGGTATGGATCGTCGCTGTGACCATCAAGAAGACAATAAAAGGAACAACGCTGAGAGCGGTTGCGATGATCGCCTGTTTCACCCGAGTGTATTTCACGCACAGAATACACGCGTTGCGCCAGACTTGTCCTAACAGGTCATCGCGAAATTTGGCCTCACTGCAGTCGAGGAATTCTTTGATATAATTGACCTCAGTGCGCTCCTGTATCCGCTTGAAGAATACCAGACTGTTTTCACCCCCGTTGTCATCAGGAAAACTAGCCTTGAAGAGATGGTAGTAGGAGGTGAGCAATCCTACTAACAGAATGGCACCGGGCATTGTCACATACCAAAGTCTCAAGTCACCAGTTGACAGGTTGACGGCGGCGATGACGAAGATCAGCGTATTGACCCCGAACAGCCCGTTGATGCGCGCCTCCACGCGAGGAAAGAAAGTTAGCAAGCGGTCCAATTGGCGCTGGATAATATCGATGTCATTCACGGCTTTTCCCTTCCGGTTTCCTCAATTCGGTCCTCATGTGCAGCGAGCGGACACCCGCGCATCGTTCTGCAGCACTTCTCACCGTCATTGAAGACGTGCTGCCAATACCGATCCAGAGCTTTGCGACGGAGCTGCTCGGTGAACGCCAGATCGACCAGTAGCTGCCGCTTCCTGCAGTCTGTCCGAAGTATCCTGACCATGCGCCCTCGGGCACGGCGCCGACACCCGCGTGGACAGCGTGCCCGACCGTTTATCGGGTGCCTCTTTTCGTCAAACAGGTGCAGCTTAGGATCGGTCAGCCAGTTCGGGTCGCCTAGGCGCGCGGAAGCATATTCTTCCTCCACTCCGGCCTCCGCGGCGAGTGCTAAAGCACGTTCATGGTGAGGACCCGCGTCACCATGATCGAGGGCTTGTTTCACCGGCCAGACGCGCGTGAGTTCCGCCGCGCCTTGGCACCTGAGAAACTGGTCAAGCTGCACCCACCATTGACCGGCTTCCTTCACTGATCGAACAGTCAGGTAGTGCAATCCGAGGCAGAACGTCCTGTCTCCCTGTATATGCCGCTCAGGACAGCGAGATGGCAGGTCGGTGCCAGGCGCTTCCTCGCGTACTCGCGGCTGTCGTCTCCCGAATATATGCAGGCGCAGTCCGCTGGTGGCCCAAGGTGTCTTCGGCACCCGGGCACGACCAACGAGAGACTCGCTGTTCAACGTTTCGACAGAGAACCAAGCTGGCGCCGTATCAGCCAGGTACAAGGTAGCTGATTTCACCTGAGATTATGAGCTCGCATCGGAGGGGCCGCTTCGGGTTCATGCGCCCGCATCGGTTCCGCCTCTGCTCCCGCGGAGGTGTAGGGAGAAGGCATGGTGCCGAGAACAACCTCTGCGGTGTCGACATTCAGATTCTGGATAACCCGCTCGTCGCCGAAAGCCTCGCGAATGCTCGCCGGGGACGCCTTGTAGGCACCCTCTCCAAGAGCTGTTTCAATGCCGTTGCAGCGCCTTTGCTCTGCTTCGGAGACGCAGGTCGCGCGGCTAGCAGCTGCGCGAACACTGGCATCGCCCCGCAGGCCGAGCCGGCAAATGGGGGTTACGCCGTAGTCGATCCCGATGGCGAGGCCCAGTTCGTCTGTTCCCGCCAGCATCTCTCGGCAAAGTTCAAAAGATGAGCGAAGGCCGGCGGCGGCATCGACCGCCGTCTTCATGGTATCCATTGCGTTGGTTTCGGTCTTGTCTCCCACTGCGAGGAGACCATGGATGCAATCGCCTATATAGCGGACCTTCCGGCCTCCGAAGTCATCGCGCAGGACCGCACCCATTTCCGCGCGGATAACATGAAGGTTCGCGACGGCCTCAGCGATCATTCCGGTTGCGATTGCATTGTCAATGTAGGCGGTGAAATTGTCGATGTCGGCGAATATCGACACCAGGTCCATCCGGATGGCGTTGCTGGGCGGATGGTCGGCATAGACCAGATCCTTAAGCGGCGGTTCCTTGTGGTGAAACCTGAATACCGCTTCACCGGTTTCGGATTTCATACGCGCGTCGAGACTTTCAAGAACGGCTGCATACGCCTTTTCAAGCCTGGCGCTGCCGCTCTGTCTCATACCTGCGGTGACAACCTCGTCACCCAGATATCGGCGCTCGATATCTTCGTTAAGGTACACGCTCTTGGCAAGCGGATCTGACGTCTGACCCAGAGCTGCCGCCGCCCTCGGGCTGAGATTGAGGCCTTCTTCATTGCCATCCGCTAGCTTGGCTGCATGGTTGGCGGGACTTCCGATGAAGAGCGGCTCGCGCTCGTCGCTTCGGCCGGAGTCGATGGCGACGGCGGGGCCGCTGTCGATACCGATGCGCACCCCCGTTTTGAAATTAGGATACTTGTCACCGAGCCGTTCCACCATCTCGCGAAACGCTGCTGCGAAGGCGACCGCAACACGAACGCGTTCGCCTTCGTTTTCGGCACCGTCGGGAGCCAGCACCACGGCGTGCAGCCTCGATCCATGGAAGTCGACCCGCTGCATCTCGAACTCATCAATAAGCTCGTCGCAACCGCGATAGTGGGCATGGAGAAATTCTAGCGCGCGCCGATGGCTCGCCTCGGTCTCGCGCCCTGCTTCGTTGAGAACGTCGTTGAAGTCGACGAGGTTCGCATAGACATGGACGGCATCAGTCGTGATGGCCCGATTGCGAGGGATGTCGACGAGTGCCGCACGGACAGACATGTCGGTAAGCATGCCCTTCCGCACGCGAGCTTCTGTCAGGAACGTCCGGAAGTCTTCGACTTTAATGTCGCCTTCCGGAACGCTGTCCATGAAATCCCGAATTCTCTTACGGGCACGATCTTCATTCCAAGCCATTCTCAGCAGCCTTCCTGTTGATCGCGAATCACCTTGCGTGCGACCGATTGGCGAGCGGAACGTTAGCAGAACATCAAGATGCACGCCAGCGTTGCACGCGGGTCAGCAATGTTACCTGTGGATTGCTATGATTCCGAAGCGGCCTAACCGTTGAACGGCCCCCATTCCTTAATGTGGTCGCGCAGAACGTTACACGCGGGTGCCATCTTTGCCGCTGCATCTTTACCTGGTTCGTAGCTATAGGGGATCGTGGTGATGCCGCTGAGGTCGCTAGGCAGTTTAACCTTGTCTTCGCGCGGCTCCATGAGAATGGCACGTTTCCGCCCTAGCCGACCCATGAAAAGGCCGAGCTCGAAAACCACATTGTCGCGTGGGGCGGGCCATTCCTGATCGCGGAATAGAGTCATATCATCGCTGTGGGCAACAGCGATGGCGAAGTCAGAATCGTTCACCTCGTTCTCGAGTGTTTCAAGGGCATAGCTGGCCACCCTGAAAACGTCGTCGGTCCAAAGCCTGACGACGAAGTCGTCGTGGGCCAACGCATTCTGGATAATGCGGGCCACCTCCAGTGCTTCCACCGAAGATATGATGAAGACCCTTATCTTATCGCGATGCTGGCCAACGAGCTTGTTGCGTTCGAGCAGACGGCGGGCCAGCGTTCTAGCGATGACTCGGTAGATTTCGGGACACCGTGACCCGAGGTCCGTCACCTCTGCATGTGTCAACTTGGCGACCAAGGCAGGTTCCGCGGCCACGATGTCGGCAGAACGCCGCTGCGAGGGTTCAACCAGCACCATCTCCCCGACGGTATCGCCCCTGCCTCGCATTGCGACCTCGCGGCCGTTGACAACGACTTTGAACGTGCCCGAGATTATCAGAAATAAGTCGTTGTCCTCGCCACCTTGGGTGATAATGGCTTCCCCGTCTTGAACTTCAATCAGTTCCGCGCGCTGTGCGAGCTCAGTGGCAAGATCCCGATTCCCGCAGACAATTGCCTGCTGTAACATTGCATCAATCAGATTGCCCAGCCCAGCATCACCCCGGAAGCGGTCGATGAATCCGCTCAATTGAATTTCCTCCAATAGCTTGAGGAATATATCTCCTCGTTGTTGTGTTGGCTCCAACTCCACTTGCGCCAGATATTTTCGCTCTGTGGACCGAGCTTCTGGTTGTCGCGTAAGAAATCGTAGACTCGTTTCGTAATCCAAGTCGGGGTGTCGGCGGTGAGTGCAGTCAATTTGGCGGCAAGATTGGCTGCGTTGCCAATCCATACTAGGTCGTTGTCGCCACGCACGCCGGTTCTGGCGGCGCGGATCTCAGAGGCATCGATGCCAATGACATGCCGAATCTTGAAGTCGCTGTTCCAGTTCTTCTCCATTTCCGCCTGGACGATATTCTTCACCGCGTAGTTGATCTCAAGCGCGCAGGAGACAGCATCGTTTCGCTGGCTCTTGGATATGAAAATACCCATGACTCGGTCACCGTCATAGGAGACGATTTTTCCATCATGGCGCCTAATCAGACGCGAGGCAGCATAGAGGAAAGTCTTGTACACCTCGCCCGCGAACTGCCACTTCTTCGTCTCGACGAGTTCGGTAGACTGGTCGAGATCCGCATAGAGGATCGTAGCGGTTTTGAAGTGGGCTGCATCGTTCGTGAGCCTGAGATCGCTCGCATCGGGAACTACCAAGCCATCCCGCACAGTCCATTGCGAGCCGAAGGCATCCTTGGCGTTCTTCTTGATATCGTCGGCGACGCTCATGCTACCTGTTTAATACTCGGCGTTCTTTAGGCAAATGGTGATGGAGAAACTAGGGCAAGATCTTCGATTTCTTTATTGGTAGAGTTGCAGGCTTCTGGTCGCTATCAGGCTAACTTTTTACTCGTCAGCCTCTGCCGATACCAGAAACCACTTGGGTTGACGACCTTGCGTCCGAATGAGACGGACACTCGCGAAGAAGCGATGCAGGAGTCTCTGATCTTCTTCGGTGTCGCTCCCAAGTTTCATATTCGGCGACGATTTGCGTCTTCGCCATTTGGAAAGTCGTGTCAATCTCAACGATATTCACCAGCCCAATCGGCGATTGAACGTGAAACGTCCGCTCTTAGCATTTGAGGCCTACGCTCTAAATGTCCGAAATGGTGAAGGTTTTCGGGTGCCGTCAGGCGTACGAAAGCCTCTCATGCAGGAACCCGCGGGCCACAGGCGAAGGCTATGGAGATTTCGATC
>NZ_JACZCS010000051.1 GCF_014904745.1 Oricola nitratireducens
GATCGAAATCTCCATAGCCTTCGCCTGTGGCCCGCGGGTTCCTGCATGAGAGGCTTTCGTACGCCTGACGGCACCCGAAAACCTTCACCATAGCGGCCGTTGAGATGAACCTCGTCGTTTCCTGAAAGCAGACATCGCTGGTGACCATGCAGCACGTCAGGAGCGCGGCGAGAGCGGTCTTTGAGGGTGGCTGTGCCAGACGGCGACTTTCGGCCCAGAACTCAACATCGGACAGCTCTTCGCCTGATAACCAATTGGACCTCCATAACGGACATCGGTTGTAGACGAATCTTCGGCCGTAGTCGGCCACGGGTGCACCAAGCGTATCTATTGTTTCTGAACTAACCCGAAATTTGTAGGTGCTGCGCGAACTCGTGCGACTGCTAATGCAGTATTTGAATGTGAAAGGATTGGATGCCGGAACTGCCTCGCAAGAGGAGAATATTTGTCGTTTGCGTCAGTCCTTGATGACGCCTTTCCGGATCGGGAAAGCAAAAATTGTACGGTACACGGGAGAAGCAACTTCGTTGTCATTACGTCCCGAATCCAGCCCGAGACCGGCTTGATAACCAACACTCCTCCGGCCCCACCTAACTCAAAAAGCCAAAACAGCATCCACCCGGCTCACGGGCTCGGTCGGCCAGGTGTCGATGCTTTCAATTGCCGAAGATGAGCCGACTACTTCCCGAGAATAGCAAAAGCCTGAGTATAAAAATCATCCGCTCTGTGGTCGTCCTCGGATTTGCAGCGTTCGTCGCCCTTTGCCTTGAGTTCATCGAATTTCGCTTTGTTGGCATCGAGGGGCTTTTTGGCCTGTAACGCTGTTTCCAACTGCTTTTGCATGTCTTCGCAAGGAACCGTTGCCGCATTTGCGGATACGGCGGCGAAGGAAGGGATAACGGTAATGCCGGCGATAAGAGCCAGAACAGGTTTACGCATTTCGATCTCCTGAGATTTCAGCTGGAACAGCCAGCGTGATGGACAAGCGGCAGATCGGTTGGCGGGTGCCGCTTGCCGCACAATCGGCAGCAATCCTGTCTTGCGCATTTCCTCTACCTTACCGATTGGTAAAGCGGCTGCAGCGGGTTTCTTACGAATCGGTAAGATCGCGGCAAAGCGTCGGCAATTCGCCTCTCCTATCAACGGCGTGTCCATTCAACGCCGCTCGCCGGCAACAAGGAGAGGTCTCATGACCAATGTTCAAGCGGATATGTCATCCGCGCTTCCGGCGGACACGCTGGTTCACAATCGCGTTCCGCAAGTCACCGTCGATTTCTGGCTCGTCAAATTGCTGGCCGTTACGGTCGGCGAGACGGCGGCGGATTTTCTCAACATGAATCTCGGCCTCGGGCTATCGGCTACGTCCCTTATCATGAGTGGCTTGCTACTCGCCGCATTGTTCCTTCAATTCGCGCAGAGCAAATACGTACCGTGGATCTATTGGTTGGCTGTTGTGCTGATTTCGGTGGTCGGTACGCTGATTACCGACAACCTCGTCGACAATTTGGGCTACAGCCTTCAGGCCTGCACGATCGGCTTTTCCATCGCGCTCGCTGCAACCTTTGCAGTCTGGTTCGCGTTCGAGAAAACGTTGTCGATCCACACCATCTACACGTTCCGCCGGGAAGTGTTCTACTGGCTGGCCATCCTGTTCACTTTTGCTCTCGGCACCGCCGCCGGCGACCTCGCTGCCGAAGGGCTTGCATTGGGCTACCTGCAGGCCGGTTTGGCATATCTGGCCCTGATCGCTGTGATCGCCGCCGCATACTATGTCTTCAAGGTGAACGGCATTCTCACATTCTGGCTGGCATATATCTTCACTCGGCCTATGGGCGCGTCATTTGGCGATCTGTTCTCTCAGCCCGTCGAATACGGAGGCCTCGGCTTCGGCACGATCATGACCAGTCTGCTGTTTCTCGGGGGCATCGTTGCTGTGATCGCCTACATGCAGATCACTCATGACGGCGACGAACTGATTGCCGTTCCCGACATCGATAATGCGCCTGACGGTCGCGAGTTGGTCGATGACGGCGAAGAACTGGTTGCTGTTCGCGTCAAGGCGGAGTGATTACCGGGTACGCTGCTCGTGGGTTCTTTTTTCGGAGCGCGTAATGCAGGCACACCCCCGTGCTTGAGCAACGTAATTCCGAAGAAGGATCGATACTGGGGCAACACGAGTGGCGGGACGGATCGGGGCAACCCGGTCCGTCTATAATTTTGACACCAATAACGTCGACGGGCAATTGCCTCACGATCGACCGGACCGCGGACCAACGGCAACGGAATAGCAGTGAACTCAAAGAACTGGAGAACCCAATTTTGAGCCAATATTTGCCCAACACACGCGAGGTGGTTTTGCCCCTCGCTACAGCCTTAACATTTGTCGACGGGTTCTTTGACGCCCGTAATTGCTGAGATCCGGGATCAATGGCGACCCGTCGACAGGATGCTGTCCGACTACGTGGCGGGGGATATGATATCCAAACTATTCTTCTCGACCGGATTACCCCGGTCTCCGTTCAGGCGACTGTGTAGTTTCTACGCAAAGACAATTCCCTCGTGAGGTGCAGCGAATCCGTTACGCGAAATGCCGGAACGATCACGAAACTGACCGTCGGATGCGCTGAACTGGGGGAGCCTGCCACGAGATAACAGCTGGGCGACCATGCCCGCAACGCCACAGGTTTTTAGTAAAATTACGCCGCCATTTGGTGGCGAAATTCGTTTTGGCTGGCTGTCTATTCGAAGACAACGCCTGAAAATCCATCAGCAAATTGCGTTTCAGACAAATCGGTAAGGCTTTGGCACAGTGCCGGCAAAGTTCCTCAGCGAGATTGACATCGTGACGAGCGATTGGCGCTCGCATCCAACCCAAGGAGAAAAATCATGAGCATTCTTTCAACGGCACGTATCGCCTTTCTTTCGTCCGCCCTGGTCCTGGCCGCGGGCATCGGCGCACAGGCAAACAGCTCCGCACTCGACTTTGTCCACACCGCGGTGCAGACCCATCCGGGAAAAGTGAAGGCCGTGCAGGAAGTGATGGAAAAAGGAAATGCGACAATCCGTGTGGTCGTTGATGGAGACGATGGCGCAATGCATACGATGAATTTCGACAAGACCAGCGGCGATATGACCAGCGACATCCAGCAGCACGACATGATGCACGATCTGCTCTACGGGAAATAGGATTCTCCGAGAATTGGATCCTAGGTGAACTGGTCGTTCTCATACGACTAGGCAGAAGGCCTCGGGATCGGGAAAACAGCGTCAGAGGCAAACCGTTTCTTCGGCCGCCGTTTCCTTGTTTTCCATCGAGACCTCGCTGAAACAGGAATTGCGATACGACGAGAACGGCCGGACTTAGACGTCCGGCCGTCAACTGTTGTCGGTCCCGGAGCGGGTCAACCTCACAACTCCAAACCCCATCTCAAGCATGGAGGAAAAATTCGGGAGCCGGTCTCGGAAAGCCGAACCGCAAATTCCGATGCTCTGTTGAGTTTACAAAAATGTAATTGGCTCGCCAGACGCAGGTAAGCCCGGTGGCAGATGTGAGGAGGCAACAAGGAGACCATCATGGAATACACATCTTCCGGCCAGCGGCATTCGAAACCGACACGCATCGCGCACATGGCACTGGCGGTGACTATTGTCACCCAACTGATCAGCAGTCTTGTCATGATCCCGCCGCTTGACGGGAACACCGCAGATTTCGCGTTTGCTGTGCATAAATACGCCGGCATTGCAGCATTTGTCGCTGCGCTCGCATTTTGGCTGGTAATCGCATCGCGACGGCGCGGCACCCATGCTTTGTCGCTGTTCCCCTGGTTTTCCAGGAAACGACTTAGCCTTCTGGCGAATGACCTCAGGGATCATGGCGCGGCGATATCGCGCTTCCATATTCCCGATTACAGGGCCGAAAACCCGCTTGCCTCTGCAGTCCACGGTCTTGGGCTTTTGCTAATGACGGGCATGGCCGCCACTGGCGTCGCCTTTCTCGTCGCGGCGCGCAGCGGCCTTGGTGAAGAAACCGCGTGGGTTACGGCCGATCTGCAGCTTCACGTCCTCTTTGCTAATGTCGTCTGGGCCTACCTGATCGGGCATGCAGCACTCGCGGTAGTCCACCAAATCGTGTCAAAAAGGTCACTTATGGAAATGTGGTCCTTGCGCCCCGATGCCGGAGCCCCTGTGACGGAAGTTCAAGGCAACTGAAGCTCGCCACGTTTCAGACTTCGGATGCCCAGAAAGATAGATGAACCATGAGAATATTGCTCATCGAGGATGATCAGAAAACCGCGGATTACATACTTCGCGGTTTCCGCGAAAACGGTAATGTCTGCGATCACATCGAGAATGGTCACGATGCCTTGTTTCAGGCTTCCCGCGAAAACTATGACGTGATCATTGCGGATCGCATGTTGCCAGGCCTCGACGGGTTGTCCGTCATCAAGGCGCTCCGAAGCACCGGGAAGAAGACGCCGGTGATTTTCCTGACGTCGATAAGCGGTGTGGATGACCGTGTTGAGGGACTCGAGGCTGGCGGCGACGATTATCTCGTCAAGCCCTTTGCCTTTTCGGAACTTGCGGCTCGAGTCTCTGCGCTTGCACGGCGCCCCGTCATGCAGCAGGAGAAAACAGTTCTGAAGGTGCATGATCTGGAACTGGATTTGATCCGCCGGCGAGCCTCACGGGCGGGAAAGGAGATCGAACTCCAACCGAAAGAGTTTCTGCTGCTGGAAACGCTGATGCGCAATGAAGGGCGAGTCCTTACGCGCACGATGCTCTTGGAACGTGTCTGGGATTACCATTTCGATCCGCAAACGAGCGTCGTGGAAACCCATATCAGCAGATTGCGGGCGAAGATCGACAAACCGTTCGAGGTGCCGTTGCTGCACACAATCCGAAGCACCGGTTATTCCATTCATGCGCCCGATTAAGCTGTTTCAAAGCAGCGGTTTCCGTATCGCCTTTACGTTTACGCTTGTGTTCCTTCTGGCCGCGTCCATCGCCGGAGCGACGGCCTTCAGCATCATTGGTGAGGAACTCGTCAAGCGGCATGAACGCGTACTCGCCTCGGATTACGAGACCTTGAGATCTACCTTCCTCGCCGGCGGGCTTACCGATCTCTCCGAAGCGGTCGCCGCCCATGCGGCCGCTTCTCGAAACCACGAGAGCGTATACCTGCTTCTGGATCCCGGCTCCGCCAAGATCGCAGGCAATATCGATGCAGCTCCAAGCGTTTCCACCCCGCAAATGGTGCCCGCCAAGGAACTGGGACTTAATGCTGATTTTGGGTATTTCATTCAACGTGGCGTGGTCGGCGGTAATGCGCTGGTCGTCGGCAGCAGCGCGGAGGACATCAGCGAGCTTCAGGAGATATTCGTTGAAGGTTCGCTATGGGCATTCGTTGTTCTGATCGCGATTTCGCTTTCCGGCGCGGTCTTCCTGTCCCACAGAATGAACCGGCGTATCGAAGTTATCCAAAACACGCTTGAATCTGTTGCAGACGGTAAATTCGATGCGCAAATTCCGGCCACCGGAGGCGGTGACGACATCGACAGGCTCTCCGAGATAATAAACTCGACCGTCAGTCGGCTCGGCACCTCGGTCGAGAGCGTCCGTCAGATCAGCAATGACATCTCCCATGACCTGAAGACGCCGCTAAACCGGCTACGGATTATCATGGAAGAAGCCTTCGAGAAGCAGGCGGCCGGTGAACCGGTTGCTGGGGAGATCGAGGAAGCGATCGGCGAAATCAGCCGGATCATCGGAACGTTCGACGCTTTGCTTCGGATCGCACAGATCGAGTCCGGAGCACGTAAGGCGAGGTTTGCCGACGTCGACTTGGCCACCATTCTCGAAAACATCGCCGAGTTCTACAGCACGCTTGTCGAGGATGAAGGAATGAAGCTAGAGGTGCAGATCGAGCGCCCATTGATCGTCCATGGCGATCGCGAATTGCTCAGCCAACTGTTCGCCAATCTCATCGAAAATGCGCTGCGCCACTGCCCCGGGGGATCAGTCATAACCTGTTCGCTTGCGTCAAAGGATTCGCTGGCCGTGGCGTCTGTCTGTGACAACGGACCGGGAATCCCTGAAAACGAGCGTGATAATGTATTGCGCCGCCTGTATCGGCTCGAAACCAGCAGGACCACGCCCGGTTCCGGCCTTGGGCTTTCCATGGTCAATGCGATCGCCGATCTGCATCACGCGACATTGTCGCTCGAAGACAACAAACCGGGCCTTTGTGTCACCTCGCGTTTTCCATTGGTCGGATTGAAAGATCTGTAAGCGCCATGCTCCAATTCCTTCAGTCGATTGTCACGTATATCGGCGACCACCCTCATTCGGCCTTCATCATTGTCTTTCTCATCGCGGCCGGCGAAGCGATTTTCGTCCTTGGTCTTTTCGTACCTTCGACCGTCGTTATCGTAGGCGCAGGCACGCTGATCGGGATGGGCAAGCTCGCGCCGGTTCCGGTTTTCGCAGCGACCGCGCTCGGCGCCATAGCTGGCGACGCACTGTCCTACTGGATTGGGCACGCCTACAAGGAACACATACGGTCAGTTTGGCCCTTCAGCCGCTACACAGGTATGCTCGATAAAGGCGAAGCCTACTTCGATCACCATGGCGGCAAGAGCGTGTTTCTCGGGCGCTTTATTCCCGGCATCAAGTCCGTAGTACCGGGGATCGCCGGAATTGTCGGCATGTCGCCATGGCGATTTACCGTGATCAATATCGTGTCCGCAGTCGTCTGGGCGGCTGTCCACCTGTTGCCTGGCATCGGCATCGGACGGGGCATAGATGTCGCCAAATCCGGTAATCCGCGTCTGTTGGAGCTGTTCATCGTAAGCGCTCTCGCTGCGGGAGCGGCATGGTACTTGGCCAAGTTTGCATTCTTTTGGCTGTTGCCCCACGCGGAACGGTGGCATGGCCAGGCCATATCGGCGTTGGCGCAACGACAGACGCCGCGAGCAGCGCTGTTACGTCGATTGCTGGAAAACGAAAATAACATTCTGGTGGCGTTTTTCTTCGCGTCGCTTGCATTGCTCGCGCTCTCCGGTTTCGCAATGGTGCTGGCCCAGTACTTGTTCGATCCGGAGTTCGTGAGGTCCGATACGGCGATTAGCGCATACCTGCAGTCCCTGCGCACTCCCGTTTTCAACGAGATTATGACCGGGATAACAATGCTGGGCGACGGGGTAGTCCTGACACCGGTCGCAGCGGCTGTCATCGCTGCCTTGATATGGCACAAGCGATGGAAGCTGTCCGGCGCGGTCTTGACCGCGTTCGTCAGCGCTGCGTTGTTCGTCCCATTGTTCAAATCGCTTATTCACCGCGCGCGGCCGATGGCGCTCTACTCGGGTGCCGACAGTTACAGCTTCCCCAGCGGACATGCGACGCTTTCAGCCACGATCATCGGTATCACGGCGTTGATTGCAGCTCGCGATTTCGAGCCGCGTATCCGCCGCTGGATTTATCTCGGCACAGCCTCCGCTGTCGGTTTGATCGCGTTTTCGCGACTTTATCTTTTCGCCCATTGGCCTAGCGATGTGGGCGCCGGATTACTTTTCGGAGGAACGTTGGTGTTCCTGTTGGCATATTTGCTCCACGACGAGACACTCGTCCCGATATCGAAGCGGACCGCGGCCCTCGCAGCAATTGTGCTCACGATTAGCTATCCTTTCCATCTCTACACCGGCTACGCCACCGCCTTGTCACGTTATGAACTCCCTCCGACAGAAAAAGCGATTTCCCGCAAGGATTGGCTTTCCGGCGCGTGGAATGCTGTCGATTCGCAGCGGGTCCTTCTCGACGGCGAATTCGGCGAACCGATCCTGGTGCAGACCGACATGGACCTGGCGCGTGCCATAGAGAAGCTGCAAGCATCCGGCTGGTCGATAACCGGCGCGGGCAGAATCCTTCAGATCGCTGATGCGATCCTTCCCGCCCGTGCACCGTTGGACCAAATGTCGGTTCTGCCGCTGACGAACAGCGGAAAGCCACCGCTTGCGGCTCTTACATCTGCGGAGCCGGACACCGCGGAAAAAAGATTAGTTCTCAGGTTTTGGGATTCGGGTGTGACCGTGGCGGGAGCTTCGGGGAACAGCCCGCTGCTATTG
The DNA here is from genome assembly GCF_014904745.1 of Oricola nitratireducens. Taxonomy (GTDB): domain Bacteria; phylum Pseudomonadota; class Alphaproteobacteria; order Rhizobiales; family Rhizobiaceae; genus Oricola; species Oricola nitratireducens. Next base: position 8,121 of record NZ_JACZCS010000051.1, read on the forward strand.
ATTTCAACGACAATGGAAGTCCGCGATCCGTTGCCCTTCGGGTATGCGGTGATGGACGCCGCGCCGATGACATCGGCAGAAAGCGCCGCGTTGGCGGCCTCGGTGTCAGCAGCGCTGGGCGAGAATGCTATCGAACATGACGCGAATGTTGGAAAGCTGTTCCTGGTTCCGGAACCGCAATAGCCGTGCTGACCAGACAGATTACAAATCTGTAAAGCACCCGCAAACCAGAGGATAGTTTTCGAGGTCAGTCTCCCGTCAGACGCAAACGCCGCGCCTGATCAATGGAGACAGACATGCAAAATCGACGGAATATGAAAACCAGAGCACATGGTGCTCTGATCGCAATGGCTGTTGCCGGCACGATCCTTTCTCCGGCAGTCGCCGCCATTCCCGCCCATGCCGAGAAGGCTGTCGCGCCGGAAAAGAACCCGCCCGGCGATATTCCAGACACCCAGGTTTTCATCGACTACACGTCCCCCGAAGGATTCACGCTCAAAGTTCCGGAAGGCTGGGCGCGCACAGACCGGGCCGATGGCGCAAGCTTCGTCGATAAACTCGACGGAGTGATCGTGACGGTAGGCAATGCGGACGCCGCCCCAACGCCCGAAAGTATCAAGGCCGACTATCTCCCGGCAATGGAGGCATCGGTCCGGGCAATCAAGGTCGAGAGCGTCAAGTCGGTCAAAATGCCTGCAGGCCCCGCGATCCTGATCGTCTACAGCTCCAACTCGGAACCAAATCCGGTGACCAACAAGCAGGTTCGCCAGGAAAACAACCGATACCTCTTTTTCAAGAGCGGCAAGCTGGTCGCGCTCGATCTCTACGCGCCGTTTGGTGCCGACAATGTCGACCAGTGGCAATTGATGTCGCACTCGTTTCGTTGGAACTGATCGTGACCGTTCTTGAAGCGCATGAACTCTATCGGTTTTTCCACGTAGGCGACGAAGAGACCGCCGCGCTGCGCGGCGTCAGCGTGACCGTAGCTCGTGGCGAAACCGTCGCGGTCATGGGGCTGTCCGGCAGCGGCAAATCGACATTGCTCAATTGCCTGACGGGCCTCGACGAACCGGACGCCGGTATGGTGATGATCGACGGCAAACGCATGTCGCGCCGTCCAGAGTACGAGCGGGCACGGTTACGCGCCCGAAGTTGCGGCATTCTCCTTCAATCGGGCAACTTGTTTCAGCACTTCACCGTCGCTGAAAACATTCGTTTCCAGATGATGCTGCTTGGTGCCGTAGACGAGAAACGGCTGCACAGCCTGCTCGAAACCGCAGGCATCGAAAAACGTTCCGATGCTTATCCGGCACATTTGTCCGGTGGCGAAACCGCTCGCGCGGGTCTTGCAGTCGCGCTTGCCAATAATCCTCCTCTGCTCATTGCGGACGAGCCAACAGCCGAGGTCGATGTAGCGACGGAATCGCGTCTCCTCGACCAGTTCGACACGCGCCGGGATGCCGGACTTGCAACTCTTATCGCGACGCACAGCGAGGCCTTGGCCAACCGAGCCAACCGCATTGTGCGCCTGAAGGACGGGAGGCTGACGGATGAATAGTATCTTGGTCGCAGCACATGGAGTGTCGAAGGATTATCCGATCCCGGGAGGTGGCGCGGTTAGCGTGTTGCAGGGCATCGACTGCAGCATTCGTGCCAATGACAGGATCGCGCTTCTCGGACCGTCGGGCAGCGGCAAATCCACCCTGATGCATATTCTCGGCGGCTTGATCGAGCCAACCCGCGGCACCGTCAGTTGGCCAGGTCTCGGCGCCCGCGCGGATCTTCAGCCATCCAAGGTACAGTTTGTCTTCCAGTCGCCAAGCCTGTTTCCCGCCCTGACGGTCGCCCGCAATGTGGCGCTTCCAATGATACTGGCCGGTGGCTTTGCGGACGCGCATGTCCGGGCGAACACAATGCTGGAGCGGTTTGGATTGGCCGATCTTGCCAGAAAATTGCCGGAAGAACTCTCGGGCGGGCAGGCGCAACGGGTGTCGATGGCGCGGGCGCTTGCCATTTCCCCGAAACTGATCCTCGCAGACGAACCGACCGGGCAACTCGACAGCCGGACGGCGAGCGAATTCCTGGATACCGTACTCGAACTCGTCACAGGTTCCGGCGCGGCCCTGGTTATCGCGACACACGATTTGGGAATAGCCGATCGGATGGACCGACGGTTGATCCTCGCGCATGGCAATTTGAGCATTCCGCGCGAACACCTGGAGTTGAACTCATGAACATGTACTGGATCAGCGGACTTGTGCGCCATCGGATCGTACGCCTTGCCGGAGCCACCTTCGGCGTCGGAATAACCGTCGCGCTGCTGGCGTGCCTCGGCTTCTTCCTGGCCAACAGTTCAGCTTCGATGACCCAGCGGGCTGTCTCAGCGGTGCCGATAGATTGGCAGGTCGAGGCCGTTCCGGCGGCGGACGTAAATGCCATTCACGACGCGATAGGCACAGCGGCCAAGACAGACGCGATTCATGAGGTGGTCTACGCACAGACGACAGGACTGGAGGCAAAGACAGGCGCAACGATTCAGACCACCGGGCCCGGAAAGGTCATCGCTTTCGACGCGGGCTATCTGAAGGATTTCCCGAAAGAGATACGTCCGCTGTCCGGTACGCCCGATGGTGCCTTGATCGCCCAGCAGACGGCCGCCAACCTGCATGTGGGACCCGGCGACAAGGTCACAATCAACCGGGTTGGGCTTGGTCCTGAATCGGTGACCGTAACAGGCGTGGTGGACCTTCCGGATGCGGATTCACTTTTTCAGGCAGTGGGCTTGCCGCCACAGGCCGCGCCGCAGGCGCCGCCGGACAACGTGCTTATTCTTCCCCTTGCCGACTGGCACAGGATTTTCGATCCGCAGCAGGCCGTCAGGCCCGCTACGACACGGCTGCAGTTCCATGTCCGGCTGGACCATACAAACCTCCCCGCGCAGCCGACTGCCGCGTATGTTCAGGTCGCCGGAGCCGTAAAGAACCTGGAAGTCCAGGTTGCGGGACAGGCGCTCGTCGCCAACAATCTCGGGGCGCGCCTTGATGCCGTACGCGGCGATGCTCTCTACGCGACCGTGCTGTTCCTGTTCCTCGGCGTGCCCGGAGTTGCGCTTGCCGCGGCCTTGACGATCGCCGCCACCGCGAGCGGGGCCGGCCGGCGCAAACTCGAACAAGCCCTGTTGCGTGTGCGCGGCGCGACAACAAGGCGAATTCTGTCGCTTTCGGCGGCTGAGGCCATGACAACCGGAGCAACGGGTGTCTTGCTTGGTCTCGCAGGCGCCTATCTCTTCGCCCGGTTAGGGCTGCAGATTGGCGGTTCGGCATGGATCGCGGTATTTTCAGCCGTATTCGCGGCCGTGGCGGGATGCATCGTGGCGTTGGCTGCGGTGTTGCTTCCGGCCTGGTTTGCATCGCGCCAGGAAACGGTTTCGGCTGCCCGGCGCACGGTTGGTCGGCGATCCGCACCGCTATGGCAGCATGCCTGGCTGGATGTCATTTTCCTGGCCGCGTCCGGACTGCTGTTCTGGCAGTCCGCAAGCACCGGATACCAGGTCGTTCTCGCGCCCGAGGGGGTTCCCGCGGCATCGGTCGACTACAAGGCCTTTCTTACTCCGGCATTGTTCTGGATCGGGTCGGCCTTGCTGATCATCCGGATCGCTGTGACGACCATTTCGTCGAACGGCCGCCTCCTACGCGCACTGGCATTGCCCTTTGCCGGAAGGCTGGCGGAAACGGTCGCCGCATCGTTGTCGCGTCAGGCGCGGCGGATCACGCTCGGCATTGCGATGACGGCACTTGCCGTATCCTTCGCCACGTCTACAGCGATCTTCAACACGACATACAACGCACAAGCCCGTGTCGACGCGGAACTTACCAACGGCGCAGACGTGACCGTATTTGGAACGACCGCGAATCCCGCCGGTCCGCATGCACCAGTGCTTGCAAAGCTGCCCGGCGTCGTTGCTGCCGAACCCATGCAGCATCGCTTCGCATATGTCGGATCGGACCTGCAGGACATCTACGGTATCGACCCGGCGGCTATCGGAAGGGCAACGAGCCTGTCCAACGCCTATTTCACCGGCGGAACAGCATCCGAAATCCTGGCGCGACTGGCAAAGACACCGAACGGTGTCTTGGTCTCCGAGGAAACCGTGAAGGATTTTCAGCTCAATCCTGGCGATACGGTGAATCTTCGGCTGATAAGCGCGAGTAACAACCAGTACCATGCCGTGCCTTTCAAATTCATTGGCATCGCGCGCGAATTTCCGACCGCGCCCAAGGATTCGTTCCTTGTCGCCAATGCCGCCTACATTGCCAAAATGACGGGCAACGACACGGCCGAATATGTACTGATGCGTGCCTCCGGCGAACCTGCGGTTCTAGCGGATCAGGCGCGCAAGGCTCTCGCCGGCAATCCGGCGCTCCAGGTGAAAGATGTCGGCACGGTCTCCCACATCATCGGCTCGAGCCTGACCGCGGTGGATCTCTCCAGCTTGACGCGTATCGAGCTCTTGTTCGCTGTTATCCTCGCGTCTGCTGCCGCCGGCCTTGTCCTAGCCCTCGGCTTCAACGACCGCAGCCGCGATTTCGCGATACTCTCGGCGATCGGAGCGAAGCCGGCACAGCTTGGCGCCTTCCTTTGGGCAGAGGGCGCACTTGTTGCGACAACCGGTATTGTATTCGGTGTTATCTCCGGAGCGGTGACTGCCTGGATGCTGGTCAAGCTCCTGACCGGCGTGTTCGACCCACCGCCCGAAGCTCTCGCAATCCCTTGGATCTATCTAGGAATCGTTCTCGTATTGCTTCTGGGCTCGGTCGTCGCTGCAGTGTTTTATACCAGCGCGCATAGCCGCAAAGACGCAGTGGAGACGTTGCGGGACTTATGACCGATCCCAGGTTTTCCATCGTTCGGTGAGACAGTGACCAATTCCCGACGGGGCTACGTGGAGCCCCGCCACATTTGGGTACGGAAGTTCATATCGGGTTCAATCCGATCTCGCCAACCATGGGCGGGAATGTCTGCTATGGGTCGAAAACAGAATGGCCGCTTCTTACGACCCCGCACTAAAAGCAGACCGTCCGCTTCCGGCCCCAGAACTGCCTGTCAGCAACGCGCCCTATCTCCGCCATTCGCGATCAAATTTTAGTGTCCCGAATGCGGCCGTTCCCCGCGGCCTGATCGAAGGTCTGAGACGGGCGAGAAGGCGACATTCGCTGCAGACCGAACCAACGCTGGCAATTTGCCAAGTAGCTGACTTTCAGGTTGCAGCGGCCGCAGCCCAATCTGTTATTTCTTTGTCCCGACACAAAGTCTGCGATCCGCACTTCCCGCATGTTCGAACAGGAAAGCGAGGAGAACGCGATGAAAAGCAAGCAGACGATCAATCCCGACTTGTGCATGGACGACATCATGCGGCAGTGGCCGGAGACCATCGGCGTGCTTATCCGGAACCGGATGCTGTAACAGGTTCGCCCTTCTCGTTCTTCAGGCCGTCGCGCGGCAGCACCATGATCGCGCCGCTCATGCCGGAAACCACGTGCCACGGAATCATCGCGCCGCCAGGCGCGCAGTGGTAAACAAAAGTGCCCGAGCGTGTCGCCTTGAAACGGAGCTTAGTCTGCTCGCCCGGATTGATAAGCGTAAGGGCGCCACCTCCGAGGCCGCCGGTCGCGGCGTGGAAGTCGATATTGTGCGGCATCGAATTGCTGGCCGGATTGACCAGCGTAAGTTCGACATAGTCTCCTTCATGGACGACCATCAGCGGGCCAGGGATAGAGCCGTTGAAAGTCATGCCCTGCAGGGTCGTGCCTTCGTCGTCGATGACGACAGGCTTTTCCTCGATCGTCATGATGAATTCGACGACCTTCGGGCCGCCCTTGGCAACCTGATCGTGCGTATGCACATAAGGCGGCGCGACCAGCGTCACCTTCTCGCGCGGAAGAGCGGCGATGTCCGTCCTTTCGGCTGCTGCCACTGCGGCGGGCATTGCGGCGACAACTGCGGCAACGCCGGCGGTCATCATGGCTTGTCTTCTCGTGAACATCTCCGTTCTCCTTGTCATCCCTGGTTTGGATGGCGAGGTTTTATGAGACAATTCACTTGCCTTCTTTGTGCTTGCGCAAACTGGCGGCGAGAAGAGTTCGTCCATGACAGGGGTAAGAGCGCTTCATGTCGTCAGCAAAGCGGTTGAAGCCTGCGGATAGTTCGCTCTGGATTATCATAGGATATTCATTACGCACGGCGAGGATATGATTGAAGATGAGCGCGTAGCGTCAACCAAAAGGCAGTCGCGCATTCGAACATGGAAGGAAGCGTTGATACCTACTCATTCACCCAGGGCGAGGAGAGGAGAACGCGCTCTCCGGCAATCGCGGCAATGAAAACTCTGGCGGAACCCGAGAACATCATGCCGGACGAACGCGATCCGCCGTCATCTGACGAATTCGCTTGCCGTACGAATCCGCAGCGGATTTCGCGATCCGCGGCATCTCGGTCACACTAAGTTCCGCGAAGGCCGCGGACTTTTCCGCCTACGGGCATACCCAGTTCCCTATTGATTACGTGATGCTGCAGCTTCCACTCGGATGCCTGTTGACAACGCGTTCAAGCCTGCATAGTTAGTGATCAATAACTAACTATGCAGGCTTGATATGGCGCGCAAACCCGCTGACGAACGCAAATCCGAGATCGTGATGGCCGTGCTGCGCCTTGCCGATAAACTCGGGCCCGACCGGTTGACGACGCAATCGATCGCTGACGAGGTTGGTCTGACCCAGCCGGGAATCTTTCGCCATTTCGCGACGAAACAAGCGCTTTGGCAGGCGGTCGCCGAACTGATCGCGGACAAGATGAGCGCAGCCTGGCAGGATGCGCTGTCCAGCGGGGATGACCCGCGGGAGCGGATCAAAAGCCTGATACTGGCGCAGCTCAAGCAGATCGAAACTTATCCGGCGATCCCCGCAATCCTGTTCTCGCGCGAACTGCAAGCAGACAACGAACCGCTGCGGAAGGCATTGCTTGGCGTGCTCGCGCGTTTTCACGCGACCATCACGGCCGAACTCGCCGACGCGAGAAAAGACGGAATTATCCGCCAGGACCTCGATCCGGAAGATGGTGCGATCCTGCTGATCTCCCTGGTCCAGGGGCTGGCGATGCGATGGTCGCTCGGGGCGCGCACATTTTCGATGGAAGCCGAGGGGAGGCGCCTTCTCGACGCGCAGATCAAACTGTTCCAGTCCGGCCCGGCAGGAGAAACATCATGATGCGCCGAAGGATCCGGATCTTGCTGGGGTTGGCTATAGCATTGGCCGTAATCGGCGGCGGTTACCTATTTGCCAATGAGCGCCCCCTGCTCGTTCCGGTCGTGATGCCCGAGAAAGACGTCGCGGTTCGCGTCTACGGGCTTGGCACCGTCGAAGCGAGGATCGTTTCAAAAATAGGATTTGAGGTGGGCGCGGCGCTGACCGAATTGGCGGCAGACAGCGGTGACATCGTCCGCAAGGGCCGGATTCTGGCCCGTTTGGACTCTGCGGAACAGGAGGCCAAGGTGTTGCGCGCCAAGGCTGATTTGGAGGCAGCGGAGGCCGGGGTTGGCAAGTCCGAAGCGGTCATCGTACGAACGAAGGCGGTTCTTGCGCAGCGCGAGGCGGCCAATGCGCGTCAGCAGGAACTGGTGGGCCGCAGTGCGATTTCGGCGCAAGCGGCCGAAGAAGCGCAACGGGATATGGCCATCGCCGCCGCCGATCTCGCTGTTGCGCAAAGCGAGTTGGACGTGGCCAAGGCCCGGGTCGCTGATGCGCGTGCGGCGCTTGTCTTTGAAACGGTGCAACTGGAACACCACGTCCTCAAGGCGCCTTTCGATGCCGTGGTCGTCGAGCGCCATTCCGAAGCGGGCACCGTCGTGCATGCCGGTGATACGATTTTCACCTTGATGGATCCCCGGACCGTATGGACCCTGGCGTATATCGACGAGGAGCGAGCGGGCAGTCTCGCAATAGGCCAAACCGCGGAGATCCGCCTCAGGTCATTGCCGCACGAGGTTTTCTCCGGATCGGTTTCGCGGATCGGCATCGAAAGCGACCGCGTGAACGAGGAGCGCCGTGTATGGATTACATGCGACGTTTGCCCGCCAGAGGCGTTTCTCGGCGAGCAGGCCGAAGTATGGATTACGGTTGCCGAACTCCCCAACGCCCTTCTGGTGCCTGAAACCGCGATCGAAGGTTTCAATGGGCATCAAGGCCTCGTCTGGGCAGTGCGCGGCGGCAAGCTCAGCCAAGTCCCGCTACTATTCGGCCACAGGACGGAGGACGCCCGCGCGGAAGTGGAAAGCGGCCTTCCGGACGGCGCGGAAATCGTGTCAGCACCGGTGAAGGGATTGACCGAGGGGCGTCTCGCGCGCGCGACGGGCGGGAGCGCGCAATGAATCTTGCTTACCGAGACGTGCGGCACAACCTTTTTCGCTTCGTTTTGACGTGCCTTGGGCTTGGCCTGTTGATGTCTGTCGTTCTGGCGATGATCGGCATCTACAACGGGCTCGTCGCGGATGCGCTCAATTTGGTGAAGGCGCCGCAGGCGGACCTGTGGGTCGTCGAATCCGGCACCAAGGGACCATTCGCCGAAGCGTCCAAGATTCCGGAAGACACGAGGGAAGCCGTGGAAAGACTGCATGGTGTCTCCGAAGCCGGAAACATAACCTATCAGACCGTCGAAGCCCCCCTTGCAGGAAAGACATTGCGCCTTTACGTCATCGGTTATGAGCGGGATCGTCCCGGTGGTCCTGGCGACGTCGTCGAAGGTCGCAAAATCGTGCAAAGCCATTTCGAACTGGTCGCCGACCGCGATACTGGTTTGACCCTGGGGGTTACCATCCGGCTCGGACGCAATCGGTTCAAGGTCGTCGGGCTGGTTGAAGACACAATGAATTCCGGCGGCGATCCGGTGGTCTTTGTCACACTGGCCGATGCCCAGACGCTCCAATCCCAATTGGCTCCGCCAGCGGCGCGAGTTCAGGCAGCACGCGGCGCCAGCGCGGAAATCGCGAAGACCGTCGCAGCTGTAGTCGCACGCCTTGAGGCAAATGCCGACATAGACGCCGTGGCGCGTACCGTGCGCCAATGGAAACATTTGTCAGCCATGACGCAAGCGGATCAGGAACAGTTGTTGATTAAGTCCGTTGTGGACAGGGCAAGGCGTCAGATCGGCCTTTTCCTGGGAATTCTCCTGACGGTCTCCGCCGTCGTCATCGCGCTGATCGTCTACACGATGACGATGGAAAAGCTCAAGCAAATCGCCACCCTGAAGCTGATCGGCGCGCCGGATCGTACGATCGTCGGTTTGATCGTTCAGCAGGCGATTGCCCTTGGCATGGTCGGTTGGGCGTTCGGCCTTGCCCTGATCACGCTGACAAAGGATGGCTTTCCCCGCCGCGTCCTTCTTGAGCCATACAACGCTGCGGTTCTGGCCGGCATCATCTTGGTTGTTTGTATCGCGGCGAGCGGCCTCGGCGTGCGGGCGGCCCTGAAAGTCGATCCGGCGACGGCAATCGGGGGATAGAAAAATGTCCGGGCAGACGCGCGACGCAATCGTCGAAATCAGGGGGCTGTCGAAGCACTATGGCGAAGGACACACGCGGGTCGATGCGCTGCGTGATCTGGATCTCACCGTCCGCGCAGGGGAGGTCGTCGCATTGCTGGGCCCTTCCGGTTCAGGCAAGACAACGCTGTTGAACATCATCGGGTGCATCGTCGAACCGACGATCGGCAATGTCCGGCTCGACGGCGAAGAGGTCTATGACAATCGCTGGCTGCGCGGTGACCTGCGACGGCTCCGGCTCGACAAGATCGGCTTCATTTTCCAGTTCCACAACCTGCTGCCGTTTCTCAATGCCCGGGACAATGTGGCGGTCGTGCTGCAGCTGGCAGGCAAGTCCGGACCCGAGGCGCAGCGACGGGCTACCGAACTGCTAGATTACCTGGAAGTCGGAAATCGCAAGGATTCGATGCCTGCGCTGCTCTCCGGCGGCGAGGCGCAACGCGTTGCGATAGCGAGGGCGCTTGCAAACAGTCCCCGGATTATCCTGGCTGACGAACCGACTGCCGCCCTCGATTCAAAACGAGCGGGGATCGTCATGGACCTACTTCGCAAACTGGCCGCCGAACACGACGCCTGCATCATTGCGGTGACCCACGACGAGAAAATCTACGATCGGTTCGACCGCCTTTTCCATCTACGGGACGGCCGGCTCGACGGTGCGGAGGGCGATCAGAAATGACCGGGAACTGCCAGCGCGCAAAGGCATTGAAAGTTTCTGGCGCGATCGCGATTGTTTTCGGGGCGTTGACCATAGCCGCGGGCGGTCGTGCGCTCTTTGGCGGCGCCGTGGCGCGAGCGGCGGTCGGCGATGCGGTGCCTTTCGTGCTTTGGTTCAATTTCGCGGCCGGCTTCGCATATGTGGCAGCCGGAACGGGATTGTGGTCGCTTCGCCTTTGGGCGAGCTGGCTGTCAGTGCTTATCGCTGGAGGTACGGCACTGGTTCTTGTCGCATTCGGGTTGCATGTTTTCCTGGGCGGGGCTTTTGAAATGCGCACGGTCGGAGCCATGTTCCTTCGAACATTCGTGTGGGCCGCGATCTCTGCTGTTGCAATACGCCAAACGATACGCTGAGCGCGATCGGCGGTCGAGCCCGCGACGAATTTCTCCTATGTGTGATCGCGCCTGAGAGCTGGAGGAAGCGGGCGATCGCGGAAGTTGATGACGGAACGTCCCATTACCTTGCCCGACGGGCCGACCAGTATTCGCGCGCGTTTCCCTTTGAAGAAAAAGGTCAGGCGGAATTCTCCTTCATTTTCGTCGATGCCCTTTTCGCACAGACTCGTTATCGCCCTGGCGCGCAGGAGCTCTGGAATATCAGCTGGTTGGACACCGAGCATCGGTGCCAGCGTTCGGCAATCGACGGTCAGATCCCTGTCGCCGACTTCCACCAGCATCGCCCGCTCTGTTGTCTTTCCGGACATTGGCAGTTCACCTTTTCCACCGCCTGTGCTCGATGTGCTCCACTTTCGCGCCGCTGCTCGCGCCGCCGGGTTGCCCTTGCAAAATAAGATACATTGAATATGTATCTTTTATCAAGTACAGCATCGGGGACGCCGAACGCGACTATCGGTTGCGAATGCGCGAGCAATTATGGAGACGACCGATGACACTCGATAATGGAAGCCCCGCAAAAGCGGGTATCGCCACTTACACATCCGTTGATGCCGAACAGGAAAGAACGCTGCTTCCGATGCTTGTCATCGGCCTCGTTCTGGCCGTTATCGGCGCCTTGGCGATAATGGCCTTTGTTTGATGGTTAGCGCGGACCTTCAGGGCCGAAATCAGCCAGGGACGGCGGTTCCATGCGACTGACCACATTTTCTGATTATGCGCTGCGGGTGCTCATGTACGCCGCCGCCGAGGCACCCCGACTGATAACGATCGACGAGACCGCGGCGATCTACAACATCTCGAGGGCCCACCTGATGAAGGTGGTCAACCTTCTGACGAAAGCCGGCTATCTGCGAGGGGTGAGAGGCCGATCCGGCGGCTTCACATTGGCGAAGCAACCGGAGGACATCAACCTTGGCAGAGTGATCCGGGTAACCGAGCCTGATTTCGCTCTGGTGGAGTGCTTTTCGCCCGGCAATGAGTGTGTCCTGTCGAATTGCTGCCGGTTGCCCGGCCTCCTCAACGACGCGCTTGGCGCTTTTGTCGCGGTTTTCGACCAGCATACGCTCGCGGACATAGATGTCGGCCGGGCGCGCTTTGCTGTGTCGAATACAATAAAGCTGAAGCGTCGCGGCCCGACTTCCCTCACGCAGACCGCATAGAGTTTGCGTCGCACGGTTTCAGAATTCCGGCGGCGAACGCAGCGCACGGGAGCAGGGCAGGGTCGATCATGAGCTTGCATTCGCGCCGCGGGAGCGGATGCACCACGTCCGACGGAGAACAACTTCCCTGAAACCCTGAGCAATTCGCAATTCCGGTGTCAAATGAGCGGGGTCGATATCGAATTGGTCTCAGTGCTCCAATGACAGCAGGATTGCGCCCGACAGCCACATCAGGATGCCGGTAGCGATGATGCCGCCGCCGGTCTCGGGTGTCATGAAGGGCAGAAGGTCCTGACCTGCCACTGCATTTCCGGCGCAGTAGAAAACGATGCCAAGGAGAGCCGATCCGAGCCCCGCCAGCAGCAGCTTCTCACCGTCATGCAAGCTTCGCGTGTTGCCAGCCACGGTCTTTTCCTCCTTCGAAGTTTCGGGAAGTCTCCTGGTCAGACATGCGAACGGCTTGATTGTCCTCGACGTCTGCCGCTGATGCGCTGCACGCCGACAATTGCCGTTCCAGGTATTCCTTCAGCGCGACGGCGTTGTTCATTTCGTCGTTTTTCGCACCGTAAACGAGGGTAACCGGACCGTTCCGGAGGCTCTCCAGGATTCGCTTTGTCTCTGGCTTTTTGCCGTCCAATTCCCGGAAATAGGCCGTCCGGAACCCGTCCCATTTTCCGGGATCATGGCCGAACCAGCGCCGGAGATTGGGACTTGGCGCGATGTCTTTCGCCCATTCGGCGATACGCAGGCGTTCCCGAGTCATCCCGCGTGGCCAGATGCGATCCACCAGTATCCGCTGTCCATCGGAAATCCGTGCGGCGCGGTAGGCGCGTTTGACCCGAATGTCCGTCATCGGGGCCGTTCCCATTGCTTGTCGCCGAGGATTATCCAGTCCAGCGGCACATCGTGCGGTTGGGGAAATATGGTGTCGATTTCGGCAACCGGATGGCCGACGCCGATCGTCAGCGCGCGGTGGGGGAGGTTCGCGAGTGTCCTGTCGTAGAAACCGCCGCCATAACCGAGACGGTAGCCTGCACGGTCTGCACCGACGACGGGAGAGATCACGATTTCCGGAACGAGTGGCCGATCCGCCGCCGGAACAGGGATATTCCAAACGCCGCGCTCCATCCGGCAACCCGGTCGCCATTCGCGAAAGACAAGCGGCTCACCCTTTGCAACAACGACGGGCAGAGCAATCCGGGCTCCCTGTCCGGCGAGATCCTTCATCCAGTCCCGCAGGTCCAGTTCGCCGCGAAATGGCCAGTAGAGACCTACGACGGCGCGCGGGAACACGGTTGTAAGCCCGGTCAACGCCGCCGTTACCCGCTTCGCCACGGTCACGCGTTCTTCGACCGGGACAGCCAGACGCGCTGCGATCAGCCGGGCACGTTCTCCCTTTCGCCAGCGCGCGACATCAATTTGCGTCTGAGGATCAACGGCCTCGAAGCCGTTCCAGCCCGCTTCAAGTTCGTGAGCGAAACAGGGTGGCGATGAAACTGTCGAGTTGCTCATTGCGGATGCTTTCCTGCTACCGCGGGCGTCGAAAGCGCGTCCCGCGCATTTCGCATTCTCCTCCGGCTTCAAATATTGTGAAAGCGAATTTTAATTGTAGATAACATCGAGAATAGCGATACATTGAGCTCTGCCATGAACATCGAACAAGCCAGAACCTTTCTCGCGGTGGCCGATACCGGCAGCTTTGTTTCAGCTGCCGAACGACTGCATGTGACTCAGTCCACGGTGAGCGCGCGCATCGGTTCGCTGGAGGAAACGCTTGGCGCAAGACTGTTTGTACGCAACAAGTCCGGCGCCACGCTGACCAGTTCCGGCGGGCGGTTCCTGAGATATGCCGGCCAGCTCGTGCGCACCATGGAACGCGCGCGTCAGGATATCGGCTTGCCGAAACAATTCCGGGACCGCGTCGTCATCGGGGCCAGGATCGGTCTTTGGGACGGCGCGATGGTGGATTGGTTCGCCGGACTGCCTTCCGGATACCCCTTTGTTTCATTCCGTGCGGAAATCGGATTTGAGCCGGAACTCATGCAGGGGCTGGTCGAGGGGCGCATCGACATAGGCGTCATGTTCACGCCCCAGCGCAGACCCAATCTCACAATCCGCCCATTGCTCACAGAACGCCTCGTCATGGTGACTTCGGCGCCGGATGGCGCAATGCGGCCGGAAGCCTATATCCACGTGGATTGGGGGCCGGAGTTCGACAACCAGTTCAGCGCCAGCTTTCCCGAATTCCCCGGACCGGCGATCACTGTGAACATCGGATGGCTTGGCCTGCAGAACCTCAAGCGGAATGGCGGATGCGGGTATTTTCCGCGCCGTCTCGTCGAGCGCCGGATTGCCGAGAAAACACTGTTTGTCGTTCCCGATGCGCCGGTTTTCGAGTTGCCCGCCTGGGTGATTGTCCGAGAGGACCGCAGCGAGTCGCTGATCGATCCAATGGTCAGCGGGCTCGTGCAAGCCGTTTCCGGGCCGACCGCGTCTAGAGAGCGATGAGAGACCCGAATCCGGAAAACGTGACTTGTGGAATGGCTTCGGGCGGAGCCTGTTTTGCGTTGCGGACGTCGTCGAACGGCATTAAAGTGGTGTTTAAAATACCACTTATGGAGTGCTGACCGTGAATGTGAGAATCGAGCAAGCCCGGCCGGTACAGGAAAAGCCGCTGGGCGATGAAAGCGTGGACAGGAATTTCATCGGGCAATTGGTACGGGAGTTTTATCGTCGCGTGCGTTTGGATGCCAGGCTCGGTCCGATTTTTGCGCGGGAGATCGAAGGCGATTGGGAGCCGCACCTGGAGAAGATGACCGAATTCTGGTGCTCCGTTATTTTGAAGACCGGAAATTATCACGGACGCCCGGTTCCGGCTCACACGAAACTCGCGGACGTGACCGAGGACGATTTCCAGATCTGGCTCGGCATCTTCAGGGAAACCACTCGCGACCTCTGCGCGCCGGAAGTTTCGCGTGTGTTCAATGAGAGAGCCGAGTTGATTGCGAGAAGCCTGCAATATGCGATGTTTTTTCGGCTGCCGGCGGCCTGACGGCGGGTGAATATTTTATGCGGATGACATCCCATACGGATTATGCGCTCAGAATGCTGATCCATCTCGCTGTGGGCAACGGCCGCCCGTGTACGGTCAACGACGTCGCCGAACGCTTCGGCCTGTCTCGCAACCACCTTCTGAAAGTGGCAGCGAGGCTCCGCAAGTCCGGGCTCATCGAAGCGACCCGCGGACGATCCGGTGGCATACGTCTTGCGATCGTTCCGGCAGACATCAACCTGGGTAGCGTCATTCGCCGGATGGAAGCGGATTTCGCGCTGGTCGAATGTCTGCAGGAGGACGGCGGAGCATGCCTGATTTCTCCGTCATGCCGCTTGAAAACGGTGGTGAAGGAAGCGCTCGAAGCCTGGCTTGCGGTCTTCGACAAGTACACGCTGGCCGATCTCGTGCGGAATGAAAGAGCTCTCTATGCGCTCCTGGGCGCGACTTGGGAACCGGATGCCAAGGCGGCCGGACATTTGGAGTAACGCTTTCACGGCACGTCTGCGAAGGTTTTTCGACGCGCCCCACTGTGTGTGCAATTTCAAAGGCGGCGTATTGTCGAGATTTGACGGGGAAACAGATCCTCGATGATGATCGAGATGTGACGGTCCATGGCCGCCGACGCGCTATCGGAATCGCGCCGGGCGATCGCCTCAACGATTTCCTCGTGATGGCCGCAATATTCCCTGCGTTTGGCCTCCGTGATTACTTTCTTCTTCAATCGGATCCAAGGCGTACGGTTGCGGATGTCGCCGAGCAAGTTGTTCAAACTGATCAAAAGTTCGTTCCGCGTGGCAGCGTAGATGCGACTATGCAACTCGGCATCCCAGCGTTCGAAGCTGGCGAGGTCTTCCGCGCTTACTGCGTGTTCGTGGGCATCGCGTATCAGTTTGATTTCGGCACCGGTCGCGCTCGATACAACTGCAGCTGCTGCTTGGGGCTCGATGATCAGGCGTACAGCCAGGATGTCTGCCGGGCTGGCACCTGCCAGCCGCTTGAGAATAGCGATGAAATCGCGTGTCGTGCCGGCGGTGGAGACGATATTGCGGAGCTTCGGATGGGCGGGCATGAAATTTGATCTCCTAAAACGAATCTACTGACCGAAATAGTTGCGGCGACGGGACAGGAGATGATTACGCATGGCGTGCGCCGCCGCTTTGCCGTCCCAGTTCCGGAGCGCGGTGACGATTTCCTCATGTTCGCGATCGTAGGCGAGCCGACGTTCCTCGGTGAACGATCGGCGGCGTATTTCCATCATCGGGCGCTGATAGCGGATGATCGACAGGAGATCGAAGAAGTCGGTGAGGAAGGCGTTGTGTGCCGCTTGGTAGATGCGCTTGTGGAACTGGCTGTCCCAGTGCTCATACTTGACGAGATCGGTGGCTTCGGCGCATTTCGTGTCCGCATCGAGGATCGCTTCGAGTTCGGCGGACGAGGCGTTTCGCGCCGCGGCCTCGGCGCAATGGGGCTCGATGAAAATGCGCAGGTTGAGGATGTCGATCGGGCTTGCGTCTAGAAAATGATCTAGTATGTCGGTGAACTGCGTATCGGGCCGGTCAAGCACGATGGTTCCGCGACCGACCTGCCGCTCGATAAGCCCGTCCTCCTCCATCTGCGCCAATATTTTGCGAACCGTGTTCCGGGCCACGCCGTATTCGCTCGCCAATGCCCGCTCGTTTGGCATCAGTTCTCCCGGCAGCCATTCGCCGCCTTCAAGCCGGTGTTGCAAGTCCGCGCTCAGCATCGGTGCTTTCTTGACGGGCATAACGGTCTGCTCCGGTGATCCAATCCAGGAATGGTTCACTTAAAGCGAACCAATTCGTCCAACTTTCTGCACATTGGCGCAAATTATTCAATGAATACGTACTTGCAGCGCCAGATTGGTCCCCATAAGCTAACTTCAATAATAAGCCAATGGAAAATTGGTGCATATGGGAGGATCAAGCATGAGGGTAGCCTCGATCAGGCATGCCGGGGAGAGGCGTGTCGGTATCGTCAGCGAAGACGGGCAATCGATCGCTCCGGTCGCGCTTTCGATGGAAGAGGCCGAGCATGGCGTCTTGGCGCTGATCGGCAAGGATCCAACGACGCTTGCAACCCTGTCGCCGCTACCCCTGTCCGAAGTCGAAGTGGAAGCGCCGTTCCCGCGGCCGTGCCGCAACATCTTCTGCGTCGGCAAGAACTATCACGCCCATGCCCGCGAATTTTCGCGCAGCGGTTTCGATTCGTCGGCTGCCCAAAGCGAGGTGCCGGCTCACCCGATCATCTTTTCAAAGGTGCCCGAGACCGTGATCGCCTCGGGCATGCCGGTTATCATCGATCCAAAGATTTCCGACGCCATCGACTACGAGGCTGAGCTTGCAGTCATTATCGGCAAGGGCGGGAGGGGTATCCGCGCGGAAGATGCGATGGAACATGTCTGGGGCTACACAATCATCAACGATGTCACGGCCCGCGACCTGCAAGGCAAGTATAGCCAGTGGTTGATCGGCAAGTCGCAGGACACCTTCTGTCCGATGGGGCCTTTCGCAGTAACTGCCGATGAGATCGACATTTCTGATACCGCCGTGACGAGTTGGGTGAATGGCGAGATGCGCCAAAACGCCAACACACGCGACCTGATCTTCGACGTACCGACCATTATCGCGACGATTTCTGCTGGTGTGACGCTCAAGCCAGGCGACATCATTGCGACAGGAACGCCGGAAGGCGTGGGTATCGGTTTCAAGCCGCCAAAATACCTGCGCGACGGCGACGTGGTTCGAGTCGACATTTCCGGCATTGGTACACTCGAAAACCGGTTCTCGGAGCGTCGGCCATGACGACAACGGTAACCGCCGGAATGAGCATCGAACAGGACGGGGAGGGGCCGGCGATAATCCTTCTCCACGGGCTTGGCGCGACATCGAACTCGTTCCAGCCGTTGATGCCGGCGCTTCGGGGGCGACGGGTCGTGCGTCCGGACCTGCCAGGCGCCGGTCGGTCGCAGACGCCACGGGGAGCGCTCGACGTTCGATCAATCGTCGATGCAATCATCAAGGCGTGCTCCGATCTTGGCATCGACGAAGCCGATCTCGTCGGCCATTCCTTTGGATCGCTTGTCGCCCAACACGTGGCTCAGGCACGGCCCGCCTTGGCCCGCACGCTTACCCTTTTCGGTCCCATTATCGAGCCGGCCGACTCGGCGCGCGAACGCCTCAAGGGTAGGGCGCAACTGGCCCGAGACGAGGGTATGGCCGTGGTCGCCGACCAGGTTGCAGCGGCGGGACTGGCATCAGGCTCCGACGAAACAAATTCCGCGGCGGTCGCCTTCGTGCGTGAAAGCCACATGCGTCAAGACAACGAGGGTTTCGCCAAGTCATGCGAGGCGCTTGCCGGCGCCAACAAGGCAGACGTCAGGGCGCTGAAAATGCCGGTTCTGGTTGTGACGGGTGAGGAAGATGCTGTGGGGCCGCCCTCCGTCGCTCATCAGTTGGCTGATGAGGTGGGACACGGCAGGGCGGTGATCCTGCCGGGCTGTGGCCACTGGACGCCGATAGAAAAGCCGGCCGACTGCAGGCGGCTAATCGCCGAATTCGTCGGGAGAGCATGACCGATGCGCAATAACAATTGCCGCCAGGCCCGGGAGAGCCGGCGGAGCAAGGGAGGAACGAATGGCTGACTATTCGAACAGCTGGAACGGGAACGGCGGTTCCGTCCTGTTCACTAATGTGCGCATTCTCGATGCCACCGGCGAGATGCCCTATTCGGGCGAGGTGCTTGTCCAAGGCAACCGGATCAAACAAATCACCCGCGGTTCTTCGCGCTTGTCACAACCGGTGACATCGACCGGCGCGACCGTGATCGACGGCATGGGCGCGACGTTGATGCCGGGTATGATCGATGCCCACCTTCACCTGTCCTGGAATAACGCGCCTGGCATCGACCCCATCCAGATGATGGAACTCGAGGAGCACATGCTGGTGACCATGGAGATGGCGAAGCTGGTGCTCGATGCCGGCTTCACCGCGGGTCGGGGTGCAGCAGCTGCCAAGCCACGTCTCGATGTGGTCGCCAAACGCTTCATCAATGAGGGGCGCTTCCCCGGACCGCGCTATCTCGCCGCGGGTCCGGAGATAACCACCGTCGGTGGTCTGGGTGATTCCGCGCCTTCGCACATTCCACACGAAGGGCTCAATCTCGGGATCGTGGTTTCGGGGCCCGAGGAAGTGCGGCGGGTTGTCCGCACACTGATCAAATACGGCGTGGATTCCATCAAGCTCAACCTGTCCGGCGAGGAGATAACCGGCATGGGTGCTGAGGAAACGCCGATGGCGGAAGAGGAAGTGGCAATGGCGGCTTCCGAGGCGCGCTGCCGAAATCGCGTACTTTCCGCCCATGCCCGTTCATCGGGCTCAGTGATGCAATGTATTCGCCACGGCATTCAGAACATCTACCACGCCTCGTTCGCCAACGAAGAAGCGCTTGATGCACTGGAAGCGGCCCGCGACAGGCATATCGTTGCGCCGGGGATTGCCTGGCTGATCAATACGGCCCGCCATGCAGAGGAGTGGGGCATCAAGCCCGGTTCGCAAATCTCGATGCTCTACGAGCGGGAACTGGAGATGTGCATCGACACGATGAAGAAGATGCACCGTCGCGGCATTCGCATCTGTATCGGCGGCGATTACGGCTTCGCGTGGACCCCACAGGGCACCAATGCCAAGGACATTCAGACATTCGTCGAAATACTCGGCTTCTCGCCGATGGAAGCGATCCAGGCCGCGACGAAATATGGCGGCGAGATAATGAACATGGAATCCGAACTCGGCATGATCAAGGAAGGCTACCTGGCCGACCTCCTGCTGATTGACGGGGATCCGCTGGCTGATGTCCGCATCCTGCAGAACAGGGACCGAATTCTTGCCATCATGAAGGACGGTAAATTCCATAAAGCGCCGCGTGCCAACGAAACCCGCCGCCGGCTGACAGCCTGATCCGCCATGGTCGATACATCCGGCAGCCACTCCAATCCGCTCGCCCAGAGCCAGGGCATGACCCGTCGTCAGGTTTGGGGCATCGCCGTGCTCGTGATCGCGGCTGTCTTGATTTGGATGGTTTTCGCGCAATGGCCCGATTGGCTGAATTCGATCCTGATCTCCAAGAAGGCGTTCCTGTCGGCTATCCTGAACGGGCTGACGCTCGCCGGACTCTATTTTCTCGTCGCCAGCGGTTTCACGCTGGTTTTCGGGCTGATGCGCAACGTCAACCTCGCGCACGGATCGCTCTACCTCTTGGGCGCCTATATCGGCTACGAATTCGCTGAATGGACGGGCTACTGGTTGATCGGCGTGGCGGCGGGTTTCATCATTCTCGCGGTGGTCGGGCTTGTCATGCAGATCCTCGTCTTCCGGCGGCTCGAGGGCGACGATTTGCGCCAGACGCTCGTCACGATCGGCATTTCGGTGGTCGCTGCCGATCTGATGCTCGCCTATTGGGGTGGCACCACCTATCAGATCCTGACGCCGGGTTGGCTTAGCGGTGCGATCAAGTTGCCCGTGGTGACCGCAGTGCGGTCGAACGGCACGGAAGTCTTTCTCGTCTACCCGTTTTACCGACTGGTCGTGCTTTTGTCGGCGATTGTCATTGGCATCGGGCTCTGGCTGCTCATCAACCGCACGCGGATCGGCTCGATGATCCGCGCCGGGGTCGACGACCGCGACATGCTTTCGGCCTCGGGCGTCAACGTCCACTTCGTCTTCGCAATCGTCTTCGCGCTCGGTGCGGGGCTCGCAGGCCTGGCCGGTGTCGTCGGCGGCTCGGCGCTCTCCGTCGCGCCCGGCGAGGACGTACGTTACCTGCTCGCGTCTCTCGTCGTCGTCATCGTCGGCGGCATGGGCTCGATCACCGGTGCGGCAATCGGCGCGCTGATCATCGGCCTCGCCGAGCAGATCGGCCTCGTCTACTTCCCGACCTACGGTGTCGTGCTGACCTTCGTCATCATGGTCGTCACCTTGGCGATCCGGCCCCACGGCATCATGGGGAGGTCGATGTGACGGACTTAACCCTCAATCCGACGCGGAACCGACTCCAGTCGCAGAACTGGATCGAGAAGGCCGGTATCGGCCATATCCTGCTTGCCTTGTTCCTACTCATCTACCCGGCCATGGCGAGCGATTTCTTCCTCACCCAAATCGGCGGCTATTCGCTGGTTCTCGGGATGATCGCGCTGTCGCTGATGTTGCTGGCTGGTTACGGGGGTATGGTGTCACTGGCGCAGATCACGGTGGCAGGGGCGGCCGGCTATGTGGTCGCAATTTTTGGCGAGAACAATTCGGGGGTCTATGGCTTTGGCTGGCCTTGGTGGATCTACGGGCCGCTCGCCATCATGATCGCGTCAATGATGTCGGCCCTGATCGGATGGATCGCGGTTAGGACCGAGGGCATCTACACCATCATGATCACGCTGGCGGTCGCGACGGCCTGCTTCTATTTCGCCCAGCAAAATTACGCGCTGTTCAACGGTTTTCCCGGCTACAACGGTCTGCGGGCGCCGGAATTCTTTGGCGTCTACTGGCGCGATCCGGTGCCGTTCTATTACCTGTGTCTCGCCAATGCGGTCGTCGCCTATGTCGCCGTCCTTTACGGGGCGCGCTCGACTTTCGGCCTGACCCTCCAGGCGATCCGCGACAACCAGCGCCGAATGCGCGCCATCGGCTTCAACGTGACCGCGCACAAGGTCTTCGCCTGGTGGTTGGCGGGCCTGATCGCGGGGGCTGCGGGCATACTGCTCGTCTGGTTCAACGGGCGGATCTCGCCCGGAACCATCGCCGTCGGGCCGTCGATCAATATCCTCGTCATTGCCATCATCGGCGGCCTTCGTCACCCGATCGGACCGTTTCTTGGAGCTGTCATTGTGGTCCTGATGCAGACGTTCGCGATCGATCTCGTCGGTGCGGAGCGATTCAATACGCTCATCGGTCTCGTTTTTCTGGTGATCGTCTTCATATCACCGGATGGAATTCTCGGTCTGTGGGAGCGGTTCAAACCGCAAGAGGGCCGGGATAATTGGCGGTCGTTCAAAAAGGCCGCGAACAAAAGTGAAAACCAAGGGAGGAATGCATGAACATCAACAGACGCACACTGCTTGCGCTTGCGTTGGCAACTGGCATGAGCGCTCCGACACTCGCCGTGGCGCAGGCCGAATCTATCAAGATCGGACTGCTGGCCACGTTCGAAGGCGCCTTTACGGTTCTCGGCGAGGACAGTGAACGCGGCGCGATGACCGCGGTCGACGAGTTCGGCGGCAAGGTCGCCGGCAAGGACATCGAGATCGTCAAGGGATCGTCGGACGCGTCCCCGGACAGCGCTGTGCGCGCTGCGCGCAAGCTCGTTGAGCAGGACGGCGTGAAGGTTCTCATCGGGCCGCTTTCCGGCGACGAGGGCATCGCCATCAAGGACTATGCCAAGACCCAGCCGGACGTGACATTCCTCAACGGCAGCTCGGCCGCGCAGGACACGACGCTGCGTGATCCGGCGTCGAATTTCTTCCGCTTCTCGACCGACGGCGCGCAATGGATGGCGGGTCTCGGCGACTACGCGTTCAACGAGAAGGGCTACAAGACGGTGGCCACGGTGGCGGAAGACTATTCCTTCCCCTACACGCAGGTCTTCGGCTTCATGGCCGAGTTCTGCAAGGCCGGTGGTCACGTTCCGTCGAAATCCTGGGTGCCGATCGGCAACAAGGACTATTCCTCAGTCATCGCGGCCATTCCGGACGACGTCGACGCCATCTATGTCGCGCTCGGCGGAGCGGACGCCGTCAACTTCCTGTCCCAGTACAACGACGCCGGTGGCCAGGCGCCGCTTATCGGCGGTTCCATCACGGTGGACCAGACCGTGCTGACAGCCAAGGGGCGCCTGCATGACGTGCTGGTCGGCACGCCGGCGGCCGGTCCGACCGCCGACACCAATGACGATCCGGCCTGGAAGGAATTCTCCGAAGCCTACAAGAAGCAGAACGGCGCGTTCCCGTCACCGTCGCTGTTCGCCCATGCCTATTACATCAACATGAAGGCGGCGCTTCTGGGGCTCCAGGAAGTCAATGGTGACGTTTCTGACGGCGGCAAGAAGTTGCGCGAGGTCTTGTCGGGCCTCGAATTCGAGACGCCGACCGGCAAGGTGTCGCTGGACGAGAATCGCAACGCGATCGCCGACATGTTCCTGACGGAAGTGACCGAAGCCGGCGACGGAACGCTCGTCAACAAGCTCATCAAGGTTACGCCGCAGGTCAACCAGACGCTCGGTATCCCGAAGGACGAGTTCCTGGCGCTCGGCGCGGTCAGCCGCGAAAACCCGAGCTGCCCGTAAGGCGCACGGACAGAAGAGGGCCCGACCATGGCAACGAATGTCGCCGCATCACGCTTGCAGGGAACCGGCACCAACGCGCTGGAACTCGATGGCGTCGGCCGGCAGTTCGGGGCGCTGGCGGCCCTCTCTGGCATATCGATGAGGATCGCGGCCGGGGAACGGCGCGCGGTCCTCGGCTCGAACGGTGCGGGAAAGACCACGCTGTTCAACACGATCACGGGCGACTTCAACCCGACGAGCGGTACCATCCGCTTCTTTGGCGAGGACATCACCACGCTCGCCGCCCACGAACGGATACGCCGCGGGCTTCGTCGCACCTACCAGATTTCGCAACTCTTCACCAATCTCACGGTGCTTGAATCGGTATATCTCGCCTGTCGTGGCGTTTCGCGCCGCCGGTATTCCCTGTTGAGGCCGAGGGCCTCCGACGGGGCGATGGCGCAGGCGGAATCGATCGTGCATGCGGTCCATCTCGACGGAGAGAAGGATGCGATGGTCGGCACGCTCTCGCACGGCCAGCAGCGGCAACTCGAAATCGCGCTTGCGCTGGCCGGCGCGCCGCGCTTCATCCTCTTCGACGAGCCGGCGGCCGGCCTGTCGCCGACCGAACGGCGAGACCTGATCGACATCCTCAACGCCCTGCCGAAACACATCGGCTACATCATTATCGAGCACGACCTCGACGTAGCGCTCCGCGTCTCCGAATACGTCTCGATGATGCACAATGGTCGGCTATTCAAGGAGGGCACGCCCGAGGAGATCGAGAACGATCCGACCGTCCAGGAAATCTATCTTGGAGGAGGGCACCGGCATGGCTAGACGGCCGGAAACCAGACCGCGCGCGGCGCTGGCGATCGACGACCTGCACGTCTTCTACGGCGAAGCGCATGTGGTCCAGGGCGTCTCCCTTTCGCTGGAGGCGGGCGTAATGAGCGTTGTCGGCCGCAACGGCATGGGCAAGACAACGCTCTGCAATACGATCACGGGGCTCAAGGAAGCCCGCTCAGGCTCGATCCGGCTGCATGGTCGCGAGATTTCGCGCCTCGAGCCGCACCAGATCCACAATGCCGGCGTCGCATATGTGCCTCAGGGACGGCGGGTCTGGCCGAGCCTCAGCGTCGACGAGCATTTGCGGCTCGCCGCAGCCGGCGGGAACGATGCCGCCTGGACCCTCGACCGCGTCTACCAGACCTTTCCGCGACTCCACGAGCGGCGGACCAATGGCGGTTCCCAGTTGTCTGGCGGCGAACAGCAGATGCTGGCTATCTCGCGCGCGCTTCTCGCCAATCCTAAGCTCCTGGTGATGGACGAGCCAACGGAAGGGTTGGCACCGGTCATCGTCGACCAGGTCGCCGACATGCTGCTGCAACTCGGTCATGACGGCGACATGGCGATCCTCG
The DNA here is from genome assembly GCF_014904745.1 of Oricola nitratireducens. GTDB lineage: Bacteria > Pseudomonadota > Alphaproteobacteria > Rhizobiales > Rhizobiaceae > Oricola > Oricola nitratireducens. Next base: position 32,789 of record NZ_JACZCS010000051.1, read on the forward strand.
TCATCGAGCAGAACATCGGCGTCGCGACCTCGGTGTCCGACACGGTCGCGATCATGGTCAACGGCCAGATCAACCGGACGATGGAAGCGAGCGTTCTCGCCGCCGACCGCGATCTTCAGCAACGCCTCCTGGGGGTCGGGCGGCATGCCGATGAGCTGGAAGAACCGGTCCTGGAAGCAGCCGCGCCTCGCGAGAGTGCCGCCGAACGGATGGCCGGAGTTTTTGTCGTCTCGCGCGGGGAGCGCGGCGGTGCGCCCTCCTCTTCGGGCACCATCCAGACCGTCTCGCAGATCCCCAACCGCTGGAACCTGTCGGCGACCAGTCTGCGTGACGAAATGGTCGATCGGCGCAAACCGGCGGCGGAATCGGACGGCAGGAAGGTCTTTCAGATCCCTTATTCGGAGCGGATCGGAAAGATAGCGTTTGTCGCCGGAACCTTCGACACTAAGGGTCAGGAACTGGGCTACATACGCGATTGTCTCAAGAAGCTCGGGATCCCGGTCCGGACGATCGATCTGTCGACCTCACAGAAGCCGTCTCGCGCGGATGTCACGCCACTCCAGGTTGCGGGCTACCATCTACAGGGGGCATCGGCGGTATTCGGCGACGACCGGGGCAAGTCAGTGGCAGCAATGGCCGAGGCATTTGCGCGCTACATGGCTGCCCAACGCGGTGTTGGCGGGCTGATCTCCGCAGGTGGATCCGGTGGCACATCGATCGCGACCGCCGGCATGCGGGCGCTGCCGATCGGCATTCCGAAAGTCATGGTCTCGACGGTCGCCTCCGGCGACACGCGCGCCTATGTCGGGGCGTCCGACATCAACATGTTCCATTCGGTTACCGATGTTCAGGGGCTCAATCTGATCTCCGAACGGGTGCTCGCCAACGCGGCTCATGCGCTGGCCGGGATGGTCGCGCGGATGCCGAGCGGCGAGGAGATTGCGGCGCGCCAGGCCAGCGCGCGGCCGGCGGTCGGCATAACCATGTTTGGCGTGACAACGCCTTGCGTCCAGGCGGTGCAGAAATCGCTAGAGCAAGATTACGACTGCCTCGTCTTCCACGCGACCGGCACCGGTGGCAAGGCGATGGAGACAATTGGCCATTCCGGCCTGCTGGCGGGTATTATCGACATCACGACCACCGAAGTCGCCGACATGATCGTCGGCGGCGTCTTCCCATGCGACCGCCAGCGTTTCGGGGCGGCGATCGCGACGGGCCTGCCGTGGGTCGGATCCTGCGGCGCTCTCGACATGGTCAATTTCGGAGCGCGCGACACGGTGCCCGAACGGTTCAATGGGCGGAATTTCGTCATCCACAATCCATCCGTGACGCTGATGCGGACGACGCCTGAGGAAAACCGCGCCTTCGGCGAATGGATCGCCGAGCGGATCAACCAGATGGAAGGGCCGGTGCGTTTCCTCATTCCCGAGGGCGGAGTGTCGATTCTCGACAAGCCCGGAGCGCCTTTTTTTGAACCCGCCGCCGACAAGGCTCTATTCGACGCCATCGAGGGAACGGTACGTCAGACCGCCCGGCGCCAAGTCATTCGCGTCAACGCTAACATCAACGATCCGGCATTCTCCGATGCAGTCGTAAACGCATTTTCCGCGGTCGCCGGTCCGATGAGGAGGTCTGCCTAGTGCCGAGATTTGAACGAAGAGAACTGGTCGAGAAATTCCAGCAGATGAAGCGCGACCGGGTACCGATCGTCGGTGGCGGCGCGGGCACCGGTCTTTCGGCCAAGTGCGAAGAGGCAGGCGGCATCGACCTCATCGTCATCTACAATTCGGGCCGCTACCGGATGGCCGGCCGCGGTTCGTTGTCGGGCCTGCTTGCCTACGGCAACGCCAACGAGATCGTGGTCGAGATGGCGAGCGAAATCCTACCGGTAGTAAAGAAGACGCCGGTGCTCGCGGGGGTGAACGGCACAGACCCCTTCTGCATGTTCGAGCCCTTCCTCAGGCAACTCAAGGATATTGGTTTCGCCGGAATCCAGAATTTTCCGACCGTCGGACTGATCGACGGGACCTTCCGGGCCAATCTCGAGGAGACGGGGATGTCCTACGGACAGGAAGTCGACGTTATCCGCATGGCTCGTGACTTCGATCTTCTGACCACGCCCTACGTCTTCTCGCCGGACGACGCGGCGGAAATGGCAAAGGCAGGCGCAGACATCATCGTCTGCCATCTCGGGCTGACGACGGGCGGTTCGATCGGAGCCGAGACGGCGCTCAAGCTGGAGGAATGCCCGGCGCTTGTCGACGAATGGTCGGAAGCGGCGCTGAAGGTCAACAAGGATGCGATCATCCTGGTGCACGGCGGTCCGGTGTCCTCGCCGGAGGATGCGAGCTACGTGCTCAACCGCGCCACGAATTGTCACGGTTTCTACGGCGCGTCCTCAATGGAACGGCTGCCAACGGAAACCGCACTGACCGAACAGACGAAGAAGTTCAAGGCGGTGACTTTCTGAGACCGTTCGGTCCGGGTCGTCGCGAGAAGGGAGGATAGAAATGTCAGGCGAATTGATTGGTCAGACGCTGATCTGGCTGGTGGTGGTCGTCATCGCCATTGTGGTGGCCGTCTACATACTCAGATGGCTTTATCGGAGATCAACCAAGGAAGTGGCCTTCGTCCGCACCGGTTTTCTGGGTGAAAAGGTGGTCGTCAACGGTGGCGCCTTTGTCATCCCGGTCCTGCATGAAATCACGCCGGTGAACATGAACGTGATGCGGATCGAGGTGCCTCGCCGCGACGAACAGGCGCTGATCACCCGCAACCGCATGCGCGTCGACATCACAGCCGAGTTCTTCGTTCAGGTCGGCTCGTCGCGGGAAGCGGTCGCCGCCGCCGCCCAGACTCTGGGTAGCCGCACCATGCAGGAAGACGGGCTTATCTCGCTGCTCGAAGGCAAATTCGCCGGGGCCATGCGGACGGTCGCTGCCCGGATGACACTCGAGGAAATGCACGAACAGCGCGGCGAATATGCCGACGCGGTGAAGGAACTCGCCTCCCAGTCCCTGTCCCGCAACGGACTCGACCTCGACGCCGTGGCCATCGCAGATCTTGACCAGACTGGGCTCGAGTTCTTCGATCCGTCCAACGCCTTCGACGCCGAGGGCCTCACTCAGATCACCGAGTCGATAGAGACTAGGCGCAAGATGCGCAACGAGATCGAGCAGCGAACGCTGGTGGAGATCCGGACGCAAAACCTGGCGGCCCAGAAGCAGGTCTTCGACATCGACAGGGACCAGGAATATGCCCGTCTCGAACAGGAGCGGGAACTTGAAATCCGCCGTGCGGCGCAGCGGTCCGAACTGGTGCGTGAACGAGCTCTGAAGGAACAGGAGAGCGAGCAGGCGCAATTAGCATCCCGCGAGGCGGTCGAAAAGGCGCGGCTTGCTCAGGAGCGGGCGATCACCGACGAGCGCATCAAGTCCGAGGAAGAGACCCAGCGCCGGGAGATCGCGCGCCGCCGCGCAATTGACGAGGCCGAGATCAAGAGCCGCGAAAAGACAGAACGCGAGCAGATCAATCTCGAACTCGAGCTCGAAAAGGTCCGCATTGCCCGCGATCTCGATCGCCGGGAACGGGAGATCGCAAGCGAGAAGGCGATCGAGATTCACGCTCTCGAACGCCAGATCGCCATCGCGGAGAAGGCGGTGGAACTGGCCAGCGCCGAGGCCGAGAAGCAACGGAACGAGATCGTCCAGAACCAGTTGACCGAGGCCGAACGTGTCGCCCAGGACCGCGCGCTGGACGAAGTTCGGATCGAACGGGAACGCAGGCTCGACGCCCTGCAGATTGCCAAGCGGCAGGCTTTCGAGGAAGCCGAACTGGCAATGTCCGAGGAGGTGGAACGGGCCCGACTCGCCACCGAACGGGCTGTGGCCGAGGCCCGCATCGTCAATGAGCGCGAGATCTCGACCGCACGGGTCAATCGCGACCGCGCCGTCGAGATCGCCGAGATCGAGAAGGCGGTGGAACTGGCCAAGAAATCGCAGGAGCGGTCCTCCGCGCTCGCGGCCGCGGCGGCTGTCCGGGGCAAGGCCGTGCAGGCTGAGGAACAGGCGCTCACCACCCGCGAGAAGGAGATCGCCGAGCGCCGCAGCCTGACGGAGCGGATTGCCACCGAGCGGGAAGTGGCGCGCGAAACGCTACGGGTTACCGGACGTGCCGATGCCGAAATGAAGGCAGCCAAGAGCCTGGCCGAGGCACAGAAGATCGCGGCTGCCGCCAAAGCGGAAGCCGAAAAGATCGCCGCGCTTGCTGCCAGCGAACGCTACAAGGTCGACGCCGACGGCCAGCGCGCGCTCAACGAGAGCGAGAATGCGCTGTCCGACAACGCCCGCCAGGCCCGGATCCGCGAGAAGCTGCTTGAGCGGCTCGAAGGTATCGTCCGGGAGAGCGTCCGTCCCATGGAAAAGATCGAGGGCATCAAGATCCTCCATGTCGATGGCATGAACGGGCATGACGGCAACCGAAAGAACGTCACCGACGAGGTGATCGATTCGGCGCTTCGCTACCGGGTCCAGGCCCCGATGATCGATAACCTGATGAAGGAGATTGGCATCGAGGGTGGCTCGATTGGGCGAATGACCGACGTATTGCGCGATGCCAAGGACATGGCTTCGCTGGTCGACAAGGCCGACGGCAAGAAGGCCAAGGGCACGGAAGCGGCGAGCGATGACGACGACCGGGATCGCGACCGTGACCGCTAGGGCTGTTGTAGGCGATAGTCACCAGCGGAGTCGGTCATGACTCGCGTCTATGTCTCGAGCGTCATCCCCGCGCCGGCGGCAAGTGTCTGGCGGCGAGTGCGCGATTTCAACGGCTTGCCCGAATGGACGCCATTCGTCGCCGAAAGCCGGATCGAACAGGGCCTGCCGTCGGACAAGGTGGGGTGCATCCGCAACTTTATCCTGACCGACGGCGGCACTATCCGCGAGCAGTTGCTGGCTCTGTCCGATTACGACATGAGCTGCACCTACTCGATCCTCGAAAGCCCGATGGGGGTGGAGGACTATATCGCGAAATTGTCGCTCACGCCGGTGACCGACGGGAACGTCACCTTCGCCCAGTGGCAGGCAGACTTCGACTGCGCCCCGGAGCGCGAGCAGGCGCTGATCGACCAGATCGGCAAGAACGTGTTCCAAGCAGCTTTCAACGCGCTCAGGCAATCCTTCGGCGGCCGCTGACGATGGTTGTTTCGATCCCGACCCGTAAGATACAGGAGGGCGGTCTTGGCGCGGGTGCGTGAGAGCGCGATCGTTGACGTTCCGATCGTGGAGGTCTGGCGCTGGCTGAGGGACTTCAACAGCCATCGGGACTGGCATCCCGCGATCGACGACAGCGAGATCGAGAATGGCTTGCCCGCCGATACGGTCGGCGCCGTCCGCGCCTTCACGCTCAAGGATGGCAGCTTTCTGCGCGAACAGCTGCTGAGCCTCGACGACGAGCTGCATGAACTCAGCTACTGCCTGATCGACTCCCCGATCCCGCTCTACGGCTACGTCGCGACGATTCGGCTCCTGCCGGTGACCGATACCGGCGCCACGTTCTGGCAATGGGAAAGCGAATTCAACCCGCCGCGCGACCGGGCGCGCGAACTCGTCGCCTTGGTTGCAAACGACATCTACCGTGCCGGGATGCGCGGTCTCGAGCGGCGATTGCGTGCCGGGCCCGGGGAGGGCGGCAACGGTGTTCTACGTGTCGCGCGCGCAACAGAAGGCACGCCGGCTGCGCCACGTGAGAAACTGCTACCGGTGCACCCGGTTGAAGCCACAGTCGAACCCGCAACCGATGCTGCAGGAAGCCTGAAAGCCCGCGCGGTAGTGATGGACCGGCACGGCGGCCCCGAGGTCCTTTCGCTGCGCGACATCGACGTTCCGACGCCGGGGCCGGGCGAAGTCCGGATCCGGCAGAGCCATGTCGGGGTCAATTTCATCGATGTTTACTGCCGGACGGGGTACTTCGATCTGGTCACACCGCCGGGCGTTCCGGGCATGGAGGCGGCAGGGACGGTCGAAAGCGTGGGATCGGGCGTTTCCCATCTCGCCGCAGGCGACCGGGTGGCCTACGCCTGTCCCCCCGCGGGGTCTTATGCCTCGGTACGAACGATGAACGCCGATTTGGTGGTGCGTATTCCCGACTGGCTCGATACGGCACATGCGGCGGCCGGTTTGCTAAAGGGGGTGGCCGCCGGTTTCCTGCTGCACGATGTCCACCCGATCGCACGTGGCGAATGGGTCGTTGTCCACGCCGCAGCGGGCGGTGTCGGATCCTTGCTTACCCAGTGGGCGGCGGCACTCGGCGCACGGGTCATCGCCACGGTATCGGATGCGGAGAAGGCGCGGCTGGCGGAAGCGAGCGGAGCCGACGATGTCATCATCGGCCGCGGACCGGAATTTGTCGACCGCGTCAGGCGGCTAACCGGCGACCGCGGAGCCGATGTTGTCTACGATGCGATCGGCCGGGACAGTTTCGATGCCTCGATGGCGGCGCTCGCAGTGCGCGGTCATCTCGTCTCTTTCGGTCAGGCGTCGGGCGACATAGGTGCGCGCGAAATCGGACCGATGGCGAGTAAGTCGCTGACTCTTTCACGTCCCAATTACGGCCACTACATCGCCGACCGAACGATGATGACCATGCAGGCTGAGCGGCTGTTCTCCGCGATCGAGAGGGGTTTCCTAAATATCCCACCGCCGCAATTAGCGCCGATCGAGGATGTCGCCCGCGTCCATTCCGAACTCGAGTCCGGACGCACGACAGGTGCAATCGTACTCGAAGCATAACACCTATAATTCAGGCGGATCGCGCAGGGAATCGAACCGGCTATACGGCGTTTGAAACTTGCACTGGCTTCTTCACCAGTGCCGGATGCACTTACACAACTGCGTTAGCAGGGTTGTATAGCGGCAACGCTGTACGAACATGCTGTGTTCACTCGGGATTTGGTTAGACTTAATTAAGGTTATCCCCGTTCCAGTACATTTCAAGAAACGGCCAGTGAAAGTATTTCTGCAGCGCTGACGTCGCCTGCCATCGCCGAAGTGAACATTCACTCTATCAAGGCCGAAACGACGATGAGGGAAGATAGATAAGTGGCTCGCGGCCGCGCCATTCCCCGGCCGACAAGCACCTCAACTTGCCGCAGCTTCGTGACAATTTCCTCTGGCTTGTGTCGCTTGTTTCCCATCTTTGATCCTCCGTTTTCCTAAACATAACGGTGGACCAACTCATTGGGGGAGGATCATGTTCCATCACCCACCAGCGTCCTTCGGACTCGCCGTTCCGCACCTGGCCACATGCGTGGTAGAGATCGTGGTGCAGCGCCTGGTTGTCGGGATCGCCGACGCCAAGATAGCGGCGCTTGTTCTCCTCGTCGCTGGCATCGCGGTCGAGGAAGCCGATCGGATAGGAATCCTAGGATGCGATGTCGAGATCGCGGCTTACCGCGAAATGGTCGAAACCGACGAAGCGGCCTGACCCGGGAAGCCAGCGAACGCGAATCGGCGGCGCGGGTACGGCGACGTTCTTGCCCCGTTCCCGTACGGGCGGTATGCTGGACGGCCATGGGCAAGGACTCGGACATCGAACTCAAGCTGAACTGGCGGCGCACGTGGCCCGACAGGAACCACGACTTCGCATGCGCTGCGCCGGAACACCGCGGCAACGTCGGACGCATCTGTCTGCACGCGCACGGCCCGACCTCCGGACCGTGGTTCTGGAGCTATCAGGGGCATATCCCGGGAGTGACCCGGGGCGCCGACAGCACGGGCATGGCACCGTCCCTTCGGGAGGCCGCGAAGGCGATCGAGGACAGATGGTTCGCCGACTTCGAAAAGGCGTCGAAATCCGTCATCTGACAGTCAAAGACTCCGGCACGTAAGGACGCTTTTCTGCCGTTTCCGAACGTCGAAAGCCCGGAGTTTCGGGGCAGTTTTCGTGGCGGATGCTGGAAGTCAATCCGCTAAGCCATTGAAAAGATTTGTGGGCGGTGAGAAGTTCGAACTCCCGACATCTTCGGTGTAAACGAAGCGCGTCGAAGCCTGGTCCCTTGAGCGGCAGAGCCGCTCGCGATTTTCACCGCCCGGACTTGTTGATGTCCAGTGCGGACCATGTCTCCGCGATCGCCACGACCGCGGCGTTGATCGGTCCGCAGGGAATCTTGGGAATGATCGAGGCGTCGACGACATAGACGTTGTCGAGACCATTCAGGCGCAGGTCGGGATCGACCACCGCGCGCTCGTCCTTGCCCATCCTGCACGTGCCGCAGGGATGGTGATGCGTCGAGGCGGCGTTCGCGATGAATGCGTCGATTTCCGCATCCGTCTGCGCATCCATGCCTGGAATCGCTTCGGCCTTGCGCCATTCTGCAAGCGCCTCGTGATGCCCGATCCGGCGCGCCATCCGGAAAGCCCTGCGGAAGGTCGTCCGGTCGTATTCGGTATCCAGGTATTTCGGGTCGATGATCGGATGGTCATGGCGTCCGGGGCCGCCAGGGCGGAGCGAGCCGCGGCTGGTCGGGTGCGTCACGCCGCAAAGGATGGTGAAGGCCGATCCAAAGGCCGGTGGTGTGAACTCGGCGCTGACGCTGGGCGCAACCACGCAAGCCAGAACGATGTCCGGGCTCCCTTCCGTTTCGGTGATGTCTGCGCTGTTCAGGTACATCAGCGACTCGGAATGCTGCAGCCTCGACGCGGGTACCGGTTGCCGCGCGGCGTAGACATTGCCCAATACAAGCAGATGGTCCTGCAGGTTGGAACCGATCTCGGGGTTCTCGATCTTGCAATTGATGTCGGCCTGCCGGAGCACCTTGCGGTCGCCGATGCCTGATCGCATGAGCAGAAGCGGCGTGGCGATTGAGCCCGCGCTGAGGACGATCCTGTCGGCGGTCAGCGTCAGTTCCTCACCGTCACGCAAGGCGACGACGCCGGTCGCCCTGGCGCCGTCCAGGACAAGGTTCTCGATCTCGCAGCCCGTGACGAGTGTCAGGTTGTTACGGGCGAGGACTTCGTCCGTCAGGTAGGCGTCGGCAAGGCTCACGCGTTCGCCGTTGCGGATTGTCAGTGAATTGGGCGATGTGCCGAGGATCGGACCACTGTTGTGGTCGCTGAGTTGCGGAACACCGAGGGCGTTGCCGGCGGCAATATAGGCGCGGACGACAGGGCTGACTTCATCGTCCGGCAGATAGACATCGAGCGGGCCAGCGGAACCGCGTGTTTCCGACCGGAATGCGGAAAAGGATTCGCTGCGTATGAATCCCGGCAACAACCCGTCATATGACCAGCGGTCGCCACCGGCTTCCCGCCAGGCTTCGAAGTCGTCGCGGTGGCCGCGCACATGCGCCATGGCGTGCATGCAGCTCGAACCGCCGACGACGCGGCCGCGCGGCCAGTCATGAACGCGGTTCGCGGTATGGGGCTGCGGAACGGTGCTGTAGGCCCAGTCGAAGGCGCGACCGGGCAGGGAAGGCCATTTGCCCGGTTCACGGATATCCGGGTCGGATGGAAAATCACCGGCCTCGATCAGGCAGACGTCGCATCCGGCATCCTCACTTAGCCTTGCGGCGACAACCGATCCCGCCGTTCCCGCGCCAATGACAAGGACGTCGTAATGTTGCTTCATGGGGTGTGTTCCTCGTGGAAAACGGCGGATGGCGGGAATTATCGCAGGCGTACGTGATGACCGTCAGCACGCTCGCCAGCATCGCTTTCGGCCGGGAAACCGAACGAGAACTATGCGGCGTAGGCGCTGGAGCGTTCGTTGATTTGTTGCTGTACGGATTGGAGGTGCGCGCGCATGGCGGCTTCTGCCGCTTCCGGATCGCGCTGGGCAATCGCTTCGGCAATCAGCAAGTGTTCCTGGTCGCGCTGGGCGATGCGTTTGGGGCAGGTCGTCGGCGTCAAGCGCGCGACCCGGACGCGCGAATCCACGCCCACCTGGCGCAGCATCTTGTAGAATTCGCCCGCGAGATGATTTCGGGCGGCGCTGACGATCGCCAGATGAAAACTGAGGTCGACCGCGCCCGAGTTTGCGTTTTCCGGCGTTTTGGCCGCTTCCCTGATCTGTTTGATCTCCAGCGCCGAAGCGCGCAGAGATGCAAGGCGCGCAAGGCCGGGTTCAATCAGCATGCGCATCTCAAGGACTTCCAGCGGGTTGGTGATGCGAACCAGTTCCTCGCTGTAGCGGGGATGGGGCGCAGGCACCCGGCGCGGCTGGACCTGATGCAGGTCTCCGCTCTCGCGCAACACGGCTAGCGCCTTGCGCAGCTGGTGGCGCTTGACATTCAACCGGTCGGCCAGCACTCGCTCGGACGGGAGCTTTTCTCCCTCTTTCTGGAATTGTTTGACGGCCTCAATGATCCCGTCCACGTCATGCGACTGGTTTGCGTCACCTGTAACCGACAAAGCAGTCTCCCCTCACGTGAAGTCCAACAGAAATATTTGGCGCCTGTTTGCGATGTCATGTGATCGCGCGGAAGCCAACAGAGATTCGTACTCAACCATCTTTTAGCTGGTTTTCTCATGGTTGACAACCGGCCCAACCGCGTGGTTGATTTGAAATGAGGCGTCGGATGCCTGCCGGCATGAGCAGCTTCACAACCACTTCATATTTTTCAAGGACATGGCATGACGGCGACCGAGGAATTTGACTATGTCATCGTTGGCGCCGGCTCTGCCGGGTGCGTGCTCGCGAATCGGTTGACGGAGGATCCGGCGGTATCGGTGCTGCTGCTCGAGGCCGGCGACTGGGATCGCGATCCGATGATCCATATTCCGCTTGGCTGGGGCAAGATCCTCACTGAACGCCGCCATGACTGGATGTATTTCTGCGAACCGGAGGCCAATGTCGGCGGCCGCAAGGTCGAGTGCGCCCGCGGCAAGGTCATAGGTGGGTGCTCGTCAACAAACGCCATGGCCTATGTGCGCGGCGATCGCGCGGATTTCGACCGGTGGGCGCAAACCGGACTGACGGACTGGTCGTTCGAGAAGGTTCTCCCCTACTTCAAGAAGCAGGAAAGCTGGGAAGGCGGCGAGAGTGAATATCGCGGCGGAAACGGCCCGGTGCGCACCCAGGTCTGCCGCTACAAGGACGAACTGATCGATGCCTTCGCCGAGGCGAGCAGAACCGCCGGTTATCCGCAAACCGAGGACTACAACGGCGCTGAGCACGAAGGCTTCGGCCGGCTGCAGATGACGATCGCCAACGGACGCCGCAACTCCACCGCCTCGGCCTATTTGCGGCCGGCCATGCGCCGGCCCAACCTCAAGGTTGCGACCAAGGCGATGGCGACCAGGATCAGGCTGGAGGGCGGACGCGCCACAGGGATCGATTACCAGCAGGGCGGTGTCGCGAAAACGGCCAGTGCGCGGCGCGAAGTGGTCCTGTCCGGTGGGGTCATCAACACGCCGCAGCTTCTCATGCTTTCAGGCATCGGGGATGGTCGCAAACTCGGCGAGTTGGGTATTCAAGCCGTTGTTTCTTCACCGAATGTCGGTGCGAACCTGCAGGATCACGTATCGGTGATCCTGATGTACCGGCGCAAGGAACCGGGGCCGTTCCTCAAGATGATGCGAGCCGATCGGATTGGCCTGGATTTCGCGAAAACGTACCTGACCGGGCGTGGTTTTTCGGCCGATGTGCCGGGGGGCGTGGTTGCATTCCTGAAGAGTGACGAGAGCCGTCCCGTGGCGGATGTGCAGCTGCTGTTCACTGCGGCGCCGCTGGCCGCCTGGCCCTATTTCCCACCTTTCAAGCAGCCGTTCACGGATGGTTTCGCCACCCGAATCGTTGCGGTTCAACCCGAAAGCCGGGGGTATGTCGGGCTCTCTTCTGCAGACCCGTTCGAGGCGCCGCGCATCCACCAGAACTTCCTGTCGTCCGAAAGGGACTGGCAGTCGCTTCGCTACGGCCTGGGGGTGGCCCGCACGCTCGCCGCGCAACCGTCGATGCAACCATTCGTGGATGCCGAGTTTTTCCCGGGTCCCGATTGCCGGACGGACGAGGCGATCGATGCCCATATCCGCGATACGTCGATTACGGTCCACCATCCCGCGGGGACATGCCGGATGGGGGTGGACAAGACATCCGTGGTCGATTCGGACCTGATGCTGCGCGGTGTCGAGGGGCTGAGGGTGGTTGACGCTTCGGTGATGCCGGATCTGCCCAGCGGCAATATCAACGCCGCCGTGATCATGATCGCGGAGAAGGCGTCAGACTTGATCAGGGCCGCTGCCAGGCAAAAGGTTGCTGCCTGACGCCTTTTGGTGGAATTCAACCAAATTGCTATTGGTTGAATCTTTTCGCGGCCATTCTTCGGATCGTTCCGGGTGACGGGACAAGTCCCGGATGCACAATAAATTCTCTTATAACTCTTTGTTATATAACAGAAAGATTTTAAAGCGCCATCGCGTGACGCCTTATGAGGCAGGTGGTTGTAGCCTCAACCAAAAAAACTTAACCGGATGCAAATTTCTGTATTGATGCACTCAACCAATCTGCTACGGTTATCTTGGTTAAGAAAAATTCTCTCCGGTAGTGAAGGTGGTTGATATGTCTCATACGCAAACGGCGAACGACGCGATCAGCAATAAGAAGGCGGCGCTCAAGGGGCTTTATGACGACCTCTATTCCAAGAACATGTTCCCCTTCTGGGCGACGTCGGAAGGCGTGGAGCATGACGAGATCGCCCAGCTGATGGCGACCTCGAAGGCAATCCCGTTCGTCTGGAAATATTCCGACATCGAGCCTTTGCTGCAGCGCGCCGCTCAGCTGGTGACGATGGACGACAGCGAGCGCCGCTCCCTGATTCTGGTCAATCCCGGTCTCGCGCCGAAGCGCGCATCGGTATCGACGATGTATACGGCTTACCGGTTGAACGATCCTGACGAGATCATGCCGCCGCACAAGCACTCGCCGAGCGCCATCCGGTTCGGCCTGACCGGCGAGGGCAACTTCACGGGCGTCGAGGGCGAGGACGTGACCTTCGGACCCGGCGACATGGTCCTGACCCCCAACGATGCCTGGCACAATCATGGCACTGTCGGCGGCGAGCAAGCGGTGAACCTCTCGGTTCTCGACCTTCCGCTGGTGGAAACCCTGCATGCCGTGCATTTCGACCACAACTACACCGAGATCGAAGACGGCAAGGAAGTCGCCAGGAAGGTGCAGACCGCGCGTTATCCGACGGATTACTCGCAGCGGATCTATGGCGCTGGCGGCATGATGCCTCGTTTCGTCGACCATAAGCGCGGCGGCGGCCTGTCCTCGCCCATGTATGTCTATCGCTGGGAAGTGATGGAGGCTGTCCTGGACGCCCACAAGGATTGGGACGGTGATCCGCATGAAGGCATTGTGGTGGATTATATCGATCCGACCACCGGCGGCCCGGTCTTCCAGACCATCAATTTCTATGTCCAGATGCTGCGTCCCGGCGAAAAGACCTTGCCGCAGCGGGAAACCGCGAGCCTCCTGCTCGCCCCGTTCCGCGGGAAGGGTCACTCGATCATCGACGGTGAGCGTTTTGACTGGGATCAGTTCGATACGATCGCCATCCCGGGCGGCTGCTGGGTCGAACATGTCAATGAATCGCCGACCGAACCGGTGATCTTCTTCGGTGCAACCGATGCGCCGACCCAGAAGCATCTTCACCTCTATAAGCGTTACGGCCGCAACCAGGCCGGCGATCTGCTGCGTCTCGCATGATCCGAATGAACGTCACGCCCCGCGCTGCCGCGGGGCGTGACCCTTTGGTTCACGTTCCGGATTCTTGAAAGTGAAAATCAGTTGGTTTCAGCGTTAAACACAAAGCTTCTCGGCCACATTGATTGCCCCGGCGGCGGTCAGGTGTGGGTGGACGGAAACATCCTTTATATTGGCCACATGCGTCCGCCCAGCGGGACGACCCTGGTCGATATATCCGATCCACGGAATCCGAAGAAAATTACCACGATCGACGTCCCGCCGGGCTGGCACTCGCACAAGGTGCGGGTCAAGGACGGCCTGATGATCATCAACCACGAGCGCTTCGGAAACGAGGGGCCGGCTGAATTCGGCGGTGGCCTCGCGATATACGATACCAGCAAGCCGGCCGAGCCGAAGCTGATCTCCAAATGGATCACCGGCGGCAAGGGCGTTCATCGATACGATTACGATGGCCGCTACGCCTATATCTCGCCGACCGCGGATGGCTACGTCGGCAATATCGTGATGATCCTCGATCTGATCGATCCCGCCAATCCGGTGGAAGTCGGGCGCTGGTGGATCCCCGGTCAGTGGACCGGCGGCGGCGAGGAATATCCCTGGCACAATTACGTCACGCCGCGTTGCCACCATCCGTTGCGCATGGGTGACCGGCTCTATGTCAGCTACTGGCATCATGGACTGTTCATTCTCGATATCTCGGACATGACCAAGCCGCGCGCTATCGCGCACATGAATTCGAGTCCGTCCTTCCCGCATCCGACGCATACCTGCCTGCCGATCCCGCAGCCCTTGAAGGGGCGCAACATCATGGTCGTCGCGGACGAGGACGTGGCCAAGCTCCATCCGTCGCCGCCGTCGTTCGCATGGATCTACGATATCACGGACGAGACAAATCCGCTGCCGATCTCGACCTTCCAGGTGCCGGGGATCGATCCGGACGGCGCGCCTCAGCCGCCAATGACCGGTTGCCACCAGCCCTCCGAACGCTTCAAGGGGTCGATTATTCCGTTTGCATGGTTCGCCCAGGGCCTGCGTCTGGTCGATATCGCGGACCCCTTCGCGCCGAAGGAAGTGGGGCATTTCATGCCGGACGCGCCGGAGGGCGCGGAGCGTTCCTCGTCCAATGACGTGACCATCGACGATCGCGGAATCATCTATCTCATCGATCGGATTCGCGGCGTCGACATCATCGAGACATCGGTTTTCTAGGAGACGCTTGTGTCAGACAAATCAAAGAAATCGGATACGCATTACGCGATCGGCAACAAGAATCCGAACCTGCCATTCCATCCAGCAGTCCGCGCCGGCGACTTCATTTTCGTCTCGGGCCAGGTGGCCAAGGACGAGAACAACAACATGATCTCCGGCACGATCGAGGAAGAGACACTCGCGACGCTCAAGACCATCGAACGCGTGATCGCCCATGAAGGGGCAACGCTCTCGGATGTCGTGCGCATTACGACCTACCTCGAGGATACACGCGACTTCGGCCGCTATAACCGCGCATTTCTCGAAGGCATTGGCGACGCGGTCCTGGCGCGTACCACGGTCGAGGCCAGGGCGGTTATCAGCACCAAAATCGAAATGGACGCCATCGTCTACAAGCCGCTCTCCAAGAAGAGCTGAGCCGGAACCCGGATCGAGGAGAAATTCATATGTACAAAATTCTAGGCCGCCAAACCTCCGGCAATGTCCAGAAAGTCCTCTTCATGCTCGAGGAAATGGGCACTGCCTACGAACGCGAAGACTATGGTCGCCAGTTCGAGAATACGCAGACCGCCGAATACAAGGCGATGAACCCGACGTCGAAGGTTCCGACCTTCATCGATGGTGATGTGGTGATCTGGGAATCCAACACCATCCTGCGCTACATCGCCAACGTCGCCGCACCGGAACTGACCGGCTCGACACCGGCCGAAAAGGCCGAAGTCGAGCGCTGGATGGATTTCCTGCTCGCCGCCGTCAATGCCGGCTATCTCGCCGCGTTCAAGGGCGCGAAGCTTCCGCCGGAAGAGCACACGGATGCCTACAAGGCTGAAGTCAAGGGGCTGGTCGATCAGCTCAAAATCATGGATGCACATCTGGCCGGCAAGGACTTCTTTGCGCTCGACAAGCTGACGATCGCCGATATCGCCTGCGCCCCGGTGATCAAGCGCTGCATCGGCTTCAAGATCGATCGTCCGGCCCTGCCGAACCTCGAACGCTGGGTCGCCGCAATGGAAGCGCGTCCGGCCTTCGAGCGCGCAACCGGTGCCAGCGCAGCCGCAAAGGTTGCCTGATGACGATCCGGCGGGTAGCCCTCATCGGTCTCGGGACGATGGGTCCCGGCATTGCCGCGCGGTTGACGCGGGGCGGCCTGGATGTGGTTGCTTTTGATGTGTCGCAAGCGGCGATCGAGCGCGCAAACGCGATGCTCGGTGTCGCGGCCGGCGTGCTCGACAGGTTGGAGATTGTCGCACCCGAGAGCGGCGAGGGGACCGTGAAAATGGCGGCCTCGATCGCCGAAGCGGTCGATGGCGCGGATCTCGTGATCGAGAACGTGCCCGAAAACGCCGAGATCAAGGCCGAGACCTATCGGGAGATCGAGAAGCATATCGGTTCCGACGTGATCGTCGCCACCGACACTTCCGGCATACCGATCACCAAGCTGCAGGCAAATATCTCCAATCCCGGCCGCTTTGTCGGAATGCACTGGTCGAACCCGCCGCACATCATCCCGATGATCGAGGTAATCGCCGGCGAGCAGACCGCGCCGGAAACCGTCGCAACGATTCGCGACCTCATTCGCTCGCTGGGGCTTCTGCCGGTGGTCGTCAAGAAGGACGTGCCGGGCTTCGTCGAAAACCGCGTCCTTTACGCGCTGTTGCGCGAGGCTGTCGACCTGGTCGAGCGCGGCGTGATCGAGCCTGAGGATATCGATACCTGCGTTTCGTGGGGCATCGGCTACAAGATCGCGGTGGTCGGCCCGATGGCCCTGCTCGACATGGCAGGGCTCGATATCTACCGGTCCGTATCCTCCTTCCTCAACCAAGACCTCGCAAACCGCAACGACGTGGCTCCGATCGTCACGGAGAAGACGGAGGCCGGCAGGTTGGGCATCAAGTCGGGAGAGGGGATCTACAGCTACACGCCGGACAGGATCGCCGAACTCCAGGCGGACAGGGCCAGCAAGCTGATCGCTGTGCGCCGCATTCTGGAAGGCCGGAGCTGATTCAATGGGCAAATCGGCGGCATACCGGGATATCAAGGCCGACGATGGCGGTTCCAAGGGGCCGCTGGGCCATCTCGGTTCCGCCGTCGAGTGGGTGCTGGGTCTGGTGTTGATCGGGGTTGTCCTTATCAACGTTGTCAACGCTACCGGCCGGTATCTCTTCTCGGCCTCGATGACGGGCGCCGACGAGCTCATGGTGTTCATCATGATCTTCGTCGTCATGGTGGGCGCGGTTCTCGCGCTCGCCGGCCGCCGGCACATCTGCGTCAACCTGTTGCCGTCCTACGCGACGGGCCGCCGGCTCCATTTTCTGTATGTCGTCCATGACCTGATTGGGCTCGCGGCCACATCCTACGCCTTCCATGCGTCGTGGTTGTTCGTATCGAAGATCGCGCGACTTGGAACGAAGAGCATGACGCTCGGCATTCCGATGACGATCCCGCATTCCGCGCTCCTCATCGGTTTTGGTGCGATGGCCGTGATCTCGTTCGTGTGCCTGATCCGGGACCTGTTCCTTCTCGCCGGTGCGCCCGCCAGCGATGCCCGCCGGGGGGACAGCGCATGATCTTCACGCTCGCTGTCATACCCGTCGTATTCCTCGCGCTCGGTACGCCGGTCTTTCTCGTCTTTCTATCAGGCGCGGTTCTGACGCTCTTCTTCGTTCTGCCGACCCCACCGGTGGTCTTGCACCAAGTTATTTTCGGCG
This sequence comes from Oricola nitratireducens, assembly GCF_014904745.1. Taxonomy (GTDB): domain Bacteria; phylum Pseudomonadota; class Alphaproteobacteria; order Rhizobiales; family Rhizobiaceae; genus Oricola; species Oricola nitratireducens. The sequence goes on from NZ_JACZCS010000051.1 coordinate 50,413, forward strand.
GACTCGACAATTACGCGTTGCTCGCGGTCCCGTTTTTCGTCTTCGCCGGCGAACTGATGGCGGCAAGCGGTATCGCCTCACGCCTGATCGTCTTCGTGCTCGCGCTGACCGGTCGGCTGCCCGGAAGTCTTGGTGTCGCAACCGTGGGCGCATCGGCAGCCATCGGTGCGATCTCGGGCTCCAGCGCCGCAGCGGTCGCGGCCCTCGGGAAGACGCTTTATCCCAAACTCGTCGGCGCCGGATACGGAACCGAGCGATCAGCGGGCCTACTCGCATCGGCCGGCGCGATCGACATCGTCATTCCGCCGAGTATCGCGATGATCCTTTACGGTCTTGCGGCCGAACAATCGATCCCGCGTCTGTTCGTGGCGGGAGTTCTTCCCGGCCTGTTGATCGCGCTGCTGATGGCGACCTTCATCGTGGCCGTCGCTGTGGTCAAGAAACTGCCAATTTCCGGATCCTTCGATCCACGCGAGATCTGGAGCGCGACCAAGGGTGCGGTCTGGGCGATCCTGATGCCGGTCGTGATCCTCGGCGGTATCTACAATGGCTGGTTCTCGCCGACTGAAGCCGGTGGCTTTGCCTGCCTCTACGCAATGATCGTCGCGCGCTTCATCTACCGCTCGATGACCTGGGCGGAGATCATCCGCAGTGCCGCCAACTCGGCGATGCTATCGGCGCAGATCATGATCATCGTCGCCGCCGCTGGCGTACTGACCTGGTTGTTGACCACCCAGGGCGTGCCGCAGGCAATCGTGGCGGGCATGGAGGCGATGAACATGAGCCTCGTGACCTTCCTGCTCGCGGTCAACCTCGTGCTGCTGGTCGTCGGCTGCTTCCTCGATCCGACCTCGGCGATCCTTGTGTTGGCGCCGCTGCTGGTTCCGATCGCGGTTTCGGTGGGTGTCGATCCGATCCACTTCGGCATCATCATGACGGTCAATCTTGCGATCGGGATGTTCACGCCGCCTTTCGGCCTCAACCTCTTCGTCGCGCAGACCGTGACCAACCTGCCGGTTCATTCGCTTTATCGCGGCGTTCTGCCGTTCGTCGCGGTGCAGATCATCGCGCTCGTCATCATCACCTATGTCCCGCAGCTATCCCTGATGCTCGGTGCTTCACTTTGACCCGAAGGAGAACACGCATGATCAAGTCATTCATTCGCGCCGCGGCCGTCGGCACGTCCATGGCGTTGCTGTTGATGAGCGCATCGGTGACAACCACCCAGGCGTCCACGATGAAGCTCGCTTCGGCAACCATCAACGATGTTCAGCATGAGTGGCAGAAAGTGTTCGCCGAGGAACTCAAGCAGCGCATCGGCGACAAGGTCACGACCGAAATCTATCCGGCGAGCCAGCTGGGCCCGATCCCCCGTATGGCGGAAGGCGTATTGCTTGGCACGATCGAGGCATTCACCACACCGACATCGTTCATGACGAACGTCGATCCGCGATTCCAGGCATTCGATGTCCCGGGTCTCTTCAAGACGCCGCAGGATGTCGACGCCGCAATCCATGATCCGGAATATCGCAACCACATGGAGACGATGTTCCTCGACAAGGGCCTGCGTGTGATCGGTGCGATCTACAACAGCCCGACCGTGGTCTTCACCATGAAGCCGGTGACCAAGCTGGACGAGATGAAGGGGTTGAAAATCCGCACCTTCGCGTCCCCGATGCAGGTCAAGCCGATGGAGCTTCTCGGTGTTACGCCGCTGCCGCTCGCACTGACCGAAGTCGTTCCGGCGCTGGAGAATGGCGGTCTCGACGGCCTGCTCGTCGGGATGCCGATCCTTACCGCGTTCAAGTATTACGATATCGGCAAGAACATCACCGATCTTCGTTTCGCCGAGATCGTTTCGGTGACCGTCGTCAACGAAGACTGGTTTCAGCAGCAGCCGGAAGATGTCCGCCAAGCGATCATCGACGCCGGCCGAGCTGCTGAAACCGCGGTCTTTCCGTGGGGCATCAAGAACGTCGAGCGCACTTACAAGATCTGGACGGACAATGGCGGTGTCGTGAACCACCTGTCGGATGAAGACCAGTCCAAGATGGAAGCCGAGTTCGCCGATCTCGCCACCAAGCTGGTGGATGCCGATCCGGCGGTGAAGGCGGAATACGACCAGATGAAGGCGCTGGTCGACGCAAAGGCTGCGAAGTAAGCGCGATGGCCCGCTATTCGCAGACCGTTCGCCCCGCATCTGCCGAACACCGCACGGTGTTCGCGGAATGCTCGGCTGCCAGCCGGCGGTCGAGCGGCAGGCGCGCGCGGGTGGCGTATGCGCGGCCGTCGATTCCGCACCAGAGCGCCTCAACCGGCATGTTCTCTCGCTTGTCGTTGAGCAGCGTGTACGTGCCGGTCTTCGGGTCGAACCACAGGTCGATCCGTGCCGTAGCGTCCGGAGCCACAGTTGCGATTTCGGTCGAGTACCAGTGCGCGAGGTTTGCTTTGCAGGCCAGCTGTACCGAGCCCGAATTTGCGACCACCAACGGTGTGTTGACGAGTCCTTCGGTTCCCTTGCGCACCGAAACCGGTCTGAGCTCGACCGCTTCCGAGGGAACAGTGCAGGTGAGAAAGGCTGCAGTTTGAACAACCAATGCGAGCTTCAACATAATGCCCATCCAAATGAGATTAAAAGACTGATCACGGGCGGGACACTATCGTAGTATCAACGATACAACAACAGCCAACTTGGAGGTACAGATGAAAAATTACATAATCTCTACTGCGAGCGCCATAATATTATCTGGCGTTATGCTTAGCGGAGCTTTTGCTGCGGAAGTCAAATCGATAGCCATTCTTACGCCGGAAGAAGGTACTGACTACGGCTGGAACCAGCAAGGTGTCGATGGGGCCAAGGCCGCGGCCAAGGCAGCAGGCATCGAGGCGATCGTTGCCCAGGGGCTCGGCTACGGCGATGTCCGTCCGACCCTGCGTGAATTGGCCGAAGGGGGCGCTAGCCTGATGATCGCCCATGCCAGCGGCTACAATACGGCAGCGCCGGAAATCGCCGAGGAAACCGGAGTGCCGGTCGCCATCGTCGATAACCCCTCCGCAATGAAGAAGGGTCTCGTCGCCGATTACACCCTGTCCGGCCATGAAGGCGCCTATCTTGCCGGCCGCATGGCAGCCATGATGAGCCGCACCAAGGCTGTTGGCATCGTCGTTTCCGGTGAGCCGCCGTCCTGGAATTCGCAGTCGGCTGCATTCGCTCAGGGCGTCAAGGCGGAAAATCCGGACGTCAAGGTGATCTATGCCGTGATCGGGCCCGCAGCATACAGCGACGCCGCAGGCGGCAAGCGCGTGACCGAGAGCGTAATCGCTGCCGGTGCCGACATCATCTTTGGCCAGGGCAACGGCTCCAGCTTCGGGATGCTGCAGGCGGTGGAAACCACCAAGGCGACCGACGGCGGCAAGGTCTACTTCATCGATGTGATCGGCGACAAGTCACCCATCGACAAGGGTTATCTCCTGTCGTCGGTGATCTGGAACATCGAGCCGGTCTACGCGGCCATGATCGAAGACCTGAAGAACGACACCTTCGGCACCAAGAGCTACTCGATCGGCCTCGCGGACGACTCGCTCAAGCTGCTCAAGACGCCGCAGATTCCCGACGATGTCTGGGCGAAGGTGCAGACCCTTCGCGAAGACGTCATCTCCGGCGCGATCAAGGTCGAGCCGATTTTTGAAGCCACGCAGGTACGTGCCCTGATGAGCGACGTCAAGGAATGAGCCAAAAACGGGGAGGGGCGTTGCCGCTCCTCCCCGCCTCATGAAGCAAACAAATACAGATTCTGGAAATGCGCGTGCTATCCGAACGATCAGTCAGTCCCGGCGACAAGCCCATCATAACGCTCGAGGGCGTGACCAAGCGGTTTCCCGGCGTTGTCGCCAATGATGCCGTCAATCTTGAAATCCGGCCTAGCGAAGTCCACGTCCTTTTGGGCGAGAACGGTGCGGGAAAATCAACTCTCATCGGCATGCTCTCAGGGCTGCAGCAGCCGGACGAAGGGCGCATCCTGATCGACGGCGAGGTGCGTGCGATCACATCGCCGCGCAACGCGCTCGCACTCGGTATCGGCACGGTGTTCCAGCATACCATGCTGGTGCCGACGCTGACGGTCGCCGAAAACCTTCTGCTTGGCGCGCCCTGGTGGCAGCGGCCCCGGAAGGAAAGCCTGCGCACCGAGGTTGAGGCGCTCTCAAAATCCCTCGGCATGCAGGTCGATCTCGACGCGGTCGCATCCGATCTGTCGCTCGGTGAGCAGCAATTCGTCGAGATCATGCGCGCGCTTCTGCGCAACAGTCGTATGGTCATTCTGGACGAGTCGACATCGATGCTGACACCGTCCGGTATTGAGGAACTCGGCGCGCTGATGCGCCGTCTGGTCGAGCGTGGCCTCGCCATCGTCTTCATCACCCACAAGCTGCGCGAGGCGGCAGCATTCGGTGACCGGATCTCGGTCCTCAAGCTCGGCCGCAAGGTGGGGGAAATCACGCCGGAACGCTTCCAGGCGCTGCATGAGGACGATCTCGTCACGGAGATCGTGGACATGATGTTCGGCAAGCGCAGCGATGACCCGGAAAACGGCAAACGCGCCGGCACAACCATCGCCGAAGACGCGAAGACCGTTCTTGCCGTCGATGGGGTGAACCTTCCCGCGACCCAGACGTCTCCGGGCCTGCACAATATTTCCTTCGATGTTCGCGAAGGCGAATTGCTGGGGATCGCCGGTATCGACGGCAACGGCCAGAAGCAACTGGCCGAAGTCCTGGCCGGTCAGATCAGCGGCGCAAGCGGTAAGATTGTCCTCGACGGACGCAACGTGGAATCGCTTTCCGTGGGCGGACGGCGCGATGCCGGTTTGCGTTATCTGACGGACGACCGGCTTGGTGAAGGTACGGTAGGGACGTTCCCGGTCTCAATGAACTTTTTGCTGAAGGAAGTCGGCAAGCCGCCGCTCTGGAACAAGGGTTTCGAAAAGACCTCCGACATTGAAAAGCATGCCGAGCGGCTGATTGCAGAATACGACGTGCGCACGCCGCGCGGCCATACGCCGGTCGGCCGCCTGTCCGGCGGCAATATCCAGAAGGTCGTGCTGGCCCGCGAACTTGCCGAGGGTGCGCGGCTCGTCATCTTCAACAAGCCGACATATGGCCTCGATCTCGCCAACACGCTCGCGATCCGTCAGCGCATCCTCGACATCGCGGCCGAAGGGAAAGGCGTTCTTCTGATCTCGACCGATCTGGAGGAACTCCTCGGGCTCTGCGACCGGATCGCGGTCATGGCGGAGGGGAAACTGGTTGGCATGGTCAACAATGGTGAAAACGCCCGGACGGAAATTGGCCGGCTGATGATTGGTCTGGAAGAATGAGCGCGCACACTGCAACAACGAACGCCGCAACGGATATCGACGCGTCGCATGCGAAACAGGCGCGCAAGGCCTTCTTGAAGCGCATCGCCATGACCCTCGGGCCAATCCTGATCGCGCTCGTGATCGCCGGCCTCCTGTTGCTCGCCTTTGGCATAAATCCGCTGACCTACTACAGCTATGTCATCGATCGCGGGCTGTTCTCGCCGTCGGGGGTCCAGCAAACGCTGACCCGCATGGCACCACTGCTTTTCATCGCGGCAGGGCTGATCGTTGCCTTTCGGGCCGGCATCTGGAACCTTGGCGCCGACGGGCAGTTCCTCCTCGGAGCGGTGACGGCGGCTGCGGCGGCGCCGTATCTCGCCGATTTCCTGCCGGTCTGGCTGGCTGTCGTTCTAGCCTTTTTGCTTGCCACCCTGATCGCTGTCGCTTGGTCGTTGGTCCCCGCATTGCTGCGTGCCTACCAGGGCATCAACGAGATTATCACGACCTTGATGATGACCTTTCTCGGGACGTCGTTTGCCAATGTCATGGTCAAGCTCGTGTTCCTCGATCCGTCGACGACAGTGCCGCAGACACGGACGTTGCCGGTGACCGACCGTTTGCCGCGCCTGTTCGACACCACGATCACCAGCGGCCTGGTCTTCGCGTTGGTCGCCATCATCGCGGTCCATCTGATGATGACCCGCACGGCTTTCGGCCTGAAGCTGCGGATCGTCGGCGCGAACCCGCGCGCCGCCGTTCACTCCGGTCTCGGCGTTCCGCTGTTGACCGTGGCGGTGTTTGCCATTTCCGCAGGATTATGCGGCATGGGCGGTGCGATCGACATTCTCGGCGTCCAGGGCAATGTTCGTGCGAACTGGAATCCGGCCTATGCGCTGATGGTCGTCCCGATGGTTTTCCTGGCGCGTTTCAACGGCTTCGCGTCGATCGCTTTCGTGCTGTTGCTTTCGGTCATGCAAATCGGCGGCGAAAGCGCGGCCCGCCGTCTCGGCGTCCCGAATGTCTTCACGCTTCTGCTCGTCTCGATCGTCCTGATCGTGCTGGCGATCGCCGAATATATCGACCACCGGCACAACAACTCAGTGAAGGCGTGAGACGATGAGCGACCTGTTTACGAATGTTTTCCTGAGTGCGCTTCTCTTCGGCGCCGTGACGGCCGCGGTCCCGCTGCTTCTGGCAGGCCTCGGCGAGCAGATGTCGGAAAAGTCCGGTGTGCTGAATATCGGCATCGAGGGGATGATGCTCATGGGCGCCTATACCGGTTTCCTCGGCGCTTATCTGACGAACTCGCTGTGGTTCGGCTTCCTGACCGGGGCGGTCGGCGGGTTGCTGGTGTCCTGCATCATGGTGATCTTGTGCGTCCGGCACGGGCTCAACCAAATCGTCATCGGCATCGGCCTGACGCTGGGCTGTGAAGGTTTGACGGCGCTGTTACACCATTTCCAGTTCTCGCGGACCTATCCGCGTCTGCCAGCGGCGGATCCGACCGTGATCCCTATTCTTTCCGACATTCCGGTGATCGGCCCCGCCTTCTTCAAGCAACATCTGCTCGTCTATATCGCCGTGCTGCTGGTCTTCGTGGCCACCTTCATCTATCGCCGCACGCAGCTGGGCTTGAACCTTCAGGCGGCCGGCGACAAGCCCGCGGCGCTTGATGTCTCCGGTGTCGACGTATTCCGCACGCGCGCTTTCGCGGTGCTTGCAACCGGAACGCTCGCAGGCCTCGGCGGCGCCTATATGGCCAATATCGGCGCCGGCATCTTCGTGCCCTTTATAACCAATGGGGCAGGGTTTCTGGGCATCGTGCTCGCCATGCTGGCGCGGGGACGCCCGGTCTGGGTACTGATCGGTGCAATGGTCTTCGGCATCTGTCTGTCGCTGACGACCGCGCTGCAGGTCGCCGGCATCAACATCCCCACCGACCTCATCCAAATGATCCCGTTCCTTGCCGTGATGGCGATGCTGATCATGTTCGGTCGGCGCTCGACGCTGCCGGCCGCGCTCGGAATTCCCTATGAGCGGGGCGCGCGCTGACCTGAAACACCAAACGCCGGCTGACCAAGCAAGCCGGCCACCAAGAGGAGTGAAAAATGTCTGATACAAAGGTTTATCTTCTGGATGGCGGCTCGCTGGTCCTCGACGGCTATCACGTGTTCTGGAACCGTGGCCCCGGTGGTGAAGTCCGTTTCCCGGTCTACTCGATCCTGGTCGAACATGCGGAAGGCCGCTTCCTGATCGATACCGGCTACGACTACGACCATGTCATGAAGGTGCTGCCCTTCGAAAAACCGATACAGACCAAGGATCAAACGATCCCCGGCGCGCTGAAGCTGATCGGCCTCGAGCCGAAGGACATCGACGTTGTCTTCAATTCGCATTTCCATTTCGACCATTGCGGCGGCAACAAGTATCTGCCGGACGCCAAGAAGATCTGTCACAAGCTTGAAGTGCCGCAGGCCTGCAACCCGCAGCCGTTCGAACATCTCGGCTATTCGGACCTGAGCTTCTCGGCCGAAGCGGCGGAAGCCCGCGGCGTGACCGACCAGCTTCTGCCCGGCACGACGGCGCAGAACTCGACGTTCGAAGGAATCGAGGGCGATGTCGAACTCGCGAAAGGCGTCAAGCTCTTCGCGACCCCTGGTCACTCGATCGGCCATTACAGCCTGATGGTCAATTTCGCCAACCGGCGCCCGATCATGTTCACCATCGACGCGGCATATACCGAGCAGAGCCTGGATACACTCTGCCAGGCTTCCTTCCATATCGATCCGGTCGCAGGTGTCGAATCCATGCACCGTGTGAAGAAACTCGCCGAAGATCACGATGCGGAGCTGATCTACTCGCACGATATGGAGAACTTCAAAACCTATCGCACGGGCACGCAGTTCTACAGCTAGGCGTTATTTCGGACAGGAGAATTCAATGCGTTATTCCGACGACAAGGAAGCGGTCATCACGTTGACCGCCGGGCCAGTCAACGCCTATGCGGACGTGTTGCGGGGTCTCGGCCGCACGGTGCTTTACGATTACGATCCCGCATTCCAACTTTTCTATGAAAGGGTGATCGACAAGGCACAGAAGGCCATGCGGCTTTCCAACCGTCCGGTCATCCTGCAGGGCGAACCCGTCCTCGGGCTCGAGGCTGCCGCGGCATCGCTTATCACGCCGGAAGATACGGTGCTGAACCTGGCGTCTGGTGTCTACGGCAAGGGTTTCGGCTACTGGGCGAACCGCTATACGCCGAACCTTCTCGAGATCGAGGTTCCCTATAACGAATCCATCGATCCGCAGGCTGTCGCCGACATGCTGAAGAAGCATCCGGAAATCACGATCGTTTGCGTCTGCCATCACGACACCCCGTCGGGCACGATCAATCCAATCAACGAGATTGGCGCGATCGTGGCCGATCACGGCGCATATCTGATTGTCGACGCGGTTTCCTCCTTCGGCGGGATGGAAACGCATCCGGACGACTGCCGGGCGTCGATCTACGTGACCGGTCCAAACAAGTGCCTCGGCGCACCGCCAAGCCTGACACTGCTCGGCGTCAGCGAGGCTGCTTGGGCGAAAATGAAGGCCAACAAGGCAGCGCCGCGCGCGTCGATGCTGAGCATCCTCGACTGGGAAAATGCCTGGTCGCGGCAGGAGCCGTTCCCGTTCACGCCGTCGGTTGCGGAAATCAACGGTCTCGATGTGGCGCTCGATCTCTATCTCGCGGAAGGTCCGGAGAACGTCTGGGCCCGTCACGCGCTGACTGCAAAGGCCACGCGCGCCGGCCTGCGGGCAATCGGGATCTCGCCCTGGGCGGCCTCCGATGCCATCGCGTCGCCGACCACGACATCGGTTCGCACACCGGACGGGATCGACGAGGAAAAGCTCCGTCACGCGGCGCGGGAACGCTACGGCGTGGTGTTCTCGGCCGGTCGGGGCGAAACCCTGGGCAAGCTGACCCGCATCGGACACATGGGCCCGACTGCTCAGCCGATCTACGCGGTTGCGGGCCTGACGGCTTACGCCGGCGCACTTTGCGCCCTTGGCCACAAGGTCGAGGTCGGCAAGGCGGTCGACGCGGCCATGGCCGTCATCGACGGCGCGGAATGACAGAACAACGAGTGGAAGGAAAACAGCACATGACGGACAGGCTTGCTGGAATGACAGCATTGGTGACAGGCGCGGCGCAGGGTATCGGCAAGGCGATCGCCACCCGGCTCGCAGCTGATGGCGCGACCGTGATCATCAGCGATGTGAATGAAGAGGGCGGCAGGAAGGCCGCCGAGGAAATTGGCGGCAAGGCCATGGCGATCGCCGTGGACGTTTCCGATCCGGATTCTGTCACGGCATTGTTCGACGCCATCGAAGCCAAGACCGGCGGCATCGATATCCTGGTCAACAATGCCAGCATCGTGCCGTTCATCGCCTGGGACGATGTCGACCTGGCCCATTGGCAGAAGATTATCTCGGTCAACCTGACCGGCGCGTTCCTCGTGACCCGCGCGGCAACAGACCAGATGCGCGCCAAGGGCAAGGCCGGGAAGGTGATTTCAATCGCATCGAACACCTTTTTCGCAGGCACGCCGAACATGGCGGCCTATGTTGCGGCGAAGGGCGGCGTCATCGGCCTGACCCGAGCGCTGGCAACCGAACTCGGCGCACACAACATCACGGTCAACGCCGTGACGCCCGGCCTGATCGAGAGTGACGGCGTGAAGGACAGCCCGCACAAAGACGCATTCGAGTTCGTCGAGATGCTGCAGGCGGTCAAAGGCAAGGGCCAGCCCGAGCACATCGCCGATGTTGTCGCGTTCCTGGCGTCCGACGATGCACGGTGGATTACCGGGCAGACGTTGAATGTGGATGCAGGCATGGTACGTCACTGAAGTTCGCCTGAGGCGCTGTATCAAGGCCACATGTCAGGGCCCGTAACGGGCCCTGATCGCAATTAAGCCCGACTAATTAAGGTGAAACGAGTTGAACCTTCCCTTCGATCCGACCACGCTAGACAGCGTGACCCTCGCCATTCTCGCCGCGGGAATGGTTGTTACCGGCATGATATCGGGAACGCTCGCCGGATTGCTGGGCGTGGGCGGTGGCATCGTCATCGTGCCGGTGCTCTTTTGGGTGCTTCAGACTTTCAAGATCGCTCCCGAATATGCGAGCCATCTGGCAGTCGCGACCTCGCTCGCGACGATCATACCGACCTCGATTTCGTCGATGCGCGCGCACAACAAGCGCGGGACAGTGGATCGTGACTTGCTGAAGCTCTGGGGGCCGGCGGTGATCGTGGGGGCGGTCATCGGAGGGGCGCTTGCCAAAGTGGTTTCGGGCGACAGCCTGCGGTCCATCTTCGGCGTCGTCGGCCTGCTCGTCGCGATCAACATGATGATCCCGAAGACGCTTGTGATCTCGGAACATTTGCCGAGTAGCAACTGGATCAACCGAGTGATCGCAGGTGTCATTGGCATTATCTCGTCGCTGATGGGTATCGGCGGCGGCACATTGTCGGTGCCGACCCTTTCGGCCTTCTCCTTTCCGGTGCACCGCGCGGTCGGTACGGCATCCGCCATGGGGCTGATGATCGCAATTCCGGGGGTGATCGGTTTCATCTATGCCGGCCTCGGCGTCGAGGGGCTGCCGCCGGCGAGCCTCGGCTTCGTCAGCATCCCCGCCGCGCTGATCATTTCGCCTGTGAGCTATCTCTTCGCTCCGCAGGGCGCGAAGCTGGCGCATGCTCTCAATCAGCGGGTGCTGAAGCTTGTCTTCGCGCTGTTCCTCTCGGTCACGGCGGCGCGGATGCTCCTGGCCTGACGGTCGCCCGCCGCTCCGGGGCAGACGGACAGACAGCCGCGCGCGCGATTGCCAAGGGTAGCGCCGCGGCGGCAGCTCAATAGGACTACGCCGTGTACGGAGTCCTGGAAATGCGGGCACGGGCCGTCGACCCGGACGATTGGAAATCGCGAATCGGATTTTCGACATCCCATCAGTGGCCCGAGCGACTGCTTGCGGCATTCAGAATAGCGATCGCGGTCATTCGACGCGATCGCACCGGGTTCCCTTCATTCCGGCTGAAGTCTGAAGGCGGCAACTTCTCGCGGTGGCAAGACTGTCGTCCCGAACAATGTTTGTGCGCCATCAAAAATATCGGCGACATCAACCGGTTCCGGTCCGTAATTGAAGACATAGCGCACCGCGCCGTTGTCGCGGACCCTGATGTCGCGGTGGAGATCGAGGGTTTCGATGCCTGCCTCCTGCAGGATTTCGTCTGTAATGGCTTTCGCTGTCTCCTCATCCGGACGGCCGCCGAGATAATGTACGCGGCCTTGCGCGACATGGGCGGGATGACCGTCGGTGGCGGCGCGCTTCGTCACGACGCCGTTACCGGGCACCAGGAATTCGCGCCAGCCGTCGAAGCGTCCGCCATCCGCAAGCGGCACGCTCGCGAATGGCGGCAGGCTTTCCACGCGCCGAACGTTCACATCGATCAGCCTGCGGAACGGACCGGGCGGCAGACCGTCGGCGATATGGAAGTCGGCGGTCTTCGATCCGGTCCGCGGACCGAGCAGAACGGTGGCATCGCCTGCGACGAGTGCGTCGATCAACGCTTGCGTTCCCGCGAACAAGCCGGGCACCACAACAAGCCTGCGATCCGAAACAGCCCCCGGATCGGGCGGAACGACGTCGACCGAAACGCCGCATTGGCGAAGCGCGCGGTAGAAGCGCATCACGAGATCGATGTAGCTGAAGTCGCGGCCTTGCGGCTGGATTTTCCAGGCCCAGGCGCTTTCGTAGTCGAAGACGAGCGCAACGTCCTGGCGCTTCGGCGCCGCAATGGCGCCGATCGATTCGAGCTCGCGCGAGACACGGCAACAGACCTCGAACGCCTCGTTCGGTTCGCCGTCGGGCAACAGCAGGGCCTCGTGCATCTGTTCCTGTGCGAATGAGGGCTGGCGCCAGCGGAAATAGCTGACGACTTCCGCTCCCGCCGCGAAGGCCTCCCACGCCCAGAGCCGCACGGCGCCGGGAAACGGCGCCGGATTCCATGGCGCCCAGTTGACCGGCCCGGGTTGCTGCTCCATCACCCACCAGCGTCCTTCGGACTCACCGTTCCGCACCTGGCCACATGTGCGGTAGAGATCGTGGTGCAGCGCCTGGTTGTCCGGATCGCCGACACCGAGATAGTGGCGCTTGTTCTCCTCGTCGCTGGTGTCGCGGTCGAGGAAGCCGATCGGATAGGAATCCCAGGATGCGATGTCGAGATCGCGGCTTACCGCGAAATGGTCGAAACCGGTGAAGCGGCCCATGAAATTGTGCGCGATCGGCACGCCGTGCGAATGCGCCCGGATAATATCGGTCTGGAGCCGGTTGAAGGCGACGACCTGGTCCGACGAATAGCGCTGAAAATCCATCACATGCGATGGGTTCGCTTCGGTTACGGTGAGGTTCGGCAGGCCGATCTCCTCAAAGGAACGGTACTCCATCGACCAGAATACGTTGCCCCAAGCGCGGTTGAGCGCGTCGGGCGACTGGTATTTCTGTGACAGCCAATCGCGAAATCCCTCAAGCGCCGCGCGCGAATAGCTTTCGACCGTGTCGTGACAACCGTATTCATTGTCGGTCTGCCAGGCCGCCAGCGCCGGATGGCGGCCGTAGCGTTTCGCCAGATCGGTGACGATACGGGCACATTCGCGGCGGTAGCCCCGATGGCTGAAACAGTAGTGGCGGCGTGAACCGAAACCGCGCGGATTTCCGTTCCTGTCGAGGGCGATCATGTCGGGCATCGAGTCGACCAGCCACTTCGGCGGTGTCGCCGTCGGCGTGCCGAGGACGATGCCAAGACCATGCGCGGCGAGTGTCTCGAAGGCGCGGTCCATCCAGTCCCAGTCGTAGCCTCCGGGCTGCGGCTCGATCCGGCTCCAGGCGAACTCGCCGATGCGCACCCGGGCGATGCCGGCGTCGGCCATCATGCGAGCATCCTCGTCCCAGCGCTCATCCGGCCAGTGTTCGGGATAGTAACAGACACCGAGTATCTGTTTTCTGGCAGCAACCATCGGCTCAGACCTCCAATGTTCCGGTGAAGACGGCGTCCCATGTGGCGACCGTCTTTTTGGCGCGGCGCGCGATTTCCGCCGGGTCCATGCCGGGCCGGAAGATCGACGAGCCGAGCCCGAACACGCGAATGCCCTGACGTCCATAGGCCTCGAAATCGAGATCGGAAACGCCGCCGACCGCGCCGATGACCAGACCGGGAGGCAGAACCGCAGAGATCGCCTTGATGCCGGCGGGGCCGAGGACGCTTGCCGGAAAGAATTTCAGCCCGGAGGCGCCCGCGGCGACGGCGGCCAGCGCCTCGGTCGGCGAAAACACGCCGGGCAGGGTGACCATTTCATGCTCGCCGGCGCGCGCCATCACCGCCGCGTCGATATTCGGCGAAACCAGAAGGCGGCCGCCGGCATCATTGAGCCGGTCGACATCGGCGGGAGTCAGCACCGTTCCGGCGCCGACAAGGATACGGTCGCCGAACGCGTTGGCGACGATCTCGATGGAGCGGAAGGGATCGGGCGAATTCAGCG
>NZ_JACZCS010000052.1 GCF_014904745.1 Oricola nitratireducens
ACGGATCTGTTTTTCCAGAGTGCCGAGGCAGCGCCGGTCAGGCCTGCTATCACCAGGGCGTCACCGTCATGCGACCGGTATTGGACACCGGCAATGGCAAGTGCCTCGGCGTAGACGGTGCCCGGCATGTTCCCCGCCACGAGATCGATCTTCTCCGTCGTGGAAAAACGGGGCAGCGCGCCGGCAATTTCCTGGCCAATCAGGCAACCGGACAGCGACGCCCGCGCGTCGGCCGGCGAAAGATTGTGCAGGAGCCCGGCCGCACGGATCGAAAACAGGCGCGCGAGAAAGTCGGCCGGAGAATTCAGGCTCGCCTCGACGGCTGTCTTGAATGCGGATGATTTCGGATCGACGGGACCGGCCGACAATGAATGATGCAGTACCGAATGCGCGGCCATCACCGCATACATGTCGCCGGTGATGAAACTTGCGAAATCGATTACGGACCTGCCTTCCATATGCACCCATTTGGAATGGGTTCCCGGCATGCATACGATGCGTTTCATGTCGTCCGCCACGGGCGAAAGCCGGCTCAGACCGAACAATTGGGTCTCCTCGGAACGCATCACGTCGGGCGCGGCAAGGTCGGTTTTGGAGAGGCCGGGGAGGATGCGAATGTCGCGGGCGACGCCATCGACGGGCGCCGCATTGCCGGGGATGCGGTCGAGCGAGACGGGTACCGGAAGGTAGCCTGCCTCGACCCAGCCCTGACGCGAGCCCACCATGCCGCACATGATGACCGGGATATCCGCGGAGACCGCCAGCGCGTCGAGATGCGTGTCCAGTATGGACTGGAAATGCTCGCGTGGTGTTGCTGCCATACCCTGATCGGAGCGGCGTTCCGCCAGAACCGAGCCGTCGGCGGTCAGAAGCCACACCCGCAAATGTGACGTGCCCCAATCCACTGCGACAAACGCCGCCGATCGATGTGCCATCACCGTGTTCCTCCGCCCGCAATCCGGACGGACGCATCATTCAGGCTTTCCTGGATCTGCCGTCCGGTCATCCCTGCGTCCTGATTCCTTCGACGACGGTCATCGTCGCCGGGAAGGCGTTGGGAAGCGGAAGTCCGGACTGCATCAGCGCGCGGCCGGATAGCGCGAGAGGTTCGCCGCGCATGAAATCGGTTGCCGTATTTCTGTTCAGTATTTCCGGAGTGTCCTCGTGATTTGCGAGCCTGACCGTGTAACGCGCATCGGGATCGAGACCGGCAAGCGCGAAGGGCCGCGCGGCAACAGCGCGCGACGTGCCTGCCTGTCCCTTGAACAGGACAAAACGATCGCGTTTGTCGTCGATGTGAATTTCCGCGAAGACTTCCGGATCGTTGCTTTCGAGCAGGTATTGCCGCGCGGAAAAGAGAAATTCGCGGTTGGCTTTCCACCAGGCCGTGGCCCTTTTCAGAATCGCGGCCTCGTCATCGGTCAGTTCTCGCGGGTCCATTTCGAAGCCCATGTGCCGCTGCGCGGCCACCCAGGCGCGGAACGCCATCGACAGGACGCGCCCGGACGTGTGGCATCGGCGCGGGCCGACATGGCTGCCGACGAATTCCGGCGGCAGGAAACGCGCGGCCTCGTGCTGCATGTGCAATCGCTCCAGCGCATCGTTCGAATCCGAAAGCCATACGCGCGTAGCCCTGGAGAGGATGCCGTAGTCGATACGGCCGCCACCCGACGCGCAGCTTTCGAACTGGACATCGGGATGCGCCTCGCGCAACCGGTCGAGCAGGCCATAGAGCGCGCGCGTCTGGCACGCGGTTCCTCCCGTCAGGATGCGGTTGTGATCCCATTTGACGTAGTCGACCGGATACTCGGACAGGACCGCGCCGATCCTCTCGTAAAGATAGTCGGCGACGCCGGGATGCGCGAGGTCCAGCACATGCTGGTGACGCCCGGACGGCTGCCGCTCCGGCCCGAGGATCCAGTCCGGGTGGGCGCGGCACAGATCACTGTCCTTGTTGACCATTTCCGGCTCGAACCAGATGCCGAAACGCATTCCGAGCCCGGTGACATGGTTGGCGAGCGGATGCAGCCCGTGCGGATACTTGGCCGGATCGACCGTCCAGTCTCCCAGGCTCGTCGTATCGTCGTTGCGGCCCTTGAACCAGCCGTCGTCCAGGACGAAGCGCTCCGCTCCCAGATCGGCGGCGATCGACGCGATCTGTTTCAGCTCTTCCAGATCATGCCGGAAATAGACCGCTTCCCAGCAATTGTAATGCACCGGACGAGGCACCGGCCGGGTGTGCAGGCGGCGGACATGCGCCTGGAAGGCGCGGGCGATTCCGTTCAGCCCATTGTCCGACCAGGCGACCAGCATTTGCGGTGTGTTTCCATCTCCCGGAAACGCGCCGGCCTGGACCTGACGGCGGCCGTCGGGCAGTTCCTCCGCCAGGACGCGGTGTCCGCCCGACCAGGCGAAACTGACGGCGAGCGCGGCGCCGGAATTTTCCCCGCAGGTCTCCTCCATGAAGGTCATCGCCGGAAAATGGGCGTGGCCCGTGCGGCCCTCGCGGCTCTCGCGAACATGGGCCCCGGTGACGAAACGCGTCTCCTGACGCTGGAACTCGCCGCACCAGCGCCCGCCGTGATCCATGATGCGCGGCATCGAGCCCGGCACGGGGACAGCGCCCGCCGCCAGCCAGGCGACCGTCAATCCGGGAGCCGTCTCCGCCCGCATGGAGAGAGCGAGCAGACCGGTGACCGGATCGACTTTCGCCTCGCCGGCGAGCTTCAGATCCCCGTCGGCGGTGGCGCATTTCCAGCGAAGCTCTCCGCCCGCGGCGGCCAGGTCGGCGGCAAGGCGCAGATCGGCGACGATGTCCACGCCTGAGGCGTCGGTCGCGGTGAGTCCCGGATGGCCCTGCCAACCGGTCGACGCGAGAGGGCAGAGCGTCAGTGGAACAAGCGGATCGAGCTGGCCGGCAGAGACACCCGGTATGTTCGCCAGCGCCAGCGTCTGCAGGTCCTCGTCCGGCGGGAGTGCCGGTCCAAACCAGACGAGCGCCGGCACGCCGCGCGCGAACGCGGCAAAGACGGCGCTCCGCCCGCCGCCATCGAGGCGGCAGCAGTCGACTGGCATGAGCTCGGCACCGGGCTGTCTCATCATCAGCCCTTGGTCGCGCCGAGCGTCAGGCCGGCGATGAAATGGCGCTGCATCAGGAAGAACATCAGAACAGGCGGCATCGCCGCGACGATCGAGCCGGCGGAAACGAGCTGCCATTGCGCGATCCACTGGCCGTTGAGCGAATAAAGACCGGCCGTCACCGGCTGCGTCTCGGCGCTTGTGGTCAGCACCGTCGCCCAGAAATAGTCGTTCCAGATGAACGTGAAGATGAGCACCGAAAGCGCGGCAAGCGCGGGCCGCATCAGCGGCAGCACGATGTACCAGAAGATCTTGAACTCCGACACGCCTTCGACGCGTGCCGACTCGATCAGTTCAAAGGGCAGTCCCCTGATGAAATTGCGCATGAACAGCGTGCAGAAGCCGGACTGGAAGGCGATATGGAACAGCGCCAGGCCGGTAATCGTGTTGTAGAGGCCCGTCTGCACCGTCAGGTCGCGAACCGGCACCATGAGGATCTGGAACGGCACGAAATTGCCGGCGACGAACATGAAGAAGACCAGCAGATTGGACCGGAAGCGGTAGACGGCGAGTGCGAAGCCCGAAAGGCAGGAGAGCGCGACGGCGCCGATCACCGTCGGGATCGTCACCTTGAAAGAGTTCAGGATGTAGCTGGCGATCGGCGAATTCCTGAAGACGTCGAGATAGTTCGAGAAAGCGAGATAGCTCGGCGGTCCGAAATAGTTGCCGGCGGCAAGATCGCTCGACGGCTTTAGCGACGTCATGGCGACGCCGAGCAGTGGCAGCAGCCACAGGACAAGCGCAACGGGCAGGGCGACCTTGTAAAGGACCTGGATGGGGGGGGCGGTCTTCTCTATCGGTTTTGGAAACATTGCTCAGCCTCCCTGCTCGTCGCGGACCATCTTCCAGATGAAGCCGGAGATGAAGACCATCATGATGGCGAACAGGACGACCGCGATCGCCGCGCCGTAGCCCATGCGGTATCCGTATTCCGAGAGAGCCTGCTCGTACATGTAGAAGGACAGGACCCGGCTGGAGCCGTAGGGGCCGCCGTCGGTCATGATCGAGACGAGGTCGAAGGAGCGCAGCGCGCCGATGACCGTGACGACGACGGCGATGAAGGTCGCCGGGCGCAACTGCGGCACGATGACGAACCAAAGCATGCGCCAGCCCTTGGCGCCATCGAGGCGGGCGGCCTCGATCTGATCGGGCGAAACGTTGTTTAGGCCGGTCAGATACAGAATCATGCAATAGGCGATCTGCGGCCATAGGCCCGCGGCGATGATGCCGTAGGTGACATAGCGGTCGTCGGCGAGCACGGCGACGCCGGTGCCGGTCAACCACTCGATCAAATGGTAGAACAGGCCAAAATTCGGTGCGTAGAACCACGAAAAGATCAGGCCAACCACGACCTGGCTAATCACGAAGGGAAAGAAAAACAGCGACTTGTAGATGCGGATTCCGCGCACCGTCTGGTTCAGGAACAGGGCGATGAACAGCCCTGCGGGAACCGCCAGCATGTAGAGAACGAGCCAGAGAATGTTGTTTTTCAGCGATGTGTAGAACGCGTCGTCATCGAACAGTTCCCGGTAGTTTTCCAGCCCGATCCAGGCCTTCGCGCCGAGTCCGTCCCAGTCGTAGAAGCTCAGCCACATCGATTCGACGATCGGGTAGATCACGTAGAGCAAAAACATCGCGATGCCGGGAGCGAGAAACAGCCATGGCGCCAGCTTGCGCTGGTTGCGCCTCCAGTAGCTCCGGTTGACACTGGTCGCCTCGGCACTGGCGGCTATCGCTGAATCGGTCATGGTCTCCTCCCGTTCGCATGCCGCCCGGCGGACGGATCGAACCCGTTTCCCGCCGAACCCGCCAGGCAATTCCGGTGCAGCCGGGCGGTCGGAGCCGCCCGGCCGCGATGCTTACTTGTAGATACGCTGGCGCGCCTTTTCGAGCCGGGCGAGGATCGAGTCGACCTTGTCCGGCTTGACCATGAATTCCTGGAAGCCTTCCATGCCGATCTTGGCCATTTCGGCCGGCGCGTCGCGGTCGAAGAACTGGGCGATGCCGCCCGGCGTCGTCGACAGGAGCTTGAACCCGGCCTGGAGGAACGGATCGTCACCGACCGAGGAGCCCGAGTTGATGGGCAATTGCCCCAGCGCCTCGTTCAGCTTGGTCTGCACGTCGGCAGTGGCAAGGTAGGCGAGGAACTTCTTGGCGTCCGCGACGTTCTTGGCGCCCGCCGGAATATGGACCGTGTCGGTCGGCGCTTCCTCGGCGCGCGGTACATCGGGATTGATCGTCGGGAAGGGCATGAAGCCGAGGGTGTCATTGGTCATCCCGCCATCCTTGAAGACGGCGACGGCGAAGTTGCCCATGACGTAATTGGCGGCCTTGCCCTGCACCAGAAGCGATGCGGCGTCCTGCCATTCAAGCGCTGCGTGGTTGGCCGTCACGTAGCCGGGCTCGACGAGCTTGGCCCATTCCGCGAAGGTCGCCTTTACGCGATCGTCGGTCCAGGCGACCTTGCCGGCGGTGAGATCCATGTGGAACTCGTAGCCGTTGGTGCGCATGTTGAGGTAGTCGAAGATGCCGGCTCCCGGCCACAGCGCCTTCGTGCCCGTGGTCACGCAGTCGATACCGGCGGCCTTGAACTTGGCGCAGTTGGATATGAATTCATCCCAGGTAGCAGGCACTTCGACGCCGGCCTTCTTGTAGGCGTCCTTGTTGTAGTAAATGCCCCACTGATAATAGGTATAGGGGATACCCCACTGCTTGCCGTCGATTGTCATCGAGGCGAGCGCCGAGCCGAGCGACTTGTCGAGTCCGTTTTCGGCCCAGACATCCGATATGTCCATGAACTGCCCCGAGTTGACGAAGGGCGCCATCCGGTTGCCGGCATACCAGTTCGCAAGGTCCGGCGCGTCGGCGGTCAGGAAGTTGCGGATCGCCGTCTTGTAGCCCTCGTGGTCGAAATTTTGCAGGACAACATCGATGTCGGGATTGGCTGCCTCGAAATCGGCGATGGCGGCCTCGAAGGCAGCCAGCGGCGCGGGATCGAAGTCGGCGTAGTAATTCAGCGTGCGCTGCTGGGCGATGGCGGTCGATGACATCAGAGCCGCCGTCGCGATGCCCAGCATTGCGGATTTCGAAATTGGTTTCATGGCTTGGTAATCCTCCCGTTGCATGGCGGCCTCCACCGCCGTCGACACATTCCCTGACGCCCGCTTGCGCGGGCACGGGTCGCAGCCCTTGTACAGTCCAGCTGCGAGCGACAAGTCAAAGTTCCATTATATGGAACAGCGTTTGACTATTCAGAACTATTTGTCTATAAGACCCAAAAGTCAAGGGCGTGCGCGTCGCCGGACCGCATGGAGCATCGGCAGGAGGATCATGAGCAAGACGTTAGCCGAAAGCGGAACCGGAACGCTTGGAAAAGCAATGGATGTCCTGGAGGTCGTGGCGAGTGCCAAAAGCCCGTTGCGGTTCAAGGACTTGTTGGCGACCGTCGACCAGCCGCGCGGGACCCTTCACCGCCAGATCACCAACCTGATCGATGAAGGCCTGCTGCAGGTCAACGCTGATCATTCCTATGCCCTTGGCCTTCGGCTTTTAAAATTTGCCTCAAACGCATGGGCGGGAAACCGCTTCCGCGAGATCGCCGAACCGCATCTGCAGATGCTGCACGAAAAGGTCGGAGAGACGATCCATCTCGGCGTGCTCCAGGGCGTTGAGGTGATCTATCTCGATAAAGTGGAATCGCGCCAGTCGGTGCGCATGCACAGCCAGATCGGCAACGCGTCGCCCGCCTTCTGCACCGGCGTCGGAAAGGCAGCGATGTCGCTCTTGTCCGACGAGGAACTCGAGGAGCGAATTGCGCGTGTTCGTTTCCACACCTATACGCCGAACACGCTTCGCGACGCGGACGCCTTTCGGCGCGAAATCGCCGACATACGCGAAAAGGGCTACGCGCTGGACCGCGAGGAACACGAAGCCGGGATCCACTGTATCGCCGCGCCGATCGCCTCGTTGGAGCGCTCATTCTATGCAGGAATTTCGATCACCGCGCCGGTCTACCGGATCTCCATGGACCAGTTGGAGGACTGGGCCGACGACGTGCGCCACGCCGCCGCGGCGATCATGGACGACATGAAGGTGAAGCTCGGCCCGCGCGGCTGACGACCGGTTTTTCAAAGGGAGGATGGCAATGGCAAACGTCGAAGTAAAACAACTCAGGAAGTCCTTTGGCAGCGTCGACGTTATCCATGGCGTCGACCTGTCGATCGACTCTGGAGAATTCGCGGTCTTCGTTGGCCCGTCGGGCTGCGGCAAGTCCACCCTGCTGCGTCTCATCGCCGGCCTCGAAGATGCGACCTCCGGGACTATCCATATCGGTGACGCCGATGTGACCCGTATCGAGCCGGCCGACCGTGGGGTCGCCATGGTGTTCCAGTCCTACGCACTCTATCCGCACATGTCGGTCGAGGAGAACATGGGGTTCGGCTTGCGCATGACCGGCACCGACCGGGCGGTCATCACGGAACGCGTCAACAAGGCGGCTCAGATCCTGCATCTCGACCAGCTCCTCGAACGCAAGCCGAAGCAATTGTCTGGCGGCCAGCGCCAGCGCGTTGCCATCGGCCGGGCCATCGTGCGCGAACCAAAAGTGTTTCTCTTCGACGAGCCGCTGTCGAATCTTGATGCCGAACTGCGGGTGCAGATGCGCCTGGAAATCGCCAAGCTGCACAACGACCTTGGCGCGACGATGATCTATGTCACCCATGACCAGGTCGAAGCGATGACGCTCGCCGACAAGATCGTGGTGCTCCGTTCGGGGCGGATCGAACAGGTTGGCGCGCCGCTGGAGCTCTACGGTGATCCCGACAACATCTTCGTCGCGGGCTTCATTGGCTCGCCGAAGATGAACTTCCTGCCCGCCATTGTTGAAAGCACATCGGGCGATGCGGCAACGGTGCGGCTCAGGGAGCTCGGCAGCGCGCCTTTTTCGGTCCCCGTCCAGGCGCCGGCGGGAGCGGAGGTGATCGTCGGCATCCGGCCAGAACACTTCGACAGCAACGGTACGGCCCATATCGAGGCCAGGATTGACGTGATCGAACATCTTGGTGGCGTGTCTTACGGGTATGCCGCCGCGAGCGGCGACGAACCGTTGACGATTGCGCTTGCGGAAAATACGGCAGCGAAAGCAGGCGCGGTGTTTACAGCCCGCTTTGACCCGGCGCGCGCCTTCCTGTTCGATCCCGAAACGGGGCTGCGAATTCGCTGACGAACCCGGTTTCCGGCAGATTGATCGATGCGAGGAAATACATCCCTGCATCTCGCGAGAGCGGATAGAGTGATAATATGCCCAATCTGGCCAACCGCCTGCAACTCAGGGATTTTCGACTGATCCAGGCCATCCGGGAAACCGGGCAGCTGGCACTGGCGGCCGAGCGCCTGGCGATGACGCAGCCGGCCGCATCGCGCATGCTCGCCGGTATCGAGCGCATGATCGGAACACCGGTCTTCATCCGCCATCCCAAGGGCATGACGCCGACTCCGGTCGGCGAGACACTGGCACGCAATGCCGACGGCCTGCTCAACGGACTGGACCGGACGCTGCGCGAAGTGGAGGCTGTCGGTTCGGGCCGCGCCGGCACCGCCCGCGTCGGTTCTGTGACCGGCGGTGCGGTCGCCTTTGTCGTGCCGGCGATCCAGCGGCTCAAGAAGACCGCTGCGGGCGCCGACATCCATGTCGACGTCGCCCCGAGCGACGCGCTCATCGACGGCCTTGTCCGCGGCGAATACGACTTCGTGCTTTCACGCATCCCGGCGGGAACGGATGCGCGCCAGTTCACGATCCGGCGCGGGCGGGTGGAACTGATCCGTTTCCTCGTGCGCGACGGTCATCCGCTGGCGGGGCGCGGACAGATCAATCTGGGCGACCTGGGCGGCTACGAGTGGGTGATCCAGGCGCCGCACACGCCGATGCGTCAGGCGGTGGAAGAGGCCTTCGTCTTCCAGGGCATTGCGCTGCCGAACGAGATCGTCAACACCACGTCGCTTCTGGTGATGATCGCCTATCTGGCCTCGACAGACGCCATCGCGCCGATCACACGCGAGGTGGCGGACCTGCTCGCTCCCGAGGTAGCCGGCAGCGGTCTGGTGGCACTCGACCCGGAAGAGCCGATTATCATCAACCCGTATCACCTCATTTCGCGCCGGAACCAGTTGATGAGCCCATTGGCGATGCAATTGCGCGAGCTCGTTTTCGCGGGATTGTCGGGCGAAACCGACGAAGCCGGCCGGACACCCGGCATTTGATCGATTCAAGAGTGGGGATGGGATGGCGGATGAAAACCGGTGTGCCGACCATGCGCTCGATACCGGCAAGCATGCGCGATATGCCCGGCTGCGTCATCGCCAGTCGCTCGGTCGCCAGCTGTCCGGTTTCCCGGATGGCCTGGATCAATCGAAAATCCCTGAGTTGCAGGCGGTTGGCCGGATGGGGCATTTCCGACTTATCAATCTTGTTATGCAGCCTGCCAATTTAATCATTTGAATTGCAATCTGCGAAATCCGTAACGTGAGGGCAGGATCAGGAGGATCCGTCACGCGTGTTGCTCGCCTTAAACGGAGGCGACGGCAGCACATCTACCTTTCGGGAGGAATTTATGAGGAAACTGATTTCCGTACTGGCCTCGTTTGCGCTCGGCGCGGGGCTTATGGCCGCACCTGCATTGGCACAGGACAAGGGAACCGTCGGCATCGCGATGCCGACCAAGTCGTCGGCGCGCTGGATTTCCGATGGCAATTCGATGGTCGAGCAGTTCGAGAAGGCGGGTTACGCCACCGATCTGCAATATGCCGAGGACGACATTCCCAACCAGCTCGCGCAGATCGAGAACATGATCACCAAGGGCGTAAACGTCCTCGTGATCGCTGCCATCGACGGCACGACGCTTTCCAATGCGCTTGAAAACGCCGCGGCGTCCGACATCAAAGTCATCGCCTATGACCGGCTTATCCGCGACAGCGGCAATGTCGACTACTACGCGACGTTCGACAACTTCAAGGTCGGCGTGCAGCAGGCGACCTCGCTGGTCAACGGCCTGAAGGAACGCTTCGGCGACGGACCGTACAATGTCGAGCTGTTCGGCGGTTCGCCGGACGACAACAATGCCTACTTCTTCTACAATGGCGCGATGAGCGTGCTGCAGCCGCTGATCGACGATGGCACGGTCGTCATCCAGTCCGGCCAGATGGGCATGGACACCGTCGGCACGCTGCGCTGGGATGGTGCGGTTGCCCAGTCGCGCATGGATAACCTTCTGTCCGCCCACTACACGGACAAGCAGGTCCAGGGCGTGCTTTCGCCCTATGACGGGCTGTCCATCGGAATCCTGTCCTCGCTCAAGGGCGTCGGCTACGGCTCCGGCGATCTGAAGATGCCGATCGTGACCGGTCAGGACGCCGAAATCCCGTCGGTCAAGTCGATCCTTGCGGGCGAGCAATACTCGACCGTCTTCAAGGATACCCGCGAACTGGCGCGCGTGACCGTCGGCATGGTCGACGCCCTGCTGCAGGGCGGCGAACCGGAAATCAACGACACCAAGACCTATGACAACGGCGTCAAGGTCGTCCCGTCCTACCTGCTCGAACCGGTCTCGGTCGACAAGTCGAACTGGGAAGACGTGCTGATCGGTTCCGGCTACTACACGATGGACCAGATCAAGTAAGCTGTCTGCTTCGTGACATTCCCGTCCGCGCCGATCGTGCGCGGGCGGGGTGTTCACCGACCGCGCGATTCACGGCATATCGAGGCACGGCAATGACACCTTTGCTGGAGATGCGCTCCATCACGAAGACCTTTCCGGGCGTCAAGGCGCTCGACGCGGTGAACCTCACCGTCATGGAAGGCGAGATTCACGCGCTTGTCGGCGAGAACGGCGCAGGCAAGTCGACCCTGATGAAGGTCCTGTCCGGCGTCTATCCTGCGGGCAGTTACGACGGCGAAATTCACTATGACGGCAACGTCGCCTCCTTCGGCGGGATCAGCGACAGCGAAGCTGTCGGCGTCATCATCATTCACCAGGAACTGGCGCTCGTGCCGCTTCTGTCGATTGCGGAGAACCTGTTCCTCGGCAATGAATGCGCCAAGGGCGGCGTCGTCAACTGGCGCGAAACCTTCCAGCGCACCGAGGGGCTGCTGAAGAAAGTCGGGCTTTCGGAAGCGCCGTCGGTGCTGGTCGACCGTCTCGGCGTCGGCAAGCAACAACTGGTCGAAATCGCCAAGGCGCTGTCGAAGGACGTGCGCCTGCTGATCCTCGACGAGCCCACGGCGGCCCTGTCGGAAAGCGACAGCCAGGCGCTGCTCGACCTGCTTCTGGAACTCAAGGCCCAGGGCGTCACCTCGATCATCATCAGTCACAAGCTCAACGAGGTGCGCCGGATCGCCGACCGGGTGACCGTCATCCGCGACGGCGCGACGATTTCCAGCATGGATGCGCGCACCGAGGAGATCACCGAAGACCGGATCGTACGCGACATGGTCGGGCGCGACATGGCGCATCGCTATCCGGAGCGCGAACGGCGCGCCGGTGAAATGCTGATGGAAGTGCGCAACTGGAACGTCTGGCATCCGGAACACTCCGAGCGCCAGGTGATCCATGACGCCAACCTGACGGTTCGCGCCGGCGAGGTCGTCGGCATTGCCGGGCTGATGGGCGCCGGGCGCACCGAACTGGCGATGAGCATTTTCGGGCGCAGCTACGGCCGCAAGATTTCCGGCGAGGTGCTGATGCACGGCGCCCCGGTCGACGTGTCGCGCGTCGACAGGGCGATTGCCGCCGGGCTGGCCTATGTCACGGAAGACCGCAAGACGCTTGGCCTGATCCTAGACGACACCGTCGAGCGCAACATCACGCTGGCCAATCTGCCGGCGGTATCATCACGGGGGGTCATCAGCGAGGCCCGGGAGACCGGCGTGGCGGAAAAATACCGCGCGGCGATGAATATCCGCACGCCGTCGGTTTTCCAGAAGACCGTCAACCTGTCGGGCGGCAACCAGCAGAAGGTCGTGCTGTCGAAGTGGCTCTTTGCTGGGCCGGAGGTCCTGATCCTGGACGAGCCGACGCGCGGCATCGATGTCGGTGCGAAGTTCGAGATCTACGGCATCATCAACGAACTGTCCGCAGAGGGCAAAGGGGTCATCATGATCTCGTCCGAGATGCCGGAAATGCTCGGCATGTGCGATCGTATCTACGTCATGAACGAAGGCGTGCTCGTCGGTGAACTCACCGCGGCGGAAGCCAGCCAGGAGCGCATCATGTCGCTCATCGTCACGGATTAGGGGGCGGAGGAAAAACAAATGGAAGTGGCACAGACCAGCACGGGCCGGACCGGGACGATGAACGGGATTGGCGCTTATCTCGCCAGGCACATGCGCGAATACGGGCTGCTGTTCGCGCTCATCGCGATCATGGTGTTTTTCCAGATCGTGACCGACGGTACGCTGCTGCGTCCGGTGAACATCACCAACCTGTTCCTGCAGAACAGCTACATCATCATCATGGCGCTCGGCATGCTGGTCGTCATCGTGTCGGGCAACATCGACCTGTCGGTGGGCTCGGTCATGGGGTTCATCGGCGCCCTGGCTGCGGTGATGATCGTCCACTGGGACTGGTCGGTATACCTTGCGATCCCGGCTTGTCTGCTCGTCGGCATCGGCATCGGCGCCGCTCAGGGCTATTGGGTCGCCTACTGGAAAATACCCTCCTTCATCGTGACCTTGGCCGGCATGCTGGTATTTCGCGGACTGTCGCTCTGGCTGCTGGAAGGCCAGTCCGTCGGACCGTTTCCCAAGGGCTTCCAGGTCCTGTCGACCGGCTTCATTCCCGACTATTTCGGTATCGGGCGGCCGAACGGCACGGCGATCGCGGCCGGTCTGGTCGCCGTGGCGCTCATCATCTGGGTAGGGCTGCGCGACCGGGCGCATAACCGCAAATACGGCATCGAGGGCGAACCGGCCGCGTTCTTCTACGGACGCAACATCATCGTGGCCGGCGCGCTTCTGTTCGTCGCCTACAAGCTGTCGACTTTCCGCGGACTGCCGAACGTCCTGATCTCCATGGTGGTGCTGACCGTCATCTATGCCTTCATCACCGAGAACACGACGCTTGGCCGGCGTATCTACGCGCTGGGCGGCAACGAGAAGGCTGCGAAGCTGTCCGGCATCAAGACCGAACGGCTGACCTTCCTGGCCTTCGTCAATATGGGAATGCTCGCCGCTCTTGCCGGCCTGATCTTCGCCGCTCGCCTCAATACCGCGACGCCGAAGGCCGGATTTGCCGTGGAGCTCGACGTGATCGCAGCCGTCTTCATCGGCGGGGCCTCAATGTCGGGCGGTGTCGGCAAGATCGTCGGCGCGGTCGTCGGCGCCTTTATCATGGGGGTCATGAACAACGGCATGTCGATCATGGGCATCGGTATCGACTATCAACAGGTCATCAAGGGCCTTGTCCTGCTCGCGGCCGTGGTCTTCGACGTCTACAACAAGCAAAAACAGGGCTGATGGCACGCCGTCGAGCCGTTCTCCCTTTGAGGAATTCAAATGAGTTTCAAGCCCGCTAAGTGGCCGCGCAAATTGCGGTCCCAGGAATGGTTCGGCGGAACCGGCCGCGATCAGATCTACCATCGCGGCTGGATGAAGAACCAGGGCTTCCCGCACGACATGTTCGACGGCCGGCCGGTGATCGGCATCCTCAATACATGGTCGGAACTGACGCCCTGCAACGCGCATCTGCGCGATCTCGCCGAGCGGGTGAAGAACGGGATCTACGAGGCGGGCGGCTTCCCGGTCGAGGTGCCGGTCTTCTCGGCGGCGGAAAGTTCGTTCCGTCCGACGGCGATGATGTTTCGCAACCTCGCCGCACTCGCCGTCGAGGAGGCGATGCGCGGCCAGCCGATGGACGGCGCGGTGCTTCTCGTCGGCTGCGACAAGACCACGCCGAGCCTCCTGATGGGCGCGGCGTCGACAGATCTGCCGTCGATCGTGGTGACGGGCGGGCCGATGCTGAACGGGTATTACCGCAACGAGCGCGTCGGCTCCGGCACGCATCTGTGGAAGTTCTCGGAGGCCGTGAAGGCCGGCGAGATGACGGCGGACGAGTTCCTCGAGGCCGAGGCATCGATGTCGCGCTCGCCCGGTTCCTGCAACACGATGGGAACGGCCTCGACCATGGCCTCCATGGCCGAGGCGCTGGGCATGGCGCTTTCCGGCAATGCGGCGATCCCCGCCGTCGACAGCCGGCGCCGCGTGATGGCGCAACTCTCCGGCCGGCGCATCGTCCAGATGGTCAAGGATGATCTGAAACCCTCCGACGTGATGACCAAGCCAGCCTTCGAAAACGCGATCCGCACCAATGGCGCGATCGGCGGCTCGACCAATGCCGTGATCCATCTGCTCGCGATCGCCGGCCGCGTCGGCGTCGACCTGACGCTCGATGACTGGGACCGCTGCGGCCGCGACGTCGCGACGATCGTCAACCTGATGCCGTCGGGCGAATATCTGATGGAGGAATTCTTCTATGCCGGCGGTCTGCCGGTCGTGTTGAAGCGGCTCGGCGAGGCCGGATTGCTGCACAAGGATGCGTTGACGGTTGCTGGCGAACCGATCTGGGACCAGGTCAAGGATGTCGTGAACCACAACGAGGACGTGATCCTGCCCGTCGAAAAGGCGCTCACCGTGCAAGGCGGCATCGCTGTGCTGAAGGGAAATCTCGCGCCCAGCGGCGCGGTGATCAAACCATCGGCGGCCTCGCCGCAACTGATGAAGCATCGCGGCCGTGCCGTGGTCTTCGAGGACATCGACGACTACAAGGCAAAGATCGACGACGATGCGCTGGACGTGGACGAGACATGTGTCCTGGTGTTGAAAAACTGCGGGCCGAAGGGTTATCCGGGCATGGCCGAGGTCGGCAATATGGGCCTGCCGCCCAAGGTCCTGAAGAAGGGGATAACGGACATGGTGCGGATTTCGGATGCGCGCATGTCCGGCACCGCCTACGGAACCGTCGTGCTGCACACCTCGCCGGAAGCGGCGACAGGCGGCCCGCTGGCGGTCGTGCGCGACGGCGACATGATCGAGCTCGACGTTCCGGCACGACGCCTTCATCTCGACATTTCGGATGAGGAACTGGCGGCCCGTCTTGCCGAATGGGCTCCGCAGACCGAACAGCCGACATCCGGCTATGCCTGGTTACACCAGACCCACGTACAGGGCGCCGATACGGGCGCCGACCTCGATTTCCTCAAAGGCTGCCGCGGCGCGCCGGTTGGACGGGATTCGCACTGATGAGCATGAAAATCGCACTCGCCGGCATCGGCAAGATCGCGCGTGACCAGCATGTCCCGTCGATCAATGCGTCGGCCGACTGGGACCTCGCCGCGACCGTCTCGCGCCACGGGACCGTGGATGGCGTGGAGGCTTTCGACGATTTCGCGGCGCTTCTCGCGGCGCGCCCGGATATCAAGGTCGTATCGCTCTGCCTGCCGCCGGTGCCGCGGTTCGATTACGCGGCCGCCGCATTGAAAGCCGGCCGGCATGTGATGCTGGAAAAGCCGCCGGGGGCGACGCTGTCGGAATGCCACGCGCTCGCAGCGATGGCGCGCGAGGCGGGCGTCTCGATCTACGCCACATGGCATTCGCGGGAAGCGGCGCAGGTCGCGGCGGCGAAGGCATGGCTGAAAGGCAAGCGCCTGTACCGCCTCAAGGTCACCTGGAAGGAAGACGTGCGCCGCTGGCATCCGGGGCAGGCATGGATCTGGCAGGCGGGAGGCCTCGGCGTTTTCGATCCGGGTATCAACGCGCTGTCCATCCTGACCGAAATCCTGCCGGATCCTGTCCATCTCACCGGGGCTACGCTGGAGTTTCCGGAAAACCGCGAAACGCCGATCGCGGCCTCCCTGCGCTTCTTTCACCCGCATGGCGGCGATGTCTCTGCGGTCTTCGACTGGCGGCAGGACGGCGACCAGATATGGACCATCGAGGCGGAAACGGACGGCGGCAACCTGCTTCTCGCCGACGGCGGGGCGAAACTCGCCATCGACGGCCATTGGCAGGCGGAGACACATGATGACGGCAATCCGCTGCATGGCGAGTATCCGCGGCTTTATTCCAGAATGGCCGCGCTGGTGCGCTCTGGCGACATCGACATGGACCTGTCGCCGATGACCCATGTCGCGGACGCTTTCCTGCTCGGCAAACGCGTCACTGTCGACCCTTTCGACGAGTGAGGTGGCAGTGAGTGCATACGGGCCCATTGCGGATACGGACTGGATCGCCGTCGACTGGGGCACCAGTTCGCTTCGCGTGTGGGCTGTTGGGCGGGACGGCAGGGTTCTCGCCAAGGCGGCGTCGCAGGACGGAATGGGAACGCTTGCGCCCGATGGTTATGAACACGCGCTTTTGAAACTTGCGGGAAGCTTTCTGCCGGACAATCCGGAAAGGCCCGTGCCGGTGGTCGTCTGCGGCATGGCGGGCGCGAAACAGGCCTGGACGGAAGCAGCCTATCGCGCGGTCCCCTGCGAACCGGTTGCCGCGGGGCAGATGATGCCGGTGCCGACGCGCGATCCGCGACTTTCGGTGTCGATCGTCCCCGGCCTCTGCCAGATGACGCCGGCCAATGTCATGCGTGGCGAGGAAACCCAGCTTGCGGGTCTGGTGTCGCGGCTTGGTGCCGTCGACGCGACCGTCTGCATGCCGGGCACGCATAGCAAATGGGTGCAGCTGGAAGCGGGCAGGGTCGCGTCATTTTCGACTTTCATGACCGGTGAACTGTTCGCGGTCATCTCCGCCGACACCATCCTGTGCAAGACCATCGCCGCGCAGGGAGAGGACAGGGAGGCCTTCCTCGGTGCGGTCAATGAAATGCTGGACAATCCCGGCGGTCTGACCGGTGCGCTGTTTTCGGTCCGCGCGGGCGCACTGCTGACGGGACTGGACGGCGCCGCCGCCCGCTCGCGGCTTTCCGGTCTCCTGATCGGTGCGGAGCTTGCCGCGACGCGGGCGCAGTGGGCGCGCCGGACGGTCCATCTCGTCGGCTCGGGGCCGCTCGCAGAAGCTTATTCGGTCGCGCTGGAATCGGCCGGCGCGAAACCGGTGCAGGAAGACGCGGAGGCACTCACCCTTGCCGGCCTCGCGCAAGTGCGCGGCCTGATGAGCCGAACGATACCGCGGGACAAGACGCAGCGCCTGCCGAGACGATTGAGTGAAAGGACATGAGATGAAACACAGACTTGCCGGCATCCTGCCCGTGGCGCCGACGCCCTTCCATGCCGACGGCCGCGTCGACGAGGAAGGCATGCGCCGGGTCATCGACTGCATGATCGACCAGGGCGTCGACGCCATCTGCATTCTCGCGAACTATTCCGAGCAGTTCCTGCTGTCGGACGAGGAGCGCGCGCTGCTGATGCGCCTCAGCCTCGAGCACGCGGCGGGCCGCGTACCGGTCATCGTCACGATCAGCCATTTCTCGACCGATATCGTCGTGCGCCGCGCCACGGATGCCGAGACGATGGGCGCCTCGATGGTGATGATGATGCCGCCCTATCACGGGTCGGGCCTCTATCCCGCGCCGCAGGGGATCTTCGAGCATTTCGAGGCCGTCGACGCGGCAATCTCGATCCCGGTCATGGTGCAGGATGCGCCGCTGTCAGGTGTGCCGCTTTCGGTCGATCTCCTGGCGCGGATGGCGCGCGAACTGGAAAATGTCAGCTATTTCAAGATCGAATGCCCGTTTGCCGCCGACAAGCTGGCGGCATTGATCGAGGCGGCGGGCGAGCATATCGCCGGGCCGTTCGATGGCGAGGAGGCCGTCACGCTGCTCGCCGATCTCGACGCGGGCGCCACGGGGACGATGACCTCGGCGATGTTCCCGGAAAAGATACGGCCCATCGTGACCGAATACCGCGCGGGCAATACCGATGCGGCGCTGTCGCAGTGGAAATCGTGTCTGCCGCTGATCAATCACGAGAACCGCCAATGCGGGCTGCGGGCGGCAAAAACCATTTTCATGGAAGGCGGCGTCATCGGCAGTGATTTCGTCCGGCACCCCCTGAAGCCGATGTCGGCGCGCACGCGGGGGCGCCTTGTGGAACTCGCGCGCGACCTGGACGTGCTCGCGCTTCAGTGGGGCAAGTGACGTCCGGCAGACGAGGAGCGGCATTCGTGACGATGGCCAAGGCAAGTACGCAGCGACTGCCGGCCGCTCGCTGCGAGTTGGGCGAAGGACCGCATTACGATCGGGCGACCGATACCGCCTGGTGGTTCGACATCGTCGGCCAGAAGCTTTTCGAACACCGCTTCGATACGGACGAGACGCGCATGCACGGCCTGCCGCGCATGGGCTCCGTGGCCGCGCGCATCGACGATGACCGTCAGCTCCTCGGCATGGAGGACGGGCTGTATCTGCGCACGAAAGCGGACGGCGTGCTGGCGCTGCTGGCGCCGCTCGAAGCGGACAATCCGGCGACGCGCTCCAATGATGGCCGCGTACACCCCTCCGGGAGGCTGTGGATCGGCACCATGGGCAAGAACGCCGAACGGCAGGCCGGCGCGATCTACTGGTTCGACGGTTGCACGGTGCGCACGCTTTTTCGCACGGTCACCATCCCGAACTCGATCTGCTTTTCGCCGGATGGCAGAACCGGCTATTTCGCCGACACGGCCGTCAACACGGTCTGGCGCGTGGCACTCGATGCCGCGACGGGTCTGCCGTTGGGCGAACCGGAATCCTTTCTGTCGGCGAAGGACCTGCCGCTGGGCGGCTATTTCGACGGGTCGGTCACGGATGCCGGCGGCGTACTGTGGAACGCGGCCTGGGGCGGCGGATCGGTTTCCGGTTTCGCGCCGGACGGCATGCTGATCCGGACATTCGAAGTGCCTGCCGCCCAGACGAGCTGTCCGTGTTTCGTCGGCCCAAAGCTCGATCGCATGCTGGTGACATCCGCCTGGCAGGGCTATTCCGATGCCGCGCGCGCGGCAGATCCCGGGGCCGGTTTCACCTATGTGATCGACGGCGGTTTCGACGGACATGCCGATTGTGCCTTCCGGCTCGACGCGGAAACCCGATCGGGCGACCCCAAGGACAGGGCGACCTGACCGACAGTCCCCTCAATCGGACTAATCCAGATTAATATTGCGAGGTCCCGGATCGTTTGGACACCGAAACCACCGTCAGTTCGGTTTCCGCGTGCTTCAAGGCCTCGACGATTTCCTCGGGCGGAGCGCTATCGGTGATGAGTTCGTCTATGGCGTCGAAGCCGCAGACGGTGACAAGGCCGCGGCGGCCGAATTTGGTATGGTCGGTGACAACGACCTTGCGCTCGCCGCAGGACAGCACCATCCGGGCAAACTCCGCTTCTTCCAGGTCGAAATCCATGACGCCGTTTTCCCCGACCGCACCGGTGGAGATCACGGCGTGGGCGACGGTGAAGCGGCTGATGAATTCAATCGCGGAAGCGCCGAAGGCGGCGCCGGAGTCGCTGCGCAATTCTCCGCCAGCCATGTAGACGCGGTTGCCGTTGACGGTCGCGA
Organism: Oricola nitratireducens; assembly: GCF_014904745.1. Taxonomy (GTDB): domain Bacteria; phylum Pseudomonadota; class Alphaproteobacteria; order Rhizobiales; family Rhizobiaceae; genus Oricola; species Oricola nitratireducens. The sequence goes on from NZ_JACZCS010000052.1 coordinate 19,670, forward strand.
GCGTGCGGGCGACGTCGGAGGAATTGGTCACGACGGTCAGGCGGCGATGGCCCATCAGTTCGCGCGCGACGAAGCTCGTCGTCGTGCCGGTATCGAGCATGACGGAATCGCCGTTGCGGATCGTCGAGGCGAGGTGACGGGCAATCAGCTGCTTCGCGCTCGCGTTTTCGCGCATCCGGCGCTGGAACGGCGCTTCACCGATCTGGCCGGCAAGGCCGACCGCACCGTGAATTTTCAGGACGCTGCCGCTTTCGGTCAGCGGCTTGACGTCGCGGCGCACGGTTTCGAGCGATACGCCGAGCCGGGAAGCGAGCGCCGAGATGGTGACGCTTCCTTCCTCGTTCAGGATACGCAGGATTTCCGCGTGGCGCTTGGAAAGCATGGCGCTTGGCTCCGGATGTTGCCTATTCGATAGGCGCTGTCTGCTGTTTTTGCAATCAAATCCACAAATTCGGTCATAAAGGACACAAAAAACCACAAAACGTGATTGACAGGGCGTGAGTTCTCACGCGTTAATTTCGATCAGGACTAGGGTGTGGAGCAATGGCCGACCTGAAAAGGCCTGCGAATTGCGATCATCACGGGTCCCGGAACAGGGTGCACAGGGAGCTCGACATGAAAGCAATCGGATTCAAGACAAGGACGGTCGCCGCAAGCCTCGCGGTATCGGCAATCGCGATAATGGCCAGCTCGTTTTCGGCCACGGCGCAGGAATCGCAGGACCCCATCAAGCTGACGCTGCACGACTGGACCGGCCAGTTGATCACGACGCAGATCATGGGCGATGTGCTGCAGAAGGCCGGCTATAACGTCGAATATGTCCAGGCGGACTATCTCGCCCAGTTCGCGGGGCTCGAGACCGGCGACCTGGATGTCGCCATGGAAATGTGGGAGACGACCGGCCGCGAAGCGATGGATGCGGCGACGGCCACCGGCAAGGTCGAGAATTTCGGCCCGACCGGCATGAAAGCCAAGGAAGAGTGGTGGTATCCGTCCTACATGAAGGAGAAATGCCCGGGCCTGCCGAACTGGGAAGCATTGAAGGATCCGGCCTGTGCCGAGGCCTTCTCGACGGCGGAGACCGCACCGAAGGGCCGGTATCTCGGCGGCCCCGTCACATGGGGCGGCTTTGACGACGAACGCGTCGAGGCCCTCGACCTGCCGTTCGAGGTTATTCACGCGGGTACCGACGCGGCGCTGTTCGCGGAGCTGGAAAGCGCCTATCAGCGCAAGGCGCCGATCCTGCTGTGGATCTACGCGCCGCACTGGGCGCCGGCGAAATACGAAGGCGAGTGGGTCGATTTCCCCGAATATACGCCCGAGTGCTATAACGATCCGTCCTGGGGCATCAATCCGGACATGGCCTATGACTGCGGCAAGCCGCATGGCGAGATCTGGAAGGTCGGCTGGGCCGGCGTGAAGGACAAGTGGCCAGGCGCCTACGCGGCGATCAAGGCGTTCACCATCAACAATGACGAGATGGGCAAGATGATCACCGACGTCGACCTGAACGGCAAGACCGTGGAAGCGGTGACCGACGACTGGATGGCCGCCAACGAAGACCGCTGGATGACGTGGATCGGCAAGTAGTCTCGCCCCGAGCGAAAGCCGGTTGCGCCGCCGTCGACCTTTTAGCGACGGCGGCGTCCTTCCCCTGATACGATCCCATCTGCCGAGGCTTTGATGTCGCCGCCGGAAGCCAAACTCGTCTGCCGCAATATCTGGAAACTGTTCGGGCACGGCGCCCAGGAGTTTCTGGAGAAGTCCGGCGGCAACCCGACATTCGAACAGCTATCCGACGCGGGGCTCGTCAGCGCGGTGCGCAGCGTCGACCTGAGTGTGCATGAGGGCGAGATCTTCGTCATCATGGGACTGTCCGGGTCCGGCAAGTCGACGCTGGTGCGGTGTCTCTCGCGCCTCATCGAACCGACGGCGGGCGAGATCCTGTTCCATGGCGAGAACCTGCTGGCGGCAAGCGACGCCAAGATGATCGAGATCCGCCGCCACAAGATGGGCATGGTGTTCCAGCATTTCGCGCTGCTGCCGCACATGACGGTGCTCGCCAATGTCGCGTTTCCGCTGGAAGTGCAGGGTGTCGGCCGGGCCGAACGCGAGGAGCGCGCCCGGCAGATGATCTCGCTCGTCGGGCTGAACGGCCGCGAGGAGGCCTATCCGCGGCAATTGTCGGGCGGCCAGCAGCAGCGCGTCGGCATCGCCCGGTCGCTCGCCGTCGAGCCGGAGCTCTGGTTTCTCGACGAACCGTTTTCGGCGCTCGATCCGCTGATCCGCCGCGAGATGCAGGATGAGTTCATTCGCCTGCAATCGGTCCTGAAGAAGACCATCGTCTTCATCACCCACGATTTCGACGAAGCGATCCGCCTGGCCGACAGGATCGCCATCATGAAGGACGGAGAGATCGTCCAGGCCGGCACGCCCGAGGACATCGTGCTCAATCCGGCCACGGACTATGTGCAGGAGTTCACCCGCGCCGTACCGCGGGCCAAGGTCGTGCGCGTTCGGTCGGCGATGCAGCCGGTCGGCGGCGACGCACCGACGGCTGCGGTATCCGCCCATGCGACCATCGCCGAGGCGGCGCCCCTGTTCCTCCAGGGGGCGGAACGGCTGCGGGTGACAGGAGCGGATGGCGAGACGCTGGGTGAATTGCGCCGCGCCGACGTGATCGATCTCGTATTGCAGGGCTGAGCGATGACGGATGTGCCCGCAGCCAGCATAGGAAAGCCGCCCGCCTCGGTCATGCGGCACGGCGCGGTCGCGCTTGGCATCGCATTGGCCGTCTTCATTCTCTTCTGGAAGTTCGGCGAGGACCTCGCGCCCTGGGCGTTCGATTACCCGAAGGCTCAGATCGTTCCGGCGGCACGCTGGATCACCCAGTTCACGAAATGGCTGATCAACGACGCGACGTTCGGCCTGTTCACCTTTACCGACCTGACCCGCTTCATCGCGGCCGTCATCAACTTTCCCTATCAGCTTGTGCTCAGCCTGCTGGAGACCGGCGTCATGTCCGGGCGGGGATCAAATGCGGTGCAGTATCTGCCGCCGGTCTCGTGGATCGCGGTGACGGCCATCGTCACCCTGATGGGGCTTTATGCCGGCGGGCGGCGGCTGGCGGTGATCGTGGCGCTTTGCTTCCTTTTTCTTGCGGTGTTCGGGCAATGGTCGAGCGCCATGGTGACGCTCGCCTCGATCCTCGTCGCGGTGCCGCTGGGCGTCGTTGGCGGCTTGCTGCTCGGCATCGGCGCCTATCGCTGGCGCTGGCTGGAGCGGGCGCTTTTGCCGGTCCTCGACCTGATGCAGACGATCCCGGTTTTCGCCTATCTCGTGCCGATCCTGTTCCTGTTCGGCTTCGGGGCTACCGCCGCCGTCGTGGCGACGCTGATCTACGCCATGCCGCCGATGACGCGCGTCACCATGCTGGCGCTGCGCCAGGTGCCGCCGGACGTGCGCGATCTCGGTAACATGATCGGCTGTACCCGCCATCAGATGACCTGGCGCGTGCTGGTGCCCTCGGCCAAGGACAGCCTGCTGGTCGGCATGAACCAGGTGATCATGCTGTCGCTGAACATGGTCATCATCGCCTCGATGATCGGCGCGGGCGGCTTGGGTTTCGACGTCCTCGCCGCATTGCGCCGGCTCGATTTCGGCGCCGGGCTGGAGTCGGGCTTCGCCATCGTCGCGCTTGCCATCGCGCTCGACCGGTTGAGCCAGGCCTTTGCCAACCGCACCGCGAAGCCGGTGCCGGAAACGAAACCGCGCGGTTTCGTCGCGCGCCATCCCTACCTGCTGGCGGCGCTCGTCTTCGTGGTCATAACGGGCGTCGCCGGCCTTTTCTTTCCAGCGATCCAGGCCTATCCGGAAGGCTTGCAGCTATCGACCGGGACATTCTGGTCGCGCGTCGTCGAATGGATCAACGTCAATTTCTTCGACGCGCTGGAAGCGTTCAAGAACGCGCTGCTGCTCAATGTTCTGATCCCCTTCAAGCGCTTCCTGCTCGGACTGCCCTGGGCGGGCGTGGTCGCGTTTCTGGCGGTCGCCGGCTGGGTGCTGCGCGGACCGGGCCTGGCGCTGCTCGTCGCCGGGCTGACCTTCCTCATCGCCGCCACCGGCCAATGGGAAAAGGCGATGATCACGACCTATCTGTGCGGCATTTCCGTGCTGTTCGCCTCGCTGATCGGCGTTCCGATCGGGATCGCGGCAGCGGAAAAAGACCGGTTGTGGCGCGTTGTGCAGGTCGCCATCGATACGCTGCAGACGCTGCCCTCATTCGTCTACCTGATGCCGGCGGTGATGCTGTTCCGCGTCGGCGACTTCACCGCGATGATCGCGGTCGTTGCCTATTCGATCGTCCCCGCGATCCGCTATTCCGTACTCGGTATCCAGCGTGTCGATCCGCGTCTCGTCGAGGCGGGCAAGGCGATGGGCTGCACGGAATGGCAACTGCTGACGCGCATCAAGCTCAAGCTAGCCATGCCGGAGATCATGCTCGGGCTGAACCAGACGATCATGTTCGCGCTGTCGATGCTTGTGATTACCGCGCTGGTCGGGACGCGCGATCTCGGCCAGGAAGTCTATATCGCATTGACAAAGGCCGATCCCGGCCGCGGTCTCGTCGCCGGCCTCGCCGTCGCCTTCATCGCGATCGTCTCCGACCGCCTGATCTCGGCCGGTGCGGCCCGCACCCGCGCCCGGCTCGGGATTGCGGAGGAAGTGCGATGAGTGCCGTCGACCGGATTGCCGCTCTGCCCTGCTGGACGGGCGGCATCGACATGGAGCCACTCACCGGCGGGTTGTCGAACGAGAGCTGGCTGGTTACCGATGGCGCGGGAAAGCATGTGGTGCGCTTCGGAAAGGATTATCCGTTCCACCATGTCATCCGCGAGCGCGAGATTATGGTCGCCCGCGCCGCCCATGCGGCAGGGTTTTCGCCGGAGGTCGAATATGCCGAGCCAGGTATCATGGTCTCGGCCTTCCTCGATGCACGGACCTGGACGGAAGAGGACATGCGCGCCGAACCGGAGCGCATCGCCCGACTGCTTTTCGATTTCCATCACAGGATGCCGGCGGAAGTGTCCGGTCCCGGTTTCATGTTCTGGGTTTTCCACGTCATCCGCGATTATGCGCGTACGCTCGAGAAAGGCGGCAGCGACCATGTGCCGGACCTGCCGCGCTTTCTCGCGCTGGCCGAAGAGCTGGAGGCGGCGCAGGTGCCGTTGCCGATCGTCTTCGGCCACCACGATCTTCTGCCCGGCAACTTTCTCGATGACGGCAAGCGCCTGTGGCTGATCGACTTCGAATATGCCGGCTTTTCCACCGCGATGTTCGATCTCGCCGGTGCGGCGTCGAATTCCGGCATGGACGACACGACGGCGGAAAGACTGCTCACCACCTATTTCGGCAGGGCTTCCGACGAGGCGCTGAAACGCTCCTTCGACGCGATGCAATGCGCCTCGCTGTTGCGCGAGGCGATGTGGGCGATGGTTTCCGACCTGCATCTCAACGCGCCCGGCGTCGATTATGCCGCCTATGCGCGCGAAAACCTCGCGCGGCTCTCCGCCGCGCTCGACCGCTATCACTCCAAACACGGAAAGACCGCATCATGACGCTTCCCCATCAGGCTCAGATCGTCGTCATCGGCGGCGGCATCATCGGGTGCTCGACAGCCTATCATCTGGCGAAGGATCACAAGGCCGATGTGGTGCTGCTGGAGCAGGGGCAGCTTACCTCCGGCTCGACCTGGCATGCGGCCGGTCTCGTCGGGCAGTTGCGCTCGTCGGCCTCGATCACCCGCGTGCTGAAATATTCAGTCGATCTCTACAAGGGGCTCGAAGCAGAGACCGAACTGGCGACCGGCTGGAAGATGACCGGCTGCCTGCGGCTCGCCACAAACGAGGACCGCTGGACCGAATATCGCAGGCTTGCGACGACGGCGCGCAGCTTCGGCATGGAAATGCACCTGCTTTCGCCGGACGAGGTGAAGGCGATGTGGCCGCTGATGGACACGTCCGACCTCGTCGGCGCGAGTTGGCTGCCGACCGACGGGCAGGCGAGCCCGTCCGACATCACCCAGTCGCTTGCCAAGGGCGCGCGCATGCATGGCGCGAAAATCCACGAGAATGTGCGCGTCACCGGTTTCGCGATGGACGGCAACCGGATCGTGAGCGTGAAGACGAATCTGGGTGACATCGCCTGCGAGAAGGTCGTCAATTGCGCCGGACAGTGGGCGCGCCAGGTCGGCGACATGGTCGGCATCAACGTGCCGCTGCAGCCGGTCAAGCACCAGTATATCATCACCGAGAAGATCCCCGGGCTTTCCGCCGATGCGCCGACGATCCGCGATCCCGACAGGCGAACGTATTTCAAGGAGGAGGTCGGCGGCCTCGTCATGGGCGGTTACGAACCGAACCCGCAGCCCTGGACGACGGGCGACGTCCCCAATGACTGGGAGTTCCGGCTGTTCGACGACGATTTCGATCATTTCGAGCAGCACATGGAACAGGCAATGGCGCGCATTCCCGCGCTTGCCGAGGCCGGCGTCAAGCAGATGATCAACGGGCCGGAGAGCTTCACGCCGGACGGCAATTTCATCCTCGGCACCGCGCCGGAATGTTCGAACATGTATGTCGGCGCCGGTTTCAACGCCTTCGGCATCGCGGCAGGCGGCGGCGCCGGCTGGGTGCTTGCCGAGTGGACCATCTCGGGCGAGGCGCCGCTCGACCTCTGGGTGGTCGACATCCGCCGTTTCTCGGAGATGCATCGCGACCGGCAATGGGTCTGCGACCGGACGCTGGAAGCCTATGGCAAACACTACACGATCGGCTTTCCGCATGAGGAATACGAGAGCGGCCGCCCGCGCATCGTCTCGCCGCTCTACGAACGCCTGAAGGCGCATCGCGCGGTGTTCGGTTCGAAGCTCGGCTGGGAGCGGCCGAACTGGTTCGCGCCCGTGGGCATGGAGGCGCAGGATGTCTATTCCATGGGCCGGCAAAACTGGTTCGGTCCGGTCGGTGAGGAACATGCGCATGTGCGCGAGAAGGTCGGCATTTTCGATCAGTCCTCCTTCGCCAAATACGAACTGACCGGTCCCGACGCAATGAAGGCGCTCGACTGGATTTGCGCCAACGATGTCTCGAAACCTGCCGGGCGGCTGACCTACACGCAATTGCTGAACAGCCGCGGCGGTATCGAAGCCGACCTGACGGTGGCCCGGATCGCCGAGGACCGGTTCTATATCGTCACCGGCACCGGCTTCCGCACGCATGACCTTGCCTGGATCGCTGACCACATTCCGAACGGGTGCGATGCGACGCTCACGGATATCACCGAGGAGTGGGGCACGCTGTCGTTGATGGGACCGAAGGCGCGCGACGTACTGGCCAAGGTGACGGACGCGGATGTCTCCAACGAAGGTTTTCGGTTCGGCCATGTCCGCGAGATCGAGATCGCCGGGCACACGGCGCGGGCGCTGCGTGTCACCTATGTTGGCGAGCTTGGCTGGGAGTTGCATGTGCCGATCGGCGCGACCGGCGAGATCTTCGATGCGCTAATGGTGGCGGGAAAGGCGGAGGGCATCCGCCCGATCGGCTATCGGGCGCTGGAAAGCCTGAGGCTGGAGAAAGGCTACCGTGCCTGGTCGTCCGACATTACGCCGAACGACACGCCGTTCGAGGCCGGCCTCGGATGGGCCGTCAAGCTGAGGAAAAACACGGATTTCATGGGCCGCAAGGCGCTGGAGGCGAAGGCCGGGAAGCCGCTGTCCAAGCGGCTTGCGGGCTTCACGCTGGACGACCCGGACGTGGTGCTGGTCGGTCGCGAGACGATTCTTCGTGACGGCGAGACCGTCGGTTACCTGACCTCCGGCGGTTACGGCTACACGATCGGCAAGAGTGTCGGCTACGGCTATGTGCGCAATTCCGATGGCGTCAGCGATGACTTCCTCGTTTCCGGCTCCTACGAACTCGTCGTCGCCAATGAGCGTGTCCCGGCGAAAATCGGCATGGAGCCCTTTTTCGATCCCTCCAATTCCCGGGTGAAGGCCTGATCATGACATTTGCTGCCGACCGCCATGCGCGCATCGTCATCATCGGGGCAGGCGCCATCGGCTGCTCGCTCGCCTACCATCTTGCCCGCGCCGGCGAAAAAGACGTGCTCGTGCTTGAAAAGGCACAGATCACGCATGGCTGCACGTGGCATGCGGCAGGGCTTGTCGGCCAGTTGCGCGGCAAGAAATCGCTGACCCAGCTGATGCAGAATTCCGTCGCCGTGTTCGACCGGCTGGAGGGTGAGACCGGCCAGGCAACCGACTGGAAGAAGGTCGGTTCGCTGCGGCTGGCCTCGAGCGAGGACCGCTGGAGTGAAATCCGCCGTTCCATGCAGCTTGCCAAGAGCTTCGGCTTCGAGTGCCACAGCCTGGGCGCGGCGGAAGCGCGCGACAGGTTTCCCTTCATCGATCCCGACGGCGTGGTCGGCGCGGCCTTCATTCCGTCGGACGGCTATATCGATCCCTATGCGGTGACGCAGGCGTTTGCCTATGCCGCGCGGCAGAACGGCGCGAAGATCGAGGAGGGCGTGTGCGTCGAGGAGATCGTCGTCGAGAACCGGAGGGCCGTCGGTGTGGTGACGGACCATGGCACGATCGGCTGCGACATCCTCGTCAACTGCGCCGGGCTCTGGGCAAAACGGATCGGGGAGATGGCCGGTGTGGCGCTCGCCGCCGGCGTCGTCGAGCACCAGTATTTCGTCACCGAGAAGGGGCTGGAATATCCCGACGACCTGCCGACGTTGCGTGATCCGGACAAGAATTTTTACCTGAAGCCGGATGTCGGCGGGGCGTTCGCCATAGGCGGCTGGGAAGACGGCACCGAAGGCTGCTGGGAGCAGCGCGCGCCGTTTGACTTCGGCCGCCAGCTCTTCCCGGCCAATATGGATCGGCTGGAACTGTTCGCGCTGCCGGCCGCCGAGCGTCTGCCGGTGCTGAACGAGATCGGTATCCGCACCGTGATCAACGGACCGATTCCAGTCTCCGCTGACGGCGAACCGATCATGGGCTTGGCCCCGGAGCTCGACAATTTCTTCGTCGCCTGCGGCTTCACAGCCGGTATTGCCGCATCCGGCGGGGCTGGCGAGGCGATGGCCAACTGGATTATGCATGGCGATCCCGGGCTCGATCTCTGGCCGTTCGATGTTCGGCGTTTCGGCGCGCCTCATTCCCAGGCGCACTATCTGCAGGAACGCGCGATCGAGGCCTATGGCGCTTACTACAAGATCCATTGGCCGGGCGAAGAGCCGGATGCCGGGCGTGGGCTCAGGCGCTCGCCACTGCACGTGGCACTTGCGGCAAATGGTGCGCAATTCGGCTCGAAATTCGGCTGGGAGCGGCCAAACTGGTTCGCGGTGCCCGGAACGACCTCGATCGAGACGCCGAGCTTTGAGGGCAAGCCCGGCTGGTTTGATGCCGTCGGCGAAGAAACCAAAGCGATCCGCGAGCGGGTGGCGCTGATCGACCAGACCTCGTTTTCGAAATTCGAGATCTCTGGTCCGGGCGCACAGGATGCGCTGAACGCGATTGCCGCCGGCGATCTCTCCGGCGCGCCGGGCAGGGCGGTCTACACCCAGCTCTGCAACGAGAAGGGCGGTGTCGAGGCCGATGTGACGCTAATCCATGTTAATTCTGACTGTTTCATGCTGGTGACCGGCTCCGGCTTCGGCGTGCGTGACTCGGCCTGGGTGCGCAGGCATCTGCCCGACGGCGTCGCGATGCGCGAGTTGACGAACAGCCATGCCGTCATCAACATCTGCGGGCCGAAGGCGCGCGAGGTTCTGCAGTCGGTCACGGTTGACGATGTGTCGAACGCGGCGTTTCCGTTCCTGGCGGCCCGAACGATCGAAATCGGTCTTGCGACGGCGCTGGCGGTGCGCATCGGCTATGTCGGCGAACTGGGTTTCGAACTCTACGTGCCGCAGGAATATGCTGCCCATGTCTACGAGACGCTGAAGGCGGCGGGCGAGCCGCACGGCATCGCCGACGCGGGCTACCGCGCCATCGAGAGCTGCCGGTTGGAGAAAGGTTACCTTTATTGGTCCGCCGACGTGACGCCGGAGACCACGCCGTTCGAGGCCGGGCTCGGTTTCGCCGTGGCGCTCGACAAGGGCGATTTCATCGGCCGCGAGGCATTGCGTGCGGCCAAGGCGGAAGGTGCGAAACGCCGGCTCGTCACCTTTACCGTGGACGGCTTCGCGCCGTTCCTTGGCGGTGAGACTGTGCTGTTCGATGGCAAGTCGGTGGGCTCGCTGTCGAGCGCCGGATACGGTCATCACCTCGGCAAGACGATCGGCTTCGGCTATCTGCCGGTCGAGATCGCCGGCGCCGACGGTTTCACGATCGAGGCTTTCGGCAAGGCCTATGACGCGGCGCCCGGCCCGCGCTGCCTGTACGACGCGAAAATGGAGAGGCTGAAGGCATGACGGACGGACTTGACGAGGCAAGGAAAGTCATCGCGGGCATCCCGATCCTGTCGAATGCGGGAGAGCCGCAACGGCTCGGCGGACTGACCAACCTCGTTTTCCGGATCGGCGACTACTGCCTGCGCATTCCGGGCAAGGGCACTGAGGAATACATCGATCGTGCCAATGAGGCGGTCGCGGCCAAAGAAGCGGCCAGGGCCGGCGTCAGTCCGGAGATGCTGCATTTCGATCCGGAGACCGGCGTGATGGTCACGCGCTTCATAGAAGGTGCCGCGACTATGACGGCGGAGGGCTTCAAGGCGCGCGACGGCGCGCCTGCACGCGCGGGCGAGGCGTTCCGACGGCTGCATCTGTCCGGCGCGCAGTTTCCGTTTCGCTTCGAATTGTTCTCGATGATCGACGATTATCTCGGCATCCTTTCGACCAAGAATGTCGCGCTACCGGATGGCTATCACGATGTGGTCAAGGAAGCCGAAGCGGTTCGCAAAGCGCTGGCTGCCAATCCCGTCCCGCTCGCCGCCTGCCACTGCGATCCGCTGTGCGAGAATTTCCTCGATACCGATGAACGCATGTGGATCGTCGACTGGGAATATTCCGGCATGAACGATCCGATGTGGGATCTTGGCGACCTCTCTGTCGAGGGCGGTTTCGATGCCGCCCAGGACGAAGAAATGCTGACCGCCTATTTTGGCGGCGAAGCGTCGCCGCATGATCGTGGCCGGATGGTGATCTACAAGGCGATGTGCGACCTTCTATGGACGCTGTGGGGGCTGATCCAGCTTGCCAACGACAATCCGGCCGACGATTTTCGCGTCTATGCGGACGGGCGTTTCGCGCGCTGCAAAGCGTTGATGGCGACGCCGGATTTCGCCGGACACCTGAAGGCAGTGGGAGGCTGACTTCATTTTCCGGCGATCTTTGTTCGCACGCGTCACGGGCAAATTTCTGAAGCGCTGAATCCGCTAACACCACCAAAAGCGGTAGGTTCCGGAAAAAACCATTTGCGTTCGAGACTTAGACGGAAAGCGCCGTAAACATGGTGATTTGATTTAAATTTTATCATTGCGAGCGCCGGCAAACTTTGGCAGTTTGACGTAGAGGAAGTCTAACCGGAAAAACCAGGATATTTGCCGCGGGATGCCCACAGGGGCTTGCTTCGGGCGGTTGGCTTTTTCAGGAGGGGAAAATCGGGATCGGGCTGCAAAGCTGCACGCAATCCAAATAAAACAATCTCCTGCTGTTCATGCGCGCTCTTGAAGTAGAGTCCGCGTCGGCGTGCTGATGTCTGCCATTATACTATTTCTATCAAAATACTTATCCACAGAGTTGTTGCCAATTGGCAACAAATGCTTCCCGAGATGATGTCTTTTTCATTCGTCGATAGGAAATCCATTCCCGCCATACTAGGCTGGAATCTTACTAATATAGATTAATATCAGTCGCAGAGGCTTTAATAGATATCCGATCGCAGGCTTGGGGCACAGAGCTAAGGGTGGGGAAGTGACGTGACCAGGACATGCCTTGTAAGCGAGAGCAATCTCTTTCGAGCCGGTCTCAAACATATACTGGCCGAATCCGAATTCGATGTCGCCTTTGAAGCAGGCTCATTGTGCGAACTGGATTTCGACGAGATTTGTGGGAATGGCGCCGAATCCTGCGAAACGCTTGTGCTGGTGCGCAAGCCGCCGGACATCAGAACCATCGAACCCGAAATTGTGCAGTTGAAGCAGAAGCTGACGGATTGCCGGACGGTTATACTCGCCGGGACCCTTGCCACCGAGCAAATGGCGATCAGCTTCGCAGCCGGCGCCGACGGATATCTGCTCGAGGAGATCTCCAGCGAAGCGTTACTGGAGTCGCTGACGCTCGTGATGCTTGGCGAGAAAGTCTTTCCAAGCCGCCTTGCCGCCATGCTCTCGGGCGCATCGCACGCGGCATCGCCCAGCCAGGCTCAATCCATGCCGCTTATCGATAATGACCTGCTGTCGCGACGCGAACTGGAAGTCGTGCGTCGACTGGCAGGCGGCATGTCGAACAAGCTTATCGCCAGGGAGTTGGAAATCTCAGAGGCGACGGTAAAAGTTCACCTGAAAAGCATCCTGAAGAAGCTGGGCGTAACCAATCGGACCCAGGCCGCCATCTGGGCGCTCAACAAGGGCGTGACCGCGCTACCGCAGGTCGTCAGGTTTCAGTGAGCCCGGACGGACCGTCGCTCACCAATAAACCATATCGGTCCATACATCGACCGAGCTTCTGGAGCTAGCAGAGGAACCGCCGAAGACCTGGTTGGTCCAGGCGCTCACGGTATCGGTCGAACTGACGCTCACGTCGAACGAAACGTCGTTGTCACGGGAACCGAAGAAATAGGGATTGAAGGCTCCGGCTTGCCACCCCGTGTCGGCGGTGATGCTCCTGCCGCGATAGCTCGGGATAATTTCGCCGCCCGGCGTCGTCACGATCGCGAGTTCTCCGGGCGCTTTCGAAACGCCCAGAAGGCGGCCGTCCGGGCTCTTGAGGAGTACATCCGGTGTCGATCCGAACAGCTTCTGATTCATGATAGCCTGTTTGCCCGCGACGCTCATACCGGCACCCTGGCCGGGCGAGCCGAATGAATACGGCTTGTTGCTCATTTGCGCCGAAGCGGCGGTGGGCAGCAGGAAAACGGCACTCAGAAGCAGGCAGGCTTTAAAAGTCTTACCGGTCATGGAAAGGGCCTTTTTGCAGACAAAACGATAGTGTTACCACCAAAGGGTAGCACCGTTTCCGTACCACAAATGACCCGGTTCGTGTGACTAATCTGCCCGATTAACTCTCCTTGCGTGTTGGCCCGTCGAAAGGGGTATCCAGTGCCGGATCGTCCGCCAGGAAGGCCGCCGCGAACAATCCGGCGTCGGTCCGGTTGCGGAATCCGAAATGATCGATGATCTGGCGGACGCGTTCCTTGACGTTTGAAACCGTGAGGTTCAGCCGGCTGGCGATCTGGCTGTTGGCGCTGCCGCGGCTCAATTCGACCAGGACCATGCGCTCCCGGTCCTGCAGATCGTTGAGGATCGACAGCTTCTCGTTGACGCAGACATGGCCCAGATCGGCGGGACTGACGATCAGTCCGAGCCGGTATCTGCTGAGTCTGATAATGCTGGGCAGCCGGTGGAGATTCCTGTCGGCAACGGCAAAAGTGTCAGCGGCCATAAGGCTCTGGCGCTGCAAAGGCAGCTCGTCATAATCGAGGATGAGGACGACCGGAATGCGCCGCGACATGTCGGGCCGCAGCTGGCAGCGGTAGTTATGGAACCGCTCCGTGTCCGCCAGGACGCAATAATAATCGCCGCCTGGCCAGTGGCCGGTTTCATTTTGCATCTTCGTGAATCTGATCAGGGCGTAGGAACTCGAACTCAGGGTTCGGCGAATCTCGTCGGTCAGGCCGTCATCCTCAACGGCCATTCCGATCAGTTTTCGATCGGCTGAATCGGCTAATGCATCGTTCGTCGCCATGCCCTGCACCTTCTCGTTCCGGTCATCCGAAACCCGCCAATCACGTCCGTGGTTGAACGAACCCGATGATAGGCGTTCCGACGCCGGATGCAGATAACCAAGGCATCTAAAATCATAGTTATTACGGAGTACCCCTGATTTTCTCTTTATAGCCAATAAGTCAAAAATACCTCCAAAACAATAACTCCTATTGGTTGTTACTATACTTAATATCCAATCCATATACAGAATAGTGACACATCCGCGAAAAGCGGACGGTATGATTTGCCTGCAAAAGAAAAGAAAAAGTATTCAATGCCGTGAGCCGAAAGGTTTGACGGACAAATGAAGCGAGTAGCGAAGGATGGGATCATGCGCTACGTATCTCTAGCAGGCACCGCGCTTGCCGCCATGATGATCGGCGGATGCGCGTCCATACCGCCGGACTACAGTTCGGCCGGCGTCAAGGCTCTGACCAGTTACGCCGTTACCAACAACGAGACCCCCTACAGCCAGTGCCTGGAGGAGCTGAACCGCTTCCAGGTCGAAAAGAAGCCGGTGTTTTCGGTCGGTGAAATCGCCGACAAGACCGGCCAGTGGGATCCGGACAATAACGGGCATGCGCTCAGCCAGGGCGCGTCCGAAATGGTCATGAGCGCGTTCTACAAGACGGGCAAGGCGCATCTCGTCGAGCGCCTCGACCTGCGCATCCCGCTCGCGGAGGTCAAGCTGGCGGAGCAGAAGCGCCTGTCGCGCAGCTCGCAGCAATACGGAAAGCTTCCCGCCAGCGATTTCATCGTCGTCGGCGCCCTGACCGAGCTCAACTACAATATCGTCTCGGGCGGCGCCCGCGTCTTCGTGCAGGGCATCGGCGGCGGCGCGCGCTCGGTGATCATCAATGTCGCGATGGATCTGCGCGTAATCGACGCGCGCAACTTCGCGATCCGCTACGTAACCAGCCTGCAAAAGCAGATCCTCGGTTACGAGGTCGAAGCCAATGTCTTCAAATTCTTCGGGAATACGCTCGTCGAGCTCGACGCCGGCGCGATTCGCAATGAACCGCTCCAGCTTGGCGTGCGTTCCGTCGCTGAGATGGCCGTTTACCAGATCATGACGGACTTCCTCGGTCTCCCCAAAACAGATCACTGCAAACTCGTGGAGACCGACCACCAGGCGTCACAACTGAGCAAGCTCGAAAAACCTAAAGGAGAGCAATCATGAGTATCAGGAAAACAGGGCTTTGGGCGGCTACAGCCGCGGCCGCTCTGATGGCGATGCCGCCGACCGCGGCCTTCGCGTTCGACGAAGTCGACTGGAACTGGGACAAGGATGTCAAAGAAAAGGTCAATATCAACATCGACATCGCCAATCAACTCGTTCCAACCGGCATTGTCGAAATCGAGAAACTCCAGGCGCATTTCGGCGACATCAAGGCCACGTCGACGATTGACGGCGTGACCAATAATCCGCCCGGTGTGACGAGTGACGGCGAGCCATACACCATCGAAGCTGATGTCGGAGGCAATATCCAATGGGAAGACGGAGGCCCTCCTGAATTGAATCCCGTGACAGGTGGCAGCTATAGCCCGGACAATTCGGATGTTGTGGTCACTCCCCTCGACGGCGGAAATGCTGATGAGGCAAACGATGAGGCCGACTTCGGATTCCACGTCGCTGTAACAGTCACGCCGGAAAACCTGCCGGGCATTCAGGACGCGCGTGATCTGCCCTCGGTTGAAAACGCCGCCACGGCGGTCGCCAACAACCAGAGCATAACGAGCGCTTCGGGCGTTTATCTGCATGATGGGCAGTTCGCTGCCGGTGACTTCAATGCGCTCGATTGCGGGGATCCAAACAGTACTGATGGAGGGGCTAGTGCGGGTTGCGCCGATGCGTTCCTCGGTGGTGCCGAGCTGATCGCCGGTGTCGACGGCGAACTCGACGGCACGAATGTCCACACCACGCTGGCGGCTCTCGCCACGCTTGGGGCGGCAACCGGCTTCCTCACGCCGGCGGAAGTCAAGGCGAATGCAACCGTCTACGACATCCTGAATGCAACCGTCGACAATTCGGCGACGGCCGTCACCAACAACATGGCGGTCGAGATCAACGCGGCGAATGCGGCTGATGCCACGATGATCGCCGACATCACGCAGTGGGGTTACGCGAATGTAACGGCGACAGCGTTGCTGGATTCGTGTCATGGCGGGTGCGACAATCCGGCGGTCACGATCGACAACTATGCCAATCTTCGCAAGATTGACGGTCCGATCGTCAGCAACACTGCAACAGCAGTGGGCAACAACCTGAGCATCAAGGTCAATGCACCTGATACCTAATCGCTGTCGTCTGACGACGGCTTAGGCAAGTCAAATGCTTGAGTTGCAAGCCCTCATTGGGGAGGCGGCCCCATCCCGCCTCCCCATACCGAAACCGGAGACGAGTGACATGACGAGAATTTTGAAAACGACGCTGGTCTGCCTGGGTGTCTTCGGCATTGCCGCACCGGCCAGCGCGCAAATGAGCGAAAAGGCCTGGGACTTCAAGAACCAGACGAACCGCGCCGCCATCGCGTCCCTGATCTACCAGGTCGACAATGGGCAGATGGATGGATCATCCGCGGCCGGAACCGGCTCGGCCAACGCCTGCGGCGGCGGCGGAACGTCCACCGCGACAGGCAACTACACCTGCATCATCGTCAACAACTCCACCGCGATGATCGACGCTCTGCAGGATTCGACGGGCGATCAGACCTCAACCGCGGATTCGGACGTGGCCGTGAGCACCTCCGGGGACGAGTCGGGACTTTCCTCGGTGCTGAAAGACCTGACGGACTAGACGGCTGGTCCCGTCGCTACGTGGTGAGGGCGCTGACAATTATCCGCCTCAAACAACTACCGCGCTCGGCAACCGGCCGCCGGGCGCATCGCTTCCCGAGCGGGCCGGAACCGATTTGGTGACCGCACCCTAGTCTTTTAGTCAGGTTCTTCTTCACAGACATTTCGACTACTTAGGCAGTAGCATTCTTTGATGCATCAACCCTGTCCGCCCCGCGGTGGAAAACGCTCATGAAGCATGCCCGGGTAGATTCTATCGACGGCCTGCGTGCGATTGCGATGACCATGGTCGTCGCCTTTCACTGCAATTTGCTTCCGGTCGGCTGGACGGGAGTCTGGCTGTTCTTCGTGATTTCGGGCTATGTGATCTCCCGAAACTTTCTTCAACGCGAATATGTCAATCATACGCCCGCGCTTCAGTACGGAAACTTTATGCGGCGGAGGTTTTTTCGGATCGTTCCGGTCTATTTCGCCTATCTGGTTGTGGGGATTTTTTCCCTGCGATTGTTAGACAGGCCCGATCTTTTGAGCGGATTACCGTATCTTCTGACATTTACATATAATTGGGGGCTGATATCGGAATTCGCTCGCGGGATCGATGTATGGGACTCCTTTGGTCATCTCTGGACCCTGAGTGTCGAAGAGCAGTTCTATCTGTTTTATCCATTGCTGTTTCTGTTTCTGCCGCGAAAGACATACACCAATCTCATCATTGCGCTTGTGATCGCCGGGCCGCTTGTCAGGCTCGTCTATTCGCTTTGGCTTTCGAATTTTACCGACATATCCGGCTGGAACGCGTATTTCGCCGTTTACGCTGCGTCCTTCGCGCAGTTTGACGCGTTCCTGACCGGGTGCCTCGTGGCCAATTTCGAAGACGACATCCTGCAGCGGACGTGGTTCGCATATGCCCTTCTGGCCTTTGCCGTGGCCGCCGCCGCCGCCTATGTCTTCGTCTATTGGATGATCGACAGGGGGCAAGTCGGCGAAACGGGCGGCCGGGTTCATCTCGCCGCGATCATCGGCACGGGGATCTACGGGCAGTTTCGGGAAGTCTTCATTTATTCGGTCGTCAACCTTCTGTCGGTCGCAGTGCTTATCTTCGCGATCCTCAAGAAGCCGTTCACGCGTCCGCTTGCCTGGGGGCCGATTGCTCTTGTGGGACGGATTTCCTACGGCGGCTACCTTTTTCATGCGTTCATAATCTGGTTTATCGGTTTTGCTGTCGCCGGCGACGTGGTGAGGAACCTGCCGCTCGTTGATCGGGTAACGTGGTTTTTCGTCACCTGGCTGGCGACTGTTGCAATCGCGTACTGCTCATTTACGTGGTTCGAGAAACCGGTGATGAACTGGTCACGCAGGAAAGAGACGGAAGCCGTGCGCTATGCGAGTTGAGCCGTGCTCGCATGTCGGTGACGGTTCGCGGATGGCGTCCGACCGACTGGAAAATAGAGGTTATCAGCGGGGCGGATGGCGCCGGTGAGTAAAAAGAGCGCCGGCTAATCCAGGGCGGTTTCTACGCCGTCGGCTGTTCCTTCCGCCGGCATCGATCCAGCGATCATTCGAGGCACCGGCTTCCATATCCCGGCCCCGCCCTTTTGCATCCGCATCCAGATTTCCGACGAACGGGAGGATATGCGGTTCGAAATTCAACCGCCCGGTCCACCAAAGTGTCGTCTTTCGCGCACTTCCGGATGACCGTAGACTTGAAGCCGTGAAATTCCGTCTGTCTGTCCATCAAGGCTTTATGCTGATGGAGGCGCCAGGGAAGGCGTCGAGCCGGAGCGGCCGGCCTTTCGAGAGGTCGATTCGGAGAATTTCGGGCGCGGATCGAGGTCGTCGACCACTTCCAGCGCGGTTTTGAGCGGCGCGGCTTCGGGAAACATGCGCAACAGAGGCGTTCTTATGAACAAGAGCCTTTCGATCTATCTGGATATCTTAAGGTTCGGCGCGGCCCTTGCCGTCTTTATCGGCCATTCGCGGGGATTCATTCTGCCATCGATACCCGGTTTCGCCGCGTCGCATGCGCTGGAGGCCGTTGCGATCTTCTTCGTGTTGTCCGGTTTTGTCATCCAGTATGTTCTTCTGGAGAAGGATAAAACCTGGAAATCCTATGTTGTCGCGAGGTTATCGCGCATATATTCCGTTGTTCCCGTCGCGCTGTTGGCGACATTCGTGGTGGACAAGATCGGAAGTCACGTAAATCCGGGCTATTACGAAACCGTCCCGTTTTATTCGGAAGCCAGTTTCCTCTCTCTGTCGGGAGCGTTGGCTTTCGTAAACGAATTGTGGTTCGCGCACGGCGTGTTCGGCTCGAACGAAGCGTATTGGTCCCTGGGATTTGAAGTTCCGTATTATGTCCTCGCCGGACTGTTGACCTTCCTTCCACGTCGCCGTGCCCTGCCGGCGGCATGCGTTTTTGCGCTGATCCTCGGACCAAAGATCATGCTCTATTCCGCGATCTGGTTCCTCGGGGCGGCCACTTACAGGATGGTTTCGTCGCCGAGGTTTTCCTTGTCCTGGCCGGCGGGAATATTGCTCTTTTTGTTTTCCATTCTTCTCTATGTGCTCATCAGGTTCGGCTTGAACGATCTCAAGCAGGGAATGTACGCTTGGACCGGTGTGGAAAGGACGCTGCTATCTGCGATTTATTTTTTCTGCGTCGGGATCGCGGTGGCGATCAACATCCTTGCATTCAGCCGGATCGTAAGGGCAATCGATCTTTCGATGAAAAGCATCGAAAGCCCGATACGCTGGTTGGCCGGAGCAACGTTCACGATCTACCTGACGCATGAACCGCTCCTTATCGCGTTCAGAGCGTTGTCAAACGGCGTCCCTCCATCTCCGGCCACCGGTTTGGCCGGTATGATTGCGATCTTCTGCCTATGCCTGGTTCTCGCGGAACTTGGAGAGCGGCGAAAAAACCTATATCGGAACTGGATATCGCGCTTGCTGATCCACATCCAGGATATTGCCGGACTCGGTGGCCGCTGGAAGTCGCCGGCACCCTGACAAATCCGGATGCGCGGTCAGGCTTGAGGATGGCACTCGCACATTCGGGCGATCGGCTCCAATCCGTTCAGGCAACGGGGAGGGGAGTGTTGTGCCAGAAGAGGGGGAGCTTCTGCGCAGCCGTCCACGGTGCCGTTCCCTACAAGGCGAGAGCCGGTTTCGTCGGTGGCGGTAGCGGCGGTTTAGCGAAGGTTCGATTGCGGAACTCGCGTTTCCATGTCGTAGGTCAGGTCGCTGCCGGTGGTGCGTCCGGTCCCCTGAAGGCCCGGATTGTCGGTTTCGAGCGGGATCTTGATCTCGAGCACGTCGCCGGGATGTACCGGTTCGGCTTCTCCGGCCACGAATTTCTTCGACACACCGCCGTCGCCGGCGCGTACAATTGTGTAGACCGGAGCGATACTGTCTCCTGAGCCGAGCCGAGCCGCCGCCTGGGGCGCCAGGCTTTCGGATTCGCGAAGGAGCTGGACGGTCGTCGAAGATTTCTGGGCGAGTTCCTCAAGCTGCGACTGCGTATCGCGAAGCTGGGCCCTGACCTCGTTTTTACGGTCTATCTGCAGCTCGAGAATGGATATCTCGGTACGGCTTTTTTCTTGCCGCGCCCGCATCAGGCTGGTTTCCGCGGACAACCGGTCGCTTTGGGCGTTCACCAGCGAACGTTCGACTTCCATCTTGCGCGTTTCGGCGGCGAACCCTTTCTTGACCAAGGCTGAAACGTTTTCCATTTCCTTCTGTGACAAGGCGACCTGGCGATCCTGGAATTCCAGATGCGCCTCAAGCGATGCTGAGGATTTGCCGAGGAAGTCTCTCAGTTCTTCCAAGGCCCTGACCTGCGTTTCCAGTCCTTGCCGGCGGGCGTCGAAAATGGACCGCTCCTGATCCATCAGGACCGCGATGTCGTGATCGTCGGACCTTTCGGCGAGTTCAGGCGGGAAGGTGATGGTGTCCGCTCCCTTCAATTCGGTCTCCAACCGCGCCTTCCTGGCCAGCAGACCTGCGCGAGTCACGTGCTGAAGCGCCAGTTCGCCGCGGCCGGATATAACTTCGCGCTCCATTCTGGAAGCCTGGTCTCCCTTTCTCAATCCGCCGCCAATACTGACCGCCTGAAGCACGTTCAATCCGGGCCGATACGGATATTCGCCCGGCTTTTCGACGTCTCCGACGATGTAAAACGGCCTGAACTGAACGATTTCGGCGGATACGTCCGGGCTCCGCCCCAATCCCATGCGCTGCATCAGTTGAATGCTTACATTTTCGGCCAGTTTGGTCGGCGACAGACCGGCAGCGACAACCTTGCCGGCAAACGGCAGGGACAGCGTGCCGTCGGCCCCGACGGTAAAGTCATCGTTGAGGGCCTTCCACTCGAAGATTTCGTCGCGGCTTGCACGCCATTCGTAGATTTTCAGCCGGACCTTGTCCTGCGGTCCGAGAAGGTACTCATCGGCTTTTGCCGCGGATGTTAGGCAAATGGCTGCAAGAGCCAGGAGAACAAGGAACGAGAAGACATGAAAACCGACCGCACCCGAGCGGTCCTTCAGTGTTCGGGCGATCGGTCGGCCGGGCTTCGAGTTCTTGTTCAGTGCCGGAGACATATGTCTTCTTCCCATCATAGCTCGGAAATATATTCGGGCGCCACGCGGCCTCTGGCCAGGTGCAGCAAACCGAGCAGGTTTCCACGCAGACGTCCGCGCCGGTCGACATAGCTTTCCGGCTTGAGGCTGCGCACCAGATTGGCGGTCAGATTACGCGCGATCTGCGGTAAAAGGTAGTTCGCCGGCACGGTTCCCTTCCTGATCAGGTAGATCGGATTGATCACCTGCGAGTAGCCGAACCGTTCGCCGCTGACGCGGCCCGATTTCACGCCGAGATGAACGCCGAGGATGTCGTTGACCCGAACCACGCGGCCGCGGCTGCGCAACTGGCTGGTGAAATCGGTGTCTTCCTGCCAGCCATAGAGCACCAGACGTTCGTCAAACCGAAGCGACTGCACCATGCCCAAGCGCATCGACATGTTGCATCCGTAAGCGCCGATGCGATCCTCAACCAGGAGCCGGGGCGGTTTCGTGCCTCGCGCGTCGTTGAGCGCCTGAAGACCTTGCCACCAGGTCAATCCCTCGGTCGTCGCGCCGTCCTTGACCACGCGTCCCGTTATGACCGCCCAGTCCGGATTGGCCGCAAACCCCTCCGCAATGCGCTGAAGATAATTGTCCGCCGGAATGAAATCGTCGTCGAAAAACGTGATGATGTCGAAGCGGCCATCGACATAATCGAGGCCGGCATTGCGTTGAATCGTCAGTCCAACATTGCCGAGTACTGTCGTCACCGGAAAGCTGAACGCGCCGAGATCGCCGATGTGAGAAGAATCCGGGGCGGATATCACGACTTCGTCAGGCAGCCGGCTCTGTCCCTCCAAATGCGACAGGAGGGGAAGGATTTGTTCCTTGCGTCCCAATGTTGCGATAACAACGACAAGCTTCATATGGTAACGTCCATAGGCAGTTAGGCGCCGCGCCAAGGCGGCGGGCGCCGGATGTCCGAGATCTTGATCAAGACTATCATCTCCGCGTGTCCCGGCAGCCTAGCAATATGAGCGGCTCCGGACGCCTTTCTACGATTGACGGTGTAGTTCGGATATCGTTGGGGGTAATCATCTCCGCAGTAAGGCGTAGCCTCGCGCGGCGGCGCGCCGCGACTACCCCTGAAAGCGCTCTTGCGACCGCAGCCCGTTCAAAAGCACTTTGCTTCGACAGACACCGGGGTGGAATGCGGAGGCACTGTGCTCAATACCGTTCCCAACAAGCTTCATATCGCGCCGGCGGAGGACCCCCGCGCGCTGCATCTTCCCGATCGTTCGGCGAAGGTGGCAATCGTTCACGACTGGTGCCCGGACTTCAGGGGCGGGGAACGGGTGTTGGCACGGATCAGCGCGCTGTTTCCGAACGCCGAGATCTTCACGATCTTCGATTTTCTGCCCAAGGAGATCAAGGAAGAGTTCTTCAAGGATGTCGCGTTCCACACCTCGTTCGCAAACAAGTTCCCCTTTGTACAAAAATACTACAGGTCGCTGTTTTTCCTCGGTCCCTTCCTGATCGAGCAGTTCGATGTCACCGACTACGACTTCGTGATTTCGTCATCGGCTGCCTTCTCACGGGGCGTCCTGACACGCCCTGACCAGCCGCATATGTGTTACGTGCACAGCCCGGTCCGTTATGCCTGGGACGAACAGTTTTCCTATCTGCAGCAGGCGCGGCTCGGTTTCGGTCCGAAGGGCATGTTGTTCCGCTACATGCTGCACAACATGCGGATGTGGGACACCCGAACCGCCCACGGCCCCGACATGATGATCGCGAACTCGAATTTCGTCCGGTCGCGCATCAGGAACATCTACGGCCGCAACGCCGAGGTCATTCATCCGCCGGTTGCCTGCAGCGAATTCGAATGCGTCACGGACAAGGACGATTATTATGTGTCGGCCTGTTTCCTGGCGCCCTACAAGCGCACCGACCTCGTAGTCCGGGCATTCAACGAAATGCCCGACAAGAAGCTGATCGTCATCGGCGGTGGCCCGCAAGCGAAGGAGCTTCGTTCCATCGCCGGCCCCAATATCGAGTTCGCCGGCCATCTGTCGCGCAGCGACTATATCCGCACGCTCTCGCATGCGCGGGCGATGGTATTCGCCGGTTGCGAGGATTTCGGAATTGCCATGGCCGAAGCGCAGGCCGGAGGAACGCCGCTGCTAGCGTTCGGTCGTGGCGGGGCCCGCGATATCGTCCGCCCGCTTGGCGCGGCCGACGATCCCACGGGCATCCTGTTCAACCGTCAATCGGTCGAAGCGGTCCGGGACGTCGTCGGATTGTTCGAGCGGGACAGGGATCTGATCAGACCGGAAGCCTGCAGCGCGAACGCCGCCAGGTTCTCCGAGGAGCGCTTCGACCAGGCTATTCTGAGAAGCGCCGGATCTGTTCAAGCGGCGTTTGCCGACTACTAGGCTGGACGGAAACGGCCGCGGCGATCTTCTCGGGCGGCGGGATCTCGACGCCGTCCATCTGCGCCATCAGATCGAGATACCGGCGTGCCGTCGCGCTCCATCTGTAGCGGCGCGTCCTCGCCCATCCCCGCATGATCATCTGTTCGCGCAGGCCGGTTTCCCGGCGCAGGCGCATGAAATGCTCAAGCCATTCCTCAGGATTGTAAGGGGAGGCATACAGGGCGGCGTCGCCGCAGACTTCGGGCATGCTCGCCGTATCGGAGACGACCACTGGACATCCGATCGCCATCGCTTCCAGCGGCGGCAACCCGAAGCCTTCGACGAAGGAAGGAAATGCCAGACACAGTGAATCGCGCAGCAGCGCGGCAAACTCGTCGTCGGTGACCCTGCCAAGCCAACTCACATTGGGTGCCCCGGTGTTCAGGTCGCTGTTGTTGTAAACATGCATGTCGATATTGCCGATGACGGCGATCCGGAAACCTGCGCCGCTCAGCTTCCGAGCCATGCCGAGGATCAGGCCGACATTCTTGTGCGGTATGTTGCTGCCCATCAGCACGATCGTATCCGGTCCGGCCGCCGCCCTTGTCGCATCGGAATGGGTTGGCTGCCAGCTAAGGGCATGTTCGTGCCCGTTCGGGGCGACTAGTACCTTGCCGCGTTTGCAGATCCCGTAGCGGTCCAGATCGCCGGCAGAATGGTTCGAGACGGTGGCGATCGCTTGCGCCGACCTGCCCAGGGCCGGCAGCAGCAGGTGGTAGAAGCTCCGGAAGGCGAAAGAATAGCTGTGCGGATAGTTCCGCGTATTGACGTCATGGATGCAGACGATCTGCTTCTTTTTGGCCAGCGGACCCGTGTTGCACAGGCTGATGAGGCCGCCGCGGGCATAGAACGGAAGCGCGAACTGTTCCCATCCATGACCGCTTGATGTGCCGACGGTGCGGGTATGAATGGTTTTCAGGGGGAGCTGGCTCCGCGCGTTCGGTGGCGCCAGCAATTCGACCACGAGATCGTCTCCATGCTTCGGTTGTTCGCTCAACAGGCTGTCCAGAGCCTGGATGACTTCTCGGGCATAGCGCTGGACGCCGCTCGTCGGTTGGCCCAGGAATCTCCCGTTGATTGCCCAATATCGTTCCATTGAAATCCATCGAAGTAACCGACGGGCAAAATGGCCGTCGCGCAGTATATTCACCGCAAGATTTTATAGCATGCGCCGGTGAAGCAGAAAGGTTCGACCAACAGCGACAGCGCTACGACTTTTGAAACAGCTACTCCCTGTCATCCCCCATTCGCCGGTCGGGGGAGGTTGGGAATGCGGCCCGCTACGTCAAAGGAATGACAAGCGCTTCGACTGACCGGGATTGTCGCCTGGTCCAATCCTGCGGTCGGGGGCGAAGCACAGGCAGCGCGGCGCCGTTGCGGAAGAAGGCGCGATACTGCTTGAACGGGCTCTTGTCGTCGCGAGCCGGCAATCAACGGGTCCCTGAGCGACTAACTGAAATCCGCCTGAGCAAAAGACTTCCGATCGGGCCTCTCCGCGGAAGGTGTCGCGCGATTGGCATTGTGCCGATATGTGCGAGAAGGTTATCCAACTCCAGGGCTATCCGATGCCGCGTAAGCCACAATGCGCAAAGCCAGCCGATACCAGCGAGAGCTGTGGCGACAATCATTTCGCCGATTCCAAGCTTGAACGATGCCTCGATGGTTGCCGAATATAGCAACGGTCCGGCAATCGTTGCGATGGTAACGAAGCCGCTGCGCCACATAGCCGCCGCGATTTCTTCCCGGCCGATCGATAGCCGGCGACAGGAGAACAGCATCGAAACAACTCCCCGGAAGGGGAGCAGAAATATCATGCTCAAAGCCGTTGCCATCAGGCCTCCGCTCAGTGCAGCGACGGTAATCACCGTTGCCGTTACCGGAAACACGATCAACGCACGGATGAAGAGGTCTCGAACCGCGCCGACTGCCATGAGAGCGGGATCATCCAAAACCGCATTAAAGGACAGGACCGAAGCAACGGCAAAAATCCGAACCGGACCTACAGCGTCCACCCACTGGGAACCCAGCATGATGTCAACAGCTGGATAGGCAAGGATCGCAAGAACGAGCAACGCCGGCCACTGCAGTGCCGTGACAATTTCGAGGGTCGTGAGATAGGCCTCTTTCACGCTTCTGCCCTCCCGTGACTCCGTCGCGAATACAGGCAAAACAACAGGCTTGGCTCCGCCGATGAAAACCTTTTCCGGAAACTGGCCGATTATGAAGGCACGGTTGTACATCGCTGCGGCGGCGGGAGACGCGACCTTGCCGAGCAGGGCGTAGGGAAGATGCTCAGTCAGCAAATTGAGTACGACGGAAACGCCATTGTAGCCGCCGAAGCGGATTATCGCCGCCGCGCGTTTGAGTGATGGCTTGAACATCCAGAGGTGAGGACGGAACCAGATCGCCAGCGTGCCCGCAACCACGGAAGCCGCAAGCCAACCCCATGCAAAACTCATGTAACTGAAGCCGTGCAACGCCAGCGTGACGGTCGTCACGGATGCGGTGACGGCAAGTGTCGTGTTGATGACCGCGACTCTTCCGAAAGCCATTTCCCGGCGCAATAGCGCGATGACAAATGTGGAGACGGTATCGAGCAGGAGGCAGACGGACATGACCCGGAGATAGTGGGTGAGACCGGGCTGCCCGAACAATTTCGCGAGTGGAGATGCGGTAACGGCGAGGACAAGCACGATGATCAGCGTCAGGACTTGAATGACGCTGAATGCTGCCCGGATATCCTCAGGGTCCAATTCGTGCTGCTGGATCACGAAGGAGGAGCTCGCGAATTCCCTTAACGCCATTGCAATGCCAATGACGGACAGTCCGATCACGGAAACGCCAATTTCGGCGGGCGTGAGAATTCTGGAGACGATTGCAAGCGTTACAAAATTGAAGACTATGGTCAGATAGCGGTCACCGGTGCTCAATATCAGCGCGCGCTTCACGATGGCCATGACCACTCCAAATACCCGTAATGTCGACGTTTTTTCGACGACTGTGCCTAACCTCCCTTTCCAAGTTGTTCCGGAAATTCCCTCCGCCGTCATCCTCCACGATTGTCGGTTACGGCCCCTCTAAAGAGGTAGAAGCGTTTGGGGGCATGAAAGAATGCGAGGTGATGGCGGCGGAGCCCGGCAGGGCTTCATACAACGCGACGCATATGCATAGTCCCACCGGATCCAAAGCGGAATTCCTAGGCGCCCGGCGCCGGAGCGGATAGCCGCTTGCCGGTGGACAAGGACTGGCGTATCGGGTCGGGAGTATCTATCGGATCGCTGTGCCCGTGCCTTGCCTGCAGTGCCGATGAATGCAACCGGGTGTGGGTATTGAATTGCAAAAAAACGATAAAGCGAACGCTATCTTTTTACGAAAACGGTCCCTTCCAATCGTAGAAGCGTGACGCCAACAGAGATATCTGACCCGATTCAGCTCACTCCCTACGCGAGGATATTTAGTATTATATTAGACAATACAGGTCTGATTTCTACCTGTATCAAACTGATACAGTATATCTATTCGATATCTGTCCCAAAATGAAACATTGGTTTTGTGATATAGCCCGTTTACCAAGGGGCTTTAATGCGTTTGACTAAGCGAAAGCAATTTTGTTAACAAAAAATTATCAGAAATATTCTTTCCGGGCGCCTCACTCACGATGAGCCAAGATCACAAGACACATGGTTCCTCAATAGTCCTGACCGAACGCGGTCTGGGCCAGTTGCTGACGGCTTTGGCGCCGCAGCAAACATTGAGCAAAGGCGAGACGAAGGCCATTATCGATCTCGACCCCAGGGTTGCCCAATATGCGCCGCGCACAGTGATCAACAGCCAAGGCGACCAGAACGACACGACCTATTTTGTGTATTCCGGATGGGGGTGCACCTATGTGGATCTACCCGACGGAAGTCGGCAGATCGCGGACTTTCAGTTGAGGGGCGATATAATCGGGCTGCGTGCGGATGGCGCGACGTGGGAGGAATCGTTTCATGCGATTTCCGAAATGATTGTCCTCGAGCTTTCGACCAAAGATATAAACGCGGCGCTGGGCGCAGCCCCGAAACTTGCTATCCGTTTCCTCTTCGCACTCGCCCGCAAGTCGGCTATCCGGGGCGAGCATCTTGTGAACATCGGGCGCAGGAGCGCTTCGGTCCGGCTCTCCCATCTTCTTCTGGAACTGGGCGCAAGGCTTGAGGCTGTCGGCCTGGCAGGTCCCGAGGGTTACGATTGTCCGTTGACCCAGCACGACTTGGCCGATGCGCTAGGGCTGACGGCGATCCATGTCAATCGCATGTTGCGCGAACTACGCCAGTCTGACTTGCTCAGTTTTCGAAACGGAAAGGTCGTTTTTCCGAACCCGGAGGCGGTCGCTTCCTTCGCGCATTTCGACGGCGACTATCTCTAAACACCATATTTTCGCGATATTCAGACGCTTTTCGGCTGCGCCGAGGGCCAGGGCCATCGGGGCATTTGTTGCGGGCTTGCGGCCGCCCTGTTTATGTTTTCCGTGATGTAGACGCGGCTTACCGCGATTATCGCAAGAGTAATGAAGAACACTATTCCGGGATCAGCGGCTCCACCCGCCAGCGCTGCGGACACCAATCCGGCCAGGGTGCTTGCCCGTGCGCTCGCCACCGCCGCGTCGGCCTTGGGCTCCAGCCGTCCGCGAAGGCCACGCATTCCGCGTATGAGCATGCCCGTCTGCAAGCCGACAAGTACAAGGCCAATTATTCCCAGCTGCGATACGACCGCGATCGGCCAACTCGATGCGCGCGAGCTCCCCAATCCCACACCGATTCCGTTTGTATCGACAACTGACTGAAGGCTTTTTTCGTTCCAGTAGGCCCTTTCCTGACCGGATTGGGATTTGCTCTTTTCCAGGATGACGGTGTCGATGAGATTGGCCGCGGGTGTAAGTATCTGCGGCCTGATGACACTGGTCGCCAATATTGCGGTCACCGCGAAGAGGAAGACGAAAATGATAAACAGGTCCGCCCGTCTCGTGGACTGGAACGCAAATTGCCGGATGATGGAAAAAGCGACCGGGATGCACAACAGGGCCAATCCCGCGTAGGC
Organism: Oricola nitratireducens; assembly: GCF_014904745.1. Classification (GTDB taxonomy): domain Bacteria; phylum Pseudomonadota; class Alphaproteobacteria; order Rhizobiales; family Rhizobiaceae; genus Oricola; species Oricola nitratireducens. Next base: position 48,566 of record NZ_JACZCS010000052.1, read on the forward strand.
GGTCGTGGATGTCGACGCCAGCAAAAGGAAAAAGGTGATGACGGTCAGCCAGAACGACTGCCGTGTCCGTCGTCTGCGCCAGTAAGTGTAGGAGAATGCCAGGCATGTAAGCGACACTCCGCCAAATGCCGATGCTTCGGAAAACGCTCCGGCGATGCGCGGGAAGCCTGACGTCTCCACGTTGGTAAGCATCGCAAAGTTCCCTGACCGGATCGGAGCCAGCACGTCGCCCAGATGGCCGTATTTTGCGATGAAGTCGATCATTCCCATGCCGGCATTGAGCCAGCCCCAAAGAAAAAAGCCGCGCGTGATGTCATCCAACCTGAACCGGCGTGTGAGCAAGAGGCTGACGGCAAAGAAGGTCAGGCAGTTTAAAACGAGATATCCCGCCTGGGATATGTTTCCGGATACGGGTGCCAGCGGTACTTCGAACACGCCTCCTTGCTCGCGTGAGGCAACGAATACATTCGTGGCCCCGACAAAGAGGCGGGGGAAAACAAGCGCGCTGAACGTGGCATAAATCATGAAGGCGAGAACGATCCACGCCGTCGTGATGCTCTTGAATATGTGGCCCAGCGCTTTGAAGACGTCGCGGTTCAGGAAGGCGGCGGCAAACACACCAGCCTCGAAAACGACGTAGATAAGCGGCGACGCTCCACCCAGGAACCCGATTGTGACGATTGCCGTGGATCCGAAGGCCAGTGAACCGAGCAGGGCGGCAAGAGGTCCCGCCCGCAGGTAAATGACAACAAATACCAGCGCGATCGAGACCGCTATTCCTATGACGGAAATCTGCATCTTCTTCGGTCGATCTCCCGGACCGGTTCGCAAACACGCGGTCTCGTGCGAAATTTACGCGGTTCACACGTCGACGGGCCGGCAGTTTCGCAGAGCCGCCAAGTTAAATCTTCCGCGCAACATCTGCCACGCCCGCACTAAACGTCAATTGCCCCAAATGGATAACGCGATGCGCCCCATGCTGAAACGCGATCCGCCGCTGTCCAAGACAGGCATGCGAGACACCGTTTTGCCGGATTTCAGATATTTAAGACATTATCCGGATAGTAACCAGTTGGATACCGGGCGTTGGATAGAATTCTCCCTGCATTTAGGATGGAGTTCCGAATCATGCGGGAATTGCCGGAGGCAATATTGCTATCAAGCCTGTTGATCGTTGGTGCGGCAGGTGTCGTTGGTGGATTCTTTCTGCGCGTTCCGGGAGTGATTTTCGCGACCGCGATCGTCATCGCGATCATTGTCGCCGTATCGATTTCCGGTCATGCGTCGCTCACTGAGATACTTATTTCCGTCGTGCTGCATGTCGGTGTACTTCAGGTCGCATATCTGACGACTGTTCTGGCCGTGTCCTCCTGGACGCGCGCCGGACATCGCTAGCGCGGCACCTATGACGTCTCGTCCATCCGTATTACTGCGAAGATCGTTTTGAAGAGGATGAGAATGTCGCGTCCCAGCGACCACTGCGTAATGTAGGCACTGTCCAAAGCTACCCGATCCTCATAGCTGAGGCGGCTACGGCCGCTTGTTTGCCACAGCCCGGTTAGTCCCGGGCGCGTCTGGAGGTAGAGGGCGGATTGGGGGCCATATCGGTCTAGTTCGTCTGCGGTGACCGGCCGAGGCCCGACGCAACTCATGTCTCCCCTGAGGATATTGAACAGTTGCGGTAGTTCGTCGATGCTCGACCGGCGCAGCGCATGGCCGAACAGAGTGACCCGGGGATCGTTCCTCAACTTTTGCGATTGTTGCCATTCGGAGCGTGCATCGGGATTGGCGGCGAGGAACGCCTGCAAGGCCTGCTCGGGATTGACGACCATCGAGCGGAATTTAAGGCACCCGAACTTCTTGCCGCGGTAGCCGATCCTTTCGTGAGCAAAAAACACGGGTCCCCCGGACATCCAAAGGATCGCTGCGACTATCAACATCAAAGGCGAGGCCAGGATGAGCGCGGTGATGGATACGGCGAGGTCAAGCACGCGTTTCGGGATGCCCCCTAGCGGTTTCGACGGTATCGGTGACAATTCGGCATATTCGGCCCCGTCCTGATAGCTCGTAATTTCGCGCTGGCCCTTTTTGCCCAGGTGAAAGTCCGCCAACTTGGTCGGCAGGACCACCGGTCTGTTGTCAATTCCGGCAGATCGCGCCCATTCCGGATTCCTGGCATAGTCTGTTGTATTCGACACGTTCCGTCTCATGATTTTGGGCGGGTTCGATCAATCCTGTATGTCAGATTGTTACAATGCCTTTTTCGCGTCGCAAGAACCGCAAAAGGCGTAGTTTTGGACCAAATGGACCCCGCTTGCGAGGGCGGTCGGACTTCATCCGGTCCTGCCGTGTGAAGGGGGCGGCCGAAAACGCGATCAATCGCGTTTTTCTACTCTCTACGAGGGTGGGGATACCACTAACTACCGAGATCGGACATGCGGGTCGGCGCGGCTTCACACTAACGTCGAGACGCGGCAGAAAGGTTTATCCATGTCAGGATGTTTCCAGCATCGGGCGAAAGGCTATGCCGGTAGGCCCGTCGCGTAACCCTCAACGAAACTTTTTCGCAACGGAAACAGGAAGCCGGTTGTAGCTTCTTCTCGACCGGGCGTGGACGTTCATGATGACCGCTCCGAGGACCGACACTCGCATCGCCATCAGCGAATTAAGCAGGTCCGCGAGGGCATCGACGCGGCTTTTGCCATATTCGGCAACGATCACGACCCCATCCAGCACGGACTCCATCGGGAATGCGTCGACGCCAAGGGTGGTCGGCGGCAGCTCGACGATGACCATCTTGTAGGACTTCAATTGATCCAGCGCGGAGTCATCTTCCCCGGATTTCATCAATTGCGCGTGCAGCGATGTACCGCTTGGCAGGTAATCGAAAGACTGCCCCGCGACAGCCCGGATGCCGCTCTTGGCGGATTTGGTTTCGTTGTCGTCGCCAACCGGCTTCAGCAGGAAGGATGTCTGAAGCCCGTTGGTGAGAGAGGAATTGGCCGGATCCGCGTTTACGACAAGCGTGTTCAAGCCCTTGCGTTCATACATCGCGGCCAAGTGGCAGGCGAACTCCCCCTTGCGGGAGTCCAACTCGGCGGACGCGACCCCGATGAATCTCAGCGGCGTGTTTCCTTCCAGCAACCGAAGCGTCGTCCCGAGCGACATCAAGGCCTTGACATATGCCGATCGAGGGTAGCGCGTGATAACATCAAGCCGCTGTTTCCCGAGCCATTGGTGCGGCGGGGAGGGCAGATCGCCTAGGCAATTCAGGCCGACCTCGTTCCAAAGCTGTTGCGGGGATATGATGCGATCGTCAAGCATCTGGCGCGCGAACGCGAAGGCAACTCCGAACATAATCCCGCCGAAAGCCCCGAATGCGAGCACGAGCTTCTTTCTCGGGAGGCTTGATGCAAGCGGCGGTGATGCGGCCGTGATTACGCGGGCGTCCGCTGACGGATATGACTGCTGGCTCACCGAGCCCATGTAGGCCTGGAGCACGCTTTCATAGATTTTCCTGTAGGTGTCGGCGGTGACTTCGAGCTCCTCAAGCGTCGGCCCCTTCAGGCGATCCTGCAGGATTTCGCTGAAATCCTTTCCGGGAACGACGCCTGCGTTATTTGTTTCAGCGCCGATGCGATAGTCGTGCCTAGCGCGAAATGACTGGGCGGCCTGTGTCGCAAGGTTCATCTGATTCCGTAGTTCCTGCAGCCGCTTTTCCAGCCACAGACTGCCTTCTTTCGCACCGCGTGACTTGCTGTCGATCTGCTCGCGCAAGAAAGATTGTGCAACGGCGTTGGCGACATCGGCGGCTAGAGCCGGACTATGGGCACTGAATGCGATCTCGATGGCATAGGAGACGCCTTCCCGGCGTACCGTCAAGCGTCTCTCGAGCAGCTCGATCGTCGATCGGTAACGCTCGTAGTTCATCGCATCCGGCGAACCATCGGCTAACTCTGCGTTCTTGACCGGGGGGGCTTGCGTCACGCCACCAGAGTCCTGCGGGACGCTGTCGGGCACCTGCTTGGCACTATCAGACGCCTGCATGGCGTTATCGTCCGTCTCTGGTGCGGCGGCCGGATCCGATCCGCTCAGCAGCGCGAACAATTTGTGCGCCCTGGCAGCCAGAGACGTGTTGGCGGATTCAAGAAAGGCGTCGTTTTCCGCAAGGTTCAGTTGATCGACCACCATCGCAGCAATTCGTTCGGACTTCAAAACCGCGATCTGGCTTTCGAGCTGCGACGTATCGAGAGACAGGTTGATGTCGGAAACCGGCTGCTGGAGTTGATGCAACTTGGGCTCGATAAGAATTTCCGTTCTGGCCCAGTACAGCTTGTCGGAGGTCAATATATACAGACTGGCGATCAGGATGCCGACGATGGTCGAAACCGTTATCGAAATCGAATAGCGCTTGATGAAGTCGACTATGCTTCTCAGGTCGATGAAATCGGCGAACGCACCGTCGTTCGACGACTCGATCTGCTCCGGGATGATGCGTACCGTATTCATGGCAAATTCAATCTATTCGTCTATCTGTCAGTCTTCTTAAAGGCGTCGGCGACCATGCATCGGGAGAAACTGCATCAAGATGATATCGGCTGAATGGCGCACGCAAGATCTCGCCCATCGACCGGGACCGAATAGGCGGGTGACCTGATAGAGAGGGCCGAGTTTCTGCTTGCAAGCTTTGCGGCTTTCCTGGTTTTGACGGGCGACCCGCCGCTGCGGCGTAATTCGCGCATTCCGACACAATACCAGATCGTCGATCTGCCACGACAGGGTAATTGCGCATGCGGTTCGGGAAAACCTCGCCAATCGGCTTACTGCTTAGATCCGAAAGGTCGGGTTGGACATTGCAAGCATCGATTTGGCGGCTCTCCATGCGACCGGAAAAGCCTGCCGCCGTTAGCCGGATTTCCCGACTGTCGCCGTCTGCATCGTGCCTTGGTTGCCGGATGGTGTTCCTTTGGCTGATCCTTGCGCATAGAACGTCTTTCTCATGGATCAGGTCAGCCCGGATGATGCGCAGCGGAGCGAATGCCGCCGTGTCTTTCGGAGTTCCCACCGTTTGGCTCGCGGACACGAAAACAGGATCTGCCTATATCGCCGAAAACTACGCGTAGGGATCGGGACTGGCCGCAAGACCGCGCCGAACGTCGACTTCCCTGGTCGTTTGCATGGCCAGGTCCGAATATTTCGACACAAGTCTCATCGCAGAATCGCGCAGGGGCGTCTCACATTCGGCGATCGCCAATCCTATCAATATATTCCGCATTTCCTCGGCCTGGGCTTCAAGATAACGGGAGGTATGCGCCGCGATCTCCGGCGATATCCAAGCTATGCATTCAGAGATATCCAAAGATATCCTTGTGGCGTGATCCGCCTTTTTTCTCATCGTCTTAACAAGTTCGACCGGCACCATGGCTGTTCCCGTGGAATTCTTCATGATTGGGATGAAGCCATTTGGGAGAGCCGATTGCCGGACGAGCTGAAAGCACTTGATTTCAAGTCGCCTGGATCACGAAGTCCCAAGATGCCCCCCTCATTTCGCATCGCGCCCGAAAAGTATGGGCTGGGCAAAACCGTGTCCACACGTCTGTACGGCTTAGGGGAGCGCCAAACGTGATGCTAAATGTCACCCCTGTGCACAAAAAACCATCCGTCGGCCTTATTAAACCCATCGGTGGATTGAATGTGATCAGACCTACGCCTTTTTGCCGATGGCTCCACCAAACGAGCGACCGAACTTGCACGTTTTTTTAATGATTCCACGACGTTGTGCACAGAACTTAGCGCGTCGCTATTATTAACCCCCGATTCTTTAGGGTACGTTAATTTAAATTAGCTCGCGTGGATTAACTTTCGACTAACGTAACGGCGCGGAGGCAGTAAATTCGTTACGACTGCAACCGTTTAGTGGAGTGGGTGCAACCGGTAGGGTAGCCGGTTTTGTGGGGTTCGTGGGGCACCTTGCGCATCCTTTCAGAGGTCACGGTGCAATGCACCGTATGTTTAAGGGCTGGAGAAAGGACTATGACGTCTACATGCGTAACTGATTCTTCTAATACGAGAAGAGCGAACGGATCCGCTGTCGATGCGCCGAAGGCTATTTCGATGCAACAGACACGATCCCTGATAATCTTGGACAGGCGTGCCCTGAACCGGGAATGCTTCGTGAAAGTCTTGGATGCCCATCAACTCGGTTTGCAGCCATTCGCATTCGAGTCGATGGACGACTGGAAGAAAGAAAAGGACTCACTTCCGCCTGCGGGTGCCGTTCTCGTCAGTGTCGGCGGCAGTGAGGTCGGCAGCGAAGCTTTCTTAACAGAACTGACTGAAATTGCGGCCGAACTGACAGGGACGCCGGTTATCGTCCTCTCCGACAGCGATGATCTCTCCTGCATCTTGCAAGTCATCGACTGCGGCACCCAGGGATATATACCGACATCTCTCGGAATGGCGGTTTGTGCGGAAGCCATTCGTCTTGCGATGGTGGGTGGCACGTTCGTTCCGGCCAGTGCCGTAATGACGATGCGGCACAAGTTTAAAGCTCGTCCAGAGGAGGAAAGGCCGATGACCAGCCTTTTCACCCAAAGGCAGGTAGAAGTCGCCCAGGCTCTGAGGCGCGGAAAGGCGAACAAGATCATCGCCTATGAACTCAATCTCCGCGAAAGCACCGTCAAGGTGCATATCCGCAATATCATGAAAAAGCTGAAGGCGACCAACCGTACCGAGGTTGCCTTTAAGATCAACCAGTTGATGTCGGATCAGAACCGGACGTTCCAATAATCTGTTTCGTTACTGACCGAATTGAGATCTGGAGCCGGGAGGCGCGCCGACGAAAGTCCAGCGCTTTCCGGTTTTTTATCGCGGTCACATGTGCTTTTTCGCTATCCGCGGACATCGGGGTTGTTATCCAATTTACCGCGTTGCGCCTTATTGCCGATGAGGGCGACTGAGCCGGGATCGATGCATTTGCATGCCATTCGAAGCGACAGGAGAGCGATGGCAGTCATGTTTCGGGATCGCGCATTGTCGGATATCCGGTGTTGGGCCTTACGCCCATAAAGTAGGGCCTATGATACCTATGAGACTGCCTTGCTCCAATTTGCCGCGCCGGGTCGAACAAATTTGTACGGTGATGAAATCCGGTGGCGTTTGAATTCGGCAGCCAAACGTATTTGTATGTGCCACCGGCTTTCCATCACGCCTCATTGGGCGCAAGCCGGCGCAGGATCGCGACACAAGGTCTGTGGTTCTTCCCCGACAGAAGAGACGTAACACAAGGAGAGCATGTCGTGCGGAGTTTGGGTAAGGCGTGGGTCGTTGCCGTTAGTTTGGTGGTTTTCGCGGTCTCGCATTGCCGCGCCGAGGAAATCGATCTCAGCAACTACAAGCTGACATTCTCGGAAGAGTTCACCGAACTCGATGTTTCCGCGTGGGGCGACAACGGGTCACGCTGGATCGCGCACACGCCGTGGCATGGCGATTTCGGAGACGCCCGTTTCGCGGATCCGGAGCCCGGCTTTCCGTTTGTTACACAGGCCGGCGTTTTGCGTATCGAAGCCCGCAAGGATGCCGATGGCCAATGGAAATCCGGCCTGCTGTCCGGCGTCAACGGCGACTGGAAGGGATTTACGGCGCGAGAGGGCTATTTCGAAGCGAGAATCAAACTTCCTCCGGGCGACGGAGTGTGGCCGGCCTTCTGGCTGAATTCGAAGGCGGGCATAGAACTCGACGCGATGGAATATTACGGTCACGACGATACCCGGTTTTCCTCCGCATGGCACCACTGGGGCGATGGCGCCAAGGACGGTCATGAATCGGATTTACACTGGACGTCGGTCACCCCCGGCTCTCTGACCAGTGGATTCAACACATACGGCGTTCTGATCGAGAAGGATTTCGTCACTTTCTATTTCAATCGAGAGCCGGTCTGGCGCCTTCCGATCCCTTGGGACAAGAGCGTCGATCCGGAATTCTTCCCGCTGGTGAATCTGGCATTGGGATCGGGCTGGCCGATCGACGAGACTCCGAATCCGTCATTCATGTATGTCGACTACATTCACGTTTACGAGCCGGCAGAGTAGGTCTTTCCAAAACCAGAGCGGCCATAGCGAGGGCAGGGCGCCCGCGGGAAGAGACCTTGGCATTCGTCTCAACTGGGCTGTTGAATGGAGGTGTAGCCGTCAATCGGCCAGGTTTTCCGAAGCCGCCGTATTTCCGGCCTTCCGGCCATCATGGACGGGTGGAACGCGATGCCTGATGGCATTTCTAGACTGTCGCAATGAGCGCGCCTCGCGATGGATATCGTGGGTCAATCGAGCGATCCGCGCCCAGGAATAGAGATCGCTGGCGCGCTCCGCGCCACGTATGCCGACTTCCCTGCAGGTTTCGGGATTTTGGAGATAGGCGATCATGGCGTCGGAAAGCGCATCCGGATCGTTTTTCCCAACGAGCGTGCCACCGCCAGTCGCCTCGATTATCTCCGTCATGCCGCCAACCCGCGTGGCGACGACCGGAGTGCCGTGCATCAGCGCTTCGACGAGGCTCATGCCGAAGGACTCGCTGAGTGAAGGATTGACCACAAGCGACGCCCCGGCGTAGCGCTCGACCACGCGTTCGTAGGGTTGCCCTCCAGCGAAAGTGACGGTGTGGCCGAACTCTGGCGCTATCATCTCCTGCAAGGCAGCAAGATAAGTTCCCCTGTGGGCGCTGCCGCCGCGATAGAAGCGGGAAAGCTCTCGCACGTCGGGGTCGTCGCTGAGGTCGATCAAAAACTCCCGTGCGGTTTCGCCGTTGGCGCCGACGAGTTCCAGGCGGGCTTCGGGACAGGCCGCGATCACCCGTGGCCATGCTTCGAGCAGCGTGTGAAGCCCTTTTTCCGGCGAAAGACGACCGACGAAGAGGACCTTTCCCGGCTCGCGGGCTGTCGCGGGAAGGTCGCGCCGGATATCGGGGGCGCCATTCGGCAGGACGGAGAACTGCGCCTGCGAGTCGGGGAAGCGATCCCGGGCCGCATCCACGACATGTCCGGAACAGCCGACGACCAGGTCGGTCGCCTTCAGGCATCGTGCCATGGCATCGTGGTCGAGCTCGGAGAGCCAGTTGCAATGCATGTGCAAAACGATCGCCGCATTCGGCGCGGCGCGGCGGAAAACCGGCGCATAGTTCGGGAAGTTCTGGAGATGGATCACATCCGGCTGCAACAGGCGGATCTTACGGACCGCTTGGACCAGATAGTCGAGAGCATAAAAGCTTTTCGTAAAGAGCGGGGTCCTCGGAAAGGTGCGGTCCCACAGTTTTGACGCCTTTCCCCAGACACCCTGCGGCAGGCAAGTCAGCAGTTCCATCGTCGCGCCGTCGATTTCCGCGCGGGCCGGTTGTTCGCGAGAGCGGCGGGAAATAACGGTAACCTCGTTCTCGCCGGCAAGCCGACGCGATACTTCATAGGTCCAGATTCCGAGGGAGTTCTGGTCCGGGGGAAGGACCGAGTCGAAGTGCTGGGAAATGAACGCGACCCTCATCAGCCCAGTTCCCGAGTTGGCGCCTGCATCCGCCGAAACGGTTTTGCAAGCAGGTCACGTGCATCGAGCAAATCCCTGCGCAGGAGGATCACGGCGGCTGCGACATAGACCACGGCACCGATCACGATCCCGCCTATCAGCACGAGTTCCTGCGGGGTGCCGCCCGGCGCCCCGGCGAGCCACGCGCTTACCGCTGCAAACATTGCCGCCGTTGCGATCGCAAGTCGCGGATAGACGGCGAGCGGCCTCATCACGTCGATGCCGGCGATGCGTTGGGCGTAATACAGAAAAACCGGCAGGAGAAGGAAGTTGCCGGCCGCAAGCGCCGCGATTGTCGCCTCGAGATTGAACTGGGCGGCAATTGTCATCAGGGCTCCGGCAATGAAGGTGTAGGCGACGTCGAAACGCAGGATCAGGCGCGAATGGCCGAGGGCAAGGATGGTGAATGCGCAGATGCCGTCGATCGTGCGTTGCAGCCCGACCAGCATAATGATTTGGACGGCGAGAACGCCGTTGACCCATTGTTCGCCGAACACGAGCGGAATCGCCACCGGCGCGATGGCGGCAAATCCCATGAAGGCCGGAAAGCCGACGATACCGGTCGTGCGTATGGCGGCGTTGAAAAATGTGTCGATCTTGTCCGGTTCGTTCTGGATCCGTGCGACCGCCGGCATCGTCACCGTAACCATCGGTCCGACGAATGCTTCGACCAGAAGGTCGAGCGGACGGCGGGCGAGCGCGTAGATGCCGACCGCGGAGGGACCCAGAAATGTGCCGAGGATGATTTTTGGCATTTCGTTGTTTGCCAAGGACCACAGGGACTGGGCGACGATCGGGGCCGCGAATGGAAACAATTCGCGGCAATGGGCATAGGAAAATTTCAGGCGTGGATGCCAAGCGCTGCCGAGAAGGATGACCGTCGTCTCCACGGCGGCCTTGGATATTTGCATCGACACGATGCTCCACATGCCGAACCCGGCTATCGCCATGGCGATGCCGACCGTCCCGCCGACGGCCGTGCCGGTCAGCGTGCGCAGAGCGAACAGGCGGAATTGAAGGTTGCGTTTGAGAACTGCGGCCGGAACCGCCGCGAGAGCCTGAATCACCACGATGAGACTGCCCCACCGGATCAGCCCGACGATCTCCGGCTGACCGAAGGCATCGGCGAGAACACCGGAAAAGGCCCAGACGAGCGAAGCGAGAGCGGCGCCCACGGCGGCCAGGAACCAGAATGCGGAGTCGAGATGGAGAGGGTCGATTTCCTGGCGCTGTATGAGCGCTTCGGGTATCCCCCTCGTAACCGGAACGGCAAGAATGATCGGCGCGACCATCGCCAAGGTCGCAAGGCCGATCGCCTCCGGGCCAAGGTGGCGGGCCAGAATGACGAATACGGCCAGCATCGTCAGATGGCGGCCCCATGTCTCGAAGGTTGACCAGGCAGCACCGCTGACGATTTTTCTGGTCAGCGACATGGTGTACCGGACTCCTGCTCGGTTTTGGCGACGAAAATTGCCCGGCGCATTTTCACGTCACGGCACCGAGGCGTACGCTCCCGAATGTCCGGGCATGTCGTGCCCAGCATGGCGGTCCTGTCCATAAGCGCTTCGTCACCTTGTTCGACTTCGTGAAGGATTGGCTGCCAACCTACGCGCTCGCGCCAAGCGGGCATATGCTCCAATAATGAGGAGGCCATACAGTCTCTTACACCTTTCGGCGGTCTTTTCCGGGCTTCGCTCGAAGGCATGGTAGGCGGATCTGCCGTTGCGCCGGATCCGGACCGCAGCGGTTCCCGGCTTACTGCGCAATCCGCTTTTCCCGCGTATGGTAAGCTTGCACCTTGGAAGTACCAGGGGAGCATTTGCACAAGCCTTTCGGATGAAGACGGCGGCTGGTCAACGGCCAATGCCGGTCTTTGCCTGTACCAAAGTCCGTGGTGACTTGGGCCCGGGATTCGTCGACATTTGAGCATCGCAAAGTCGGTCTTCAGGTAGACTCGGTTTCTAAACATCCTGGACTTGGCATCCGCGCTCATATCGGGTGAGGGCATTTTATTTTTTGCGAGTAGAAGGGGGGCTACGACAATGAACAAAGAGCGCGTGCATCGCGCCACGAACTGTATTCACGGTCGGCACATGCCGGCGCTATTCCATCTCGAACTCCAGCTAGTAAAATGCTTGATACGCCCGACCTGAAAACCGACCATAAACACAGTGCTTCAAAAACACCGGTTCGCTGCCCTTGCTGCGCCGAGGACGTCACGGAGACGATCTATCACGTCCCATCGATACCGGTGCACAGTTGCGTCCTGCTCGCTTCTGTCGAAGAGGCCCTTGCCTTTCCTCGCCGCGACCTGACGCTGGCATTTTGCGATGCCTGCGGATTCCTGTTCAACCGGGATTTCGACGAAGACGTTATGAGGTACTCGACCGATTTCGAGGAATCCCAGCATTTTTCCGGAACATTCAACTCGTTTGCACGGGAACTCGCCAAGGAAGTCGCCGACAGATGCTCGGTCTCGGGAAAGCACGTGCTCGAGATAGGTTGTGGCAAAGGGGAATTCCTGGCCGAACTTTGCAAGCTCGGCGGCGCCACCGGACTCGGCATCGATCCCGGATACAGGCCGGATGAGGGGCGCGGTACGCAGGACGAGGCTCTTGAATTCATCGTCGATCACTTCGGGCCGAAATACGAACATCTCAGTGCCGACGTCGTCTTGTGCCGGCATACGCTCGAACACATCCCGCATGTAGCGGATTTCATCCGCGCAATCCGTGGAATGACGGATTCGGACGAGACATGGGTCGTCTTCGAAACGCCCGACGCGAAGCGTGTGCTCGACGAAGCCGCGTTCTGGGACATCTACTACGAACATTGCTCGTATTTCAGTCCGGGGGCCCATGCGCGCCTGTTCCGCCAGGAAGGCTTCGAGGTCACGGATTTGCAGCTGGTCTATGACCACCAATATATCGTGCAGTATGCAAAACCGGCGCCCGGGCCGACGGGGCCGGCCTTACCGCTGGAGGATGACCTTGCCGAAATGCGGCAATTGCGGAAGAGCTTCCCTGAACGCGTCCGCAAGCTCCAGGAGCAATGGCGCGACCGCATCCGCGCCGCTCACGCCGCCGGTCGCAAGGTGTATCTGTGGGGTGGCGGCTCCAAGGCCGTATCGTTCCTCACGACGCTGGGTCTCGGCGAAGAAGTGCAAGGTGCCGTGGACATCAATCCCTACAAGCAGGGCAAATTCACGCCCGGCACGGGCCATCCGGTCATTGCTCCCGAAACACTGCTGGATAATCCTCCGGATCTGGTCATCGTCATGAATCCCATCTATGTCCGGGAAATCGGACAAACACTGAGTTCGCTTGGTCTCGATCCTGAAGTCGTGGCCGTATGACCGCGAAGCCGGACAATGGCATTCCGCCGCGCGTCTCTCTCGGCTTGCCCGTCTACAATGGCGAGAAGTATGTGGCGACGGCTATCGAATCCGTTCTCGCCCAGGACTTCGAAGATTTCGAGCTCGTGATTACCGACAATGCGTCGACCGACAGGACGGAAGAGATCTGCCGAACTTTCGCTGCCAGCGACGAGCGGATCCGGTATCATAGGAACGAACGCAATCTCGGGGCTTGCGCCAATTTCAACCGATGCTTTGAACTGAGCTCGGGGGAGTTTTTCAAGTGGTGCGCCTGTGACGATTACCTGAGCCCGAACTTCGTTGGCGCGTGCGTGCGTACGCTCGATACAAACCCCAAGGCGGTTCTCGCCTATGCAACAACGCAAAGCATCGACCAGGATGGCAATCCTATTCCGCTGGTCGGCAAGACGATGGGCGAAAAGACAGATCTTCGCCCGGCCAGGAGATATCGGGACATCCTCTATAACAAGGGGACCTGTTTCGAGATTTTCGGATTGTTTCGCAGTGAAGCGCTGAAGCGATCGTCGTTGCACCGTCCCTATTATGGCTCCGATTTCGCTCTAATCGCCGAGATTGCGCTTCTCGGACAGCTCGTCCACGTTTCGGAGGCGATTTTCTATAATCGCGAGCATGCGGACAGATCGATCAATATTGCCGACAAGATGGCCCGCGTCGCCTGGCACAGGGGCGATGCCAACAGAAAGAGTTCGCGCGAACATACGATGTTGCTGGCGCATCTTTTCGAGATTGCCTTTCGGCACCGCAAGGAGGCGCCGTTGGGCAGCATGTTGCTGTACACCGCCGCCTTTGCCATGACGCCGGTTCAATTGTCCAGATATGCGCTAGAGACGATCGGCATCCTCCTTCCGGGCGCGTCAGACCGGCTGCGCAGGATCGGATGGTCCGCGGTGGACATGTTTCACGGTCATGGGGGATCTGTTCGCCGCCAAGGCCACAAATGAGGCCGCGTTCGGGCGCTTCAGCGACGGGCCGTAAACCTGTTGATCGTCGAGCCGGTGTCGGTGCCCCATTCCCAGTTGATCGCGATGCCGACGCGGGTAATGCGTAGCGGCGGATCGTCAGGGTAGAGGTCGGTCAACGCGCGTTGCATGATCGGCTCATCGTCGATGTAGATGTTGAAGTGGTCGCCGTCGAACGCCACCCGGAGGCGGAATTCCTTGCCCCAGACGATCTTGTCGGCGACGTTTGTCCACACCGCGTCGTAGAGCTCCTCGAAGCCCCACCGCTTGGTGAACACCGACATCGAAGCGCCTCCGTAGATGTCATCCAGCCATGTGGAGATGGACAGGTAGTTGTCCTTGTCCTGCCAGAATGCAAGACCGACGCGGCAGCGGTGCTGTTGTCCGCGACAGGTTCCCGGGGGCGTGACCGCCACTTCGAGATCGGCAAAGTCGGGATCGCTCCAGGGTAGCGTGTAGAATGCGCGATTTGGAAATGGCTCCTCGACGGTCGCCTGCACCTTTGCTCCAGAGTGGCCGTCCAGTTCGACGGAACCGATTCCCAGCGTCCGTTCCCAGGAAACACTGCCGCCTTGCGGGACATGTTCCGCTAGATTTTCCTGCGCTCCGGCGAAATCGTCCTCGTATACGGTTTGCCCGCCGAACCGGCTCCATGGTGGATCGAAACGGATTGCCTCCGGTATCGGGACCGCGCGCGGATGCGCTTCGAATTCGCGCATGCGCAGACCCGCTGCGACGGGATTGCCGCCCAGCCACAGCCCCACGCCGGTTGCGCCTTCTAGGTGATCGTCTTCGATCCAGGCATCGAAAAGATGGTCGCCATTCAGATAGCAGCCGATCTGGCCATGGGAGTCCAGGATCTGAAGCGAATGCTCGGCATTGGCTCCAAGCCGATGTCGCGCATCGCTTGCCACCACCGTCTCGACGCCTGCGGTCACCCTTACCAGCTTGCAGTCATCCGACGAAACCCGGCAGAGCCAGTAGTTGTCACGGTCGACGACGCGCCACGCCAGGCCGGCGGCGGTTGGTGCGTCACCGGTATCGATCATGGCATGGACGAGGCCGGAAATCGCACCCGGATCCGCGATCGCGAGGGCGTCGCTGGCGCCGTTAACGGCACCCGATCCCGTTCGAATGATACTGCCTTTCAGGATATGCCATTCCGGGTTGGGGTGGTCTCCATCCTCGATCGGGCCGTTTCCCGTCAGCGGATCGCCGGCATGCGCCGTTCCGAACGGTGAAGCCAACTCGGGCAATTGCAGAATGCGAACGCCATGAACCCGCGTGTCGACACGGAACCCGATTTGGCCGAGCGCGCTCTGATGGATGCCGGGATAAAGGATCTCGTCGTCGTTGAACGGATCGATGGCGACTGGTCTCATCATCGGGAAGGCGGCCATTCCATGGGCGCCTTGCGAGGCGGCGGCGTAGTACACGGCACCGCGTTCGCGCAGGACTACGACATACTGGACCTGGAGGTTCATCAGGCGACGAAACGCGCTCAAGCACCGGTTGCCGACGCGGGCCCACAGCTCACCGTTTTCGCCCTCCGCGGCATGCATGATGAAGCCGCATCCGTCTTTGGGGGGATCGGCCGGCGCTTTGGTCGTGAACCAACCCAGCGCCAGGTTCTCGTTCAGGTCCGGCATGCCGAAGGTTCTCGATGTGCTGCGCATCCACCAGAGAATGCGCCGCAACGTGCCTTTCTTCCGCGGCCCCAGCGCCCACGCCAGGGCCCGTGCCGGCCATGGATCGGCGTTGGGTCCTTTACCCCAGCGGTAGATCCGCTTGATGAAACTGTCCGGGTTGGGCGTGCCCTGCGAGGTATTGTGTCCGTTCGTTATCGATACGGCGAAAACGAGCCCGTTTTCACGCCGGAACGGGCCGTAGGCGATCCCCTGGCGTCCCCAACCGGGCCTGGTGAGCGGCTGGAACCGGAGTGCGCCGCGACTGATCGCGATCTGGCGTTCGACGTCGGTACCGAGCCGCGTGGCGCCGCCGCTTGCGCGCGTGCCGATCACCTTGCCCGCCGGGCGTTCGTCCGAAAAGCAATCCTCGATCGGCGTGGTCTCGCATTCTGTCGGCGCGGTCGGGCCCGTCCTGAGTGGCGCCGTCATCGGAACTCCATCAATTCTACCACTTCTTGATGGCTTTTCCGGAGTGCGTCTTGCCACCAATCAATCGTCTCAGGTTGATCAGGATTTCCCGTATCAGCGTCCGGCCTTCGTGCCGGCTCCGCAGATAGTAGGATATCATCTCGGCGATACACGCCAATCGCTGATGACCGGGCAGGGGAGACCGCATGACAGCAGCCAAGCGTCCGCCGAATACCCTCCACATCGGGAACAGGAAGCGCGCGGTGTGGTTGCGGCCGGTGAACCAGACGATCCGGCTGTCATATGCCTCGCTGGCGCGCATCGAACGTCCTGGATGATCGCGCTTGTAGAAAAGGACTTCGTCAACTTCGACGAACCGGCCGAACATCAGGAGCTCCTCAAGCAGCACGGTGTCGGAAGAAATATAGCTGCCGATCAACCCGGTTTTTTCGAGCAGATCCCTGCGCATCAGTCCGTAAACGGGAATCCACAGGCCTTCTCCAACATTCTCGTCCCATGTGCCGCTGCGGTCGAATTCGAGGATGTAGTCATGAAAGCGATGCAGGCGGGCGGAAGCCGTGCCCCGGTCCAGGCCCAAATTATGGAACAGCGGCACCATTTGCCGGCCGGTCGCGTCGATCATCATCGAACGCGTATAGGCGAGCACGGCGTCCGGCGATTTGCCGACAGCTTCCAGACATCGCTCGAGATAGTTTTCGCCCCAGAGATCGTCGTGATTTGCCCAGGCGAAATATTGGCCTCGCGATAGTTGGAAAGCCTTGTTGAAGTTCGCCGCCGCACCGATATTCTGATCGTTTCTGAAATATCTAACGCGTTCATCGCGCACAGCAAATTGTCTGCAGATCCTCTCGGTTCCGTCGCTTGAACAATTATCCGAGATAATCAGCTCGAAATCACGAAAACTCTGCTGGAGGAGCGATGTAATCGCGCGCTCCAGATACTCCTCTCCGTTGTAAACGGGCAAGCCGACCGAAATAGACGGGTGCATCATATCACCTTCCCTGCGGTTTCGGAGGCGCGGTTCGATCGTGGATGGCGGGCGGGCAGGGAACCGAGTTCGGCGGGAGCCGGCACCGTTCGGATTTCGGACCGATCCTTTGTCGCAACAGGTGCAAGCCGTCCGGAATTCCGTGCAAGCAATCCGCTGACGTCGCGTATCAGACCGAGTTCGACGAGCTGTTCCGCTCCTTCGAATTTCAAGCTTCCGCCATAAGTCAGGTAGATCCGGTCTTCCCGGTCAATCGCGTTGGCATAACGCATGTATTCGGCTCCGCGCCGGTAGTGCTCGCCGCGCAATGCCTCAATCCTCACGCGCGCGGCGAAATCCGCCAGGAACTTGAAATGGCCGAATACGCAATTTTCGCGGAAGAAGGTTGCCCCGACGACGTTGTGATTGTTTTCGTATTCAACCCCGTTTCCGGAAAGAACCAGAGGGGCCTTGGAAAGGGCAGGCATTTGTTGTGGCATGAGCCGGACCAGCAGCGGCAGTAGACGTTCCGGGACAATCGGGATGAAACGATCGATCTGTCCACGGACGAAATGGGAAAACCACGTGGTGGATATTTCCCGACGGTAGGACGAGAGCATTCTCATCCGCGGGCCGCCGACGACCTCGATACCGACGATCGGTGGCGCCCAGGGTTTGCGGGGCGGGGCTCGGAAGTGATATTCGCCGTCGAAGCAGGGGGCGACGGCGAAGGGATCGGCGTCCTCTCGAAGCGTGGCTTCCTCGAGCGGGCCTTTTGGGTACATGTCGAGCATGAATCCGAAAACCGCATTGCACCCCTCATCTGCCGCTTGCTGGACAAAGGTTGCCACGGGAACGTTCGGCCAATCCCGATAGACCAAAAACTCGTCGGCATCCGCGAAAAGTACCCAGGTCGACGGCGTGACGCGCTTGTGAAACTCGTTCAGCCAATGAACCCCGAAAGCAACCGATGAGAAGCTCTCAGTCAGCCTGGTCATAACAACATCGGGCTGTTCCGACAGGTATTCCGCGGTTCCATCAGTCGATCCGTTGTCGATGATCGCGAACGCCCGCACGCCCATCGCGCGATAGTGGCGAAGCCAGGCACGAATGCGCAGGTTTTCGTTCCGCATGACGCCGAAAACGACTACCTTCTCATTCATGCTATTGATTTCGTTTATAAACGCGAGAGGCAGCATGATCGTCCTACCCGGTGTAACGGCGACGGGATTCCAAACCGTCAAGCCACCTGTACGTCCGCGGACAAGCCCAAAGCCCGCGCTGATGCTTCGATCTCGCCGCGATAAAGCGGGTTCATGATAATTATCGACTGGATCGGCATGTCACGCAACGCCTCAGGAGAAAGAACCGGAGTGCCCGTGCCCGGAGCGAAGCGACCCTGCTTGTGCGGATTCACGTCGATGATCGCGCGGATACGCTCCGCGCCCGGGACAGTGTTCACGAATGTTATTCCCTTCGATCCTCCGCCCCAGATGACCGTCATTTGGGGATCGCGCTCAGCGAGGTAATTTCGCCAGTGCGCGACCTTGTCGCGATAGGAGCGGTCGAAATCATCGACGAGCGTCGTGATCTTGCCGCCGTCGACAAGCGCCCCGGTCCGAGGCGTAGCACTCGGCTTCACCTCGACGTAGAGATACTGTTCTCCGAACGAGGTGCCCGCATCCAGGATATCGAATCCTGCGGCCTCGCATGCTGCGCGCAAAGAAAGCGGTGTAAAATAGGATACGTGCTCATAGATGAGATCCCAGATACCGAGGTCACGCAGTGTGTAGAGGGCGTTGGGCACTTCGAAATAGAACACGGTGTCCGGTCCGACGCCGGGGTGTGAGCGGAGTCCCCGCAGGAACCGGACCGGTTCGGCGATGTGCTCGACGACATGGCGGCACGAAATGAAGTCCGGTTTCAAATCCGGATAGTCGTCGCCGAACCAGTCGTTGACGAAACGCACGCCGGGAATGTCGTCGCCGCGGTTTTGTTCGAAGCTCTTGTCGAAACCGATCCCCGTCGCGCCGCTTATCGCGCAAAGCCGCTTGAGGAAATCCCCTTTGCCGCAACCGATGTCGACAACCGTCTTGCCGGCAAGCGCATAGGTGTCGCTTAGCCGCTGCGTCAAATCCTCAACGAAAGCGACGAAACGCGGCGAATAGTGCAACGAATTTTCGTAGCTCTGCGTATAGCCGATCCGGTCTTCGTCGAAGGCGGCGTTAAAGACATGCGTGCAATGGCGGCAGAAGGTCGTCGCAAAGCGGCCGGTGTTTGCTGCCCGCGCTGATGTCGCATCCGGGTGCAACGCGTTGCAAAGCGCGGGTACCGCGTCGGAGGCGACCGAGTGCATCAGGTCGCGACTGCCGCACACCGGGCAATCATCGCGTTCTGCGTCGAGCGGCGCGATGGCCTCAGCTGCTTGCATGCGTGTCATTGCTTCGCCTTTCAGGGCTCGTCAAACGATCCGCGGTACGGGAACCGGAACGATGAACTTTCCGCCGCGTGCGCGGTACTCGGATTGCTGTTCGAGGATTTCGTCGACGAAATTCCAGGCCAGCAGGAGGACGTAGTCTGGCTGTGCCTCGAGGAGCGCTTCCGCCGGACGGATCGGCAGATGCTGGCCGGGCATGTATTTGCCGTGCTTGTGGATGTTGCGGTCGACGACGAAATCTACCAAATCGGGCCCGATGCCGACGGTATTGATCAGCGTGGCGCCTTTGGCTGCGGCGCCGTAGGCGGCGATCGAGGCGCCCTCGGACTTAAGCCGGTGCAGGAGCGCCGACAGGTCTCGCTTCAGCGTGTCGACCTTTGTCGAGAAGTCACGGAAATAGCCGATCGAGTCAATGCCACGGGCGGCTTCGTGAGCGAGCTGGTCCTTTACGCTCTCCCCGGTGCGCTCCCGCGGTTCGACAAAGAGCCGCAATGAGCCGCCGTGAATCGGCAAGTGCTTGATCTCGTTGAGATACAGGCCATGACGGCGGAACAGCTTGTCGAGCGCCGTGACCGAGAAATAGCACAAATGCTCATGATAGATCGTATCGAACTCGCAATGTTCGATCAGCGGTTCGATATAGGGAGCCTCGATGACCGCAACACCGTCGTCTTTCAGAAGCCGGGCAATACCCGCGACGAAGTCGTTCGTGTCAGCGACGTGGGCGAGCACGTTGTTGGCGTGAATGACGTCCGCCTGAATTCCGTTGCGCTGCAGCTCATCGGCCAGGCTGAGAGTGAAAAACGAACAGGACGTCGGCACTCCGATCTTTTCGGCGGCCGCCGCCGGGCCGTCGGCGGGGTCGATCCCGAGGACCTGGATGCCGGCTTCGACATAATTTTTCAGCAGGTAGCCGTCGTTGCTCGCCAGTTCGATGACGAAACTTTCGGGGCCGAGGTTGCGGCGCGCGATGAGATCGAGGGCGTTTTCACGCGAGTGTTTCAACAACGCCGGCGAGAAAGACGAGTAATAGGGATAGGCGTCGGCGAACAGGATCTCCGGACTGACCGTCTCGGTGATTTGCGGAAGCCCGCAATCCGCACAAAATGCCACCTCGAGTGGGAACAACAGCTCCGGCTTCTGGAGATCCGCATCCGTCAGGAGGCGATCGGCGAGCGGGGTGTGGCCGAGATCAAGAAAGGTCTCGATCTTGCTGCTGCCGCAAGACCGACAGGTCTGTTCGGTCACGGAATTGGCATTCACACGCATCATGTTCATCGTCGTTCTCCAGGCCTGAACTCAGACTGCGATCGCCTCGGCTCGCTCGGGAACACGGCGGAGATCTTCATCGAGTTCACCGTCGCGGATCAGTTTCTTTACATGGGAAATCCGCTTGAAGCGCTCGCCCTCGAACTCATCCAGGGAGAGGTTGCTGTCGCAGAACGCTTCATAAAGCTGTTCCACGCCGCGGCGCGCCGTCCATTGCGGTTTGAAGCCGTGCAGCTTGCGGGCGATATAGTTGCAGTCGACCCTGTAGCACCGTACGTCCGGGCTGGCGTCCGGCGCGTACTCGACATGGCTGTTGGGGACAATCGCCTTCACGATCTCGGCGAGTTCACGGATCTGGTAGTTTTCCGTCGTGAGGCCGACATTGAACGCTTCGTTGTGGACGATATCGCGATCGGCTTCGAGGGCTGCCGTGTAAGCCCGCGCGATGTCCTCGACATGAACGATCGGGCGCCAGGGCGAACCGTCGCTCTTCAGATAGACCTGACCCGTCGTGTAGGCCCAGGCGGTCAGGTTGTTGACGACAAGGTCGAAGCGAATGCGCGGCGACATGCCGTAAGCGGTCGAGGCACGCAGGAAGGTCGGGCTGAACTTCTCGTCCGCCATCGGCGAGACGGCGCGCTCGACATTCACCTTCGAGACGCCGTACGGCGTAACCGGATTGAAAGCCGCATTCTCGTCAAGAAAATCCTGGCCGGCTGCACCGTAATTGCTACAGGACGACGCATACAAGAAACGCTTTACGCCAGCCCGTTTGGCGAGCGCGGCCAGGTTCACGGAAGCCTTGTCATTGATCTCTACGGTGAGATTGGGCTGGTAATCACCGAGGGGATCATTGGAAAGGCCCGCAAGATGGATAATCGCATCGAAACCGACGACGTCGTCGATGGTGACATCGCGAATGTCTTTCTCGATTGTCGGCGTTTCCGCAAGTGTTCCGGTGAAGGTACAGGACCGGAAGACGTCACTGTCGAGACCGGTAACGTCATGGCCGCGCTCGAGGAGCATTGGTGTCAGGATTGCGCCGATATAGCCACGATGGCCAGTCACGAGTACCTTCATAAATCAACTCCACGTTTTCCAGGGTGCATCGCCGCTTTCCCACAGCGTCTGCAGAAGATGTTTCTCACGCAGCGTGTCCATGCATTGCCAAAAGGACTCGTGCCGGTAGGCCATCAGCTGGCCGTCGGCCGCAAGCCGCCGCATGGGGGCGTGTTCGAACATGACGTCGTCGCCGTCGATGTAGTCGCCAATTCCGGGTTCAAGCACGAAGAAGGCGCCATTGATCCAGCCTTCGGAGGCCTGGGGCTTTTCCGTGAATTCGACCACGCGGTCGCCGTCGAATTCGAGATGGCCGTAGCGGGCGGACGGACGTACTGCTGTCATCGTGGCGAGCTTGCCGTGCGACTTGTGATAGGCGAGAAGCTTGTCCAGATCCACGTCGGACACGCCGTCGCCCCATGTCAGCATGAAGGTTTCGTCGCCCATCCAGTCGAGCAGCCGCTTGATGCGGCCGCCTGTCAGCGTCTTGAGCCCTGTTTCGACCAGATCGACGGACCAGTCCGGAATGGAATTGGAGTGACGTTTGACGTCGCCTGTCGCGGAATTGATCGTCAGGCTGCCGTTTAGGGCGATGTAATCGGTAAACCACCGCTTTATGTACTCGCCCTTGTAGCCGAGCGCGATGGCGAAATCGCGATGGCCGTAGCGGTAGTAGTGCATCATGATGTGCCACAGGATCGGCATTGATCCGATCTCGACCATCGGCTTTGGCCGGAGTTCTGTTTCCTCCGCCAACCGCGTTCCGAAACCACCTGCTAGGATGCCTACTTTCATGAAGTCTTCCCACTCGAATACACAGGGTCTTCACTGACCATAATTTCAGTTATCATGCGATATCAGCGTTGAACAACGCTAGCGAACGGATGATGAAAGCGCCGATGTGGAACTTCAGACGGACCATTTGCACTATGCTCGACAATCGCATGCAAGAGCGGCTTAAGCCGTTTGAGGTAGACGATTGGAAATCCTCAGCCGTAATATTTGCGCCACATCCGGATGACGAAACTCTCGGCTGCGGCGGCGTCGCTGCCAAGAAGATTGCCGCAGGCGCGCAGGTCCGGTTTGTTTTCGTTACCGATGGCGCCGCATCCCATCCCGGCCTTATGACTCGCGAGGATTTGCGGAATACCAGGGAGGCGGAAGCGCAGGAAGCCGTCCGTCGCCTCGGGGGGGCATCCGAAGATGTTACGTTCCTGCGTTTTCCCGACGGAGAGGCGAGCCAGCACATCGACGAGATGGCCGAAGCGATCGCTTTACTGCTTGACTCATGGCAGCCGCGAAGCGTGTTTGTAACGCACGCCAAGGAGCCGCCGCCGGACCACATCGCCGTCAACGCAGCCGTCGGGGCTGCGCTTCGCGAGCATGGTCGTCCCGTGACGGTTTACGAGTATCCCGTCTGGTACTGGTATCACTGGCCGTGGACAAGCATGTCGGGCGACATGCCGTATATGCAGCGTCTGACACTGAAGCAGACGATCAAGACCGCGGCCGGTTGTCGTGCGCTCACCACGCTCAACAGGGTGGCGTATGTCGGCGATGTGATCGAGGTGAAGCGTGACGCTCTGGCGGCGCATGCGTCTCAAACGGAACGTCCGGAGAATCAGGATGACTGGCAGACACTCTCGGATTTGTCCGGCGGCGATTTCGTCAGGCGGTTGCTGGCCGACCACGAAATGTTCACTTGCTACGACGTCAACGTCTAGCGCGTCCGGCGCTTTCGGGCGCTTGGTCTTCCTCTTGGCGATGGCACTCCTTACGGCAAGCTGCGACGTTGCCCATGGCGACGCGGACGGCGTGGAAAATGTCGATACAGGGCTGATTTTCGAAAGGAAGGAAATCGCCGATCAGGCCGGAGACGTGAAGCTGGTCGGAGACATGGATGGCGACGGGCTGCTCGATCTCGTTCTCGGCGGCAGGCCATCGGAACCGCTGTCCTGGTGGCGCTGGCCCGATCTGCGCCGGACCACGATCGCAACCGCGGCGGTCGAGTTCACGACTGACGGAGTGTTGTCCGATGTCGACAGGGATGGCGATCCCGACATCGTGACCGCCGACGGGCCGGACGGCGTCAACCTTCTCTGGTTCGAGAATCCCGGCCCCGACAGAGACCCATCCGATGGTTCCGCCTGGAAGCGCCATGAAATCGGAACGATCGGGAGTTGGGGCAAAGACATCAAAGCGGCCGATTTCGATGGCGATGGACTGCCGGACATCGTCGTGCGGGCACCGGACGCGGTGATGATCTTCTATCAGGAGGCGGGCGGGGGCTGGACCCGCATTGGCTTGCCCCCATTCGACCTGGGCGAGGAAGGAATGGCGATCGGCGACATCGATGGCGACAGCGACACCGATCTGGTCCTGCACGGCGTTTGGGCGAAGAATCCCGGCGGAATTACAGCCCGCGACCCTGTCCGGTGGAGCAGCTACCGGATCGGGGATTTCAATCCCGCATTCAAGGCATTTGTCACCGACATCGATCAGGACGGTCGGGCCGACGTCCTGACCTCAAGTTCGGAGCATACCGCGGACGTGACCTGGTTCCAGTCAGTGAAGGGACCGGAAGGAGACTGGGTCGGCCATGTGATCGAACCCTCGGTGCCGGGCGCCCATACGCTTCAGGCCGCTGACATGGACCGGGATGGCGACACGGATGTGGTGGTCGGCCAGATGCACACGACCGACAAGCGCGAGCTTGCGGTCCTCTTTAATGTCGATGGACGGGGAACGCGGTGGGTGCGACAGGTCATCGACAATGTCGGTCTCCACAATGGTGTTGTCGCCGACGTCGACGGGGATGGCGATTACGACATCTACGGTGCGAATTGGACAGGCAATCCGCCCGCCAGGATCTGGATCAATCAACTGAACCCTTCCGCGAAGGCAATTCGGATAGACCGCTGGACGCATCAACAGATTACGGACAAGCATGTCCGGTCCTTCGGACTTTCCTTCGCGGACATGAACGGTGACGGCCGGATCGACATCGTCTCGGGGCCGTACTGGTACAGGCAGCCGGCCGGTAGCTGGAACGTCGAGTGGGAACAGCACAAGATTGCCGAAGCTGTAGATTCAATTGCGGTTCTCGATCTGAACAAGGACGGTCACCCGGAGGTCGTCGCACAGCGAGGCGCGGAGAGTGGGCTGGATTTCCTGTGGCTCGAGGCAGGGGATGAAGAAGGAGGCACCGTCAAAGAGCATCTCGTCGGCGAGGTGCCGGCCGCCAGTCACTCACTGGGATCGCAAGGGCGGGCGCTGGCGCAGATCGTGAAAGGCGGATTGCCGGAACTCGCCGTCTCGAGTGGCGGCGGCGTGTTCTATTTCGAGGTTCCTGACGATCCCGCAGCGGGGCCGGGGCCACGAATCCGGATCTGCGCCGAAGCCTCCGACGAGGGGATCGCCTTTGGCGACATGGATGGCGACGGGCTGCTCGATCTTGTCGCGACGACAGGCGAGGCGAAAGAGGTCGCGTGGTGGCGCAATCCCGGCGACGGTTCGCCCGACTGGGAGCGCCGAGAGATCGGAAAGGTCCCTGAAATGGTCTTTCCGGACCGGGTGGCGATCGCCGATTTCGACGATGACGGCAATATCGACGTCGTTGTCACCGAAGAGAACGGCAATCCGGACGGTGCCAGGGCCTATTGGTGGCGCAACCCCGGCGACGCCTCGTCCGGCTGGATACAGCATGAAATCACGTCACGCGGCTCCCTCAACAGCCTCTCGGTGGCCGACATGACCGGTGACGGCAGGCCAGATATCGTGATGGGTGAACATCGCGGCGAATTGCGTTTTTCGATCTGGCACAATCTCGGTGGAGGCCGGTTTGTCGAACAGCAGGTTGGCAAAGGTTTCGAGAGTCATCTTGGTGCCCAAGCCGTCGACCTCGACGGCGACGGAAATCTCGATATCGTCTCGATTGCGTGGGACGCGCCCGAGGCCATCCACGTCTGGCACAATGACGCGCGCCGCTGAGCAGCCCTGAGGCCCGCGATGCTTCATCCATGAGGCGTGGAACAGCACCGATTGGAGTACTCGCCGGTCCGGAGATCGGGATTGCCTCCGTCCTATGACCGGGTGGATCGTAAACGCAGGGTTTGCGATGCTGACAAGCATGTTCGGGCCGCGTTTCGGGTCTATGCAGCGAATGAAGGATGAGCCGCGTGGGAATCGGGACAAGGCTTCGCAGTATGTTTTCGGATACGCAGGTCGTTTCCGGGGGCGATGCCGCCGGTCTGAAACTGGTTGCGCGAGGTGCCGATCCCAATTTCGCGCGCGGGACCTATGAGCTTCCGGTCCAGCATGCGATCACATCGCAAGTGATGCCAGGCGACGTTTTTTTCGACATTGGCGCCAATATCGGATTCTTCTCCATTCTTGCCGCACGTTGCGCTGGGACAAGCGGGCAAGTCTACGCCTATGAACCGGTGAAGCGTAACGCCGATGCCATTGTCCGCAGCGCCGCGCTCAACGGGCTGGACACGATCCGGGTATTCAATGAAGCCGTCGGCGCGATGACAGGGCGCGCGGACCTGTTGCTGACGCGCCATATCGGTGGCGCGGCGCTCGCTTCCGCGGACGTACCGCCCGACATGACCGGACGTCTGGAAGTCGATGTGACGACTCTCGACGACTCCATTTCCCGGCATGGGCTGAGGCCGCCGTCGCTGGTCAAGATCGACGTTGAAGGCGCCGAAATCGACGTTTTACGCGGCATGACCGGAGTCCTGCGCGCGCACAGGCCGGCGGTTCTCTACGAAGTCGACGATGCTACGCGCGAAGGCCTGGATAGCAAGGCGCGTCAGATCGCATCATTTATGGAATCGGCCGGCTACGCTCTAACCCATATGCCGGCTGCATATGCGGACAGTGACTGGCAGGTCGTTCACATATTCGCGCAGCCGGAAACCCCATGAGAGTCGTTTCGGCAAAGGCTTTGTGGCCACGGCGGGCGAGGGCGTGTTGCCCGCTGCGGGGCGTGTGCCAAGCGGAGACGAGGGCGGGACTGGTGCCTGTTCTGTCGATACGGCGGGCTCATAGAGCGATTGCGGCTTAACGGCGGTTGAGGAGGTGGCTATCCGACGGGACGATCATTATGCCGCGCTTGACGGTCTGAGGGGAATTGCAGCTCTATCGGTCATGATGTTTCATATCGGTCGCTGGCTTGGCGTGCCCGGACTGGCGACCAACAGTTACCTGGCGGTCGATTTCTTTTTCTGCCTCAGCGGTTTCGTTTTGACATTGGCTTATCAGCGCCGTTTCGACAGCGGCATGACAACCATTCATTTCATGATTGTTCGACTTAACCGCCTAATGCCCCTCGTCGTACTCGCGACGCTGATCAGCGCAATCTATGTCATGCTGCGTAGCGTCGTGCTGCTCGATTCGATCTCCTTCTCGGAACTCGGTATCGCGACAAGCCTTGGACTCCTTGGAATACCTTTTCTCGGGGCATCGGAGTCGATCGGCGGGCCTCAGGTGTTTCCGCTTAACGGACCCCAATACACGCTGTTTCTGGAGTTCGTCGTCAACTTTTTCTGGGTGGCGACCGGAGGTGTCAGGCGCCTTCTGCCGGCTCTGGCAATTGCTGCCCTTGGGCTGTCTGGCCTTGTCTGGTTCGGCATTCTGGCCGGAGACATCGGGGAAACCTTCCTGACCGGCTTTCCTCGCGTTCTCTTTTCGTTTTATTTGGGGATCTGTGTCTTCTACGTCGATAGACATGTCGGAAGGACATGGCGGCGCGATACGCTTTTCTGGGCGAGCTGCGCGGTAACGGTTGGCATTTTCTTCATTCCCGTAACATTGCCATTTCCCATGCAATTGCTCTGGGTTGCGACCCTGTCGCCTACGATTGTTTTCGCAGGCGCGGGCATATCCCTAAATCCGCGCGTCGCGCGCCCCGCGTTGTTGCTCGGCGCTCTTTCCTATCCGATCTACATCCTTCATTATCCGGTATTTTGCTGGGTGAACGGGATTTACCAGGTCGTGATGAAGCGCCCCGATGCACTGATCGAAAGCATTCTCTTGTTTGTAGCCGTTCCCGTCGCCGGTTTTATCGCGCTGCAGGTGTTCGATGAACCTGTCCGCCGTGCGCTGAATGTCAGGTTTAGTCAACGGCGGCAGGAAGCCTAGGGATCGTTCCACAGGCCATCTGCCGGCACAGCGCTCCGACGTGTTCCGCGATTGCCAGCGACGACGTCAGCCCCGGTGACTCGATGCCGAAGAGATTGATCAATCCCGGCGTCGACGTGTCGATCACGAAGTCGGACGGGTCGAGACCGACGATTTTGGTTCGAATGCCCGAATAGTCGGGATAAAGCGAACCGTCCGGCAGATCCGGCCAGTAACGCCTGACTGCGGCGTAGAACGGGTCCGCGCGGGTTTCGTCGACGGTGTAGTCGATCTCGTCCACCCATTCGACATCAGGGCCGAAGCGGGCGCGCCCGGCAAGATCGTAGGTCAGATGCACGCCGAGACCGCCCTGTTCGGGAACGGGATAGATCAGCCGCGAGAATGGCGCCTTGCCCGCCAGTCCGAAATAGTTTCCCTTCGCGTAGCGGATGGCTGGCAGGGCGCCTGGATCCATGCCGTTGATCGATGCCGCGATTTTGTGTGCGTTGAGACCGCCGGCGTTGATGACTTGGCGCGCATGAACCGTCACCGGATCGGCGCCGCCAATGTGCAGCGTCACGCCTTTTTCGTCGATCTCGCCACCGGCGACGGGGGAGCGGAACGCGAACATCGCCCCATGCGCCTCGGCATCCGCCTGCAACGAGACCATGTAGCTGTGCGAATCCAGAATGCCGGTGCTCGGTGATAGAAGCGCCGCGGTTGCCGCCAGAGCCGGTTCCAGCTTCTGGACGGAAGAGGCCTCAAGAACTTCGAGGTCGTCCGCGCCGTTTGTTTCGGCACGACGGGCGATCTCCTCAAGGACGCCGCGCTCGCGCTCGCTGGTCGCAACCACCAGCTTGCCGATCCTGCGGTGCGGCACCGCCCGTTTCGCGCAGTAGTCATAAAGAAGGCGACGACCGGCTTCGCAGAAACGGGCCTTGGCGCTTCCCGGCGCGTAATAGAGGCCGGCGTGGATGACTTCGCTGTTCCGGCTCGATGTTTCGCTGCCGATGGCTGACCCGGCTTCAAGGACGATGACGTCGCGCCCGGCCATGGCGAGCGTTCGCGCGATTGCCAGACCGGTCACGCCGGCGCCGATAACAACGCAGTCCAGATTGTCCGGCATCAGTGCTCCGACAGGCGTTTTTCCTTCGAGAGGGGTTGTACGATGCCCGCCGCGGCGTCGGAAGCCTCCTTTTCCAGTCGCCTGAACCAGGCGGCCTGCGCTTCAAGGATATCCTTCCGCTCGGAGTAGCGCATGATGGTGTCCGTCAGATCGTTGATCCGCGTGGAGGAATTGTCGCTTGGGCCTTCGTTTTCCTCCGCCTGGCATGCGAAAGCGGCATCTGCTTCGGCCTGTTCGTAGCGTGTTTGCAGTCCCTGTATTTCGCTTTCGGCCTCGGCTGCGAGTTCCCTGATCAATTCCAGAAGCCGTCCGAAGCGCGCCTCGTCGGTGTTGCGGTCGCGCTGGCGGTTTCGCACCCTGAAATTCGTGAAGAGATTCATCGCGTTGCCTTCATACTGGTTCGTTCCGGGCGATGCCGCGCAAAGCTCATGCTCCGTCATCGACCGGCAATCCAAGGAAATTGAACGATTTTCGCTGCAATCGCAAAATGACGAATAGGCGTAGACGTCGTGTGGCCCTCACCTGCGACGCCGTTCTTCTCCGATCGGTATTGCCTGGCGTTTCCGGATGCCGTTGGCCCGCTTGCGATATGCCATAAGGCGTAAGCCTCGCACAAAAGCGGTGCATTCATCCGGCCGGCTCGACCTTTTCCCGGATTGCCGGTCATGGACACGGCTGGCACGATGGCCGCGATCAGGGGGGAGAGACATGTCCCATTTTTTGCGGATGGCCCTGCGAAATCCATCATGGCGAATGCTGGCTGTCACGAGCGCGATCGCATCCGGCGTTCTCGCGTTGCTGGCCTGTGCGTCTGCCGCCTATGCCGGCGGCAACCGGACGGCTCCGGTTGGCCCGGGAGACATGCTCCAGATCGCCGTGTTCGGGGAGGAGAACGTGTCGAACGCGCTGTCGGGGCGATTCCCGGTCGAGCAGGACGGTACGATCTACTATCCGCTGCTCGGAACGATCGATGTTTCGGGCAAAAATGCGATCGAGATCGGCGATATTCTGGAGAAACGCCTCGAAGGCCAGCTTCCCGTCAATCTGTCCTCGGTCACGATCGCCGAGTTTGCGCCGGTTTACCTGATGGGCGAGACTGTCTCGACCGGGGCGTTTGCCTACGAGCCGGACATGACCGTCTTCGATCTTGTTCTTCGGGCGGGCGGCGTATCGCGCCAGGAAGCGTCGGAAAACGCCCGGCTGTCGCTGATGCAGGAGACGAAGTCGCTCGAACTCACCGGGTTCTCTCTCGACGTACAGAAAGCGCGGCTCACGGCGGAACTGAACAGCAAGGAATTCGATCCCGCTCCATTCGCCGATGCGTCTCTGCCGGGCGCTGACAGCATCGTGGCGGCCGAAGCATCGATTTTCGATGTTCACAAGCGCGCCTGGGAAGCGCGCCAAAGTACATATGAAGCGCAGAAAAAGGGCTACGATCAGGAGATCGTCTCGGTCGGCAAGGGCATCGAATTGCATGACGAGGAAGTGCGTCTGCTCGAAGATCAGCTGGATGCACGCAAGACCCTGGCTGACAAGGGATTCGCGGCGAATTCCACTCTGACCGAGCTGAAGCGCCAGCTGACCGCCGCGCGGCGCGATTCACTTGAGTTCCAGACGGCTCTCTTCCGCGCCCGGCAAAACCGCATAACAGCCGATCGGGATTTCTCCGAAGCGAAGATCCTGCTCGACACGCAAAACGTGGAAAAACTGCGCGAGGCCGAGGTTGCGCTTGAGCAAAACAAGATCGCGCTGGCATCCGCGAAGAAACGTCTCGCGCAATTCGAAACTACGGCGAACGCGGCCCAAAACGCGCTTGGGCGCAACCCGATCTACACGCTAATCCGGCACAAGGGCTCCGATTACATATCCAGTTCCGTCGATAGCTTCGCGAAGCTGGAGCGCGGCGACATCATCCGCGTATCGTTTGCGGAAACAGGGAGCAGCGTAATACAGGCCGGGGATCCGGTTCAGCCGACCGCGCGGTTGACCCAGTAATTTTCTGCCAAGCGGCGGACACCGCCGTGGCCATGCCGCAGTTCTCCGGGATTGGCCCGGTTTCGGCACCCGTTATTTGGAATAATCCCGCCGGTCGTCGATCACTTTGCCGTCGTTAGGCAGCGAGGAGGAAATCTCGACGGCGCCCTTCAGCTTGGTGTGGGCGATCAGCGCGGCGTTGAGCGCCTGCGTGTCCGGCGCCGCGCCATCCGACGGCTCGATCATCAGCGTCATCGCGTCGCTGTCGCCGGCGCGGTCGACGACGAGGCGGGCGCGCGCGATACCGGGCACCGACTTGACGATGGCATCGACCTGCTTGGGATCGACGAACATGCCCTTGACCTTGGTGCGCTGGTCGGCGCGGCCCATCCATCCCTTGATGCGCATGTTCGTGCGCCCGCAGGGCGACGGTTCGTCGAGCACGGCGGAAAGATCGCCGGTGCCGAAACGGATCAGCGGATAGGCCGTGTTGAAGGAGGTGACGACCAGTTCACCGACCTCGCCCGCCGGCACCGGATCGCCGGTTCCCGGACGCACGATTTCGACAATTATGTTCTCGCTGACGATCATGCCCGGCAGGGCGGCGCCGTCATGGGCGCTTTCATAGGCGATGACGCCGAGATCGGCGGTCGCATAGGCCTGCATGACGTTGACGCCGCGCTCGGCGTATTCGGCGCGCATCGACGGGAACAGCGCGCCGCCCGAAACGATCGCCTTTCTGATCGACGACAGGTCGTGGCCGGTCTCGACCGCCTTGTCGAGCATCACCTTCAGGAAGTCAGGCGTGCCGGCATAGGCATCGGGCTTCAGGAAAGCCGCAGCCTCGACCTGTTGTTCGGTATTGCCGACGCCGGCCGGAAACACGCGGGCGCCCATCGCGCGGGCGCCTTCGTCGAGGATGAAGCCGCCAGGCGTCATGTGATAGGCGAGCGAATTGTGGACGAGATCGCCTCTGCGGATGCCCGCCGCGTGAAACGCCCGTGCCGCATGCCAAGGGTCGATGCCGGGGGGCTGCGGTTCCCATACCGGGCCGGGCGACATGAAGACGCGGCTGCCGTCGAGGCCTGCCGGATCGGCGAAGCCGCCGAAGGGTGGCTCGGCAGCCTGTGCCTCCATCAGTTCGGGTTTGCGCAGCACCGGAACGTCGGCGAGCGCCGTGCGCGAGGTGAGGGCGCGCGGATCGACGCCGGCAAGCCGCTTGCGCCATCCGGGGGCCTCGGCGACGGCGTGCGCAAGGAAATCCGGTAGCCGCGCGAACAACGCCTTTTCCCTTGCGGCGGGATCGCGCGTTTCCAGTTCGTCGAAATGCTCGCTCATCGTCTTGTCCGTCGCTGAGATATCTTGGTTGTCATGCCAGCCAGCGCTTGCGGCGCTTGTAGTGTTTGACGTCCCGGAACGACTTCCGGCCTTCGCCGGCGATGCCGAGATAGAACTCCTTCACATCCTCGTTCTCGCGCAATTCCTTCGCATCGCCGTCCATCACCACGCGGCCCGATTCCAGGATGTAACCATAGGTGGCGTAGCGCAGCGCGATATTGGTGTTCTGCTCGGCGAGCAGGAAAGTGACACCCTCCTGGGCGTTGAGATTGCGCACGATCTCGAAGATCTCCTCGACCAGTTGCGGTGCAAGCCCCATCGAGGGTTCATCGAGCAGGATCGTCGTCGGCCGCGACATCAGCGCGCGTCCGATTGCGCACATCTGCTGCTCGCCGCCCGACGTGTAGCCCGCCTGGCTCTTGCGGCGCTCTTTTAGCCGCGGGAAATAGGTGTAGACCTTCTCGAGGTCGCGGTTGATCGCGGTGCGCCCGTCCGTCCGGGTAAAGGCGCCGGTCATCAGGTTTTCCTCGATGGTGAGGTGGCCGAAGCAGTGACGGCCTTCCATTACCTGGATGCAGCCCCGCTTCACGAGTTCCGACGGCGAAAGATTCTGGATTTCGTCGCCCTCGAAGGTGATCGATCCTTTCGTCACCTCGCCGCGTTCGGCGCGCAGCAGGTTGGAGATCGCTTTAAGGGTCGTCGTCTTGCCGGCGCCGTTCGCGCCGAGGATCGCGACAATGCCGCCCCGGGGCACGCTGAGCGACACGCCCTTCAGCACGAGGATCACGTGATTGTAGATCACCTCGATATTGTTGACCGTGAGAAGCGGTGCGGTGTCGTCGACCTTCTGAAGCATGTCGGTATTCCGGCCTTGCTGTTGAGCCTTGTTGGAGAGGCCCGGCGGCGAACCGCCGGGCCGGGTTTCGTCACGCGCGGATTACTTGCACTCGCGCGGGGTGATGTTGTTTTCCTTGGCGAAGGCCTCGGAGTCTTCCATCGCCAGCTTGGTGACGAGGTCGCGGTTGGACGGGATGAAGTCGGTGATCGCATTCCACTTCTTGGCTTTTGCGTCCCACTGCTGGACGAGCGCCGCACCAGAACCGCCATGGTTTTCGCAGGTGACGTGGACTTCCGGACCGAATTTCGGCATGCCGAGCGCTTCCAGCGTGGCGTTGGTCACGTCGAGCGCCTCCATGCCGTCACGCATTTCCGCGGCGGTGATGTCGTTGTGGCCCGACAGTTCCTGCGCTTTCTTTGCAGCCTCAACGGCCAGCATCGCCGCGTACATGCCGCGGTTGTACTGAACCGTGCCGAGGTTGGTGCCGTCACCGGCGGCCTTGCCGGCATCGACGACATACTTCTTGATGTCAGCGAAGACAGGGTATTCGGTGCCGACGCCGGTAAAGTTCAGCGACTTGTAGCCGTCTGCGCCGTCACCGGCCGGCAGCACGTCCTGCTCGGAGCCCGACCACCAGATACCGATGAAATGATCCATCGGGTAGCGGATATTGGCGGCTTCCTGGATGGCGACGGAGTTCATGACGCCCCAGCCCCACATGAAGACGTAGTCGGGTCGCTCGCGGCGGATCTGCAGCCACTGCGACTTCTGCTCCTGGCCAGGATGGTCGACCGGGATGAGCGTCAGCTTGAAGCCCATTTCCTTCGACATCTCCTCAAGTGTGCGGATCGGTTCCTTGCCGTAGGCGGAGTTGTGATAGACGAGCGCGATCGACTTGCCGTCGAGGCTGCCGCCTTCCATGTCGGCCGCATGTTTCACCGCGATGGTCGCGCCATCCCAGTAGTTGGCCGGATAGTTGAACACCCACTTGAAGATCTTGCCGTTCATTGCCGAGGTACGGCCATAGGCCATGGAGTGCAGCGGAATGCCGTCGGCGGTCACCTTCGGGATCAGCTGGTAGGTGATGCCGGTCGACAACGGCTGGTAGATCAGCGCGCCGGTGCCGATGTTCTTGGTAGACTCGTAGCACTCGACGCCTTTTTCCGTGTTGTAGCCGGTTTCGCATTCCGGATTGTCGATCTTTACGCCGCCGATGCCGCCGTCGCGCTCGTTGATCAGCGTCAGGTAGTCGGCATAACCGTCGGCGAACGGGATGCCGTTCGGCGCATAGGGACCGGTACGGTAGCTGAGCGACGGGAACACCAGATCGGCCATGGCCGGCCCGGCGCTCACGACGGCAGCGACGGCTGCGGCCATTGCAATTTTCGTCAGTTTCATGTCGTTCCTCCTCCGATTAGTCGACATATTTCCCGGGGATCCGGGCTCCTCCCTTTCGAAAAAGGGTTTGCGCGTTGTTGCCTGCCCGTCAGTAGGGGAAAGGCCACAGGCGCAATTTCTCCTTCGCCAGCCGCCAGAGCTGCGCGAGCCCGTGCGGTTCAACGATCAGGAAAAACACGATCAATCCGCCGATCAGCATGATCTGGATGTGGGCGGCGACATCGGTCGGCCAACCAAGCGATCCGACGAACAGGTTCTTGAGCAGGACCGGCAGCAGCACCAGAAAAGCGGCACCGAGAAACGAGCCGAGGATCGAGCCCAGGCCGCCGATGATGACCATGAACAGCGCCAGGAAGGACTTGTCGATCCCGAACGCTTCGGTGACTTCCGCCGCGCCGAGATAGACCGAAAAGAACAGCGCGCCCGCGACGCCGATATAGAAGGACGAGACCGCGAAGGCCGACAGTTTTGTTTTCAACGGTTCGACGCCGATGATCTCGGCGGCGATGTCCATGTCGCGGATCGCCATCCAGGACCGGCCGACGCGCCCGCGCGTCAGGTTGCGCGCAAACCAGGCGAAGATGAACAGGATTGTCAGACAGAACAGATAGGTCGCCCAGGGCGCGGCATTCGGACCGGTGACGGCGATGCCGAACACGGCGCGTTCGGGCGCGGTGATCTGGCCCGACGCGGAATAGTTGTAGAACCATGCGAACTTGTTGAAGACCCAGATCAGGAAGAATTGCGCGGCAAGCGTCGCGACGGCGAGATAGAAACCCTTGATGCGCAGCGACGGCAGACCGAAGATCATGCCGACCAGCGCGGTCACGCAGCCCGACAGCAGTACGACGAAGAAAATGTTGAGATCCGGGAAGGCGGTCATCAGCTTGTAGCAGGCGAATGCGCCCACCGCCATGAAACCGCCCGTGCCGAGCGAAACCTGGCCGCAATACCCTGTCAGGATGTTGAGGCCGAGTGCCACCAGCGCCCACACCAGCAAGGGCACCAGAACGGACTTTTCCCAATAGGAATCAATGAAGAAGGGCACGACGAGGAAGGCGAACGCCATTGCTGCCCAGAACAGGATGCGTTCCGACTTGATCGGAAAGGTCTGATTGTCTTCCCGGTACGTCGTCTTGAAATCACCGGCCTCGCGGTAAAGCATGGACGTCAAATCCTCTCGATGATCTTTTCGCCGTAAAGACCCTGCGGGCGGAACAGCAGGAAGGCGAGCGCCAGCATGTAGGCGAACCAGTTTTCGATCGCGCCGCCGACCAGCGGGCCGATGTAGGCTTCTGCGAGTTTCTCGCCGACGCCGATGATGAGGCCGCCGACAATGGCGCCAGGGATGGAGGTGAAGCCGCCGAGGATCAGCACGGGCAGGGCTTTCAGCGCGATCAGGGAGAGCGAGAACTGCACGCCCGACTTGGCGCCCCACAGGATGCCCGCCACCAGCGCGACGAAGCCGGCCAGCGACCAGACGATGACCCAGATTCGGCGCAGCGAAATGCCGACCGAGAGGGCGGCCTGGTGGTCATCGGCCACAGCGCGCAGGGCGCGGCCGGTGGCGGTGTATTGCGAGAACAGGGACAGCGCCACGACCAGCGCCACCGCGATGATCGCCGCCGACACGTCGAGCGTGTCGATATACATCCCGTAATAATCGCTGCCTTGCGCCGCCCATGTCGCGGTGAGGTCTTCCCACCAGAACGAACCGCCCGACGGCAGGCCGACATCCATCGGCTTGATGTCGGCGCCCCACATCAGGTCGCCGAGGCCCTCCAGGAACCAGGCAAGGCCGATCGTCGCCATGAACAGGATGATCGGCGCCTGGTTCACGAGATGCTTGAGCACCAGCCTCTCGATCAGGAACGCCAGCGCTACCATGACGCCCATGGTGAGGATTAACGCCAGGATGGTCGGCATGCCGGCGCCCCAGTGCAGTATCTCGACACCAAAGATCGCTCTTATGAGATGGGCGAACGGAACCTGTCCGGTCTGGAAGCCGACGAGCGTGAGCGCGGCGAAAAGCGCCATCACCCCTTGCGCGAAGTTGAAGATGCCGGATGCCTTGAAAATCAGCACAAAACCGAGCGCCACAAGCGAGTACATCACGCCGGCCATCAGGCCGTTGAGGAAGGTCTCTATGAAATTGAGGAAATCCGGGCTCACGGCGTCTTGCTCCCGTCGGTCAATGAAAGGGCAGGCGCTTGCTTCCTATTCATGCGGCACCCCCAGATAGGCATCGATGACGTCCTGGTTGTTACGGACCTCGTCGGGCGGGCCGTCGCCGATCTTGCGGCCGTAATCGAGCACCACGACCCGGTCGGACAGGTCCATGACGACGCCCATGTCGTGCTCGATCAGAGCGATGGTCGTGCCGAATTGCTGGTTCACGTCGAGGATGAAGCGGCTCATGTCCTCCTTTTCCTCGAGGTTCATACCTGCCATCGGCTCATCGAGCAGCAGCAGCGCCGGTTCCGCGGCAAGCGCGCGGCCGAGCTCGACGCGTTTCTGCAGGCCGTAGGGCAGGCTGCCGACCGGTGTCTTGCGAATGTGCTCGATCTCGAGGAAATCGATGATCCCTTCGACCGCTTCGCGATGCTCGATCTCCTCGCGTTCGGCGGGACCGGCCCACAGGCCGTGCCAGAACATGTTGCGTTTCTGCAGCGTGATACGGCCGGTCATGATGTTGTCGAGGGTCGACATGCCCTTGAACAGCGCGATGTTCTGGAAGGTGCGCGCGATACCCTGGCGCGCAGCCTCGTGGGGACGCATGCGGCTGCGGGTCTTGCCGCGAAACGTGATGACGCCTTCTTGCGGGTGGTAGAAACCGTTGATCACGTTCAGCATCGAGGTCTTGCCGGCGCCGTTCGGCCCGATGATCGCCCGGATTTCACCCTTCCTGACATCGAACGAGATGTCGCTGATCGCCTTCACGCCACCGAAGGACAGCGAGATGTTATCGACTTTGAGCAGGTCGCCGCCCGTTGCGATTCCATCGTCGGCGCGCAGCGTGTGCCGCGACATGTCTTCGCGAATATGCACATTCATTCGGCGGCCTCCTTATGCGCGGAATTCACCGGTATGAGTTCCATGTCGCGGATTTCCACGGTGGCCGTAATCTTGCCCTTGCGGCCGTCCTCGAAGGTGACTTCGGTCTCCACGTATTTTTCCTTCGAACCGTCATAGAGCGCCTCGATCAGCGGCGCGTAACGCTCGGCGATGAAGGACCGGCGGACCTTCTGGGTGCGGGTCAGTTCGCCGTCGTCGGCGTCGAGCTCCTTGTGCAGGACGAGGAAGCGGGCGATCTGCGAACCGGCGACCATTTCCTCGTTGGCAAGATCACGATTCACCTGCGCGACATGCTCCTCCATCATCGCGTAAACGCGCGGATGCTGCGCCAGTTCCTGGTATGACGCGTAGGAAATGTTGTTTCGCTCCGCCCAGCTGCCGAGTGCGGTCAGGTCGATATTCAGGAACACGGCGCAGAAGTCGCGTCCGTCGCCGAAGGCCACCGCCTCCTTGACGTTGGGGAAGAACTTGAGCTTGTTCTCGATATATTTCGGCGCGAACAGGCTGCCGTCGTTCAGTTTGCCGACGTCCTTGGCGCGGTCGATGATCCTGAGATGACCCTCATGGTCGAAGAAACCGGCGTCACCGGTATGGACCCAGTTGTCGTTGGTCTTGGTCGATCGCGTCGCCTCGTCGTTGAGGTAGTAGCCGACGAAGACGCCCGGCGAGCGGTACATGACCTCGCCGCTCTCTTCGATGCGGATTTCGACGCCGGGCGAGGGGCGTCCGACCGTATCGGCGCGGATCTCGCCGTCGGGCTGGGCGCTGATATAGACCGAGGCTTCGGTCTGGCCGTAAAGCTGTTTCAGGTTGAGGCCGAGCGAACGGTAGAAGCGGAAGATTTCGGGGCCGATGGCCTCGCCAGCGGTATAGCCGACGCGCATGCGCGAGAAGCCCATGCGGTTTTTCAGCGGGCCGTAGACCAGCAATTCGCCGATCCAGTATTTCGTCCGGTCCCAGAGCGCGACCTTCTCGCCGTTGAGGATCGGTTCGCCGACGCGGCGTGCATGCTCCATGAAATAGTCGAACATGCGCTTCTTGAGAGGGCTCGCGTCTTCCATGCGCACGATTACCGCGGTCAGCATCGTCTCGAAGACGCGCGGCGGCGCGAAGAAATAGGACGGCGCGATCTCGCGGCGGTCGCTGTTGACCGTTTCCGGGCTTTCGGGACAGCAGACGCAATAACCGGCGACATATGCCTGCGCATAGGTGAATACGTGGTCGCCGACCCAGGCAAGCGGCAGATAAGCGAGAATGGTGTCGTTTTCGGTCAGGTGATCGAAGGAGTTGCCATTGCGCGCCGAGATGACGAGGTTGTCGTAGGACAGCATCACGCCCTTGGGCTTGCCGGTCGTTCCCGAGGTGTAGAGCATGACCGCGATATCGTCGCCCTTGCCGGCCACGACGTTTCTGTTCCATTCGGCGTCACCCTCGGCGGCGAGCAGTTCGCGCCCCGCATTCTGGATCGCGTCGATCGAATGCAGGTTCGTGTGATCGTAGTCGCGCATCCCGCGCGGCTCGTCATAGACGACCTTGTGCAGGTCCTTCAGGTCGTCGGTCATCGACAGGACCTTGTCGACCTGCTCCTGGTCCTGGCACACCGCGAAACGGACGCCGGCATGGTTAAGCACATAGACCATCTCTTCGGCGACCGAATCCGCGTAAACGGGGATGGGAATGCCTCCGAGCGCCTGAACGGCGGCGAACGACCAGTAGAGGCGCGGCCGGTTCTGGCCGACGATGGCGACCTTGTCGCCAGCCTTTAGGCCGATCGCCTTGAGCCCCATAGAGAAAGCGCGAATCTCATTGGCCAGATCGGCCCAGGTCCAGCTTTTCCAGATGCCATGGTCCTTGTGCCGCATGGCAGTCCGCGTTGTGAAGCGTTCCGCATTGAGCAGCAGATATTGCGGAAAGGTCTCAGGGGCGTGCGCCCCCGTCCGGTCCGAAGACGGCATGTAACTTATATCCTCCCTTGCCCCGGACACTATCCTCCTGTGTCCGGGAACCGGCTGGCGAATGGATCGCGCTCCTCAACGCGCATCCGCTAGCCGGTAGCAGTCAAGTCCAAAGCATGGCCTTGTTCAACTGCGACTTTAGCTAGCACCGGATAATTGCGGGAGTTTTTCCGGATTGTTACGAATTGTTTCAGAAATGCTGCGCTGCGCAACGAATACTGCGTCAGGTCCATTCGACCTGGGCGGCCATCAGGTATCCGGCGCCATAGACCGTCTTGATAAACCGGGGATTGCGAGGGTCTTCTTCCAACTTCGCGCGCAACCGCGAAATCCGCACGTCGATGGACCGGTCGAAATTGGTATCGGCGTCGATGCCGAGCCGGTCCATCAGGTCGGCACGGGTCAACAGGCGGTTGGCGGATTCCAGGAATATCCGCAGCACGCTCGCTTCGCCGCCGGACAGGCTGCTTCGTTCGCCCGACGGCGAAACGAGTTCGAAGACGCCGAAATCCGCAGTCCAGCCGGCAAAACTTGCGACCCGGCGTTTCGTTTCCTGGCTGGACACGCCATTGAGCCGGCGCAGGACAGAGCGCACCCGCGCGACGATCTCCTTGTCCTCGAACGGCTTGACGATGTAATCGTCCGCGCCGAGTTCGAGACCGACCAGCTTGGTGTCGAGTTCCTGGCGTCCGCTGACGATGATCGAGGCGATGTGAGGCCGGCTGCGCAGTTCGGCGACGATCGACAGCCCGTCGCGGTCGGGGAGGGACAGGTCGATCAGGCACAGATGCGGTTCGCGCCGCGCCAGCGACCGGATGAAGGAAGAGCCGCTGTCGAAACTTTCGGTTTCGTAGCCCGCTCGGCCAAGCGCCACCGCGAGGATTTCGGCGATATCGCGGTCGTCTTCGACGATGGCGATATAAGGAGAGGTTTCGGTCATGCGGTTATCGCCACGGCCGGCTCATCGGCAAAGAGGTCGTCGACGGCGGCGACGAAAGCTTCCTCGCCGAAAGGTTTCTTGAGCAGGTGAAACTCGCTTTCCGCTTCGTCCAGGGCCGGATGGGTGCTTGCCAGTCCGCTGATCAGCAGGCAGGGCGTCTCGGGCCGGATTTCCTTTGCCTTCCGGCCGACGTCGATCCCG
Source organism: Oricola nitratireducens (assembly GCF_014904745.1). Taxonomy (GTDB): domain Bacteria; phylum Pseudomonadota; class Alphaproteobacteria; order Rhizobiales; family Rhizobiaceae; genus Oricola; species Oricola nitratireducens. Next base: position 89,308 of record NZ_JACZCS010000052.1, read on the forward strand.
GTCATCGGTCCCGACATCATGATGTCACTGACAAGCAGCGCCACCTTCGGCAGGTTGGCGAGCAATTCCAGCGCCTCGTCGCCGGTCGAGGCCTCGATGACCTGGAATCCCGATTTGAGCAGATAACCGCGCACCAGCTCGCGGATTTCCGTCTCGTCGTCGAGGACGATCGCCATGCCGCCGGGGCGCGTGCTGCGTCTACGGGTTGCCCGTTCGGGGAACTGGTCGGGCGCGATGCCCGCCGCAAGCGGCAACTCCATGGTTATTGCCGCTCCCTTGCCGGGTTCGCTGACGATCCCGAGGCCGCCGCCGGAACGGCGCAGAAAGCGGCGGACCATGGAAAGCCCGAGGCCGCGGCCGCGGCCGGCCTGTTTGGTGGAGAAGAAGGCGTCACACGCCTTTTCGATCGTGCCTTCGGAAAAGCCGCAACCGTCGTCACGCACCGTGACCGTCGCGCTCCTTCCTTTATCCGACGTTGCTTCCGCGATCTCGACGGCGATCGAGCCCGTCTGGCCGATCGCGTCGCGCGCGTTCAGGAGGAGATTGAGTAGCGCGTCCTGGAATGCCCGTTCGTCCATCAGCACCGAGAGCGTTTTGCCGCTATCGGTGACGGCGATCGAGACGCACGGATCAAGCGACGCCGAAAAGAGGTGTACGAGATCTTCGGCAATGCGGTTCACATTGCACAATGTCGGCATCAGGTCCTCGTTGCGCGAGAAGCTCATGAGCTGATCCGTGACGCGCCCGCCGCGTTCGACAGCGCGTCGCGTCGCCTGCAAGATGCGCTGACGTTCCTCGCCGACCATCGCCGGGTCCGAGAGCCGGTTCAAGTTTCCCATGATGATGGTCATGATATTGGAGAAATCATGCACCACGCCGGACGTGAGCGCGATGGCCGCCTCCATTCGTTTCGAATGGACGATGAGGTCCATGGCCCGCTTTTCCTCGGTCACGTCGAGCGAGAGGATATAGGCGCCGACAACCTCGCCATGGGTGCCCGTGTCGGGCACGAGCGACGTCCTGATATGATGGCGCGTGCCGCTCGCGTCCACGGGATGGAAATCGACGGAACAGGGCCTGCCTGCGAGCGCGCCTTCGATCGCCGGCAACAGCACCTCGACTACGTCGGGTTCGAACACCTCGTCGACCCGTCTGCCCTGAAGGTGGATGTCGTCGAACCCCAGCATGTCGGCGAGCTTGTTGTTGGAAAAGAGGTAGACGCGCTCACGGTCGATATAGGCGATATGCGCCGGCACCGAATGGGTGATCATGCGCAGGCGGTTCTCTGACTCTGTCAGCCTGCGGCTGACTTCTTCCAGCGCCCGGTTGGCGGCGTTGAGTTCGCGGTTGGTCGCTTCCAGTTGCTCGGATCGTTCGAGCAGGCTGTGCGACAGCTGGTCCGCGCGTTCGCGCAGGAGTACTTCCGACTTCTTCTTGGACGTGATGTCGGTATAGACGGCTACCCAGCCGCCATCTGCCAGGGCATGGCCCTCCACCGCGATGACCATGCCGTTCGGGCGGACGCGTTCCAAATAGTGATCCTCGAAAGCCTGCGCGCGCTTGACCCGCTCGCGCACAAGTTCTTCGACATCGCCGGGGCCGAAATCGCCTTTTTCGGCGAGAAAACGATTGATCGCCTCGAAGGTTGTGCCGGGCGCGGCAAAGGCGTCGGGGAGGTCGTAGAGACGCAGGAAGGTGCGATTGGCGTGAACCAGCCGCAGCTTGGCGTCGAAAATGGTGATGCCCTGTTCGAGCAGGTTCAGGCCTGAGACGAGCCACTCCATCGAACCTTCGGGCGAATGGGCGACTGCCTTGCCGCCCTTGAGGCGCGCGTGGCGAAAGATTTCGGGCAGTTCGTTTGGTCCTGCGCTTTTCATGGTTCTTCGATACGCCAGTTCAGCCATGGACGACAAGGCACGCTGGTGCCGGCAAGGGTGCTTCCGTAATCGATCCGTTTCTCTATGATGCCGCGAAAATTGACGAGGAAATGCCCAATGAGCACCACGACGAAGCCGCCGATCAGCCGTTTTCCGGTTCCGGACCTGCAGGACGTTCCCGACGATATTCGCGAGCGTATGGTCGCGGTTCAGGAAAAGGCGGGGTTCATTCCGAACGTCTTTCTCGGGCTCGCGCATCGGCCGGACGAGTTCCGGGCCTTCATGGCCTATCATGATGCCCTGATGGAGAAGCCGGGCAATCTTACTAAGGCCGAGCGCGAGATGATCGTGGTCGCGACCAGCAATGCCAACCAGTGCCAATACTGCGTCGTCGCGCATGGGGCGATCCTGCGCATCAGGGCCAAGAACCCGCTGGTCGCCGACCAGGTGGCGATCAACTACCGCAAGGCGGACATCACCCACCGCCAGAGGGCGATGCTGGATTTCGCCATGAAGGTGTCTTTCGAGGCCTATGCCATCGGAGACGAGGATTTCGCGGTCCTGGCGGACCACGGCTTCGATCAGGAGGATGCGTGGGATATCGCCGCCATCGCGGCCTTCTTCGGGATGTCGAACCGGATCGCGAATTTCACCAACATGCGTCCGAACGAAGAGTTTTTCACGATGGGACGGACCTAGCGGCCGGAAGTCACAAACCGATTTCGCGCAGGATGAAATCGGTGATCGCGGCCGTGTCATCGAGATGCAATACGGGAATGGACAGGCCTTCGGGGGCGCCGTTGGACGCGACGGCCCGGACCGTCGGGTTATCGCCCGCCAGCAGAGGCTGGCCCGTCTCGACGCGATGTGCCTCGATCTTCGGGTGCGGGGCGCGTTTGTAGCCTTCGACGAGCACCAGATCGACCGGCGTCAGGCGCGCGACAAGGTCTTCGAGCGGTGGCTCGGGATCGCCTCGCAGCTCATGCATCAACGCCCAGCGGGCGGGCGAGGCGACGATCACCTCGCGCGCGCCGGCCTCGCGGTGACGGTAGCTGTCGCGGCCCGGCTGATCGATATCGGTCGCGTGATGGGCGTGCTTGATCGTGGAGACGCGCAGGCCACGCCCGCAAATCTCGTATACCAGTCGTTCCATCAGGCCGGTCTTGCCGGAGTTCTTCCATCCGGTGACGCCGTAAATCCTCATCTGCGACACAGGAACTCCTCCGCCACAACAATATCCTCCGGCGCATTGATGTTGAAGAAGGGGTCGAAAGGCTCCGAAGCGAAAGGCGCTGTTTCGGCATTGTGCCGCTCGGCCCAGAGCATCACCTTGCGCAGGCCGCCGGCCAGGTCTCTGCGCAGATCCTTGCGCAGGGCAACCGGCCACAGCCCGAACGTCGGATGGCGCCGCAATCGGCCCGCCTCGTCCGGGGACGCCGCAAGCGCAAGCCCGGCCGGACCCGCGGCTGCCTGCAACTTGTCCGCCAAATCGAGGGGAAAGAATGGTGTGTCGGAAGCCACGGTCACGACCGCCTCGGCGCCGAGCGTGGCCGCCCAGTCGAGAGCGGCAAGAATGCCCGCCAGCGGCCCCTGATGGCCGCCGATACTGTCTGTCAGCACAGGAAGGCCGAGATCGGCGAAGCGCGCCGGATCGCCGTTGGCGTTGAGCGCGAGAGGGGTGCATTGAGGAGAAAGCCGCGCGATCACGTAATCGATCAGCCGCCGCCCGCCGAGTTCGAGTAGGCCCTTGTCGCCGCCGCCCATGCGCGTGGCACGGCCGCCGGCCAAAATCACGCCGGGAATATCAGTAATCGTCGGCCTCCAATCGAAGCATGATGCCAAGATCTGCGCGGGATCGCGAACGAGGCGAGCGCGTCGCGTCGAACGGCCGGACTGGGTAGAATGGCGGGGCGGGGATCATGATGCGCTTTTCTTCTGGCAAGGCATCTTGTAGTCGGTGCGGGGTAAATTCAAGGGCGGAGACGGCCGGGCCGCATGCTGGGATACGTGACAAGCGACGAACGCGGGGCAGTGGACCGGCTGTTGACGGAGGCTGCACGCGTACTTTCGGAACAGGGTTGGCCGCTGGCCGGCGTCGTCCAGGAAAACTTCGAAGACGCCTCGGGCGGACCATGCGATATGGTTCTGCATGTGCTGGCAACGGACCGCGCAATCCGGATCAGCCAGAACCTCGGCGCAATGGCGCAAGGTTGCCGGCTGGACCCCGTCGGTCTCGAACAGGCGGCGGGTCTGGTCGAAGGGGTTTTGAATGGCGCAGACGGCGTACGGCCCCGGCTCCTGATCATAAACAAGTTCGGAAAACAGGAGATCGAGGGACGCGGGTTTCGCCCCTTGATCGGCCGCGCGCTGAGCGAGGACATTCCGGTTCTTACTGCGGTGAATGCCCTGAACATGCGGTCCTTTCAGGATTTTGCGGCCGGCATGGGGCGGCCCATCGAACCGTCGCTCGGGGAAATCCTGGACTGGGCCAAGGCGACATCGCCGGCATAAACCCGGTAAAAGCCGCGTGCGCAGCATTGCGGTGGCGGCCGGCCCCACATTTCTCGCGGATAAGCCGTTTGGGGTTCACCACATCGCAGCACGGCGCTTTTTCAATTTCAGGATTATCCGTTAAACAAGGTGACAAGAGGTTGGACATGGTGTGCGGTTGCCGTTTGCGCCTGACCAGCGGCAAGCTGCGTTACAGGCTTCTGCCGGTCGCTGGAATGCGCGCAACGCGATTGGCCGGTCCTTTCATGTGACGATATGCGTTTGCGGAGAATGTCCGCTCCCGATAACGGCACGTTGCTCTTCGACGGATTGAAATTCAAACGAGTAAGAAGCGAATGACGATTGTACAGTCACCATCCATAAAGGCGTTGCAGCTCCTGTCGCGGGCGCTGATGTCGCTGGCGATAATTTTCGCTTGCTTGGTCGCAGACGGGTACGGAAACGCGGCCGGTGCCCAAGTCGCCGCCGGCACGGAACTCGTATTCGATCCCGCCCGGAACAAGTGGGTCCGCAAACCGGTGACGAATGGCGGCGTCAAAGCGCGCTACGGCCGCTCGGATGCATCGCCGATCGCCCGGGAGGTGGTGGACTTTCCGGCATCCTATCCCGTCGGCACGATTATTATCGATACCGGGCAGCGTCGTCTTTACCGACTGATCGGCGGCAACAAGGCGATGCGATACGCGATCGGGGTCGGCCGCGAGGGATTTGCCTGGAAGGGCAAGGAACGGATATCGCGCAAGGCGGAATGGCCCAAATGGACACCGCCCGAGGAGATGCGCCTGCGCGAGGCGGCGGAGGGGCGTATCCTTCCGGCGCGCATGGAAGGCGGGCCCGACAATCCGCTCGGCGCCCGCGCGCTTTATCTCGGTTCCACTCTTTACCGCATTCACGGAACCAACCAGCCGTGGACGATCGGGCAGGCGGTTTCGTCAGGCTGCATTCGAATGGCCAATGACGACGTCGTCCAACTTTACGACGTCGCCAAGCCGGGCGACCTAGTCATTGTCCGTTAAAAACACGGTAACTTATGCATGAAAACAGCTTTCGCGGCTATCAACATGATGGCTGTTGCAATATTGCGACAACTCACGGGCTGTTAACTCAACGAGAGTTTCTTCGTTGTGGAGCCAATAGGTAAGATGTTAGAAGCCCTTGGCTTTTGGGTTGGAAACGGCCGTGTCGGATTTTGATATTTGTCGCCGAGCAGTTGGGGGTGGAAGTGTTTGTAACGACTTTTTTTGCGTCGTCGCGTGGTAAGCGTGTTCGGTCGTTGGCGTTTTTTCTATTGGGTACGGTATTTTCGAGCCCAGCACACGCAATATCGATGCAAGAGGCGGTCGCCGTAGCGGTCGAATCAAATCCCGAAATCGGACAGGCGATTGAAAATCGCGAGGCGATCGAATTCGAATTGCGCCAGGCGCGGGGGCTCTATCTTCCTAGTATCGACCTCGAGGCCTCGTCGGGTGTTCGCCGGCTGGACAATCCGTCGCGGCGTCTGGGTAGCATTGACAACGATCCGCTGTACCCGTCGGAGATTTCGACGGTCGCGACACAGAAGCTTTTCGATGGCGGCGGACGCCGGGCCGAGCTCGAGCGCCAGGCTTCGCGGGTGGACGGCGCGTCCTTCCGCATTCTCGAGCGCAGCGAATATATCGGCCTGCAGGTCGTGCGCGAGTATCTTGAATATCTGGTGCAGGCACGGATTGTCTCCGAGAGCGCGGCCAACCTGCGGTTCCATCGCTCGGTTCAGTCCGACATTTCGACAGGTGTCGCCGCCGGAACGCTGACCGAAGCTGACCGGCAGCAGGTCCGCGAGCGGGTTCTTTCAGCGGAAGCGCGGATGAAGGAATCCGAAGAGGAACTCGCCGCGGCAAAAATCAGGTTCCTTACCCTCGTCGGCAAGCCGCTCGACGGCGCGAAAAGCCCGGGATCTGTGGCTTCGCGGTTGCCGCGGTCGCTCGATCAGGCGATCGGGCTTGCCCGCAAGAACAATCCGCGCATCCACATGGCCAATGCGGATATCGACGCTGCCGACGCGGTCGTCGACGGCGCCCGTTCCAAGTATTCTCCGGAAATTTTCCTGGAAGGCCGGGCACGGGGCGGTCAGGATATCGACGGCGCCGACGGCTACACCACGGATTTCCAGGCGCGTGTCGTCGCCAAGTGGAACCTCTACCGTGGCGGCATCGATCGCGCCAACGAACAGGAACAGATCCGGCGCGCGAGCGAGCAGCGCCTCGTCCTGCATCAGATCTACCGCGAAATCGAGGAAGCCGTTCGCACATCCTGGGACCGCCGTCAGCGCCAGTCCAGCCTCGCTGTGACGCTGCGTCGGCAGGCCGCGGAAAACGCGCGCCTGGTCAGTTCCTACCGCGAACAATTCCGGGTCGGTCAGCGGTCTCTTCTCGACGTGCTGGACGCACAGAACACGCGCTACAACGTGGGTGTTCTTGCGGCAACCGCGGAATACGCCTCGCTCTTTGCCGAATATCGCCTCCTCGCATCGACGGGACAGCTTCTTTCCACGCTGAACATCGCTCCGCCGAAGCAGGCCGAAGCCTATGCGCGTAACGAGTTCAACGTTCCCGCGACCGCGCCGACCGAGACCTATGCCCGTCTGCCGTCGCGGCAGGTGAACGAACTGCCGATGGATCTGCTTGCGCCCGTGCGTAAACAGTAGCGGCGGTTATTGCGGAAAATAGCGTGACGGAAATGGGCAACGTGGCGGCCGTCGAAACGGCACCTTCGGGGCAATCCGAGGTGGAGTCCTTCAAACGCTGCCTGCAGGATATCGCCCGCTATTATGGACGGCCCGCTTCGGAAACCGTCTTGTTTTCGGGCGTGCCGCTGCCGGATGACGGCATCGAGCCCGTGCTTGTGGAACGTATCTGCGAACGCATCGGGCTCGATATCGCCGTCCACACCGTGCGCGACGTCGCGGCCGGCAAGATCGAGTTTCCGGCGCTTGTCGAATTCGCCGATGGCCGGTTCGCATTTCTCGACGGAGAAACTTGGCCCGGCATCGACGCCGGGATGGATGCCCGTCAGACCGCGCGCACCGCACTGCAGGCGCTAGCCAGGCAGGGTATCAGGCACGCCTATTCCTTCTCGGTAATCTATCTGAATTCCGCCGAGCGCGCGGAACTCGGCGGTTCTCAGGATATAGAGCGCGGTCACTGGCTTTTCGGGCCCGCCAGCCAGTTCTGGCGGGGCTACGCCAACATTGCGCTTGCTGCCCTGTTCATCAACCTGCTCGGGCTGGCGTCGCCGATCTTCATCATGAATGTCTATGACCGCGTGCTGCCCAACAAGGCAACGTCGAGCCTGCTCGCGCTCGCCGCCGGCGTGGCACTCGCGCTGCTTTTCGATCTGCTATTGAAAACGGCGCGATCGATGATCATCGACCATACCGGCCGGGCGATCGACCTCAAGGTTTCCCACGCGCTGTTCGACAAGGTCCTGCATACCAGCATGGCCGCGCGACCGGCTTCCACGGGCGAATATGCGAACCGCGTCAGCCAGTTCGAGTTCGTGCGCGAATTCTTCACCTCGAATACGGTCGCTACCCTGATCGACGCGTTGTTTGTCTTCGTTTTCCTGTTCGTCATTTTCCTGATATCGGGCTGGCTGTTCGTCATCCCGCTCGCGGCTTTCACGATTGCCGTCACGACGGGCCTGGTCGCGCAATACCGGATCTCCAAGCGAGTGGCGCGCGCAGCCAATGAATCCGCGCAGAGGCAATCGCTTCTGGTCGAGACGATCTCGACCATCGAAACCGTCAAGTCCCTCCGCGCCGAAGCCCCGCTTATCCGCAAATGGAACGAACTTACCAAGAGATCTTCGCGCACCTCCGAGGAGATCAAACAGTTGTCGTCGGGCGCGGCCAATTTCACCCAGTTCGTCCAGCAATCGGTGTCGATTTTCATCGTGATCGCGGGAGCTTACGAATTCGCGCAGGGGCGGATTTCCACCGGCGCGATCATTGCGACGGTGATGCTGTCCGGACGAACGGTTTCACCTATGTCGCAGATCGCGCTCACGCTTGCGCGGATGCGCCAGGCGATGCTGTCGTTGCGCATCCTCGATACGATCATGGCGCAGGAGGAGGATCGCCCGAACACGGTCGGCTTCGTCCACAGGCCCGTGACCGACGGGAGCTTCGCGTTCCAGAATGTCAGCTTCCAGTATCCGGGCAGCGACGCGCCGGTTCTGAGAAATCTCAGTTTCTCGGTGCGTGCCGGCGAACGTATCGGCATCATCGGCAAGATAGGGTCCGGCAAGACCACGCTGGGGCGCCTCCTCGCAAATCTCTACATCGCACAGGAAGGCCGGGTGCTGATCAATGGCGTGGATGTGCGGCAGTATCATCCCGCCGAGGTCCGTTCCGCGGTCGCCTATGCCGGCCAGTCGGCCGATCTGTTTTCGGGCACGCTGAAGGAAAACCTGCAGCTTGCAAACGCCGATGCGACCGACGAGGAAATCGTCGAGGCGGCTAAAAAGACGGGCGTCGATGAATTCGCCGCCCAGCATCCGCGCGGCTATGACCTGGCCGTTGGGGAGCGGGGAAGCAATCTGTCCGGCGGGCAAAAGCAGGCCGTCGCAATTACGCGTCTTCTGCTTTCCAAGCCGAAAATCGTGTTTCTTGACGAGCCTTCCGGCGCCATGGACATGGCGACCGAAAAGCAGTTGATCGGCAGCCTGGCGCGGTCGTTCGATCCCGGCGTCACGCTCGTCATTTCGACACATCGCTACAGCTTGCTCGAACTCGTCGATCGGCTGATCGTTCTCGATCGTGGCGCGATCGTTGCCGATGGTCCGAAAGACAAGGTTCTGGGCGCGCTGGCGGCACGCGCGAATGCCGCGCAGGGGAAGTCCGCATGATCGGCGAGAGACCTCCGCGATCGGCAAGCGTCATCGTTTTTCTCGTGGTCGCCCTGATCGCGAGTTTCGCGGTTTGGGCGTCGCAAACCCGGATCGACGAAATCGCGCGCGGCAACGGGCGCGTCATCCCGGCGACGCGGACCCAGACCATACAGGCCACCGAGCCGGGTGTCGTTAGCGAGATTGCGGTCCAGACCGGCCAGGTCGTCAGCAAGGGCCAGCTCATCGTGCGGCTGGACGATACGACCACCTCTTCGGACCTCGGCGAGGTCGAGGCGCAGGTGCGGGCGTTGAAGACGCGCATTGCGCGGCTCGAAAGCGAGGCGTCCGGTACGGAGGACGTAACCTTCGAATGCCCGCAGGAGGTGATGGAGGTCGCGCCGGGTATCTGCGAAAACGAGGAACGCCTGCTGGCGGCGCGGCGGGATGCGTTTCACAATACGAAAGCCGTTCTGGAGCAGCGTTTGCTGCAGCGCGAAAAGGAGCTCGACGAGGCAAATGCGAACAAGGCGCGCCTCGAGGGCAGCCTCGAAATAAGCAAGCGCGAACTCGAACTGCTCAAGCCGATGGCCGAAAAGCGGCTCGTCGCCGAAACGGAACTGATCCGCGTCCAGCGCGAGGTCAATGACTTCCTGGGGCAGTCAAATGCGCTCAACGAGATGATACCGCGCCTCAAGGGCGCGATCAGCGAGGCGCAGTTACAGATTCGGGAACTCGAACTGCAGTTTCGCCAGGAAGCGCTTACACAAAAGACCGACGCGCTTTCGCAATTGTCTGTGCTGGAGCAATCGGCGCGCGGGGAATCGACGCGCGTCGAGCGCAACGAGATACGATCGCCGGTCGACGGCGTCATAAACACGATGCAGATCAATACGATCGGATCCTTTGTTCAACCAGGAACCGTGATTGCGGAAGTCGTGCCGACATCCGAGGAACTGCTGGTCGAGACCCGCATTTCTCCGCGGGACGTCGCCTTTGTCGTGCCGGGTCAGCATGCGCTGGTGAAGATCACCGCCTACGACTTCTCGATCTATGGAGGTCTCGACGGCGAAGTGGTCAATATCAGTCCGGACAGTATCGTCGACCAGAAGACAGGCGAGCCCTATTTTGAGGTCCGGGTCAAGACGAAGAGCTCGCAGCTCGAGAGGAGCGGCGACGTCTTCCACATCACCCCGGGCATGGTATGTTCGGTCGATATCATGACCGGGCGCAAGACGATCCTTCATTATCTTCTCAAACCGATCAACAAGGCACGCCAAGAGGCGTTCACGGAGCGCTGAATGGGCGGTCCCGCCAAATCGCCGCCGGGACTTGAGGATCTGTTACGCCAGATGGACGCTGCAGGCGCCGAACCGTTCTTCCGGGCGGTAACGGCGGACGGCAAGCGAAGGGGCATGCGCCTCGAACGCGAGTTCTGGACCCTGTTGGAAAAGGTCGGACGCGAGGAGAACGCGACGGTCGGCGAAATTGTGGCGATGATCGAGGCAAGCGGAATCAAGTCGACCAACCTGACCTCGGCGATGCGCGTGTTCGTCGCGCAATGGCTCGAATACCGGCTCGGCGGCTTGCGCGAAAAGATGTCGCCGTCGGTGGTGAACGGCCTGATCAACGCCTGTCCTTCGCCGGCATTCGCGCTTTCGGCGACCCGGCAGTTGCGGTTTCACAACCCGGCGTTTCTGCGTTTCATCCGGATGAACATGCCCAGCGAGGAGATGGACCAGATGGAGCGCAATCTCCGTCTGCAGATCGACATGCACATGGACGACCTGCTGGCGGCCTTGCGGGAGGGCGACCGAACGATGGTTCCGCTGGGTTTCGCGATCGGCGTGAACGAGCGCCGCGTGCGCGGACGTCTCAATGCGGTCCTCGCACCATGCTGGAACGAGGACATGATCATCGGTTACGTGATTACCTGATTTCCGCCGGCCGAAGATCGTCCAACAAATCCGCATACAATTTTTCGGCACGTATACCCGCATCGCTGCTTTCGCCCGGTGCGATCGATCCAAGCGGTACGTCGACGCGCGCTGTGGCGACGGTGTTGCCGGCGGGGACGCCATGAATCCACGAGCGATCCGTGGAGAACGAATAGAGCGGCAGATAATTGCGCGCCTCGATGTCCCGGTAAACTCCGTCATGCACGTTGTCGAGAACGAAATGCCCCTTGTTCGTGCTGATCGCGAGCACCGCGTGGTAGAGATTGCGTGCGGTGTCGCGCAGGATGACGAGCGACATCGACCGGGCCGGGACGCCGATGTCGCGAAGCAGCGTATATTTCAGGATCGCGAAATCCTCGCAGTCGCCAGCGCCCTTGCGGATCGTTTCGGCGCCCGATGCCCAATGGTCGAGCTGACCATAGGTCTTCTGGTCGGGGGCATAGGCGATCGTGCGGTTTACCAGGGTGTTGACCGTCGAGAGCCTGGCAAAGAAGCGCTCGTCCGCGGCCTCGGCGATCGCCGTTTTCGCGGAAGCGAGGCGCAGCCGGCAGGATTGCGAGGCGCAGTCGCCCATTGCCGAGACCGATTCCGCGTTGCGCACGCGGTCCCAATCCTTGCTCGATCCGATCGGCGAAAAGGGAACGGCGACCGTTCCGAAGAAGCCCGACGGCACAGACGCGGTCGTTGCCCGGTCGAGTTCGGGACGCCGTTCGGAAAGGACGGCGAGGCGTCGCGAAACATATTCGATGCCGAGCCGCGACCCGCTGATAAGCGCGCGCAACTGTGTGACACCGGCGAACGGCAACGCGGATGCGAGATAGGTAGCCGAGATCGCTTCCGACGCCATGAAAGCCGGCGTATCCGGTGTTTCCTTGGCCGTTGCCGGCATGGCCGAAAAGGCCATTGCGGCGAGCGCGGCGAGGGCGATCGAAACGCCCAGCGGCCTGTTTTCTTTTGGCATTCTGCCATCCCCTGTTTTTTGGGAAAGGCTAGCGGCGGCGCGTTTAATCCGGCTGAAGAGACGCGGTAAATTCCGGTGCAACGGATTGGTTCAAATTTTACCGGTCCCGAAAATGGCGCATAAGCATATCATGGTATGTATAATTATTAACCAAAGCGAAATTATCGCAATCTAGGCATACCATAATATGTTATTTGTTTAAGAAAGCGTTGCGCGGACCCTCCTGTTTCTGCTCAGTGGGGCGAAATATCGGAGGGCTGGAAAATGGCTATCGAAGACACACGCGGCGGACTGGATGCATTCGACGAAATTCGCGGTGACCGCGCATCGGAAACCGATGCGGCGAGCCGGGATCACGGCATCGCTCAGATGGCGCAGGACGCCACCGGCAATGGCGGGACCGGGGACGACATCGCGCCGGTTGACGCAGGCGGCGCGGCCAGCCCGACCGAAGATGCGATCGCTCAGAAGTTTCCCGCGGAAATCGTTCCGAACATCAGCAACGAAGTGCGGCTCCCTGCGGGTGTCAGCCTGGAGAATGTTGAAATATCCGGGCGCGACCTCATCCTGCATCAGGCCGATGGATCGGACATCGTTATCAAGAATGCGGCGATCAACGTTCCGACCTTCTATATCGACGGCGTCCTGATCCCGCAGGAAGCGCTCGTTGCCGCGCTTGAGGCGAATGACATCAACATTGCTGCGGGGCCGAACGGTACGCTGGTCGCATCATCGGGCGAACTTGCCAGTTCTGGCGGCAATTTCGGCGTCCCGGCGCCCGGCATCGGCGACGCCGATCCGATCCTCGGCCTGCTACCGCCGACCGCGTTGCAGTTCCCGGAACTGGAACGCGAGATCCTCGGTACAATCGACGACAAGCCGACGGTCGGCGAGAATCTCGCCGTGCTGCTCGACGATGACGTGCTCGGCGGCAATCCGGGCGGCCTGGACGACGACCCGGATGCGGAGAACGTGACCGGCATCCTCAGCCATTTCTATGGCATGAACGGCGCCGGCTCGCTGCTGCTGATCGGCGCGGACGTGCCGGCAGGCTTCACCGTCGATGTTTCTCCCGACGGGCTGACGCTGACCATTCTTCAGGACGGCACTGCGGTTCTGCAGGTCACGTTGAGCAATTCTCTCGACGGCGCGTACACCGTCACACAGCTCGCGCCGGTTGCCCATCCGGTGTCTGGAGAATCCGAGGATAACCTCGAATTCTCAATCACTTACCGAGTCAGCGACGTCGATGGTGACCATGCCGACGGCACGTTGGTGGTCAATGTCGACGACGACACGCCGGTAATCGGCGAAACGGGTTCCGCCCAGGTCGACGAGGACGACCTGTCGCTGGCCGGCGGCGACCTCGCAGACGGCAACCACGACAGCCAGGCGGGCGACGATGCCACCGGCACCGACGCGACGCTGGACACGGATGGGGATGCGACGACCGTTGCCGGCAGCCTTGACATCCACTGGGGCGCCGATAGTGCCAACAGCGTTATCGACGGCGGTGCCAGCATCGGCGCGGGCGACCGCGGCGTGACGTTCTCCCCGAGTGCCATCGGTACCCTGGAAGCGCTGGGACTGTTCTCGCAGGGCGAGGCGCTGGGCTATTCTCTGAACGGGGACGGTGACGTCCTGACGGCGACTGCCGGCGGCCGGATTGTCTTCACGGTGGAACTGTCTGACACGGGCAATGGCTCCTTCCTGTTCGATCTGAATGACGCTCTCGACCATCCGGTCGCGGGTACCGAGGACAATCTCAACCTGACGTTCGACTTCACGGCGACGGACAGCGACGGAGACACGGTGTCCTCGAGCTTCTCCGTGGGCATCGATGACGACCTTCCTGTCGCTGGCACGCCGGAACTCTATTCCTTCGGCGACGGGAGTGCGCCGGGTGTGGCGAGTGTCGCCGGTGTTCAGACATTTTCCTCGGGGGATGTCGACCTGCGGATTCCCGCGACGGGAACGGCCGGCATGATTGAATCCACAATCGTGGTGCCGACCGGCGGCACGATCCTCGACCTCAATATCTCGATCAACCTCACCCATACCTATATGGCCGACCTCGAGATCACCCTGGTGGCGCCTGACGGGACGGAGATCGAACTCGTCAACGACAACGGCGGCAGTGGCAATCCCAATGGAGTGATGACCTTCGACGACGAGGCTACCAATCCTTTCCCGAATTCTTCCTCCTCCGCGCCCTTCGTGGGGACCTGGAAGCCGCTGATCGACCAGCTGTCCGATCTTGACGGCAAGGACATGGCTGGCACGTGGACGCTCAGGATCAACGATGATGCCGGCGCCGATAGCGGCACGCTGCGCGACTGGAGCCTCCAGATCGAGACCCTGAGCGGCGTCGACCAGGTCAACGCGATCGTCGACGAAGACGATCTGTCGGCCGCGAACGGCGATCTGGTAACCGGCAACGACGATTCCGCACCGGGCGATAACGCCACCGCGACCGACGGAACGCTCGACACCGACAGCGACGCATCGACGGTCTATGGCGATCTGAACATCAACTGGGGTGCCGATGACGGCAATTCCGTCGTGGACGGCGGTGTCGGTCCCGACGGCGACCGTTCGGTCGTCTTCTCGGCGTCGACCATCGGCGCTCTCGATGCGCTCGGCCTGACCTCGCACGGCGAGACCATCACCTATGCCCTTGCCCAGTCGGCCAATGGTACGGTGCTGACGGCGACGGCCGGCGACAGCGTGGTCTTCACCGTTTCGCTGTCCGATACCGCCAGCGGCTCCTTCCGCTTCGATCTCAACGATTCGATCGACCATCCGACCGGAGAATACGAAAACAACATCATCCTGCCGTTCGGCTATGTCGCGACCGACAGCGACGGCGACTCCTTTACCGCCGGTTTCTCCGTAGGTATCGACGACGACATGCCGGCCGTCTCCAATCCGGACGGCGTCGCGCCGGGCGTGTCGAACGCCATTGTCGACGAGGACGATGTCGCCGCGATCGCCGGCCTGCAGCCTGCGGGCACGGACGGCTCGGACGTTCCGGGCGCATCGGGCTCGCTGAAGGTCGACTTCGGCGCCGACGGCTTCGGCTCGACGGCGTTCTCGGGTGCGTTCAACGTGCCGAACGAGAACAGCGGCTCGATGGTCGCTGGCGGCGCAGGCCTGGATTCCG
>NZ_JACZCS010000053.1 GCF_014904745.1 Oricola nitratireducens
TCTGGCGGCATCGCGGATCAGGCGTTCCTCGTCGGTCAGCTGGTCTTCCAGCCGGAACGCGTCTTCCCAGTTGAACGAGCCGAGATCCGGCGCCGTAACATCGCCCATCATATCACCTTCCATGTTCTCATTGGCGGCATCGGCCGCAATCCCGAAGCCCGCCAGGCGGGCCCCGCGCACAAAAGCAACGCCGGTCGCGGCAAGTCAATGACCTGCGATCACGATTTTCGGACAATCCGGCAGGCGCAGGCGACCGGGACCAGCCGCCCCGAAAACTCGAATGAGGTCAGCCTTGCGGGCAGGTCCGGGCCAGGAACGGGATCAAGCCCGATCGGCATCGCGGATGCCCCGCGTCAGCGTGTTCTGGTCGACCATGAACTTGTCGAACAGCGGCAGGCTCGCCGCGCCGATGACGCGCGCTTCCGCGCCGACGATGCCTTCCTCGACGACCGGCAGCCTGATCCCCTCGGCATCGAGTTTCGTCATCGCCGAGCGCACTTCTTCAACGAGGCGCGCGCGGACTTCGACCGGCATCCAGCCGTCGATCACCGCAAGCTCGAACTCGATGACCGCCGAGGCGGACACGATGGCCTGCGCCAGCGGCGGCGCACTGGCTTCCAGCCAGTCGTCGAGCGCGGTTCCGAGGTCGCCCCAGTCCGCAGGCGACAGCCAGATCGGGGCGGACTCTCCCCCCGCCTCGGTCACCAGCTTGTCGAGCGTGTGCAGCGACGCGAGCTCGATCAACTGGCGCGGCTTGCCGTTCTGGTCGGTGACGAGGATCGACCCCAGCGCCCCCGCATTGCCGGTTCGCCCGACAAAGAGGCTTCCGTTCAGCACGACGCCGCCGCCGATGAAGGTACCCAGATAGAAATACAGGAACTCGGAATTCGCCTGGCGCTCGGCGAAGACGAGCTCGGCGCCGCAGGCCGAGGTCGCGTCGTTTTCCACATAGACCGGAAACGGATAATTGGTGCCGAGTTCGGCACGGATATCGGTCTGCCGCCACGCATCCATCTCGTCCTGGCGCGCGCCGATGATGTCGGCCCAGTTCCAGATTTCGAACGGCATGCCGACGCCGAGCCCCGCCACCAGCTTGCGCTTCGACTCGGTCAGGCCGGACAGGATGGCGACGATGCTTTCATTCGCGAACCGGAGGATCGCGTCGGGCACCGGATAGGGGTAGATCAGCTGGCGATGCTGCAGCGGCTTGCCGAGGAAGTCGATCAGCACGACTTCGGCGCTGCGCCTTCCGATCTTGAGGCCTAGAAAATAGGCGCCTTCGGGATTGAGCGAGAACGGAACCGACGGTTGCCCGATGCGGCCGCGCACCGGCTCTCCTCGCACGACCAGCGCGTCCTTTTCCAAGCTGCGCATGATCACCGACGTCGTCTGCGCCGAAAGCCCGGTCAGCCGGGTGAGGTCGGATTTCGCCAGCGCGCCGTTCCTGCGCAGAAGCGTCAGGATCAGCTTCTCGTTATAGGCGCGCATTCCGCTCTGGTTGGTTCCGCGCATCTGCGCCGGACCGCCATCGGCCGGTGAAACGTCGCGCGCGTCTGGCTGTATCGTCATGCAGCCTCCCACTGCCCTGCCCCGGTAGACACGCCGGCTCCTAGCACACGGCGTTGTCCCTGGCGGCAGTTTGTCTGCAAACCGGCGCTTCTGTCAATAATTAAATAAGAGTGAATTAGTTATTGACACGGTCATTTTGTTGGTGTTCCCTGAAGGCAGGTTCGGGCAATGGACGCGTGATGAAGCACCGTCCGCCCGCTTCCTGGCCGGCCCTGACCAGGGGCCGGAAATGTCAACTCTGGGAGGAAAATCGTGAACAAGACCCTTCTCGCAACCACCGTTGCTGCGCTCGCTATCGGCGCCGCCTCCATCGTTCCCGCCAGCGCGCAGGACAAGGTCGGCGCATGCCTGATCACCAAGACCGACACCAACCCCTTTTTCGTGAAAATGCGCGAAGGCGCCACGGCAAAGGCCGAGGAACTCGGCATCGAATTGAACAGCTACGCCGGCAAGGTCGACGGCGACAATGAAACCCAGGTCGCGGCGATCGAAACCTGCATCGCCAATGGCGCCAAGGGCATCCTGCTGACCGCGTCGAGCACCTCGGCGATCGTGCCGTCGGTGCAGAAGGCGCGCGACGCCGGCATCCTCGTGATCGCGCTCGACACCCCGCTCGATCCGGTGGACGCGGCCGACATGACCTTCGCCACCGACAACTTCAAGGCCGGCGAGCTGATCGGCCAGTGGGCAAAGGGCAAGCTCGGCGATGCGGCCGCCGACGCCAAGATCGCCTTTCTTGACCTCGACGTGTCGCAACCGACCGTCGGCGTGTTGCGCGACCAGGGCTTCATGACCGGCTTCGGCATCGACACCAAGGACCCCAACAAATGGGGCGACGAGGACGATCCGCGCATCGTCGGCCACGACGTCACAGCCGGCAACGAGGAAGGCGGCCGCAAGGCGATGGAGAACCTTCTCGCCAAGGATCCGTTCGTCAATGTCGTCTACACCATCAACGAGCCGGCCGCCGCGGGCGGTTACGAGGCGCTCAAGGCCATCGGCCGCGAGGGCGACGTCCTGATCGTGTCGGTCGATGGCGGCTGCCCCGGCGTCCAGAACGTCAAGGAAGGCATCATCGGCGCGACATCGCAGCAATATCCGCTGCTGATGGCGTCCAAGGGCATCGAGGCGATCGCCGCCTACGCCAAGGACGGCACCAAGCCCCAGGCGACCGAGGGCAAGAACTTTTTCGACACCGGCGTGTCCCTGGTGACGGACCAGCCGGTCGAAGGGGTCGACTCGATTTCGGTCGATGAAGGCCTGAAGCTCTGCTGGGGCTGATCGCCGGTTGATCCGGGAGGGCGCGATGCGCCCTCCCCTCGCACCTCGCGACAATTCGCGACAGATCTGTCATTATCCGGCACAGCCGGCGGGACCTGGGCACCTGCCGGAAGGGAGGATGTTACATGTCCACGCCAACCACACATACGGAAAATTTCGAGGCCGCGGCGGCCGGTGCGTCGACCGATGTCGCGGCGTTCGAGGAACGTCACAAGGGCCTGGTGGGCCGCTTCCATGAAGTACTGCACTCGACGCCGGCCATCGTGCCGCTGATCGTCCTTGTTGCGGCCACGCTCATTTTCGGACTGGTTCTGGGCCACAAGTTCTTCTCGCCCTTTGCCCTGACCCTGATCCTTCAGCAGGTCCAGATCGTCGGTGTGCTGGCGGCGGCGCAAACCCTGATCATCCTGACGGCCGGGATCGATCTCAGCGTCGGCGCCCTCGCCGTGTTGTGCTCGGTGATCATGGGACAGTTCACATTCCGCTACGGGCTCCCGCCGCACCTCGCGGTGGTCTGCGGCCTCGCCATCGGGACCGCTATCGGCGGGATCAATGGCTGGCTCGTTTCCCGCGTGAAACTGCCGCCCTTCATCGTCACGCTCGGCATGTGGCAAATCGTGCTGGCGGCGAACTATCTCTACTCGGCAAACGAAACGATACGCTCCCAGGATATCGAGCAACAGGCTCCGTTCCTGCAGTATCTCGGAAACACGGTCAAATTCGGCGGCGCGACATTGACGTTCGGCGTGCTCCTGATGCTGATCCTCGTGCTCGTTCTCGCATACGCACTGCGGTCCACCGCCTGGGGACGGCACGTCTATGCCGTGGGTGACGATCCCGAGGCCGCCGAACTCGCCGGCGTGAACGTGCACAACACGCTGATGTCCGTCTACATGCTGGTGGGCTTCATCTGCGGTCTCGCCGGCTGGGTGATGATCGGCCGCTACGGCTCGGTGTCGCCGTCCGCGACCACCGGTGTCATCGGCAACATCCAGTCGATCACAGCCGTGGTCATTGGCGGCATCTCGCTCTTCGGCGGACGCGGTTCGATCCTGGGCGCCTTCTTCGGCGCGCTGATCGTCGGCGTCTTCGAACTCGGCCTGCGCATGGCAGGCGCCAACCCGCAATGGACCTTCCTGCTCATCGGCGCGCTGATCATCGGCGCCGTCGCGGTGGACCAGTGGATCAGAAAGGTATCGGCATAATGGAACCCATTCTCAAAGCACGCGGTCTCGTCAAGCGCTTCGGCAGGGTCACCGCGCTCAACAGATGCGATTTCGATCTCTATCCGGGCGAAATCCTGGCCGTGATCGGCGATAACGGAGCCGGTAAATCGGTGATGATCAAGTCGCTGTCGGGCGCCGTTCAGCCGGATGAGGGCGAAGTCTGGCTGGACGGCAAGCCGACCCGCTTCGCGTCTCCCATCGAGGCGCGGGGCGCGGGAATCGAGACGGTCTACCAGACGCTCGCCATGTCTCCGGCCCTGTCGATCGCGGACAACATGTTCATGGGCCGCGAAATCCGGCAGCCCGGCGTGATGGGCAAGTGGCTGCGCAGGCTCGACAAGCAGGCGATGGAGAAGTTCTCGCGCGAGAAGCTCTCCGAATTGGGACTGATGACGATCCAGAACATCAACCAGGCGGTCGAAACCCTGTCGGGGGGCCAGCGCCAGGGTATCGCCGTGGCTCGCGCGGCGGCCTTCGGATCGAAGGTCATCATCCTCGACGAGCCGACGGCGGCGCTCGGCGTCAAGGAAGGCCGAAGGGTGCTCGAACTCATTCTCGACGTGCGTTCGCGCGGTATCCCGATCATCCTGATCTCGCACAACATGCCGCATGTCTTCGAGGTCGCCGACCGCATCCATGTCCACCGGCTGGGGCAACGCCTGTGCGTGATCAATCCGAAGGACTACACCATGTCGGACGCGGTGGCCTTCATGACCGGCGCCAAGGAACCGCCCGAGGCCGCGATCGCGGCCTGAATCAGACTGTCGGGAAAACCGCGCAAGCGACTCCGGAACAAGCAGAAAGGGCGGGACCGCATCGCGGCCCCGCCCTTCCCTTTTCGGATCGTCGGCGAACCGGCTCTTACTTGAGAGCCTCGTCGGTGATCGCGTGCGTCCAGGCGCCGGTCGGCTCCTTTTCGATGATCTTCTGGTCGAGAAGAGCCTGGGCGGTGCGCTCGTAGACGTCTTCCTTGAGCACGCCCGAACCGTCGCCGATCAGCTTGGCGACTTCGCCCATCATCCGCTTCTGGTGGTTCTCGTCCTGGCCGCCATTGTCCATGACGATCCCGGCCGCTTCGTCCGGATTTTCCAGAGCGTATTTCCAGCCCTTCATCGAAGCGCGGACGAACTTGACCATGTTTGCCTTGAAGGCCGGATCGGCGAGCTTGTCTTCCATCGCATAGAGGCCGTCCTCGAGCAGATCATTGCCCATTTCCGAGTAGTTGAAGACGATCAGGTCTTCCGGCTTGTAGCCGGCGTCGATCAGCTGCCAGTACTCGTTATAGGTCATGACCGAGATGCAGTCGGCCTGCTTCTGGATCAGCGGCTGCACGTCGAAGGACTGCTTCAGCACGGTCACGCCGTCCGGTCCGCCGTCGGTTGAATAGCCGAGCTTGTTCATCCAGGCGAAGAACGGATATTCGTTGCCGTAGAACCAGACGCCGAGCGTATGGCCCGGGAAGTCATCGGTCGACTTGACCGGTCCATCAGCCGGGCAGACCATTTCCATGCCAGCCTTCTCGTAGGGCTGGGCGATGTTGACCAGCGGAACGCCCTTCTCGCGGGCGACCAGCGCGCCACCCATCCAGTCGACGATCACGTCGGCGCCGCCGCCGGCGATCACCTGTTCCGGCGCGATATCCGGGCCGCCCGGCTTGATCGTGACGTCAAGGCCTTCCTCGTCGTAGAAGCCCTTGTCCTTGGCAACGAAGTAGCCGGCGAACTGCGCCTGGGCCACCCATTTCAGCTGCAGCGTCAGCTTGTCGGCGGCCATCGCCTGTACGGTTGCGAGCGACATCGCACCGACCATCAGGGACATCATTATTTTCTTCATGTCTTTACCCTTTTCGCCTTTCCCTCTGCGTTGTTCCGCGAACCCGCGGGAAGCGGGAACACGATTTGCGTCTAGCCACCACGGATAGACGGATGCCAGAATGTCGTTGCCCTTTCGGCAAGGGCGACGGCACCATAGAAAACCGAACCGGCAAGCGCGGCAACCGCGATCTCGGCCCAGACCATGTCGAGGTTGAGCCGGCCGATTTCGGTCGAGATGCGGAATCCCATGCCGACGATTGGCGTGCCGAAGAATTCCGCGACGATCGCGCCGATCAACGCCAGCGTCGAATTGATCTTGAGGGCGTTGAAAATGAACGGCATCGCCGCCGGCAGGCGCAGCTTGAACAGCGTCTGCCAGTAGTTGGAGGCATAGGTGCGCATCAGGTCGCGCTCCATGTGGCCCGCGGCGGTAAGCCCGGCCACCGTGTTCACCAGCATCGGGAAGAACGTCATGATGATGACGACGGCGGCCTTCGACTGCCAGTCGAAACCGAACCAGATGACCATGATCGGCGCGATGCCGATGATCGGCAGCGCCGAGACGAAATTACCGATCGGCAACAGCCCGCGTCGCAGGAAATCGACGCGGTCGGCGAGGATCGCGACGACGAAACCCGCCCCCGAGCCGACCACGTAACCGAACAGCACCGCCTTGAAGATGGTCTGGCGGACATCGGCAGCCAGAACCGGCAGCGAATTGGCGATACGCGCGCCGATCGCCGACGGCGGCGGCAGCAGGATGAAGGGAATGCCGAACCCGCGCGTCGCCGCCTCCCAGAGGATCAGCACCCAGGCGCCGAAGATCGCCGGAATGAGCAACCGGACAAGCGTGGCGGCCTCGCGCGATTCAGGGCGGAGCGCGGAGAGCTGGGTGACGCAGGCCCAGGCAAGCAGCCAGAGCGCGGCGATCAGCAGGAAGAACGGCGCGCGCGCCTGCCCCTCATTGCCCAACAGGGCGGAGAACAGAAGCCAGGCGCCGGCATGAGCGGTCACGAACAGGATCGCGGCGACGGCCTGCCTCTTCGACACCAGCAGGGCCGAAAAAGCGCCGATGAGGGCGAGGATCACGACTATAGCCAGCGTCGCATTCCCGGGCGGCGTGGTCGCGCCGTCGCCGAACATCGGCAGCCTGATCAGCGCCAGGACCGTCAGGATCACGGCGGCGACGGCCTGCCAGGAGCGTAGCAGCATGCTCATGCCGGCCTTCCCCCCATCATGCGGTTGACGACCCGCGAGACGATGTCGACCGAAAAGACAAGCAGCGCCGCCAGCACCGAGCCCATGACGAGCGCCGCCCACATGTCGACGGTCTGGCTGTAATAGGAGCCGGCGAGCAGCTTGGCGCCGATGCCGGCCACGGCGCCGGTCGGCAGTTCGCCGACGATCGCGCCGACCAGGCTCGCGGCGATCGCGACCTTCATCGACGTGAAGAGATAGGGCACCGACGCCGGCACGCGCAGCTTCCAGAATGTCTGGCCGAGGCTCGCATTGTAGGTCTGCATCAGGTCGAGATGCATCGCCTCCGGCGAGCGCAGCCCCTTCACCATGCCCACCGTGACCGGGAAGAACGACAGATAGGTCGAGATCAGCGCCTTCGGCACGAGGCCGGTGATGTTGATCGCGCCGAGCACCACGATCACCATCGGCGCGATCGCCAGGATCGGCACGGTCTGCGAGGCGATGATCCACGGCATCAGGCTGCGCTCGAGCGATTTGACGTGCACGATGCCGACGGCGATCGCGATGCCCAGAACGGTGCCGAAGGCGAAGCCGGCCAGCGTCGAGGAAAGCGTCACCCAGCCATTGTAGACGAGGCTGCGGTTGCTGGTGAGTTTGCGCTGAAACGTGTTCTCGAAGAAATTGACGGCGATCTGGTGCGGCGCGGGCAGCGTCGGCTTGGCCTGGCTCATGGTCTTTTCGACCAGTTGCCAGGTCGTCGAGGTAACGCCTGCGCGCTTGTCCATGTCGCGCTGCACCGGCGCGTTCATGAACACGGCGGCGACGTACCAGATCGCGACGATTGCCGCGACGACGGCGAGGACGGGGAAAATGCGTGACTTCAGCATGTCGGCGTCGCCTCACTCGTCATAGGCATGCCCTGCCCTGAGGCCCTCGCGCACCCGGTGCGCGATTTTCAGGAATTCCGGCGTCTCGCGGATGTCGAGCGGCCGCTCGGAGCCGAGATCGCAATCGATGACGTCGTGGACGCGGCCCGGGCGCGGGCTCATCACCACGATCCTGGTCGACAGGAAGACAGCCTCGGGGATCGAGTGGGTGACGAAGACCACTGTCTTCTGCGTCGCCGCCCAGAGCTTGAGGAGCTGTTCGTTCAGGTGGTCGCGCACGATCTCGTCGAGCGCGCCGAACGGCTCGTCCATCAACAGCATGTCCGGCTGCACTGCCAACGCGCGGGCGATCGAGGCGCGCTGTTGCATGCCGCCCGAGAGCTGCCAGGGATATTTCTTCCCGAATCCGGCGAGATCGACCAGTTCCAGATTGTCGGAGATGCGCTTGCGGCGCTCGTCGCCGCTCAGCCCCATCACCTCCAGCGGCAGCGCGATATTGTCGGCGATGGTGCGCCAGGGAAACAGCGCCGCCGCCTGGAAGACGTAGCCATAGGCCCGCTTCAGCCGCGCCTCCTCGGGTGTCATGCCATTGACCGTGATCGTGCCACCGGTCGGCTTTTCGAGATCGGCGATCACCCTGAGCAACGTGGTCTTGCCGCAGCCCGACGGACCGATCAGCGAAACGAACTCACCCTTCTCGATCGCGAGATCGATATCCGACAGGGCATGCACCGGCCCGTCATTGGTCTGGAAGGTGAGATTGAGTTTGTCGGCCTGGATGACGGTGTTCATCGGTCTGTCCGGTGCAAGCATGCGCAGGTCACACCCCGCTCGCCGGAATACCGGTACGCTCGACCGGGCGCGGCGCGACCAGTTCCTTCCAGGTCGACAGCGCCTTGTTGACGGCCTGGAACGGCTCGCGCCTGACGAATTTGCCGTGGCCTTCCTCGGTCTTCACCGCGCCGTCGTCGACGACCAGCTTGCCGCGCGAAAGCGTGAACCGCGGCAAGCCCTTCACATGCTTGCCCTCGAAGACGTTGTAGTCGATCGCCGACTGCTGCGTCTTGGCCGAGATGGTTTTTTCCTTTTCCGGATCGAGCACGACGATGTCGGCGTCCGCGCCGACAAGGATCGCACCCTTTTTCGGATACATGTTGAGGATCTTGGCGATGTTGGTCGAGGTAACGGCGACGAACTCGTTCGGCGTCAGCCGGCCGGTCTCGACACCGTAGGTCCACAGCATCGGCAGACGGTCTTCCAGTCCGCCCGTGCCGTTCGGGATCTTGGTGAAATCGCCGACACCGTAACGCTTCTGATCGGTGGTGAACGCGCAGTGGTCGGTAGCCACGCAGGACAGCGAACCGGACTGCAACCCCGCCCACAGCGAATCCTGGTGCTGCTTGTTGCGGAAGGGCGGGCTCATCACGCGGCGCGCCGAGTGGTCCCAGTCCTTGTTGAAATACTCGCTCTCGTCGAGCGTCAGGTGCTGGATCAGCGGCTCGCCATAGACCCGCATCCCGTTCTGGCGCGCACGGCGGATCGCCTCATGCGCCTGTTCGCAGGACGTGTGCACGACATAGAGCGGAACGCCCGCCATGTCGGCGATCATGATGGCGCGGTTGGTCGCCTCGCCCTCGACTTCCGGCGGCCGCGAATAGGCGTGGCCCTCCGGGCCGTTGTTGCCCTCGGCGAGCAGCCTGGCCTGCATCTGCGCGACGACGTCGCCGTTCTCGGCATGGACGAGCGGCAGCGCGCCCAGTTCCGCGCAGCGCTGGAACGAGGCGAACAATTCGTCGTCATTGACCATCAGCGCGCCCTTGTAGGCGAGGAAGTGCTTGAAGGTGTTGATGCCCTTCTCGCGCACCACCGTCTCCATCTCGTTGAAGACCTGCTCGCCCCACCAGGTGATCGCCATGTGGAAGGAGTAGTCGCAATTGGCGCGCGTCGACTTGTTGTCCCACATCTGGATCGCCTCGAGCAGCGACTGGCCCGGCGACGGCAGGCAGAAATCGACGACCATCGTCGTGCCGCCGGCAACCGCCGCGCGGGTGCCGCTCTCGAAATCGTCGGAGGAATAGGTGCCCATGAACGGCATTTCGAGATGGACATGCGGGTCGATGCCGCCCGGCATGACGTAGCAGCCGGTCGCGTCCAGCTCGTGATCGGCATGGAGGTTCGGGCCGATCTCGGTGATCACCCCGTCCTCGATCTTCACATCGGCCTTGTAGGTCAGGTCGGCGGTAACGACGGTTCCGTTCTTGATAATGGTGCTGGTCATCGGCTTTCCCCGTATTCGATTGATCTTGCGCGCTTCCTCAGTCCGCGTAGGACGGATCTTCGTGATCCAGGATGCGCTTCATTTCCGCAAAATGGGCGTGTTCCGCCTCCTTGTAGACGTCCCACTCGCCAGCGGTCGCCTCGGCGAGCGCATCGTCCATCACGTTGAGCTCCCGGCCGGTCGAATAGGCGAGAACCATCGTCCGAGCCGCGCGCTCGAGGTGATACATGGCGTCGAAAGCCTCGGCGACGGTCTCGCCGACGGTGGTGACGCCGTGATTGCCCATCATGACGGCGCGATGGTTGCCGATGGTGGACGCGATCCGCTCGCCCTCGGCTTCCCCGGTGGCAATGCCGCCAAAGGCATTGTCGACGGCAAGGCGGTTGAAGAACCGCGCCGTCACCTGGTCGATCGGCTTGATCGTCGGGTCCTTCAGCGTCGCCAGCGTCGTCGCGTAGGGCGGGTGCAGATGCAGCGCCACGCGGGCATGCGGCAGGCGGCGGTGGATCGCCGAATGGATCGACCATGCCGACGGGTCCGGCGCGTCCGGACGCTTCATCGTGTCGGGATCGTCGGCGTCGACCAGCAGCAATTCCGAGGCCTTCGCCATGGAGAAATGTTTCCAGCGCGGATTGACGAGGAACTGCTTGCCGTCCGCCGACACGGCGGCGGAGAAATGGTTCGCCACGCCCTCGTGCCAGTCGTATCGCGCCGCCAGGCGCAGTGCTGCCGCGAGGTCGATCCTGAGCTGACGCTCGTCCGCAAGCCCGAGCGGGACGACGTTGGATCGCGTCAATTCACTCACTCCGTGATCCCCGCCGTCTCGACCACCGCGTGGAACAACACGTCCGCGCCGGCGCGCGCCCATTCGAGCGAAATGTCCTCGGCCTCGTTGTGCGACAGCCCGTCGACACAGGGGCACATCACCATCGCCGTCGGCGCGACGCGGTTGATCCAGCAGGCATCGTGTCCGGCACCGGAAATCAGGTCGCGATGCGAGTAGCCAAGCCGGTCGGCGGCGTCGCGCACCGCCTTGACGCAGTCCTCGTCGAAGGTCACCGGATCAAACCCGCCGACCTTCTCGAACTCGACCCCGAGGCCCATCTCGTCGCAGATTGCCTTGGCGCCGATCTTCAGGCGCTCTTCCATGTCGGTGATGACGGCGAGATCCGGCGAGCGGAAATCGACCGTGAACACGACCTTGCCCGGAATGACGTTGCGCGAATTCGGGTAGACGTCGATATGGCCGGCCGCGCCGACGGCATGCGGCGCGTGGCTCCAGGCGATCTCGTCGACGAGTTCGAGCACCTTGGCCATGCCGAGCCCGGCATTCTTGCGCATCGGCATCGGCGTCGAGCCGGTATGCGCCTCCTTGCCGGTGATCGTCACCTGCGTCCAGGAAAGCCCCTGCCCGTGCGTGACGACGCCGATATCCTTGCCCTCGGCCTCGAGGATCGGCCCCTGCTCGATATGCAGTTCGAAAAAGGCCTTCATCTTGCGGGCGCCGACTTCCTCGTCGCCCTTCCAGCCGATCCGCTCCAGTTCGTCGCCGAAGGTCTTGCCCTTGGCGTCCTCGCGGTCATAGGCCCAGTCCTGCTCGTGAATGCCGGCGAAGACGCCGGAGGCGAGCATGGCGGGGGCAAAGCGCGTGCCTTCCTCGTTGGTCCAGTTGGTGACGACGATCGGGTGCTTCGTCTTGATGCCGAGATCGTTGAGCGTGCGCACGATTTCGAGACCGGCCAATACGCCAAGCACGCCGTCATATTTTCCGCCGGTCGGCTGGGTATCGAGGTGCGAACCGACATAGACCGGCAAGGCGTCGGGATCGGTGCCCTCGCGGCGCATGAACATGGTGCCCATCTGGTCGACGCCCATGCTGCAGCCGGCATCCTCGCACCATTTCTGGAACAGCTTGCGGCCCTCGCCGTCCTCGTCGGTCACGGTCTGGCGGTTGTTGCCGCCGGCCACGCCCGGGCCGATCCTGGCCATTTCCATCAGCGAGTCCCACAGCCGGTCCCCGTTGATCCTGAGGTTTTCTCCCGGTGCCGCCATGTCTCGCCCTTTCTTCTGCTTATTTCATGCTCGGGAACGTAAAGACCGCTCCCTCGTGGATGTCGTCCGGCCAGCGCGTCGTGATCGTCTTCAGCCGCGTGTAGAAGCGTACACCCTCCGAGCCGTAGATCGAATGGTCGCCGAACAGCGACCGCTTCCAGCCGCCGAAGGAATGATAGGCCACCGGCACCGGGATCGGCACGTTGACGCCGACCATGCCGACCTCGATGCGGTTGGCGAAGTCGCGCGCCGCATCGCCGTTGCGGGTGAAGATCGCGGTGCCGTTGCCGTATTCGTGCTTGTCGATCATGTCGACGGCTTCGTCGTAGGAATTGGTGCGCACCACCGACAGGACCGGCCCAAAGATCTCTTCCTTGTAGATGCGCATGTCGGTCGTCACGCGGTCGAACAGCGTGCCGCCGACGAAATAGCCGTTTTCGTAGCCCTGCAGCGAGAAACCGCGCCCATCGACGACCAGCTCCGCGCCTTCCTTGACGCCCTGGTCGATATAGCCGAGCACCTTTTGCTGGTGCTGCCTGGTGACGACCGGCCCCATCTCGGCATCGGAGTCCGTCGACGGACCGATCTTCAGCGCCTCGACCCGGGGCTTGAGCGCGGCGACCAGCTTGTCCGCCGTCTCCTCGCCGACCGGCACCGCGACCGAGATCGCCATGCAGCGTTCGCCCGCCGAACCGTAGCCCGCGCCCATCAGCGCGTCGGCCGCCTTGTCGATATCGGCGTCCGGCAGCACCACCATGTGGTTCTTCGCGCCGCCCAGCGCCTGCACGCGCTTTCCGGCGGCCGTGCCGCGCGAATAGACATATTCGGCGATCGGCGTGGAGCCGACGAAGGACACCGCCTTGATGTCGGGATGGTCGAGGATCGCGTCGACGACTTCCTTGTCGCCGTGCACGACGTTGAGCACGCCGTCGGGGAAACCCGCTTGCTTGAACAGGTCGTAGACCAGCATCGGCGCGGACGGATCACGCTCCGACGGCTTCAGGATGAAGGTGTTTCCGCAGGCGACCGCGACCGGATACATCCACAGCGGCACCATGGCGGGGAAGTTGAACGGCGTAATGCCGGCGACGACGCCAAGCGGCTGCCGGTCGGCACAGGTGTCGATCGCCGGGCCGACATTGCGCGAGAATTCGCCCTTCAGGAGATGCGGGATGCCGCAGGCGAACTCGACCACCTCGACGCCGCGCGCCACTTCGCCAAGCGCGTCGTCATGCGTCTTGCCGTGTTCCTTCGAGATCGCGCGAGCGATGTCGTCGGCATGCGCGTCGAGCAGTTCCTTGAACTTGAACATGAAGCGCGCGCGCTTCAGCGGCGGCATGTCGCGCCAGGCCGGCAAGGCGGCTTTCGCCGCCTCCACCGCTTCGTTGAGTTCCGCCGCCGTCGAGAGCGGCAGCACCGCCGCCTCCTCGCCCGTTGCCGGATTGAACACCGGCTGCGTGCGCGAGGACGACGAGACTGCCAGATTTCCGTTGATGGCGTTGCGGATCGTTTCCATGTTCTCCTCCCGAAAACGTCCTACTGGATCGACTTGAGCACGGTGCGCAGCGTGTCGATCAGGACGTCGATCTCGCCCTTTTCGATGATCAGCGGCGGCGACATCGCGATAATGTCTCCGGTCGTGCGGATCATGATGTTGCGCTCATAGGCATCGAGGAACGCCGAGAAGGCGCGCTTGGTCGGCTCGCCGGCGATCGGCTCCAGTTCGACGGCGCCGATCAGGCCGAGATTGCGGACGTCGATGACATTCGGGCAATCCTTCAGCGAATGCACCGCATCTTCCCAGTAACCAGCAAGCTCCGCGCCGCGCGTCAGCAGGCCTTCCTCCTCGTAGGTGTCGAGCGTGGCGAGCGCGGCCGCGCAGGCCAGCGGGTGGGCCGAATAGGTGTAGCCGTGGAACAGCTCGATCATGTTTTCCGGCCCGGTCATGAAGGCGTCGTAGATCGTCGACGAGCAGAACACCGCGCCCATCGGCACCGTGCCGCTGGTGATCCCCTTGGCGGTGGTGATCATGTCGGGAACGACATCGAAATAATCGGTCGCGAACGGCGTGCCGAGGCGGCCGAAACCGGTGATGACCTCGTCGAAGATCAGCAGGATGCCGTGCTTGTCGCAGATCTCGCGCAGGCGCTTCAGATAGCCCTTCGGCGGGATCAGCACGCCGGTCGATCCGGCGACCGGCTCGACGATGACGGCGGCGATGGTCGACGGATCGTGCAGGTTGATCACGCTGATCAAATCGTCGGCGAACTCGGCGCCATGCTCCGGCTCGCCGCGGGTGAACGCATTGCGTGCGATGTCATGCGTGTGGCGGATATGGTCGACGCCGGTCAGCATCGTGCCGAAGGTGCGGCGGTTGGCGACGATGCCGCCGACCGAGATGCCGCCGAAGCCGACGCCGTGATAGCCGCGCTCGCGGCCGATCAGGCGCGTGCGCGTGCCCTGGCCGATCTGGCGCTGGTAGGCGAGCGCGATCTTCAGCGCCGTATCGACGCTTTCCGAACCGGAATTGGTGAAGAAGACGTGGTCGAGCGGAGATGGCAGTTTCGCCGCCAGCCGCGCCGCCAGTTCGAAGGCCTTCGGATGCCCCATCTGGAACGCCGGAGCGTAATCGAGTTCGGCGGCCTGTTTCTGGATCGCCTCGACGATCTTCGGCCGTCCGTGGCCGGCGTTGCAGCACCACAGCCCGGCCGTGCCGTCGAGCACCTTGCGACCGTCCGAGGTGAGGTAATGCATGCCTTCCGCGCCGACGAGCATGCGCGGGTTCTTCTTGAATTGGCGGTTCGCCGTGAACGGCATCCAGAATGCTTCGAGATTGTTCGGAGCCACTGCTCGATCTGACATTATTTTCACCTCTGACCCGTGACCGGGCTCTCTGTTGCTTTACAGATCGCTTATACCGCCGATCGACGCGTTTGGCTCTGTCGAAAAGCGTCACACAATTGCTTGACCGTTTGGTCAAAATGAACGCTAAAAGAGCTTTCGAAGCCGGTCAAGTGGCTTTACATTCATATGACAAGCCGCGAAGAAGGGGGCGAATGAAGATCGACATGCCCCAGAGCAAAAACAAAGCCGTAAAAGAGGCGAAACCCCTTTCGCGCATCCAGGAAGCCAACCGCAAGGCGATCCTCGACGCCGCGGTGGACGTGTTCGCCGTGTCGGGCTTTCGCGGCGCGACCATCGACGAGATCGCGTCGCGCGCCGGCATGTCGAAGCCGAACCTCCTCTATTATTTCAAGAGCAAGCAGCAGATCTACCAGCAGGTGCTGGAGCAGACGCTGGAGGACTGGCTCGCGCCTTTCGCCGCCATCGATCCGGAAGGCGATCCCATCGAGGAATTGCGCCGCTACATCACGGCCAAGCTGGAAATGTCGGCGAAGCGGCCCGAGGCCTCCAAGCTATTCGCCAACGAGATCATCCATGGCGCGCCCGTCATCGGCACGTTCCTCCAGACCACGCTGAAGGATCTCGTCGACGAGAAGACCAAGGTCATCCGCCACTGGGTCGGCCAGGGCAAGCTCGCGCCGATCGATCCCTACCACCTGATCTTCCTGATCTGGGCAACGACCCAGCATTACGCCGATTTCGACGTCCAGATCCGCGCCGTCGCCGGCACCCAGGCCGGCCGGCCGGGCTTCGCAGAACAGGCCGCCCAGGCCGTGCTGTCGATCATCCTGAACGGCATCCGGCCGCGCTGATCAGCCATCCGGCGCGAGCGCCAGGATCGCCAGCCCCGCGACGATCACCACGGCGCCGGCGAGCACCGCGCCGCTCGCCCAGCCATGGCCGAGCAGGCCTTCCAGGACGATGATGAAGGCCGGGGTCAGGTAGCCATAGGCAAAGACCTTCGCCGCCGGCAGGCGCAGCGAGGCGAATTGCAGCAGGAAGAACGTCGTCGCCGTCGCGAAGATCGAGAGATAGCCGATGGCGAGCCACACGACCGGCGGCATTGCCGTCCAGTCGGTCGCGACAATCTCGCCCGCGCCGTAAAGCGCGATGCAGACCGTGGTGAAGAAAAGCACCCAGAACGTCGAGACGATCACCGGTTCGCCGCGCGCCATGCGCCGGAACAGCGGCGCGTAGAGCGCATGGCAGGCGACCCCGACCGAGAAGATCGCCTCGCCGCGGCCAATCCTCAAGCCCAGAAACGCTTCGAGATCACCGCGAAAGATCACCCACAACGCGCCGGCGCCGGCAACGAACAGGCTCGCGATCACCACCGGCCGCGCCCGCTGCCCGAGGACGAACACGCCGAACAGGGCGGCCAGCAGCGGATTGAGCGTGAAGACGGCGCCGACCGAGACCGGCTTCGCGATGCCGAGCGCCACGAACATGGTAACGAAATAGACCGCCATCAGCGCGCCGAGCACGAGATAGCGCCAGGGCGCGTCGGGAATGCGCACGGGCTGGCGGCGGACGCCGAAGGCGATCACCGCGATGACGGCGGCGGCGAGCGTGAAACGCACCGCATTGAGCGGCGCCGAGCCGATATGCGGCGCGGTCAGCGCGCCGAAAGAAAATGATCCCGCGATCAGCAGCGCGAACGACACCATGGCGAGATGGCCGAGAAGTTTCTCCCGGCCCGTCGCATGCGTCGTCCTGGACAGGATCGCGCCATTGCCCGACCCCGTGACCGCCCCCTGTCCGCGCAACGCCCTTGCCTATTCCGCCGCCTGTTTCGACCAGACCGCCGGATTGTTCGGATGCGTCGTCCAGTTGGCGTAATCGGGATCGATCGGTTTTTTGGTGCGCGGATCGACGCCGGAGATCGGCTCCATGGTGATGCAGTCCTCGACCGGACAGACATTGACGCACAGGTTGCAGCCGACGCATTCCTCCTCGATCACCTCGAAATGGCGCTGGCCGTCGACCATGCTGGTGATCGCCTGGTGCGACGTGTCCTCGCAGGCGATATGGCAACGTCCGCACTGGATACAGGCTTCCTGGTTGATCTTCGCCTTGGTGACGTAATTCAGGTTGAGATACTGCCAGTCGGTGACGTTCGGCACGGCCATGCCGCGGAAATCCTCGATCGTCGCGAAGCCCTTCTCGTCCATGTAATTCTCAAGCCCGGCAATCATTTCCTGCACGATCTTGAATCCGTATGTCATCGCCGCGGTGCAGACCTGGACGGTGCCGCAGCCGAGCGCGATGAACTCGGCCGCGTCGCGCCACGTCGTCACGCCGCCGATGCCGGAGATCGGAAGTCCCTTCGTCTCGGGATAGCGCGCGATTTCCGAAACCATCGAAAGCGCGATCGGCTTGACCGCCGGGCCGCAATAGCCGCCATGCGATCCCTTGCCGTCGATCGACGGCTCAGGCGAGAACGTGTCGAGATCGACTGCGGTGATCGAGTTGATCGTGTTGATCAGGCTCACAGCGTCCGCGCCGCCGCGCATCGCGGCTTCGGCGGGCTTGCGGATGTCGGTGATGTTCGGCGTCAGCTTGACGATCACCGGCATCGAGGAATGCTGCTTGCACCAGCGCGCCACCATCTCGATATATTCCGGCACCTGGCCGACAGCGGCGCCCATGCCGCGTTCGCTCATGCCGTGCGGGCAGCCGAAATTCAGTTCCACGCCGTCGGCGCCGGTCTCCTCGACGCGGGCCAGGATCTTCTTCCACGGCTCTTCCTCGCAGGGCACCATCAGCGACACGACGACCGCGCGGTCGGGCCATTTCTTCTTCACCTCGGCGATCTCGCGCAGGTTGATCTCGAGATCGCGGTCGGTGATCAGCTCGATATTGTTGAGACCGAGAAGACGGCGGTCGGCGCCCCAGATCGCGCCGTAGCGCGGGCCGTTGACGTTGACGACCGGCGGCCCCGCCTCGCCCAGCGTCTTCCACACGACGCCGCCCCAGCCCGCCTCGAAGGCGCGCTCGACATTGTATTGCTTGTCCGTCGGCGGCGCGGATGCGAGCCAGAACGGGTTCGGCGACTTGATGCCGAGGAAATTCGTCGAAAGATCAGCCATGGCGCGTCCTCCTTGCCACGTGGTGTCCGTCAGGCGCCGAGCGCGCGGTGAATGCTTTCGGCCGCGTCGCGGCCCTGCGCGACAGCGGTCACCGTCAGGTCGTCGCCGGCATTGACGCAGTCGCCGCCGGCCCAGACCCTGGCCATCGAGGTCTTTCCTTCGTCATCGACCCTGATGCGCCCGCCATCGAGCGCGATGGCCGCACCCGAACCGTTCAGGCTCTCGGCGGCGAAGGACTGGCCGATCGCCTTCATCACCTCGTCGCAGGCGATCGTCACCGTCTCGCCATTGCGGTCGAATTCCATGCCGGTGACGGCGCCGTCCTGGGTCAGCATGCGCATCGGGTTCATGTTGTAACGGATCGTCACGCCGCGAATCTTGGCGAGTTCCTGCTCGTAGTCCGACGCCTTCATGCGCTCCTTCGGGCCACGATAGCAGATCGTCACCTCGTCGGCGCCGAGCCCCTTGGCCTGCACGGCCGCATCGACAGCAGTCATGCCGCCGCCGATCACGACCACGCGGGAACCAACCGGGATCTTGGAAATATCGGCCGCCTGGCGCAGTTTCCCGATCCACTCCACCGCATCGAGGCTGCCTTCGGCCTCGGCGTCGGCCGCGCCGAGCGCGTTGACGCCGGCCAGTCCGGTGCCGAGGAAGACGGCGTCATAGTCGCCGGCCAACTTCTCCAGCGAGATGTCGCGCCCGAGCGCCTTGCCGTAATGCATGGAAATGCCGCCGATCGCCGTGATGTAATCCACCTCTTTCTGCGCGAAACCGCCCGGCGTCTTGTAGCTGGCGATGCCGAACTCGTTCAGCCCGCCGGGTTTCTCGCGCGCCTCGAAGACGTCGACGTCATGGCCCTTCATGGCGAGACGGTGCGCACAGGCAAGGCCGGACGGCCCTGCCCCGACGACGGCGACGCGTTTGCCGGTCGACGCGGCGCGCTCGAAAAACTGCTTGCCGGCCTGCATCGCGGTGTCGGTGGCGTAGCGCTGCAGCAGGCCGATCTTGACCGGCTTGCCTTCCGCCGTCTCGCGCACGCAGACTTCCTCGCACAGCGTTTCGGTCGGGCAGACGCGGGCGCACATGCCGCCGAAGATGTTCTGGTCGAAGATCGTCTTTGCCGCGCCGAGCGGATTGTCGGTCGCGATCTCGCGGATGAACATCGGAATGTCGATCGAGGTCGGACACGCCGTCATGCAGGGCGCGTCGTAGCAGAAGTAGCACCGGTCCGCCTCGACCCGGGCCTCGTGATGATCGAGCGGCGGATGAAGGTCCGAAAAGAGTTCGCCATAGGCTCGCGCATCGAGGCGGCCCGCCTTCACGTCCCGGACACTTTGTTTGGCGTTCATGCGGCACTCCCTCCACACCATGTTGCCCTGCGGCCCTGTCCGCGCCGCTATAAAAAAGATGACTGAATTTTATCAAAAGGTCAAATTTGAAAATCGCGCCGCGAGAAATCGCCAAACGCCTGTCACGCGCCACTGTCAGGGTTGCGGCGAACGAACGTATTTTCGCTTCCCGGCGGGAACGGAACTGCAACTATTATCTGAAAGAAAGAAGCGGGCGAAGGTCGACACCGCCGCCCCGGAAAGCGATCGAGATTGCCGAGACGAAAGCGAATGACGATTTACACCAATACGCCTTATGACAAGCTGACCGTCGGCATGGAGGCCGAAATCAAGCGTCTTTGCCGGACGGAGGATTTCATCATCTTCGCCAATTCGTCGGGCAACCACAATCCCGCACACCTGCCGCATGAGGATTACGACGGCGACGGCGTCCCGGATGAAGCCGTCGCCCCGTCGATGTGGGTCGCATCCCTGATTTCGGCGGTGCTCGGAAACCAGCTCCCCGGGCCGGGAACGCTCTACAAGAGCCAGACGCTGCGTTTCCTGGGCCGCACGCGTGACGGCGACGAACTCACCGCGAAGATACGCCTGACCGCGAAGGAGGAAGGGCGCATCGCCCGTTTCGACACCTGGATCGAAACGTCCGATGGCCGCCGGATCGTCGAGGGCGAAGCCGAGGTGATCGCCCCGGAGCGCTGCTTCACCTTCGACGGTGACGATCTGCCCGGCCTGACCGTGCGCCGCCACGTGCATTTCGACCGCCTGCTCGAACTCGCCGAACCGCTCGACCCGATACCGACCGCCGTTGCCGTCCCGGAGGAGGAGAATGCGCTTGCCGGCGCCCTCCTCGCCGCCAAGCACACGCTGATCAAGCCGATCCTGGTCGGCGACCGCAAGAAGATCGCGCGTGTCGCAAAAGCGCTCGACGCCGATCTCACGAATTACGAAATCATCGACGTCCCGGATCATGACCAGGCGGCCGCCGAGGCTGTCCGCCTCGTCCATGAGGGCCGCGCCAAGGCGATCATGAAGGGTCACCTGCACACGAACCAGTTGCTGCATCATGTCGTCAAGCGCGACGGCGGGTTGCGCACGGCACGCCGCATCAGCCATGTCTTCATCATGGACGTGCCCGGACTCGACCACCTGCTGATGGTCACCGATGCCGCGATCAACATCGCGCCGACGCTCGACGAAAAGGTCGACATCACCCAGAACGCCATCGATCTCGCCATTGCACTCGGAATCCAGAAACCGAAGGTCGGCATCCTGTCGGCCGTCGAGACCGTCGATCCGAGGATCCCCTCGACGATCGACGCAGCCGTCCTTTCCAAGATGGCCGATCGCGGCCAGATCAAGGGCGGCATTGTCGATGGCCCGCTCGCCATGGACAACGCCGTCGACGTCGAGGCGGCGAAGACAAAAGGCATCCGCTCGCTCGTCGCCGGTCACGCCGACATCCTCGTCGTGCCGAACATGGAGGCCGGCAACATGCTGGCCAAGGAACTGTCCTTCGTCGCCCATGCCGAGGCGGCAGGCGTGGTGATGGGCGCGATGTGCCCGATCATACTCAACAGCCGCGCCGACAATGACAAGGCCCGCCTCGCTTCCTGCGCCGTCGCCGCGCTCTATCACGACTGGAGAAAACGCCCGTGACGCCCGGCGCGATCCTGACCATCAACGCCGGCTCGTCCTCGATAAAATTCTCCATCTACAGCGCCGGCGAAGAACCCGTGGAGCGCGTGCGCGGAGAAGTTGAGGACATCGGCGACGACGCGATCCTCGAAATCGGCGACCATGGCGGCGAGAAAAGGCGCATCGGGATCGGACGTGTCAGCCACGAAGCCGCCCTCACCGCCATCCTCGATCACGCCGACGACTTCCTCGACGGGCAGGCCGTGACCGGCATCGGCCACCGCGTCGTCCACGGCGGCGTCGACTTTGCCAGACCGGTGCGCCTCGACGACGCGACGATCGCGCGCCTTGTGGAGCTGGAACCGCTGGCGCCGCTCCACCAGCCGCACAATCTCGCCGCCGTGCGCGCGGCGCGCAGAGCCTTTCCGGACGCTGTCCAGATCGCCTGTTTCGACACGGCCTTCCACCGCGCCCATCCCTGGGTCAACGACACCTTCGCCCTGCCGCGCGAATGGTACGACCGCGGCGTGCGCCGTTACGGATTTCACGGCCTGTCCTACGAATACGTGTCCGGCGAGATCGCCCGCATCGCGCCGGAGCTGCAACACGGCCGCGTCGTCATCGCCCATCTCGGCAACGGCGCCTCGATGTGCGCGGTGCGCGACGGCAGAAGTGTCGCCTCGACGATGGGTTTCACTGCGCTGGACGGCCTGCCGATGGGCACGCGCTGCGGCCAGCTCGATCCCGGCGTCCTGCTCTACATGATGGACCACGAGAAGATGACGTCCGACCAGATCACCGATTTGCTCTACAGGAAGAGCGGATTGAAGGGGCTCTCGGGCATGACGAACGACATGCGTGAACTGGAGGCCTCCGACCGGCCGGAAGCGGCCGAGGCCATCGACTATTTCGTCTTCCGCATCCGCCGCGAACTCGGCGCGATGGCCGCCAGCCAGGGCGGGATCGACGCGCTCGTCTTCTGCGGCGGTATCGGCGAGAACTCGGCCCTCGTGCGGCGCAAGGTCTGCGAGGGCATGGAATGGCTCGGAATCGCGATCGACGAGACGGCGAATGCCGAAAACGCGCTGGAACTTGCAACCGGCAAGACCCGTGTCATGGTGATCCGGACCGACGAGGAACGCGTCATCGCCCGCGCGGTCAACGCCGCGCTGAACGGTTAGGCGGACGCCATGCTGTCCGGCTTGCCACACGCCTTGCATTTGATGGAGTCGCCATGCTGTCTCGCCTGATCACCATGATTTGCGCCGTGCTGCTGCTGTCCGCCCCGGCCATGGCCGGCGCCAGGGAGAAGATCGAGGCGCTGGCGCCTTCGGGGCTGGTGCTCGTGCTGGACAAGGACGGCAACGAGCTGATCGCGCAGAATGCCGGGAAGCCCTTTGTCCCGGCCTCCGTCGCCAAGGTCGTTACCGCATGGCTGGCCATGGAGGTTCTGGGCGGCGGCTACCGCTTCGAGACCCGCTTCTACCTGGACAAGGACCGGGTGCTTTATGTGCGCGGCGGCGGCGATCCCTTCCTGGTCTCCGAGGAACTGGCGCTGCTCGCGCCGAAGCTCCTCGCCGCGACCGGTAAGGAACCGTTTGCCGGCATCGTGGTCGACGGAAGCTACTACCCTGCCGATCTCCGCATCCCGGGCATCGAGGGCACCGGCGAAGCCTATGACGCGCTGAACTCGGCTTTCGCTGTGAATTTCAACACGATCCACGCCGTGCGCAACGGCAAGACCGTCCGCTCCGCCGAGAAACAGACCCCGATCACGCCGCTGGCGATCAGCCAGTTCCGGGCGCGCGGTCCCAACGGCCGGGGCCGCATCAGCCTCGCCCAGGAAGACCCGAGCGTGAGCGTACGATATGCCGGCGAATTGCTCGCCGCCTTCGTCGAGCAGGCCGGCGGCAGCGTCGAGGGCGGGATTTCGACCGGTTCCGTCCCTGCCGGACTAAAGCCGGTCTATGTCCACCGTCAGTCGCGCAGCCTCTCGGAAATCCTGCGGCAGCTGCTCCTCGGCTCGAACAACTATATCGCCAACCAGGTCTTCCTG
Organism: Oricola nitratireducens; assembly: GCF_014904745.1. Classification (GTDB taxonomy): domain Bacteria; phylum Pseudomonadota; class Alphaproteobacteria; order Rhizobiales; family Rhizobiaceae; genus Oricola; species Oricola nitratireducens. Next base: position 23,344 of record NZ_JACZCS010000053.1, read on the forward strand.
GAAATCGGCGCCCACGGCATGGGCGGACCGGTCAGTCTCGACAAGTCGAGGCTGGTCGCCAACGCGTTCCTCGCCAAACACGGCCTCGCCGACGCCATTCATCTTGTCGAGGGGTCGGGGATCAGCCGCGACAACCGTTTCACGGCCCGCGGCCTCGCCGGGGTGCTCGACCTCTTCGCGCCCCATGCCGGGCTGATGCGCAAAACCAAGAGCGGCTCCCGGTTCAAGACGGGGACGTTCTCCGGCGTCCGCACGCTGACGGGCTACGCGAAGACCGCCAAGCATGGCGATGTGCGTTTCGTGATCTCGCTGGGCGGCGGCACGGGGACGTTGCGATACCGGCTGCTCCACGCCATCGAGCGCGAGCTGTAGAAGCCGTTCTCGCGCAGGCAACGGGCTGTCGGAAAATCCGGTTCTTCTTAACCGGCAGACGCGCTGGAATTGCCTTCGCCTGCCGACATGAGCAGCATGGAACTTGCCACCCGGTTCCGCCCTTCATGCTTGGCTTGGTACAGGGCGTGATCCACGGCCATGAGAAGGCCTTCCGGCATCGCTATCCGGCCACCGACGCGGGAAAATGCGGTCGCAACGCCAATGCTGACCGTGACGACCCCGCTGCCTTCATGATTGTCCTGATTGGGTATTCTGAGTGCTTGTACGGATTGCCTTAGCGTCTCGGCAATCTGCAGTGCACCTTCCTGATCGGTATCCGGCAGGACAACCCCGATTTCCTCGCCGCCATAGCGGGCAACGAGATCCGCGGGGCGAGATATGAGGGATTGGACAGTCTGCGCGACAGACCGGAGACAATCGTCACCGACCTGATGACCATACCGGTCATTCACCCCCTTGAAATGATCTATATCCAGAAGAAGCAGAGACATGTGGCCCTGGCTGCGAAGGCATCGTTGCCATTCGTTTTCCAAAACCTCGTCGAATTTCCGCCGGTTGGCAATGCCAGTGAGCTTGTCCCGGAAAGCCAGCTCGCCGAGTTCCTCCTCCATGCGTTTGCGTTCGGAAATATCTCGCATCACGACGACCATGTCTCCGGACGACTCAGCGTCGCGTATGATGCTGGCCGAGCCCTCCATCCAGGCCCAATCACCATCCTTGCGCTTTACCCTGAATGAAATTTGCTCCCTTGGTGCGCCTGCAACCAGTCGCAGCATGGATGCCTCGATCCGGGGCCGGTCATCGGAGTTCAACAGGTTCACCTGCTGATGAAGCATTTCTTCGGGCGTCCACCCGAGAATGGCTTTCGCCGAGGGAGACACGTACCGAAGTTTGAAGTCTTGGCCGACCTGCACAATGAGATCGCCGCTGTGTTCCGTCAATGCCTTGAAGTCCACCGGCCCGGGATTTTCGACAGCGGCGGAGGCTCCGAAGAGTTTTCTGTAGAGTTTTTTCATTTTAGCACCCGGCTATGTTGCCGACATCCAAGCACTTCCTCCTTTACGTGGCGTTAAGTTGTTGCTTGGGCACTCCGGTCTGACCGGCCTTCGCTGTCGGCGTGACTTGCTCGGGTCTGGTGGATCGAAGCCGGCTCAACGGAACTGTGCGCTGGCTTCTGCGCGAAGATCCGTTTCGGTCGACCGTGTCGTGATAACCGCCACTTCGGAGCGCCATCAGGTGGCGACCAACCAATGGCCCCGCGTTCAGGCATTCGCCGCCAGCAGCGCCGCGTTGCCGCCCGCCGCCGTCGTGTCGATGCAGACATGGCGCTCCAGGATCAGGCGGTCACCCGGCTCGGCTTCCGCGACCAGCGGGATGATCGGCCCCGGGCGCTTGGCCAACGCAATGCGGGCGGCGCGCAGGTCGTCCGCGTCGCTCCACAGCAGGACCGCGTCGAACCCCTTCAGCGTGGCGAGCGTCTCGCGTTCCAGGAAGAACGGGATAGCGTCCGATCCCGTCGCATCCGGCGCCACGATCAGCGGCACACAACCCTGCGCCCTGGCAAGACCCGCCTGCGCTTCCACCGCATCCGCACCGGGACCGAGGCACAAGACGACACCGCGCGCATAGCTGGACAACCGGTTGGACTCCCCCGTCACGCCGGGCATGGCCTGAGTCGTGAGCGCCGCCCGCGCCGGGCGCCTGGTCTGGTCGATACGCGATTGCACCGCCAACGGATCGGCGGCGATACCGCGTGACACGGCGCCGGACTTCGTTTCCGCGCGCACGAACCGGCCGAGATAATGCGGACCGCCGGCCTTCGGGCCGGTGCCCGACAGGCACTCGCCGCCGAAAGGCTGCGAGCAGACGACCGCGCCGATCTGGTTGCGGTTGATGTAGATGTTGCCGACCGCAAGCCGCGAGGTGACGTGCTCGACGCGGTCGTCGATGCGGCTGTGCAGGCCGAATGTCAGCCCGTAGCCCGACGCGTTGATGTCGGCGATCACCCGATCGATCTGCGACGCCTTGAAGGTCGCGACATGCAGCACCGGCCCGAAGATCTCGCGTTCGAGATCGCCGATTCCGCCGACGCGAATGACCGCCGGCGCGACGAAGGTCCCCTGATTCGGTTTCTCAAGCTCCTTCAGCAATCGATTCTCTGCGCGGGCCTTTTCGACATGGCGGACGATGACCTGCCGCGCCTCCTCGTCGATCACCGGACCGGTATCGGTCGAAAGCAGCCACGGATCGCCGGGACGCAATTCGTCCATCGCGCCGAACAGCATTTCCAGAACCGTGTCGGCGACATCCTGCTGCAGGTAAAGCACCCGAAGCGCCGAACAGCGCTGACCGGCCGACTGGAAGGCGGAGGCGACGATATCCTTCACCGCCTGTTCCGGCAGTGCCGTCGAATCGACGATCATCGCGTTCAGACCGCCGGTTTCCGCGATCAGGGGCGCGTCGGGCGCGAGATTTGCCGCCATGGCGCGGTTGATCGCCTGCGCGGTCTCCGTCGATCCCGTGAAGCAGACGCCGCCGATGCGCGGATCGGAGGTGAGCGCCGCGCCGACCGTCGCGCCGTCGCCCGGCAGCAGTTGCAGCACGTTCTCCGGCACGCCCGCCGCGTGCAGGAGCTTCACGGCGCGCGCCGCGATCAGCGGGGTCTGCTCGGCGGGCTTCGCCAGGACGCCGTTGCCGGCGGCAAGCGCCGCCGCGATCTGGCCGGTGAAGATCGCCAGCGGGAAGTTCCACGGCGAGATGCAGGCGAACAGCCCGCGCGGCCGCGCTTCGCCGAGACCTTCCGCCTGCCCGGCGTAATAGCGCAGGAAATCGGCGGCCTCGCGCAATTCGCCGACCGCGTCGAGCAGCGTTTTGCCCGCCTCGCGCGCCAGAATCGCAAAAAACGCCCCGAATTCCTTCTCGTAGAGATCGGCGGCACGCCGCAGTACGTCGGCCCGCGCGCCGGCCGGACAATCCGACCAGTCGCGCGCCACTTCGAGCGCGCTTCGCACGTCCGCTTCGGTCGCTTCGGCGACCATGCCGACAATGTCCTCCGGGTCGGCGGGGTTGACCGCCTCGCGCGCCGGACCGCCTCCATTCGGCGCATCGAGGACCGGCGCGGCTTCGAAACGCTGCTTGCGGAACGGCGCGCGCGCCGCCTCGATCGCATCGAGGTCGGATGTGTTGCGCAGGTCGAAGCCGCGCGAATTGCCCCGCTCGGGCAGGAAGACGTCCGCCGGCTTGCGGATGCGCGGATTGGATGTCGGATCGGCGGCCCATTCGGCGAACGGATCGGCGACGATCTCGGCGACCGGAACCGCCGGATTGACGATCTGGTTGACGAAGGAGGAATTGGCGCCGTTTTCGAGCAGGCGGCGCACCAGATAGGCCAGCAGGTCGCGATGCGCCCCGACCGGCGCGTAGATCCGGCACTTCGTCTTCTCGCCGTTCAGCACGAGGCGGTGCAGCGCCTCGCCCATGCCGTGCAGCCGCTGGAATTCGAAACTGTCGCGGTCGTCCGCCATCTCCAGGATCGCGCCGACGGTATGCGCGTTATGCGTGGCGAATTGCGGATAGATCCGGTCCGTCATCGACAGCAGTTTGCGCGCGCAGCAGATATAGGAGACATCCGTCGCTTCCTTGCGCGTATAGACCGGGAAATCCTCGACGCCGTCGATCTGAGCCCGCTTGATCTCGGTGTCCCAATACGCGCCCTTCACCAGCCGCACCATGATGCGCCGGTCGAGCCGCTCCGCCAGGGCGTGCAGCCAGTCGATGACCGGACGCGCGCGCTTGCCATAGGCCTGCACGACGACGCCGAACCCGTCCCATCCGGCAAGACGCGGATCGGCGAGAACCGCTTCGATCACGTCCAGCGACAGGTCCAGCCGGTCGGCCTCTTCGGCGTCGATGTTGAAGCCCATCCGCCCTTCCGCCGCCATTGCGGCGAGATTGGCGACGCGCGGCACCAGTTCCGCCATGACGCGCGCGCCCTGCGCCACCTCGTAGCGCGGATGCAGTGCCGACAGCTTGACCGAAATGCCCGGATTGCGCCGGATGTCGTCCGCCCGGCATCGCGTCGCGATCGCCTTGATCGCGGCCGCATAGGCGTCGAAATAATCGCCCGCATCCGCCGCCGTCAGCGCCGCTTCGCCCAGCATGTCGTAGGAATAGCTGTAGCCCTTCGCCTCCATCGCCGAGCCGCGATGCATCGCGCTCTCGATCGTTTCGCCGAGCACGAACTGGCTGCCGAGCTCCTTCATCGCCTGGCGCACCGCCGTCCGGATAACCGGCTCGCCGAGCCGTTTCACCGCTCCGTGCAACAGCCCCGCCATACCCTGCGACCGGTCGGCGTCGAGCACCTTGCCGGTCAGCATCAGCGCCCAGGTCGAGGCATTGACCAGCGAGGAGTTGGACTTGCCCAGATGCACGCCCCATTTCGACGGCGCGATCTTGTCCTCGATGAGGTCGTCGATCGTCGTGGAATCCGGCACCCGCAGCAGCGCTTCCGCAAGGCACATCAGCGCGACGCCCTCTTCGGTCGACAGGCCGTATTCGGCGAGAAACACCTCCATCAGGCCCGGCCGGTCCTCGGCGCGGATCGCCTCGACGAGCCCGGCGGCGCGCGCATTGATCCTGGCGCGCATCGCTGCCTCCGGTCCGAAATCGGCGATCAACCGGTCCAGAACCCCGGCTTCGTCGGCGCGGTGCGCCTCGCGCATGTCTTTGCGTGCGGAAGAAAGCCTGTCCATTTCGCGCAACTGCCTCCTGTCGCGGTACAATGCGCGATCATAGCATTCGCTGGAAAGGCGATATTCCCTTGTTTGCGGAAAATCCGGGACAAATTCCCTAATAGCTTGTATTCTGCAGATCAAATGGAAGAAACAGCCCCCGCATCCAACCGATTGGACCGCTACGACAGGCGGATCATCTCTATCCTCGAAACCGAGGGACGCCTGCCGGTGACCGAACTCGCCAAGCGGGTCGGCCTGTCGAAAAGCCCGTGTCAGGTCCGGCTCAAGCGGCTGGTCGACGATGGCTACATTCTCGGTTTCAAGGCCGTGCTGGACATGGCCAAGATCGGCCGCGAACATGTCGCCTTCACCGAGGTCAAGCTGTCCGACACGACCGAAAAGGCGCTCGCTGCCTTCAACGCCGCGGTCAAGCGGATCCCCGAGGTCGAGCAATGCCACATGATCGCCGGGCCGTTCGATTTCCTGCTGAAGGTACGCACCCGCGACATCACCGCCTACCGGCGCATATTGGGCGAATCCATTTCCGCCCTTCCCCACGTCGCCAACACCTCGACCTATGTGTCGATGCAGGCCGTCAAGGACGGGCCGTTGGACGATTAGGCGGAGACTGCCGGTGTCAGGCCGAATTCACGCTGAAGCAGCGCCATGAGCGCTTCGCCTGCCCGCTCGACCGGTCCGCTGTTGTCGATCTCGACCGTGCGGCAATCGACCGGCAACGCCTCGTCGCTGCGGGCCAGCCGTCTGGCGATCTCGTCTTCCGTCTCGCGGCCGCGCCGGGCGAGCCGTTGCGCGAGAACGTCGCGCTCGACCGTCAGGCGGACGACCAGCAGGTTCCCGAAGACCCGTTCGATCTCTCCGAGCGCGCGGCGCGACCCGTTGGCGATAGCGATCCCGCCCTTTTCGATGTGATGCAGCGCCTCGGCCGGTATGCCGTAGCGCAGTCCGTGCGCCTCCCAGGCGACCGCGTAGCGCCCCGCCTCCTCGGCCAGCGCGAACGTCTCGCGGTCGAGCGCATCATGGTCCTCGGTGGTGCCGTCGGCGTCGCGCGTGACGGCCCGGCGCACGAACATCACGTCAGGCGCCGATGCAAGCCGGGGCCTCAGCCAGTTGATGAGCGTATCCTTGCCCGATCCGCTCGGGCCGACGATGGCAACGAAGCAGCCAGCGCGCGCCACTCAGGCCACCCTGCGGCCGCCGCGCCACACGCCGCGAATGACCGGTACGTGTTCGGGATGATCCGGATCGTGATGCACACGCACGACATCGGCGCGCTTGCCAATCGCGATCTCGCCGCGATCCGTCAGACCGACCGTCTCCGCCGGCGATTTTGTCACCATTTTCAGCGCCTTGGGCAGATCGATTGAATCAAGATCGCGGGCAAGAACGAAGGTCGCGTGCAGCAGGCTGAACGGGATGTAGTCCGACGACAGCACGTCGAGGATGCCGAGACGCGCCAGGTCGATGGCCGCGACATTGCCGGAATGCGACCCGCCGCGAACGATGTTCGGCGCGCCCATCAGCACGCTCATGCCGGCCTCGTGCGAAGCCTTCGCCGCCTCGATCGAGGTCGGGAACTCGGCAAGCTTGATGCCCTGGCGGATGGCTTCCTCGACATGCTCCAGCGTCGCGTCGTCATGCGAGGCGAGCGTGACGCCCATGGCGTGGCAGTGCTCGGCTATTTCCTCGCGGTGCTTCGCCGAATATATCGCCGATTCTTCCTGGCGCCGTTTCACGAAGGCCTCGAACTCGGCATCGTTCAGGCCGCGTTTCTTCTTGTAGTAGAGCACGTATTTGTCGAGCGTCTGGAACTGCCGCTGGCCCGGCGCATGGTCCATCAGCGACGCAAGGCCGACCAGCTCCTCGTCGCGGAACTCGTCCAGTTCCTCGATGACATTGTCCGACGACACCTCGCAACGCAGGTGGATGCGGTGGTCGGCGCGCAGCCTCCCGGCCGCCTGCGCCGCCTTCAGCGCATCGGCGAGCCGGCGCATCTCGCCGGCTTCGTAGCCATTGTCCTCGTCGCTCCCCATCCGGAAGCAGTCGAACACGGTCGTGATCCCGGAGGTCGCGATCTGCGCGTCATAAGCCTGAACGGAGGCCATCAGGCTCCAGACCACGCCGGGGCGCGGGTTGTAATGCGTTTCGAGATGGTCGGTATGCAGTTCGACCAGGCCTGGGATCAGGTAGTCGCCTTCCATGTCGCCGGCAGGAACGGCCGTGCGGCCGGGCTGCACGTCGACGATCGCGCCGTCGCGCACGACCACGGTCCCGTCGATGATTTCGTCGGCGAGGACGACATGCGCGTTGGTGAAGACTTCTTCCGGCCGCGCATCGGTAAAGGCCGATGCTCCCCGAATCTCGTTCATGTAGATACTTTCCGTTGTTCTCGTGTCAGTCCTGCGCGGCCGGTTCGGTCAGCCGGCTGCGAAGCGCGTTGGAAATATTGTCGAAAACGAAGACCACAATGAGGATCAGTATCACCATATAGGCCACATTTTCCCAATCCTGATTTGTCCGCATCGCTTCCCACAGTTTCAGCCCGATACCGCCCGCGCCGACGGCGCCGATGATGGTGGCAGAGCGTGTGTTCGATTCCCAGAAATAGAGCGCCTGGGAGATGAAGACGGGCAGCACCTGCGGCACCACGCCGAAACGCTGCACCGCCGCCGGCGAAGCGCCGACCGAGCGCACGCCCTCGCGCTGCTTGTCGTCGATGTTTTCCAGCGACTCGGAATAGAGCTTTCCGAACGTGCCGGTGTCGGTGAAGAAAATCGCCGATATGCCTGCCAGCGGCCCCGGTCCGAAGGCGCGGGTGAAGAACAGCGCCCAGATCAGCATGTCGACCGAGCGCTGGAAGTCGAAGAAACGCTTCAGGATCTGGTTGAGGACGGGGTTTGGCGTGATGTTGCGCGCCGCGAGAAACGACAGCGGAAACGCCAGCGTCACGGCAAACAACGTGCCGACGAAGGCCATCACGATGGTCTGCAAAAGCTTGATCCAGACATCACCATGCTGCCACTCGGCATTGTTGACGATGTTGTCCCACATCACGGCGAGGTTGGAACGGCCCGGTTCGATCCGGTCGCCGGAAAACGCCAGCGCCATCACCTGCGGGAAGGTCTTGCCCCAATAGGGCGAACGGGTGTCGAACCAGAAATTCTCCCAACCGAGGAAGCGCTTGCTGACCTTGGTCACGTCGGCGCGGATTTCCACCCGTCCGGCGAAGCCGAAATAGGCATAGACCTTCGAACCGGGTTTGCGCTGGCTTATCCAGTCCGGAAGCGTCGCCGGCGCCTCGACCCGATGGTTTTCCGGGTCCGTCTTCAGCGTCACCGACTGGCCGCCGCGCGTCACGACGACCGCGCCCGGAACGATCTCGACATGCGACGTGCCCGAAATCTTCACGTCGACCCTGGCCGTTCCGTCCCGAACCTCGGTCACCGACGCGGTGTCCCCGCTGCCGGATCCGGTGCCGGCACTTGCCCCCATGCTCGTCGCAGACGAGCTCGGCGACATGAATGAGTTGGCAACACCGCCGTCTCCGGTGCTCGTCGCGGGCGAGGATGGCGACATGAAGGAGGTGGTGGCGGCGGCGCCCGTACTGGTCGCGGGCGCTCCTCCGCCCGCGTCCGGCCTGGTGACGGTCACGGTCACCTTGCCCGGCGTCTCCTTGACCCAGTCCGGATGGGGATCGGAACCGAGCGGAGAGTATTTCGGAAATGTCACCTTGAGATCGCCGGTCTCGTAATCGACCTCCGGCCGAACCTCGTAGGACACCCAGTCGGCCAGATAGGCGCCCGCGATGTCCCAGTGCCCGTTGGTGAGTACCGCGCCGATCGAGAAGAACCACCACGCATAAACCGTGTAGAGCGCCAGGCCCACAACGCCGAGCGGGTAGGCGAAACGCCTCAGAAACGATTGCCGGAAGGCATCCGGATGACGCCGGGCGATATCGTCGATTTGTTCAGCTGTCAGCGTCGTCATGGTCACCGTCCGAATTCGAAGGCCTGTTTGCCGACGAGCTTCTTGCGCAGCCAGGCCGAGAACTGGTCGACACAGACGATCGTCGCGAACAGGAGAAGGATGATGGCGAGCGTCTTGGCCTCGTGCCCGCGGCTGATCGACAGGCGCAACACCTCGCCGATGCCACCGGCGCCCACCGCGCCGAGGATGGTCGAGGCGCGCACATTGATCTCGAAACGCAGCAGCGCGTAGCTGAGAAAGTTCGGCATGACCTGCGGCACGATGCCGAACCACACGCGCTCGAGCCAGTTGCCGCCGACGGCGCGCAAGCCCTCGTCCGCCTTCATGTCGGCGTTCTCGACGACTTCGAAGAACATCTTGCCGAGCGCGCCGATCGTGTGAATCGAAACGGCGATGATCGCCGGGATCGGCCCGAGGGAGAAGATGGCCAGGAAAAACCCGGCGATCACGATCTCCGGGAAGGCGCGCAGGATTTCCATGAACCGGCGGACCGTGAAGCGCAGCCAGCGCGAGGCCGTCAGGTTCTTGGCGGCAAGGAAGCAGAGCGCGAAACCGAAGGTGAAGCCGATGAACGTGGCCAGAAGCGCGATATTCAGCGTTTCCAGCATCTTGTAGAAATATTCCGGGATGTAGAACGTATCGGTGACGTAGACGCGTCCGACCGGGTAATTGTATTGCAGGCTGCCGGTGTCGTAGGGGCTCGGCCGGTCGAACAGCGCGCGCCACATTTCCCAGCCGTCGCGCGGGATCAGGTCGCCGGCGAAGTCGAACAGATGGGGCAGCCGGTCGATGAACTTGCCGGCATTCGTCTCGTTGGCGAACCAGAGCGAGGCGACCAGGGCGACCGCCAGCAATATCAGGCCGCCGATCGTGTAGAGGCGGCGAGTCGCATTCAGGTCGCGCCAGTGGCGCTCCACGTCATAGCGTCCGTCCCTGATGTAGGAATCGCGACCGGTCGCGTCTGCCAGGGCCATGAAGACCATCCTCTGAAGTCGAGAAAGCGCCGCGGCCATGGCCGCGGCGCCAGGAAGTCACGAAGGCGATTAGCCGCCGATCGTTGCCTTGCGGGCTGCGATGATCGTCTCGTAGAACGAGGCGTCGACATCGACGAAGCCCTTGTAGTCGCCGCCCTGGATGGCGGAGAAGCATTCCGGATCGGATTCCGGAAGGGCTTTCATGTAGGAAATGAACTTCGCGCGCACGTCCTGGTCCAGCTTGTTGGAAACGACGATCGGACCGTTCGGGATCAGCGGCGATTCCCACAGCTGCACCAGATCGTCCATGTCGAGGATGCCCTTTTCGACCATTTTGCGCAGGTTGCCCGAGGTGTAGCCGTCGGCGAAGTCGCCAACGCCGGAAGCCCAGGTCGTGCCGGCATCGAAGGTGCCCTTCACGACTTCGAGAACGAGGTTCTCATGACCGCCGCCGAAACCGGTTTCGGAGAAGAAGTCGGCGATCGGCATGCCGATGACCGGCGGCAGGGCGACGTTCGGGACGAGGAAGCCCGAGGTCGAATCGGGATCGGCGAAGCCGAGCTTCTTGCCCTTCATGTCTTCCAGCTTGGTCATGCCGCTGTCCTTGCGGGCGACCATGACGGAGTGGTAGCCGGTGGAACCGTCGGTCTGGACGGTCGTCAACACCGGATCGACGGCCTTCGGATCGGTCAGGTAGACCTTGGCGTAGCCGGAAGCGCCGAGCTCGGCATAATCGAGCGTGCCGCCGAGAAGGCCCTGGATGACGCCGTCATAGTCGGCGGCGGGGAAGAGTTTGACTTCCTTGACGCCGATGGCTTTCGGAAGCTGGTCGACCATGCACTGGAAGCTGCGCAGGCGGTCGGCCTCGTTTTCGCCGCCGAGAATGCCGACGCGGAACACGTCCTGGGCCTGGGCCGAACCGGTGGCGACGGCAACGGTCGCAACCGTTGCGAGAAGGACTTTCTTGAGCATTTCGTCTCTCCTGTATGCGGGGAGTTGTCCCCGTTTTGATGTGGTCGTTCGAAAAAAGCATCCGCGCGACGCGACCGACATCGCGCGGAATTCCGTGCCGCCGCTCAAATTCGGGCCGCGGCGACCTCCGGCTCGGGTTTGGGCGTGGCCTTTTCCCGGCCGGCGCCGAAGCTGGTCGAGGTGACCGCCTCGGAAAACGCTTCTTCCAGCGCGTCGGCGCCGTAAATCCGGCGCGCCGCGGCCTCGGTCAGGTCGTCCGGCGAGCCGTCGAAGACCACCTCCCCGCCCGCCATGCCGACGATCCGCTCGCAATAGGTGCGGGCCGTATCCAGCGTGTGCAGGTTGGTGATGACCGTGATGCCGTCATTCTTGTTGATGTCGTGCAGCGACTGCATGACCACTTGCGCATTGCGCGGGTCGAGCGAGGCGATCGGCTCGTCGGCGAGGATCACCTTCGGCTGCTGCATCAGCGCCCTTGCGATGGCGACGCGCTGCTGCTGCCCGCCGGACAGCGTGCCGGCGCGCTGCATGGCCGTCTTGGCGATATCGAGCCGCTCGAGCGCGGCGATGGCCATCGCCCTCTCCTCGCGGGTGAACATGCCGAGCACGCTCGACACCGTGGAGCGGTGGTTCAGCCGCCCGAGAAGCACGTTCGTCAACACGTCGACGCGCGGCACGAGGTTGAATTGCTGGAAGATCATCGCGCAGTCGCGCTGCCAGTTGCGCAGCGCCTGACCCTTGAGCGACGAGACCTCGGCGCCGTGAAAGGCGATCCGCCCCTCGGACGGATCGATCAGCCGGTTGATCATGCGCAGCAGCGTCGACTTGCCGGCGCCGGATGCGCCGATGACGCCGACCATCTGCCCGGACGGGATGTGCAGATCGACCGACTTGACCGCCGCGTTGGAACCGAAACGGCGGGTCACGTTCGTAATTTCGAGCATAAGCAACCCCGGGGACTGTTTGCGTCAATGGCGGGTCTATGCGGCTTCGATCACCGAAAAATGTCAGTTCGGTCTCAGTTTGATGACACGTTGCAGAGGGCTGTGGACGGTTCGCCCCCTGCCCGTTTTTCAAGCAATCCGGGCGTTTTCCGGCGCCGCGCGCGGCGCCGCGGCGGCCGGTGTCATCCAACTGTCAACAAGAGCGGAAGAAACGGAGCCCGGACGGCGACCGGGTTCAGGCGGATTCGTACTTTTCCAGAAACGCCTCGATATCGAGCGCCCGGAAATCGTCCAGCGCGGCACGCAGCAATGCGTGATCCCAGTCCCACCACGCAAGCGCCTGAAGCCGGTCGGCGACCGCTTTCGGGAACCGTTCGCGGATCGGTTTCGCCGGCACGCCGCCGACGATCATGTAGGGGGCGACGTCCTTCGAGACGACCGCGCCCGCGCCGATGGCCGCCCCGTCGCCGACGGTCACGCCCGGCAGGATCGTCGCGCCGTGGCCGATCCAGGTGTCGTGGCCGATCACGACGCGGTTGCCGCGCCGCCACTCGAAGAATTCGTCCTCGTGGCTGGCGTCCTCGAAATAGTCACCCGCCCGGTAGACGAAATGGTGCTGCGTCGCCCGCCATGTCGGATGGTTGGTCGCGTTGATGCGCACGTGACTGGCGATATTCGCGAATTTGCCGATCGTCGCGCACCACGCCTCGGTCTCGCGGATCAGGTAGGAATAGTCGCCGATCTCGCATTCGGAGACGATGCAGCGCTCGTCGATCTCGGTATAGCGGCCGAGCGTCGAGTTGGTCACCTCGGCGGTCGGATGGATATAGGGTTCGGTGCCGAGCGTCTTGGTCATCGTCGCTTCACGCCGCCTTCGAGGACGCGAACCGGGTTACGTCGATGATCGCGTCGGCGACCTCGTCGCGCACGTCCTGGTCGTGGAAGATGCCGAGTAGTGCGACGCCGGCCTTCTTCTTTTCGGCGATCATCTCGATGACCACCGCGCGGTTCTTCGCGTCGAGCGAGGCCGTCGGTTCGTCAAGCAGCAGCACCGGGTGATCGGTGATGAAACCGCGCGCGATATTGACGCGCTGCTGTTCGCCGCCGGAGAAGGTCGCCGGCGGCAGGTTCCACAGCGTCTCCGGCAGGTTCAGCCGCGAAAACAGTTCCGCGGCGCGCGCGCGCGCCTTGTCCGGATCGGCGCCGCGCTGCGCCAGCGGTTCCGCCGCCACATCGAGCGCCGAGACACGCGGCACGACGCGCAGGAATTGGCTGACATAGCCGATCGTGTCGCGCCGGATCGCGATCACCGTGCGCGGATCGGCGCTGGCGAGATCGACATAGTCGCCATTGTGCCTGACGAGGATCTGCCCTTTTTCGACGCCGTAATTGCCGTAGAGCATTTTCAGGATCGAGCTCTTGCCCGCCCCCGACGGCCCGCCAAGCACGGCGCACTGCCCCGCCTTCAGCGAGAAATCGACATGCTCGACGACGGGAATGACGATCCCGCCGCGCAGATGCATGGTGAAATTCTTGGCGACATCGGAAACGACGACCGGAGTGGGCATGGCTACGCTCCCTTTTCTAAACTTGCAGGATCGAGGATACGAGGAGTTGCGTGTAGGGCGCGCGCGGATCGTCGAGCACCCGGTCGGTCAGCCCCGTCTCGACCACCGCGCCATCCTTCATCACCATCATGCGGTGCGACAAAAGCCGCGCCACCGCGAGATCGTGGGTGACGACGACGACGGCGAGGCCGAGATCGTTGACCAGTCCGCGCAACAGGTCGAGCAGGCGCGCCTGCACCGAGACGTCGAGACCGCCGGTCGGCTCGTCCATGAAGACGAGACGCGGGCCGGTGACGAGATTGCGCGCAATCTGCAGCCGCTGGCGCATGCCGCCCGAGAAGGCGCGCGGCTGGTCGTCGATACGGTCGGCGTCGATCTCGACCCGGCCGAGCCAGTCCGTGGCGGTCTCGCGGATGTTGCCGTAATGACGCTCGCCGACGGCCATCAGCCGCTCGCCGACATTGGCGCCGGCAGACACGCTCATACGCAGCCCGTCGGCGGGATTCTGATGCACGAAGCCCCAGTCGGTGCGCATCAGGAAGCGCCGTTCGGCCTCGCCCATGCGGTAGAGATCGCGGAACTGGCCGTCGCGCATGCGGTAGCTCACCGTGCCCGCCGTCGGCATCAGCCGCGTCGAGATGCAGTTGAGCAGCGTCGTCTTGCCGGAGCCGGATTCGCCGACGATCGCCAGAACCTCGCCCGGCCACAGGTCGAACGAGACGTCCTTGCAGCCGATCCGGTTGCCGTAGAACTTGGATACGCCGCTGACGCGCAGCAGAGGTTGATCACTCATTCCGCAGCCTCCATCGCATCGCCGGCCAGATGGCCTCGATGTCCGTCTTCGCGCCGTTTTTCGCAGTAATCGGTGTCGGAACAGACGAACATCCGCCCGCCCCGGTCGTCGAGGATCACCTCGTCGAGATAGACGCCCTGCGCGCCGCACATCGCGCACGGCTCCTCGAATGTCTGGATCTCGAACGGGTAGTCCTCGAAGTCGAGGCTGACGACCTTCGTGTGCGGCGGCACGGCATAGATGCGCTTCTCGCGCCCCGCCCCGAACAACTGCAATGCATCCGACATGTGCATCTTCGGATTGTCGAATTTCGGCGTCGGCGACGGGTCCATCACGTAGCGATCCTCGACCTTCACCGGATAGGCGTAAGTCGTTGCGATATGGCCATTTTTGGCGATGTCCTCGTAGAGCTTCACATGCATCAGCCCGTATTCGGCAAGCGCGTGCATCTTGCGCGTCTCGGTCTCGCGCGGCTCGAGGAAGCGCAGCGGCTCGGGGATCGGCACCTGGTAGACGAGGATCTGGCCGTCCTTCAGCTTTTCCTCCGGAATGCGGTGGCGCGTCTGGATGATCGAGGCTTTCGCCGTCTCCGTCGTCGTCTCGACATCGGCGACCTTGGCGAAGAAGGCGCGGATCGAAACGGCGTTGGTGGTGTCGTCGGCGCCCTGATCGATGACCTTCAGCACATCATCAGGCCCGATGATCGACGCCGTCACCTGCACGCCGCCGGTGCCCCAGCCATACGGCATCGGCATTTCGCGGCTCGCGAACGGCACCTGGTAGCCCGGAATGGCGATCCCCTTGAGGATCGCGCGCCGGATCATGCGTTTCGTCTGTTCGTCCAGATAGGCGAAATTGTAGGTCGCCAGCCCGTCATCGGTCCCGATCGTCATTCCGCCGCCTCCGGCATGTTGTCTTGCGTGTCGCGCCGCCTGGTGTGTTCGCCGCGCATCCGGCGCACGAGGTCGAGTTCCGCCTGGAAGTCGACATAATGCGGCAGTTTCAGGTGCTCGACGAAGCCCGTCGCCTGGACATTGTCCGAATGCGAAATCACGAACTCCTCGTCCTGTGCCGGCGCGACGATGTCTTCTCCAAGCTCGGCGGCCCGCAAAGCCCGGTCGCACAGCGCCATCGCCATCGCCTTCCTCTCCGACTGGCCGAAGACCAGCCCGTAACCGCGCGTGAACTGCGGCGGCGCCTTGGCCGATCCCTGGAACTGGTTGACCATCTGGCACTCGGTCACGCGGATGCGCCCGAGCGTGATCGCGAAGCCCAGTTCCGGCACATGGAACTCGACATCCACCTCGCCGATGCGGATTTCGCCGGCAAAGGGGTGCGAGCGCGCATAGCCGCGCTGCGTCGAATAGCCGAGCGCCAGCAGGAAACCCTCGTCGCCGCGCGCCAGCGCCTGCAGGCGCGTGTCGCGGGCCATCGGGAATTCCATCGGCGTGCGGGTCAGGTCGCCGACCTCCTCGCTGTCGACCTCGCCGTCGGCTTCGATCAGCCCTTCCTCGGCGAGAATGTCGGAGACGCGCATCGCCGGCGTATCATCGCCGTCGCGCCGTTCCGGTTCGTCGACGGTCTCGTCGCGCGCCAGCGACGGATCGAGCAGGCGATGCGTGTAGTCGAAGGTCGGCCCGAGCATCTGTCCGCCCGGCAGGTCCTTGTAGGTCGCCGAAATGCGCCGCTCGACCTGCATCTTGGCCGTGTCGACCGGCTCGGAATAGCCGAAGCGCGGCAGCGTCGTGCGATAGGCGCGCAGCAGGAAGATCGCCTCGATCAGGTCGCCCCGCGCCTGCTTGATGGCGAGCGCGGCGAGATCGCGGTCATGGACCGATCCCTCGGCCATGACCCGGTCGCAGGCCAGCGCCAGTTGTTCGACGATCTGCTCCAGCGTCAGCGCCGGGACGGAGCGGTCGCCCCGCCGGCGGTCGGCGAGCAGCCGGTGCGCGTTGCGAATGGCGGCTTCGCCGCCCTTGACCGCGACATACATGTCAGAGCTCCTCGTTTCCGATCCGCGCCGTGCGCGGCAGGCAGATGACGGCGTCGGGCGCCGCCAGGATGAGATCGAGACCGCGCGGATAAAGCCCGTTGATCTCGCGCCACTGCACCTCGAAATGCCCCGGCAACGGCCTCGGCGCGATGGCTTGCGTCGTTTCGATGCCCGGCCCGGTCAGCGTCAGCACCGGTCCGCCGGTCAGCGACTCCACCTGCACGATCAGCGTCGTCGAGCGGTCCGGATATTCCTGCGTACCGAGCGCGAAGCCGGTCAGCGGCGGCACGGCGGCCGGATTGGCCGCGAGCGCGAAGACGGCATCCGACGGCGTGCCCGCCAGCGGCGCTCCGGTGTGAAAGGCAAGCCATCCCCTGACCGCTTCGCTTTTCGCCAGTTCCGCATCGAGCCAGAGCGGCGTGTCGGAATCGGCAAGCGCCAGCACGACCGCGGCCGCAGCCGCGTTGAGCGGCGCCGGCGGCATCGCGTCGGTCGCGATCGCCTGAACCGTGCCCGGCCGCGCCATCGCGTCCATCACTGCGCGAAACACCGATTGCGACGCAAAGACCGGATCGCCAAATCCGCCTTCGACAACCTGTCCGGTTACGGCCATCAGTCGTCTCCCCTGACCATTGTGAAGAAATCGACCTTGGTCGCCGCCGTCTCAGACCGGCGCTTGCTGTCGCGCTCGGCCAGCGACGCCTGCAGCGGCCGGACAATCATCTCGTCGATTTTGGATTCCATCGCGGCGTCCTGCGCCAGCGCGTCGAGTATGGCGATCAGCTTCGCCTTGAGGCGATCGCGTCCAAGCGTCAGCGAATGGCCGATTGCGCCGTTTTCCAGCCGCACCGTCGCGCGCGTCGCCGTCGCCTCGCCGAAATTGAACGGCGCACCGCCGCCGCCGATGCGTCCGCGCAGCGCGATCAGCCCGGTTTCGGGCCCGCGCACCATTTCGCAGGCGGGATCGATGCCGAGCTTTTCCCACAACGCCAGGATGTCGCGGCCGTCGGCCGAAGCGAGCGCCGACAGGCGCTTCTGGCGCGCGGCATGGGCCGCCTTGTCTTCCGTTCCTTGCATGCGATTTTCCGTTGCTGACTAACTTGTCTATTGTTATAGACAACTAAACATATTATTCTTCTAACCGTGAGGAATGACAAGAGTGTGACAGACACGCGAAAAAGAGGCGGGAATCATTGGCCGGAGCATTGCTTGAACGAAAGACCGGCGTCGCGCTGTGGCGCCAGATCGCGGACCTGATCCGCTCCGATATCGCGACGGGCGCAACCGCGCGCGAAGGCAGGCTTCCGCCCGAAATGGAGCTTGCCAGGCGCTATGGCGTCAACCGCCACACCGTGCGCTCGGCCATTGCCGCACTGGAACAGGAAGGCGTGCTGCGCTCTGAACAGGGCCGCGGCACCTTCGTCCGGCGGCGCGCGCGGCTGAGCTATCCGATCGCCAAACGCACCCGTTTTTCCGCCGGAATCGGCGGTCAGGCCGGGTCGACCCGGACGCGGCTATTGAAAAGCGGGCGCGAAGACGCAAGCGACACGGTCGCGGAAAATCTGGACATCCGTCCCGGCAGCGAAGTCGTCCGCCTCGAGACCGTCAGCGAGGCAGACGGCGTGCCGGTATCGCGCGCTACCTCATGGTTCGACGCGGCGCGGTTCCCCGATATCGACACCGCCTTCGGGCAGCACGCCTCGATCACCAAGGCGCTTGCCGCCTGCGGTGTGGCAGACTATGTGCGAAAATCGACGGTCATCGAGGCGCGGCACGCGTCCGCCGAGGACATCGAGCTGCTCCGCCTGTCGGCCGGCGCCATCGTGCTGGTCACCCGCGCCAGCAACGCCGACGCCGACGGCAGACCGATCCAGTACGCCGAATCGCGTTTCGCCGCCGACCGGGTCGAACTGAAGATCGAGAACGATTGAGGCTCAGGCCCCTTTCGGCTCCTCGCCGGAAACGACTTCCGCGAATTTGGTGAAGAACATGCCGGCGAGCTTGCGCGAGGTCGACGTGACCAGACGGCTGCCGAGCTGCGCCAGCTTGCCGCCGATATCGGCCTTGGCGTCGTAGCGCAGGATCGTCTCGCCGCCGTCCTCGACCAGCTCCACATCGGCACCGCCCTTGGCGAAACCGGCCGCGCCGCCGCTGCCCTCGCCGCTCAGCGAGAAGCGCTCCGGCGCCTGGCTCGGATCAAGCGTCACCTTGCCGCCGAACCGCGCCTTCACCGGCCCGATCTTCAGCAGAACCTTGGCTTCCAGTTCGGTATCGGAATGCTTGATCAGTTCCTCGCAGCCCGGGATGCATTCCTTGAGGATCTCGGGATCGTTCAGCGCCGCATAGACGCGGTCACGTGGCGCGGCGATGCGCACTTCGTCCTTCAGTTCCATTGTCAAATGATCTCCCTAAGCGACTGGTCAGACTCTTCGTTCCGGACATGGAATAGCGGTTGCCGGCGTGTTTTCCAACCATTGCGACGGCGTCATTCGCCGATGCCTTGCAGCGACGGGTATTGCGAATGACTTGTCCCGGACGCTTGATTACGCGCGGCGCCATCCATAATTCGAGGGCACCGCAAATGACAAAGACAGGACGCCGCAAGCCATGGTCCCCTATTCGCTTCTCGACCTGTCCCCCATCCCCGAAGGATTCGAAGCATCCGATGCGGTACGCAACACGCTCGACCTCGCCCGCAACGCCGAGACTTGGGGCTACAAGCGCTACTGGCTCGCCGAGCATCACAACTCCCCCGGCATCGCCAGTGCCGCGACATCGGTGCTGATCGGTCACGTGGCCGGTGGAACGAAGACGATCCGCGTCGGAGCGGGCGGCATCATGCTGCCGAACCATGCCCCGCTCGTCATCGCCGAGCAGTTCGGCACGCTCGCGACGCTCTATCCCGGCCGCATCGATCTCGGTCTTGGCCGCGCGCCCGGAACCGACATGAATACCGCGAGAGCGTTGCGCCGCGGGATGGAAGGCGCGGACCGCTTTCCCTCAGACGTCGTGGAACTGATCACCTATCTCGACGATCCCGATCCCGAGGCAAAGGTGCGGGCGATTCCCGGCAGTGGCACGAAGGTGCCCGTGTGGATCCTCGGTTCAAGCCTTTACGGCGCGCAACTCGCGGCCCATCTCGGCCTGCCCTACGCCTTCGCGTCGCATTTCGCGCCGGCGGCGCTCGAAGATGCGTCCGAGATCTACCGCCAGACCTTCCGGCCCTCCGTATTCCTCGACAAGCCGCATTTCATGCTGGCGATCAACCTCTTCGCCGCGCCGACGGACGAAGAAGGCCATTTCATCCGGACATCGATGCAGCTCGGATTTGCGCGGCTTCGCACCGGTAAGCCCGGCAAGCTGCCGCGTCCGGTCGAAGACATCGACGCCGCGATCGACCCGATGGTGCGCCCCATGGTCGACGAGGCGCTGCAGATCACCGCCGTCGGATCGCCGGAAAGCGTCAAGAGCCAGCTCGCCGGCTTCATCGCGGCCCACCAGCCCGACGAAGTCATCCTGACGGGCCACATTCACGATCACCAGGCGCGGCTGCAATCGTTCCGCATCGGCGCCGAAGCGATGCAGGCGCTGAACGGCGACGCCGGCGCTCGCTAAGCGGCAAACGGAGCCTGTATCATTCGGAACGCCACGGCGGCGTTTCCTTGGCGAAGAACGCGGCGATGCCCGCCAGCGCCTCGTCGGTTTCCCAGCGGTCGGCGAGCGCGTTCGCGGTCATTTCGGCCTGATTCAGCGGATCGGGTCCGCCGAGTTCGCGGGCGAGCGCCTTGGCGTCGGCGACGGCGCCCGGCGCGCAGCCGAGGATCGCGGCGCACTCCTCCGCGATCGCCTCGTCGAGGCTTTCCGCCGCGCATACCCGAGCGACCAGCCCGCTGCGCAGCGCGAAATCGGTGCCGAACGGCTTGGCGTTGAAGAAGACCTGCCGCGCGAAGCCCTCGCCGAGGCGGCGCACGACGAACGGCCCGATCGTCGCCGGGATGAGCCCCAGCCGGGTTTCGGTCAGTGCGAATTTCGCGGTATCGGCGGCGACGACGATATCGGAGACCGCCATCAGGCCGAGACCACCGCCATAGGCCGCGCCCTGCACCCGCGCGATCACCGGTTTCGGCAGCGCGTTCCATGCGCCGAGCATGGCGGCAAGCGCCCGCGCCTCGGCCATCTTGCCAGCGCGGTCCTTTTCGGCCTGCTCGCGCATCCAGCCCAGATCGCCGCCGGCGCAGAACGACTTGCCTTCGGCGGCAAGCACAACTCCACGCACCGAACTGTCCTCGCCCAGCACATGCGCCGCGCCGGTCAGTTCGGCGATCATCTGCGCGTTCATCGCATTGTGCTTGTCGCCACGCGCGAGCGTCACGGTCGTGATGCCGCGCGCGTCGATCTCGACCCTGATCGTCTGCATGCTCATCGCCCTACTCCCCTGCCCGCGCCGGAACCGCGACGATCTCGTTCGCCAGATAGGCCTCTGCCGCCGCCAGCCGCTCGAAATCGAGCCCGGTCCGCCAGCCCTCCGCCTCCAGCATCCGTGCCAGCGCCGTCGTCGACACGTTGCCTTTCGCGCCCGGCGCATAGGGACAGCCGCCGAGCCCGCCGACCGCGCTGTCGAAGACACGCAGCCCGAAGCCGAGGCTGGCGCGCACATTGTCGAGCGCCCGGTTGTTGGTGTCGTGATAATGCCCGGCGAGCCTGTCCGCCGGAACCGCTTCGAGCACGGCCTTCAGCATCGCCGAGATCGTCTCCGGCGTGCCTTTCCCAATCGTGTCGCCCAGCGAGATCTCGTAGCAGCCCATCGCCAGCAACCTTTCGGCCACGTCGCGCACGGCGGACGGCGCGATGTCGCCCTCATAGGGACAACCGGCGACGCAGGAGATGTAGCCGCGCACCGGAATGCCCGCCGCCGATGCCGCGTCCATGATCGGCCCGAACCGTTCCAGGCTCTCGGCGATCGAGCAGTTGATGTTCTTCCGGCTGAAGGTTTCCGACGCCGCGCCGAAGATCGCCACCTCGTCGGCGCCCGCCGCCAGCGCCCGCTCGAAGCCCTTCAGATTCGGCGTCAGCGCCGCATAGGTCACGCCCGGCGCGCGCCTGATCCCGGCGAGCACCTCCTCGGCGTCGGCCAGCTGCGGCACCCATTTCGGCGATACGAAGCTGGTCGCCTCGATTGTCTCGAACCCCGTCAGCGACAACAGGTCGATCAGCGCGATCTTCTTTTCGGTCGGGATGATCGCCTTTTCGTTCTGCAGCCCGTCGCGCGGCCCGACCTCGTAGATGCGCACATGCGTCACGGCCCGGTCTCCTCGAATAGCACCAGCACCGCGCCGCCCTCGACCGTCTCGCCCTCGGCGCAGAAGACTTCCGCCACCAGCCCGGCGCGCGGCGCGGTGAGGCTCGTTTCCATCTTCATCGCTTCCATGACGATCAGCTTGTCGCCCTTGTCGACGGCGACGCCCGCCCGGACCGCGACCGTGCGCACGATGCCGGTCATCGGCGCCAGGATCGCATCGCCGTGATCGCCGTGATGCGCCGCGACCGCCAGCGGGTCGGGCGCGAGTAGGACATGCGCCGCGCCATCGCACAGCACCGAAACGGCCGTTCCCTCGATGCCCGGATAGGTAACGATGTCGGCCTCCACCCGCGCGCCGGTCTCACCGGTACGCGCGGTCACCCTGGTCCCGTCGCGCGTCAGGTCGCGCGCAAACACGCTCTCCGCGCCGCCTTCGAGAGAGAATGCGCCGTCGCCATGCAGGACCAGCCGCCGTTCCAGTGCCTCGCCGGCATGAATGAAGCGCAGCTTGTGGCTCGCCTCGCCCCACAGCCGCCAGCCGGAAAACCGCGCCGCCGGATCGATGCCCAGCGCGACGACTGCCGCCAGCGCGATCACCGTTTCCGGGAGCGCGACCGGCGCGATCAGCGCATCGAGATCGCGGCCGATCACGCCCGTGTCCACTTCGCCCCGGGCGAAGCCCTCATGCGAAGCCAGCGCGGCAAGGAACGCGGCGTTGGTGACGGTTCCCGCGACATGGGTGGATTTGAGCGCCGCGGCGAGCTTCGCGAGCGCCTCTTCGCGCGTTGCGCCACGGGTGATGATCTTGGCGATCATCGGGTCGTAGAACGGCGTGATCGCGTCACCCGACCGCACGCCCGTGTCGTTGCGGGCCTCGTTGCTGAAGGCGAGATGATGCAGTGTCCCGGTCGCCGGCAGGAAACCGTTGGCCGGGTCTTCCGCGTATAGCCGCGCCTCGAAGGCATGGCCGGATATCGACAGGTCAGCCTGCGCCAGCGGCAGTTTTTCGCCGGCCGCCACCCGCAACTGCCATTCGACGAGATCCTGGCCGGTGATCGCCTCGGTCACCGGATGCTCGACCTGCAGCCGCGTGTTCATTTCCATGAACCAGAACCCGTCCGGCCGGAGCGGCCCCGACCCGTCGGCGATGAACTCGATGGTGCCCGCGCCGGAATAGTCGATCGCTTGTGCCGCCTTGACCGCGGCATCGGTCATCGCCGCGCGCACTTCGTCCGTCATCCCCGGCGCCGGCGCCTCCTCGATCACCTTCTGGTGGCGGCGCTGCAGCGAGCAGTCGCGCTCGAACAGATGCACGACATTGCCGTGATTGTCGCCGAAGACCTGCACCTCGATATGGCGCGGCGAGACGACGAATTTCTCGACCAGCACCCGGTCGTCGCCGAAGGCGGATTTCGCCTCGCGCTTGGCCGCCGCCAGCGCATCCTTGAATTCTTTCGGGTCGTCGACCTTGCGCATGCCCTTGCCGCCGCCGCCCGCGCGCGCCTTGATCAGCACCGGATAGCCGATCTCGTTTGCCTTGGCGGCGAGCACCACGACCTCCTGCGCCTCGCCGTGATAGCCGGGCACGACCGGCACGCCGGCCTTCTCCATCAGCCGCTTGGCAGCGTCCTTCAGCCCCATGGCGCGTATTGACGCCGCCGACGGCCCGACGAATATCATCCCGGCCGCTTCGACCGCCTCGACGAAACCCGGATTTTCCGACAGGAACCCGTAACCCGGATGCACCGCCTGCGCGCCGGTCTTTCGCGCCGCCGCGATGATCGCATCGGTGTCCAGATAGCTTTCCGCGGCCGGCGGCGGTCCGATCCGCACGGCCTCGTCGGCCATGCCGACATGCAGGGCGCCGGCATCGGCGTCCGAATAGACGGCGACAGTCCTGACGCCCAGGCGCCGGGCGGTGCGGATGATCCGGCAGGCGATTTCCCCGCGGTTGGCGATGAGAAGCTTGGAAATTGAAATCGTCATGCCCGTCATCCTTAGTTCCTTTCGCGCACGATGGAAGCCACCCTTGCGGATGCAACGGATAAGCCGGCGACCGGCACATGCACGACCGCGGTCATCGCGGCGATGCGACGACGACACATGACGTCACCCCCCATGCCGCAACCGTGCCCGAATGCGCGATCGACCACTGTTCCGGCGCGAACATGGCCGGCAGGTCGACCGGCCTGCATCCGCCTGTGAGCACCGGCGAGATGCGATGGATGGCGCTCCAGACCGAACTCACGGTCGACGCCGCGAATCCGGCCCCCGGCGCGATACTGGCGGCGCACAGAAATCCGCCGGGCGCCAGCGCGTCCCGCGATGCCTCAAGGAAGATTTCGATTTGATCCTCCGGCAAAAGATCGAGCACGTAACTCGTGACGATCCGGTTGAACTTCATCTCGCCGAACAGGGAACGCAGCGCGCCGGTATGCTCGAACACGCGCGCACGCGGTCCGAACCGTTGCAGACGCTTGCCCGCCAGCGCGACCATTTTCGGGCTGATGTCGCAGGCGGTATAACGGGCATCGTCCGGCAACTCGTCCCTGAGCAGGCGTCCCGCGAGCCGGCCGGTACCGCAGCCGAATTCGAACACCGAGGCGGCCGAATCGAACCGTCCCTCGCGGATCAGCCGTTTCAGGGCGGGATCCTCGTAGAAGGCCTGGCTGTCCTCCAGCGAACCCACGAGGTCGTAGAAACGCCGGGCGCCCTTCGGCGACAGAAATCGTCTCATGGCGAATACCTCACGTGACAAGACGGCATGTCAGAGCACCGCCATGGCCGACCGGTGAAGTTCGGCCGAGTCCCGGCTGAAGCAGCAGAACGTCACGATCTCGATTTCGGGATGGGAGGCAAGCGTGTCCGCCACGGTCACGACGGCAATCCGCGCCGCTTCGTCGGCCGGATAGCCGTAAATACCGGTCGAGATCGCCGGGAAAGCGATTGTCGAACAATCATTTGCGGCGGCAAGTTGAATCGAATTGCGATAGCACGATGCGAGCAGATCCGCCTCGCCGCGGCTACCGCCATGCCAGACCGGGCCGACCGTGTGGATGACAAAGCGCGCCGGCAAGCGATAGCCCTTGGTGATCTTCGCCTGCCCGGTCTCGCAGCCGCCGAGTGTGCGGCATTCGGCCAGAAGCTCCGGCCCCGCCGCGCGGTGGATCGCGCCATCCACCCCGCCGCCGCCGAGAAGCGAGGAATTTGCCGCGTTGACGATGGCGTCGACGTCGAGCGTCGTGATGTCGCCCTGCCAGACCCGCATCATCGCCGCCATCCCCCGCCCAGAAGCGCCTCCGCGTCCGCGGCGATGCGCGTCACGATCTCGCCCGCCGGCGCGATATCGCGGATCAGTCCTGCGGCCTCGCCGACGATGGCCGGCGCGCCCTCGGCGTCACCCGCCGCGATCGCTTCGGCGTAACCGCCGCCATCGGCCTGGCGCAGCCCTTCGGGGTCGTCCTGCCACCGGTCGGTGAAGGCGTTGCGCAGCGTCCGGATGGTGAAGGGCGCGGGCCAGTCGAGTTTCCGGGCGATGTCCGGAAGCGAGGAACGCAGCGTCGCGTCGCCATCGGCCCGAACGGCGGCCGACTGGAAACCGTCGGCAACCAGCGCCTCCCGGCTGGCCCAGAGCCGCGTTCCGACGAGAACCCCGTCCGCGCCGAGCATCAGCGCTGCCGCGAGACCCCGGCCGTCGGCGATGCCGCCCGCCGCCAGCAGCAACACGTCCGGCGCCTGCGCGGCCAGCAGATCGGCCACCTCGGGAACCAGCGTCATCGTCGCCCGCGTCGCGCCATGGCCGCCCGCTTCGCCGCCTTGCGCGACGATCGCCGTGGCGCCTGCCTCCAGCGCGCGCCGGGCGTGATCGAGCGTCTGCACCTGGCAGATCAGCGGCACGCCCGCCGCGCGGATTTCGTCGGCAAAAGGCACCGGATCGCCAAAGGACAGGAACAGCGCCTTCGGCTTGCGCGCCAGCGTTTCGGTCAGGAGTTCCGGCTTCTCGGCCAGTTTCCAGGTAATGAAGCCGCAGCCCACAGCCGCGTTGCCAGCCGCGCGGAACTGTTTTTCCAGCCATTCCGGATCGCCATAACCGCCGCCGATCAGGCCGAGGCCGCCGGCGCCCGTAACCGCCGCGGCGAGCGCGCCGCCCCCGGCGATCGCCATCGGCGCCGAAACGATCGGATGGTCGAGCCCGAAGGCGCGTGTCAATCGCGTTTCGATCATCGGTCTTCCTCCTCGCCGGCCCTTACATCCTGAAGACGCCGAACTTCGTTTCATCGACCGGCGCGTTGAGCGCGGCCTTCAGGCTGAGCGCGACCACGTCGCGGGTCTTGCGCGGGTCGATGATGCCGTCGTCCCAGAGCCGCGCCGAAGCATAGAGCGGGTGCGACTGGCGCTCGAACATTTCCAGCGTCGGCCGCTTGAACTCCATTTCCTCCTCTGCCGACCACGTGCCGCCCTTCGCCTCGATGCCCGCGCGTTTGACGTTTGCGAGCACGCCCGCCGCCTGCGGCCCGCCCATCACGGCGATGCGCGCATTCGGCCACATCCACAGGAAGCGTGGGCTATAGGCGCGCCCGCACATGCCGTAGTTCCCCGCCCCGTAGGAGCCGCCGATGATAACCGTCACCTTCGGGACCGCCGCCGTCGAGACCGCCGTCACCAGCTTGGCGCCGTCGCGCGCAATGCCGCCGGCCTCGTATTTCGAGCCGACCATGAAGCCGGTGATGTTCTGCAGGAAGAGAAGCGGGATCTTCCTCTGGCAGCACAGTTCGATGAAATGCGCGCCCTTGAGCGAACTTTCCGAAAACAGCACGCCATTGTTGGCGAGGATGCCGACCGGCACGCCGTCGATATGGGCGAAGCCGGTCACCAGCGTCGTGCCGTAGCGCGGCTTGAATTCGGCAAAGTCGGAGCCGTCGACGAGCCGCGCAATGATCTCGCGCACGTCATAGGGCGTCTTCGTGTCGGCCGGCACGATGCCCATGATGTCGTCGGCGGAAAAAAGCGGCGCGTGCGGTTCGGCAAGCGCGATGTTAGGCGCGGGCGCGGGCCCGAGATTGCGCACGATCTCGCGCGCCAGCGCCAGCGCGTGGTCGTCATTGTCGGCGAGATAGTCGGCGACGCCGGACAGTCTCGTATGGGTGTCGCCGCCGCCCAGCGTCTCGGCGTCGACCACCTCGCCCGTCGCCTCCTTCACCAGCGGCGGCCCGGCGAGAAAGATCGTGCCCTGTTCCTTGACGATGATGGTCTGGTCGCTCATCGCCGGGACATAGGCGCCGCCCGCCGTACACGACCCCATCACCACGGCGATCTGCGCGATCCCCTTGGCGCTCATGTTCGCCTGGTTGAAGAAGATGCGTCCGAAATGGTCGCGGTCCGGGAAGACCTCGTCCTGGTTCGGCAGGTTCGCCCCGCCCGAGTCGACCAGGTAGATGCAGGGCAGCCGGTTCTCCTCGGCGATCTCCTGGGCGCGCAGATGCTTCTTGACCGTCAGCGGATAATAGGTTCCGCCCTTCACCGTCGCGTCATTGCACAGGATCATGCAATCGCGCCCCTCGACCCGGCCGATCCCGGCAATCGCGCCCGCCGCAGGGATGTCGTCGCCATAAACGCCGCGCGCCGCGAAAAGCCCGATCTCGAGAAACGGCGAACCGGGATCGATCAGCCCGGCGATGCGGTCGCGCGGCAAGAGCTTGCCGCGGGAAACATGCCGCTCGCGCGAAGACTGCGATCCGCCCTGCATGACGCGTTCCGCCTCGACGGCGACGACCGCGCATTGCGCCTCCATCGCTTCGCGGTTGGCCGCGAAATCGGAGGAGGAATGGGAGATGGCTGAGGAAAGGACTGTCATCGGTACTCCGGATTGGGATGATCGAAACGCCGGCCCTCGTTCCATTCGGGAACCGAATTGCCCTGCGCCGGGATGCCGCCGGCATCGGCGAGCATCTTCGCGATATGCATCAGGTTCCATGTCATGAAGGTCAGGTTTCGCTTGGTGAAATCATTATCGAAGCCGGCACGGCTGCCGTCGTCCAGTTCGTCGCCGTAGGACGGCCCCGGCCCGGCCTCTCCGATCCAGCCACAATCGGCCTGCGGCGGGACCGTGTAGCCGACATGCGCCATCGCGTACTGGCAGGTCATGGCCGCATGCTTGACGCCGTCCTCGTTGCCGGTGACGATGCAGCCGCCGGTCCTGCCGTAGAAAATGTACTGCCCCTTGTCGTTGCGTTGCCCCGAATGGGCATAAAGCCGCTCGATGATGACGCGGCAGATCGATGATTCCTCGCCCAGCCAGAGCGGCGTCCCGATGACGAGAATGTTCGCGGCCTTCACTTGCGGCCAGAAAATGTCCGGCCACTCGTCGGTTTCGGCGCCGTAATCGCGCATGTCGGGATAGACGCCGAAGGCGATCCGGTAGTCGGCGGCACGCAGATAGGACACCTCGACGCCGTTGGCTTCCATGATCGCCATGGAATCCTGCATCAGCGTTTCGGTATGCGAGATGCCCTGCGCGCTCGTCTTTAGCGTGCAGTTGATGAACAGGGCCTTGAGGCCCTTGAAGTCGGTTCCCGGCATGTCGCACCTCCCTTTCGCCGATCGAATTGCAGGTTACTTCGTCTCCGCAAACAATTCCCGCCCGATCAGCATGCGGCGGATCTCGCTGGTGCCCGCGCCGATCTCGTAGAGCTTGGCGTCGCGCAGCAGCCGACCGGTCGGGTATTCGCTGGTGTAGCCGTTGCCGCCGAGGCACTGGATCGAATCGAGCGCGACCTGGGTCGCCTTTTCCGCCGCGTAGAGGATGCAGCCCGCCGCATCCTGCCTCGTCGTCTCACCACGGTCGCAGGCCGCCGCCACGGCATAGACATAGGCCCGGCAGGCATTCATCGTGGTGTACATGTCGGCGAGCTTGCCCTGCATCAGCTGGAACGTGCCGATCGGCTGGCCGAACTGCTGGCGCTCATGCACATAGGGCATGACCACGTCGAGCGCCGCCGCCATGATGCCGACCGGGCCGCCGGCCAGCACGACGCGCTCGTAGTCGAGGCCGGACATCAGCACGTTTACGCCCTTGCCCTCGTCGCCAAGCACGTTCTCGAACGGCACCTCGCAATCCTCGAACACCAGTTCGCAGGTGTTGGAGCCGCGCATGCCGAGCTTGTCGAGCTTCTGCGCCGTGGAAAATCCCTTCATCCCCTTCTCGACCAGGAAGGCCGTGATGCCGCGCGGCCCCGCGTCCGGGTCGGTCTTGGCGTAGACAATCAGCGTCGAGGCATCCGGCCCGTTGGTGATCCACATCTTGTTGCCGTTGAGGACGTAGCGGTCGTTGCGCTTCTCGGCCCTGAGCTTCATCGACACGACGTCGGAGCCGGCGCCCGGCTCGCTCATCGCAAGCGAGCCGACATGCTCGCCCGACAGCAGTTTCGGCAGGTATTTCGCCTTCTGCTCCGGCGTCGCCCAGCGGTTGATCTGGTTGACGCAGAGATTGGAATGGGCGCCGTAGGACAGCCCGACCGAGGCCGACGCCCGGCTGATCTCCTCCACCGCGACCGTATGGGCGAGATAGCCCATCGCCGCGCCGCCGTCGGCCTCCGGCACCGTAATTCCGTGCAGGCCGAGCGCGCCCATCTTTTCCCAGAGATCCATCGGGAAGTCATTCGTCGCGTCGATCTCCGCGGCGCGCGGCGCGATCTCGTCCTGCGCGAAACGCCGCACCGTGTCGCGCAGCGCCTCGATCTCCTCGCCGAGCCCGAAAGTCATCGTCTTGTCAAACATGTTCCACTCGCTCCCTCCGGCAGCCGACGCTGCCCAGAACCATTGATACGTAGATATCCTCGATCTTCGCCTGCGACAGCCGCCCGCCGGAACGGTACCATGTGTTGACGCCGGTGATCATGGCAAGAATCGCCATCGCCGCGACATGCGGGTCGGCGATGGCGAATACGCCGTTCTCCATCCCGCGCCGCAGAATATCGCGCAGGATCGCTTCATATTTTCCGCGCAAGCGGCTGATATCGCGAAAGCCTTCCCCTTCGAGCGACCGCAGCTCCATGTAGGAAATGAACACCGCGTCCGGCCTCTTGATGTGGTAGCCGATATGGAACCGGGCGAAGCGGTCGAGCGCCGCGACGCTCTCCTCGCCCGGCTGCCGTTCGGCGTCCCAGGCCTCCAGCAACTGCTCCATGTGGTCGCGCATGATGTCGACCAGCAATTGCTGCTTGTTGGCGTGATACTTGTAGAGCGCGCCGGCCTGCACGCCGACGCGGTCGGCGATCTGGCGCATCGACACCGCCTCGTAGCCGTAGCGGGCGAACAGCGCGAGACTGGCCTCGCGGATCGCCCGCGCGGTCGCTTCGCCATCGGAGCCTGCCGTTCGCGCCAAGCCGTACCTCCTTAATTAAACGCTTGTTCATTTAATTGCATGATCCCCCTCGCCGGTCAATCACCAGCCGGACGCGAACTTGCGCCGCGGGTTCTTGCCCGCGTAACATTCCGGTCCATCTAATGGCGACACCGGAAGCAAGGAACCGCCCATGTCCCGCCGAACCTATCTGCTCGCCGCTCTCGGCCTCGGGGCGCTGGCGATCGCCGCCGTCGCGCAGGAAGCCTCCGACACGGTCGCGCCCGAATCCGGCACGGCGGGAACGGTGCTCGTCACCTCCGACGCGATTCGCAATGCGCAGGATGCCAAGCTTGCCGGCAAACCCGTCAAGGCGAAGAAATGGATGGTAGCCGCAGCCAATCCGCTGGCCGTCGAAGCGGGCGCGAAAGTGCTGCGCGCCGGTGGCAGCGCCGCCGACGCCATGGTCGCGGTCCAGTCGGTCCTCGGCCTGGTCGAACCGCAGTCGTCCGGCTTCGGCGGCGGCGCCTTCCTGGTCTGGTACGACGCCGCGACGGGCAAGGTGACGACGCTCGACGGACGCGAGACCGCACCGCTGGAGGCGACCCCGACGCTCTTCCAGGACGAGAACGGCGAGCCGCTGAAATTTTTCGACGCTGTCGTCGGTGGCCGGTCCGTCGGTACGCCGGGCACGCCGATGCTGATGGAGGAAGCCTGGAAGCGCTGGGGCAGGAAGGACTGGGCCAGCCTGTTCGGCGACGCCATTACGCTCGCCGACCAGGGATTTCCGATCTCGCCGCGTCTCGCCGGCCTGATCGCCGCCGACACCGAGAGGCTGGCCCGCTTCAAGACCACGGCGAATTATTTCATGCCCGGCGGCCAGCCGCTCGAGGCCGGCATCCGCCTGCAGAACCCGGCCTATGCCGACACACTGCGCACATTCTCCGAAGGCGGCGCCGACGTCTTCTATTCGGGATCGATCGCCCGCGACATCGTCGACACCGTGCGCAACGCGCCGGGTAATCCCGGCGTCTTGTCGATGAAGGATTTCGCGACCTACTCGGTCAGGGAACGCGAGCCCGTCTGCGCGCCCTATCTCGGCACGCAGGTCTGCGGCATGGGACCGCCCTCCTCCGGCGCGCTCACCGTCGGCCAGATCCTCGGCATCGTCGGCAACTTCGCGCTCGGCACGCTCGGACCGGACGACCCCGAGTCCTGGCGCCTGATCGGCGACGCCTCGCGCCTCGCCTTCGCCGACCGTGGCCGTTACATGGCCGACAGCGACTTCGTGCCCGTCCCGGTTAAAGGCCTCGTCGATCCGGCCTATCTCGAGGAGCGCGCCGGCCTGATCGAGGGCGACAGGACGGACCCGGGCAAGGCGCTGAAGGATGTCTCGCCCGGCGAACCCGCCTTCGACCATGCGATGCTGCTCGGCGACGACATCTCGATCGAACTCCCCTCGACGAGCCACATCTCCATCGTCGACGCCGACGGCAACGTCCTGTCGATGACGACCACGATCGAGAACGGTTTCGGCTCGCGCCTGATGACGAACGGCTTCCTGCTGAACAACGAACTGACCGACTTCTCCTTTGCGACCCAGAACAACGGCCGTCCGATCGCCAACCGCGTCGAGCCGGGCAAGAGGCCGCGCTCCTCGATGTCACCGACGATCGTGCTGCGCGACGGCAAGCCGGTTCTCGCCATCGGCTCGCCCGGCGGCAGCCGCATCATCGGTTACGTCGCGCAGGCGATCATCGCCCATCTCGCCTGGGGCATGGACGTCCAGCAGGCGGTCTCCATGCCGCACCGCGTCAACCGCTTCGGCACCTACGACCTGGAGGAAGGGACCGACGCGGCCGCCATGCAGCCCGATCTCGAACAGATGGGCTACAAGGTTTCGGTTACCGGCCTGAACTCCGGATTGCAGGCCATCGCGATCACGCCGGACGGGCTCGAAGGCGGCGCCGATCCGCGCCGCGAGGGAATTGCCTTGGGAGAATGAGACGCGCCGGGTCCGGCCTGCCGCTCACCAGGCCTGGCCATAGCCGCCGGGCAGCGTCGAGACCGGCGGCTGGCCGGCGGCGGCCGCGGCGAACGCACGCGACATCGCGCCGCCGGTGACGATCATCAGCGCGAGATCGGTGACGTCGACGCGCGACAGCGGTTGCCGGCCCGCGCCTTCCGTCTGCACGCGCAGGGCGACTTTGGTGCGAAGGGCCTCGTCCTCGAGCGCGAGGAACATCTCCTCGATCCCGGTTTCGCCGGCTGCCGCAATCGACTGCGCGCCGGCGCCGGGGCGCATGCCATATCCATCGAAAATGGATGCAATCGCGTTCAAGACCTGTCTCCTGTTTCGGACAGGATGCCCGCCGAACCTCAAAAACAGCCTGACGGAAGAGGCGGAATTTTCGTCAATATCGAACGATTGCTCTTATCCGGGAGGACGGCTATCCCGCCATGCCGAACGCCTTGGCGATGTCGTCGCGCGCCATGGTCGGACTGAATTCGATTACCTCGTAGTCGGCGAGACCTTCGCGGTGGAACGGGTCTTCCGCCAGCACCCGGTCGAGCGCATCCCGGTCGAGGCCGTCGGCGAGGATGACGCCGCCGGTGCGCGGAACCTTGCGCCCCGAGGCGAGAAAGTGGCCGGCATCGTAGTGCCGGTTGAGAAAGGCGACATGTTCCCCGATCGCCGCGTCGATGCGCTCGAGCGGCACGCGGTAGGTGAGCGAGACGATGAACATCGCGATGTCTCCCTGGAAAATGAAACGGTCTCCTGATGTCCGATTCCGGCTGGGAGCGTCAATGCCAGGCGGCAACCGGCGTGCGCCGCCGCACCGTAACGAAGAGCGTGCCCGCCAATACGAGGTTGATTACCCCGGCCAGCGCCGCATTGGCGAAGCTCACCGTGTAGCCGCCGGTAATGTCGAAAAACAGGCCGCCCTGGTAACCGCCGAGGCCATGCCCCAGCCAGGCGAAGGCGAGGATGATCCCCGTCGAGATGCCGCGCCGCGAGGCCGGCGTCAGTGACCGTATCGTGATCAGCACTCCTGTCATCACCCCGGCATAGCCGAAGCCGTATATCGGCGCGAAGATGTAGAACGAGGAAAGATCGTTGATCTGCGTGAAGCCGAACACCAGGAGCGTCTGCCACAGCGACGCCGTCATGTAGGCGGGGATCGCGCCCACCATGTCGGCGAAGCGGCCGAAGGCGACGCGGCCGAGAATCGCGACCAGCAGCATCACGAACAGGACGCTGCCCGCTTCCGGGGCGGAGATGCCGCGCCCCTCGATGAGCGGCACCAGATGCATCAACGGCACGGACATGCAGGTGCAGCAGCCGAGGACCGCGGCCGAAAGCCAGGCGACGATCACCGGAGTCGGCAGCGGCGCACCGTCGTCGCCCGCATCGGACGAAGCGGCCGCGCCGGTGGCGGCACGGACCGGCGGTTCGCGGGTCAACAGCGCGAGCGGCACCAGCGTCGCCAGCGAGATTGCGCCGAGCCCCAGCATCGCGCCGCGCCAGCCGAATGCGTTGATCAGATAGGCAGAACCAAACGGCACGCCGCCCTGCCCGACCGCCTGGCCGGCGGATGCGATGCCGATCGCGAGCCCGGCGCCCGCCCGGAACCAGTTGCCGACCAGCGCGATCAGCGGCGCGAAAAGCGAGCCGCCGCCAAAGGCGCCGGCAAGAAAGAAAAGAACATAGAGCTGCCACAGCGCGTTGGCCCGCGACGCGGCGAGCACGCAGACGCCGACGACAACCGCGCCGAACAGGCAGACGTAACGGATATTCGTTCTGTCGGCGAGGCCGCCCATCGCGATGCCCCCGGCGGCAAGGCCGACGAGCCCGAACGTGTTGATCAGCGCGATCGACCCGCGGGTCCAGCCGAATTCCTGCTCCAGCGGAATGAAGAACACTGACAGGCCGTTGACGAGCAGGCCCATGGAAATCGCCAGCATCGCCGCCGCCGCGGCCACGATCACCCAGCGATAGGCAGTTTCCCCGACAGCGTTACCGTTGGTCATCGAAATACCGCATGGGACCGATCCTCGCCTCTCCCTGGCGGCGCGCAGGATATCACGCAGCGGTCATGCTGTCCCCGGCGGGCGGGGTGGAAGCGAAGACCGACCTGTTCCGCAGCAGTTCGCAGCCCGCGCCGGCCGCATGGCACCCATGCAAACACGGCACCTCTGCCCGCGGTGCAGCAACCTATATGATGCGAATGACAGCGTTCGCGACGAGTCGCGACAGATGTCCGAATTCCGGGAGGAACAACCGGAGATTCACATGCGAAGCTTTCGAAAACTGACGGACCGCGAAAGGCCTCTCCTCGAGGAGCATCTGCTTCGCGTCGGCGGCGACGACCGCGTGATGCGGTTCATGGCTGGTGTCAACGACGATTACGTGCGCACGCACGTCTCCCGGATCGGCTGGCCGCACGCCGTCGTCACCGGCTGTTTCGTCGACGGCACGCTGCGCGGCGCGGCGGAACTGTGGTTCGACACCCCGATGACGGGGCGGTGCGAGCTGGCGCTGACGGTCGAGCACGATTTCCAGGGCGCCGGCATCGGCACCGAACTGATGCGCCGCGCGCTTGTGCTGGCGCGCAACCGGGGGGCGGAGACGGCCTATCTCGCCTGCCTGCCCCAAAACCGGAAGATGCAGCACATCGTCGAGAAGATGGGGCGCACGGTGACGACCAGCGGCAGGGGCATGACGGAATCCGAGATCGCGATTTCCGGCCCGTCGCACATGTCGCTGTGGCAGGAGATCGCCGGCGACGGGATCGGCGTCATCGACTCCCTCGTCGAGCGGATGGGCTACCCGCGCGCCGCGGCCTGACCGCGGCCGCTATTTCCAGCCGCCGCCATGGGTGCGGAAGAATTCATGCGTGCCGATGCTGGCCATCTTGACCATGGAATTGGCCCAGCGCGGCTGCACGTAGCTGGCGAAATAATGCGTCGCCGAGCCGACCTCGGGAACCGACATCTGGCCGTTGGTCACCTCGGCGGCGATTTTCTTGGCCCGTTCCCAGGGCCGCAGGCGGGCAATCGTGTCGGGGGCGCCGTCGCAGGCGAAGGAGAACTGGCAGCGATTGCGCTGACCGGCATTCTGGTAGACCACGCCGCAGACCGTGTCGGGATAGGCGGGATTGCGCACCCGGTTCAGGATCACCTGCGCGACCGCGGCCTGGCCCTTGGCCGATTCACCCCTCGCCTCGAAATAGAGCGCGGTGGCGAGGCAGGTCTGCTGCTTGGCGGAGAACGTGCCGGCGGAAAGTGGCTTGCGCATCCATGCGGGATCGCCCTTGCGCACCGGCGGCTCGGCATAGAAGGCAAGCGGCGACCAGACCAGTTTCTTCGCTTCGAACGGCGTATAGGCGATCGCCAGGGCATCGGCCGCCGCGTCGGCCACCGGGCCGGCCTCCATCGGCAAATGGCCGGCAAGCCTTGCGGGCGCGACCGTTTCGAAGCCGCGCCGGATCGCCAGATCCGCGTCAGGCCCCTGCGCGCGGCTGACCGCCCACCAGCGGCCGCTCTTGTTGTCCTGGTTGACCTGGAGGTCTGCGTCGCGGGAAATGGGCGCGGTCCAATCGTCTA
Source organism: Oricola nitratireducens (assembly GCF_014904745.1). GTDB lineage: Bacteria > Pseudomonadota > Alphaproteobacteria > Rhizobiales > Rhizobiaceae > Oricola > Oricola nitratireducens. Next base: position 58,966 of record NZ_JACZCS010000053.1, read on the forward strand.
TATTGAACTCGGGCAGCGCCGCCTGGGTCGGCAGCGACAGGTTGGCGAACATCGCGATCAGCGGCAGTACCGCGATGCGAAGTCCCCGTGCGAATGCGCGCTGGCTATCGTCCCCGCCGGAAAGCCGCACTACCCCTCCATTCCGCGTTTGTTAGCTTTTGATTAACCCTAACGGTCCGTTAAGGCCGGAGAGACGACCTCTCACGGGCGAATGGGGCAAAAAGGAGGCAAGCGCCGCAATTGCGCAAATTTGCCGCATCGACGGGCCGATTTTCGGGTGCGCGTGCGTCATTATCTCCGCGCTTCCGTTCCGAAGCCGGATGTCCCGGACAGACCCTGCCCCCGCCCCTCACGACGTGTCGCGCCGCTCGAGATCAAGCGCCAGCGCATGGCACTCGGCGAGCACGTCGTCGACTTCGTGAAACGCCCGCTTGCGGCGGCCGGGCGGCCAGCCGGGCCGCATTGGCGAGAAATATTTGCTTCGGTTGAGACCGAGGTCGCGCCTTGCCCGCCAGCGGGCGAGGCGTTTGGCGTGGCCGTCGAGATCGTCGAGCGCGCGTTTCAGCCCGGCGAGCCGGCGGCGCAGCCGAGCCGCGTCGATCGCGTCGTCGGGCGTGGGGTTCCGGATTTCGGGGATCGGGCGCGGTTCGGAAATGCCGATGACGCAGATGCGCGGGAAGGATTTCGCGCGGCGTCTCTTCGGGCGGACATCGAAGCGCTTGCGCGGATCGAGCAGGGGCAAGGCCGGCGCGG
>NZ_JACZCS010000054.1 GCF_014904745.1 Oricola nitratireducens
TGTTTGCGATTAGCCGCGAGGTTGAACACAGGGCGTCATCCTCGGGCTTGACCCGAGGACCCACTCCGTGAAGCCGAATCTCGGCAGCGCCATTCGAAGGACTAGCCGCATTCTTACCTATCGAGGGCTTCGCGGACTCTCCGGAATGGGTCCTCGGGTCAAGCCCGAGGATGACGGAGGGTGTGGGCTTGCTTGTGGTTGTTGTTGTGGCTTGTTTGCGGCGCGCCACCACAACAACAAGATCGCGCGCGGCGATCACGATCAGACGCCGGACGGCGGACTCGGCCGCACGGAGAATGCGCAGGACATGGTTGCGCAGATGCCGCGGCAGGGTGGCCACCGCACCGCCCTCGCCCAGCCCGGCCATGGCGAACAGTGCCGCGAGAATGCGCAAAAGCGCCTCGCGGTTGCGGGCAATCGCCCTGTCCCAGTTGATCGTGTGTCCTTGCGCGTTCGTCATTCGGACAAGGGTACGGGAGGTATCGGTAAGGTGGATAAGTCGGCGCGGGCCTATCTCCCCCCTTGCGGGAGAGAAAGCGATTTCGGCGTCTTGGCCGTAGGCCAAGTGCCAGAAATCGCAAGAGAGGGGCAAAAGCGCCGAGGCCTGAGAACCCGGCGAGATATCCACCACCGCGAGCCCCTCTCTGGCAAAAGCCAAGGACTTGGCTGCGCCAAGCCCGGGAAACATCGCCCTTCGCTTGCGCTCCGGGCGTTCGTCGCTCCAATCGACAAATCGTTGTCGATTGGCCGGCCGCGCCGGCCGCGTCTCACCCCCCGCAAGGGGGGAGATAGACGGCCGCCATCCGCCCCGGATTTGCTGACTGTTTTTGATGGTCGCTTCGCGACGACCCCCACCCTGTATCCCTCCCCACAAGGGGGAGGGAAGGCACAGGCACCGCCGCTTTCCCCTGCACCGTTGTGCCAGGCAAGGCTTCATGCTCGCGACCTCCCTCCCCCTTGTGGGGAGGGATACAGGGTGGGGGTACTTTTCGATGTCGCTACAAACAAAAAAAGCGGGCTGTTGCCCGCTTCCCTCGTTCCCCGAGACTTGCATGGCGCCAGTACATCCGTGGTCGCCAAACCGTCGATCAGGTCTGAACCGGCCTCGCCCGAAACCTCGCGACACATCTGGAAGGAGCTTCACGCGGCGGCAGCCGGTTATTCTCTAGATAGGGATGGTGGGGCGGGAATTCAAGGACGGGGTGGAGTCGGTTCAAAACCAATGAAGAGTCCCCGCGAGCAGGGAACGCCCCTACATCTCTGATGATTGACCGAAATGGGGCCGGGAGAGGACTGTCCAATAATAGCCGCCGAGGATAAAATAGCTGCGATGGGGTGTGGCCGACCGTCATGACCGTTTCCGACCCCTAGTCAGACGTTGAGGCTGGGTTGCGGAGCACCCGCAACCTGCCGTCTGATCAGCAATTGCTTGTCGGCATAGTGGGGCACGAAGCCGGCCGGCGGACTTGGATCGCCGCTAAGTGATGAGCTGAAATCACATTGGGGACCGAACCTGTTCGGTACCATTGCCGGGCGATCTTGAACCACTCCCGCGCGCTGCGGCTTTTTGAGAGCCATTCGTTTCAAGGCACCGGAACAGTCGCGATGACGTCGGTCATTCTCTTCAGTGCTTCGGCATCGTGGAAGATCCCGAAATGTGTCGTCTGCGCCAGGACTTCTGCGCGTCCACGGTAGCCGCTGGCCTTCAACAGATCGAGGAGCGCTGCGCCGTCGACAGCCTCATCCTTGTCGCCGACGAGTACGAGGCTGTTCGAGGGCATGGCCTTCACGTCTGACTCATAGTCGTTGCGGGGATGATAGGAGGAATTGAGGCGCCAGGAATAGGCAAGCGTCTCGGTCCCGTTCCATGCGCCGGCGGGCTTGTTAAAGGCGATGATCGGCAGTCCATCGAAGCCGTGCACGCCGATCATGTTCAGCGCCACTAATCCCAGAATGCGGTGCAGATGGATGACGTTCCAGCCGCCCGCATTGCCGCCACGCACGGCGGCGGTGCGCGGAATGATCGGAGCCATGGCGAGGTAGCCCGCGATCGCCTCCTGCTGCGGACCCTTGCCGCCTGCGAAACGCAACACAAGGCCGCCGCCGCTCGAATGGCCGCCCAGGATGATGGGTCCCTTGTGGCCCTGCTTGCGAAGTTCCCGGATGAGGTCGACGATGTCGTCCTCGTACTGGCCGATATACTCCACGTCGCCACGGCGACGCCCAGAGAAATAGTGGCCCCGCATGTTCGGCAAGACGACTTTGGCGGCTCCCGTCTCGCTGACATACTTTGCCAGCGCGTCATATCCGCCGCCATGGTACGAGGAACCGTGAATGAAGATCAGGATCCGTTCGCTCGCCGCATCGTAAAACCTGTAGGCGAGCGCATCACCATCACGCGCGCGAAACTGCTGCAACGGCGGTAGATCCGTGGTGCCCTGGTCCCGCTCGCTGGAAAAGCCGAAGACATCCGTCTCCGGCAGCATCGGTGGAAAGGACTGTGCAATCGCCACGATCGCGACGATCAGGCCAACGGCCCCGAGGGCGATCAGAACAATGAATCCGCGAAACAAATGGCGCAATGTGTGTACTCCGAATTCGAATGAAGCGAAGCAAGTTCATGGTCAGGTCGACAAAAGTAGGACGTATCCCGACGTCTGCGGCGCAGGATGTCTGCGCCACAGGATAGCAAGCGGCATTCTCTTGAAGGAGCCGCACAAGACCTACCACTGCGGTGCTGAGGTAGCAACGATGAACCTTGCAACGAGGCGTCGATCAAGCGTCGAGGCGAAGGGGATAACCGCCTGCAACCCGCCATTCCGCTTCCCACCCTAAGTGACACATCCTGTCTGATTACGCGAATGTCAGCTTCCGGGATAATCAACAGCAGGCCTGAATGACCGACTTGGTGAAGGTTTTCGGGTGCCGTCAGGCGTACGAAAGCCTCTCATGCAGGAACCCGCGGGCCACAGGCGAAGGCTATGGAGATTTCGATCT